>NZ_VTHJ01000179.1 GCF_008386495.1 Streptomyces tailanensis | reverse complement strand
AGCCAACGCACCCTCAGCATCCCGTCGTCGAGCGGCTGGGCCAAGCGCGAGCTCACCGGCATCGAGCTACCCAGCGGGGCCGCCACCGTCACCGTGCGGGCGTCCGGTTCCGGCGGCGTCATCGTCGACCAGCTCTCACTCGTCAAGACCTCCGGCGACACACCACCGCCGCCGGGGGTCCGCTACGAGGTGGAGATCGCCCCGGCGGAGTGCCAGGGCACGATCGACTCGGATCACTCCGGCTTCTCCGGCAGCGGGTTCTGCAACGGCGCCAATGCCGCGGGCTCGTACGCGCAGTTCACCGTGAACTCGGAGACCGCCCGCACGGCGACGGTGGGGATCCGGTTCGCCAACGCCGCCAGTGCCGGGGCGAGGCCGGCGAACCTCGTCGTCAACGGCACCATGGTGGGACCCGTTTCCTTCGAGACCACCGGCGCGTGGTCGAACTGGTCGACCAAGACCGCAACCGTCTCGCTGAAAGCCGGCAGCAACACCATCCGGCTGGATCCGACCACGGCAGCCGGACTACCCAACATCGACTGCCTCGATGCCGCTGCCCCGGCTGCCTGACCCGCTGCACGCTCTGCCGGTCTCCTCTCCGACCGGCAGAGCGTGCGGCACCGCCTGCCTCGGACCACGACACCGTCACATGGTCAGGAGAAGGAATGAGCAGCAAGCGTCCGGCCCGCGTCATCGCGGTCACGACGACGTTGGTCACCATGGTGTCCGCGACGTTACTCATGGTGCCCGCGCCGGCGAATGCGATCTACGGAAGCGCGGACATCAAGCCGATCGAAAGCAATATCGCCGCCAAGGCCTGGGCCTCGGCGACGGCCAGCAGCGGCTCGTCACAGGCCGGGCTGGCCATCGACGGCGACCCGACGACGTCCTGGCACCCCGATCGCGCCGGCGCCCGGGAATGGCTCACTGTCGACCTCGGGGGCGGGTACGACAACCTGCGCAAGGTCAAGGTCATCTTCCCGGACCGTGGCGTGGCCTACCCGTACGTGGTCGAGGCTTCGTCCGACGGTCGCCGGTGGAAGACCATCGCCGACCGGTCCCGTAACCGAGCCGTGGCGCGCGGGGAAGTGCACCTGTTCACCCGGCCGGGAACGCGCTTCGTCCGGCTGATGTTCACCGGTGGGCAGGGGAGTGCCCAGGCAGGTGTCAGCGAGCTCCAGGTCTTCAACTACCTGCGCGACGACCTCACCCTCGGTGCC
>NZ_VTHJ01000178.1 GCF_008386495.1 Streptomyces tailanensis | reverse complement strand
TGAACTTGTCGCCGCGGGCGCGGTGACCGTGGAGAGCGATCCGCACTCCGCCCGGTCGAAGCTCGTGCTCCTCTCGGCGGCCGGTGTCCGGCGCCGCGCGGAGACGATGCAGATACTGGCCGGGCTCGAAGCCGTGCTCGCCGGGCGCGTCGGTGCGGATACCGTCCTCGCACTTCGGGCCGCGCTGGAGGAACCGTGGGGATCTCCGGAATCGGTGGTGGCGGAACTCCCCGACCATTCCACCCCGTAACGCTGTTGGCTCCCGGGCACAGTGGCCAGCCCCTCCCCGGACAAAAGGCGCAAGGCCACCACACGCGGACCGCATGACCGGTCCGGCGGGAACGCGCAGGACAGTCAGACGCTGGAACGTCTACGGAATCTCTGCCGCCCCGGCCGCCGTCCGCGCCGCCGCCGGCTGACCCGCCTCTACGCCGACAAGGGATATTACGACCACCCGCGTCGTTCGCCCCGCAAGCGCGGCGTCACCCGCAAGGGCACGGAGCCCTCGAGCCGCCTGGGGCCACCACCGCTGAACGATCGACCGCACCGCCTCCTGACTGACCTGATGCCGCCGCCTGCACCCTCGTCTGCTTCCGCAGACTCACCGACTGACCTTGTGGTCGACCTGCTCGCCGTCGACGGGCAGGTCGGCGGTGATCCTGGGGACGCCGTAGGTGCCATCCGAATCCTGGTGAACCTTGCGTATCCGGGCGGCGAGCCTCATGTCGGTCGCCGGCGCACGGCCCGGTCGGCTACGGTGCGGCGCCAGTAGTAGTCGCTGGAGCGGGCGATGCCAAGGCTGCGGCACAGCTCACTCCGTAGCGGCGCTGGTGGTCGGCGACGAGCTGGAAGCGGTCACCAGCGCGTCTCCCCGGCGCAATACTTCGCCGCTTTCCGCAGGATTTCGCGTTCCTCTTCCGGCTCGCGGATCTTCTGGCGCAGGGCCGCGTTCCCCGTTTCCAACGGCGTGGGCGGCTCCGTGGGTGGCCCCGTCCGGCACCCCCGCGGCCGGTTCGCTGCGGCCGCCCGTACCCAGTTCCGCAGTGTCTCCGGGTTGACTCCCAAATCTGCGGCGGCCTATTTGATCGTCGCTCCGGAACGCGACTGGTCCAGCGCGACAACGTCCGCCTTGAACTCCGGCGGGGAGTGCTTCATGACCACGAGATGTCCGTTCTCAGCCCCCCAAGATCCACGTCTCGGGTGGGGTCTGTACGCTCACCGGTGTAATTGATGATCATGGAAGAGACATCAAGTGAGTAACACCGTGA
>NZ_VTHJ01000177.1 GCF_008386495.1 Streptomyces tailanensis | reverse complement strand
CAGGGCGATTTCAAAGTCGCAGTGGTAGCAGAAAGTTGCAGGTCACGGTGGTGTGACGCCTGCTGGCCGTCCCGTCTCGTACGCAACGAAGCTCCGGTTGGAGTGGGTGACCTACCAAGTCGCCCTGCCGAACCGGAGCTTCGATGTGCCGTCAGTCTGCCAGCGTCTGTCTGATCAAGTCGCCCTCGCGTCAGCACCGCGCCCTTGCGGGACTGCCGCAGCGGCTGGCCACGCTGGCTGACCCGCGGCACCGGCGGGGGAAGCGTCACCCGTTCGTGAGCGTGCTGCTCATTGCCTGCTCGGCCGTACTGGCCGGGGCCCGCTCGTTCGCCGCGATCGGGCAGTGGGCCCGCAACGCCCCACAGGACACCCTCGCCCGCCTTGGCGCCCGCACGACGACCGTGTTCAGCACCCGGATCGCGCCGAGCACGGCGACCATCCGCCGCGTCCTGAACGCCGTATGCCCCGGCGGACTCGCCGACCTGCTCGGCGCCGACCCGGCCGGAGCGGACACCCTGGCCGTCGACGGCAAGAGCGCCCGCGGCTCACGCACCCCCGCCAGCCCGGCCGCCCATCTGCTGGCCGCGATGACCGGGACCGGGCAGACCGTCAGCCAGCTGCGGGTGCCGGACAAGACCAACGAGATCACCTGCTTCGCCGCCCTGCTTCAGCCGTACGACCTGGCCGGCGTGACGGTGACCGCCGACGCCCTGCACACCCAGCGCGAGCACGCCCGGTTCCTCGTGGAGGACAAGAAGGCCCACTACCTGCTGCTGATCAAGGCCAACCAGCCCGGACTGTTCCGGCAGTTGAGGTCGCTGCCCTGGACGCAGGCCACCGCGCGGCGCTACGACCGCGAAACGGGGCACGGCCGCAAGGAGACGCGGACGACCAGGGCGCTGACCGTCACCGATCTCGGACTGGACTTCCCCCACGCGGTGCAGGCCGCGAAAATCCTGCGCCACCGCACCGACCTGCGCTCGGGAAAAGTGACACGGCAGACCGTCTACGCACTCACCGACCTCACCGCCCGCCAGGCATCTCCCCAACGGCTCGGGCAACTGGCCCGCTCGCAATGGGTGATCGAGAACCGGCTGCACTTCGTCCGTGACACCACCTTCACCGAGGACGCCTCCAAGATCCGCACCGGCCACGGCCCCGACAACATGGCCACCCTCCGCAGCTTCGCGATCAACCAGCTACGAGCGGCAGGTCACCCGAATATCGCCGCCGGGCTCCGCAAGATGTCCTACCAGCCCTTCCACCGCCCGCTGGACCTCCTCGGCCTGGCCTGACCAGCGACGATCCAAGACCGTCAG
>NZ_VTHJ01000176.1 GCF_008386495.1 Streptomyces tailanensis | reverse complement strand
GAAGACCGGCACGGTCGACCCCTCCAAGGGCACCGCCAGCACCAGCAGCACCGGCACGACCACCAGCGGCGGCAACAGCGGCGGGGACGAAGGCGCAGTGCAGGGGAAGCCCGAAGGATGCGCATCCTGGGGAGTTTTTTCCGGTGTCTGCTCAACCGTCGGTGAAGCGTTCTACGGTGTAGTCAGCAATGTTCCGCACACGGCGGAATACGCTGGCTGGATCTTTGACAGTGACTGCCGGGGAGGGGGCGGGCCCGGATCGCCTGGCTGCGACTACGGAGCCCAGTTTGATAACTGGGTGGCAGGCCACGGCTATGACATCAATAGCGACACCTATCAGGTTCCCAGCGCGCTCGCTGCGATCTTTGGTCACCGAACCGGACCTATGAGGCCTGGTCCCAAGAGCGTCTGGCTTGACCGGCATGGTCGCCTGACTAACGGTACTTACACGGTGGACAATGAGAAGATGGCGAAACACTTGCCTGGTCGTGAGGTCGCTGGCAGGAGTGTCTTCCTCAAGGGTGTAGACGCGGAGAAGGCTGCACTCGATGCAGCCAAATTCGCTGATAAAAATAATCTCTGGACAGGGGATCAGAATCAGAAGGCGAAGGTATACGTGGAGAACGGTCCGATTGGTGTCGTCGGGAGAACCGGAGAGCTTACCAGCTACATCAACGTCTATAGAAAGGTAACCAAGCAAGGGGTTACCATCATCCACGCTTCCCCGGGCGGTGCTCCCTGATGGACGTATCGGAAGTGGTAATGCGTGCTGCGGGGCGCGGTGAAAACTGGTCATGGCTCCACTCGAAGAGGGTCATGGAGGAGTTGGCTGCGCACGGCAAGCTGCTGCTCAACTGGGATTGGGAGGCCGAGGAAGGGTGGGGGTCCATCATGCGCGAGGGAAGCGAAGAGGCCATCATCTCGGGGAGCTTTCCGTTGTGTATAGCGATTTCTGATTCGCCATGCGCTCAAATGGCAATGGAATTGGGGTGTGAAGTCATCGAAATATCGTCTTGGGTGACTCCTGAACTCTGCTGCAGTCGAGAAGCCCTCACGCATGCATTTGGATATCCCGTAGGGTTTTCCTCGATGGATGCAGTGAAGTTTTCTGCGCATGATCTCTGGTATGCGACCGTGTGACGTCCAGCGGCATACGGCAGGCTCGTTCGGCACCTTCACACTGACCCGGCCTTCGCGGTCTGCAGCTGGGCACCAGCACGCTCGCTGCGGATGCCGCGACCCAGGCGGTCACCAAGCGGTACACGACCCCGTTCGGTGCCCCGCGCGAGGGTGGGGCCGGCATTTGGCCCGACGACAAGGCGTTCCTCGGCGC
>NZ_VTHJ01000175.1 GCF_008386495.1 Streptomyces tailanensis | reverse complement strand
GCGTCAGAAATCCTTCAACTGGCTTGCGTGACCTGCGAAAACGCTAACTACCCGGCCTTGGGACAAGGCCCCCTGGGTCACTTCGTCGCCCAGTCCCCCTGGGACTACCGCGAGGTGATGCGGCGTGTGGCGGCCCGCGCCCACCGGGTGCTGCGGCCGTCGGCCTGGCTGATCGACGATCACCCCTTCGTCCGCTACGGGCATGGCACCGCCGGCGCGATCGTGCAGCACTGCGGCGAGCGCGACCAGCACTTATGCCAGGTCGCGGTGTCCGTGCACGCCGTCTCGCGCCGGGGGTCGTCGCCGTTGCACTGGCGGTTGTTCCTGCCGCAGAGCTGGGCCAAGGACCGTGCACGCTGTGCGAAAGCGGGAGTCCCGCCGCAGATCGCGCACCGCACCAAACAGCGGATCGCCCTGGACCTGCTCGACGAACTCGACCAGTGGGGCCTGGCACCACCGCTCGTCGTCGCGGACAGTGACTACGGCACCAACGTCGCCTTCCGCACCGGGCTGAGTGCACGGGGCATCCGCTGGCTGCTGGCGGTCACGGGCCACACCGTGGTCCTGCCTGCCACCGGAGCCCCTGTCACCGCCTGGGCGCGCAGGCGCCCAGCATCACCGTCGACCAGGTCGCCGCGGATCACCGCTACCGGGCCCGCAGGTTCGTCTACCGGGCCAGGAGCGCCGATCACCCCGCCCGGTCCGGCTGGTTCGTCGCCATTGCGGTGCACATCGCCGGGATCATCGAGCGCGAGCACGTCGCGTCCACCGCCGACCGGCTCCTGCCCCGGCGCACCCTGCTGATCCAGTGGAAGCGCAGGCGCGGCGGGAACGTCTTCCGGTCCTGGATCACCGACCTGCCCGCGGACACCCCGCTCACCGTCCTGGTCAGGCACGCGACGAGTCGCTGGTGCATCGAGACCGACTACCACGAGATGGAACAGGCCCTCGGTCTGGGCGACTACGAGGGCCGCACCTACCGAGGTTTCCACCACCACGTGGCGCTCGTCTCCGCAGCCCACCTGTTCTGTACAGAGCATCACCTCAACCCAAAAGGCGGGGCCACGGCCTCAGTCTGTACAAGATCGTGATCCTGTTCCAGACCGCGTTGATCGCGCCTCCTTGCACCGCTGCCCGTCATGCCACCGCGAGCCCGGTGACCTCACCAATCTTGATCGAGGACCATGACCAAGCCCTGAGCGAGGGGATTGACACGACGGTCCGTCCTGCGATGAAGCGGGTCAGGAGGGGCGCGGCGGCATCTTTGGGACTTCTCAGAGGGCGTTTGATATACGCGTATTGCCCTGTATGCCCTAGTAGGTTCCTCGCCAGGTTGGCGTGG
>NZ_VTHJ01000174.1 GCF_008386495.1 Streptomyces tailanensis | reverse complement strand
AATGACACGACTTCGGCGGTACGCTTGAGCCCCGCTACATTGTCGGCGCGGAATCACTAGACCAGTGAGCTATTACGCACTCTTTCAAGGGTGGCTGCTTCTAAGCCAACCTCCTGGTTGTCTCTGCGACTCCACATCCTTTCCCACTTAGCGTACGCTTAGGGGCCTTAGTCGATGCTCTGGGCTGTTTCCCTCTCGACCATGGAGCTTATCCCCCACAGTCTCACTGCCGCGCTCTCACTTACCGGCATTCGGAGTTTGGCTAAGGTCAGTAACCCGGTAGGGCCCATCGCCTATCCAGTGCTCTACCTCCGGCAAGAAACACACGACGCTGCACCTAAATGCATTTCGGGGAGAACCAGCTATCACGGAGTTTGATTGGCCTTTCACCCCTAACCACAGGTCATCCCCCAGGTTTTCAACCCTGGTGGGTTCGGTCCTCCACGACCTCTTACAGCCGCTTCAACCTGCCCATGGCTAGATCACTCCGCTTCGGGTCTTGAGCGTGCTACTCATACGCCCTGTTCGGACTCGCTTTCGCTACGGCTACCCCACCCGGGTTAACCTCGCAACACACCGCAAACTCGCAGGCTCATTCTTCAAAAGGCACGCAGTCACGAGAATGAAGACAAGTCTTCACTCCGACGCTCCCACGGCTTGTAGGCACACGGTTTCAGGTACTATTTCACTCCGCTCCCGCGGTACTTTTCACCATTCCCTCACGGTACTATCCGCTATCGGTCACCAGGGAATATTTAGGCTTAGCGGGTGGTCCCGCCAGATTCACACGGGATTTCTCGGGCCCCGTGCTACTTGGGTGTCTCTCAGACGAGCCGCTGATGTTTCAGCTACGGGGGTCTTACCCTCTACGCCGGACCTTTCGCATGTCCTTCGCCTACATCAACGGTTTCTGACTCGCCTCACAGCCGGCAGACTGTGAAAGAGAGATCCCACAACCCCGTATACGCAACCCCTGCCGGGTCTCACACGCATACGGTTTGGCCTCATCCGGTTTCGCTCGCCACTACTCCCGGAATCACGGTTGTTTTCTCTTCCTGCGGGTACTGAGATGTTTCACTTCCCCGCGTTCCCTCCACTTGCCCTATGTGTTCAGGCAAGGGTGACAGCCCATGACGACTGCCGGGTTTCCCCATTCGGACACCCCCGGATCAAAGCCTGGTTGACGACTCCCCGGGGCCTATCGTGGCCTCCCACGTCCTTCATCGGTTCCTGGTGCCAAGGCATCCACCGTGCGCCCTTAAAAACTTGGCCACAGATGCTCGCGTCCACTGTGCAGTTCTCAAACAACGACCAACCACCCACCACCCCGAACCAAACAGATCCGAGTTCACTGGGGCCGGC
>NZ_VTHJ01000173.1 GCF_008386495.1 Streptomyces tailanensis | reverse complement strand
TCGCGTTCTTCGTCGGTGACCATTTCCAGCGTCAACTCGTCGTGGTTGCGCAGGAAGATGCCCCACTGACAGTTGGCGGGGATCGCGGGGGTCTTGGCGAGGATTTCCGAGACGGGATAACGGGATTCCCGCCGCACCGCCATGAAGATCCTCGGCATCACCGGGAAATGGAACGCCATATGGCATTCGTCGCCGCCGCTGGGGAAGTCACCGAAGTAGTCGACGACGTCCTCCGGCCACTGATTCGCCTCGGCCAGCAGCACGGTGTCGGGGTAGTGGGCGTCGATCTCCTTCCGGACCCGCTTCAGGAAGTCGTGGGTCGCGGGAAGGTTTTCGCAGTTGGTGCCCTCCTGCTGGTACAGATACGGCACCGCGTCGAGGCGGAAACCGTCGATGCCCAGGTCCAGCCAGAACCGCAGCGCGGAGATCATCTCCTCCTGCACCGCAGGATTCTCGTAGTTGAGGTCCGGTTGGTGGGAGAAGAAGCGGTGCCAGTAGTACCGCTTGCGCACCGGGTCGAAGGTCCAGTTCGAGGCCTCGGTGTCGACGAAGATGATGCGGGCGTCCTGGAACTGCTTGTCGTCGTCGGCCCAGACGTAGTAATCGCCGTAAGGGCCTTCGGGGTTGTTCCTGGACTCCTGGAACCACGGGTGCTGGTCGCTGGTGTGGTTCATGACGAAGTCGATGATGACGCGCATGCCGCGCTGGTGGGCGGCGTCGACGAATTCGACGAAGTCGGCGAGGTCCCCGAATTCCGGGAGGACCGCGGTGTAGTCGGAGACGTCATAACCGCCGTCCCGCAAGGGTGACTTGAAGAAGGGCGGGAGCCAGATGCAGTCGATGCCGAGCCATTGCAGATAGTCGAGTTTGGCGGTCAGGCCCTTGAGGTCGCCTACGCCGTCGCCGTTGCTGTCCTGGAAGGAGCGGACGAGGACTTCGTAGAAGACGGCGCGTTTGAACCAGTCCGGGTCCCGGTCCTTCTGCGGGGTGTCCTCGAAGGTGTCCGGAACGGGCTCGTTGACGATCATTTTGCGGGTGACCCTCCGATCTGCGGGTTGGACGGTCGCAGGACGGTCAGTACGTGTGCGGGCGCGCGGCCCGGTTCGAGACGTACATAGTTGCTCCTGCCCCAGGTGTAGACCTCG
Organism: Streptomyces tailanensis; assembly: GCF_008386495.1. Lineage (GTDB taxonomy): Bacteria > Actinomycetota > Actinomycetes > Streptomycetales > Streptomycetaceae > Streptomyces > Streptomyces tailanensis. The sequence continues at coordinate 315 of NZ_VTHJ01000173.1, read as the reverse complement.
CCGGTGAGCTCGTCGCGCACCAGCACCGACTCATGCCAGTCCAGGCCGAGTTGCGGCATGTCCAACGAGACCGTGGCCTCCTGGGTGTGGTGGGGGTCGAGGTTGACGACCACCAGAACCGTGTTCGAGCCCGCCCGTTTCGAGTAGATGATCACCGCTTCTTGGTCGGCGTGGTGAAAGTGCAGGTCACGCAGCTGGCGCAGTGCCGGACTGCGCCGCCGGATCGCGTTGAGCTTGCCGAGCAGGGGTGCGATCGTTCGGCCGTCGCGTTCGGCCGCGTCCCAGTCGCGGGGGCGGAGTTGGTACTTCTCCGAG
>NZ_VTHJ01000172.1 GCF_008386495.1 Streptomyces tailanensis | reverse complement strand
GCTACCGAACTGGCTTCCCGCATCCTGCCTCAACCGGAGACCGAACGGCTGCTGACCGAGCTGTTGCACGCTCTGGGCGGCAAGGTCGAGCGCGGAGTGCGGCTGCTGTGCCTGGAGGGCACCGACTTCTCCGGTCGAATCGACGGTACCGACGCGGTGACGGCTGTACTGGAGCACACGGACGGGGCGATCGAACGTTTCCGCGCACCTTTCGTGATCGGCGCCGACGGGGCGGCTAGCGCGGTGCGTTCGCAGATCGGCGTGGGATTCGAGGGCGTCACCTACGAGATGGCGTTCGCCCTGATGGACGCGCACATCGAAGGCGAGTTGCCACACAGCGAGGTCCGGTACTACCAGGCCCCGGCCGGAACCCTGGTCGTCGTGCCGGCCCCGCACGGGGTCTTCCGCTTCCTGTCCGTCATGCCTCCCGGCGGACGGCAGGAAGTGGACACGGCGATGATGCAGGCGGTCCTGGACGAGCGTGGCCCGCGAGGGATACGGATCACCGAACCGGTCTGGCAGACGGTGTTCCGGGTACACGCGCGGCACGCCACCAGCTTCCAGCTGGGCCGGGTTTTCCTCATGGGGGACGCGGCGCACGTGCACAGCCCGGCGGGTGGCCAGGGCATGAACACCGGCCTCCAGGACGCCGCCAACCTCGCCTGGAAACTGGCCGCGGTGCTCCGGGGCGACTCTCCCTTCTCACTGCTGTCCGGCTACGGACCTGAGCGGATCGAGGCGACCCGCAGGATCGTCCGGGACACCGATCTGCAGACCAGGGCCTGGATGGCCGGCAGCCGGCCCCGGGTGCTCCTCCGGGATACGGCCTTCCGCCTGCTGGACCGTACGGGTGTAGCCTCCCGGGCCTATGCGCCGGTCATGGCCGGACGGCGGCTGACCTACACCCCCGCCCGGGCCAGCCAGAGCCCGTCCGGGATGCCCGAATGCCGGTTCCGCGGCACGCTGCTCTCCGGATCGAGGGTCGGCGCGGTGTTTCCACGAAGCCTCGCCGTGGCGCACGACATCTCAGGACCGCGAGCCGACCCGCACGGCTGGTCGCTGGCCGTCCTGGCGCCGGAGGCCGACCCCGGCTGGCTTGCCGAGGTCGGGCACATCCTAGACCGTCGGCCCCAGGTCCGGCTGGTGAAGCTGGAACTCCGGGCCGCCGCGGCGGCGACCGGCTGTCGCAAGCCGGGGTATCACCTGATCCGCCCGGACGGGCACATCGCGGCGCACGGCCATGAAAACGATCTGAACCGGCTCGAAGCCGAACTGCGACACGCACTCACATCACGAGCGCCCACGTCCGCCCGACCAACTGGAGACGGAGCATGAGGAACCTCCCCACCCTAGCCATCCCCTACCACTCCGGAAACGGTCACACCCGTGCCCTCGCCGAGGCCGCCCACCAGGGTGCCGTCGAAGCGGGTGCCCGAGCGGTCCTGATCAGCGTCGAGACCATCACCGACGCACAGTGGGCCGAACTGG
>NZ_VTHJ01000171.1 GCF_008386495.1 Streptomyces tailanensis | reverse complement strand
CCGACCTGCTGATCTGCGGTTCTTTCCAGGACAGCGGAGGCGGCCGTTCTCCACGCTTCGAGATGTCGAGTCACGAAGTGCAAGAGAACGGCCGCTGTGTATGAGTCTGTCTGTCGATGCGCCCGCAGGCGAGGCGTTGGACGTGTTGTCCCGCTTTCGGGTCGAGTTCTACGAATGCCTCTACGCTCGCGCGGATGCGCTCTTCGAACTCACTGACGCGGTGCTGTGCGCGGACGGGCCGGTGAAGACGCTGGTCGAGCTGTCGCTGGCGGTCGAGCACCGGCGCGGGCACGGTGCGCTGTACGCGGCTTTGGACCGCGGTTGGCTGGAGCCGACGCGGTTGCGCCGCACGCTGGCCGGCCTGCCGCTACCGAAGGCGGCCGACGGCCGGATCGTGCTGGCCGTGGACGTGAGCAACTGGCTCCGCCCCGATGCCCCGACCAGCGACGACCGGCTGTTCTGCCACGTCTACGGACGTGGTGACCGCAAGACGGACCAGTTCGTGCCGGGCTGGCCGTACTCCTTCGTTGCCGCGCTGGAATCCGGCCGCACCTCCTGGGTCGCGCTGCTGGACGCCGTGCGCCTGGGACCCGCCGACGACGCGACGCTCGTCACCGCCGCCCAACTGCGCGATGTCGTACAGCGGTTGGCGCAGGCCGGGCACTGGCGGCCGGGCGACCTGGAGATCCTCATCGTGATGGATGCCGGCTACGACGTCACCTACCTCTCCCACGCCCTGGCCGACCTGCCGGTGATGCTGCTCGGGCGCCTGCGCTCGGACCGGGTCATGCTCCGCGACCCGGGCCCGAGCCGTTCCGGCCCGAAGGGCGGGCGGCCCCGCCGGCACGGCGGTGTCCTCACTTTCGCCAAGCCCGACAGCTGGCACGAGCCCGACGTCACCACCAGCACGGACACCACCCGCTACGGCAAGGCCGAGACGATGGCCTGGGACCGGATGCACCCCAGGCTCACCCACCGAGGCCCATGGCTGGACCACGCGGACGAGGAACTGCCTGTCCTGCACGGCACGCTGGTGCGGCTGCAGGTCGAGCGCCTGCCGGGCGACCGAGACCCGAAACCGGTCTGGCTGTGGTGCTCCGCCACCGCCGCGACACCGGTGGACGTGGACCGCTGGTGGCAGTCCTTCCTCCGCAGATTCGACCTGGAGCACACCTTCAGGCTGCTGAAGCAGACCCTCGGCTGGACGGCACCGAAGGTCCGCCACGCCGACAGCGCCGATCTGTGGACCTGGCTCATCATCGCCGCCCACACCCAGCTCCGCCTCGCCCGCCCCCTCGCCGAGGACCTGCGCCGTCCCTGGGAGCGACCCGCCGCACCCCGCCGCCTCACCCCTGCCCGCGTCCGCCGGGGGTTTCGCAACGTCCGCGCGACGGCGGCCCGTCCGTCGGCCGCACCGAAACCGTCCAAGCCGGGCCCGGGACGGCCTCCCGGCTCGAAGAACAAGCAGCGGGCCACACGTCACGACGTCGGCAAGACGGCCAAACGCGCTGAGTCGATCAAGGAACACCAAGCC
>NZ_VTHJ01000170.1 GCF_008386495.1 Streptomyces tailanensis | reverse complement strand
GCTGACATCGTGGTGTGTTGCGCCGGCATCTGGGGTCCGAAGATCGCGCGCATGGCCGGGATGAATCTTCCGCTCACGCCGCTGGCCCACCAGCTCGCCTGGACGGGCCCGGTGCCGGCGTTGGCGGGTCAGACGGAGGAGGCGGTGCGCCCGATCCTGCGCCACCAGGACGCCGATCTCTACTACCGCGACCGCTTCGACGGCCTGGGCATCGGCTACTACGGCCACCGCCCGATGCCCATCACCGCCGACGAGATCCTCTCGTTCGACGAGGCGGACGAGATGCCGTCGGTCCTGAAGTTCACGGAAGAGGACTTCGCGCCCGCCTGGACCGAGACTCAGTCCCTGCTCCCCTCGACGCAGGACGCCAAGGTCGAGGAGGGCATCAACGGCCTGTTCTCGTTCACCACCGATGGCTACCCCCTGCTCGGCGAGTCCCCGGCCGTCAAGGGCTTCTGGGTGGCCGAGGCGGTGTGGGTCACGCACTCCGCGGGCGTCGGCCGGGCGGTGGCCGAGTGGCTGGTCGACGGGCACTGCTCCTCCTTCGACCTGCACGAGTGCGACGTCAACCGCTTCGAACCGCACCAGCTGTCCCCGGAGTACGTCCTGGCCCGCGACTGCCAGAACTTCGTCGAGGTCTACGACATCCTGCACCCGCTCCAGCCGTCGGGGGACCCGCGCCCGATCCGGTTGAGTCCGTTCCACGCCCGGCAGCAGGAGCAGGGCGCCTTCTTCCTGGAGGCCAACGGCTGGGAGCGCCCGCAGTGGTACGAGGCCAACGCGAAGCTGGCCGAGGGGCGTTCCATCCCGACCCCGAACGACTGGGCCGCCCAGTTCTGGTCGCCCATCGTCGGCGCGGAGGCGCAGGCCACCCGTGAGACCGTCGCGATGTACGACATGACCGCCCTCAAGCGCCTGGAGGTGACCGGCCCCGGTGCCGCCGCCTTCCTGGAGCGCCTGTGCACCGGCAAGGTCGCCAAGTCCGTCGGCTCGGTGACGTACACCCTGCTGCTGGACCACGACGGCGGCATCCGCAGCGACATCACCGTCGCCCGCCTGGCCCCCGACCAGTTCCAGGTCGGCGCCAACGGCAACCTCGACCTCGACTGGTTCACCCGCCACCTGCCCGCCGACGGCACCGTCCAGGTCCGCGACATCACGCCGGGCACCTGCTGCATCGGCCTGTGGGGCCCGCTGGCCCGCAAGGTTCTCCAGCCGCTGACGGACGAGGACTTCTCAGGCGATGGCCTGAAGTACTTCCGCGCCAAGCCCGCCTACATCGGCAGCGTCCCGGTGACGGCGATGCGCCTGTCCTACGTCGGCGAACTCGGCTGGGAGCTGTACACCACCGCCGACCAGGGCCTGAAGCTGTGGGACACCCTGTGGCAGGCGGCCGAACCCCTGGGCGGCGTCATCGCCGGCCGCGGCGCCTTCAACAGCCTCCGCCTGGAGAAGGGTTACCGCTCCTTCGGCACCGACATGACCTACGAGCACGACCCCTACGAGGCCGGCGTCGGCTTCGCCGTCAAGCTCGACAAGGACGACTTCATCGGCAAGGCCGCAC
>NZ_VTHJ01000017.1:148574-148643 GCF_008386495.1 Streptomyces tailanensis | reverse complement strand
CCCCCCCCCCCCCCCCCCCCCCCCCCCCCCCCCCCCCCCCCCCCCCCCCCCCCCCCCCCCCCCCCCCCA
>NZ_VTHJ01000017.1:0-148522 GCF_008386495.1 Streptomyces tailanensis | reverse complement strand
CACCCCCGACCCCGACACCCCCGACCCCGACACCCCCGACCCCGACACCCCCGACCCCGACACCCCCGCAGGAGGCCCGCAGTGAACGACGCTCTCGACGTCGCCCTGCGACTCCTGCTCGTCTTCGTCGTCTTCCTCACCTTCCCCTTGATCATCGGCCAGACCGAACACAAGGTGATGGCCCACATGCAGGGCCGCCTCGGCCCCATGTACGCCGGCGGCTTCCACGGCTGGGCCCAACTCATCGCCGACGGCGTCAAGTTCGCCCAGAAGGAAGACGTCGTCCCGGCCGGCGCGGACCGCCGTATCTTCCAACTCGCCCCCGCCGTCGCCCTCCTCCCGTACCTCCTCGTCCTCCTCGCCATCCCCATCGGCCCGGGCGAGGGCGCGGTCGGCGAGGTCATCGACGCGGGCATCTTCTTCGTCCTCGCCGTGATGGGCGTGGGCGTCCTCGGCTCCCTCATGGCCGGTTGGGCCTCCGCCAACAAGTTCTCCCTCCTCGGCGGCCTCCGCACCGCCGCCCAGCTCCTCGCCTACGAACTCCCGATGCTGCTGACGGCCGCCTCCGTGGCGATGGCGGCCGGCACGGTCTCCCTCCCCGGCATCCTCGACGCCTTCGAGTGGTGGTGGCTGCCCTGGCAGATCGTCGGCGCGATCGTCTTCTTCGTCGCCGGCCTCGCCGAACTCCAGCGCCCGCCCTTCGACATGCCCGTCGCCGACTCGGAGATCATCTTCGGCGCCTACACCGAGTACACCGGCCTCCGCTTCGCCCTGTTCCTCCTCGCCGAGTACGCCGGAATCGTCGTCCTGTGCGGCCTCACCACGGTCCTCTTCCTCGGCGGCTGGCACGGCCCCTGGGGCGCCGACGGCCTCGGCTGGGTCTGGACCCTCCTGAAGACCGCCGTCCTCGCCTTCGTCGTCATCTGGCTCCGCGTCACCTACCCCCGCCTGCGCGAGGACCAGCTCCAGAAGCTCTCCTGGACCCTTCTCGTCCCCCTCTCCCTCACCCAGATCGCCCTCACCGGCATCGTCAAGGTGGTGATCCAGTAGCCATGGCCGAGCCTGTCCCGCCCACCCCCACCCGGTCCCGCATCCCTGGTTCCGGCCTCGCCAAGGGCCTGGCCGTCACCCTCCGCACGATGACGAGGAAGACCGTCACCGAGCAGTACCCGGACGCCCAGCCCGAGCTCCCGCCCCGCACCCGAGGCGTCATCGGCCTCTTCGAGGAGAACTGCACGGTCTGCATGCTCTGCGCCCGCGAGTGCCCGGACTGGTGCATCTACATCGACTCCCACAAGGAGACCGTCCCGCCGGTCGCCCCCGGCGGCCGCGAGCGCAGCCGCAACGTCCTCGACCGCTTTGCCATCGACTTCGCCCTCTGCATGTACTGCGGTATCTGCATCGAGGTCTGCCCCTTCGACGCCCTCTTCTGGTCCCCGGAGTTCGAGTACGCCGAGACCGACATCCACGAACTCACCCACGAGCGCGACAAACTCCGCGAGTGGATGTGGACGGTCCCCGCCCCACCCGCCCTCGACCCCTCCGCCGAGGAACCCAAGGAACTCGCCGCCGCCCGCAAGACCGCCGAAAAACTGGCAACCGCCGAGACAGAACAGGCAGCCCAGCCGGAGAAATCCGAGCCAACCAAGCCCACAGACCCGCCTAAGCCGACCAAGCCCACCGAACCCACTGAGCCGACCAAGCCCACCGACCCGGCCGACTCGACCAAGCCGACCAAGCGCGCCACAACACAGGAGGGGGACTCGTGAGCCTCGCCGCAGCCGCGGTCGCAGCCGCCACCACCACGACGCCCCCCGCCCTGGCCGCCGTCGAGACGCGAGGCTTCCTCTCCCCGACCGGCGTCGAGATCGCCTTCCTCCTCGTCGGCCTGGTCACCTTCGGCGCCGCGATCGTCACCGTCACCACCCGCCAACTGGTGCACGCCGCCCTCTGGCTGGTGGTGGCCCTCGGTGGCCTCGCCGTCGAATACCTCCTCCTCACCGCCGAGTTCATCGCCTGGGTGCAGGTCCTCATCTATGTCGGTTCGGTCGTCGTCCTCCTCCTCTTCGGTCTGATGCTCACCAAGGCCCCCATCGGCCGCTCCCCGGACGCCGACTCCGGCAATCGCTGGGCCGCCCTCACCGTGGCCGTCGCCGCTGCCGCCGCCCTCGTCTGGGTCGTCGTCGACGCCTTCCGCACCACCTGGATCGACCTCGACGGCCCCGCCGCCGGCTCAACCAAGGCCACCGGCGAAAGCCTCTTCCAGAACTGGGTCCTCCCCTTCGAGGCCCTCTCCGTCCTCCTCCTCACGGCCTTGGTCGGCGCGATCGTCCTCTCCCGCAAGACGAAGACGGAGTCGAGCTCTCCCTCTGTGAACTCCCGGGGCGCGACCGGGAGTTCCTCATCCGTCCCGGATTCCCGTAATCACCCGATCGGGCGAAAAGGTCAGGCCGAGCAGGAAGGCGCCCGCTGATGCACATCGCCTATCCCGTCGTCCTCTCCTCCCTCCTCTTCTGCACGGGCCTGTACGGAGTCCTCGCCCGCCGCAACGCGATCCTGGTTCTGATGTCCGTCGAGCTGATGCTCAACGCCGTCAACCTCAACCTCGTCGCCTTCGACGTCTGGCTCACCAAGGCCGCTGAGGAAACCCTGCACTCCGGCCAGGCCCTGACCCTGTTCACCATCACCATCGCCGCCGCCGAGATCGGCATCGGTCTCGCGATCGTTCTCGCCGTCCACCGCAACCGAGGAACCGCGGACATCGACAAGCTCCGCGACACCGCCGAGGGCCACGAGACCGACGGCCCGGGCGGCCCTGACGAGGCCACCGTCACCACTGAACCGGCGGCCGGACAGACGGAGAAGGCCGAGGCCACCGCGTGACCACCACCACCCTCGCCGTCCTCGTCCCCCTCCTTCCGTTCCTCGGCGCCGCGGTCGGCCTGCTCCTCGGCCGCACGGCCCCCGGCTTCGTACGCCCCCTCGCCGTACTGCCGACCCTCACCGCCTTCGCGCTGGCGGTACTGGTCGCCGTACGCCAGGGCGGCGATCGCCCCGTCAACGCCGCCACAGAGCTCACCCCCACCGGCTCGATCCCCATCGAACTCGCCCTGCACATCGACGGCTTCGCCGCCCTCGTCGCCGTCCTGGTCGGCCTGGTCGCGACCTGCGTGCAGATCTACTCGACGGGCTACCTGCGCGACGACCCGCGCTACCCCTCCTACGCCGCTCTCGTCTCCCTGTTCACCTCCGCGATGCTCCTCGTCGTGTACTCCGGCGACCTGATGGTGCTCCTGGTCGGCTGGGAGATCATGGGCATCTGCTCGTACTTCCTGGTCGGCCACTACTGGGAGACCCCCGAGGCCCGCGCCGCCTCCCTCAAGGCCTTCCTGGTCACCAAGCTCGGTGATGTCCCCTTTCTGATCGGTCTGTTCGCCCTCGCCGCGGACGCGGGATCGTTCCGCATCACGCGGATCCTCTCCACCGTCGCCGACGGCGGCCTCGACCACCCGACACTCGTCGCCCTGCTGCTCCTCTCCGGTGTCGCGGGCAAGTCGGCGCAGTTCCCGCTCCACACCTGGTTGCCCGACGCGATGGCGGGCCCGACGCCCGTGTCCGCGCTGATCCACGCCGCGACGATGGTCGCCGCCGGTGTCTACTTCGTCGCCCGGCTCCTCCCGGTCTTCGCCGCTTCCTCGGCGGCCTTGGTCGTCCTCGCCGTCATGGCCGCGGTCACGATGGCCGGCTCCGCTCTCGCCGCTCTCGCCCAGGACGACATCAAGCGCGTCCTCGCCTACTCGACGATCGGCCAGCTCGGCTACATGACCGGCGCCCTCGCCGTCGGCGACCGCGGCGCCGCCGTCTTCCACCTCCTCTCCCACGGCGCCTTCAAGGCGCTGCTGTTCCTCGCCGCCGGCGTGATCATCCATGCCGCCGGCACCAACTCCCTGGCCGCCATGTCCCGCATGAGCAACCTGCGCGCCCGCGTCCCCGACGCCTACTGGACGATGACCATCGCCCTCCTCGCCCTGGCCGCGATCCCGCCGTTCAGCGGCTTCTTCTCCAAGGAGTCCGTCCTCGGCGCCGCCGAGCACGCCGCCACCGGCCACGCCGAGCCCATCCCCGGCGCCGCGGGCTGGACCGTCCTCGTCGCCGGCCTCCTCACGGCCCTGCTCACCGCCGCGTACGCCACCCGTCTGTGGCTGCTCGCCTTCTGCGGCAAGGGCGCCGAAGCCCCCGACCACGGCCGCCAGCCGCGCACCATGACGCTCGTGCTGTGGGTGCTCGCCGTACCGTCCCTCGCCTTCGGAGCACTGGCCTACGGCACGCTCCCCGACTGGTTCGACGGCGACGATCTGGCCCCCACGCTCACCACGTCCGTCCTCGGCACGGGCGCTGCCCTGGCCGGCGGACTCCTGACGTACACGGCCTGGCGGTACACCTCCGCCATGGCGGTCCGAGTCCCGCTGGGCGCGGTCGCGGCCCACCCGGAGGGCGATGCCGCAACGGTCGAAGCGGAGGCGATCGCCAGCCACGCGCCCGCCTACGGAGGCACGGCCTCGGCACCCGACCCGGCGGACCCGGCCCGTCTCCTGCTAGGCCCGCTGCACCGCCACGCCGCCGTCGGCTTCCACCTCGACGCCGTGTACTCGGCGCTCTTCGTCCGCCCGGTCCAGGCCGGCGCGAGTCTCGTCCGATTCCTCGACCGCGAGGTCGTCGACACCTACGTCCACGGCGCGGGCGCCCTGCCCCGTCTGCTGGGCGCGGCCGTACGCCGGGCCCAGACCGGCAATGTGCAGACCTATGTGAGCGCGCTGCTCGCCGGCACCGTCGTCCTGGTGGTCGCCGTCCTCGTCGTCGCCACGGGAGCGTGAGCAGGCGTGATCGATATCAACGAGTCCGTGATGCAGTTCCTTCTGGCGTTCGTCGTCGTCGGCCCGCTCATCGGCGCCGCTGCCGCTCTCCTGCCGGCCCCGCCCGGACTGAAGGGGAAGTCATCCGAGCAGGCCGTGCTCCGCCACGGTGTCACCGTGGCCGGTGCGGTGCTCATCGCCGCGATCGTCCTCGCGCTCGGCTTCGACCACGACCAGCCGTCGAAGATGCAGGCCAGCACGGACATCAGCTGGATCCCCGCACTCGACGTGCGCATCCACCTCGGCATCGACGGCATCTCCCTCCCCCTCCTGGTCCTGACCGCGCTGCTGACCTTCCTCTGCGCGCTCTACTCCTACTTCAAAATGCCAACGGGTCCGTCCCCGAAGGCCTTCATCGCCCTGCTGCTCGTCCTGGAGTCCGGCACCCTCGCGACCTTCGCCGTCCTCGACCTGCTGCTGTTCTTCCTCGCGTTCGAGATGGTGCTCATCCCGATGTACTTCCTCATCGCCCGCTGGGGGGGTGAGCAACGCACTCAAGCCGCTTGGAAGTTCATCCTCTACACCCTGCTCGGTTCCGTGGTCATGCTGCTCGGCCTGCTCCTGATCGGAATCAAGGCGGGCACATTCGACATGGTGGCACTCGCCACTGACAATCGCCCCGAGCTGACCACATCCGTGCAGGTCATCGCCGTTTTGTCGATCGGGATCGGGCTCGCGGTCAAGACCCCGATGTGGCCGTTGCACAGCTGGCTGCCGGACGCCCACACCGCCGCCCCGACCGTCGGCTCGGTCCTGTTGGCCGGCGTCCTGCTGAAGATGGGCACGTACGGGTTCGTCCGTATCCTGCTGCCGATCACGCCCGACGGCTTCCGCACCTTCGCGCCGTACCTCGCCGCCTTCGCGGTCGTCGGAATCATCTACGGATCCCTCGCCTGCCTCGCCCTCGCCAAGCAGGGCGCGAAGGGTGACCTCAAGCGCCTCATCGCCTACTCGTCAGTCGGCCACATGGGCTTCGTACTGCTCGGCATCGCCACGATGACCCCGACCGGCGTGAACGGCGCCCTGTTCGCCAACATCGCCCACGGCCTCATCACCGGCCTGCTCTTCTTCCTGGTCGGAGCGCTGAAGGACCGCACCGGCACCACCGACCTCGACAGCCTCGCGCAGGAGACCGGCGCCGCCCTCTACGGCAAGGCCCCGCGCCTCGGAGGCCTGCTTGCCTTCGGCGCCGTGGCCTCGCTCGGACTACCGGGGCTCGCCGGGTTCTGGGGCGAGATGCTGGCGCTGTTCGGCGCGTTCGAACCCGCCGACGGCCTCAGTCGCCCGGCCTTCCTCACCTTCATGACCATCGCCGCGTTCGGCACGCTCCTGACCGCCGCGTACCTGCTGATCGTGGTTCGCCGCGTCTGCATGGGCGCCGCCCCGAAGGAGGGGCCGCAACTCGCGGACGTACAGACGTATGAGTTCGCGGCTTGGACGCCGCTCGTCGCCCTCACCGTTCTCGCCGGCCTCTGGCCCGCGGTTCTCCTCGGCCTGACCGACCCGGCCGTGCAGCAGCTCCTCGCAGGAGGCACCCGATGAGCTCCCCGGCCCAGCCACTGGCCGAGTCCGTCGTCCAGTCCGTCGACTGGCTCGCCATCGCGCCGCCCACGATCGCCGCGGTCGTCGGCCTCGCCGTGCTCGTCGCCGACCTCTTCGTGGGCGATACGAAGAAGGCCCTGCTCGGCTGGACGTCCGTCGTGGGCCTGACCATTTCCCTGATGGCCCTCCTGCCGCTCCTGGACGGCGACCGCGCCACCTTCTGCCTGACCGGCGCCCCGGACGTCTGCAGCTACACCGCGGACCGCTTCACCCTCGTCATCCAGTTCCTCGTCCTCGGCGGCGCCCTCCTGGCGGCCCTGCTGTCGATGACGGCCCTGAAGGACGCGAAGAAGGAACTCCCCGAAGGGGAGTTCTGGTTCCTGCTGCTGTCGTCCGCCGCCGGCGCCGCCCTGCTGCCCGCCTCCCGCGACCTCGCGACGCTCATCGTCGCCCTGGAGGTCGCCTCCCTGCCCGCCTTCGCTCTCGTCGGCATCCGGCACGGCGACAAGCGGTCCTCCGAGGCGGCCCTGAAGTTCTTCCTGTCGTCCGTCACCGCGACCACCGTCAGCCTCCTGGGCATCAGCTTCGTCTACGCCACCACGGGCACCCTGTACCTCACCGAGATCGCCGACCGGATCCAGAACGTCGACAGCAACCTGCACACCCTCACCCAGGCCGGCGTCGTCCTCACCCTCATCGGCTTCGCCTTCAAAACGGCCGCCGTACCGTTCCACTTCTGGGTCCCGGACACCTACGTGGGCGCCCCGCTGCCCGTGGCCGCCTACCTGTCCGTCGTCGGCAAGGCGGTCGGCTTCTCCGGCCTGATCCTCGTCACCGTCGTCGCCCTCCCGTCGTACGCCGACGTCTGGGGCCCGGCACTCGCCGCGCTCGCCGCCCTCACCATGACCGTCGGCAACGTCGGCGCCCTGAAACAGCAGTCCACGCGCGCGTACAGCGCGGTCCGCCTGCTCGCCTGGTCCTCCGTCGGCCAGGCCGGCTACCTCCTGGTGCCGATCGCGGCGGCCGCGTACTCCGACGACGCCGAGCAGGCGATCGGCTCCACGGTCGCCTACGCCCTGATGTACGCGGCGGTGAACCTCGGCGCCTTCTCCGTGGCCGCCCTCGTCAGCCGTACGAAGCCCTTGAACCGCATCAGCGACTACCGTGGCCTGTACGCGTCGAACCCTGCGACCGCCCTGCTCCTGGCCTTCTTCCTGCTCTGCCTCGCCGGGCTGCCACCGGGCATCATCGGCCTCTTCGCCAAGGTCACCGTCTTCTCCGCGGCCGTCGACGCGGGCCTTGGCTGGCTCGCCGTCGTCATGGCCGTCAACGTGGTGATCGCGCTCTTCTACTACCTCCAGTGGACGACCCTGCTGTTCCGCGCCCCCGAGGGCGCACCCGAACCGCACCGCGTCCCAGCACCCTTGACCACGGCGATCGCCCTCACCGGAATCGTCGGAATCGCCCTCTCCGGAGCACCCCAGCTGGTCCTGCGCTTCGCCGACACGGGTCTCTTCTAGCGCGGCCCGCCGTCACCCGGACGGCCCACCGGCCGTCCCGCGCGCACAAGGGAACTAGTACCCCCCGCCTGGCGTTGACCAGTACGGGAGGGTCCACTGAGTAGTGGAGCCAACAGCAACAGCAAGCAAAGGGTTCCCCTGCCGCACGACTTGGAGGGCGTACCGTGCACCGCCGGCACAACGGGCTCAGGACCGCCGTACTCCTCGGGGGACTGTCCGCACTCATCATCGTCGTAGGAAGCCTCTTCGGCCGTACGGGTCTGGTCGTCGCGGTCTTCCTGGCGCTCGGCACGAACGCGTACGCGTACTGGAACAGCGACAAGCTGGCTCTACGCGCGATGCGCGCCCGCCCGGTGAGCGAGTTCGAGGCCCCGGCGCTGTACCGCATGGTCCGTGAGCTCTCCACCCAGGCCCGCCAGCCCATGCCCCGTCTGTACATCTCCCCGACGGATGCCCCCAACGCGTTCGCGACCGGCCGCAACCCGCGCAACGCGGCCGTGTGCTGCACAGACGGCATCCTCCGTCTTCTCGACGAGCGCGAGCTGCGCGGCGTCATCGGCCACGAGCTGAGCCATGTCTACAACCGCGACATCCTGATCTCGTCGGTCGCCGGAGCCCTCGCCTCCGTGATCATGTTTCTGGTGAACTTCGCCTGGCTGATCCCCATCGGCCGCTCCGATGACGACGACGGCCCGGGCCTCCTCGGCATGCTGCTGATCATGATCCTCGGCCCGCTCGCCGCGTCCCTCATCCAGCTCGCGATCAGCCGCTCCAGGGAGTACGAGGCGGACGCCTCCGGCTCCCAACTCACCGGCGAACCACTCGCTCTCGCCAGTGCCCTTCGCAAACTGGAAACAGGCACCAAGCAGCTCCCCCTGCCCCCCGAGCCGCGCATCGAGACCGCGAGCCACATGATGATCGCGAACCCCTTCCGGCCGGGCCGGGGATTCTCCAGAATGTTCTCGACACACCCGCCGATGGCGGAACGCATCGCCCGACTCGAGAAGATGGCAGGTCGCCACCAGTGAAGACCATTCTGAACATCATCTGGCTGATCCTCAGCGGCTTCTGGCTCTTCCTCGGCTACCTGTTCGCAGGCTTGCTCCTGTGCATCACGATCATCGGCATCCCTTTCGGCATCGCGTCCTTCCGCATCGGCATCTACGCCCTGTGGCCCTTCGGGTACACCGCGGTCGAGCGCCGTGACGCGGGCGCGCCCTCCTGTTTGGGCAACATCCTCTGGCTGCTCCTGGCGGGCTGGTGGCTCGCGCTGACCCACATCTTCACGGGCCTCGTGCTCTGCGTCACGATCATCGGCATCCCGTTCGGCATCGCCAACTTCAAGCTCGTGCCGGTCTCGCTGATGCCCCTGGGCCGCGAAATCGTGCGCTCGAACCAGCCGTTCGCTCAGCAGCGCTGGTAGAGCGGGCGCACCGGGGGTGGAGCGCCGGCCACCTCGCCCGAGCCGCACCCCCGCCCAGATCCTGAGCGCCCGCTCACTTATCCACAGGCCGCACGAATGTCAGCGCCGCCCTGCATCATGAATCCATGACCGAGATCGAGCAGTCGCAGAACAGGGCACCGGAGGAGCCACACAACCCCGGCCCACGGGCCAGGACTTCGGGCCCGACCCCCGTGGCCAACCCCGTACGCGCACCCCGCACAGCGGTGACCATGCGCCCGCAGTTGCACATACGGCCGGCGGTAGCGCACGCCTCGTGAGCGGGCGGCCTCAGGCGCCGCCCCGCCTCGGCCCCCGCCCGGCCCACCGCCGCCGCACGCCGTACGCCGCCACACCCACGCCCAATACACCCGCGCCCACGGTCACAGACACCCCGGGCAGCGCGAACGCCAGCATCACGCACCCGACGAGACCGACCACCGGCACGACCCGCGAGACAGCCGCCGAACTCAGCGTCCAGGCCGACGCGTTGGCGACCGCGTAGTACGCGAGCACACCGAAGGAGGAGAAACCGATCGCGCCCCGGACGTCCACCGTGGCGGCCAGGACGGCGACCACGGCACCGACAGCCAGTTCCGCCCGGTGCGGCACCTGGAAACGGGGGTGCACGGCGGCGAGAGCGCCGGGAAGATGCCGGTCCCGGGCCATGGCGAGCGTCGTGCGCGAGACACCCAGGATGAGCGCCAGCAGCGACCCGAGCGCCGCCACGGCGGCGCCGACCCGCACCACGGGCACCAGACCCGGCACCCCGGCCGCCCGCACCGCCTCGGCCAGCGGAGCCGAGGCCTGCCTCAGACCACCCGAGCCCAGCACGGAAAGGACGGCGACAGCGACAGCCGCGTACACGACCAACGCGATGCCCAGCGCGAGCGGGATCGCGCGCGGGATGGTGCGCGCCGGATCCCGCACCTCCTCGCCCAAGGTCGCGATCCGCGCGTACCCGGCGAAAGCGAAGAACAACAACCCGGCCGCCTGCAACACTCCGCCCACGCCACCCGACGCCCCGATGTCCAGCCTCCCGGCATCGGACTCACCGGACCCCAGACACGCGACCACCACGGAAGCGAGGACCGCCAACACGACAGCGACGATCACCCGCGTCAGCCAGGCCGACTTCTGTACGCCGCCGTAGTTCACGGCGGTCAGCGCCACCACGGCGGCCACCGCCACGGCATGCGCCTGCCCCGGCCAGACGTACGCCCCCACGGTGAGTGCCATCGCGGCGCACGAGGCCGTCTTGCCGACGACGAACGACCAGCCGGCCAGATACCCCCAGAAGTCGCCCAGCCGCTCACGCCCGTACACATACGTGCCGCCCGAGGCGGGATACACGGCAGCCAGCCGTGCCGACGACATGGCATTGCAGTACGCGACGGCGGCGGCGACCCCCAGCCCGAGCAGCAGCCCGGACCCGGCGGCGCGTGCCGCGGGGCCCAGCGCCGCGAAGATGCCTGCACCGACCATCGACCCGAGGCCGATGACCACAGCGTCACCGACCCCGAGGGTGCGCCGCAGCCGGACGTTCGAGACGGGTTGTGTCATGGGCCGCACCCTACTGACCAGCGCAACCGACAGACATCGCCGAGGCGTCCTCCACGACAACACGTGATGGAGACAACAGGCAGGGCACAGCACAGATACAGCACGAAAGGGCAGGTTCACGGCATGAGCATCATCGGTTGGATCGTTCTGGGACTGTTGGCCGGCGCCATCGCCAAGTTCCTGCTGCCGGGCCGGGACCCGGGCGGCTTCATCGGCACGACTCTCATCGGTGTCACGGGGGCCTTCATCGGCGGCTGGATCTCCGCCCGCTGGCTGGACCACCCGATAACCAAGGACTTCTACGACGGCGCGACCTGGGCGGCCGCGATAGGCGGCTCCCTGGCCCTGCTGATCGTCTACCGCCTGCTGTTCGGCCACTCCCGCAACTGACCGCGTACATCACCACCTGAATCCGCAGCCGACAGGCGAGAAGGGCGGACACCTCGGCCGGAGCCGGGGCCCACCCTTCTCCCCGGCGATTACCGGTAGTTGACGAACTGCACCGCGAAGTCGAAGTCCTGGCCCTTGAGGAGGGCGATCACGGCCTGCAGGTCGTCGCGGCTCTTGGAGCTGACGCGGAGCTCGTCGCCTTGGACCTGGGCCTTGACGCCCTTCGGACCCTCGTCGCGAATGATCTTCGCCACCTTCTTGGCGTTCTCCTGGGAGATGCCCTCCTGGATCGACGCGAAGATCTTGTACTCCTTACCGGACAGCTGGGGCTCACCCGCGTCCAGCGCCTTCAGGGAGATCCCGCGCTTGATCAGCTTGGACTGGAAGACGTCGAGGATGGCCTTCACACGGTCCTCGGAGTTCGCCTCCATCAGGATCTTCTCGCCGGACCACGAGATCGAGGCGCCGACGCCCTTGAAGTCGTAGCGCTGGGAGATCTCCTTGGCGGCCTGGTTGAGGGCGTTGTCGACCTCCTGCCGCTCGACCTTCGAGACGATGTCGAAACTGGAGTCGGCCATGTCCTGTGGCTCCTTGTATCGGGGTATCGGGGGGCGTGTCGGGACCATCGGATGCGTGCCGGCGCGCGTGGAAGACGACCGTTGAGCCGGGCATCAGGTCCGGGTCGCATCCGGACAAGCCTAGCCACCCCGCCCCCTCCGAGTACTGATCAATCAGGTGGCGAAGCACCCCCGAGCATCAGGTATCGTTTACGTCGTCGCCACGGAGCACCGCCGAAAAGCGGTTCGAAGGGCGGCAAATCCCAGGCGGTGTGCCCGAGTGGCCAATGGGAGCGGACTGTAAATCCGTCGGCTTAGCCTACCCAGGTTCGAATCCTGGCGCCGCCACGTGGAAAAGACGGCCCCTGAGCTGCGAAAACGCAGCGCAGGGGCCGTCTGTGTCGAGGGCGCGAGTCGGCTGAACTGTCTCACCGTGCCTCGCTCTTTCCCGCTCTCTACCAGTAGTTCTGGACGGGGCGTGGACGGGGATTTCTGCCCCGACCAGGGGTTATGAGGGCGGTGGGCCCTCAGCCGTCCAGACGGGCGGAGATCTTCGCGTTGGCGGCATCGTCCCCGCCCCGGAGGAACTTCGCGTACACCCGGAAGAGGACGGCCACGCTGTGCCCCGCGCGCGCGGCAACGATCTGCGGTTCCACTCCAGCGCTGAGCCAAGTGGACACGGCCGTGTGTCGAAGATCATATGGACGCTTGGCAAGCTTCGTCGCGCACTCCTGCGGGGTCAGTACCTCTTGCCGAGCGGTCGCCCATACCTCGCCGTAGCCGCTCTCCTGCACCATGCCGCCGCGAGCCGTACGGAACAGTCGGCCGTCGGGCGCGACTCCGTGGACGGTGATGTGCCAGCGGAGCAGCGCCACCAGCCGGGGCGGGATGGGGACCGGTCGAACGGCCTTGCGAGACCGGTGCTTGAGCCCCTTTTTGTCGTGAGCCTCACCTGAGTCGGTCCACGGTCGGCCGGCTCGCGGACGGCTCTCGCGGAGCATGATCCTGCCCCATCCGCGACGTGGCAGATACACGTCTGACTCCAGCAGGCCGACCGTTTCGCCGGGGCGCGCCGCTGAGTAGAGGATGCAGCCGAAGAATGCTTCCAGGTGGCGCCCGCGGGGACCTTGCGCGCGCACGCTGGCCAAGAGTCGTTCCGCCAACTCCGGATCAGGTACGCACTCGGGGTCGACTTCCTCATCTACCTTCTCGGGTGCCTTCCACTGGAGTGCGTGCATGGGGTTCTCTGCCAGCATCTCGGCATCGACTGCGTAACCGAGAGCCTGATGGAAGATCGCTCGCTTCCGGGCGATCACTGACCCTGCGGAAGTCTTGCCGTCCATCCGTTTGGTGCAGGCGTTCAACGCCCGGCGGACCAGCATCTTCTCCGAGAGAGCCGAGACGGGAAGCGACTTCCGTTCGAACCATGCCAACACCTCCTCGACGTCCGACGGGGGCTCTTCGTCCCACCGCTTGACGTTGAAGGCCCAGCTATAGAGCGCGCGCCGCACGAGACGGTGATCCGCCATGCCTCGCGTGTCCTTGACGATGATGGGGGTCACGGTGGCCATGGCCTCAGCGAGGTTCTTGCGGGTGGTCGCCGGCGAGTGGTCCCACTTCATCTCGATGTAGTCCCGAGCGTGCTGGTACCAGGGGATGTCCTTCTCCTTCTGGACCATCGACTTGGGCAAACCGCTCTCAACGTCGAACGGTTCGCCCTCGCGCGTCGCCGTGACGAGCTGTGCTCGCCTGCTCTCGGCGAGCCCAGAGGTGAGGAACGACTCCGAGTGCGGACGGGTGCCGACTTGCCAGCGGAGCTGATAGGGCTTGCGGTACGGGCGCTTGCGGATTGCCCAGATCCGCACGGTGTAGCTCCACTGGGTCACGCGACCTCCAGGTCGTTCAGAAAGGCGTCTAGGACGCTTCGGCGCATGCGGAGATGACCGTTCGGCAGGCGCCGGACTTCCGGCGCGTAGCCACGGTTCCGCCAGCGGTAGTAGGTGGCGCGGGTTATGCCGATTTCGTCGAGAGCTTCGCTCAGCGGGACCCACTCATCAGCAGGGGAGCGGCGCCTACGGGAAGCGGCAGACATAGCAATATCTCCTTGAGCAGTCGGAGCATGCAGGAGCAGGGGGAGGGCGCGGCGCTCTCCCCCTGCCAGATCCGCCACGTCCGCCACGCCGCCACACCGCAGTTCAGAGCCTTGATCGTGTGGCGGATAGTGGTTTTGTGGCGGATAGGTGCCGCCGCACCCGGCGGGTGCGGCGGCACCGAGGGCGCTCGGTCGGTCAGCCGGTGAGGGTGGGCTGTGTGGCGGTTTCCGCGACCGCGTGGCGGATCGGCGTGGCGGTATCCGCCACGGATTCACCCCTGTTGACCTGCGGTGTGGCGGACGTGGCGGACGTGGCGGATTCTCCGGGGGGTGGAGGGCAATACCGGGTCCAGGCGTCCGTGAGGTCTTCCGCGTAGTAGCCCTTGGGGAACCCGGAGGGGGTACGAATGCCTCGCGGCTTGATCGGCTTGTTGCCGGGGGTGACGTACTGCCCGAGCAACTTGGACAGGATCCGGGCGTTGACGGGTTTGTCGTCTACGTCGGCCCATGGGGCGTCGTCCAGCTTGAGCAGGATTTCCAGGATGACGGCGGTGGGCATGCGGTCGGCGCCGCGGAACACCTTGTCGCGTAGGTCGGTCAGCAGCCGGATGCCGAGTGAGGCTTCGTCGTCGTCCCGGCCGGCGTTGACGAGTTCCAGGCAGGCGGCGCGGGCCCGCTCGGGCCAGTGCCCGCCGGCTGCGTCGGCGACGGCGAGCAGCGGCTCCCACACGTCGCCTGGCCGGTCGGAGACGCCCTCAGGCATCTCGGGCCAGGCTTCGGCCACGGCATCCCGCACAGTGACGGCCCACTTAGCGAGCCGGTCACGCAGGGCATGGCCCTGCTTCTCGTGGACGCGGCGCCGGTAGGGCTCCACCTTCTCGTTGGGGGCGCGCTTGCGCATGCGGATGATGACCGAGCGGGTCAGGATCGTGTCTGGCAGGGAGCCGAGCCCGGCGATGGCCACCGCGCAAAACGACGGAAAGAAACCGGCGCTCTGGTTGGAGCCATCACCCACGCACCGCAGCGAGGTTGCGCCGCGCCGATACCCGGAGTTCAGGAACCCGCGTACCTCTTCGTTGCCTCCGGCCTTGGGACCGAACACGGTGTCGATCTCGTCAAACAGCAGAGTCGGCAGGCCAGGAGTGGCTTCGACCAGCCGGAACAGCGCGTTGGCCGAGGCGTTGACGGTGAGCGCGGCGTTCGGGGTGAGCGTCTCCACGATCTCCAGCGCCCGCGACTTCCCCGAGCCCGGCTCGGGGGAGAGGAACGCCAGTCGGGCGGTGCCGTCAAAGGCGTCCATGAGGTGTGCGTGCGCGTCCCAGAGGGCGACGGCGACGTAGGCGGCTTCGGTGGGGAAGACGTTGAAGCGTCGGTGGAACGCTTCGACCTCGTCCAGCAGGGCCGCGCCGTCGATGGACGGCGCGGACGGGTTGGTGCTGGTCATGCGGCGTTCCTCCCTTCCTGGGTGGTGCGGAGCGGGCAGAGGTGGCGGTGGGCTTCGTGGTCGGCGATCAGGGCGTGGACCTTGCGGTGGCCGACGGCGCTGCGGTCACGGCCGCACAGGCACGTCGACGTGGCGGTCGGGGTGGCGCCGCGCGGTGCGCGGATGTGGAGCCAGGCCACGGGGAAACGGCCGTCACCGGCCGGTGGGGCGCTGGGGTGCTGGTCGGGGGGAAGGGATGAAAGGACGGCCTGTCGGCCGTCGTCCTTCGTGCCACGGCCGCCGTGCGGGGCAGCCGGAAACGGGCGCGAACGGCCCGACGCGGGTGCGTGAGGCTTTTCAGGGGCGCACTGGGGGCTCATGCGGCCTCCCGGGGGCGGGCGGTGCGGATCGACCAGTCCAGGGCGCTGCGGATGGTGGTGCGGCACTCGGTCGGGGACAGTCCGGCCGCCTCGCCGGCGGCCTGAAAAGCCTCCTCGACCGCGTCCCGGGTGATCTCGCCCCAGGCGACGAACCTGCCCAGGGCGCGGGCGCTCACCATCAGCTGGTTGTTCCGGCCGCCCTCCGGACCACCGGCTTCAGGGGTGTCCCTGACGGAGGCCGCTTCGCGTTCCAGCGCCACCGTGGCGCGGCGGGTGGCCTGTCCCGGAATCAGGAGCGGGGCGGGCACTGCCGTACGCGCGGGCGGGGCCTGGAGGTGGAGCAGGAGCCAGGCGGGCAGGTCCGCCACGGGTGCGTCGTCGGCCACCTCGTAGGCGCCCCGCGGAGTGATGCTGCCTGCGGCCACGACGTTGCCGCCCCACGCCCGGGTGTCCACGTACGGGGCCACGGTGCCAGCGGTGTTGTGAAGGCGGATGCCCGCCGGGGTGGTGAAGTACAGGTGCATGCCGCCGGAGGGCGTCCGCACCGTGTAGGTAGTCGGCCACGGCTCTTCGGCGCGCTCGCAGAGCGCAGAGAAGGACGTCGCGCCGCAAGGCGCGGCCGAACTGCCCTTGTGTTCTTCCTCCTTGGGCACGTCCAGGTCGACGACGACCAGGCCGGAGGGGCCCGGGGCGATGCCGACGTTGAACGGGCCTGCGGACCACGCGGCGCGGATGCGGTCGGGGTCGGTGGTGGCGCGCTGTTCCCACTTCACGTGTCCGCCGGCGCACTCGCCGGTGTGGGGGCAGGAACGTTCGCCGTGCAGGGCGGAGGCCTTGCCGCCGGGTAGGAGCGGATGGACGCGCCAGTCACGCTCAGCGGCGTTGAGCGCTGCGGTCAGCAACGCGGCGGGGTTGGGTTGGGGCATGCTGGAGGTTCTCCTGTTCTGTGGTCAGGACAAGGGAGCCGGGGCGGCCACGGACTTTGGCGAGACGGTGGCCGCTCCAGGCGATCAGGCCGCGTCCAGGGCGGGTTGCTGCCAGGTGGGCAGCGAGTCGAGGACGCGGGAGCGCCAGCGCAGCGCGTAGGGCAGGCAGTTGGCGCAGTTCTTGTGCGGGTGGCCGTCCAGCGGCGGTCTGCGGCGGGCGTGGTAGCTCCAGGCCGCAGAATCGGCGGAGGCCAGCAGGTGGCCGACGCGTTCCAGGCCCAGGGTTTTGAAGCCGAAGCCATGCAGGCGGAGCCCGTGTGCGGCCATGGCGGTGACGATCGCGGCGCCCTCGCGGGTGGACTGCAACCGGCAGACGGAGCCGAGCCCCACGGTGGGCTCGCGGGCCAGGTCGACGCCAGCGCGGTCGTAGAGGCTCACGCATTGCTCGTAGTCGGCGAGCGTGCGGCCTTGCAGGACCGGCACGATCGGCAACTCGGGGGCCAGGGAGCGCAGTTCCAGGTAGTTGGCCACGGTGCGGCGCTGGTGTTCGCCAACGCTGAGGTGGGTGCCGACGAAGCGCTGTCCGCCGATGGTGCCGCCGTGGATGATGGCGTCCTCGCACATCCAGTCCTGCGGCGCGGCCCAGTCGAACGGGCCCACGCCCTCCCAGATGCGGCGCAGGTCGCCGATGTACTGCCGTGGGGTGCGCGTCCAGCGGCCGTGGCGCTGGAGCTCCGAGAAGCCGCCGGAGTCGACCGCGTAGCGGCCCAGCGCTACGGGCAGCGTGCGCGCCGTAGCAAAGTGCTCGGACTTGAGGAACAGCGGCACCTTCGTGAGTTTCACCCAGTGCCGTTTGTGGGTGGTCAGGTAGAACAGCACGGCTCTCCTGCTTCTGTGGTCAGGACAAGGGAGCCGGGGCGGCCAGGGACTTTGGCAAGACGATGGCCGCCCCTGGCCGACCTAGAACGGAGGCTTCGGGGCATTGCCGTCGGTGTTCCACGGGTCGCCGGAGGCGTCGGCGGAGCCGTTGCCGCCTGTGCGCTTGCCGTTGATGGTCACGGTGGTGAAGCGCAGGGACGCGCCGATCTCGTCGACCTCGACGGCGAGCATGGAGCGGTTCTCGCCCTCCAGGGTCTTCCAGTCGTGCTGCCGGATCCGCCCGGACAGCACCACGCGCGAGCCCTTGCCGAGGGACTCGGCGACGTGTTCGGCGAGCGCGCGCCAGGCGGCGCAGCGGAAGAACGTGGACGTGCCGTCCTTCCACTGGTTCGCCTCGCGGTCGAAGGTGCGCGGGGTGGAGGCGACGGTGAACTTGGCGAGCGCCTGGCCGGAGTCGGTGAACTTCAGTTCCGGGTCGGCGGTCAGGTTGCCGATGATGGTGATCGGGGTCTCTCCGAACGACATGGTGTTACTCGCTTTCGGGTGTGGTGGGTCGGTGGTCGGCGGTGAAGTACAGCCGGGTGCGCTTGCTGTCGCGGGTGGGGTACTGGCGTGCGGGGCCGGTGTCGAACGCGGCGGCCAGGGTCTGGCTGACGCGGTCGGTGTCGTCCGGCTCGCAGATCACGCGGATCTCGAACACGCTTGGTTCCTCTCGGGTTTGATCAGCGGTGCAGTTCGTTGCGGTTGCGGGCGATCAGCCCGTACGCCGGGGCGGTGATCTGGTTGGTCTCCTGCCGGACGGGCCCGGCGTAGTGGTGGTGGGTCTCGTTGTGCGTGGCCTTCAGCGACCGCAGGGCGGAGCCGATGGCGGCGGCGACCGCTGCCACGGCCGCGATCGGCAGCGTGACGAACAGGACGCTGGTCAACGTCACGGCGGCGAATCCTTGGCAGGCGAGCCAGATCCCGCAGCCGATGCCGACGAACGCGGCGCCGGTACCGATGCCGGCGACCGCGGTGCCCGCGGCCCAGGCGGGCACGATCCGGCGGTCCGGCTGTGGGACGGGCGGGGTGGTGCCGTAGGCGGGCAGCGGGGTGGTGTCGCGGTAGGAGGTCGGCATCTGCGGCACGGGCCGGTAGGCGTCGGCGATGATCCGGCGGGCTTCGGCGGTGGCTTCGGCGTCGGTCATGCGCGGCTGCCAGGCCGCATGCTGGTCGTGGTCGGTCATCGGGGTCTCCAGCCAGGGATTCAGGTGATGTGGCGGGCGGCGTCGGCGAGCGCCAGGCATATGGCGCGGATGGTGGAGGCGGCGCCGGTGCTGGCGGTGAAGAAGCCGAGCAGGAACAGCACGAGCGCGCTGAACGGGCCGACGTAGCGGCCTCGCAGCAGGACGAAGGCGAGCACTCCGAGGAGTGCGACGGCGGACAGGGTCACGATCACGAGCGGCCTCCCGGGGAACGCGCGGCGGGCAGCATCCCGGGGGGGTGCTGCCCGCGCTGTGGCTTGTCGTGTTGCTTGTCGTCTGGCTTGTCGTGCGGCTTGTCGCTTGTCTTGTCTTGTCGCTTGTCGCCTCCCAGCTCAGAAGCCGTTTTCAGGCTTCCGCGCCAGGGGAAAGCGGTCCTTGTTCTAGCCGGGCGACAAACGACAAGTGATCAGTCCTGCGGGGGTTGCTCGGGGGCGTGGTCGCGGTGGACGTAGCGGGCTTTGGTGCCCTCGCCGACGCGGACGGCGGTGCCGTTTTTGACCCATGTCTTGAGCCAGCCGACGACCGTCTGACGGGTCGTGCCGTACTCATCCGCGAGCGCGCGGGCGATCGCCGAGGCGCCGGTTCCTTCGGTGCCGGCGGTGAGCAGGACGGCGAGCGCGGCACGCTGCGCGGGACTGTCCTGCTCCGCCTCGCCCCGCAGCGCGGACAGGTTCAGCCCACCCGAAGCAGGCGGGGTGTCGCCGGTGGGGGTGTGGGGGTCGGGGGCGGTGGCGAACTGGGCGTCGATCTCGGCACGGAAGCGGGCCAACATCGCGTCCTCCGCCGACACCGAGCTGTTCGCCGGGCGGTTGAGCGCGGACAGGTTCAGCCCCGCCCCCGGCGCCACGCTGTCGGCGTGGTTGTCGTCGGGGGTGTGGTCGCGCATCCATGCGGTGCGTTCGGCGTCCCAGCGGCTGGCGTAGGCGGGGCCTGCGGCTTTGGCGGAGACCTCGTCGAGCCGGGGGTGCCGGTCGGATGTGGCGGCGGTGATCTCCCTAATCTGGTTCGGCAGGATCCGCCACGCCTTGAACAGCGCCGCCGGTGACTCCGGGGTACCCATGAACCCCGCGCCCTTATAGGGGGCCTGCTCGACCCGCAGTCCGCGCCGTCCGGGGAACATCTTCCCCAGGTCCATGCCTTCCGTCTCGCCACCGGTCAGCGCGACGCGCACCTTGCCCTCACGGCGGATCATGAGGTTGCCCAGCACGCTGCCGGTCGCACCCAGGGCGGTCAGGACGGTGCGGATGCCCATGGCCCGCAGCATGCGGATGACTTCCAGGATCTTCTTGGCGAGTTCCTTCATCTGCCGGTCGGTGCTGACCAGGATTTCCGCGCCCTCGTCGATGACCAGCAGGATCTGCGGGATACGGGCACTGACCGGCAACAGGTCGGTGTTGGCCTTGGCCAACAGGTCCTGATACGCCTTCTTGCGGTGCAGGCCGATGGCCAGCGCCGCATCGAGCATCTTCAGGGCTTCGTCGTGGGTGCCGGCGAGCCAGTCGATACCGGGCCGCACGGGCTTGCCGTCCTCCCGCTCCAACTCGCCGTTCAGCGCGGGCAACACCCAGGGCAGTCCGGCCGATCCGGCATTGAGGTCGATCACCCAGGTCAGCACGTCCTCGGCGCGGGCGAACCCGGCCAGGATCGTGTGGACCATGTTCGTCTTGCCCGACCCCGTCGGCCCCACCACCAGCGCACACTGCTCACGCAGGTAGGCGGAGACCAGCTCGCCATTGGTGCGCACGCCCCACGGCAGGCCGGTCAGCACCGACAGCGGCCCGTACTCGGAGGGGTAGGGGCAGTCCTCCTGTAGGACGTTGACGGTGGTCACGTCCAGGATGGTCCGCCCCTGGTGGATACCGGGGGTGGCGGTGGCGGTGCAGCCGTGCGGCAGCTTGGCATCCGCCGACAGAGCAACCGAGTGCTGGGCGATGCGGTCATAGGTGATCCCGCCCTCGGGTTCGAGGTCGAGGGAGTACCCGGCACCCGTCTCCCACTTCTCCACACCCAGGACGCGGACGGTGATGTGGCAGATCCGCTGAATGCGCTCCGCCCACTCCTCGGCGATCGCGCGGCGTTCGGCGGAGAGTTCCTGGGCGATCTGCCGCTGTTCGGCGGCGAGCGCCTCTTCCTCGCGGGCCTCTTCGTAGAGGGCGGCCGATCGGGCGGCGGCGCCGATCCCGACCCCGATCGTGGCGAGCGAGCCGAGCGCGGCCCAGGTCAGCGGACCGTGCGTCATGGCCCACGTGGTCCAGCCCGCCCCGACGAGCCAGGACGCAGCGCGGGTAGCGAGGGTGCGGCCGGCGTTGCGTACCCGCAGGCCGACGACGGTGTGCCCGAGGGCGCCGGCGGCGCCGACGGCGACCGCCCAGCCGGGCGGCATGGCGGTGGCGGCGCCGGTGGTGGCGACGGCGAAGGCTCCGGTGGTGGCGGACAGGGCGCCGGTCACAGGTCCGTGACCGGCAGCCCAATCCAGCACCGGGCCACTGCCGTTCTTGGCGGTGGTGGCGGTGGTCATAGTTAGACGTTCCAGCCCTTCTCGGCCTCAGGGCCGTTGCGGGGGTCCTCGTGCCGGGCGATGTCCGCCTCGTGTGCCTGCCGGAACAGCTCCCCCATGTCCTCGGCGACCGCCACGGCGCTCATCACGGCGCCGAAGATGTCGTTGAAGCCGTCCGCGACCTCCTTCTCCAGCGGAAACTCCGAGTCGGCGCGCTCCGCGAGGATCTTCATCACGTTGGCCACGCTGGTCAGCGCGGCGGGCAGTCCCTCGACCATGGCCAGGATCTCCATGGCGTTCTCGGGGTCGTACTGGTTGGCGGCCTGCTCCATCTCGGCAGCGGCCTCTTCGAACCGGAAACCGGACACGTGCTCTCCTTCACTCACCTGGGATGTGATGCCGGCGGGAACCTGGGTCGCGGGACGTTCGACGCCGTCCGCGATACCGTCCGTGCCGTCCTTGGCCGCTTCCGCGTCAGCGGCGTCCTCCTCCTCCCGCAGGTGCTTGCGGATGTCCTCGTCGCGGGCCGCGCGCCGTTCGGCTGCCGTTTGGACCATCCGCCGGTACAGGCGACGGCCGGGGTACATCAGCCACGGCAGGTTGAACCTGCGGCCGATCGGGGTGGTCAGGCAACCGAGCAGCCCGACGGGCAGGGCGAGCAGCGCGGCGAGCAGGCGACGGCCCTGGAAACGGGCGGCGGACCGGCGCAGCGCCGACCGCGCCGCCCTACGGGCCGGAGCCTTACGGATGTTGGAGCGCTGCGCCGCGATCGTGTCGCCGGTCTTGGCGTCGCGCCGGGCACGCTGCTTGGCGATCGCCGCATCCCGCGCGGCCCGCGCCTTGCGCGCGGCACCGCCCATGAGGCGGCCGGTCAGACCGGCGCGCTTGCCCAACCGGCTATTGCTGGCCGCGGCCTTGGCCGTGCGGCGGGCGTCGGCGACCGCGCGGCGGGCCGCCGTGGTCTGTGCCCGCTGTCCGGCCCGCGACCCGGCGGCGTCCCGCCGCGCGGCGCGCAGGGCCTTGACCTGCCCAACCCGGCCCGCGGCCTTGCCCGCGCTACTGGCCGCGTGCTTGG
The DNA here is from genome assembly GCF_008386495.1 of Streptomyces tailanensis. Classification (GTDB taxonomy): domain Bacteria; phylum Actinomycetota; class Actinomycetes; order Streptomycetales; family Streptomycetaceae; genus Streptomyces; species Streptomyces tailanensis. The sequence continues at coordinate 126,080 of NZ_VTHJ01000017.1, read as the reverse complement.
ACAGGCTGTGCCTGGTCCTGCCGTGAGGCTTTCCGCTGGTTGCAGCGCTGCCGTGGCGGGCGGCCGGGCCGGAACCGCGGCGGTGCTGGCCAGGCACCTTGGCCAACCGGTCACCGGAGCGACCGGCACGCGAGCCAGCCGACCGGCCCCCGGAACTCCGTGTGCCTGTACCGGAGTTCCGCAGCCTTGCGGAACGTGCGGCCGAACGGCCGGCAGCGCGAGCCGCGGCCCGGCGGGCCTCGCGGCGGGAGTTGGGCTTGCGGGAGCGGGCTGCGGCGACCGTGCCGAGCACCACCATGCCGGTGGCGGCCACGGCCGCAGCGATGGGCCCGCCGACCAGGGAGGCGGCGGCGACCGCGCCGACGGTGCTGTTCGCCCCGGTCAGAGCCAGGGGGACGACCGGCCAGCCGCCGGGCGTGTGCTCCACATCCTTCGCGTCCTTGCCCGCGGTGGGCGCGGTGTCGGGCGGCGGAGGCGGTGGGGGCGGGGCAGCCTCGACAGCTACCGGTTCGGTGCTGAGTTCCGTCATGCTGTGAGCACTCCTTTTGGGGAGTAGGGCCCGGCCGGAGCTGTAGGAGGCGGACGGCCGGGCCTGCCGAAACGTGGGAACAGTGCAGTTCAGTGGCTGCGGTGCGGGTCAGCTCGCCGGGCCTGCGCGCCGGGTCTGCGAGGGTGCCGCTCGCCGGGGCTCACCGGGTCTGCTTCACTGGTGCTCGACTGCTTCCGGCAGTCGCAACGACGGCCAGCCCAATTGCCGTGGGCTGGCCGTCATTGGTGTGTGCCGGATGCTTCTACGCTTCCGCGTCGATCAGAGCGGCGTAGGCCTTGCGCACCCGCTCTTCCTTTGCGGAGAAGCCTGCCGCGCGGTACGCGGCGAGCGCCTTGCGGTAGGACAGCGGGGGGTTCTCCGAGTGGCGCAGCCACCGCAGTACGACCGTGAGCTGTTCATCGGTCAGCGGCTCGCCCGGCTCGGGAGTGGCGATGCCCGCCACGGCCGCCGCTTCGGCCAGCCCGGACAGGTCGATGGGGGCGTGTCCCTCATCCTGCGGCGCGGGGAGTTCGCCGATCGGGGACACGGGTCCGACCTGCGGGGACACGGGGGACACACCCGGGGACACACCGTCCTGTGTCCACTGGCCCAGCACGCGGGCGAGATCCTCGTCGGAGAACAGCGCGGGCACCTCCTGCGGGGCGTCGTCCACCGGGTGCTTGGCGGCGAGCTTCGTCAGCTCTTCGGCCGCCTCATGGCGCACCTTGTGCGCCTTGCCGCGGGCCTTGCGCTCCTCGCGTTCCAGCACGGCCGCCGTGGCGTGGCGGTCGGCCTTGGCCCGGGTGACCGCACGACCGATGGCCACCTGATCCCGCGTCGCGCTGCGCACGGCGTCGATCTGCCGCTGCGCTGCGGCGGAGATCCGGGTGGAATCCCGCTCCACGGCCATGATCAGCGTGGCCTTGGCCGCGGCCGGAACGACCGCGCCGATGACCGCGACAACTGCGGTGGCGTTCATCAGACCGTGCGTGAACAGCACACCGACCGAGGTGACCAGGAACAGCCAGCCGAGGGAAGCGGGCAGCTTGCCGGACGATCCCTGCCGGCGGTGCGCGGTCTCCATGGCCAGCGCGTACAGCCACACCGCGTCATAGATACCCGCCACCGTGTACGCCAGTGGCGCCGGGGCCTGACGGGCGAGGATCTCCCCCACCGCGTAGACCGTCCAGCCCAGCGACAGGCCGGTCAGACCGACCGGCAGACTCCAGTGAACCGCCCGGCGGGCGGCTTCCTTCCACTCCATGTCCATGTGATCACTTCCTTTCGTGTTCGTCGGGGAAGGCGCACAGCACGCACATGCCAAGCGAAGTCGGCAGGCAGTAGCCGTAGGTGATACGGCACTTCGGGCAGGTACGCCGGGCGAGCATCGCCAGCGCCAGCGCGCCCCATTTCCGGGAGGTCATCGGACGCACCGGCTGGGCCAGGTCGATGAGGTAGAGGTAGGAGACGCGGGGACCGCCGGCGCGCCGGTTGTAGCGCATGACCTGCGCCGCCACCGGCTGACCGCCCGGACGCAGGCCACGCGCGCGCAGCTGGCGGCGGGTGGCGTAGCCGTCCGGGGCCATGCGCCAGGGGTAGGTGGGGATGCCGTAGCGGGCCCCGGTGGGGTCGAAGCACTTGGCGTACGCCCGCCCCATCAGGCCAGCACCTCAACCGGTGCCAGGGCCGCAACGTCGCCGTACCCCGTCAACTCCAGCACGGCGCCCACGTACTCGGCAGACGCCTTCAGTACCCGTGTGCGGCCGTTGCTCTGCTCCCGGTACACCACAGCGTCCGGAGCCACGCCCAACGCCTCACGCCACACCTCGAACCCCGGCAGGTTGTTGTGGAACGCCAGCTCCAGCCGGTTCGGGAAGATCGTCGACACCCGTGCCTCCGGCGCGGGCAGGTGACCGAAGTCCGCGGCCAGCAGGCGCAGCGCCCGCAGCGGCACGGCCAGGTCGTCCAGCGTCAGACCCTCACTCATACCGCACCTCCCAGCGTGAGCAGGCCAGCCAGGATGAGCAGGGCGCCACCCGCGCGGGTCAGGTTGACCGCGCGCCGCAGGCCGGTGAACTTCGTCACCGCCAGACGGGACAGACCCCCGACGTCCACGGACAGATCACACACGGCAGTGGCATCGGCGATCTCCTGCGGGGTGAGCGTGGCCCACAGCGGAAATCCCACCGGGCGACGGCCTCCCAGGTTCGGGCGCACCGACCGCAGCAACAGATCAGCCGCCGCGACCAGCAACGCCATGCCCGCACCGCCCACCACGTATGCGGCCGTGTTCAACGGCAGCTCCCTGGCGACGGTCCACGCGCCGGCGAGCAGTGCCCCGACGAACGCCAGCAGCAAACCCGCCTTGGTGTCGGTCCGCGCGATCTCCGCTTTCACCTCAGCGTGCGCGGCCGGCAGTCCCTGACCGACAACGCTCATGCCGCAGCCCCCCGGCCAACGGCGCGGCGGCGGGCGGGGCGGGCCAGCGGGACCACGTTGAACAGGTCCGGGTGCTCCTCGACTACCCGCGCGGCCAGGCGGATCAGGTCGTCGGGCAGGGTGCGGTACTCGGGGTCAGCGAGGATGTCACGCGCCGCGTCCAACCGCGCCGCGCGCTCCTCGTCACTCTCGCCGTCGACCCCGAGCCACAGTTCGGCCGGGGTGCCGAGGGCGAGTTCGGCGAAGTCCTGCGGGGTGTCGGCCCGGTGGCCGCAGACGTAATTGCGCATGGGAGCTCCCATGTCGAAGGGATTAGGAGAAGAGCCGGGGCCGCGAGAGAGTGCCCAGCGGGCGGCGGCCAGTCCGGGAAGTGCGGCCCACGCCGCGCGTGGCGGCAGGCCGGAGCGCCCCGGCCGGGAGTCGAACCCGGCCTGCGACCATCGGGGCGGTTGGGACGTCAGTACGGGTGCGGACCGCGCGGACGCGGCGGCAGCAGGTCCTTCGTCTTCTCGTGCTCGCTGCTGACCATCAACGGCCGCCCCGGGCACGCGCGTTGTCCTCGCTGCGCTTGTTCGCCTCCGACGCCTTCCGGGCCAGTTCCGCCCGCTCCGCGTCTGTCAGACTGGTGATCACAGGTGCCTCCACATCAGGTGCCTGGCTGCGGTCCTCCGGGGTGCGACCCGGGGGACCGCTCTGATTCCTCATCAAGCGGGCAGGCCACCGACGTGACGCCGGCGCCCTGCCCGCATGACAAGTGACGGGAAAGCCCGTCACTGTCGTCTCGCGGCTCCCGTATGCGCCTTGCTCCGCCTCCCTTGGACGGCGCGCCGGTCACCGCGCCACTCAGTCGTCACTCGCTGAGTGGTCTCCCTCCCTCACGGGTGTCATGGACCGGGTGCAGCCCAACCACCGGGGTTCCCGTGATCCGGTCCCTGGGTCCCATGCCCGAGGGTCAGACCAGCGGCTTAGCCGATGACACCGATCGATCTGTGAAGACGACGGACTTTTACGTCTCCCCTGCCGCTCGAACCGCGTGTAAGCCGGCCCGGCGGAGTCGTGCTCCGTGCAGCCGCGAATCGGAGTCACCCCCGAATCTGGTGCGCACCAAAAGGTTGGCATCTGGTGCGCACCAGAGTCAAGAGGCTTCGTTGATTCGGGCGGGAGTTGCCCGCCCTGGCGCACTTCAAGGAGACCGTTCGAGACAGGGGGTCCGGTAGCCAACAGGGCTTAACACCCGTCCTGTTAACCCCTGTTGACCTGCGGCGACGTGAGGCATGCTGGGAGGTGCAGCGAGTGAACCTATTGCCGGACGGTGGCTTGTGAGTTCAGGACTTCGAAGCGCGCGAACGGCGCGAGGCTGGTCTCAGGAACGACTGGTTCGCGAGATCGAGCAGTACGCCCGACGGCATGTCACCGATGTGGCGTCGACCGCGAGTTTGCGGGTGTACGTGTCCGAGTGGGAGAACGGCAAGCGCACGATCTCGGATCGATACGCGGCGATCCTGCGACAGCTCATGGGCGTGACGGACGCAGAGTTGAGGGGCGGTCCAACGGCGATTGCTCTGCCGGTGGCCGACGGGTACGACGAACTCCTCAGCAGGATCGATTCGGCGAGCAGTGTCGACGAATCCATGGTGCAGGCGTTCAACGACCAGACCGAACTACTGCGAACCATGGACCGACGAATGGGCGCAGCCAGCCTTGTCGACCAGGTGACAGGTCACCTCGCCGCCCTCGAAGACGCGCTGAACTTTGCCGTACTGCCCCACACGCGCCGCCCCGTGGCCCTCGCCCTCGCCGGGGCGTCAACGATGGCCGCATGGCAGGCAATCGACGCAGGGGCAGTGGAACGGGCGTGGCGACACTACGAGTTGGCGAAGCGGGCGGCGCGGGACGCTGAGGAGCCGATGTACCTCGCTCACGCCATGGCGGAGCAGGCATACGTACTCTGCGAGGCCGGTCGGCCGGCGCTCGGTGTCGACCTGGTCCGCGACGCGCAGCGGACCCTCGGGCAAGCCGGATCACCTCGCCTCCGGGCGTGGCTGTACGCCGCCGAAGCCGAGATGTGCGCCCACGCCGGAATGCCGGACGACTGTCGACGCGCCCTCGATTCGGCCGTCGCGAGCATTCCGGCGGGTCCCGTCGACCGCGACCCGGACATGTTGAGCATCTTCCTCAACGGCTCACACCTGGCTCGTTGGCGCGGAAACGTCCTCGCCTTGCTTGGCGACGACGAAGCGGTGACCAGCCTGTATGACGCGCTGGAAGTGGCAGATCCGACCTTCGTCCGAGCGAAGGCCGGATTGCACACGGATCTCGCACAGGCCCACCTGGCGCGAGACGAGTACGACGACGCGAACACCCATCTCCGCCAGGCACGGTTGCTGGCGAACCGTACGGGCTCTGTACGACAGCGGCGCCGCGTCGACCGCCTCAGTGAGCGGCTGTGATCCCTTGCTTGCCCCGGCTCGCCAGGATGTGAAGCAGGGCAACCAGGGTGCCGGAACCCATCAGCTCACCTCGTGCCATCAGCCCAGGAATGTCGGCGAGCGGCACCCATTCGATGTGCCCCGCCTCTTCAAGATCCGTCGGTGAGCCCACTTGTTCGGCCCCGTGGCCCACGAAGATCTCGTGTGGCGAATCGACCATGCCGATCATGGGTTGGTACGTGACGACGTGTTCCAGCGTCTTCGGGCGCCATCCGGTCTCTTCTACGAACTCCCTCAGCGCCGTGTCGGCAGGGTCCTCGCCGGCATCGACGATGCCGCCGGGGAGCTCCCATCCCCACTTCTGCGGGACGAAGCGGTACCGCCACATCATCAGCACACGGTCTTGGTCGTCGACGACGGCGGTTACGGCCACGTGGCGCAGCTTCACCACGTGATGCTCGAAGCGCTCCACACCGGGGGGCTCAACGTCCCACAGTTGAAGCGTGACCCACTCGTTGTCGTAGAGGTCCCGCTCACCGTAGATGCGCCACGGTTCCAGTCCCTCAGGCGCCTTGACGCTCACCCCGCCGGGCACCCGGTAGGAACTCCGGCCCCGAACTTCCAGGGCGCCCTCTGCCAAGAGGCGGGCCAAGACCTGTCGCAGGGCCGTCCGGCCGATCCCGAGTTCTTCGGCGAGCGTCCGCTCAGAAGGCATCTTGTCGCCGGGGGCGTACTCGCCCGATGCGAGCCGTGCACGAATCGTCTCGTAGACCTTTGCTGTCTTCGGTCCCATCCGCCGGGCACTCTCCATTCTGAGGTGGTGCATACCAGCGTAGTGGGCTACAACCACACTGCCTCCGGTCTCGTTGAAGGTGTGATTTTCCAAGATCAGGACGAGACGTGGACGGCGGACGGTCACCATGCCTCAGCGTCACCCGACATGCCTGGTCAGAAGGGGTACAGGCGCGTGATCGCGAGTGGTCTGTAAATCCGTCGGCTTAGCCTACCCAGGTTCGAATCCTGGCGCCGCCACGTGGAGGGAAGCCCCTTCTGGACTGCGAGAGCAGTCCGGAAGGGGCTTCGTCGTATACGGCGAGTGCGGCGATACTGGGAATCGGTCGCCCCCTGAGAGACGCCGCACCGGCCACACTGACCCCATGTCATCACGTCGCAGGAACTGCCCCGAGTGCCGTCGTGAGATCGCCGTCGTGGCGGGGCGGTTCGCGCGGCACGATCCGCCGGGGGCGAGCGGAGAGCTGGTGTCGTGCCCCGGTTCACGCAGACCGGCGCCGATGGGGGAGGCCCAGCCGGCACTCGACGGGTACGTCGTCCCGGACTTCCCCGGTCAGCTCCCCCTCTTCTGAGCCTCCTGGCCGGACGGGGCCAATCCCCGGCCACTCGCCCCGTCCCTTGTCAGTTCCCGGCCACCGACTTCACCGCCACCCCGACCGGCGTCGAGCCGCTGATCACTTCCAACGTCAGCCCGGCTGTGGCGGGGGTGTCCAGCAGCTCGGCGAGGACGGCCGCCACGTCGGCGCGGGGAATCGGGCCGCGTCCCGTGGAGGCCTCCAGGCGCACAAGACCGGTGCCGGCGTCGTCCGTCAGCATTCCGGGCCGCAGGATCGTCCAGTCCAAGGCGTCCAGCCCATACACATATGCGTCCGCCTGGCCCTTCGCCCGCAGATACGCGTCGAAGACCTCGTTGCCCTCGTGCTTCGGGTTCGCGCCCATCGAGGACACGACCAGATGACGTCGTACACCCGTGCGTATCGCCGCGTCCGCGAACAGGACCGCGGCGCCGCGGTCCACCGTGTCCTTGCGGGCCGCCCCGCTGCCCGGACCGGCGCCCGCCGCGAACACGGCGCCGTCCGCGCCCTGCAGATGCGCGGCGACCTCCTCGACCGAGGCCGACTCCAGATCGCACAGTACCGGCTCGGCACCGGCCGCGCGCAGATCGTCGGCCTGCTCGGGACGGCGGATGATACCCGCGACCTCGTACCCGCGCGCGGTGAGCAGCCGCTCCAACCGCAGCGCGATCTGACCATGGCCTCCAGCGATGACAATGCGCATGTTTCCGACCGTACGCCCGAACGGACGCCTTCGCCGCACAACGGTCCGCACGCCGCGCAACCTTCCGGGGGCCTCACAGGTCTCACCCATGTTCGCCGTTCCGGCGAGCACAGAAAACACAGGGGGGACGTCATTACCACCATGCGCACATCAGTCGTACGTACGTCCATGGCGCGCGCATCCGCCACCGAGGCACCCGTCATCCGCCGCACCGTCACCGGAGTGGGCTGTGCCGCCGCCGTGCTTGTCACGATGGCCGCGTGCGGCACGGTCCAGAACCTCACCGCGGGACAGAAGGTGGACAAGGCCGTCGAGCGGCTCGGCGAACAGAAGTCCCTGGCCTTCGGGCTGCGACTCGACGCCGACCCGGACGACCTCGCCGCGCTGGCGGGCGAGGAGAGCGAGGAAGTGCCGCCGGAGATGGCGGAGTTCTTCACCGGCCTGCGCGTCGACGTGTCCGTCAAGTCCAAGAAGCCGCTGGCCGATTCGGGCGAGAAGGACATCGTCGGCGTCGGCATGAAGGTCTCGGGCGACGACGGCGCGCTTATCGAGTACCGGGTCGTCGGCGACTACACGTACTACCGCGCCGACATGGAAGCCATGGGCGAGGCGATGGGCGTGCCCTTCCCCACGGCCGACGAACTCGACGAACTCCCGGAGGACGAGCAGGACGTCCTGCGCCCGCTCCTGGAAGGCGAGTGGGTCAAGATCGCCACCTCCGAACTGGAAGACGCCACCGCGGGCTCCGGCTCGGCCGATTCCGGCGAACTCGACGCCAAGACCCAGAAGAAGATCCTCGACGCCGTACGCGGTGTCGTCGCCCGCGAGGTCAGCTTCAAGACCAAGGAGGGCAAGGACGGCACCGAGGTCATCACCGCCAAGGCCAACTTCCGCGACCTCCTCACGGGCGTCTTCGACAAGCTCCAGCCCCTGAAGGGCGACCTCCCGCCGGGCGCCGAACTCCCCACCGCCAAGGACCTGAAGGACGCCCCGAACAGGAAGGTCGCGGTCGACTTCACCCTCAAGAACGGCGACCTGACCCAGATCGAGACCGACCTCGCCGTCCTCGCCGACGACCCGAAGGGCGCCAAGGCCCCCCTCATCCTCACCTTTGACAAGGCCGCCGACGTCAGCGCCCCCGAGGACGCCACCGAAATCCCGGTCGACGAGTTCGGCGACCCCTTCACCGGCGGCATGCTGGGCGTCTGACCACCTTCGACCGTGCTGCCGGCCTGCGTGCGCACCCGGCGCTGAGGCTGGGCGGGGGTGGGCTGCGCGACTCGGCGCTACGAGGTGCCGCTGCGCCCACCCTCCCCCATCGCCCCAGCGGCACGACTGCCCGCAGCGAGGGCAGCACAGCCACCGACGGCCCCGACCCTCGACGTACCGCCCGTGCTCCGGTCTAACCGCCGGAGGCACTCCGCCCCTGCCGAGGCAATTCCAGCCCCCCAACCACCCCCGACCCACAAAATTCCCGCACCGCGCTGGTCCGCGCCACCACGCGCCCCCCATGCACCACAACCCGGCTGTACGCCAGCGACAGCACCCCCGCCAACCCATCCCCTCGCACGGCGAGCAGCTCGGCCGGAAACCCCGCCTCCACCCGCACCTCCGGCAACCCCAGCGCCGCCCGCGCCGCACCGCTCACCGCGTCGTACGCCTCCTCGACCCGCAGCCCATAGCGCGACGCCAGCAAATACGCCGCCTCCAGCGGATCCCCCCGCCCCACCGGATTGGACACATCCCGCAACGCACCGCTCCCCGCCGCAACCCGCACCCCGGCCGCCCGCAACAGCCGTACGGGCGCGGTCCCCCGGCGATCCACCCCGCCGCACCCACCCTGAGGCAGACACACGACACCCACCCCGGCCGCCGCCAGCTGATCCGCGGCGCGGGTCGCGACCTGGTCAGGCAACCGCCCGAGCCCACCGCACGGCCCGAGCGTGACCCCGCCCCGCAACCCACCCGCCATCGCCGCCAGCCGGGCGAGCCGAGCCGGATCACCGCCATCGGTGTGCAGATCCACCGGACACCCGTGCTCGGAGGCGATGCCCAGCACCGCCTCGACATACCCGGTGGGATCGGGATCCAGATCCGGACAGCCCCCCACCACCGAGGCCCCCATCTTCACCGCGTCCCGCAGCATGGCCAGCCCGTCCGCCCCGGCCACCCCGGTCAGCACCCGAGGCATCGCCACCGCCGTCAGCTCCACGAGCCCCCGCAACGCCCGCTGAGCCTGGAGCACCGCCTCCAACGCCCCCAGCCCCTGCACATCGCCCACGCGGACATGCGAGCGCAGCGCGGTGGCACCGTGCCCGAGCTGGAGCAGCGCGGCCTCGGTGACCCGCCGCTGGACGTCCTGACCGTCGTACGAGACGGGCCCCCCGACATCGTCCGACAGAGCCGTGTCACCGTGGGCGTGCGGCTCCACAGGAGCCGGCAGGAGCAGATGCCCGCCGAGATCCACACGCTTGACCGGCACCCCGGACGCGGTCGTTCCGCCCGTTCCCAGACTGCCCGCCGTGCCGACCGCCTCGATACGTCCGCGGCCCAGCCGTACGTCCACGGCCCGGCCGTCGGTGAGCCGCGCACCGCACAGCAGCAGGGCGCCTGCCTCGTCCGGCCCGAAGGGCGGGCCGGACGAGGAGTGGGACGGCTGCGGCTGACTGTCGGGCATCGCGCTCCTGGCTCGACGACGGCGGCACGGTGAGACTTAGGGCGGACTGAGGGGCTGACTGAGGGACACAAGATCACGCAGAGTGAGTCGAGCCTAGGCCGGTCGCACGCCCTCAGCGCGCAGGAGCGCAATAGTCGTACTGGTGCGGTTCACCTGGCCGGTGGCTGCCGGGAAAGCCGGGAACGGTGGTGCATGAGGCCTGCGGAGCCCAGTTGAACAGAGCGGAGAACGCCCCCGGACCGCTCCGGGTGGAGGCCGCGAAACGGATTTGGGCGAACGGCGGTGAGCCGTGTAATGTCTTCATCGCTCGCCCCAATAGCTCAGTCGGCAGAGCGTCTCCATGGTAAGGAGAAGGTCTACGGTTCGATTCCGTATTGGGGCTCTGGTGTGAAAGGTTCCCGCCGCAAGGCGGGGCCCGATCGCATCACAGCGGTGTAGCTCAGTCGGTAGAGCAAGCGGCTCATAATCGCTGTGTCACCGGTTCAAGTCCGGTCACCGCTACTGACAGTAGCCGATTGCGGGGTCGGTCCTTCGATCGGCTACTCTTTCCTGCGTTAAACCAATCCCATCCGTTCGTCAAGGAGCACTCACGTGGCTGCCACCGACGTCCGCCCGAAGATCACGCTGGCCTGCGTGGAGTGCAAGGAGCGGAACTACATCACCAAGAAGAACCGGCGTAACAACCCGGACCGACTGGAGATGAAGAAGCACTGCCCGCGTTGCAACGCGCACACCGCGCACCGCGAAACGCGATAAATCAGGCTCGTACGCGAGGCCGTCCCCGAGTGATCGGGGGCGGCCTCGCGTCGTTACATCGACCAATACCGGCCAGTAGAGCAGGAGGTGCCGAGCCATGGCGCTCGACCAGTCCTTCGTAGGGCGGTCCTACCCGCCCACCGACCCCTACGAGGTCGGCCGGGAGAAGATCCGTGAATTCGCGGAGGCCGTGGGGGACGCCAACCCTGTATACACGGACCCCGACGTCGCCAAGGCACTCGGCTACCCCGACGTGATCGCCCCGCCGACCTTCGTGTTCTCGATCACCTTCAAGGCCGCGGGCGTCGTCGTCTCCGACCCGCAACTCGGCCTCGACTACAGCCGTGTGGTGCACGGCGACCAGAAGTTCGCGTACAAGCGCCCGGTGCGCGCCGGTGACCGGCTCACGGTCACCTCGACGATCGAGGTGATCAAGTCCCTGGCGGGCAACGACATCCTGGACGTCCGCGGAGAGGTCCACGACGAGGCGGGCGACCACGTCGTCACCGCCTGGACCAAGCTCGTGGCCCGTGCGGCAGAGGGGGCATGAGAAACCGATGACCGCGAAGATCTCTTACGACGCCGTCGAGGTCGGCACCGAACTGCCGGCCCAGACCTTCGGCGTGACCCGCGCCACGCTCGTCCAGTACGCGGGCGCCTCCGGCGACTTCAACCCGATCCACTGGAACGAGAAGTTCGCCAAGGAGGTCGGCCTCCCCGACGTCATCGCGCACGGCATGTTCACCATGGCCGAGGCGATCCGCGTCGTCACCGACTGGGCCGGTGACCCGGGCGCGGTCGTCGAGTACGGCGTCCGCTTCACCAAGCCCGTCGTCGTCCCCAACGACGACCAGGGCGCCACCATCGAGGTCACCGCCAAGGTCGGCGCCAAGCTCGACGACAACACCGTCCGCGTCGACCTGACGGCGATGAGCGCCGGTCAGAAGGTGCTGGGCATGTCGCGAGCGGTCGTACGACTGGCCTGAGCCGTACGGGCGAGGGGCCGGGGGTATGTGGAGGTGTAAGGGGCGTTCTCCATTGTGGGGCGCTCCTTACGCGCGCCGGGCCCCCTGGCCTGATCAACGGCACTGGCCGTGGCGGAGTTCCAGGACGGAGTTCCAGGGCAAGCCTTCGCCGGTATGGCCGTCTCGTAGTCTTGAGCCCGTGCAGGAACTCCACGACGCCCCCCTCGCCCCGTTGACCACCTTCCGGCTGGGCGGGCCCGCGCGGCGGCTGATCACCGCCACCACCGACGACGAGGTAATCGCCGCCGTACGCGAGGCCGATGACACCGGTACGCCCCTGCTGCTGATCGGCGGTGGTTCGAACCTGGTCATCGGTGACAAGGGCTTCGCCGGAACCGCGCTGGTCATCGCGACCAAGGGGTTCGCGCTCGATGGCACGAGGCTGGAGCTGGCCGCCGGCGAGGTGTGGACCGACGCCGTCACCCGTACCGTCGGTGCCGGGCTCGCGGGCATCGAATGCCTTGCCGGAATCCCCGGCTCCGCCGGCGCGACACCGATCCAGAACGTCGGCGCGTACGGGCAGGAGGTCGCCTCCACCATCACCGAGGTCGTCGCCTACGACCGCCGCACCCGCGAGACGGTCACCGTCCCGAACGCGGAGTGCGCCTTCTCGTACCGCCACAGTCGCTTCAAGAACGACCCCGAGCGATACGTCGTCCTGCGCGTCCGGTTCGAACTGGAGGACGCGGACGGGCTGTCGGGGCCGATCAAGTACGCCGAGACGGCCCGCGCGCTGGGCGTCGAGCCCGGTGACCGTGTGCCCCTCGCCGACGCCCGCGAGACCGTTCTGAAGCTACGCGCCGGGAAGGGCATGGTGCTCGACCCCGAGGACCATGACACCTGGTCCGCCGGGTCGTTCTTCACGAATCCGATCCTCACGGACGAGGAGTACGCCGTGTTTCACGCGCGCGTGCGGGAGCGGCTCGGCGACGGCGTCGCCCCGCCCGCGTACGCCGCCGGGGACGGTCACACGAAGACCTCCGCGGCCTGGCTGATCGACAAGGCGGGCTTCAGCAAGGGCTACGGTGCCGGTCCTGCTCGAATCTCCACCAAGCACACCCTGGCCCTCACCAACCGGGGATCGGCCACCACCGAGGATCTGCTCGCGCTGGCCCGGGAGGTTGTGGCCGGGGTTCGCGATGCCTTCGGGATCACGCTGGTGAATGAGCCGGTGACGGTGGGCGTGAGTCTGTAGGGGAGCCCACGAGGAGTTTCGCCCCCGCCGGCCCTACCCATTCTGGGCTGCCGCCCCTTCGACCCCGCCATGGCGCCTCAGAGCTCGGGGGTGCGGGTTGTACGGCGGGTGCGGGTTGTGTGTGGTTGCTCGCGGAGTTCCCAGCGCCCCTTACGGGGCGCTGGTTAGCCAGTCGTCTACGCCGGTCAGTAGTTTCCGCTTCGTTTCCTCCGGGGCCGCCGATGCTCGGATCGACTGGCGGGCCAGTTCTGCCAGTTCCTCGTCTGTGAAGGCGTGGTGGTGGCGGGCGATCTCGTACTGGGCCGCTAGGCGGGAGCCGAAGAGGAGAGGGTCGTCGGCGCCCAGGGCCATGGGGACGCCGGCGTCGAACAGGGTGCGCAGGGGGACGTCCTGGGGCTTCTCGTAGACGCCGAGGGCGACGTTGGAGGCCGGGCAGACCTCGCAGGTCACGCCCCGGTCCGCGAGGCGCTTCAGCAGGCGCGGGTCCTCCGCCGCGCGCACTCCGTGCCCGATCCGGTTCGCGTGCAGGTCGTCCAGGCAGTCGCGGACCGAGGACGGGCCGGTCAGCTCGCCGCCGTGCGGCGCCGACAGCAGGCCGCCCTCCCGGGCGATCGCGAAGGCCCGGTCGAAGTCCCTGGCCATGCCCCGGAGCTCGTCGTTGGAGAGCCCGAAACCGACGACACCACGGTCCGCGTACCGCACCGCCAGCCGCGCCAGCGTGCGCGCGTCCAGAGGGTGCTTCATACGGTTCGCCGCGACCAGGACCCGCATGCCCAGCCCGGTCTCCCGCACGGTCGTGTCCACCGCGTCCAGGATGACCTCCAACGCCGGGATCAGCCCACCCAGCCGAGGGGCGTACGACGTCGGGTCGACCTGGATCTCCAGCCAGCCCGAGCCGTCCCTCACGTCCTCCTCCGCAGCCTCCCGCACCAGCCGCTGAATGTCCTCGGGCTGCCTGAGGCACGAGCGGGCCGCGTCGTACAGGCGCTGGAAGCGGAACCAGCCCCGCTCGTCCGTCGCCCGCAGTCTCGGCGGCTCTCCGCTGGTCAGCGCCTCCGTCAGCGCGTCGGGCAGACGTACGCCGTACTTGTCGGCCAGTTCCAGAACGGTCCCCGGGCGCATCGAGCCGGTGAAGTGCAGGTGCAGATGGGCTTTCGGCAGCTCAGAGACATCACGTACAGGCTCCATTCGAGGATCCTGCCGTACGCCGACACCGTCCCGGTAGCGGATTCCCCGAACGTGGTCTTGCTCGCACAAACGAATGGGGTGAGCACCTCAGAAAAGTCGTAGGTGCCCACCCCGAAGCGAATGGTCAGGACGTCAGTCCGTCGCCTCCGCCAGCAGCTTCTGGATCCGGGAGACGCCCTCGACGAGATCCTCGTCACCCAGCGCGTACGACAGCCGCAGGTAGCCCGGCGTGCCGAACGCCTCGCCGGGTACGACTGCGACCTCGGCCTCCTCCAGGATCAGCGCGGCGAGTTCGACCGTGTCCTGCGGGCGCTTGCCGCGGATCTCCTTGCCGAGCAGGTCCTTCACGGACGGGTAGGCGTAGAACGCCCCCTCGGGCTCCGGGCAGAGGACTCCGTCGATCTCGTTGAGCATCCGCACGATGGTCTTGCGGCGCCGGTCGAAGGCCTCGCGCATCTTCGCGACGGCCTCCAGGTCACCGGAAACGGCGGCGAGGGCCGCGACCTGGGCGACGTTCGACACGTTCGACGTGGCGTGCGACTGCAGGTTCGTCGCGGCCTTCACGACGTCCTTCGGGCCGATGATCCACCCGACCCGCCAGCCGGTCATGGCGTACGTCTTCGCCACACCGTTGACCACGATGCACTTGTCGCGCAGCTCGGGCAGCAGCGCTGGCAGCGACACCGAGGCCGCGTCACCGTAGACCAGGTGCTCGTAGATCTCGTCCGTCATCACCCACAGGCCGTGCTCGACGGCCCAGCGGCCGATCGCCTCGGTCTGGGGCTCCGTGTAGACCGCGCCGGTCGGGTTCGACGGGGAGACGAACAGGACGACCTTCGTCTTCTCCGTGCGGGCCGCCTCCAGCTGCTCCACGGAGACCCGGTAGCCGGTCGTCTCGTCCGCGACGACCTCCACCGGGACACCGCCGGCCAGGCGGATCGACTCCGGATACGTCGTCCAGTACGGCGCCGGGACGATGACCTCGTCGCCCGGGTCGAGGATCGCGGCGAACGCCTCGTAGATGGCCTGCTTGCCGCCGTTGGTGACCAGGATCTGCGAGACGTCGGGCTCATAGCCGGAGTCGCGCAGGGTCTTCGCGGCGATCGCGGCCTTCAGCTCGGGCAGACCACCGGCCGGCGTGTAGCGGTGGTACTTCGGGTTCTTGCAGGCCTCGACGGCCGCCTCGACGATGTAGTCCGGGGTCGGGAAGTCGGGCTCGCCCGCGCCGAAGCCGATCACCGGACGCCCGGCGGCCTTGAGGGCCTTGGCCTTGGCGTCCACGGCGAGGGTGGCGGACTCGGAGATCGCGCCGACTCGGGCGGAGACCCGGCGCTCGGTGGGAGGGGTTGCAGCGCTCATGGGGCCCATCGTTTCAGACACGAAACCCGCCCGGCACGCGGGTTTCACAGACTGAACAGCGACTGAACAACCATCCGTATCCGGGCCCGGCGACAGGCGATCTTCGACCGGCAACGCCCCCACGGACACTTTCTGTTCGACGTCGGCCGCCGGACCACGTACACTCTCACCTCGTTGGCCTCCACCGGCCGCGCCCAGCAGGTGCACACCGAGCACCCGGCCGGATGCGGTACGTTTGTGGAGAACCACAAAGGGTCGTAGCTCAATTGGTAGAGCACTGGTCTCCAAAACCAGCGGTTGGGGGTTCAAGTCCCTCCGGCCCTGCTACACACTCCTCACGCCAGGATGTGTGCGCATGTACGTACAGCAATGTTCCGCCGTGCGGCTCAGACCGGGCGCGGCACGGCCACGACCCGGACCGGACGGAATCAGGTGAGGATGAATGACGGACGCCGTGGGCTCCATCGACACGCCTGATGCCCAGGACGAGGCGCCGGAGGACAAGAAGAAGACCCGCAAGGGCGGCAAGCGCGCCAAGAAGGGCCCGCTGAAGCGCCTCGCGCTCTTCTACCGTCAGATCGTCGCGGAGCTGCGCAAGGTCGTCTGGCCGACCCGCTCCCAGCTCACGACCTACACCACGGTGGTCATCTTCTTCGTCGTCATCATGATCGGTCTCGTGACTGTGATTGACTTCGGACTAGACAAGGCCGCCAAGTACGTCTTCGGCTGAGCCGAAAGCGAAGGGCGCCCCACCCGGCGCCCCTTTCGCGCGTTCCACCCCCATGTATCCAGGAAGAAGCAGCCACGTGTCTGACCCGAACCTGAACGACGCCATCGAGCCGGACAAGTCCGTGGATGATGAGCTCGACATCGTCGAGGGAGCGGACGAGGTCGACGAGTTCGAGGCTGCCGAGGCCGAGGCGGGGGAGCCGGCCGAGGAAGCGGCCGTGCACGTCGAGGCCGAGGCCGCGGCCGACGAGGCCGACGAGGAGGAGGCCGAGCCGGTCGACCCCGTCGAGGCCCTGCGTGAGGAACTGCGGACCCTGCCCGGCGAGTGGTACGTCATCCACACGTACGCCGGTTACGAGAACCGTGTGAAGACCAACCTCGAACAGCGCGCCGTCTCGCTGAACGTCGAGGACTACATCTTCCAGGCCGAGGTGCCGCAGGAAGAGGTCGTCCAGATTAAGAACGGCGACCGCAAGACCATCCGCCAGAACAAGCTCCCCGGCTATGTGCTGGTGCGTATGGACCTGACGAACGAGTCCTGGGGCGTCGTCCGTAACACCCCCGGTGTCACCGGCTTCGTGGGCAACGCCTACGACCCGTACCCGCTGACCCTGGACGAGATCGTCAAGATGCTCGCCCCGGAGGCCGAGGAGAAGGCCGCCCGCGAGGCTGCCGAGGCCGAGGGCAAACCGGCTCCGGCCCGCAAGGTCGAGGTCCAGGTGCTGGACTTCGAGGTGGGCGACTCGGTCACCGTCACCGACGGTCCGTTCGCCACGCTCCAGGCGACGATCAACGAGATCAACGCCGACTCGAAGAAGGTCAAGGGTCTGGTGGAGATCTTCGGGCGTGAGACGCCTGTCGAGCTTTCCTTCGACCAGATCCAGAAGAACTGAGTTTCTTCGGACCGTAAGCTTCCGAAGCTTCCGACCAGGTCGGACAAGACCACCGCGTCTTGTCTGACCTGCTCGGTTTTTGGCCGCGCATCCATACCCGTTATCGTTGTGCGGTATGCCTTCATCCGGGACGCGAACCTGGGTGGGGCGCACTCGAATCGAAAGGACCCGGAGAGTAATGCCTCCCAAGAAGAAGAAGGTCACGGGGCTCATCAAGCTCCAGATCCAGGCCGGTGCGGCCAACCCGGCTCCGCCGGTCGGCCCGGCGCTGGGTCAGCACGGCGTCAACATCATGGAGTTCTGCAAGGCCTACAACGCCGCGACCGAGTCGCAGCGCGGTTGGGTCATCCCGGTGGAGATCACGGTCTACGAGGACCGTTCCTTCACCTTCATCACCAAGACGCCGCCGGCCGCCAAGATGATCCTCAAGGCCGCGGGCGTGGAGAAGGGCTCCGGCGAGCCGCACAAGACCAAGGTCGCCAAGATCACCGAGGCGCAGGTCCGCGAGATCGCCACCACCAAGATGCCCGACCTCAACGCCAATGACCTGGACGCCGCCGCGAAGATCATCGCCGGCACCGCGCGTTCCATGGGCATCACGGTCGAGGGCTGAACCCCACCTTCGTAGAACCACCGTGGTAGGGCCTGCTCGGCCCGTGCACCACGACTCCTTTCAGAACACACAGGAGCAGTTGTGAGCAAGCGCAGCAAGGCTCTCCGCGCTGCGGACGCCAAGATCGACCGGGAGAAGCTGTACGCCCCGCTCGAGGCCGTCCGTCTCGCCAAGGAGACCTCCACGACCAAGTTCGACGGCACTGTCGAGGTCGCCTTCCGTCTGGGTGTCGACCCGCGCAAGGCCGACCAGATGGTCCGTGGCACCGTGAACCTCCCGCACGGCACCGGTAAGACCGCCCGGGTCCTGGTCTTCGCGACCGGTGACCGTGCCGAGGCCGCACTCGCCGCGGGCGCCGACATCGTCGGCTCCGACGAGCTCATCGACGAGGTGTCGAAGGGCCGTCTGGACTTCGACGCCGTCGTCGCCACCCCGGACCTCATGGGCAAGGTCGGCCGCCTCGGCCGCGTGCTTGGTCCCCGTGGTCTCATGCCGAACCCCAAGACCGGCACCGTGACCCCGGACGTCGTGAAGGCCGTCAACGACATCAAGGGCGGCAAGATCGAGTTCCGCGTCGACAAGCACTCGAACCTGCACTTCATCATCGGCAAGACGTCGTTCGACGACACCAAGCTGGTGGAGAACTACGCCGCGGCGCTGGAGGAGATCCTCCGTCTGAAGCCGTCGGCCGCCAAGGGTCGCTACATCAAGAAGGCCGCGATCAGCACCACGATCGGCCCCGGCATCCCGGTCGACTCCAACCGCACCCGCAACCTCCTCGTCGAGGAGGACCCGGCCGCCGTCTGAGCCCTCCGCTCACCAGGCAGCCGCGTCGCGTACGCGTAGTCGAGGACGAGCCCCGCAACCTTTCGAGGTGCGGGGCTCGTCCCTTTTTGACATACAGACCTTTTGTCATACGGGTGGGCATACGTGCGCAAGTGTGCTGCGCTGGTGTGCGGAGGACGGCAATCTCCATGGGGGTGGGGACGAATGACCAGCACGACCAAGTGCCGCCGTACGATCCTGTCGATCGCGGTGGTGGCCGCGCTGACCGGGGTGGCGGCCTGCGGTTCCTCGGACTCGGGCAAGGGCGGCGGGGGCGGCGATCCGCTCGCGGCGCTGCGGCTGGCGGACAAGTCCACGGACGACGCCGACTCGGTGAAGATCGAGTCCACCGGGGACATGGGCGACCTGATGTCCATCAAGGCGGACGGCGAGGTGGACTGAGCCGACGGCCTCCACGGCACCCTGACCATCACCTACACCGGCGGTCAGGCGGCCGACCAGATGAACCAGCTGGGCATCACGTCGACGGAGGCCCGCTATCTGCCCGACGCCTACTACGCGAACATGGGCGACCTGTTCGCCGGGCAGTACGGCGGCAAGCAGTGGATCAGGTACGGGTACGACGATGCCGAGGACATGATGGGCGGGGCCTCCGGCGCGTATGCGAAGGAGCACTTCCAGAGCGTCACGCCGAACCAGTCCGTGCAGCTCCTGCTGGCCTCCGGTGACGTCGAGAAGGTAGGCGAGGAGGAGGTGCGCGGCGAGCAGACCACGCACTACGCGGGCACGGTGAACGTCGCCGACATCCAGGAGCAGAACGCAAACCTCGGCGAAGAGATGCGGGCCGAGCTGGAGGAGCAGCTGAAGGCGTCCGGCATCACCACCGCGGACATCGACCTCTGGATCAACGACGACAACCTGCTGGTCAAGAAGGTCGAGCGGGGCGACACGGCGAACGGCGAGCTGAATTCGACGGTGTACTACAGCGACTACGGCGTCGATGTCTCCGTCGAGGAGCCGCCGGCGAGTCAGACCCTCGACTACAAGGACCTGATGAACAACCTGCCGGCGAGCTGAGGGGCCGCGGAGCGGATTTGCTTGACAGGGATGTGGTCCCGTACTCTTCCGGAGAAGCCAAAGACCGCTGGTCGTTGCCGTGTGCTCGCGAGAGGGCGCGGTGGCCGAAGGATCCGCTGAACTGCGGACGACCCGCGCAGGTGACTGTGGAAGTTGCTCCCGGTCCGGTTCCGTTCCCGTACGGAATTCGTCCGGTCGAGCTACGCCCCGTGCGCCTGCGCCGGGGCGTTTCGTTTTGCCAAGCCCCTTCCGAGCGGTCCTCATCACCCGGAAGGAGGCCGACGCTCTATGGCAAGGCCCGACAAGGCTGCCGCGGTGGCCGAGCTCACGGAGCAGTTCCGTAGCTCGAACGCCGCCGTGCTGACCGAGTACCGGGGTCTCACCGTGGCGCAGCTCAAGACGCTGCGTCGTTCGCTCGGTGAGAACGCCCAGTACGCCGTGGTGAAGAACACGCTGACCAAGATTGCGGCCAACGAGGCCGGGATCTCGACGCTCGACGACCTGTTCAACGGTCCGACGGCGGTCGCCTTCATCACCGGTGACCCGGTGGAGTCGGCGAAGGGTCTTCGTGACTTCGCCAAGGACAACCCGAACCTCGTCATCAAGGGCGGTGTCCTTGACGGCAAGGCGCTGTCCGCCGACGAGATCAAGAAGCTTGCGGACCTCGAGTCCCGCGAGGTTCTGCTCAGCAAGCTGGCGGGTGCCTTCAAGGGCAAGCAGTCCCAGGCTGCTCAGCTCTTCCAGGCGCTTCCCTCGAAGCTCGTCCGCACCGTGGACGCTCTTCGCGCCAAGCAGGCCGAGCAGGGCGGTGCCGAGTAATTCGGCTCGCGAAATGACCGCCGCCGCCTGAGGCGGAGGTCGTAGCGGGCCAACGTACGCCCGCCAGACATGTACATCCGGCACCAGCCGAATTAGTGGAAGGAAAGCCATCGTGGCTCTCACCCAGGACGAACTGCTCGCCGAGTTCGAGTCGATGACCCTCATCCAGCTCTCCGAGTTCGTGAAGGCGTTCGAGGAGAAGTTCGACGTCACCGCCGCCGCCGCGGTCGCCGTTGCCGCTCCGGGTGCCCCGGGCGCCCCGGTCGAGGCCGAAGAGGAGAAGGACGAGTTCGACGTCATCCTCACCGGTGCCGGCGACAAGAAGATCCAGGTCATCAAGGTCGTGCGTGAGCTGACCTCGCTGGGTCTGAAGGAGGCCAAGGACCTCGTGGACGGCGCCCCCAAGCCCGTTCTCGAGAAGGTCGCCAAGGAGGCCGCTGAGAAGGCCGCCGAGTCCCTCAAGGGCGCCGGCGCCTCCGTCGAGGTCAAGTAAGGCCTTTGCGGGTCCGCACGGACTCGCTCGCGGCGCGGCTCTGAACACGGGGCTGTAACGCAGACGTACTGAAGGGCGATCACCCATGTGGGTGGTCGCCCTTCGGCGTTCCGGGACGTCGCGTGACGGCTGCCTTGCACTGTCGGTGGCGGCGAGTATGGTGATCATCGTCGTGCCTCCGAACACCCCTGGTGACCGGCCGCGAGTGACGATCGCAGCATCTGGTTCGGGCATGGGGGGCCTTGACGAACTGCACGCAGCGCGCAATTCTCAGGACGCGTCGTCACACGGATCCGAACTCCGAGGCATGGATCGGCGACGAAGAGGGCAGTATCGATGTGCATCGAGGGCGTGGCTTGCCGCAGGTGTTGAGGAACAAAGAGGGTTTCCGAGGGTGTCCGCAAACCCGCACTGGACATCAGTGGGCCGAGTGGCTACACTGACCCTTTGCGCTGCCTGTTAGCTGCCTCCTGCCCGTCACCAGGGGCATGCCCTCGCTCGAGCACAGACGATCGGACCGTCCCCGACCCGGGACTTGTCCTCTCTGCGCCCGGTCGAGGGGGCCGGTACGCGCGTAGTGAGTCCGAGCCCTCGGAAGGACCCCCTCTTGGCCGCCTCGCGCAACGCCTCGACCGCGAATACGAACAACGGCGCCAGCACCGCCCCGCTGCGCATCTCCTTTGCAAAGATCAAGGAGCCTCTCGAGGTTCCGAACCTGCTCGCGCTGCAGACCGAGAGCTTTGACTGGCTGCTCGGCAACACCGCCTGGCAGAGTCGGGTCGAGGAGGCTCTGGAGAACGGACAGGACGTCCCCACCAAGTCCGGCCTGGAGGAGATCTTCGAGGAGATCTCCCCGATCGAGGACTTCTCCGGGTCGATGTCGCTGACCTTCCGCGACCACCGCTTCGAGCCGCCGAAGAACAGCATCGACGAGTGCAAGGAGCGCGACTTCACGTACGCCGCCCCGCTCTTCGTCACAGCCGAGTTCACCAACAACGAGACCGGTGAGATCAAGTCCCAGACGGTCTTCATGGGCGACTTCCCGCTCATGACGGGCAAGGGCACGTTCGTCATCAACGGCACCGAGCGTGTCGTGGTGTCGCAGCTGGTCCGCTCGCCCGGTGTCTACTTCGACTCCTCCATCGACAAGACGTCCGACAAGGACATCTTCTCCGCCAAGATCATCCCGTCCCGGGGTGCCTGGCTGGAGATGGAGATCGACAAGCGCGACATGGTCGGTGTGCGTATCGACCGCAAGCGCAAGCAGTCCGTGACCGTCCTCCTCAAGGCCCTCGGCTGGACGACCGAGCAGATCCTGGAGGAGTTCGGCGAGTACGAGTCCATGCGCGCCACCCTGGAGAAGGACCACACCCAGGGGCAGGACGACGCGCTGCTCGACATCTACCGCAAGCTGCGTCCGGGCGAGCCCCCCACGCGTGAGGCCGCGCAGACGCTCCTCGAGAACCTGTACTTCAACCCCAAGCGCTACGACCTCGCCAAGGTCGGCCGCTACAAGGTCAACAAGAAGCTGGGCGCGGACGCCCCGCTCGACGCCGGCATCCTGACCGTCGAGGACATCATCTCGACGATCAAGTACCTGGTGAAGCTGCACGCGGGCGAGACCGAGACGGTCGGCGACAGCGGCGGCAACATCGTCGTCGAGACCGACGACATCGACCACTTCGGCAACCGTCGTCTGCGCAGCGTCGGCGAGCTCATCCAGAACCAGGTCCGTACGGGTCTGGCGCGTATGGAGCGTGTCGTCCGTGAGCGCATGACGACCCAGGACGTCGAGGCGATCACGCCGCAGACCCTGATCAACATCCGGCCGGTCGTGGCCTCCATCAAGGAGTTCTTCGGCACCAGCCAGCTCTCCCAGTTCATGGACCAGAACAACCCGCTGTCGGGTCTCACCCACAAGCGCCGTCTGTCGGCTCTTGGCCCGGGTGGTCTCTCCCGTGAGCGGGCCGGCTTCGAGGTCCGTGACGTGCACCCGTCTCACTACGGCCGTATGTGCCCCATTGAGACGCCCGAAGGCCCGAACATCGGTCTGATCGGTTCGCTCGCCTCCTACGGCCGCGTCAACGCGTTCGGTTTCGTGGAGACGCCGTACCGCAAGGTCGTCGAGGGCCAGGTCACCGACGAGGTCGACTACCTGACGGCTGACGAAGAGGACCGGTTCGTCATCGCGCAGGCCAACGCCACGCTCAACGACGACATGCGGTTCGCCGAGAACCGCGTCCTCGTTCGTCGTCGTGGTGGCGAGGTCGACTACGTCGCCGGTGACGACGTGGACTACATGGACGTCTCGCCGCGCCAGATGGTGTCGGTCGCGACCGCCATGATCCCCTTCCTCGAGCACGACGACGCCAACCGCGCCCTCATGGGCGCGAACATGATGCGTCAGGCCGTGCCCCTGATCAAGTCCGAGTCCCCGCTCGTCGGCACCGGCATGGAGTACCGCTCCGCCGTCGACGCCGGCGACGTGGTCAAGGCCGAGAAGCCGGGTGTGGTCCAGGAGGTCTCCGCGGACTACATCACCACCGCCAACGACGACGGCACGTACATCACGTACCGCCTGGCCAAGTTCGCCCGCTCCAACCAGGGCACCTCGGTCAACCAGAAGGTCATCGTCAACGAGGGCGACCGGATCATCGAGGGCCAGGTCCTCGCCGACGGTCCGGCCACCCAGAACGGTGAGATGGCGCTCGGCAAGAACCTGCTCGTCGCGTTCATGCCGTGGGAGGGTCACAACTACGAGGACGCGATCATCCTGTCGCAGCGCCTCGTGCAGGACGACGTCCTCTCCTCGATCCACATCGAGGAGCACGAGGTCGACGCCCGTGACACCAAGCTCGGCCCCGAGGAGATCACCCGGGACATCCCGAACGTCTCCGAGGAGGTCCTCGCCGACCTCGACGAGCGCGGCATCATCCGTATCGGCGCCGAGGTCATCGCCGGTGACATCCTCGTCGGCAAGGTCACGCCCAAGGGTGAGACCGAGCTGACGCCCGAGGAGCGTCTGCTGCGCGCGATCTTCGGTGAGAAGGCCCGTGAGGTCCGTGACACCTCGCTGAAGGTGCCGCACGGCGAGACCGGCAAGGTCATCGGCGTCCGCGTCTTCGACCGCGAGGAGGGCGACGAGCTTCCCCCCGGTGTCAACCAGCTGGTGCGCGTGTACGTGGCGCAGAAGCGCAAGATCACCGACGGTGACAAGCTCGCCGGCCGTCACGGCAACAAGGGTGTCATCTCCAAGATCCTGCCCATCGAGGACATGCCGTTCCTCGAGGACGGGACCCCCGTCGACATCATCCTCAACCCGCTCGGTGTCCCGTCCCGAATGAACCCGGGACAGGTCCTGGAGATCCACCTCGGCTGGCTCGCCAGCCGCGGCTGGGACGTCTCCGGCCTCGCCGACGAGTGGGCGCAGCGCCTCCAGGTGATCGGCGCCGACTCCGTCGCCCCCGGCACCAACGTCGCGACCCCGGTCTTCGACGGTGCCCGCGAGGACGAGCTCGCCGGTCTGCTGGAGCACACGATCCCGAACCGCGACGGCGAGCGCATGGTGCTCCCGACCGGTAAGGCCCCGCTGTTCGACGGCCGCTCGGGTGAGCCCTTCCCGGAGCCGATCTCGGTCGGCTACATGTACATCCTGAAGCTCCACCACCTGGTCGACGACAAGCTGCACGCCCGCTCGACCGGTCCGTACTCGATGATCACCCAGCAGCCGCTGGGTGGTAAGGCCCAGTTCGGTGGCCAGCGCTTCGGTGAGATGGAGGTGTGGGCGCTGGAGGCTTACGGCGCCGCGTACGCCCTCCAGGAGCTCCTGACCATCAAGTCCGACGACGTCACCGGCCGCGTGAAGGTCTACGAGGCCATCGTCAAGGGCGAGAACATCCCCGAGCCCGGCATCCCCGAGTCCTTCAAGGTGCTCATCAAGGAGATGCAGTCCCTGTGCCTCAACGTGGAGGTGCTGTCCTCGGACGGCATGTCCATCGAGATGCGCGACACCGACGAGGACGTCTTCCGCGCTGCGGAGGAGCTTGGCATCGACCTGTCCCGGCGTGAGCCGAGCAGCGTCGAAGAGGTCTGACGGGAGTCCGGCGGCCTTCGTCATGAAGGCCGCCGGCCCCAGGACCCCCGTATCAGACCCCATGACTTACAACCCTGAGAGGGATTGACGCATAGTGCTCGACGTCAACTTCTTCGACGAGCTCCGGATCGGTCTGGCCACCGCTGACGACATCCGTCAGTGGAGCCACGGCGAGGTCAAGAAGCCCGAGACCATCAACTACCGTACCCTCAAGCCCGAAAAGGACGGACTCTTCTGCGAGAAGATCTTCGGTCCGACCCGGGACTGGGAGTGCTACTGCGGCAAGTACAAGCGTGTCCGCTTCAAGGGCATCATCTGTGAGCGCTGTGGCGTCGAGGTCACCCGCGCCAAGGTGCGCCGTGAGCGGATGGGCCACATCGAGCTCGCCGCTCCCGTCACCCACATCTGGTACTTCAAGGGCGTTCCGTCGCGGCTGGGCTACTTGCTCGACCTCGCCCCGAAGGACCTGGAGAAGGTCATCTACTTCGCGGCGTACATGATCACGTACGTCGACGAGGAGCGCCGTACGCGTGACCTGCCCTCCCTGGAGGCGCATGTCTCCGTCGAGCGGCAGCAGATCGAGAACCGCCGGGACGCCGACCTGGAGGCCCGCGCCAAGAAGCTCGAGACCGACCTGGCCGAGTTGGAGGCCGAGGGCGCCAAGGCCGATGTGCGCCGCAAGGTGCGCGAGGGCGCCGAGCGTGAGATGAAGCAGCTGCGCGACCGTTCGCAGCGCGAGATCGACCGTCTCGACGAGGTGTGGACCCGGTTCAAGAACCTCAAGGTCCAGGACCTGGAGGGCGACGAGCTCCTCTACCGCGAGCTGCGTGACCGCTTCGGCACGTACTTCGACGGTTCGATGGGTGCCGCGGCGCTGCAGAAGCGCCTGGAGTCCTTCGACCTGGACGAGGAGGCCGAGCGCCTCCGCGAGATCATCCGCACCGGTAAGGGCCAGAAGAAGACCCGTGCGCTGAAGCGGCTGAAGGTCGTGTCCGCGTTCCTGCAGACCTCCAACAGCCCCAAGGGCATGGTCCTCGACTGCGTCCCGGTCATCCCGCCGGACCTTCGCCCGATGGTGCAGCTGGACGGTGGCCGCTTCGCGACCTCCGACCTGAACGACCTGTACCGCCGTGTGATCAACCGGAACAACCGACTGAAGCGGCTTCTCGACCTCGGCGCGCCCGAGATCATCGTGAACAACGAGAAGCGCATGCTCCAGGAGGCCGTCGACGCGCTGTTCGACAACGGTCGTCGTGGCCGTCCGGTCACCGGTCCCGGTAACCGCCCGCTGAAGTCCCTCAGCGACATGCTGAAGGGTAAGCAGGGTCGATTCCGTCAGAACCTGCTCGGCAAGCGTGTGGACTACTCCGCGCGTTCCGTGATCGTCGTCGGTCCGCAGCTGAAGCTGCACCAGTGCGGTCTGCCGAAGGCGATGGCGCTGGAGCTGTTCAAGCCGTTCGTGATGAAGCGCCTGGTCGACCTGAACCACGCGCAGAACATCAAGAGCGCCAAGCGCATGGTGGAGCGCGGCCGCACGGTCGTGTACGACGTCCTCGAAGAGGTCATCGCCGAGCACCCGGTGCTGCTGAACCGTGCGCCCACCCTGCACCGCCTCGGCATCCAGGCCTTCGAGCCGCAGCTGGTCGAGGGCAAGGCCATCCAGATCCACCCGCTCGTCTGCACCGCGTTCAACGCGGACTTCGACGGTGACCAGATGGCCGTGCACCTGCCGCTGTCCGCGGAGGCGCAGGCCGAGGCCCGCATCCTGATGCTGTCCTCGAACAACATCCTCAAGCCGGCCGACGGCCGTCCGGTGACGATGCCGACCCAGGACATGGTCCTCGGTCTGTTCTTCCTCACCACCGACGGCGAGATGCGTGACGTGAAGGGCGAGGACCGCTCCTTCTCGTCCGTGGCCGAGGCGATCATGGCGTTCGACGCCGGCGAGCTCTCGCTGCAGTCGCGCGTGGACATCCGCTTCCCGGTGGGCACCATCCCGCCGCGCGGCTGGGTCCCGCCGGTGCGCGAGGAGGGTGAGCCGGAGTGGCAGCAGGGTGACAGCTTCACCCTGAAGACCACGCTGGGCCGCGCGCTCTTCAACGAGCTGCTGCCCGAGGACTACCCGTTCGTCGACTACGAGGTCGGCAAGAAGCAGCTCTCCGAGATCGTCAACGACCTCGCCGAGCGCTACCCCAAGGTCATCGTGGCGGCGACGCTCGACAACCTGAAGGCGTCCGGCTTCTACTGGGCGACCCGTTCCGGTGTCACCGTGGCCATCTCCGACGTCGTCGTTCCCGAGGCGAAGAAGGAGATCGTCAAGGGCTACGAGGCGCAGGACGAGAAGGTCCAGAAGCAGTACGAGCGTGGTCTGATCACCAAGGACGAGCGCACGCAGGAGCTCATCGCGATCTGGACCAAGGCGACCAACGAGGTCGCCGAGGCGATGAACGACAACTTCCCGAAGACCAACCCGATCTTCATGATGGTGAACTCGGGTGCACGAGGCAACATGATGCAGATGCGTCAGATTGCCGGTATGCGTGGTCTGGTGTCGAACGCGAAGAACGAGACGATCCCGCGTCCGATCAAGGCGTCGTTCCGTGAGGGCCTCTCCGTCCTTGAGTACTTCATCTCCACGCACGGTGCCCGTAAGGGTCTGGCGGACACCGCCCTGCGTACCGCCGACTCGGGTTACCTGACCCGTCGTCTGGTGGACGTTTCACAGGACGTCATCATCCGCGAGGAGGACTGCGGCACCGAGCGCGGTCTGAAGCTGCGGATCGCCTCGAAGGACGAGACCGGTGTCCTGCGCAAGGCCGACGACGTCGAGACCAGCGTCTACGCCCGCATGCTCGCCGAGGACGTCGTCATCGACGGCAAGGTGATCGCGCCGGCCAACGTGGACCTGGGCGACGTGCTCATCGACCAGCTCGTGCACCACGGTGTCGAGGAGGTCAAGACCCGCTCGATCCTGACCTGTGAGTCCAAGGTCGGCACGTGCGCCATGTGCTACGGCCGCTCCCTGGCCACCGGCAAGCTGGTCGACATCGGTGAGGCGGTCGGCATCATCGCCGCCCAGTCCATCGGCGAGCCCGGTACCCAGCTGACGATGCGTACCTTCCACACCGGTGGTGTGGCCGGTGACGACATCACCCAGGGTCTGCCGCGTGTCGTCGAGCTCTTCGAGGCCCGTACGCCGAAGGGTGTCGCGCCGATCTCCGAGGCGGCCGGTCGCGTCCGCATCGAGGAGACGGAGAAGACCAAGAAGATCGTCATCACGCCGGACGACGGCAGCGACGAGACGGCGTTCCCGATCTCGAAGCGCGCCCGACTCCTGGTCAGCGAGGGCGAGCACGTCGAGGTGGGCCAGAAGCTCACCGTGGGTGCCACCAACCCGCACGACGTGCTGCGCATCCTGGGCCAGCGTGCCGTCCAGGTCCACCTGGTCGGCGAGGTCCAGAAGGTGTACAACTCACAGGGTGTGTCGATCCACGACAAGCACATCGAGATCATCATCCGGCAGATGCTCCGCCGTGTGACGATCATCGAGTCCGGCGACGCCGAGCTGCTGCCCGGTGAGCTGGTCGAGCGCTCCAAGTTCGAGACCGAGAACCGTCGTGTGGTCCAGGAGGGCGGTCACCCGGCCTCCGGTCGTCCGCAGCTGATGGGTATCACCAAGGCCTCGCTGGCGACGGAGTCCTGGCTGTCGGCCGCCTCCTTCCAGGAGACGACCCGAGTGCTGACGGACGCGGCGATCAACGCCAAGTCCGACAGCCTCATCGGCCTCAAGGAGAACGTCATCATCGGTAAGCTCATCCCGGCCGGTACGGGCCTGTCCCGCTACCGCAACATCCGGGTCGAGCCGACCGAGGAGGCCAAGGCCGCGATGTACTCGGCCGTCGGCTACGACGACATCGACTACTCGCCGTTCGGCACCGGCTCCGGCCAGGCCGTCCCGCTGGAGGACTACGACTACGGGCCGTACAACCAGTAAGGCCTACGTCTGATGTGACGAAGGGCGGCCACTCCGTTTCGTACGGGGTGAGCCGCCCTTCGGCGTTGTCCCGGGTGCCCGGTGTGTGCCCTGTGCAGCTCTGTGTGCCCGGTGTGGCAGAACCGGGACAGAAGTGTCGCCGGGAACCAATGCCGGGGGCCGTGCGTTGCAGCATCATTGGAGGCACAACCAGTCCGGGGGAGTGTTTCTCGTGTCGAATCCTTCGTGGCAGCCGATGCCGTGGCAGGCGCAGAGCAGTGCTCCGTCGATGCTCGCGGCCCATGCCGACCGTGAGCGTGCCGTGGATGTTCTGCGGGCCGGCTTCAGTGAGGGCCGCCTCCAGCAGGACGAGTACGAGAAGCGGATCGAGAGGGCCTACCAGGCGCGCACGGTGGGGGAGCTGTCCCTGCTCGTCGCCGACCTGCCGCAGGGGCCGTCCGCGATGCAGCCGCCGGTCCTGGGGCCGCCGGGCGTCCCGAGAACCTTCATGCCGGTGCCCCTGCCGCCTCCGGCCACCAACGGCAAGGCCGTCGGGTCGATGGTGTGCGGCGTGCTGACGACCATGACCATGGGGCTGACCGGCATCCCCGCCGTCATCCTCGGCCACACCGCCCGCGCCGAGATCAGGCGCAGCGGTGAGGGCGGTGAGGGCTTCGCCCTGGCCGGGATCATCCTGGGGTGGCTGTCCGTCGCCGGCTGGGCGTTCTTCCTCATGCTCTTCATGATCGCGGGAGTGTCCTCGGGCAGCTGATGCCGGGGCCGGGCGCTCCTGCGCGCCCGGCCCTTAAACCCCCGCACGCCCATTTGTTTTGACCGTAGGCAATGCGATAGGTACGCTCAGACCTTGTGCCTGGGGTGTGCCCTGGCTCCCGTGCGTGCCTTCAACCGCACAGGGGGGAGCCGTAAGCGGCCGCCGTAATCTGCGCCCTTTTGCCTCGCGGCGGGAGTTTGCAGCTTCGACACACCCGACCGCGTGGGTCGGAGACGTTCCGGGTTAGCTTCACCATTCGGCACACAGAAACCGGAGAAGTAGTGCCTACGATCCAGCAGCTGGTCCGCAAGGGCCGGCAGGACAAGGTCGAGAAGAACAAGACGCCCGCGCTCGAGGGTTCGCCCCAGCGCCGCGGCGTCTGCACGCGTGTGTTCACGACCACCCCGAAGAAGCCGAACTCGGCCCTGCGTAAGGTCGCGCGTGTGCGTCTGACCAGCGGGATCGAGGTCACCGCCTACATTCCGGGTGAGGGACACAACCTGCAGGAGCACTCCATCGTGCTCGTGCGTGGTGGCCGTGTGAAGGACCTGCCGGGTGTTCGCTACAAGATCATCCGCGGTTCGCTGGACACCCAGGGTGTCAAGAACCGCAAGCAGGCCCGCAGCCGCTACGGCGCCAAGAAGGAGAAGTAAGAATGCCTCGTAAGGGCCCCGCCCCGAAGCGCCCGGTCATCATCGACCCGGTCTACGGTTCTCCTCTTGTCACGTCGCTCATCAACAAGGTGCTGCTGAACGGCAAGCGCTCCACCGCCGAGCGCATCGTCTACGGCGCCATGGAGGGCCTGCGTGAGAAGACGGGCAACGACCCGATCATCACGCTGAAGCGCGCTCTGGAGAACATCAAGCCGACCCTTGAGGTCAAGTCCCGCCGTGTCGGTGGTGCGACGTACCAGGTTCCGATCGAGGTCAAGCCCGGTCGTGCCAACACGCTCGCGCTGCGCTGGCTGGTCGGTTACTCCCGCGCCCGTCGCGAGAAGACCATGACCGAGCGTCTGCTCAACGAGCTTCTCGACGCCTCGAACGGCCTCGGTGCGGCCGTGAAGAAGCGCGAGGACACCCACAAGATGGCCGAGTCCAACAAGGCCTTCGCGCACTACCGCTGGTAGTCGCAGACCCCATCGAGACCGAGAGAAGACTGAAGCCTTATGGCTACCACTTCACTTGACCTGGCCAGGGTCCGCAACATCGGGATCATGGCCCACATCGACGCGGGCAAGACGACCACCACCGAGCGGATCCTCTTCTACACCGGCGTCAGCTACAAGATCGGTGAGGTCCACGACGGCGCTGCCACCATGGACTGGATGGAGCAGGAGCAGGAGCGTGGCATCACGATCACCTCTGCTGCCACCACCTGTCACTGGCCGCTCGAGGGCGTCGACCACACCATCAACATCATCGACACCCCGGGTCACGTCGACTTCACCGTCGAGGTGGAGCGTTCGCTCCGCGTCCTCGACGGCGCCGTGACGGTGTTCGACGGCGTTGCCGGCGTGGAGCCGCAGTCCGAGACGGTGTGGCGTCAGGCCGACCGTTACGGCGTGCCCCGCATCTGCTTCGTCAACAAGCTGGACCGTACCGGCGCCGAGTTCCACCGCTGCGTGGACATGATCTCGGACCGCCTGGGCGCCCAGCCGCTCGTCATGCAGCTCCCGATCGGCGCCGAGGCCGACTTCAAGGGCGTCGTCGACCTCGTGACGATGAAGGCCCTGGTCTGGTCCGCCGAGGCCGCCAAGGGCGAGATGTACGACGTCGTCGACATCCCGGCCACGCACGCCGAGGCTGCCGAGGAGTACCGCGGCAAGCTGATCGAGGCCGTCGCCGAGAACGACGAAGAGATCATGGAGCTGTACCTGGAGGGCCAGGAGCCCACCGAGGAGCAGCTGTACGCCGCGATCCGTCGCATCACCATCGCGTCCGGCAAGTCCAACGACACCACGGTCACCCCGGTGTTCTGTGGCACCGCGTTCAAGAACAAGGGCGTCCAGCCCCTGCTCGACGCGGTCGTGCGCTACCTGCCGACCCCGCTCGACGTCGAGGCCATCGAGGGCCACGACGTGAAGGACCCCGAGCTGGTCGTCAAGCGCAAGCCGTCCGACGACGAGCCGCTGTCCGCCCTTGCATTCAAGATCATGAGCGACCCGCACCTCGGCAAGCTCACCTTCGTCCGGGTCTACTCGGGCCGCCTGGAGTCCGGCACCGCCGTGCTGAACTCCGTCAAGGGCAAGAAGGAGCGCATCGGCAAGATCTACCGCATGCACGCGAACAAGCGTGAGGAGATCGACTCGGTGGGCGCCGGCGACATCATCGCCGTCATGGGTCTGAAGCAGACCACGACCGGTGAGACGCTCTGCGACGACAAGCAGCCGGTGATCCTGGAGTCCATGGACTTCCCGGCGCCGGTCATCCAGGTCGCCATCGAGCCCAAGTCCAAGGGTGACCAGGAGAAGCTGGGTGTCGCCATCCAGCGTCTCGCGGAGGAGGACCCCTCCTTCCAGGTCCACTCGGACGAGGAGACCGGCCAGACCATCATCGGTGGTATGGGCGAGCTGCACCTCGAGGTGCTGGTCGACCGTATGCGCCGTGAGTTCAAGGTCGAGGCCAACGTCGGCAAGCCGCAGGTCGCGTACCGCGAGACGATCCGCAAGGCCGTCGAGCGCGTCGACTACACGCACAAGAAGCAGACTGGTGGTACCGGCCAGTTCGCCAAGGTGCAGATCGCGATCGAGCCGATCGAGGGCGGCGACGCGTCGTACGAGTTCGTGAACAAGGTGACCGGTGGTCGCATCCCGAAGGAGTACATCCCTTCGGTAGACGCCGGTGCGCAGGAGGCCATGCAGTTCGGCATCCTCGCCGGCTACGAGATGACGGGCGTCCGCGTCACGCTTCTCGACGGTGCCTACCACGAGGTCGACTCCTCCGAGCTCGCGTTCAAGATCGCCGGTTCGCAGGCCTTCAAGGAGGCCGCGCGCAAGGCGTCCCCCGTGCTCCTTGAGCCGATGATGGCCGTCGAGGTCACCACGCCCGAGGACTACATGGGTGAGGTCATCGGCGACATCAACTCCCGCCGTGGTCAGATCCAGGCCATGGAGGAGCGGGCCGGTGCCCGCGTCGTGAAGGGTCTCGTGCCCCTCTCGGAGATGTTCGGCTACGTCGGAGACCTCCGCAGCAAGACGTCGGGTCGCGCGAGCTACTCGATGCAGTTCGACTCCTACGCCGAGGTTCCGCGGAACGTCGCCGAGGAGATCATCGCGAAGGCCAAGGGCGAGTAACGCACCGCGTTCACACGCTTTAGGCTTGACTCCGGAGCCTTGAAGGGCAAACACCCGCAAAAACGAGTGTTTGCCCCGGGGCCCGGGCTTTCCAGCAAAGATCACCTGGCGCCGATGAAGTAAGGCGTACAGAACCACTCCACAGGAGGACCCCAGTGGCGAAGGCGAAGTTCGAGCGGACTAAGCCGCACGTCAACATCGGCACCATCGGTCACATCGACCACGGTAAGACGACCCTCACGGCCGCCATTACCAAGGTGCTGCACGACGCGTTCCCGGACCTGAACGAGGCCTCGGCGTTCGACCAGATCGACAAGGCTCCCGAGGAGCGCCAGCGCGGTATCACCATCTCCATCGCGCACGTCGAGTACCAGACGGAGACCCGTCACTACGCCCACGTCGACTGCCCCGGTCACGCGGACTACATCAAGAACATGATCACGGGTGCGGCGCAGATGGACGGCGCCATCCTCGTTGTCGCCGCCACGGACGGCCCGATGCCGCAGACCAAGGAGCACGTGCTCCTGGCCCGCCAGGTCGGCGTTCCGTACATCGTCGTCGCCCTGAACAAGGCCGACATGGTGGACGACGAGGAGATCCTGGAGCTCGTCGAGCTCGAGGTCCGTGAGCTGCTCTCCGAGTACGAGTTCCCGGGCGACGACGTTCCGGTCGTCAAGGTCTCCGCGCTCAAGGCGCTCGAGGGCGACAAGGAGTGGGGCCAGTCGGTCCTGGACCTGATGGCCGCCGTCGACACCGCGATCCCGGAGCCGGAGCGCGACGTCGACAAGCCGTTCCTGATGCCGATCGAGGACGTCTTCACGATCACCGGTCGTGGCACCGTCGTCACCGGTCGTATCGAGCGTGGTGTCCTCAAGGTCAACGAGACCGTCGACATCATCGGTATCAAGACCGAGAAGACCACCACCACGGTCACCGGCATCGAGATGTTCCGCAAGCTGCTCGACGAGGGCCAGGCCGGTGAGAACGTCGGTCTGCTGCTCCGCGGCATCAAGCGCGAGGACGTCGAGCGCGGCCAGGTCATCATCAAGCCCGGTTCGGTCACGCCGCACACCGAGTTCGAGGCCCAGGCCTACATCCTGTCCAAGGACGAGGGTGGCCGCCACACGCCGTTCTTCAACAACTACCGTCCGCAGTTCTACTTCCGTACGACGGACGTGACGGGCGTTGTGACCCTCCCCGAGGGCACCGAGATGGTCATGCCGGGCGACAACACCGAGATGAAGGTGGAGCTCATCCAGCCCATCGCCATGGAGGAGGGCCTGAAGTTCGCCATCCGTGAGGGTGGTCGGACCGTGGGCGCCGGCCAGGTCACCAAGATCAACAAGTGAGTCCACTCGCTTGAGGGTCGCTTGACCTGAGAGGGCCCGTACGACTTCGGTCGTACGGGCCTTCCGTTGTTTCCGGGGGCAGCGGAGCGGATGGCGCGTCGGATCGCGTTTGCGGCCGTCCCCTCGCCAGTGGAAGATCACGCAGTGTCCCGGCGACTCCTTGGACTTCGCCGTGTGGGCACTTTGTCACCGTCACCCCGTACGCACGACGGACATCGGCTTCGTACCGATTCGATCACGCGTTCCCTGAGGCTCTGTGCAGGGCTTGTGAGCTGCGCATGCCCCGCCTAGAAATGATCAGGCGCCGCTCATTCTGTGGTGCGTCCCGTGGGCCCTTCGAATCCCCCGGACAGTTGTCCGGGGGGTGGTGTCGCCGCGTCCGTCCCGCCTGCGAGGCCTTTCTCTACGAGAGTGAATCCGTGAACACCGATCCGCGCGATGATGGGCCCGACGAGAAGGCCTCCATATCGGATGAGCAGTGGGAGTCGTTCCTGCGGGAGGCCGAGGAGGGCGGTTCCGTTTCCGTGCCGAAGGAGCCGTCGGCGCGGGCCCGCATGGTGACCCAGCGGCTGCGGGAGCAGGACGAGGCGGCGCGGTGTGCGAAGGGTGGCGGCCGGTGGCGCGGGCGGGGGAAGACGGCGCACGACCCGCATCCCGCGACCCCGCCCGGCTGGCGGACCGGCCCGGCGTGGCAGGAGATCAACGGCACCCGTGACCGGCGCCGCAAGCTCTGGTCGGCCTTCGGTGTGGTGCTGGCCCTGGCCGTCGTCGTAGTCGCCCTACGCCCCTCGCTGCTGCTCGACCGGCTCCCGGTTGCCGACTCGGCGTCCGATGTCTCCCCGACGCCGCTGTCCGCCGAGACGGCCCTGCCGTCCAGTGCACCCGGGAACGTCGACGGACTGCCCACGACGGAGCATCCGTTCCGGGGGTCGCCCGCCGTGCGCTGGGCCGACGGTGCGGACGCCATCGAAGTGCCGACCGCGAAGGCCGTCTCCGGGCTGAGTAAGGACGACGTGGCACTCGCGCTGCGCCGGACCAAAGAGTTCTTGGTGGCCTCCAGCCTGGACCCGGCCGTCCTGAGGGGTGGGCAGCCCGACAAGGCGCTGGCTCTGCTCGACCCTGAGCAGCCGGACATGCTGTCCGACCTGCGGCGCTCGCTGCGCCGGCCGTCGAAGACCCATGACCCCGTGGGTCTCTTCAGCCGCTTCGACCCGGGCGAGGTGCGCCTGGCCGGTGATGTGGTCAAGGTGCGCGGACACATGTCGTACTCCGCAGGGGAACCGGGCCAGGTTCTGGTTCACGCGGACTACAGCTTCGTCTACCCGCTGGTGCGGCCCGACGGTGGCGACACCGTGGCGCGGACCATCGTCCGCCGCGACCTGACGCTGTCCCTGTCCGACCCGAGCCGATGGATCGCCACGAAGGGCAAGCTGTCGGTCCGGGAGTACGCCGTCGACACCTTCAACAACGAGTGCGATGTCTACGACGGCTATCTCCACCCCGTCTTCCCCGACGGCGAGCCCACCGGTGGGCCCGCCACGGGTGCGGCCAAGGACCCCTACGACCGCAGCGAGAGCCTGGTGGAGCAGAACCACGAGGGCTGCGGCCAGGTCACCCGTACCTGAGGACCACTCGTGCCTGAAAACCTGACGGCCACTCGGCTGTTACGAAAGTATTCGGCGCCTACGACCCGTTGTCCCCACGGTGCACTCCCCTCACCATTTGTCATGCCGCTGAGCAAATGCGGACGTCTTCGGGTCGAGGGGTGAGGCATGTCTGGACGCGTCAGCCGCAGGGCCGTTCTCGGGGCGGGAGCCGCCGCAGGGGTCGGGGCGGTGACGCTGCCGACGCTCTCGGGGGCGGCGTGGGCGGACGAGAGTGGGGAAGCGGGCGCGTTACGGCCCACGGACTCGGGGGCGTACATCTCCTTCTCGCCCGCGCCCGGTGCGTTTGCGTTGGTGGGTGCTCCGGTGGTCGTAGACCCTGAGGATCACCCCGGGGTCGTACGGGTCGCGGAGGACTTGCGGGGTGACATCGGGCGCGTGACGGGGGCGCGGCCGGGTGACTCGGTGGCTCGGGAGGCGGTGCTCGTCGGGACCATCGGGCGCAGTCCGCTGATCGACGGGCTGATCGCCTCCGGAAAACTGGATGTCAGCGGGGTGCGGGGCAAGTGGGAGACCTCGCTGCAGACGGTCGTCGAGCGGCCGATGCCCGGGGTCGAGCGGGCGTTCGTCGTCGCGGGCAGTGATCCGCGGGGCACGATCTTCGGGGCGTACGACGTCTCGTACGGCATCGGGGTCTCGCCCTGGTACTGGTGGGACGATGTGCCGCCGGTGCACCGGGACGCGGTGTACGTGCTGCCGGGCCGGTTCAGTCAGGGCACGCCGGCCGTGAAGTACCGGGGGATCTTCATCAACGACGAGAACCCGGCGCTCGGGACGTGGGCCCCGGCGTACTTCGGGCCCGGGAAGGCGCCCGGGTTTCCCGGTGGCTTCAACGCGGACTTCTGGGCCAAGGTCTTCGAGGTGCTGCTCCGGTTGAAGGGGAACCACGTCTGGCCGGCGGTGTGGGGGCGGGCCTTCGCCGAGGACGATCCGGAGAACCACAAGCGGGCTTCGGAGTACGGCGTTGTCATGGGCACGTCTCACGAGGCGCCCATGATGAGGGGGATCGAGGAGTGGAACCGGCATGCGGTGCCGGCGGTGCGGGACAGCGCCGGGAATGTGGTGACCCCCGGCCGGGACCCCTACGGGGGTACGGGGGAGTGGTCGTACCGGCGGAACGCCGACGCCATCAAGGCGTACTGGCGTGACGGCATCCGTCGGATGGTGGACGAGGACTTCGAGGGCGTCGTCACGCTCGGCATGCGGGGGAACGGCGACACGAGTCTGCCGGACGGCGACGGCATCGAGCTGATGACGGAGATCATCGAGACCCAGCGCCGGATCATCGCGGAGGTGACCGGGAAGCCGGTGGAGGAGACCCCGCAGGTGTGGACCCTGTACAAGGAGGTCCAGCGGTACTGGGACCGGGGGCTGCGGGCGCCGGACGATGTGACCGTCGTCCTCACGGACGACAACTGGGGGAACATCCGTAAGCATCCGGACCCGGGGGAGCCCGTACGACGTGGGGGTTACGGGTTGTACTACCACTTCGACTATGTCGGGGTCGGGCGCAACTACAAGTGGGTCGACACGGCGAACCTGGCGAACCTGTGGGAGCAGCTGCACGAGGCGGATGCGTACGGCAATCACGGGTTGTGGGTGGCGAACGTCGGCGATCTGAAGGGGAATGAGCTGCCGACGGAGTTCTTCCTCAACTACGCCTGGAATCCGGGGCGTTGGGGGCTGGAGGAGCTGGAGGAGTGGGAGCGGGGTTTCGCGCGGCAGAACTTCGGGGCGGGGGCCGCGTCGGAGATCGCCGAGGTGCTGAGCGCGTACGGGCAGCTTCAGGCCCGTCGTAAGCCCGAGTTGCTGAACCGTCGGATCACCGTGGACGCGGCGAAGGATCCGACGAAGGACGAGGGCGCGATCGTCTACGACGACCAGGAGACGCCCTTCTACTTCGGCCACCGGGAGCTGGAGCGGGTCACGGAGGAGTGGCGGGCGCTGGCGAAGCGGGCCGAGCGGGTGGGGCGGCGGCTGCCCGCGAGCGTGCGGGACGCGTGGTTCGAGCTGGTGGGGTACGAGGTGTCGGCGACGGCGAACCTGTACGGGTTGCGGGAGGCCGAGTTCAAGAACCTGCTGTACGCCGGGCAGGGGCGGGCGGCGGCGAATCGCTGTGCGGCGGAGGCGGAGGCGGGGCTGGAGCGGGACTTCGCGCTGGCGGATCGCTTCAATCTTCAGGTCGCGGGCGGGAAGTGGCGGGGTTTCCAGACGCAACCGCACATCGGGTACGGGGATGTGGAGCGCTACGGCCCCAATGCCGGGTGGCAGCAGCCGGAGAAGGATCATGTGGCGCTGCCGGACGAGATCTTCCCCAAGGTACGGCGGATCGAGGTGCCTCAGGCCGCGGAGCTGGGGGTGGCGGTGGACGGTTCCGAGGACTCGGGGGAGTGGTGGCCCGGCGGCGCTTCGGCTTCGGCTTCGGCCTCGGCTTCGAGGGAGGCGGTGCTGCCGGTGTTCAGCCCGTACCAGACCCGGCCTCAGCAGTATGTCGAGATCTTCAACCGGGGGTGTACGCCCTTCTCGTACCGGATCGAGTCGTCGGTGCCATGGCTGGTGGTGGAGCGGACGCGGGGGCGGGTCGAGGAGCAGGTGCGGGTAGGGGTGCGGGTGGACTGGGCGCGGGTGCCGGGGGGTGGCGACCGGGCTGAGGGGTCGTTGACGGTGAGTGGGGCGGGTGTGTCGGTGGTGGTGAAGGCCGTCGCGGAAAGGCCGTCGCCTCGGGGGCTGAAAGGCTTCGTCGAGGCCGGCGGATATGTGGCGATCGACGCGGAGCACCACGTGCGGGCGGTGGGCGCCAAGGGGGTCGGCTGGCGGCGGATCGAGCGGATCGGTCGTACCGGGGCGGGGATGACCCCGTGGCCGGTGACGGCCTCGCGCCGGACGCCGGGTGGGGCCGGGCCGCGGCTGGAGTACGAGGTCAGTCTGCTGTCGACGGGGGAGGTGACGGTCTGGGCGTATGTCTCGCCACGGAACCCGGCGCTCGCG
This sequence comes from Streptomyces tailanensis, assembly GCF_008386495.1. Taxonomy (GTDB): domain Bacteria; phylum Actinomycetota; class Actinomycetes; order Streptomycetales; family Streptomycetaceae; genus Streptomyces; species Streptomyces tailanensis. Next base: position 86,872 of record NZ_VTHJ01000017.1, on the reverse strand, counting down.
ACGGGCGGCCTGCGGTACGCGGTGTCCTTCGGTGACGACGCCCCGCAGACAGTCGACATCAACGCCGTCACCGGCGCCGACGACGGGCTGATGAACAAGCAGTGGGCGCGCAACACCTCGGACAACGTGAACGTGACGTCGACCAGGCATGTGGTGCGTGCGGCCGGGGTGCACCGCCTGAGGTTCTGGATGGTCGACCCGACGGTGGTGTTGCAGCGCCTGGTGATCGACACGGGTGGGCTGACGCCGACGTGTCTGGGGCCGCTGGAGAGCCACCGCATCCGCTGATCGCTGATCGCTGAGACCTGAGAAGGGACCCGCACATGAAGCTCACGAACCGCTTCCGCATGCCCGCGCTCGCCCTGCTGAGCGGCGCGCTGCTGGTGACCGGGGTGACCGGGGTGACCGGGGTGACCGGGGTGACCGGAGTGGCCGTGCAGCCGGCTTCGGCGCACAACCCGTCGTTGAGGGTGCTCGCCGAACGGGCCGGCGTACGCATCGGAACGGCCGTCGACATGGCGGCGCTCGCGGACGACAGGACGTACCGCAGAACGACGGCCCGCGAATTCGACTCGGTGACCGCCGAGAACGTCATGAAGTGGGAGTCGGTCGAGCCGCAGCGGGGGGTCTACGACTGGAAACCGGCCGACGACCTGGTTCGCTACGCCCGCGCGCACGGCCAGGTGGTCCGGGGCCACACCCTGGTCTGGCACAGCCAGCTGCCGACCTGGCTGACGACAGGTGTGGCGGACGGCTCGATCGGCGCGACGGAGCTGCGCGGGATCCTCCGGGACCACATCACCACCGAGGTGAAGCGGTACAAGGGGAAGATCCAGCAGTGGGACGTGGTGAACGAGGTCTTCGAGGAGGACGGCAGCCTGCGGAACTCGATCTGGCTGCAGCAACTCGGCCCGTCGTACATAGCCGATGCCTTCCGCTGGGCCCACGCCGCCGACCCCAGGGCCAAGCCTTTCCTCAACGACTACAACGTGGAGGGCGTCAACGCGAAGTCAACGGCGTACTACGACCTCGCGAAGCGGCTGCGGGCGCAGGGCGTGCCGGTGCAGGGCTTCGGCATCCAGGGCCACCTGGCGATCCAGTACGGCTTCCCGGGGCGGGTCGCCGAGAACCTGGCCCGCTTCGAGGCGCTGGGCATGCAGACCGCGTTCACCGAGGTCGACGTGCGGATGATCCTGCCGGTGGACGAGGCGAAGTCGGTCACCCAGGCGCCGTACTTCCGACGGCTGCTGGACGCGTGCCTGGGTGCCCGGAGCTGCAAGTCCTTCACGGTGTGGGGGTATACGGACCGGTACTCGTGGGTGCCGGGGGTGTTCGAGGGACAGGGCGCGGCGACACCGATGGACGAGGAGTACGGGCGGAAGCCGGCGTATGGGGAGCTGCGGGAGGGGTTGGCGGCGGGGCGGTGAGGGATCGGCCGTCGATCGAGGAGCGGTATCCCTGTCCCGTTACGCCTGCCCCGCTGCACGTACAGCGTCCGCGTCCCACCAGTCGTCCAGGGGGTGCGGCACGAGGTTCGGTGGCAGCGGGGCGGGCCCGAGTCGTCCGTGTCCTGCCTTGGGGGCCGTGTTCCGGCATGCGGGGCTACGCGTCCGTGAAGATCTCGTCGGCGGACGCGGCGGTGAGGGCTCGGCCGAGCCAGCGGCGCAGGATGTCGAGATCGTCGCAGGCGGCGATGCGTTCCCGTGCCTCCTCGGGGATGTCGAGGCCGCGCTGCTCCAAGACGAACAGGATGTCCTCGGCCTTGCCTTCAGCCTTGCCTGCGACTTTGCCTTCGTTGCGGAGTTCTTCGGAGAGGGGCGACTTGTAGAAGGAGAGATCCACGGCCACCAGTTTCCTCCAGAGTGCTGCGGCTGGGTGCTTGCCCATGCCTTGTGCGATGAGTTCGATGATCGGGTTGGAGAGTTCCGCGGGTGTGTCCTGCAGGACGTTGGTCACTGCTTTGAGTATGGCCCCGATGTTCGCGTTCGTGGCGTGGGTGATCGCGGACAGGGTGGCGAGCGCGAGGTCCTTGCGGACTTCGGCGGGGTTGGTGATCACAGGCATGTTGTGCGGTCCCACGACCAGCGGGCGCAGGGTGAGCAGTGGCCACTGGCGAGGTCCGAAGTGGACCGGACGCGCGGCCCATTCGGCGGTCGAACGGTCCTGGCAGACGACCAGCAGCATCGGCTGCAGCCGGTACTTCGCGAGCAGGTACGAGGTGTAGTACGCCCAGCTGGCGGGCTTGGCAGGGTCCTTCTGGCCCTGGGCTTCGACAGCGAGGAGCAACGGCTCGTCGTCTTCTGTCTCCAGCCGCAGGAGCGTGTCGACGCGGCGTTCGACCGGGCTGGTCTCGGTGAGGTCGTTGGGCAGGACAGTGACCGAGGTGGTCGGCGCCTTCCGTGGTGGTCAGGCCCTCGCATTGGGATTGCCGTCCCGGCGGGGGCCGTCGAATGTCTGCGGTTGTGCGGTGTTGTGCTGCGCCGAGCGTAAGGCGCACAACCGGTCCCGGCGCCAGCCGAGTTGGCGATGTTCACCCGTGCGGGTGAGCGTGCTCGACGGGCGGGAGGGGTGGGGCTTGGTTGGGGTTCTTTCACCCTTGAGTTCCTTGGAAAAGACAGCCCGTCCCACCGAAGCACGGGCCGCCGGGTGCCGGTGCCGGTACCATCGCCGGTCGCAGGGTGACTTCCGCCCAGAGGGTCTTGCGCGGGGGCAGGTTCGGGGCGGTTCCCCAGCGGTCCGCGAGCGCCTCGACGAGGAGCAGGCCTCGGCCGGACTCGGCGTCGGGGGCGGGGTGTTGGGTGCGCGGGAGTTGTTCGCCGCGCGTGTCGGTGACCTCGATGCGGAGGGTGTCGCCGATCACGTACATCGTGAGGTCGAAGTCACGGCCCCGAACCCGCCCGTGCGTCGCCGCGTTGGCCGCCAGCTCGGCGACGATGTGCTCCGCCGGGTCGGACGGCAGCCCCCAGGTGCGCAGTTGCTCGGTGGCGAGCAGGCGGGCGAGGCGGGCTCCGCGTGGCGTGGGGGACAGCCGCACGCTGAAGTTGCGGATGGGGCTGTGGAGTTCGGCCTCGGGGGCGACGGTTTCCGTATTCACATCACTCAGCGTGGCGGCGCGTGCCTAGTGTGAACAGTGACTACGCCGGTGCGTACGGTGACTGTCCGGAGGTTGTCCGGTGGTGTCGGGCCTGTCCGGAAGGGCCGTACGGGTAGGGGGCGTTGCGGCACGACGGTACGGCGGAGAGGTGCGCGATGTTGGTGGACGGCGACGCGGGGCGGCTCAAGACGGAGGCAGACGAGCCGGGTTGGGAGGTGGACCCGGACGACGAGTGGGGAGTCGCGGTCATCGCCACGGTGGGACGACAGCTGAAGCTGCGGCGGGAGGCCGTGGGAATGCGGGCCGCCGACTTCGGGAAGGCGGTCGGGTAAGCGCAGGAGGCCCTCGCCCCCGGTGTCTCGCTGCGGCTGTGGAAGGCCGACGGCGGCCTCAAGACCGGGGAGCTCGAGACGCGGTCCAAGACCGTCCAGCTCAAGCGCGCGGCCAAGGTCACCGCCAACGCCTCGCCGGAGCCGGTCACCAAGGGCAAGGCGATCACTGTCACGGGCAAGCTGACCCGGGCGAACTGGAGCACCAAGACGTTCGGCCCCTACGGCGGCCGCACGGTGACCCTCCAGTTCCGTGCCAAGGGCACCGACACCTTCAAGTCGGTCAAGAAAGCCACCACCAGCAGCACCGGCGGCCTCAAGACCACGGTCACCGCCTCCACCGACGGTTCCTACCGCTGGGTGTACTACGGCAACTCGACGACCGGCGCCGCCACCAGCGCGGGGGACTACGTCGACGTGCGCTGACCACCTCAGTACAGGGTCGGGACCTCGCCTCCCTCGACCCGCGTCAGTGTGACGCCCGCAAGGCCGCGTAGTCGGCGTTCCGCCACGGCCTTCAGGGCGTCGGCGGTCGGTGGAGTGGCGCCCAGGCCGATGGCGTAGCGGGTGGGGGCTGTGGTGAAGGGGCGGGGCCAGGCGTGGCAGTCGGGGGCCGACTCCGCGAGGTCGGTGATCAAGGCCCGCATTCTGCCGCGTACCCGGCCCTCGTCCGCGCCCGCGTCCACCGTCACGATCGCCCAGGCGGCGTGACGGCGGTGGAGCGGGGGAGGGGCGAGCAGTTCGGCCCACGGGTCCGCGGCCGCCTCCTCCAGCAACTCCCAGGCACGGAACAGCTCTTGGGTGACCAGGTCGCGCATGCCCGGCGTGACCTGGTCCGAGCAGGGGCGTACCGGGGCGGACGGCGTGGTGATGGTGAGGGGCAGGTTCACTTCGCCTCCGGGACCCACCGGGACTCGCCAGTCCCACGCCGCCCACATCGCGAAGAAGTGCCGTAGCAGATCGGCCGGTGGCAGATCGCCCGCCTCGTTCGCGGTACGGGCCGCCAGGACGGACCAGGCCAGGCCCGGCAGGCCCCCGAAAGGTGCCGAGTCCAGGCCCCGCGCCCTCGCCCAGGCCTTGACCTGCCTGGCCAGCCGGGCGAAGGCCGGCCCATGGGCGCTCGCCGCCGCGAGCAACGCGTCGGCGTCGCTCACCGCGCTGAGCGCGATCGCCGCCGCCTCGCCCAGTTCGGCCCGACGGTCCACCGCCTCGGTGGGGTCCATCGATCCGGTGGCCACGACGACCACGTCCACGTCCAGCCCGTCCAGCCACAACCGCAGGCCGGGTACGCGCGCCCCGACCACCTCGCGTACGTCGCTCGCCTCGGGCAGGTCTTCCGTCAATTTCGCCTGTACGGCGGTGAGTTCGACCGCGCCGGGGAGCGCCACCACCACGTCCAGGTCCGCACCCGGCAGCGCGCAGCCCATGCGCCGGGAGCCGACGACGTGTACGACGCCGCCGGGGAGGGCCCGCGCGATGCGATGGGTGATGCGGTCGGCCACAGCGGTGTCGGCCACGTCCGTGTCGGTGGCGTCGTATCCGTCCTCGTACCCGTAGTCCACGCCCGTATCACCGGCGTCGTACCCGTAGTGCTCGGCGGCCTCGTACCCGTGGTGCGGGGCCCCCTCCGCCCACCGCACCTCGCCCGTCCCCAGCGTCACCGTCCCCCGCAACCGCATCGGCTCGTCCCCGCGCCGCGACAGCAGCGCCAGCTCGCCGATCCGGACCGGCATGGGGGTGAGGCGGGTCGCGCAGGTGGCGGCCAGGGTGTTCGGGTCGGTGGTGCGGCCCAGGCTCAGGTGCGGGGTGAAGCCCGCGTGGCGGCCGCGGCAGTGGGGGAAGTGGCGTACGAGGGCGCGGTGCAGCTCGGTCCAGGGCTCCTCGTCGGCCGCCGCCGGGTCCAGCCATACCGTCGCGTAGTCCCGGTGGCCGAACCAGTGCACGCCTTCCAGCCGGGCGTCGAAGGGAGCTGTCCTGGCCGCCGCGAGCACGGATGCCGCCTGCTCGAAGGCGTGTTCCGGTACGAAGCCGAAGAGGACGTTCACGTGCGGGGGCCAGCGGTGGATCTGCGGGTCGTGGTCCCGGCGGATGTCCTGCAACGGCGGCCACAGCTCCTCGGGAGGCAGCCACGCCAGTGCCGTACGGGGCGTCGGCCGTGTGTCGAGGCGGTCAGGGACGGCAACCTCCTGCCCGGCTGCCTCCAGTGACAGTTCCACCCGCACCCCGTAGTGGTCCGAGATGTACAGCCCCTCCGCCGTGGGCTCGTCCCCGTACAGTTCGGCCCGCCGTACCCGCAGCGCCTCCCCGCGCACCAGCACCCGGTCCAGCCTCGACGCCCGCCCCGTCAGGGACGAGACCGCGGCCAGCGGGTTGGTGCCCGGGTCGAAGGTCGGCGTCGTGTCGTCCGGGCCGTGCGTCTCGCCCCACGCGTCCCGCATGCCGAGCGTCAGCTGAGGGGTGTCGCCGCCGTCGTTGAAGTCGCCCAGCAGGATCACCTCCGCGTCCAGGCCGGCCAACCCCTCGGCGACACGGGCCAGTTCCGCATCGCGTCGACCGGCACCGTTCTCGGAGTGGTCGCTGCTCAGATGGGTCGCCGCGACTACTAGGGGCCGTACGCCCGTCTCCACGACCACCGCGGTCACCGCCTTGTGCGACCCCAGCTCGTGGAACGCGGCCTCGCGCACCGGCAACCGGCTCAGCAGCAGCAGACCGCACGCGTCCACGTCCCGCGCCCGAGGGTCCGTGCCCAGCGTCCAGCCCGCCCGCACCCAGGGCTCGCGCTCCAGCATGACCACGAGGTCCGCCTCGACCTCCTGCAACGCGATCACGTCCACATCGGCCTCGCGCAGGGCCCGCAGCAGCAACGGCCTGCGCCGGGCGCTGTCGATGCGGTCGGCGTCGTAGCGGTCCCAGAGGGTGTTCCAGGTCAGCACGCGTACGCCGCCCGAGCCGACCACGCTTCCTTGCGGTGAACGGGCGGGCACCCAGGCCTCCCCGTCCCACGCGTACGGCGTACGAGCCGTGAAGAACGGCGCTCGAAGCAGCCGGGCCTCCTGCACGCGCCCCGCCTCCGTCGCGTCGATCCGGTCCACCCCCGTGGCCCGGTCCCACACCACCTCGCCGTCCGCCTCGAAGAACAGCACCCGGTGCCACGGGATCTCGCCGCCGGGCACGAACGCGGGCAGCGGGACCCGCTTGGGCGCGGCGCCCCGCTGCAGCACACCCAGCACGAAGCGGGCCGGGTCGAAGCGCGCGTCCCAGCGCACCCGGTGGTAGATCTCCTCGCTCGTACGCACCGTTCCTCAGACCTCTTCCTCTATGGTCCCGCTCGCCCCGATGTACCAGGTGCGATGCGCGTCGCCCGGATACGGCGGCCCGAAGCGGCGCAGCTGGGCGGTGAGCACGTCGGGCGGCACCGGGTGCTCGCGGCGGGCGTTGCGCCGTATCAGCTTGTCCTCGTCCACCAGGACCACGGCGTGGGTGATCAGGGCGTCGCGGCGGTGGGCGACCGCATGCACCAGCGAGCGCTGCTGCTTGTTGAGGGAGGTGGCGTCCCACACCACCGTGCCGCCGGTGGCCAGGGCCTTGTCCAGCAGGTCGACCCCCTCGCGCAGGACCTCCGCGTTGGCCCGCTGGTCGGCACGCGAGCCGCGCGCCTCACGCAGATCGTCCAGCGAGACGTACGCGTCCACACCCGCGAGCCCCCGCGCGAACGTACTCTTGCCGCTCCCCGCCGGACCGACCGTCTGGATCAGCCTCGGGAAGTCGCCCGACCGCCACCGCCAGGTCGCGGCGACGGCCTCGTCGACACCGCCGACACGCCCCCGCGCGTACGCCTCCCGCGCCTCGGCCCGGCACCGGACGGCCGCGTCGGCGGGCAACTCGGCGAAGGCTTCCCGCAGCGCGTCGGAGTCCAGGCCGCCGACCTCCTCCGCGTGCAGCGCGGACCACTCCACCTGCTCACGCGCCTCGTCCGTCACCGCCGTGGCCCGGGCGACCGCGTGCAGCAGGCCGAGATCGGCGGCGTACGACAATCGCACCAGTCCGGCCCGTCGCTCCTCGTCCGGGTACGGCCGATGCAGCGCCGGATGCAGCCCGACGAGGTCGGCGACCCGGCGCGCGAGCGGCATCCCGATGACCCCGGCCAGCCGGGCCGCGACCCGCGCCCGCCGGCCCCCGCGCAGCAGCGTGGCCAGTACGCCGACGAGCCGGTCGTCCCCGGTCAGCCCCGCCGCGTCGAAGCGGGCGAGGGCCTCCCGATCGCCTTCACCGGGCAGCCCGACAGCGTCCTCCAAGGACTCCCCATCCCCGGTCGTGCCCGAACGCACCGCCCACAGCGCGGCCCGCGCCCCGAGCCCGTTCTCGACGACGGCCGCGTGCATCCAGTGCGTGTCCGTCGTTACGTGCCCGGCCCGCACCCACTTGGCCACCCGCGCCCCGAACTCCTCCGCGCCGAACCCGCCCACGACCCGGACGACGTACCCCTCCTGCCGCACCGGATCCAGCCGCAGCGACAACGCACGCAACGCCCGCTCGTCGAACACGCCCCGCCACAGCACGCGCGGCACGGGAACCCCGAGCCCGCGCAGAAAGCCGACCGTCCGGTCCCAGTCCAGGCAACGCCCGTCCCCGTCCCACACCGAGAACCCGTAGAACCAGCTCTCCAGGTCCTCGTACGCGATCGAGTGCCGGGCGAACATGTTCTCCCCGCACACCCGCCACCCCTCGGGTATCGCATGCCCGATCCGCGCCTGAAGCGCCTTGACCCACGTGCGGGACGGATGGTGCGCGGAATCCAACGACCGGGCGTGCAGCCCGTCGGCGTACAACGTGGTGTTCTCGCCGTCGAGCTTCTCGGTCACCACGACCTCACGCCCGCGCAGCCCGGCCAGGTCGGTGACCCGGAGATCATCGGCCGTCGCCCCGGGGGACCAGGGCAGATGCCGGGTCCGCGGATAGTGCGTACGCATGATGAACGTTCCCCCGTCACAGCCGTCGTACCTGATCAGGGTAGGAGCGGGAGGTGGCGGCGGGCGAGTGGATTGCACGAGGGTTCAGCAGCGGGGAATGGGGCCCGGTGCGGGACGTGTTTGACCTGCGTCACTCTCGGGGTAATCTCTCCGGCTCGATTGGCGGAGCCGGTGGGCCGTATGGCAGACTAGCGGGGTTGCTCGGTCGAGTGTTGATGCTGCGCGCCTCCCGCCGGGAGGACTGGAAGCGAGTCCCACGGTACTCGTCGCCTTAACTGCCTCACGGCAGCGCTGGGGCGGACGTACGGGAATCTTCCGGGAAGTGTGGTGCGGCACCGACCAGGCACCCGGTGGGCCTTTCGCCCTCGGCCTGCGGCTGAAGGAAGGGCCGCGTCTCCCAGAACGGGGATGCTCGAACAAGGGGCATCTGTGTCAGCGGGAGCGCGACACGCCCGACCGCGTGGGTCGGAGAGCGAGGCAGGAACACCGGGTTCCAGAGCCAAAGAAGAGACAGGACTACTGAGTAGCCATGGCGGGACAGAAGATCCGCATCCGGCTCAAGGCCTACGACCACGAGGTCATCGACTCCTCGGCGAAGAAGATCGTCGAGACGGTGACCCGCACTGGTGCGTCGGTCGCGGGCCCGGTGCCGCTGCCCACTGAGAAGAACGTGTACTGCGTCATCAAGTCGCCGCACAAGTACAAGGACTCGCGCGAGCACTTCGAGATGCGCACGCACAAGCGCCTGATCGACATCCTCGACCCCACCCCCAAGACCGTTGACTCTCTGATGCGACTCGACCTCCCGGCCGGTGTCGACATCGAGATCAAGCTCTGAGGGTCGGTGAGCTGAGAATGACCAAGCAGATCAAGGGCATCCTGGGCGAGAAGCTCGGCATGACGCAGGTGTGGGACGAGAACAACCGTGTTGTTCCGGTCACCGTCGTCAAGGCCGGCCCGAACGTCGTGACCCAGGTCCGTACGAACGACAGTGACGGCTACGAGTCGGTCCAGATCGCCTTCGGCGAGATCGACCCGCGCAAGGTGAACAAGCCCCTCAAGGGCCACTTCGCCAAGGCTGACGTCACCCCCCGTCGCCACCTCGTCGAGATCCGCACCGCGGACGCCTCCGAGTACACGCTCGGCCAGGAGATCACCGCCGAGGTGTTCGAGGCCGGCGTGAAGGTCGACGTGACCGGCAAGAGCAAGGGCAAGGGCTTCGCCGGTGTCATGAAGCGTCACAACTTCCGTGGCCTCGGCGCCGGACACGGCACCCAGCGCAAGCACCGCTCTCCCGGTTCCATCGGTGGCTGCGCCACCCCGGGCCGTGTGTTCAAGGGCCTCCGCATGGCGGGTCGCATGGGCAACGAGCGGGTCACCACCCAGAACCTGACCGTCCACGCCGTTGACGCGGAGAAGGGTCTGCTGCTCATCAAGGGCGCGGTTCCCGGTCCGAACGGCGGCCTCGTCCTGGTCCGCACCGCGGCCAAGGGGGCCTGAGGTACCGATGAGCACTGTTGACATCCTTTCGCCTGCAGGCGAGAAGACCGGTAGCGTCGAGCTCCCCGCGGAGATCTTCGGCGTCGAGAAGGTCAGCATCCCGCTGATCCACCAGGTCGTCGTCGCGCAGAACGCGGCTGCCCGTCAGGGCACGCACAAGACCAAGACCCGCGGCGAGGTTCGTGGTGGCGGTAAGAAGCCTTACCGTCAGAAGGGCACCGGCCGCGCCCGTCAGGGCTCGACCCGCGCGCCTCAGTTCGCCGGTGGTGGCGTCGTGCACGGTCCCGTGCCGCGTGACTACTCGCAGCGGACCCCGAAGAAGATGAAGGCCGCGGCCCTGCGCCACGCCCTCACCGACCGGGCCCGCCACAACCGCATCCACGTCGTCACCGGCGTGATCGAGGGCGAGAACCCGTCCACCAAGGCCGCCAAGTCGCTGTTCGGCAAGATCTCGGAGCGCAAGAACCTGCTCCTGGTCGTCGAGCGTGCCGACGAGGCCGCGTGGCTCTCCGCCCGCAACCTGCCCCAGGTCCACATCCTGGAGCCGGGCCAGCTGAACACGTACGACGTGATCGTCTCGGACGATGTGGTCTTCACCCAGGCCGCCCTTGAGTCCTTCGTGTCCGGCCCGAACAAGGCCAACGACACCGAAGGGAGCGAGGCCTGATGGCTACGCGTCACCCGAGCATTGCCTCCAAGGCTGCGAAGGCCGCCAAGGCCGCGCGCGTCGCCAAGGCGCGTCGCCACGCCGCCGAGGGCAAGAACACCGTCGTCACCGCGCCCAGCAAGGCGTTCACGGACCCCCGTGACGTGCTGCTGAAGCCGGTCGTGTCGGAGAAGAGCTACGCGCTGCTCGACGAGGGCAAGTACACCTTCATCGTCGCGCCCGGCGCCAACAAGACCCAGATCAAGCAGGCCGTCCAGGCGGTCTTCTCGGTCAAGGTCACCGGGGTCAACACGATCAACCGCCAGGGCAAGCGCAAGCGGACCCGCACGGGCTTCGGCCAGCGCTCCGCCACCAAGCGCGCGATCGTGACCCTCGCTGAGGGCGACCGTATCGACATCTTCGGCGGTCCGACCGCGTAAGCGGGTCGGATCGTCCGATATCGGACGAGGACTGAGAAATGGGAATCCGCAAGTACAAGCCGACTACGCCGGGCCGCCGTGGCTCCAGCGTCGCCGACTTCGTCGAGGTCACGCGGTCCACGCCGGAGAAGTCGTTGGTCCGCCCCCTGCACAGCAAGGGTGGCCGTAACAACTCCGGTCGTGTGACCGTCCGCCACCAGGGCGGTGGCCACAAGCGCGCCTACCGCGTGATCGACTTCCGTCGTCACGACAAGGACGGCGTGCCGGCGAAGGTCGCGCACATCGAGTACGACCCCAACCGCACCGCGCGCATCGCGCTGCTGCACTACGCCGACGGCGAGAAGCGCTACATCCTCGCCCCGCGCAACCTGCAGCAGGGTGACCGCGTGGAGAACGGTCCCGGGGCCGACATCAAGCCGGGCAACAACCTGGCCCTCCGCAACATCCCGGTCGGTACCACGATCCACGCGATCGAGCTCCGTCCCGGTGGCGGTGCCAAGTTCGCCCGCTCCGCCGGTGCCTCCGTGCAGCTGCTCGCGAAGGAGGGCGCCTACGCCCACCTCCGCATGCCGTCCGGTGAGATCCGCCTGGTCGACGTGCGCTGCCGCGCCACCGTCGGTGAGGTCGGCAACGCCGAGCAGAGCAACATCAACTGGGGCAAGGCCGGCCGCAAGCGCTGGCTGGGCGTCCGCCCGACCGTTCGCGGTGTGGCGATGAACCCGGTTGACCACCCCCACGGTGGTGGTGAGGGCAAGACCTCCGGTGGTCGCCACCCGGTCAGCCCCTGGGGTCAGAAGGAAGGTCGTACTCGTTCGCCCAAGAAGGCGTCGAACAAGTACATCGTCCGCCGCCGCAAGACGAACAAGAAGCGCTAGGAGCGGGTTTAGATGCCGCGCAGTCTCAAGAAGGGGCCCTTCGTCGACGACCACCTGATCAAGAAGGTGGACGCCCAGAACGAAGCCGGCACCAAGAACGTCATCAAGACCTGGTCCCGTCGCTCCATGATCGTGCCGGCCATGCTCGGCCACACGCTCGCGGTGCACAACGGCAAGACCCACATCCCGGTGTTCGTCACCGAGTCGATGGTCGGCCACAAGCTCGGCGAGTTCTCGCCGACGCGCACCTTCCGGGGCCACGTCAAGGAAGACCGGAAGTCGAAGCGCCGCTAGGCGCGGATCGCAACAGACACGTAAGTAACTGGAAGGACAACCATGGAAGCCAGGGCCCAGGCGCGGTACATCCGCGTCACGCCCATGAAGGCCCGCCGCGTGGTGGACCTCATCCGTGGCATGGACGCCACGGAGGCCCAGGCCGTCCTGCGATTCGCTCCGCAGGCCGCCTCCGTGCCCGTCGGCAAGGTGCTCGACAGCGCCATTGCCAACGCCGCGCACAACTACGACCACCCGGACGCCTCCTCGCTGTTCATCAGCGAGGCGTACGTCGACGAGGGCCCGACCCTGAAGCGGTTCCGTCCGCGTGCCCAGGGCCGTGCCTACCGGATCCGCAAGCGGACCAGCCACATCACCGTGGTCGTCAGCAGCAAGGAAGGAACCCGGTAATGGGCCAGAAGGTTAACCCGCATGGGTTCCGGCTCGGTGTCACCACGGACTTCAAGTCCCGCTGGTACGCCGACAAGCTGTACAAGGACTACGTCAAGGAAGACGTCGCCATCCGTCGGATGATGACGTCCGGCATGGAGCGCGCCGGTATCTCGAAGGTGGAGATCGAGCGCACCCGTGACCGTGTGCGGGTGGACATCCACACCGCGCGTCCGGGCATCGTCATCGGCCGCCGTGGCGCCGAGGCCGACCGCATCCGCGGTGACCTCGAGAAGCTCACGGGCAAGCAGGTCCAGCTGAACATCCTCGAGGTCAAGAACCCCGAGACCGACGCTCAGCTGGTTGCCCAGGCCGTCGCCGAGCAGCTCTCCTCCCGCGTCTCCTTCCGCCGCGCCATGCGTAAGAGCATGCAGTCGGCGATGAAGGCCGGGGCCAAGGGCATCAAGATCCAGTGCGGTGGCCGCCTCGGCGGCGCCGAGATGTCCCGCTCGGAGTTCTACCGCGAGGGCCGCGTGCCCCTGCACACGCTCCGCGCGAACGTGGACTACGGCTTCTTCGAGGCCAAGACGACCTTCGGCCGCATCGGTGTGAAGGTCTGGATCTACAAGGGCGACGTCAAGAACATCGCCGAGGTCCGCGCCGAGAACGCTGCCGCCCGTGCGGGTAACCGCCCGGCCCGCGGTGGCGCCGACCGCCCGGCCCGTGGTGGCCGCGGTGGCGAGCGGCGCGGTCGTAAGCCGCAGCAGGCTGCCGGCGCCGAGGCCCCCAAGGCCGAGGCTCCCGCGTCCGCTCCGGCTGAGAGCACCGGAACGGAGGCCTGACCGACATGCTGATCCCCCGTAGGGTCAAGCACCGCAAGCAGCACCACCCGAAGCGCCGTGGTCAGGCCAAGGGCGGTACGACGGTCGCGTTCGGCGAGTACGGCATCCAGGCCCTCACGCCGGCGTACGTGACCAACCGCCAGATCGAGGCGGCCCGTATCGCGATGACCCGCCACATCAAGCGTGGCGGCAAGGTCTGGATCAACATCTACCCGGACCGCCCGCTCACGAAGAAGCCCGCCGAGACCCGCATGGGTTCCGGTAAGGGTTCGCCGGAGTGGTGGATCGCGAACGTGCACCCGGGCCGGGTCATGTTCGAGCTGTCCTACCCCAACGAGAAGATCGCCCGTGAGGCCCTGACTCGCGCCGCCCACAAGCTGCCGATGAAGTGCCGGATCGTCAAGCGCGAGGCAGGTGAAGCGTGATGTCGGCCGGTATCAAGGCGTCCGAGCTGCGCGAACTGGGTGACGAGGAGCTTCTGGCGAAGCTTCGCGAAGCCAAGGAAGAGCTGTTCAACCTCCGCTTCCAGGCGGCGACCGGTCAGCTCGAGAACCACGGTCGGCTGAAGGCCGTCCGTAAGGACATCGCGCGGATCTACACCCTGATGCGTGAGCGCGAGCTGGGCATCGAGACGGTGGAGAGCGCCTGATGAGTGAGAGCAACGTGACTGAGACGAACACCGAGGCGCGCGGCTTCCGCAAGACCCGTGAGGGCATCGTCGTCAGCGACAAGATGGACAAGACCGTCGTCGTCGCCGTCGAGGACCGCAAGAAGCACGCCCTGTACGGCAAGGTCATCCGCAGCACGAGCAAGCTCAAGGCACACGACGAGCAGAACGCCGCCGGCGTCGGCGACCGTGTCCTCCTCATGGAGACCCGGCCGCTGTCCGCGACGAAGCACTGGCGAGTCGTCGAGATCCTCGAGAAGGCCAAGTAATTCCTGCGGCCAACCCCGCAGGTCAGTTCCGCCAGGCTCGGCGAGCTCCGTAAAACACTTACGGAGCTCGCCGGGAACCGGCAGACAATCAGGAGATAGACGTGATCCAGCAGGAGTCGCGACTGCGCGTCGCCGACAACACTGGTGCGAAGGAAATCCTTTGCATCCGTGTGCTCGGTGGCTCCGGTCGCCGCTACGCGGGCATCGGTGACGTCATCGTCGCCACCGTCAAGGACGCGATCCCCGGTGGCAACGTGAAGAAGGGTGACGTCGTCAAGGCGGTCATCGTTCGCACCGTCAAGGAGCGCCGCCGTCCGGACGGCTCGTACATCCGCTTCGACGAGAACGCCGCCGTCATTCTGAAGAACGACGGCGACCCTCGCGGCACCCGTATCTTCGGCCCCGTCGGCCGTGAGCTGCGCGAGAAGAAGTTCATGAAGATCATCTCGCTCGCGCCGGAGGTGCTGTAAGCATGAAGATCAAGAAGGGCGACCTGGTCCAGGTCATCACCGGTAAGGACAAGGGCAAGCAGGGCAAGGTCATCGCGGCCTTCCCCCGCGAGGACCGTGTCCTGGTCGAGGGTGTCAACCGGGTCAAGAAGCACACCAAGGCCGGTCCCACGGCCAAGGGTTCGCAGGCCGGCGGCATCGTCACCACCGAGGCGCCGATCCACGTCTCCAACGTCCAGCTGGTCGTGGAGAAGGACGGCAAGAAGGTCGTGACCCGCGTCGGTTACCGCTTCGACGACGAGGGCAACAAGGTTCGCGTTGCCAAGCGGACGGGTGAGGACATCTGATGGCTACCACCACCACTCCGCGTCTCAAGACGAAGTACCGCGAGGAGATCGCGGGCAAGCTGCGTGACGAGTTCAAGTACGAGAACGTCATGCAGATCCCCGGCCTCGTCAAGATCGTGGTCAACATGGGTGTGGGCGACGCCGCCCGCGACTCCAAGCTGATCGAGGGCGCCATCCGCGACCTCACCACGATCACCGGTCAGAAGCCGGCCGTCACCAAGGCCCGCAAGTCCATCGCGCAGTTCAAGCTGCGTGAGGGCCAGCCGATCGGTGCCCACGTCACGCTCCGTGGCGACCGCATGTGGGAGTTCCTGGACCGCACCCTGTCGCTCGCGCTCCCGCGCATCCGCGACTTCCGTGGTCTGTCCCCCAAGCAGTTCGACGGCCGTGGCAACTACACCTTCGGTCTCACCGAGCAGGTCATGTTCCACGAGATCGACCAGGACAAGATCGACCGCACCCGGGGTATGGACATCACCGTGGTGACCACGGCGACCAACGACGCTGAGGGCCGTGCGCTCCTCCGTCACCTCGGCTTCCCCTTCAAGGAGGCGTGAGCGAGATGGCGAAGAAGGCTCTGATTGCCAAGGCTGCTCGTAAGCCCAAGTTCGCCGTGCGCGCGTACACCCGCTGCCAGCGGTGTGGCCGTCCGCACTCCGTGTACCGCAAGTTCGGCCTGTGCCGCGTGTGCCTCCGTGAGATGGCTCACCGTGGCGAGCTGCCGGGCGTGACCAAGAGCTCCTGGTAATCCCTGTTATTTAGGGATTCCGGAAGCTCTCGGTAAGCACTGGGCGTGTCAGGCGCCCTCCCTTTCATGGCTTAGGCTTGGAGGGTTGGGCGCCTGACGGTCGCCCGTACGACTTACTACGCCGTAGGTCCACCGCACCGCACCCGCCTCGTCTCGGATCGAGGAGAGGGATGGGCACCTGGAAACCCCGGCGAGAGAGGCCGAAGGCCAATTCATGACCATGACTGATCCGATCGCAGACATGCTTACGCGTCTGCGGAACGCGAACTCGGCATACCACGACTCCGTGACGATGCCGGCATCGAAGATCAAGTCGCACATCGCGGAGATCCTCCAGCAGGAGGGCTTCATCACGGGCTGGAAGGTCGAGGACGCCGAGGTCGGCAAGAACCTCGTCCTGGAGCTGAAGTTCGGCCCCAACCGTGAGCGCTCCATCGCGGGCATCAAGCGGATCTCCAAGCCCGGTCTCCGGGTTTACGCGAAGTCCACCTCCCTGCCCAAGGTGCTGGGCGGCCTCGGCGTGGCGATCATCTCCACGTCGCACGGGCTCCTCACCGACAAGCAGGCCGGCAAGAAGGGCGTGGGTGGGGAAGTCCTCGCCTACGTCTGGTAGCGGAAGGGAACGGAGGAAACAGCTATGTCGCGTATTGGCAAGCTCCCCATCACGGTTCCCGCCGGCGTGGACGTCACCATCGACGGCCGTACGGTCTCGGTCAAGGGCCCCAAGGGCACGCTGACTCACACCGTCGCTTCGCCGATCGACATCGCCAAGGGTGAGGACGGCGTTCTCAACGTCACCCGCCCCAACGACGAGCGTCAGAACAAGGCCCTGCACGGCCTGTCCCGCACGCTGGTGGCGAACATGATCACCGGCGTGACCCAGGGTTACGTGAAGAAGCTCGAGATCAGCGGTGTCGGTTACCGCGTGCAGGCCAAGGGTTCGAACCTCGAGTTCGCGCTCGGCTACAGCCACCCGATCACCGTCGAGGCGCCCGAGGGCATCACCTTCAAGGTGGAGACCCCGACCCGCTTCCAGGTCGAGGGCATCGACAAGCAGAAGGTCGGCGAGGTTGCGGCCAACATCCGCAAGCTGCGCAAGCCCGACCCGTACAAGGCCAAGGGCGTCAAGTACGAGGGCGAAGTCATCCGCCGCAAGGTCGGAAAGGCGGGTAAGTAAGCCATGGCATACGGCACGAAGATCGCTAAGGGCGACGCTTACAAGCGTGCTGCCATCAAGCGGCGCCACATCCGTATCCGTAAGAAGGTCAACGGTACGGCTGAGCGTCCCCGCCTGGTCGTGACCCGCTCGAACCGCCACATCGTGGCCCAGGTCATCGACGACATCCAGGGGCACACCCTGGCGTCGGCGTCGACTCTGGACGCGTCCATCCGTGGTGGCTCGGAAGACAAGTCGGCGCAGGCCGGCAAGGTCGGCGCCCTGGTCGCCGAGCGTGCCAGGGCCGCCGGTGTCGAGACCGTCGTGTTCGACCGTGGTGGTAACCGGTACGCGGGTCGCATCGCGGCCCTGGCCGACGCCGCCCGCGAGGCCGGGCTCAAGTTCTGAGCTCGCTGCGTAGCTAGCGGAAAGAGAGAGGTAAATCCAATGGCTGGACCCCAGCGCCGCGGTGGCGGTGCCGGTGGCGGCGAGCGGCGGGACCGGAAGGGCCGTGACGGCGGCGCAGCTGCCGCCGAGAAGACCGCGTACGTTGAGCGCGTAGTCGCGATCAACCGCGTCGCCAAGGTTGTGAAGGGTGGTCGTCGCTTCAGCTTCACCGCGCTGGTCGTGGTGGGCGACGGTGACGGCACCGTGGGTGTCGGTTACGGCAAGGCCAAGGAGGTGCCGGCCGCCATCGCCAAGGGCGTTGAGGAGGCCAAGAAGCACTTCTTCAAGGTCCCCCGTATCCAGGGCACCATCCCGCACCCCATCCAGGGTGAGAAGGCTGCCGGCGTCGTCCTGCTCAAGCCCGCGTCCCCCGGTACCGGTGTTATCGCCGGTGGTCCGGTGCGCGCCGTGCTCGAGTGCGCCGGTATCCACGACGTGCTGTCGAAGTCGCTCGGCTCCGACAACGCCATCAACATCGTGCACGCGACCGTGGAGGCCCTGAAGGGCCTGCAGCGTCCCGAGGAGATCGCGGCTCGCCGTGGTCTGCCCCTCGAGGACGTCGCCCCCGCGGCTCTGCTCCGTGCGCGTGCCGGGGCGGGTGCGTAGGTCATGGCGCAGCTCAAGATCACGCAGGTCAAGTCCTACATCGGCAGCAAGCAGAACCACCGTGACACCCTGCGCTCCCTTGGCCTCAAGGGCATCAACACGCAGGTCGTCAAGGAGGACCGCCCCGAGTTCCGCGGCATGGTGCACACCGTCCGCCACCTCGTGACGGTCGAGGAGGTCGACTGATCATGGCGGAGAACAACCCGCTCAAGATCCACAACCTCCGTCCCGCCCCGGGTGCCAAGACCGCCAAGACCCGTGTCGGTCGTGGTGAGGCCTCGAAGGGTAAGACGGCCGGTCGTGGTACCAAGGGTACGAAGGCCCGCTACCAGGTTCCGGAGCGCTTCGAGGGTGGCCAGATGCCCCTCCACATGCGTCTCCCGAAGCTGAAGGGCTTCAAGAACCCCTTCAAGACGGAGTACCAGGTCGTGAACCTGGACAAGCTCGCCGCCCTCTACCCCGAGGGTGGGGAGGTCACCGTTGCCGACCTGGTCGTCAAGGGTGCCGTCCGCAAGAACAGCCTCGTCAAGGTCCTTGGCCAGGGCGAGGTCTCCGTGGCGCTGCAGGTGACGGTCGACGCCGTCTCCGGCTCCGCCAAGGAGAAGATCACCGCCGCCGGCGGCACCGTCACCGAACTCATCTGAGATCGGACGGCGTCGGCCGACATCAGCAGTACCGGCCGGGTGTGGCCCTCGTGAGGAGGGCCATGCCCGGCTGCTTTTTCATTCCCGTTCATTCCCATTTGGCTGCTGCCGTGGCGTGAAGGGATCGGAAGAGGCCGTGGATCGCTATCCCGGGCGACCCCGGATATAGGTAGGCTGTGCCGCTGGCGCCCAGTGCCGTCCTGGCATGCCGTAATCTCGTTCCTCAGGCCATCAACCCAATTAGTCGTCACCTCACGCGCGCACACGCGGGGGTCGCAGGAGGCACCGTGCTCACCGCGTTCGCCCGGGCGTTCAAGACGCCCGACCTGCGCAAGAAGCTGTTCTTCACGCTCGGCATCATCGTGATCTACCGGATCGGTACACACATCCCGATCCCCGGCGTCGACTACAGCGCCGTCCAGTTCTGCGTTAACGCGGCTCAGACCAATCAGGGCATCTTCGGTCTGGTCAACATGTTCAGCGGTGGTGCGCTCCTTCAGATCACGATCTTCGCCCTCGGCATCATGCCGTACATCACGGCGAGCATCATTCTGCAGTTGCTGACCGTGGTGATCCCGCGCCTGGAAGCCCTCAAGAAGGAGGGACAGGCCGGCACGGCGAAGATCACGCAGTACACCCGCTATCTGACCGTGGCGCTGGCGGTCCTCCAGGGCACCGGCCTGGTCGCCACCGCCCGCAGCGGCTCGCTGTTCCCGAACTGCGCGATGGCCGGCTCGATCGTGCCGGACCGCTCGATCTACACCACCGTCGTCATGGTGATCACGATGACCGCCGGTACGGCGCTCGTCATGTGGCTCGGTGAGCTCATCACCGACCGCGGCATCGGCAATGGCATGTCGATCCTCATGTTCATCTCGATCGCCGCCACCTTCCCGTCCGCCCTGTGGGCCATCAAGGAGCAGGGCGACCTGGCGGGCGGCTGGATCGAGTTCGGCATCGTCATCGCCGTCGGCCTGGTCATGGTCGGGCTCGTGGTCTTCGTCGAGCAGGCCCAGCGCCGTATCCCGGTCCAGTACGCGAAGCGCATGATCGGCCGCCGGTCCTACGGCGGTACGTCGACGTACATTCCGCTGAAGGTCAACCAGGCCGGCATCATCCCTGTGATCTTTGCCTCGTCGCTGCTCTACATCCCGGCACTGATCGCGCAGTTCGCCGGTGGGACCTCCGGCTGGAAGACCTGGATCGAAAAGAACCTGGCGCAGACGGACGCTCCCGCACACATCACCCTCTACTTCTTCTTGATCATTTTCTTCGCCTTCTTCTACGTGGCCATCTCGTTCAACCCCGAGGAAGTCGCGGACAACATGAAGAAGTATGGTGGCTTCATCCCGGGCATCCGGGCTGGCCGACCGACCGCTGAGTACCTCAGCTACGTGCTCAACCGGATCACCTGGCCGGGTTCGCTGTATCTGGCCCTGATCGCTCTCGTGCCGACAATGGCGTTGGCTGGTTTCGGGGCAAACCAGAACTTCCCGTTCGGTGGTACCAGCATCCTGATCATCGTGGGTGTGGGTCTGGAGACGGTGAAGCAGATCGAGAGCCAGCTCCAGCAGCGCAATTACGAAGGGTTCCTCCGCTGATGCGAATCGTCCTCGTCGGGCCGCCGGGTGCGGGTAAGGGAACGCAGGCGGCGTTCCTCGCCAACAACCTGTCGATCCCGCACATCTCCACGGGCGACCTGTTCCGGGCCAACATCAGCAAGAAGACGGAACTCGGCAAACTCGCGAAGTCCTACATGGACAAGGGCGAACTGGTGCCGGACGAGGTCACCATCGCGATGGCGAAGGACCGCATGGATCAGCCGGACGCCGTGGACGGCTTCCTGCTGGACGGTTTCCCGCGCAACGTCTCGCAGGCCGAGGCGCTGGACGTGACGCTCCAGGACGCGGACATGAAGCTGGACGCGGTGCTGGACCTGGAGGTCCCCGAGGAAGAGGTCGTCAAGCGGATCGCCGGCCGGCGCATCTGCCGGAACGACTCGGCGCACGTCTTCCACGTCACGTACAAGCAGCCGAAGGCGGAGGGCGTCTGCGACGTCTGCGGCGGTGAGCTGTACCAGCGCGACGACGACTCCGAGGAGACCGTCCGCAAGCGCCTGGAGGTCTACCACACCCAGACCGAGCCGATCATCGACTACTACAAGGCCCAGGGCCTCGTGGTGACGATCTCGGCCCTCGGCAAGGTGGAGGAGGTCACCGCGCGCGCGATGGAGGCCCTCAAGCGCGACGACAAGTAGTTGTCTGTGGTACGTCGGCCGCGGTGCCCTGGATGGGCGCCGCGGCCGTACTGTTGTGTAGGTAAACCCCGAGCCCGATGAGTTCGTGGGTTCGTAGGCAGAGAAGACGGAGAGCGCAGGCCCCCATGGTGCAGATCAAGAGCCCCGAGCAGATCGCCAAGATGCGCGAGGCGGGGCTGGTCGTCGCCGCCATTCACGCGGCCACCCGGGAGGCCGCTGTGCCGGGCGCCTCCACGAAGGATCTCGACGACGTGGCCCGCAAGGTACTCGCGGAGCACGGCGCCAAGTCGAACTTCCTCGGCTACGGCGGCTTCCCGGCGACCATCTGCACATCGGTCAACGAAGTCGTGGTGCACGGCATCCCGAGCGACGAGGTCGTCCTCAAGGACGGGGACATCATCTCCATCGACTGCGGCGCCATCGTCGACGGCTGGCACGGGGACGCGGCGTACACGGCGTTCGTGGGGTCCGGGCACGCCCCTGAGCTCCTTGAACTGTCGCGGGTGACCGAGGAGTCCATGTGGGCCGGGATCGCCGCCATGAAGCAGGGGAACCGGCTGGTCGACGTGTCGCGGGCGATCGAGACGTACATCCGCCGGCAGCCGAAGCCGGGCGGCGGGAAGTACGGGATCGTCGAGGACTACGGCGGGCACGGGATCGGCACCGAGATGCACATGGACCCGCACCTGCTGAACTACGTCGAGCGGCGGCGGGGCAAGGGGCCGAAGCTGGTGCCCGGGTTCTGCCTGGCCATCGAGCCGATGGTGTCCCTGGGGACGCCGAAGACCCAGGTCCTGGCGGATGACTGGACCGTGGTGACCACGGACGGCACGTGGTCGTCCCACTGGGAGCACTCCGTCGCCCTGACCGAGCAGGGGCCTCTCGTGCTGACGGCACCCGATGGCGGTAAGGCGAAGCTGGCGGAGCACGGGATAGCGGCGGCGCCGGATCCGTTGGGCGCGTAATGATCTCCCTCGTTGGGCATCCTTACCCGGATTCGTGTTTCTGAGGGCCCTGACGTAGACTGACTCGTCGGCTCTCGTGTTTCCGTATGTCTTCATCCGGTCACGCGGAGTCGATCAAGGTAGTCGATTCGAAGGGCGAAGCGTGGCCAAGAAGCAAGGTGCCATCGAGATCGAGGGCACTGTCGTCGAGTCTCTGCCGAACGCCATGTTCAAGGTCGAGCTCCAGAACGGCCACCAGGTCCTGGCACACATCAGCGGCAAGATGCGTATGCACTACATCCGCATCCTCCCTGACGACCGGGTCGTGGTGGAGCTGTCTCCGTACGACCTGACGCGTGGCCGGATCGTCTACCGCTACAAGTAGATCTTGCCCCCGCTCTCCGTGGCCCCGGTTTCCGGGACGCGGGTGGTGGCACTGACCCGGAGAACCTCACCCCATGAAGGTCAAGCCGAGCGTCAAGAAGATCTGCGACAAGTGCAGGGTGATCCGCCGTCACGGTCGGGTCATGGTCATCTGCGAGAACCCGCGCCACAAGCAGCGCCAGGGCTGACGCACGACCGATCCCTCTGCTCGATTCGCAGAGATTCGCGCGACGCAAGCTGAATATGTTCATACGCAGGGCCCAGGCGCTTCGGTGTCTGATACCCCCGGCTCGGAGGCCGGGGACCCGGTTCGTACCTCGTACGGCGGTCGGGAACCGGTTCTGTGGAAGACCTCCGACAATCACCAGGAGCCATTGAATGGCACGCGTTTCCGGTGTTGACATCCCGCGCGACAAGCGCGTGGAGGTCGCCCTCACCTACGTGTTCGGCATCGGCCGGACCCTCTCCCAGGAGACGCTGGCAGCGACCGGCGTCAACCCGAACACCCGCGTTCGCGACCTCTCCGAGGAGCAGCTCGTCGCGATCCGCGAGTACGTGGACAACAACATCAAGACTGAGGGTGACCTCCGTCGCGAGATCCAGGCCGACATCCGCCGCAAGGTGGAGATCGGCTGCTACCAGGGTCTCCGTCACCGTCGTGGTCTGCCCGTCCGCGGTCAGCGCACCAGCACCAACGCCCGCACCCGCAAGGGCCCGCGTCGCGCCATCGCCGGTAAGAAGAAGCCGGGCAAGAAGTAGTCCTCAGCGGACAACGCTTCATCAGCGGTCTTCGCTGTAGGACCGACCACCTCCCCGTAGGAGTTAGTAGATGCCCCCCAAGGGTCGTCAGGGCGCTGCCAAGAAGGTGCGCCGCAAGGAAAAGAAGAACGTCGCTCACGGCCACGCGCACATCAAGAGCACGTTCAACAACACGATCGTCTCGATCACGGACCCGTCCGGCAACGTGATCTCCTGGGCCTCCGCCGGCCACGTCGGCTTCAAGGGCTCCCGGAAGTCCACGCCGTTCGCCGCGCAGATGGCCGCCGAGTCGGCTGCCCGTCGCGCCCAGGAGCACGGCATGCGCAAGGTCGACGTGTTCGTCAAGGGCCCGGGTTCCGGTCGCGAGACCGCCATCCGTTCGCTCCAGGCGACCGGTCTCGAGGTCGGCTCCATCCAGGACGTGACCCCGACCCCGCACAACGGGTGCCGTCCGCCCAAGCGCCGCCGCGTCTGATCTTCGACGCAGGCTGCTTGGTCTGAGGTTTTCGGGCGGTACGACTCCTTCGGGTCGTATCGCCCGTACCCTTGTAACAACTCAGGGCGTCAAATAGCGGGCGCCCCTGACAGAAGGATCGCAACATGCTGATCGCTCAGCGTCCCTCGTTGACCGAAGAGGTCGTCGACGAGTTCCGCTCCCGGTTCGTGATCGAGCCGCTGGAGCCGGGCTTCGGCTACACCCTCGGCAACTCCCTCCGCCGTACGCTCCTGTCGTCGATCCCCGGTGCGGCTGTCACCAGCATCCGGATCGACGGTGTCCTGCACGAGTTCACCACCGTGCCGGGCGTCAAGGAGGACGTCACCGACCTGATCCTCAACATCAAGCAGCTGGTCGTGTCGTCCGAGCACGACGAGCCTGTGGTGATGTACCTGCGCAAGCAGGGCCCGGGTCTGGTCACCGCCGCCGACATCGCGCCCCCGGCCGGTGTCGAGGTGCACAACCCCGACCTCGTCCTCGCCACGCTCAACGGCAAGGGCAAGCTGGAGATGGAGCTCACGGTCGAGCGTGGCCGTGGTTACGTCTCCGCCGTGCAGAACAAGCAGGTGGGCCAGGAGATCGGTCGTATCCCGGTCGACTCGATCTACTCGCCGGTTCTGAAGGTCACGTACAAGGTCGAGGCCACGCGTGTCGAGCAGCGCACCGACTTCGACAAGCTGATCGTCGACGTCGAGACCAAGCAGGCGATGCGTCCGCGTGACGCCATGGCCTCCGCCGGTAAGACGCTGGTCGAGCTGTTCGGTCTCGCCCGTGAGCTCAACATCGACGCCGAGGGCATCGACATGGGTCCGTCCCCGACGGACGCCGCGCTCGCTGCCGATCTGGCGCTGCCGATCGAGGAGCTGGAGCTCACCGTTCGGTCGTACAACTGCCTCAAGCGTGAGGGCATCCACTCCGTGGGTGAGCTGGTCGCGCGCTCCGAGGCCGACCTCCTGGACATTCGTAACTTCGGTGCGAAGTCCATTGACGAGGTCAAGGCGAAGCTGGCCGGGATGGGTCTCGCCCTGAAGGACAGCCCGCCTGGATTCGACCCGACCGCCGCCGCTGACGCCTTTGGCGCGGACGACGACGCGGACGCCGGGTTCGTCGAGACCGAGCAGTACTGAGAGCTCGGGCCAGACGGTCCGTTTTCGGGTGCGGGTGCGCTGTGCTTGATCGCGCAGTTCCCCGCACCCCTTCCGGGGCGCCCCTTCGGGGACGCCCCGGATCTCCGACAGGCGACCGCCTGCTCGGATACTGACCTCGGTACCTGATACGGCCGGGGCAGACACCTAGGAGAAACACCATGCCGAAGCCCACCAAGGGTGCCCGTCTGGGCGGCAGTGCCGCGCACGAGAAGCTGCTGCTCGCGAACCTCGCGAAGAGCCTCTTCGAGCACGGCCGTATCACCACCACCGAGGCGAAGGCCCGCCGTCTGCGGCCGTACGCCGAGCGTCTGATCACCAAGGCGAAGAAGGGTGACCTTCACAACCGCCGTCAGGTGCTCTCGGTCATCACGGACAAGAGCGTCGTGCACACGCTCTTCACCGAGATCGGCCCGCGGTACGAGAACCGTCCGGGTGGCTACACCCGTATCACCAAGGTCGGTAACCGCCGTGGCGACAACGCGCCCATGGCTGTCATCGAGCTGGTCGAGGCGCTGACGGTCGCGCAGCAGGCGACGGGCGAGGCCGAGGCCGCGACGAAGCGTGCCGCCCAGGACGCCGAGGTTGCCGAGACCAAGGTGGACACCACCAAGGCCGAGGACGCCGCTGAGGCTCCGGCCGAGGAGTCCAAGGACGCCTGAGGCTACGCCTTGCGTTGAGCGGGTCCGCCCCCTGCGGGGCGGGCCCGCTCTTGCGTTGCTGAGAGGATCTAGGGGTGAGTGACGAAGTACAGCCCGGGTTCGTACGGGTGCGGTTGGATCTTTCGTACGACGGGACCGAGTTCTCCGGGTGGGCCAAGCAGGCCGGTGGGCGGCGGACCGTGCAGGGGGAGATCGAGGACGCCCTGCGGACGGTCACGCGGTCCAAGGAGACGTATGAGCTGACCGTGGCCGGGCGGACGGATGCCGGGGTGCACGCCCGGGGGCAGGTGGCTCATGTCGATCTGCCGCGGGAGGTGTGGGACGAGCACCACGGAAAGCTGCTCAAGCGGCTCGCCGGGCGATTGTCGAGGGATGTACGGGTGTGGGCGCTCAGGGAGGCGCCCAGCGGCTTCAACGCGCGGTTCTCGGCCGTCTGGCGGCGTTACGCGTACCGGGTCACGGACAACCCCGGTGGGGTCGATCCGCTGCTCCGCAATCACGTGCTGTGGCATGACTGGCCGCTGGACGTGGACGCGATGAACAAGGCCGCGCGGAGGCTGCTGGGCGAGCATGACTTCGCTGCCTACTGCAAGCGGCGTGAGGGGGCGACCACCATTCGTACGCTGCAGGAGCTGAGCCTGGTGCGGGGGGAGGACGGGATCATCACGGCGACCGTGCGGGCCGACGCGTTCTGCCACAACATGGTGCGGTCGTTGATCGGCGCGCTGCTGTTCGTGGGGGACGGGCACCGGGGGGCCGACTGGCCCGGGAAGGTGCTGGCCGCCGGCGTACGGGACTCCGCTGTGCATGTCGTACGGCCGCACGGGCTGACCCTGGAGGAGGTCGGATACCCGGCGGACGAGCTGCTGGCCGCGCGGAACAAGGAGGCGCGGAACCGGCGGAGCCTGCCGGTGGTGCCCGGGGGCGGCTGCTGCTGACCCCGGGCGGGCCGGATGCGGGTTACTGCTCGTTGGCCGCGGCGGCCGCCTGTGCCTCGCCCCGGCGGCGGATCTGTTTGAAGGTGGAATCGCTGAGGTCGTCGCCGGCGGCGAAGACGGAGCTGTCCTTCTCCGTGACGTCCTTGCCGTTGGTGAAGCCGGAAAGGGTGAAGTAGGCGTAGCGGCCGTAGGAGTTGGCCGTCGTACGGCAGAACGTCGTACGGCAGAAGGCGGGGACGCCGTCGCCGGAGAGGGAGACGATGGTGCTCTTCTTGTCCCAGTCCGCCTTGACCTTGGTCGCCTTGGCCTCGGTGTCGAACAGGGCGACGCCGACCGTGACCGCGATCTTGTCGCGGTAGTACGTCACGCGCATGAAGCGGGTGCAGTCGTTGCTGGTCAGGAGCTTGTCGAGGGTGCCCTGGACGACCGAGGCGCAGTCTGTCGTCGAGGCCGTGGGGCCCTTGCGGTAGACGACGTTGTTGCCGTCCGTCAGCTGGGAGCCGGGGAAGAGGATGTCCGGGCTGATCGGCGTCTTGTCCTTGCCCGAGCTGGAGATGAAGTCCTTCGGGTTCAGCGGGGGCGGGGCCGAGGTCGGTGCGAACGACGGGTCCGTCTTGGCGCTGGCGCTCGGGATGTCCGAGGCGGCGGGCAGGTCGCTGTTCGGGCCGCTCGCCGTGGTGGAGCCGCCGTCCGCGTTGACCACCGCGACGGCCACGGCGGCGCCTATGCCGACCGTGGCGAGGGCGCCGCCGATGATCATCAGGAGTCTGCGGCGTCTGTTGCGTGATTCGGACTGTTCGGCGAGTGCCGCCCAGTCCGGGGTCTGGTTGGTGGAACCCCACTGTTGTTGGTCGCCCCACGGATTGTGGGAACCCCCGGGGCTCCACTGGGACCCCCCCTGCCCAAAGCTCATGGGCCGTATTTTAGACGGGGAGAGGGGGGTGGTGGTCGGTGTCTGGAGGTACTGAGCCTCTAGCGTGATCTGGGGCGGCTGGGCAAAAGTGACAACTGTGGGTGGTCGGGGCATTGCCTCGCCCCTCGCCGCCTCTACCCGTCCCTCCCCCACTCTCGGCTTCGCTCGAGCGGGGGGACCCCCATCCAGGGGCTGCCGCCCTTCGACCCCGCCACGCCTTCGAGCTCGGTCGGGACGGTGCGTTGGCGGGTGCGGGTGAGCGGGAACTGCGCGAGCGACCACACGCCGCCCGCACCCGCCGAACAATCCTCAACCC
The DNA here is from genome assembly GCF_008386495.1 of Streptomyces tailanensis. GTDB lineage: Bacteria > Actinomycetota > Actinomycetes > Streptomycetales > Streptomycetaceae > Streptomyces > Streptomyces tailanensis. Next base: position 59,366 of record NZ_VTHJ01000017.1, on the reverse strand, counting down.
CCGAGCTCTCCCGCGCACGGCTCGGCCCTGGCGGAGCGGGGTCGTTTTGACCCGTCCGGGGGCGCCCGGCTAAGCTGCGTTTTCGTTATGTGTATTGGCTTGCTCATTCTCACGTGAGGGGCCCTTACACCGGTCCACCGGGCCGATGACCAGCGAGCCAGCACGCGGTTGCGTCACCGCTGTGCGGCAAGGGCTGTCGTGATCGTCTTCGGTGACCTGTCAGGAACCTCACTGAAGAAGCGAAGGCTACGAACCGTGCGTACGTACAGCCCCAAGCCCGGCGATGTGACGCGCCAGTGGCACGTCATCGACGCCCAGGACGTTGTCCTGGGTCGTCTCGCCACCACTGCCGCCACCCTGCTGCGCGGCAAGCACAAGCCGATCTACGCCCCCCACGTCGACACTGGTGACTTCGTCATCATCATCAACGCGGACAAGGTGCACCTGTCCGGCAACAAGCGGACCCAGAAGATGGCCTACCGCCACTCGGGCTACCCGGGTGGTCTGCGCTCCGTCCGTTACGACGAGCTGCTGGAGAAGAACCCGGAGAAGGCCGTCGAGAAGGCCGTCAAGGGCATGCTCCCCAAGAACACCCTCGGCCGTCAGATGCTCTCCAAGCTGAAGGTCTACTCGGGCGACCAGCACCCGCACGCTGCCCAGCAGCCGGTGCCGTTCGAGATCACCCAGGTCGCGCAGTAAGTCCGGCCACCCCCTAAGCCTGAAGAGAATCTGAGGAGAATCGTGGCCGAGACCACTGCCGAGCAGCCGCTCGAAGAGCTTGACATCGACAGCTACACCACGGAGACGGACGTCCCCGTCGAGGGCGAGTACACCTCCGAGTCCCTCGCGTCCCGCTTCGGTGAGCCCCAGCCGGCCGCCGGCCTGGGCCGTCGCAAGAACGCCATCGCCCGCGTCCGGATCGTCCCGGGCTCCGGCAAGTGGAAGATCAACGGGCGTACGCTCGAGGACTACTTCCCGAACAAGGTGCACCAGCAGGAGGTCAACGAGCCGTTCAAGGTTCTTGAGCTCGAGGGCCGCTACGACGTCATCGCCCGCATCTCGGGTGGCGGCGTCTCCGGCCAGGCCGGTGCGCTCCGTCTCGGTGTCGCCCGCGCCCTGAACGAGGCCGACGTCGACAACAACCGCGGCCCGCTCAAGAAGGCCGGCTTCCTCAAGCGCGACGACCGTGCGGTCGAGCGCAAGAAGGCCGGTCTGAAGAAGGCCCGCAAGGCTCCGCAGTACAGCAAGCGCTAATCACGCTGCTGCGCCACGCCGCGCGCATCGCCCCGGTGGCACGTACCTGTGCCGCCGGGGCGGTTTTGCTTAGCAGGATTGATTGTTCATCGCAGGATTGTCCATCGGCTGTCGGTGCAACCCCGGCAGGGCGAGGACAGTCTCAGGGGATGTACTCCGGTACGGGACTACCGGGTACGAGTCCACCTGGTACCACTCCACCTGGTACGAGCCGCACATTCTCAGCAATTCGGAGGACACCACAGTGGGACGACTCTTCGGCACGGACGGCGTGCGCGGTGTCGCCAACGCGGATCTGACGGCCGAGCTCGCGCTCGGACTCTCCGTCGCGGCGGCGCACGTACTCGCCGAGGCGGGTACGTTCGAGGGTCACAAGCCGGTGGCGGTGGTCGGGCGGGATCCGCGAGCGTCCGGGGAGTTCCTGGAGGCGGCTGTCGTCGCCGGCCTCGCCAGCGCGGGCGTCGACGTGCTGCTCGTCGGTGTGCTGCCCACCCCCGCGGTGGCGTTCCTCACCGGCGAGCTGGGCGCCGACCTCGGTGTGATGCTCTCCGCCAGCCACAACGCCATGCCCGACAACGGGATCAAGTTCTTCGCCCGCGGCGGCCACAAGCTCGCCGACGAGCTGGAGGACAGGATCGAGGGCGTGTACGAGGAGCACCGGACGGGCGCTCCCTGGGACCGGCCCACGGGCGCGGGCGTCGGGCGGGTCCGGTCGTACGACGACGGCTTCGGGCGGTACGTCGAGCATCTGCTCTCCGTCCTCCCCAACCGGCTCGACGGGCTCAAGATCGTCCTCGACGAGGCGCACGGTGCCGCCGCCGGGGTCTCGCCGGAGGCGTTCAAGCGCGCCGGGGCCGAGATCGTCACCATCGGGGCCGAGCCGGACGGGCTCAACATCAATGACGGGTGCGGGTCCACGCACCTCGCGAAGGTGCGGGCTGCCGTTGTCGAGCACGGGGCGCACCTCGGTATCGCGCACGACGGGGACGCCGACCGGTGCCTCGCCGTCGACCACGAGGGCAACGAGGTCGACGGGGACCAGATCCTCGCGGTGCTCGCGCTCGACATGCGTGAGCGGGGTGTGCTGCGGTCGGACACCGTCGTCGCCACGGTCATGTCCAACCTCGGCTTCAAGCTGGCGCTTGAGCGGGAGGGGCTGCGGCTGGTGCAGACCGCGGTCGGGGACCGGTATGTGCTGGAGGAGATGAAGGAGCACGGGTACGCGCTCGGCGGCGAGCAGTCCGGGCATGTGATCGTGTTGGATCATGCGACCACGGGTGACGGGACGTTGACCGGGTTGCTGCTGGCGGCTCGGGTTGCGCGGACCGGTCGTACGCTCAAGGAGCTGGCCGGTGTGATGGAGCGGCTGCCTCAGGTGCTCATCAATGTGCCTGATGTGGATCGGTCGCGGGTGGGGACGTCTGCCGAGCTGACTGCGGCCGTTGCTGAGGCCGAGCGGGAACTGGGGTATACCGGGCGGGTGTTGTTGCGGCCGTCCGGGACCGAGCCGTTGGTTCGGGTGATGGTCGAGGCTGCGGATATTGAGCAGGCTCGGTCTGTGGCTGGGCGGTTGGCTGATGCGGTGAAGTCTGCGCTCGGGTAGTTGGGCGGTTCCGGGTAGGGGGTGGGGGCTGCGGTTGTTGGCGGGCTGCGGGATCGTTGTGGCTTGTCGCGCCCACGCGGCGGAGCCGCACATAAGCACAGCCCCGCGCCCCTGTGACCCCCGGTTACGAGGCGCTGTTTCCCTTGCGCGGCTTGGACCAGAGCCACTTCTGGAAGAGCAGGGTCAGGGTGCCGGCCAGGATGATGCCCAGGAGGTTCAGGAGCAGTTGCTCCGTGGAGCCGACCGTCTGCTTCATGTCGCCGTAGCTCAGGGCCACCGCGGCGTTGGCGGCCGCCGGGACCGTGGTGACCGAGATGGCCACGCCTACCAGGGCGCCCGACTTGGCCGAGGTCAGGGAGAGGGTGCCCGCGATGCCGGCCAGGACGGCCACGACGAAGGAGAAGGCGTCGGGGGCGTAGACGAAGGCGGTGTTGGGGCGGGTGGCCTCCAGTTCGGCCTCGGTGAAGTAGCCGAGCGAGTCCATGAAGAGGCTGAAGGCGACCGTCACGGCCATCGCCACCGCGAAGCCCACGAGGAGGGCGATCAGGGAGCGCAGGGCGAGGCGCGGATGGCGTTGGACGATGGCCGTGCTGAAGCCGGCCAGGGGGCCGAACTCGGGGCCGACCGCCATCGCGCCCACGATCAGGATGGCGTTGTCGAGGACGACGCCGCAGGCCGCGATCATCGTGGCGAGGGTGATGAAGGCGACGTAGGTGATGGAGAGCGTCGACTCCTCGTGTGTCGCGTCTGCCAGGTGCTCCCACAGGACCGCGTCCGCGCCCTCGCCGGGTGCCTCCGCCTCGGCCTTGTCGGCGCGCTTGGAGAGCGACAGGTCGATGTTCTCCACCGCGATGGAGCCGGTCTCGTCGAGGCCCGACGCCCTGAGCGCGCCGATCAGTTCGTCGCCCGCCTCGCGTGCGACGTCGCACATCACGACGTCGCCGGCGGGGTTGCGGGCGGCGCCCGCCATGACGACGAGGTGAGTCGTCCCGACTCTCTTCTCGATCAGGCGCACCACCTCGTCGGTCTTGTCCGGCGGCGTGATCAGGCGCAGATGCAGCATGGCCTCTGTCTAACAGCTCGGCGTTACGTCCATGGGGCGCCGTCTCACAGCTTGCGCAGGCTGAGCCGTTGGACCTTGTGATCGGTGCCCTTGCGGATGATGAGCGCGGCACGGCCCCGGGTGGGGGCGATGTTCTCGACCAGGTTGGGCTTGTTGATGGTGCGCCAGAGGCCGCGGGCGTAGTCGAGGGCGTCTTCCTCGGAGACCTGGGTGTACTTGCGGAAGTACGAGTCCCGGTTCTGGAAGGCGGTCTGGCGGAGCTTCTTGAAGCGGTTGAGGTACCAGCGTTCGATGTCGTCGGGGCTCGCGTCGACGTACACGCTGAAGTCGAAGTAGTCGGCGAGACCGACGCGGGTGCGGCCGTCCTTGCCGGGGAGGGCGGGCTGAAGGACGTTCAGGCCTTCGACGATGAGGATGTCGGGGCGGCGGACCGTGAGCCGTCGGTCCGGGACGATGTCGTAGATGAGGTGGGAGTAGACGGGGGCCGTCACCTCGTCCTTGCCGGCCTTGATGTCGGCGACGAAACGGGTGAGCGCCCGGCGGTCGTACGACTCGGGGAAACCCTTCCGCGAGACCAGGCCGCGCTCCTGGAGGTCCTTCATCGGGAGCAGGAAGCCGTCCGTGGTGACCAGCTCCACGCGCGGGTGCTCGGGCCAGCGGGCGAGGAGGGCCTGGAGGAGGCGGGCGACGGTCGACTTGCCGACCGCCACGGAGCCGGCGACGCCTATGACGAACGGGGTGCCGGACTGGGAGCCCTGTTCGCCCAGGAAGGTGTTCAGGGCGCCGCGCAGGCCGTCCGTGGCGCCCACGTAGAGGTTGAGGAGGCGGGACAGCGGCAGGTAGATGTCCCGTACCTCGTCGAGGTCGATGACATCGCCCAGGCCGCGCAGCTTCTCGACCTCCTCGGCGGTCAGCGGCAGCGGCGTCTTGTCGCGCAGCGCGCTCCACTCGGAACGGGTGAGGTCGACGTAGGGAGTCGCCTCCGGCCGCTGCCGGTGGGCGCTCCGGGGCATCGAGGAGACCGGAGAGATCACAGTCCATTGTTAACGGAGTTCGAACGGGGTGGCGGGCGGGGTGGTGGGTGGGGTCCGTCACGCCGCTGTACGGCTGTGTCATTACTGTGTGTGAACTGTGGTCAAAGTATGGACCTGAGGTGGTGAAGGGGTCTAGCGTCCGGGCCAGTCGGGAGGGAGCCGCCTTTCGACCGACCATGCGGGTCATGGTCATGGGCTTTGGGGGACTGCCGCCATGCGTATTCAGAATGTCCTGCGTCGGAAATCCACGCGCGTTGATCAACCGGATCTCACCGGGCGCGTGTGCAGCGAACTGGCGGTCGATCTGCCGGACGAGGATCTCGGGGAGTACCTCTACGACTGCCTCGACATGTACCGGATGGGAAGCAAGCCGCGGTGCGAGGAGGTCGAGTATCTGGGGATGGTGCGGGAGGCCATCGAGCGGATAGAGGACGGGGAGTAGAGGGCCGTCAGGCCTTCGTGATGTCGCGCCAGGCCGCCGGGATGGCTTCCGCTACGTCCTGGGCGCTTGTGGGCGCGCCGTTCGCGGCGTAGCGGCCCGCCAGGCCGTGCAGGTAGGCGGCCGCGCTTGCCGCGTCCAGGGGGGCGAGGCCGGCGGCGAGGAGGGAGCCCGCGAGGCCGGAGAGGACGTCGCCGCTGCCGGCCGTGGCGAGCCAGGGGGTGCCGGTGGGGTTGACGCGGACCGGGGTGTCGTCGTCGGGGGTGGCGATCAGGGTCGTGGAGCCCTTGAGGAGGACCGTGGCGTGGTAGTCGCGGGCCAGGTCGCGTACGGCGGTGAGGCGGGCCGACTCCACCTCCTCGCGGGAGACGCCCAGGAGGGCCGCGGCCTCGCCGGCGTGCGGCGTCATGAGCGTGGGCGCCGTGCGGGCTCGTACGGTGTCGCGGTCCGCCAGGCGGAGGCCGTCCGCGTCGAGGAGGACGGGGACGTCGGTGGAGAGGGCCTCGGCGACCGGGGCCGCGTCGTCGCCGGCGCCGGGGCCGGTCACCCACGCCTGGACACGGCCGGCCCTTCTCGGGCCCCTGTCCGACACCAGGGTTTCCGGGAAGCGGGCCAGTACGGCGTCCGCGGCCGGGCCCACGTAGCGGACGGCACCCGCGCCGCCGCGTAGGGCACCCGCGACCGCGAGGACCGCCGCGCCCGGGTAGTGGGCCGAGCCTGCCGCGATGCCGACCACTCCCCGGCGGTACTTGTCGCTCTCCTGAGACGGGTGGGGGAGCAGGGCGGCCACGTCGGCGTGCTGGAGGGACTCCAGGTCGGCGGTGGTGGGGAGGGCGCTGGCGAGGCCGATGTCGATCAGGCGTACGGAGCCGGCGTGCTCGCGGGCCGGGTCGATGAGCAGGCCCGGTTTGTGGGTGCCGAAGGTGACGGTGAGGTCGGCGTGGATGGCCGGGCCGTTCACCTCGCCCGTGTCGGGTTCGATGCCGCTGGGGAGGTCGACGGATACGACGGTGGCGGGGGAGGCGGCTGCGAGTTCGGCCAGGGGGGCGGCTTCGGGGCGGAGGCCGCCCTTGCCGCCGATGCCGACGATGCCGTCGAGGATGAGGTCGGCTCGGTCGATGAGGGCCGGGGTGGTTTGGGCGGTGGGGGTCGTTGTGGTGCCGCCTGTCCGGAGGAGGGCCTTGAGGGCTTCGGGGTGGGTGCGGGTGGGGTTGAGGAGGACGGCCGTCACTCCTGCGCCGCGTTTGGCCAGGCGGGCGCCTGCGTAGAGGGTGTCGCCGCCGTTGTCGCCGCTGCCGGTGAGAAGGACGATGCGGCTGCCGTAGACATGGGGGAGGGTGGCTGCGCAGGCCGCGGCCAGGCCTGCGGCCGCGCGCTGCATCAGGGCGCCGTCGGGGAGTTGGGCCATGAGGGTGCGTTCGGCTGTGCGGACGGTTTCTACGCGGTGGGCTGAGCGCATGGGGTGAGTCTGCCTTGTGGGTGGGGGCGGGTGCGAGGGCAGCCGGGCTTGGGGGGGGCACCCGGCGTTGGGGCTGGGCGGGGGTGGGGTGCGCAGCTCGGCGCTACGAGGTGCCGCTGCGCCCACCCTCCCCCACTCTCGACTTCTCCCCCACTCTCGGCTTCGCTCGAGCGGGAGGGGCCCCCATGAGCGGGAGGTACCCCCATCGCCCCAGCGGCACGATTGCCCGCAGTCGGGTAAGGGCTCTACCCCTCCGCCACCACCACCGCCGAGGCCACCCCCGCGTCGTGGCTCAACGAGATGTGCCAGGAGCTGACGCCCAGTTCGGCGGCGCGGGCCGCTACTGTGCCGGTTACTCGGAGGCGGGGTTGGCCGGTGGGTTCCACGTAGACCTCGGCGTCGGTCCAGTGGAGGCCGGCGGGGGCGCCCAGGGCCTTGGCGAGGGCTTCCTTGGCGGCGAAGCGGGCGGCGAGGGAGGCGATGCCTCGGCGTTCGCCGCTCGGGAGGAGGAGCTCGCTCGGCAGGAAGAGGCGTTCGGCCATGGTGGGGGTGCGTTCCATGGCGGCGCGGAAGCGGTCGATCTCGGCGACGTCGATGCCGACTCCGATGATGGGCATGGGCCGCACCCTACGACGTCACTCCACCGTCACCGACTTCGCCAGGTTCCTCGGCTGGTCCACCTCGTTGCCCCGGGCGGTCGCCAACTCGCAGGCGAAGACCTGGAGAGGGACCGTCGCGACCAACGGCTGGAGCAGGGTCGGCGTCGGCGGGATGCGGATCAGGTGGTCGGCGTACGGGACCACCGTCTCGTCGCCCTCCTCCGCGATGACGATCGTGCGGGCGCCTCTCGCTCGGATCTCCTGGATGTTGGAGACGATCTTGTCGTGGAGGAGGGAGCGGCCGGCGGGGGACGGAACCACGACCACCACCGGGAGGTCCTCCTCGATCAGGGCGATCGGGCCGTGCTTCAACTCGCCCGCCGCGAAGCCCTCCGCGTGCATGTAGGCCAGTTCCTTGAGTTTCAGGGCGCCTTCGAGGGCGACCGGGTAGCCGACATGGCGGCCCAGGAACAGCACCGTGTTCTTCGTGGCCAGCGTGCGGGCCAACTCCCGTACCGGCTCCATGGTTTCGAGGACCCGCTCCACCTCGCAGGAGATTCTGGAGAGGTCGCGGATCACCGCCTGGATCTCGTCGCCCCATTTGGTGCCCCGCACTTGGCCGAGGTAGAGCGCGACGAGGTAGCAGGCCACCAGTTGGGTCAGGAACGCCTTCGTCGACGCGACCGCGACCTCCGGGCCCGCGTGGGTGTACAGCACCGCGTCCGACTCGCGGGGGATCGTCGAGCCGTTGGTGTTGCAGATCGCGAGGACGCGGGCCCCCTGCTCGCGGGCGTGGCGCAGCGCCATCAGGGTGTCCATGGTCTCGCCGGACTGGGAGATCGCGATGACGAGGGTGCGGGGGTCGAGGATGGGGTCCCGGTATCGGAACTCGCTCGCCAGCTCCACCTCGCACGGGACCCGCGTCCAGTGCTCGATGGCGTACTTGGCGATGAGGCCGGCATGGAACGCCGTACCGCACGCGACGATGACCACCTTGTCCACCTCGCGCAGTTCGGCCGCGCCGATGCGGACCTCGTCCAGCGTCAGTGAGCCCGAGGCGTCGATACGGCCCAGGAGCGTATCGGCGACCGCCTTGGGCTGCTCGGCGATCTCCTTGAGCATGAAGTAGTCATACCCCCCCTTTTCGGCCGCCGACGCGTCCCAGTCGACGTGGTAGGTGCGCACGTCGGCGGGGCGGCCGTCGAACGTCGTCACCGTCACGCCGTCCCGGCGCAGCTCCACCACCTGGTCCTGACCCAGCTCGATCGCCGACCGCGTGTGGGCGATGAACGCGGCGACGTCCGAGGCGAGAAAGGCCTCGCCCTCTCCAACGCCCACCACGAGCGGCGAGTTCCGGCGGGCGCCCACGACCACGTCCGGCGCGTCCGCGTGCACCGCGACCAGCGTGAACGCGCCCTCCAGGCGTCGGCACACCAGCCGCATCGCCTCCGCGAGGTCGTCGCACGACGAGAACTCCTCGGCGAGCAGATGTGCCACCACCTCCGTGTCCGTCTCGGACACCAGGTCGTGGCCCCGCTCGGCCAGTTCGGCGCGGAGCGCGGCGAAGTTCTCGATGATGCCGTTGTGGACGACGGCCACCCGGCCCGCGTTGTCGAGGTGCGGGTGGGCGTTGGTGTCCGTGGGGCCGCCGTGCGTGGCCCAGCGTGTGTGGCCGATACCGGTGGTGCCGGTGGGCAGCGGACGGCCGACCAACTCCTTCTCCAGGTTGATCAGCTTCCCCGCCTTCTTGGCGGCGGCCAGGCCCCCGTCGGCCGGCATCGCCACGCCCGCCGAGTCGTAGCCCCGGTACTCCAGCCGTTTCAGCCCGGCCAGGACCACGTCGAGGGCGGACTGCGAGCCGATGTATCCCACGATTCCGCACATATCAACCCCTGTGTCGTCCTGGCGTGTCGCCCCGTCGCGACCTGCCGTGTGCTCTATGTGACTCTACGTGACAGTAGGGTCTCCGGTGAGCCCTCATATCGGGTGACATCCCGCGCGCATATCGGGTGACCCGACGCGCGGCACGTCCACGCGCGCGTGCACGGCACGTATGGCTGATCGCATGACGAGCAGACAAATGACGTTCCGTGGTGTGGCCGCGCTTCTCGCCGTGCTGACCGTTCTCCCCACGGAAGGCGCCCTGGCCGACCCCGCGCCGCCCGTCCCTGCCCCCGGACCTGGCAGCGGACAACTCGTCCCCGGGGTGCCGCCCGGCCCCAACCAGCCCTGGTCGATCGATACGCCGGACCAGGTGTTGCCGCCGCAGGTGTACGAGCCGGGCGCCGAGGAGGAGGCGAGCGAGCCGGCGGACGCGGCGGCCGGGACGTACGACCTCATCGAGTACGTGCCGCTCAGCGAGGCGGCGGCCGTCGCCAAGGCCGAGGTCTCCTGCACGAAGCTGACCGGGCCGTATCAGAAGCAGGTCGAGCGGTGGCTGAAGCGGAAGAAAGTGGATGGGAAGCAGTCGCGTGCGGACTGTCTCGCCATCCGGGCGTTCCAGGTCAAGTACCGCATCAAGCCGGCGATCGGGTTCGCGGGGCCGGTGACCTGGGTGCGGATGCAGCAGCTGTCTGCCCGGAAGCAGCCCAACGCGGCCGGGAAGTGCCCGGAGCGTACGTACAAGGTGGCGTGTGTGGATCTGTCCCGGCAGCTGACCTGGGTGCAGAAGGGGAAGAAGGCGGTGTTCGGGCCGGTGCCGATGCGGAGCGGGCGGCGGCAGTATCCGACGCGGGCCGGCTGGCACAAGGTCTATTGGAAGCACAAGAACCACTGGTCGACGCTGTACCACCAGCCCATGCCGTACAGCCAGTTCTTCAGCGGGGGCCAGGCGTTTCATGCGGTGTACGGGTCCCTGTACACGCAGATCGGGTCCATGGGGTGCGTGAATCTGCGGCTGGCGGACGCGCGGGCGTTGTGGGGGGTTCTGAAGAAGGGGGACCGGGTTTTCGTGTGGGGGCGGCGGCCGGGTACATGAATCAAGGTGGGCCGGGGGAGTGTCCGTGGGCTCTGAGACACTGGGGCTGACATGAGTGAGACAGCACCTCTGCGGAGCTCGCCGTTGCGGGCCCGCGCCGAGATCGATCTGGATGCCCTGCGGGCCAATGTGCGGACGTTGCGCGCGCTGGCGCCGGGTGCCGCCCTGATGGCCGTGGTCAAGTCGGACGCGTACGGCCATGGGGCCGTGCGGTGTGCCCGGGCTGCGGTCGAGGCGGGGGCGGCCTGGCTGGGGACGGCGACGCCGGAGGAGGCGCTCGCACTGCGGGCGGCGGGGCTGCCGGGGCGGATCATGTGCTGGCTCTGGACCCCGGGCGGGCCCTGGCGGGAGGCCGTCGAGGCCGACCTGGACGTCTCGGTCAGCGGCATGTGGGCGCTGCGGGAGGTCACGGAGGCGGCCCGGCAGGCGGGCGTACGCGCGCGCGTACAGCTCAAGGCCGACACCGGACTCGGGCGGAACGGGTGTCAGCCCGACGACTGGACAGACCTCGTCGACGAAGCGCTGCGCGCGGAGGCGGACGGGGTCATCTCGGTCACCGGGCTCTGGTCGCACTTCGCCTGCGCCGACGAGCCCGGCCATCCGTCCATCGAGGCCCAGCTCACCCGCTTCCGCGCGATGGTGGCGTACGCCGAGGAGCGGGGCGTGCGCCCCGAGGTACGGCACATCGCCAACTCGCCCGCCACGCTCACCCTCCCCGACGCCCACTTCGACCTCGTACGGACGGGCATCGCCGTCTACGGGATCTCACCCAGCCCGGAGCTGGGCAGTTCGGCCGACCTCGGGCTGCGCCCGGTGATGCGGCTCAGCGCCGCGCTCGCGCTCGTCAAGCACGTGTCCGGGGGCCACGGCGTCAGTTACGGGCACCACTACGTCACCCCGGGCGCCACGACCCTCGGCCTGGTTCCCGTCGGCTACGCGGACGGCATTCCCCGGCACGCCTCCGGCACCGGGCCCGTGCTGGTCGGCGGCAAATGGCGGACGGCCGCCGGACGGGTCGCCATGGACCAGTTCGTCGTCGACCTCGGCGGGGACGAACCCGCCGCCGGGGACGAGGTGGTGCTGTTCGGGACGGGCGACCGGGGCGAGCCGACCGCCGAGGACTGGGCGCAGGCGGCCGGAACCATCGGGTACGAGATCGTGACGCGGATCGGAACCCGCGTTCCGCGCGTCTATGTGAACACGGGTGAGTGAGCCCCGTACTTCACGATGAGTAAGAGCACGAGTAAGTGAAAGACGAACGAGACGGGTAACTCCGTACGGGTAGTACACGTATACGAGCGGCAGCACCGGAAGTCGGCGAAGAGGAGCGGACGTGAGCGAAGGCAGCGCGGAGGCCGTGGAGGCCGTCGCGAGCGCGGCCGCCGCGGCGGCCTCCGCCGACGGGATCTGGCGCAGGGCCGGAATCGCGGGGGCCGCGATAGGCGTGGTCGCCGCGGGCGCCGCCGCCGGTGTCGCCATAGAGCGGCTCACCGTCGGACGCGGCATGCGCAAGAAGGCCCGCCTCGCGCTCGACTCCACCGGCCCGTACGGCGCGCTGCGCGGCACCCCCGGCAAGGCGTACGCGGACGACGGCACCGAGCTGTACTACGAGGTCGACGACGTCGAGCCCGACGCCGGCCTGTCGTCCCGCAGACGCCGGCTCTTCGGCCGCAAGGCCCCGGCTCCGGTCACCGTCGTCTTCAGCCACGGCTACTGCCTCAACCAGGACTCCTGGCACTTCCAGCGGGCCGCGCTGCGCGGTGTAGTACGGATGGTGCACTGGGACCAGCGCAGCCACGGCCGCTCCGGCCGTGCTGCCCGGACGCCCGACGCGGCGCCGGTCACCATCGACCGGCTCGGGCGCGACCTGAAGGCCGTCATCGACGCGGCCGCCCCCGAGGGGCCCATCGTGCTCGTCGGGCACTCCATGGGCGGTATGACCGTCATGGCCCTGGCCGACCAGTACCCCGAGCTGATCGGGGAACGGGTCGTCGCGGTCGCCCTGGTCGGTACGTCGTCGGGGCGGCTCGGCGAGGTCAACTTCGGGCTGCCGGTCGCGGGCGTCAACGCGGTGCGGCGGGTGCTGCCGGGCGTGCTGAAGGCGCTGGGGCAGCAGGCCGCGCTGGTGGAGCGGGGGCGGCGGGCGACCACCGACCTGTTCGCCGGGATCATCAAGCGGTACTCGTTCGCGTCCCGGGACGTCGACCCCGCCGTAGCGCGGTTCGCCGAGCGGATGATCGAGGGCACGCCGATCGACGTCGTCGCCGAGTTCTATCCGGCGTTCACCGAACACGACAAGGCCGAGGCGCTGGCGGCGTTCGCCGGACTGCCGGTGCTCGTGCTGGCCGGGGTCAAGGACCTCGTCACGCCGAGTGAGCACAGCGAGGCCATCGCCGATCTGCTGCCCGACGCGGAGCTCGTGCTCGTACCGGACGCCGGGCATCTGGTGATGCTGGAGCACCCCGAGCTCGTCACGGACCGGCTCGCCGACCTGCTCACTCGCGTGGGGGCCGTACCGGCAGGGGCTACCGTAAGTGGTTATGGAAGCGCCAGCAGCACCGCACGTCCCGGGTGAGCCCATGTCGTCCTCGTCGTCCGTCGAGATCACCGTTACTTCTCCCGAGCAGATGCTGGAGCTGGGCCGCCGCCTGGCCAAGCTGCTGCGTGCGGGCGATCTCGTCATGCTCAACGGGGAGCTGGGGGCGGGGAAGACGACTCTGACCCGGGGGCTCGGGGAGGGGCTCGGGGTGCGGGGGGCGGTCACCTCGCCGACCTTTGTCATCGCCCGGGTGCATCCGTCGCTCGCGGGTGGGCCGCCGCTCGTTCACGTCGACGCGTATCGCCTGGGCGGCGGGCTGGACGAGATGGAGGACCTTGATCTTGATGTCTCGCTGCCGGATTCCGTGATCGTGGTGGAGTGGGGCGAGGGGAAGGTCGAGGAGCTGACGGACGACCGGCTGAATGTCGTCATTCATCGGGCGGTCGGGGATACGGCCGATGAGGTGCGGCATGTGACGGTGACCGGGCTGGGGGAGCGATGGGCCTCGGTGGAGCTGGGCGCGCTCTCGGCCTGATGTCGGTTTCTGCGTAGGTTCCGACAAGGTGTCGGCAAGATGTTGCGTTCGGCGTCTTCGGCGTGGTCACATGGTAACCAGTCCTTGGTTAGGTCTACCTAACTTGGTTCGCCGGGTGCACCAGGAGGCGTCCATGCCAGCGTCAGATCGACGGAAGCCCTCTGGGATTGGCGGGGTGTCGATGCGGGACCTTTTGGCTGCGTGTGCGGCGGCGAAGGTGGTGTCTACACCGCCGCGTGAGGTTGCGGCCAAGCCTGTTGATGTGCGGCGGCCCAAGGCTGCGTAGCGCTCCGGGAGGGGGTTCGGGGTCGTATCGCGGCTGCGGGTGAGCGGGGGTTTCTCGCGCCCGCGCGGCGGAGCCGCAGATCGATACAGCCCCGCGCCCCTAAAAGGTCGCGCCCGACGGTTACGAGGCGCCCCTTACTCGACCACAACCACCTTCGTGCCGATTCCCGCGAAGTCCCACATGGCCTTGCCGTCCTTGCGGGACTCGCGGATGCCGCCTGTTTTGGTGGTGGGGTCGGGCTGGGGGGTGGAGCCGTCGACCGCCGCGCTGAAGCCGATGACCACGCCGTCGACCGTGGCGAAGCGGACCACGTGTTCGATGGGGGTGCCGTCGGAGCCGGTGACGGCGGCGGAGCGGGAGGTGACGGTGTAGGTGGCGGGGGCGGGGTCGACCGTGCTGGGGGTGACCTCGAAGGTGCGGGTGATCTTCTCGCCCGCGCCGACCAGCCAGACGCGGTCCTCGTCGAGGGAGTAGACGACGCGTTCGCCGGTGCCCGAGGACTCGGGGAGGGCCTCGGCCCTGTCCTTCTCCTGCTCGGCGGGCGCCTTGGACTTCTTGGCCGCCGGGGTGTCGGAGGCGGACGGCTTCCCGAGGTCGTCGGGGACGTTCGCCGACGCCTGATAGGTGAGGAAACCGACTGCGGCGATGGCCGCCGCGGTGAGCCCGGCCACGAATCCCGAGCTGCTACTGGCCACCTTGTGTGCCCACCTCTCGTACCCACGTACGCCCTTGAAGTACGTCTGTGCTGTGACGGTAGCAGCAGAGTGGCTGTGGTCCCGGGCGGCCGTGCGTCCGGCGGAAGCGCCGTAGGCTGTTTGCGTGCTCTTGCTCGCTCTGGATACCGCCACCCCCGCCGTCACCGTCGCGCTGCACGACGGGACGGACGTCGTCGCCGCGTCGAGCCAGGTGGACGCGCGTCGGCACGGGGAACTGCTGCTGCCCGCCGTCGACCGGGTCCTCGCCGAGGCGGGCGTCCGGCTGGACGCCGTCACCGGCGTCGTCGTCGGCGTCGGCCCCGGCCCGTACACCGGGCTGCGCGTCGGGCTCATGACCGCCGACACCTTCGGGCTCGCCCTCGGCGTCCCCGTCCACGGACTGTGCACGCTCGACGGGCTCGCGTACGCGGCCGAGGTCGAGGGCCCCTTCGTCGTGGCGACCGACGCCCGGCGCAAGGAGGTCTACTGGGCGCGGTACGAGGATCCGCGGACGAGAGTGACGGAACCGGCCGTCGACCGGCCCGCCGAGATCGCCGACGTGGTCGCCGGGCTGCCGGCGGTCGGGGCGGGCGCGCTGCTCTACCCCGACACCTTCCCGGACGCCCGCGCGCCCGAGCATGTCTCCGCGGCCGCCCTCGCCGCGCTGGCCGCCGAGCGGCTGGGCAAGGGTGAGGAACTGCCGGCGCCCCGGCCGCTGTACCTGCGCCGGCCCGACGCCCAGGTGCCCAAGAACTACAAGGTGGTCACCCCCAAGTGACGACCGCGGTGCTGCGCGAGATGCGCTGGTGGGACATCGAGCCCGTACTGGAGCTGGAGAAGGACCTCTTCCCCGAGGACGCCTGGTCCCGGGGCATGTTCTGGTCGGACCTCGCCCATGCGCGCGGGCCTGAGGCGACCCGGCGGTACGTCGTAGCCGAGGACCCGGCGGGCGGGCCGATCGTCGGGTACGGGGGCGTCGCCGCCGCCGGTGACGTCGCCGACGTACAGACCATCGCCGTCGCCCGCGACCACTGGGGCACCGGGCTCGGCGCGCTGATCCTGACCGAGCTGCTGCGGGCCGCGACCGCGTTCGAGTGCGCCCAGGTGATGCTCGAATGCCGGGTCGACAACGTTCGTGCCCAGAAGCTGTACGAGCGCTTCGGCTTCGAGGCGATCGGCTTCCGCCGCGGCTACTACCAGCCGGGCAACGTCGACGCCCTGGTCATGTGCCTCAACTCCCCTTCGACCTCCGTACAAGGAACCGAGATCAATGGCTGACGAACCCCTGGTCCTGGGGATCGAGACCTCCTGCGACGAGACCGGTGTCGGTGTCGTCCGGGGGAGGACGTTGCTCGCGGACGCGATCGCGTCCAGCGTCGACGAGCACGCCCGTTTTGGTGGTGTCGTGCCCGAGGTGGCCTCGCGGGCCCATCTGGAGGCGATGGTCCCGACCATCGACCGGGCGCTGAAGGAGGCGGGGGTCAGCGCCAAGGACCTCGACGGCATCGCGGTCACGGCGGGGCCGGGGCTCGCCGGTGCCCTGCTGGTGGGGGTCTCTGCGGCGAAGGCATACGCGTACGCGCTGGGGAAGCCGTTGTACGGCGTCAACCACCTCGCGTCGCACATCTGCGTCGACCAGCTGGAGCACGGGGCGCTGCCCGAGCCGACGATGGCGCTGCTGGTGTCCGGCGGTCACTCGTCCTTGCTGCTCTCGACGGACATCACGTCGGACGTACGGCCGATGGGCGCGACCATCGACGACGCGGCGGGCGAGGCCTTCGACAAGATCGCCCGCGTGCTCGATCTGGGGTTCCCGGGCGGGCCGGTCATCGACCGGTACGCGCGGGAAGGGGACCCGGACGCGATCGCCTTCCCGCGCGGGCTCACCGGGCCCCGCGATCCCGCGTACGACTTCTCCTTCTCCGGGTTGAAGACCGCCGTGGCCCGCTGGATCGAGGCCAAGCGTGCGGCGGGGGAGGAGGTGCCGGTGCGGGATGTGGCGGCTTCCTTCCAGGAAGCGGTCGTGGACGTGCTGACCCGCAAGGCCGTACGGGCCTGCAAGGACCAGGGTGTGGATCACCTGATGATCGGCGGCGGTGTCGCCGCCAACTCCCGGCTGCGGGTGCTTGCCCAGGAGCGGTGCGAGGCGGCCGGGATTCGGCTCCGGGTGCCTCGGCCGAAGTTGTGCACGGACAACGGGGCGATGGTGGCGGCGCTGGGTGCCGAGATGGTGGCCCGGGGGCGGTCCGCCTCCGATTGGGATCTGTCGGCGGACTCGTCGCTGCCCGTTACGGATCCTCATGTGCCGGGTGCGTCGCATACGCATGATCACGATCATGTGCATGAGCTGGCCAAGGACAACCTGTACTCATGACCGTCGCGTTGATGTGGGAGGCCCGGGCCGTCGAGGGGCGCGGGGGCGAACTGCTCGCCTGGGCCCGGGCGCAGGAGCTGCCGGACAACGGGCGGCTCCTGCGCCGGGAGATCTTCCGGGCGCCTCAGGATCGCGTGCTGGTCATCACGTGGTGGGACGCGGCGTACGACGCCGAGTTGCCCGAACTGCCGGAGCCGGGTGGGGAGTTGGTCAGCCGGGCGGTGCATCGGTGGCGGTTCGAGTCGGTGGGGGCGGACTGAGCGTCAGGACTCCACGGCTTGGACCTCCGTCGCGCAGTGCAACCGGCGGTCCGGGCTCAGCTCGCGTACCGGACCGGTCAGCGTCAGGCGTGCCCGGTGGCGTACGTCCGTCGTTGACGCGCTCAACCGCAGTTCCAGGGCGCCCGGTTCGACCACCCGGCGTCCGGAGCGGTTCGTGAAGGACGACACGTCGGCGTGGAAGCGGAAGGTCACGCGTCGGGCCTCGCCCGGCTCCAGCTCCAGGCGGCGGTAGCCGATCAGGCGGATGTCGGGGCGGGTCACCGAGGCCACGGGGTCGTGCAGGTACAGCTGCACGACCTCCGCGCCCGCGCGGTCGCCCGTGTTGCGGACGGTCAGCGACACGTCGTACGTACCGTCCGTGGCGATCTCCGGCGGCTCCTCCTCGCCACCCGTGAAGTCCTCCCATGCGAATGTCGTGTACGACAGGCCGTGCCCGAACGGGTACAGCGGCGTCGGGTCGAGGTTGCTGGCCGCGCCCACCAGACCCAGCGGTGGCTGGAGGTACGTCCACGGCTGGCCGCCGGGGCGGTGCGGGACGCTCACCGGGAGGCGGCCCGAGGGGGAGACGCGGCCCGACAGCACTCCCGCCACCGCCGGGCCGCCCTCCTCCCCGGGGAAGAACGCCTGGAGCGTCGCCGCCAGCTGGCCGCTCCAGCGGCCCAGCGCGTACGGGCGACCGGTGAGGAGGACCAGCACCACCGGCGTGCCCGTCGCCGCCAGTGCGTCCAGCAATCGAGCCTGGACGCCCGGCAGCCGGAGGTCCTCCGCGTCGCAGCCCTCGCCGGAGGTGCCGCGGCCGAAGAGGCCCGCCCGGTCGCCGAGCACCGCCACGCAGACGTCCGCCTCCGCCGCGCGGGCGACCGCTTCCGGGAAGCCGGCGGTGTCGTCGCCGTCGACGTCGCAGGCGGGGGCGTACGTGATCTTCGCGTCCGGGAGTTCGCCGCGCAGGGACTCCAGGACCGTGGGGATCTCGATGCCCAGCGGGGTGCCGGGGTGGGCCGGGAGGACGTGGGACGGGAACGAATAGCAGCCCAGCATGGCCAGCGAGTCGTCGGCCCGGGGGCCCACCACCGCGATCCTGATGTCGGGGGCGAGCGGTAGTACGTCGTCGGGGTTGTCCAGGAGGACGGCCGACTCCTCCGCCAGGCGCCGGGCCAGGGCGCGGTTCACCGGGGGGTCCAGGTCGACCTTGGTTGGGGCGGCGGGCTCTGGGGTCCAGTCCTCGTTCAGCAAGCCCAGTTCGCATTTTTGCAGCAGGACTCGGCGGACCGCCCGGTCCACCAGGGACTCGGGGATCTCGCCCGCGCGTACGGCCGTCACCAGGGACTCGCCGTAGCAGCGCAGAGTCGGCAGTTCCACGTCCACGCCCGCCGCCAGCGCCGCGTGGGCGGCCTCCGCGCGGTTTCCCGCCACGCGGTGGTTCGTCTCCAGGAAGCCGACGCCGAAGTAGTCGGAGACGACCGTGCCGGTGAAGTCCCAGTCGTCGCGGAGGAGTTCGGTGAGGAGGCGCGGGTCCGCCGAGACCGGGACGCCGTCCGTCTCCGTGTAGGCGGCCATCACCGAGCGGGCGCCACCATCCCGTAGCGCCATCTCGAACGGGGGCAGGGTCACGTCCGCGAATTCGCGTACACCGGCCCGTACGGGCGCGTGGTTGCGGGCGCCCACGGACGCCGCGTACCCGGCGAAGTGCTTCAGCGTCGCCACGATCCCGGCCGACTCCAGGCCCCGTACGTACGCCGTGCCGATCGTGCCCACCAGGTACGGGTCCTCGCCGATCGTCTCCTCGACCCGTCCCCAGCGCGGGTCGCGGACGACGTCCAGGACGGGGGCCAGGCCCTGGTGCACGCCCACGGAGGCCAGGTCGCGGCCGATGTGCCGGGCCATCTCCTCGACGAGGGGCGGGTCGAAGGACGCGCCCCAGGCGAGGGGGACCGGGTATGCCGTGGCCTGCCATGCCGTGAAGCCCGCCAGGCACTCCTCGTGGGCGACCGCCGGGATGCCGAAGCGGTTCGCGGCCATGATGCGGCGCTGGGCGCGGGCCAGTGCCTGCGCGCCCAGCGCCGGGTCCACGGGGGCCGTCCCGAAGGCGCGGGTGAGCTGGCCGAGGCCCCGGGTGATCAGCTCGTCGAAGTCGAACGACTCCGTCATGCCCTCCTCGTCGGGGGCGATGTCCTCGCCGGTCGCATCGGCCTTCACCCACACGCCGTACAGCTGGGCGGTCTTCTCCTCCAGGGTCATCCGGGAGAGCAGGTCCTCGACCCGGGCCGCTGCGGGCAGGGCGGGGTCACGCCAAGGGGCCGTGGTCATGAAACTCCTTCAGGGGTTGGTGAGTTTCAACAGCTGGTGAGGACTGGTGGTCTGGCGGATCACTTGCCCCCCACCCCCATCAACCCGCCCACCAGTGCCCGCCGCGCCACCAGGTACACGGCGAAGATGGGGATGCCGGAGAGGACGACCGAGGCGAGCAGGGCGGGGATGTTGACGCCGAACTGGCTGACGTAGTTGAAGAGTCCGAGGGTGAGGACCCGGGGGCCGTCGGACTGGGTGAAGATCAGGGGGAAGAGGAAGCCGTTCCAGGCCTGGAGCGCGGAGTAGATGACGACCGTGCTGATGCCGCCCTTGGCGAGCGGGATCGTCAGCTGGAACAACATCCGCAGGGGGGACGCGCCGTCCAGGGCCATCGCCTCATACAGGTCTTCGGAGACGTCCCGGAGCGTGCCCACCAGGACCAGGACCGAGACCGGCATGGCGAAGGCGGCCGTCGGGAGGATGACGGCCGGGAGAGTGTCGTAGAGGCCGAGTTTCGCGATCAGCAGGTACAGAGGGACGACCACTGCTTGCGCCGGGATCGCCACACCCAGCAGGAACAGGCGGAACGCCGCGTTCGACCAGCGGTCGCGGGTGCGGACGGCGACGTAGGCCAGGGGGATCGAGAGGGTGAGGACGATGCCTACGACCACGATCGCCACGATCGCCGTGTTGCTGAGGAGATGGCCGAAGTCGCTGTCGAGGACGGTGCCGTAGTTGTCGAGAGTGGGTTCGGACGGTGGGCGCAGGGGGTTGCCGGTCAGGGCCTTGTCCGCGCCCGTGAGGGAGGCCGACAGCATCGCGTAGATCGGGACTAGGACGATGAGCAGCCAGATGAACGAGCCCAGGCCCGCCACCGGGTTGGCGCGCTTCGTCCAGTGGCGTCGGCGGGGTGACTCCACGGGCCGGTTCTCCTCCGGCTGACGGGTCTTCGTCGGACGCGGCAACGTATCGTGTGACACTCCGTCACATCCCTTCGCGGGTGCTGCGCATGGTGCCGAAGCCCGTCAGCCGGACCAGGACGAGCGAGAGGCCCGTCGCGGCCAGGACCAGGAAGGATGCGATGGCGCTCGCGTAGCCGAAGTCGTACGTCTTGAAGCCCGCCTCGTACATCAGGTACGGCAGAATCGCGGTGTCCGTGCCGGGGCCGCCCTTGGTGAGGATCAGGACGGTCTCGAAGTACGTCAGTGAGCCGACCACCATCAGGACCGTGGACGTGGTGATCGTGTGGCGCAGCTGCGGGAGCGTGATCGAGAAGAACTGGCGGTAGCGGCCGGCGCCGTCGATGGCCGCCGCCTGGTAGAGGACCTCGGGGATCTGGCGGGCCCCGCCCTGGTAGATCAGGGTGTGGAACGGGATGAACTGCCAGCCGCCGACGAAGACGATCGCGAGGAACGCGCCGCTCTGCGAGCCCAGGGTGTCCTTCTGGATGATGCCGAAGTTCGGGTCGAGGAGGGCGTAGAAGAGGATCGCGATGGCGGTGGAGGAGAGCAGGAACGGGACGAAGAAGATCGCGGAGAGGACGGCCCGGTTGCGCTGGCGGCCCGCCGCCCATACGCCGAGGAGCAGGGCCACGACCGTCTGGAACGCCCAGCTGGCGACCGTCAGGACGACGGTCAGCGAGAGGGACTGGGTGAGGCGGGGGTCGTCGATGAGCTTTTGCCAGTTGGCGAAGCCGACGGGGCGGGGGTCGCCGAGGCCGTCCCACTCGGTGAAGGAGAGGTAGAAGGCGAGGCCCATGGGGACTACGGCGAAGAAGGTGAAGAAGAGGACGGCGGGCAGGGCCCAGACGGCGTGGGGGCGGCCGACCCGCGAGTTCCTCGTGGGGGCCGTGGGAACCGTGGGGGCCGCCTGCCGCTTGTCGACCGTCGTGGTCACTTCAGCCCCTTGCAGGCCGTCACGAACTCGCTCGGCGAGGACTGCCCCGCGAACAGCTTGCCTATCTCCGTGTGCATCTTGGTGCCCAGCGCGTCGCCGAGTGCCTGGTCCCAGGAGAGAGTGAAGGCGGGGGCCTGCTGGACCATGTCGTACTGGAACTTCGCGTACTCGGGGTTGGGCGAGGAGGACAGCAGGTCGGCCGCGTTGGAGGTGGTGGGGACGTCGCCGTTGTCGATGAGGTCCTGGGCGTACGCCTCCGAGGCGCAGTCCTTGAGGAAGCCGATCGCCAGGTCCTTGTTCTTCGTACGGGCGTTGATCGACCAGTAGTTGGTGGGGTTGCCGACGACGTTGCGGACGTCGCCCGTGCCGCCCTCGACGGTCGGGAAGGCGGCCCAGCCCAGGTTGCTCTTGGCGAAGTCCGGGAACTTGCCGAGCTGGGTGGAGTACTCCCATGAGCCCATCAGGTGCATGGCGGCCTTGCCGCGCGCGAAGACCGCGGGGGCGCCGCCGTTGACGTACGAAACCGAGGTGAACTTGGAGCCGAAGGCGCCGTCGTCGATGAGTTCCTTGACCAGTTCGGCGGCCTTGAGGACGGCGGGGTCGCCCCAGCCCTCGGCGTCGCCGTCCTGGATGCGCTTGAAGACCTCGGGGCCACCGAGGCGGTCGACCAGGTACTCCAGCCACATCAGGTCGGGCCAGATGTCGGAGCCGCCGAGCGCGAAGGGGGTGATCTTCGCCTTCTTCAACTTGGCGTTGTTGTCGAGGAGTTGGTCCCAGGTGGTGGGCGGCTGGAGGTTGTGCTCGGCGAAGACGGACTTGTTGTAGAAGAGGATCACCGGCTGCATGCCGCGCATCGGGATGCCGTAGTGGCGGCCTTTGAGATCGCCGGCGGCGAGGACCGAGGGCAGGAAGCCGTTCTTGAGGACCGGGTCGCCCTCGATGACGTCGGTGAGGTCGACGAGCTTGTCCGCCTCCTCGTAGGCCTTGATGGAGCCGCCGCCCCAGTTGAAGAAGACGTCCGGGGCGCTCGGGGAGCCCATGGCCGTGCGGAGCTTGGGGGAGTAGTCGGAGCCGGGGACCTCGGTGAGCTTGACCGTGCCGCCGGCCTTCTTCGCCGCGGCCGACTTGTTGAACCGGGCGACACCGGCCTGCTGGACCTTCACCGCGTCGTCGCCGTACACGAACGCCGTGATCGTCTTGCCGTCCCCGCCCGCGCCGCCGCCGGAGCCGCCGCAGGCGGTGAGCCCGGTGGTGAGCAACGAGGCGGCACCGGCGCCGAGCACCCAGCGCCTGCTGAACGTCCGACCTCTGTTCGACTCCATGACAGCACCCCTCGCGAACGTGACGAATGTTTCGGGTGGTACTTCGAATGTTCCGGGAACCTATGGCCGTCGAAAGGGTTCGTCAAGAGGTCGCGCAGGGATACGATCCGGCCCATGAAGCCCGTGAAGCCCGAGGAAACCCAGACAAGAGTGCGTACGTCGCCGTCCACGCAGACGGCGACGCTGGCCGAGATCGCCCGGCAGGCCGGTGTCTCGGCTCCGACTGTTTCGAAAGTGCTCAACGGCCGTGCCGATGTCGCCCCCGCGACCCGTACCCGGGTCGAGGAGCTGCTGCGCGAGTACGGCTACCGGCGCCGGCGCGCCGAGGCGACCCGGTCCCCGCTGATCGACCTGGTCTTCCACGAGCTGGAGAGCGCCTGGGCGATGGAGGTCATCCGGGGTGTCGAGAACGTGGCCCGGGGGGAGGGGCTGAGTGTCGTGCTCTCGGAGAGTGCCGGGCGGCTCACTCCGGGCCGTACCTGGGCCGACCAGGTCGCCGCCCGCCGCCCGCACGGTGTCGTGCTCGTGTTGTCCGGGCTGGACGAGTCGCAGCGTGCGCTGCTGACCAGCAGGTCCATCCCGTTCGTGGTCATGGACCCGGCGGGCGACCCCGGCGACGACGTGCCCTCGATCGGCGCCACCAACTGGCAGGGCGGCCTCGCCGCCACCCGGCACCTGATAGAACTCGGCCACCGGCGCATCGGCGCCATCAGCGGGCCCTCGCGGATGATGTGCAGCCGCGCCCGGGTCGACGGTTACCGGGCCGCGCTGGAGACCGCCGGGCTGCCGGTCGACGCCGATCTGATCAAGGCCGGGGACTTCCACCACGAGACCGGCTACCGGCTGGGCCTGGAGCTGCTGCGCCGCCCCGACCGCCCCACCGCCGTCTTCGCCGGCAACGACCTTCAGGCGCTCGGCCTCTACGAAGCCGCCCGCGAACTGGGGCTCCGCATCCCCGAGGACCTGAGCGTGGTCGGCTTCGACGACCTGCCGGTGGCCCGCTGGGTGGGGCCGCCGCTGACGACCGTACGACAGCCGCTGATGGAGATGGCCGAGGCGGCGGCCCGGCTGGTGCTGGACCTGGGGCGGCACGAGGGGTCTTCGGCGGCGACGAGGGTGGAGCTGGCTACGAGTTTGGTGGTGCGGAGCAGTACGGGGGTACCTCCGGCGGTCTAGCGGGGGGAGTGGTGCCGGTGTATTGACGAGTGTTGTGCGGCGCCCCAGACTGCTCCGAAGTCAATCGGTTGCACAGCCGAAACTTTCGGAGGCACCCGCAATGAGATCTCTGAGAACAGGCTTATCCCTCACGTCCTTGCTGACCGGCGTCGTCGCGCTCGGCGCCCTCCTGATCGCGGCCCCTGCCGCCCACGCCGCCGACCCGCCCCTCCGCGACCTCGCCGCCGCCAAGGGCAAAGCCATCGGCACCGCCGTGACCGGCTCCAAGCTCACCGGCACGTACGGTGAGATCGCGGGCCGGGAGTTCAACTGGCTCACCCCCGGCAACGCCATGAAGTGGGGCTCCGTCGAGCCGACCCGGGGCACCTTCAACTGGACCGAGGCCGACCAGATCGTCGACTTCGCCGAGGCCCACGACCAGGACGTGCGCGGCCACACCCTCGTCTGGCACAGCCAGAACCCGAGCTGGCTGACGAACGGCACCTGGACGCCCGCCCAGCTCAGCCAGCTGATGAACGACCACATCGCACTCGAAGTCGGCCGCTACAAGGGCCGGCTGGCCGCCTGGGACGTGGTGAACGAGCCGTTCAACGAGGACGGCACCTACCGCCAGACCCTCTGGTACAACGGCCTCGGCACTGACTACATCGCCCAGGCCCTGACCGCCGCCCGCGCCGCCGACCCGGCCGCCAAGCTCTACATCAACGACTACAACGTCGAGGGCGTCAACGCGAAGAGCACCGCCCTGTACAACCTGGTCAGGGACCTGAAGGCACGCGGCGTCCCGATCGACGGGGTGGGGTTGCAGGCCCACCTGATCCTGGGCCAGGTCCCCTCCACGCTCCAGCAGAACATCCAGCGCTTCGCCGACCTGGGCGTGGACGTCGCCATCACGGAACTCGACATCCGTATGCAACTCCCCGCCACTGAGGCCAAGTTGGCACAGCAGCGCACCGAGTACGAGGCCGTGGTGAAGGCGTGCGTGGCGGTGATCCGGTGCACCGGCGTCACGGTCTGGGGCTTCACCGACTCCGACTCCTGGATCCCGGACACTTTCCCGGGCCAGGGCGCGGCGACCCTGTACGACGAGAACTACGCGCCGAAACCCGCGTACTACGGCATCGTGACCGCGCTCGGCGGCACGGGCACCTCGCCGCCGGTGCCGGACGGCTGCACGGCGGCGTACAGCGTGGCGAACCAGTGGAACACCGGCTTCACCGGCAATGTGACGATCAGTTGCGCGGGCGGCTCCTCGCTCTCCTCCTGGCGCGTCAACTGGACCTTCGGGGCCGGGCAGCAGATCGGCCAGGCCTGGAACGCGACCTGTACGCAGACCGGCACGACGGTCAGCTGTACGAACGCGTCCTGGAACGGAAGTGTGTCGAACGACAGTTCGGTTACCTTCGGGTTCAACGCGTCGTGGAGCGGGAGCAATCCGGTGCCCACGGTGACGTTGGGCTGAGAAGTCTGAGAATTCCCGAAGGAAAGCGCGCGGGAGGTTCCTGCGCGTAACAATTCGGACGTACGTTCCTGTGTGTGACTGGTGAAGGAAACGAGTACGGGGACGACAACGAGGGCTTGGACAGACGGCTGGGCCGGCGGTCGCGCCGGCTGAAGGTCATCGGATTCACGCTCGCCGGCGTCCTCGTACTCGGCGCGGGTGGGGCAGGCTGGGCGTTCTGGCAGCTCAACGACAACATCACGAGCGTCGACATCAACAGCGCGCTCGGCGACGACCGCCCCGCGAAGACCCAGGTGTCCCCTTCAGCCTCTGCCGCGCCACTGCCGAGCGGCGCGCTGAACATCCTCGTCCTCGGCTCGGACTCCCGCAGCGGCGAGGAGAACGCCGAACTCGGCGGCGGCGACGAGGACTCCGGTGCCCGCTCCGACACGGCGATGGTGGTCCACATCGACGAGGGCCGCACCGAGGCGACGGTGGTCAGCATCCCGCGCGACACGCTGGTCACCCGCCCGTCCTGCCCCACGGAGTCGGGCGGTTCGACATCGGTCGCGTACAACGTGATGTTCAACAGCGCGTACGCGGTGGGCGGGCCGGTGTGCGCGGTGAAGACGGTCGAGTCGATGACGGACCTCCGCATGGACCACTACATCGAGATCGACTTCTCGGGCTTCGCGAAGCTGGTCGACGCCCTCGGCGGCGTCACGGTCACCACGGACGAGGACATCGACGACGAGGACAGCCATCTGACGCTGGAGGCCGGCACCCACCACCTGGACGGCGAACAGGCCCTGGCCCTCGCCCGCACCCGCCACGGCGTCGGCGACGGCAGCGACCTCGGCCGCATCGGCCTCCAACAGACGCTCGTCAAGTCGTTGTTGGAGCAGATCGCGTCCACGAACCTCCTGACCGACCCCGCCGAGCTCTACAAGGCCGCCGACGCGATCACAGGCAGCCTGACGACGGACACCGGGCTGGACTCGCTGAGCGAACTGATGAGCCTCGGCGAGAGCCTGAAGGGCCTGTCCTCGGACGACACGAAGACCGTGACGCTGCCGGTGACCACGGCCCTCTGGGACCACAACCGCGTGGTCCCGGACGAGCCGGAGGCGGCCGAGCTGTGGGAGTCGTTGAAGTGAGCCTCCGGCCGTCGAGGCCGCCGAGGCTGTCGAGGAATCTCGAAAAAAATATGGCGGCCGTGTCGATTCGCGTGGGGCCCGTTCGACGCAAGGGTGAGAGGCGGGAAGAGACCCCGCCCGCCCTTACCGAAGGAGTCACCATGCCGCGTTATCTGTCGATGGTCCGGATCGACGAGTCCACCGCGCCCGCCGAGGGGCCGAGCCCCGAGCTGATGCAGCGGATGGGGGACCTGCTGGAGGAGATCACCAAGGCGGGGGTCATGCTCGACACCGCCGGGCTGATGCCGACCGCGCAGGGGAAGAGGGTGCGCTGGGAGGGCGGCGAACTGTCGGTCACCGACGGGCCGTTCACCGAGACCAAGGAGGTCGTGGGCGGCTACGCGCTCATGCAGTGCAAGGACATGGCCGAGGCCGTGGAGTGGGCCAAGCGGTTCCTGAAGGTGCACGAGGAGCACTGGACGGTGACGTGCGAGGTGCGGGAGATCCAGGAGGGCTGACGGGCCCGTCCTTTGCCCTGAGGCCGTACGGGTGTCTGATGGTGGGCTGTGACATCACAGCCCACCGGCCCCGCCCAGTCCGCCGGCCCCGCCCAGTCCGCCGTGAACGCCATCGACACCGTCTTCCGGCTTGAATCCCCCCGCGTCATCGCCAGCGTCGCCCGGATCGTGCGGGACGTCGGTATCGCGGAGGAGCTGGCGCAGGACGCGCTGGTCGCGGCGCTGGAGCGGTGGCCGCGGGACGGGGTTCCGGACAACCCGGGCGCCTGGCTCACGGCCACGGCCAAGCACCGCGCGATCGACCTCGTACGGCGCCGGGAGCGGTACGCGCGGAAGCTCGCGGAGGTGGGCCGGGACCTGGAGGCGGCGGGGCCGCACCTCGACGAGCCGTCTGTCCTTCGTGACCCTGACGACATCGACGACGACCTGCTCCGCCTCGTCTTCACCGCCTGCCACCCGGTACTCTCCGCCGAGGCCCGCATCGCCCTCACGCTCCGCCTCCTCGGCGGTCTGACCACGCCGGAGATCGCCCGCGCCTTCCTCGCCCCGGAGGCGACCGTCGCCCAGCGCATCGTGCGCGCCAAACGGACCCTCGCCGCCAAGGCCGTCGCCTTCGAGGTGCCCTACGGCCCGGACCGCCAGGCCCGGCTGGACTCCGTACTGGAGGTCATCTACCTCATCTTCAACGAGGGGTACGCGGCCACCGTCGGCGACGACCTGCTGCGCCCGGCCCTGTGCGAGGACGCCCTGCGGCTGGCCCGGCAGCTGGCGGGGCTGATGCCCAAGGAACCCGAAGTGCACGGCCTGGTGGCCCTGTTGGAGATCCAGGAGTCGCGAGCCGCCGCCCGTACCGGCCCGTCCGGCGAACCGGTCCTCCTCAAGGACCAGGACCGCCGCCGCTGGAACCGCCTTCTCATCACCCGTGGCTTCACCGCCCTGGGCCGCGCCACCGCCCTCTCCCCGGGCGCCCCCGGCCCGTACGCCCTCCAGGCGGCCATCGCCGCATGCCACGCCCAGGCGTACACCTACGAGGAGACGGACTGGCCGAAGATCGCCACCCTCTACGCCCTTCTCGCCGCCCGCTCCCCGTCCCCCGTCGTCGAACTCAACCGCGCGGTCGCCGTCTCGATGGCCGACGGCCCGGAACCCGCCCTTCAGATCGTCGACCGCCTCGCCACCGAACCCACCCTGCGCGACTACCACTTGCTGCCGAGCGTCCGCGGTGATCTGCTGCGCCGGCTGGGCCGTACGGCGGAGGCCCGGGCCGAGTTCGAACGCGCGGCGGGGCTGGCGCGGAACGAGCGGGAGCGGGGCCTTCTGCTGCGGAAGGCGGCCGCGAGCGAGGTGTAGCGCAGGTAGTCCCGCTCACTCTGTCCGAACCGGATGCCCGATCAGCATCGTCGGCGCCCCCGCGACCCGGGTCAGAAAGACCGTCGCCGAATTCGGGCCCTGGGGCTTGACCTTCTTGCGCAGCTCCTCCGGCTCGACGGCCGAGCCCCGCTTCTTCACGGTCAGGACGCCGACCCCGCGTTCCCTCAGCAGGGCCTTCAACTTCTTGACGTTGAAGGGGAGTCGGTCGGTGATCTCGTAGGCGGTGGCGTACGGGGTGACGTGGTGCTCGTCGGCGGTGACGTAGGCGATGGTGGGGTCGATCAGGCCGCCCCCCAGGGCCTCGGCGACCTCGGCGACGAGGTGGGCGCGGATGACAGCGCCGTCGGGCTCGTAGAGGTAGCGCCCCACCGGACGGACGTCGGGGTCGGGGAGGCCGCGGCCGAGGAGGGCGTGCGGGCCGGGGAGGAGGGTCGCGCGGACGGCGCCCTCCGCGCCCGTGCCGAACCACAGCACCGCCTCTTTCACGTCCCCGCCGTCCGAGATCCACTCGGCCTCGGCCTCGGCGGGGACCGCCTCGTGGGGGATGCCGGGGGCGATCTTCAGTGCGGCGCGCGGGGACTTGAGGGCGGTGGCGACGGCCCAGGAGAGCGGGGGTGAGTACGCCTCGGGGTCGAAGATCCGGCCCCGGCCGCCGCGTCTGCCCGGGTCGACGAAGACCGCGTCGTACGGGGAGGTGTCGATGTCCGTGACGTCCGCCTCCCGTACCTCGATCAGGTCGGCGAGGCCGAGCGCGTCGGCGTTGGCGCGGGCCACCGCCGCCGTCAGCGGGTCGCGGTCGACGGCCAGGACCCGGATGCCGGCCCGGGCGAGGGCGATGGCGTCGCCGCCGATGCCGCAGCACAGGTCGGCGACGGAGCGCACGCCGAGCGCCTGGAAACACCGGGCGCGGTACGTGGCCACGCTCGCCCGCGTGGACTGTTCGACCCCGTTCGGCGTGAAGAACATCCGCTCCGCGTCCGCCGCCCCGAACTTCGCCGCCGCCCGCTGCCGCAGCTGTGCCTGGGCCATCGCGGCCGAGACCAGGGCGGCGGGGTGGTCGCGGCGCAGCCGGGTCGCCACGGCCAACTCCCGCGCCGGTTCGGTGCCGCGCACCTCGTCGAGGAGGGCGCGGCCCTCGGGGGTGAGGAGGGGGGTGAGGAAGGTGGCGGGGTCGAGGTCGTTCACCGGGCCATTGTCGGTCAGGGAGGTCGCAGAGGTCAGGTAGGACTCGTGTGGGCCAGTCGGTGGATGGTGCGCGGGCCGTGGCGGTGTCGGGTCGGCGGGGCGGGGCCGCCCTGCGAGGATGCGGCGCCATGCGACTAGTACGACAAAATTATGTAGAGGGTGCGAAACAGGCGAACGGGTGGCGGGGGAGCGGAGTCCGGGGCGGAATCGCCGTCCTCGCCGTACCCGCCCTCGCGGTCGCCGTCATCGTGTCCGGGTGTGCCGAGGGCGGCGCCAAGGGCGGTTCCGGGGAGAGCTCCGGAGAGGTATCCAGGGAAGGTTCCGGAGGAGGCTCCGAGGAAGGCTCTGGGGTCGAACGCCGGCGGCCGTTCCACGGTCAGCCCGGCGATCGCCGATCCCTCGTCGAACCCCCCGCCCGCGACCTCGACGCGTACGCCGGGAAGCTGCGCCGGTCGTACGCCGCCCGGGTCGCCGCCGCGAAGCGCTGGGGGCTGGCCGAGGTGCCGCTGACCCCGCCCCCGCCGCCGGAGAGGAAGCCGGTCCTCGAGACCCGTGAGGGATTCGAGGTCGACGGGCACGTGGAGGACGGACTTCCGCCGGTCTTCACCACCATCCCCACCCGCGACAAGGTCGTCTTCCTCACCATCGACGACGGCGCCGAGAAGGACCCGGCGTTCCTGCGGATGATGAGCGAGCTGAAGATCCCGTACACCGCGTTCCTCAGCGACTACCTGATCAAGGAGGACTACGGCTACTTCGCGCGCATGCGCGACCGTGGCGTCGTCATCAACAACCACACCCTCAACCACCGCGTCATGCGCGCCCTCCCCTACGCCGCCCAGAAGCGCGAGATCTGCGGCATGCAGGACGTGATCGAGGAGCGGTACGGCACCCGGCCCACGCTCTTCCGGCCGCCGTACGGCAGTTACGACCAGAACACCCTGCGCGCCGCCAAGGTCTGCGGCATCAAGGCCGTCCCCCTCTGGAACGAGGAGGTCTTCGCCGACCGCTGGGACTACCGCGAAACGGACCGCACCCTCCGCCCGGGCGACATCGTTCTCAGCCACTTCCGGGGCCGCGACCACTGGAAGGGCACCATGCCCGACATGATCCGCCGCTTCCTCGACCTGGTGACCGCCGAGGGGTACGCGGTGGCCCGGCTGGAGGACTACCTGTGAGGCGGCGGCGGGGCGCACGCCGTCGGCGCGGGCCGCACCTCCTGCCAGGGGGCGCGGCGATGCTGCTGACGGCCGCGCTCCTCGCCGCCGGCTGCGGCGACCGGTCCCCCGACCCCGCCGACACCGCCGCGGGGCCGGGGGAGAACGGTTCGACGGATCCCTCCCGACCGGCTCACGGGCCGGCCCACGGACCGGCTCCGGGTGGGCCCCACCCCTCCCCGCCGCCGTACCGCCGCTGGGGCCTGTCCGCCCCCCTCGCTCCCGCGCCGAGCAACCCCGACCGGCCGCCCGCCCCTCACGCGTCGGGGCCCGGGCCGGCGCCGGTCGTCGACCACATCCCCACCCGGGACAAGGTCGTCTTCCTGACGTACGACGACGGGGCCGAGAAGGACCCGCGCTTCGTGGACATGGTGCGCGAACTGCGGCTTCCGGTGAGCATCTTCCTCACGGACAGCGTGGTGGGCCCGGGGTACGGCCACTTCGCCCGGCTCCGCGCGGTCGGCGCGACCGTACAGAACCACACCCTCGATCACACCGCCCTGCGCGGCCTGCCGTACGCCGGGCAACGGGCCGAGATCTGCGGACAGCAGAACAAACTCAGACAGCGCTTCGGCATCCGCCCGACCCTCTTCCGCCCGCCCTACGGCGCCTACGACACCACCACGCTCCGCGCCGCCGCCGACTGCGGCATCTCGGCGGTCGTCCTGTGGCGCGCGTCCATGCGGATCACCGGCCTCCGCCACACCGTCGGCGACCGCCTCCGCCCCGGCGACATCGTCCTGGCGCTCCCTCATCCTCGGCTTCGCTCGAGCGGGGGAACCCTCACTCAGGGCCCAGACCAGTTGAAGGGTGCCAGCCTCACGCAGATGACGACCCGGCTGCTGCGCCGGATCCAGGAGCAGGGACTGACAGTGGGGCGCCTGGAGGACTACCTCTGACCCGCCTCTGACTCCTGGTGACCCCATGCTCTGATGCCTGGTGACCCCATGCGGAATCCGCATGTGAATATCCGCCGCGCCGCTCGCGATTAGCAGTCCGCTTGACCGAGTGCTAACCACGGTCATAGTCTCAGTTCTGGCACTCCCCCCTGGAGAGTGCCAACTACGCGACGGGCAGGTCCGGCACCCGCGACGACGGATCCACCTGGTCGCCACCTCAGACAGTTAACCCCGTGAGATCTCCGAAGGGGGAGGTCGGATCGTGACGACCACCAGCTCCAAGGTTGCCATCAAGCCGCTTGAGGACCGCATCGTGGTCCAGCCGCTCGACGCCGAGCAGACCACCGCCTCTGGCCTGGTCATCCCGGACACCGCCAAGGAGAAGCCCCAGGAGGGCGTCGTCCTGGCCGTGGGCCCGGGCCGCTTCGAGAACGGCGAGCGCCTGCCGCTCGACGTCAAGACCGGCGACATCGTGCTGTACAGCAAGTACGGCGGCACCGAGGTGAAGTACAACGGCGAGGAGTACCTCGTCCTCTCGGCTCGCGACGTGCTCGCGATCATCGAGAAGTAATTCACCCGCTTCCCAACCGAAGCACATTGCTTGTGAGCTGCGCCCTTGGCCCCCGCGACCACTAATCAGCCGGGCGTCAGGGGCGCAGTTCGTTTCACCGACATTTTCCGAGAGGGCTGAACCGCTCCCATGGCGAAGATCCTGAAGTTCGACGAGGACGCCCGTCGCGCCCTCGAGCGCGGCGTCAACAAGCTTGCCGACACGGTCAAGGTGACGATCGGCCCCAAGGGCCGCAACGTCGTCATCGACAAGAAGTTCGGCGCCCCCACCATCACCAACGACGGCGTGACCATCGCCCGTGAGGTCGAGGTCGAGGACCCGTACGAGAACCTCG
The DNA here is from genome assembly GCF_008386495.1 of Streptomyces tailanensis. Lineage (GTDB taxonomy): Bacteria > Actinomycetota > Actinomycetes > Streptomycetales > Streptomycetaceae > Streptomyces > Streptomyces tailanensis. The sequence goes on along the minus strand of NZ_VTHJ01000017.1, from coordinate 26,873 downwards.
GCGCCCAGCTGGTGAAGGAGGTGGCGACCAAGACCAACGACATCGCTGGTGACGGCACCACCACCGCCACCGTGCTCGCCCAGGCGCTGGTGCGTGAGGGCCTGAAGAACGTCGCCGCCGGTGCCTCCCCGGCCGCCCTGAAGAAGGGCATCGACGCCGCGGTCAAGGCCGTGTCCGAGGAGCTCCTCGCGACCGCCCGGCCGATCGACGAGAAGTCCGACATCGCCGCCGTCGCCGGTCTGTCCGCCCAGGACCAGCAGGTCGGCGAGCTCATCGCCGAGGCGATGGACAAGGTCGGCAAGGACGGTGTCATCACCGTCGAGGAGTCCAACACCTTCGGTCTGGAGCTGGACTTCACCGAGGGCATGGCCTTCGACAAGGGCTACCTGTCGCCGTACTTCGTCACGGACCAGGAGCGCATGGAGGCCGTCCTCGACGAGCCGTACATCCTCATCCACCAGGGCAAGGTCGGCGCCATCGCCGACCTGCTGCCGCTGCTGGAGAAGGTCATCCAGACCAACTCCTCGAAGCCGCTGCTGATCATCGCCGAGGACGTCGAGGGCGAGGCCCTGTCGACCCTGGTGGTCAACAAGATCCGCGGCACGTTCAACGCCGTCGCGGTCAAGGCCCCCGGCTTCGGCGACCGCCGCAAGGCGATGCTGCAGGACATGGCGACCCTCACCGGCGCCACGGTCATCTCCGAGGAGGTCGGCCTCAAGCTCGACCAGGTCGGCATCGATGTGCTCGGCTCCGCCCGCCGCGTCACCGTCACCAAGGACGACACCACGATCGTCGACGGCGCCGGCAACTCCGAGGACGTCCAGGGCCGCGTCGCCCAGATCAAGTCCGAGATCGAGAACACCGACTCCGACTGGGACCGCGAGAAGCTTCAGGAGCGCCTCGCGAAGCTGGCCGGCGGCGTATGCGTGATCAAGGTCGGCGCCGCCACCGAGGTGGAGCTGAAGGAGAAGAAGCACCGTCTGGAGGACGCCATCTCCGCGACCCGTGCCGCGGTCGAGGAGGGCATCGTCTCCGGTGGTGGCTCCGCGCTCGTCCACGCCGTCAAGGTCCTCGAGGGCAACCTCGACAAGACCGGCGACGAGGCCACCGGTGTCGCCGTCGTCCGCAAGGCCGCCGTCGAGCCGCTGCGCTGGATCGCCGAGAACGCCGGCCTGGAGGGCTACGTCATCACCTCCAAGGTCGCCGAGCTCGACAAGGGCCAGGGCTTCAACGCCGCCACCGGCGAGTACGGCGACCTGGTGAAGCAGGGCGTCATCGACCCGGTCAAGGTCACCCGCTCCGCCCTGGAGAACGCCGCCTCCATCGCCTCCCTCCTCCTCACGACCGAGACCCTGGTCGTCGAGAAGAAGGAAGAGGAGCCGGCCGACGCGGGCCACGGCCATGGTCACGGCCACGCCCACTGACGTACACCTACCCGTACGCCGGTAAGCCGTAGGGAAGGCCCGGCACCCCTCGCGGGTGCCGGGCCTTTCCGCGTCGGCGTGACCGGGTCTACCGCTCCAGGCCTGATCGGGTCTACCGCTCCAGATCTTCCAGGGCGCCCAGCTGCCCCATCAGTCCGAGCCGGTCGTACTGCCACCAGCCCTCGGAGATCTTGCCGTCCGCCGTGCACCGATGGATGGTCGTCCCGGTCATGGAGACCTTCTTCCCGGTGGCCGGGATCCCGAGGAAATCGCCCTTGTGCGTCGCGTTCCAGGTCCACTGGGTGCACACCCGGTCACCCTGGGCGATCTGGTCCTCGACCGTGAACGAGAAGTCGAATGCGCCCCGCCACATCCCGACCTCGCGCCTCATGGCGTCCATGCCGATCGTGTCCTGCGGGTTGGAGGGATCGTGGTCGTGGTAGTCCTCGACGAGCACGTCGTTGAGCGGCGGCAGTTCACCCTTCGTGGCCAGCGCCTCGAAGAACCTGCGCGCGGTCGCCGCGTACAACTGCTCGTCCCGTACGACATCCAGATCGGTGAACGTGGGCATCTCGTCGCAGAGCGCCACCATCTCCTGGAAGATCCGATCGGTCTCCGGGAGGTTCGAGTTCCGCATCGCCTCCTCGTACGACGGGAACTCCACGATCTCGATGAAGTGCGCCGCGTCGGACCGGTCCTTCCCGATGATGTTGTGCGTCGCCGTCCGCTTCCCCTTGGTCTGCTCGACCCACGAGTCCATCAGCCGGTTCATTTCATCGAACCGACTGGTCCTACAGTCGATGAGCTGCACAAATGTCATGACACTGCCTCCGGCCCCCCTGGGTCCGGTCGAACAGCTCCATTGTCCCTCCGAGGGCCGCCACCCCGCCTACTGCGGCCCGTACTTGCGTCCCGTCTTGGAGCTGATCCCGCCCAGCAGCCCTCGCGGCACCACCTTCACCACACCCATCAGGGCCTTGTAACGCGGGTCGGGGATGGAGACGGTCCTGCCGCGGGACAGGTCCGCCAGGGCGGCCGTCACCAGCTTGTCCGCGTCGAGCCACATCCACCCCGGAATGTTGTCCGTCCCCATACCCGCCCGCTGATGGAACTCCGTACGCACGAACCCCGGGCACAGGGCCATCAGCCGCACCCCGCTGCCGGCCAGATCCCGGGCCGCGCCCTGCGTGAACTGCACGACCCACGCCTTCGACGCCCCGTATGTGCCGCGCGGCACGAAGGCGGCGACCGACGCCACGTTGACGACCCCACCCCGGCCCCGCTCCCGCATGGCCTCGGTCGCCGCCGAGGTCAGACGGAGGACCGCCTCGCAGTGGACCTTGAGCATCTTCAGCTCGTCGGCCATCGACACGTCGAGGAAGCGGCCCTTGTTACCGAAGCCAGCATTGTTGACCAGCAGGTCGACCGGGCTCTTCCGGTCGGCCAGCCGAGCGGCCACCGCCTCGATGCCGTCGTCCGTCGCCAGGTCCGCGGTGAGCACCTCCGCCTCGATGCCGTGCCGGTCGTGCAACTCCGTGGCCTGCTCCCGCAGCCGCTTGGTGTCACGCGCCACCAGGACGAGGTTGTGTCCGTCCGCCGCCAGCCGCCGCGCGAAGGCGGCACCGATGCCCGCGGTCGATCCCGTAATCAGAGCCGTTGTCATGGCGTAAGGGTAGGGGCCCGGACCATGGAGATCCGCTTGCTGCACCGGCCTACCGGCCGTCATGTGCGTGCCCCGCCGGTATGCCGGCCCGCTGCCCCTTCTCCACCACCACGAACTGCCCCATCATCCCCTCGTCCTCGTGGTACAGCAGATGACAGTGGTACATGTACGGCGTGTCCGGGTCCGCTGGCCCGTCGAAGCGGAGGGCGAGCTTCATGGTCGTCCCATGCGGCAGGAACACCGTGTCCTTGGGGCCGCGCAGCGCCGGCGATGTTGTCTTCCCATTGACCTCCAGAACCCTGAACTGCACGTCGTGTACATGGAAGTTGTGGGGCATTCCGTTGCCGTTGCGGACCGTCCACACCTCCGTCGTCCCCCGCGTGACCGTCTCGTCGACGCGGCCCATCTCCATGTCGCGTCCGTTGATCCCGGACCGCTTCAGGTCGAAGTACCTGCCCCGTACCGCGGCACCCTCGCCGACGGGTATCTCCAGCTCACCGAGAGCGGAGGGAAGTTCGGCCGATGGACGCAGCCGGTCGGCCGCCCGCAGCTCCAGTACGTCGAAGGAGTCGTCGCCCCCGCCGAACCGGCGCTGCCAGGCGTCCCCGTAGTTGTCCTGCGGGAAGCTGCGCAGCGTCACGCGTTCGCCCGCCCGCATCCGTACGACGATCTCGGCCCGCTCACCCGGCGACAGCTGCACCCGGTCCATGGACGCCGGCCGCTCCAGCAGACCCCCGTCCGACGCGACCAGGGCGAAGGCGCGGCCGTCCGGGAAGCCGAAGTCGTAGGTGCGTGCCGTGGAGGCGTTGAGCAGCCGAAGGCGTATGAGCTCGTCGTGGACTTCCCGATAGGGATTCAGGGTGCCGTTGACCAGGGTGCGGTCGCCCAGGAAGCCCACGTTCCGCATGAGGTCGCGGTCGTGGTCGAACTCGGCGCCGTCGAACCGCACGTCCTGCACGATGACGGGCAGGTCGTCCACGCCGTACTCCTTCGGCAGCGCGAGCTTCGCCGACTCCTCGTCGTCGACGAGGAACAGCCCGGCCAGGCCCCGCGCCACGTGCTGTTCGGTCGCGCCGTGCGGGTGGGGGTGGTACCAGAGGGTGGCCGCCGGCTGGTCCACCGTCCACCGCGGACTCCAGGTGGCGCCGGGGGCGACCATCTGGTGGGGGCCGCCGTCCATGCGCGCGGGCAGATGCATGCCGTGCCAGTGGACGGTGGACGCCTCGCCCAGACCGTTCCGTACCCGCACGCGGACCTTCTCGCCGCGCTCGGCACGCAGAGTGGGCCCCAGATAGGAGCCGTTGAAGCCCCACGTGGGCGTCTTCCGGCCCTCCACGAACTCCGTCTCGCCCGCCTGCATACGCAGGTCGAAGACGCGTGTGCCGTCTTTGCCGACGGACGACCGCGCGAGCGGAGGTATCGCCAGCTCCTTGTCGAACGCGACCTTGCCGACCGTGCTGACGTCGGCGCCGGTCCACAGCCATGTGAACAGGCCGCCGACGATCAGCACCACGACGGTGACGACCGAGCCGAGCACGATGAGGACACGCTTGATCCGCGACATGCCTCCAGCGTTCCGGCCCGCCGCCCTGCGAACATCCGGGACAGCCCCCGGCCCGGCCCTGATCCGACCCTCACCCGCTCCCGGGGATCCCCCCTAGGAGCCGTGTGCCCACGGTGAGTTCGTCTCGCGCTCTACTCGGCTTCGGCCGCAGCCCGCTCCGCCGCATACTTCCGCGCGATCTCCAACACCTCCGGGTGCAACGCCTCCGCCGCGGCCAACAGCCGTGGCAGCATCTCGTGTTCGGTCATCGAGGCCCGGAAGGCAAGGGCGACGGTGATGTCGTGGTCCGGGCGGTGGACGATCTCGATCGGGTCGCCCGCACGGATCTCGCCCGGCTGGATCACCCGCAGATACGCCCCGGGCGCCCCCTTCCGCGTGAAGCGTTTGACCCATCCCCGCTCACCCATGTGCTGCTGGAAGTTGAGGCAGGGGACACGGCCGGTGGTGACCTCCAGGATCACCTCGGCGCCGATCCGCCAGCGCTCGCCGATCAGCGCACCGGAGACGTCGAGCCCCTCGGTGGTGAGGTTCTCGCCGAAGGTACCGCTGGGCAGGGTGCGGCCCAGTTCCCGCTCCCATCCGTCCAGGTCCTCGCGGGCGAAGGCATAGACCGCCTGATCGTTCCCGCCGTGGTGCTCCGTGTTGCACACCGCGTCCCCGGCCACCCCACTGGCGCCGACCCCCTTGGGCCCGGGCGCCGTCACCCGTACGGGCCCGGCCACCGGCCGCTTGTCGATGCCCGTCACGCTCTTCGACTCTTCCGCGATGTCGACGGCCTTGGGACGTCCCACGTTCAGTGACAGAAGCTTCATGGCAGCCACGCTAGGAGAGCGGCGGCCAAAGCGTCGACGCATTATTCGGCTCCAGGTCCAAGCCACGCTTATGCTCGGATCGTGATCGAGGCCCGTCATCTCCGTGTCCTGCGTGCCGTCGCCGCCACCGGCTCCTTCTCGGCGGCGGGACGCGAACTCGGCTGCACCCAGCCCGCCGTCAGCCAGCAGATGAAGGCGCTCGAATCCTCCGTCGGTACGCCGCTGCTGGTCCGCGGTGGCCGTGAGATGCGGCTGACGCAGGCGGGCGAGGCGCTGGTGCGGCACGCGGCCGGGATCCTCGCCGGGCTCACCGCGGCCGAGGAGGAGGTCGCCGCCATCGCCGGGCTGCGCGCCGGACGCGTGCGCCTGGTGTCGTTCCCCAGCGGCAGCTCCACCCTCGTCCCCACCGCGCTGGCCGCCCTCCGCGCCGCCCACCCCGGCACCCGGGTCTCCCTGGAGGAGGCCGAACCACCGCGCTCGGTCGAGATGCTCCGCGAGGGCGACTGCGACATCGCGCTCGCCTTCCGCCACGAGGGCGCGGCGGGCGCCGAGGAGGGGGAGTGGGACGACCTGGTGGTCCGTCCGCTGCTCACCGACCGGCTCGTCGGACTCGTACCCCAGGGGCACCCACTGGCCCGTACGGGGTCCATCGGTATCGGAGAACTCGCCGGGGAATCCTGGATCGCCGGCTGCCCGCGCTGCCGGGGGCAGCTGGTACGGGTCTGTGAGAGCGCGGGCTTTACGCCCCGCATCGACTTCGCGACCGACGACTACCCGGCGGTGGTCGGCCTGGTGGGCGCGGGCCTCGGGGTCGCCGTTCTGCCGGAGCTGGCCATCGAGTCCGTGCGTCCCAAGGGGGTCCGGATGATCGCGGTCGAGCCGGTGCTGCGCCGCGAGATCGTGGCGCTCAGCCTGCCGGACCTGGCCCGGGTGCCCGCGGTGGCGGCGACGCTGGACCAACTGGCCAAGGCTGCCGCCCGGTAGACCCGACGCCGCGGGCCCGAATCAAGGGTGCACGCGCGCGTGCACCACCGTGCAGAAACGTTCCTTCAGCTGTTCGAGCCGGTGTCGCTTCCCGGCGCGGACGCGGTCACCAGCCGGTGCCGTGCCCGGCCCATGAGCTCTTCGCGCTCGTCCTCGGTCAGCCCGCCCCACACGCCGTACGGCTCGCGCACCGCCAGGGCGTGGGCCGCGCACTGCGCGCGGACCGGGCATCGCATGCAGACCTCTTTGGCCGAGTTCTCACGGGCACTCCGTGCCGCACCGCGCTCCCCCTCGGGGTGGAAGAAGAGCGAACTGTCGACCCCGCGGCACGCCGCGAGGAGCTGCCAGTCCCATAGATCGGCGTTCGGTCCGGGAAGGCGGGAGAAATCTGCCATTACGTGTCCCCTTGTGGCTGTTATGGGCAGATGACAGGTCATCGATACCCATGACCGTACATCGACTATCAAAGGAGATGAAAATATGACTCATTGCGAATCTATCTCCAGACGGCGGCGAATAGGAACAAAAACGGCTGAATGGGGCATAGGTTGTGATGAAACGTTGAGAGTCCCTTGTGCATGTCTGCACCGTGTCGGCCCCCTCACGTAGAGTGCCGAAGGTGACCAGCCATCCCGTAACTCTTTCGAGTGACCGTCGTTGAGACGGGCGGAGGCGGTTGAAGGAACAAGCGCTCGGGCAGGCGTTCGTGTCCGCTCGTGAGTATCGACCGCACAGGTGACGATTTCGTACCAGCCTGGAGGCTCAAGGTGACGCGCATCAGCTGCGGAGGGCGGCCATGACATCCGTCCTCGTCTGCGACGACTCCCCGCTTGCCCGAGAGGCGCTGCGCCGCGCGGTGGCGACCGTGCCCGGCGTCGAGCGCGTGACCACGGCGGCCAACGGCGAGGAAGTCCTCCGCCGCTGGGGGGCCGACCGCTCGGACCTGATTCTGATGGACGTACGCATGCCCGGTCTGGGCGGCGTCGAGACCGTACGGCGGCTGCTGTCCGCCGATCCCGGGGCGCGCATCATCATGCTCACCGTCGCCGAGGACCTGGACGGCGTGGCCCTCGCGGTCGCCGCCGGCGCGCGGGGCTACCTGCACAAGGACGCCTCCCGCGCGGAGCTGCGCGCCACGGTGACGCAGGCCCTCGCCGACCCGACCTGGCGGCTCGCCCCGCGCCGGCTGCGCTCCGCCGAGATGGGCGCCGCGCCGACGCTCACCGCGCGGGAGATCCAGGTCCTGGAGGGCATGAGCCACGGCCGTTCCAACGCCGAGATCGGTCGCGAGCTGTTCCTCTCTGAGGACACGGTCAAGACCCACGCCCGGCGGCTGTTCAAGAAGCTCGGCGCCTCGGACCGCGCGCACGCCGTGGCCCTCGGCTTCCGCTGGGGTCTGGTTCGCTGAGTGAGCCGTGACGGGGGTACGAGAATCCCCGCCTACCGTCAGGTGGGTGGGGGTGTCCGCCGCGAGGTGGACGGCGGTGGCAACACGGCTCGCCGGGTGCCCGCTGCTCGTTTCGCCGCGGATGCCGCATCCTTGAGGTGTGGAGTTCCTCGGGGAGCAGTCGAACGAGCGGGAGGGGAGGGCGCAGGAGATGAGTTCCGGCGCGCCTGCTCATAACGCTTCGGTGCACAACCATGGACGTGGCGCCACGGACCGGACGGCCGCAAGGCACCATGGACCGATGCGCGACGACGAGACGACAGTGATCGGTGCGCTCGTGCATCGCGCGGTCGACGGGGACGAGCAGGCGACGCACGATCTGCTCGCCCATGTCCACCCCTTGGCCCTGCGCTATTGCCGCACCCGGCTGTCCCGGCTGCCGGGCGACGCGCGGCACTTCGTGGAGGACCTGGCACAGGAGGTCTGTGTCGCCGTCCTCCTCGCGTTGCCGCGCTACAAGGACACCGGACGGCCGTTCGAAGCGTTCGTCTTCGCCATCGCGGGCCACAAGGTCGCCGACCTCCAGCGCGCCGCGATGCGCCACCCCGGCTCCACGGCCGTCCCCTCGGACGAGATGCCGGAGCGGCCCGACGACTCCCTGGGCCCCGAGGAGCGCGCGCTGCTCAGCAGTGACGCCGAGTGGGCCAAGAAACTCCTGGCCAACCTCCCGGAGAATCAGCGGGAGCTGCTGCTCCTGAGGATCGCCGTGGGACTCACGGCCGAGGAGACCGGACAGATGCTGGGGATGTCGCCGGGTGCGGTACGGGTGGCGCAGCACCGGGCGTTGAGCAGGCTCCGGGCGCTGGCCGAGCAGTAACGCCAAGGCCGAGGCAGTACGCCAAGGCTCGAGCCGGACAGTGGAAGGCGCCCCGAAACGAACAGGCGGGGCGCCTTTTCCGTACGAACATACGAAGCCCGAGGTCACTTCGTACCGTGGAATGTGCGCACCACGCTTCCCGTTAGCATGGACATCCGCACCGATCAAGGCCATTTGGGGAAGGTGTCATGACTGCCAACGTCGACGGAGTGCCCGAGAAATTCGCGACACTCGGGCTGACCTACGACGACGTGCTGCTGCTGCCGGGCGCATCCGAAGTGCTCCCCAACGCGGTCGACACCTCGTCCCGCATCTCCCGCAACGTCCGTGTGAACATCCCGCTGCTCTCGGCGGCAATGGACAAGGTGACCGAGTCCCGCATGGCGATCGCGATGGCCCGCCAGGGCGGCGTCGGCGTGCTGCACCGCAACCTCTCCATCGAGGACCAGGCCAACCAGGTCGACCTGGTGAAGCGCTCCGAGTCCGGCATGGTCGCCGACCCGATCACCGTGCACCCGGACGCCACGCTCGCCGAGGCCGACTCGCTGTGCGCCAAATTCCGCATCAGCGGTGTCCCGGTCACCGACGGCAACAAGAAGCTGCTGGGCATCGTCACCAACCGCGACATGGCCTTCGAGTCCGACCGTTCGCGTCAGGTGCGCGAGGTCATGACGCCGATGCCGCTGGTCACCGGCCAGGTCGGCATCTCCGGCGCCGATGCCATGGAGCTGCTGCGCCGTCACAAGATCGAGAAGCTTCCCCTGGTCGACGAGGCGGGCGTCCTCAAGGGCCTCATCACGGTCAAGGACTTCGTGAAGGCCGAGCAGTACCCCAACGCCGCGAAGGACTCGGAGGGCCGTCTGATCGTCGGTGCCGCCGTGGGCGCCAGCCCTGAGGCGCTTGAGCGTGCCCAGGCGCTCGCCGAGGCCGGGGTGGACTTCCTGGTCGTCGACACCTCGCACGGCCACAACAGCAACGCCCTCAACTGGATGGCGAAGATCAAGTCGAGCGTCGGCATCGACGTGATCGGCGGCAACGTCGCCACGCGTGACGGCGCCCAGGCGCTGATCGACGCCGGTGTCGACGGCATCAAGGTGGGTGTGGGCCCCGGATCGATCTGCACCACCCGTGTGGTCGCCGGCATCGGCGTCCCGCAGGTCACGGCCATCTACGAGGCGTCCCTCGCGGCCCGCCCGGCCGGCGTCCCGCTGATCGGCGACGGCGGTCTGCAGTACTCCGGCGACATCGGCAAGGCGCTGGCCGCCGGTGCCGACACGGTGATGCTGGGCAGCCTGCTCGCGGGCTGTGAGGAGTCGCCCGGCGAGCTGCAGTTCATCAACGGCAAGCAGTTCAAGTCGTACCGGGGCATGGGCTCGCTCGGCGCCATGCAGTCCCGGGGCCAGGCCAGGTCGTACTCGAAGGACCGCTACTTCCAGGCCGAGGTGGCCTCCGACGACAAGCTCGTGCCCGAGGGCATCGAGGGCCAGGTGCCCTACCGCGGCCCGCTGGGCAACGTGCTGCACCAGCTCGTCGGCGGTCTGCGCCAGACCATGGGCTATGTGGGCGCCGCCACCATCGAGGAGATGGAGTCCAAGGGCCGCTTCGTCCGGATCACGTCCGCGGGCCTCAAGGAGAGCCACCCGCACGACATCCAGATGACGGTCGAGGCGCCGAACTACAGCCGCAAGTAGGCGACAGGACCGGTCAGGGCGGCCCCGGAGCATCCGGGGCCGCCCTCGTCGTGCCCGTCGGCGATACTGGAAGACGCTGAAACGCATCAGGGAAAGGCCACAGACGTGACTGAGATCGAGATCGGGCGCGGCAAGCGCGGCCGCCGGGCGTACGCCTTCGACGACATCGCCGTCGTCCCCAGCCGCCGTACGCGGGACCCGAAGGAGGTCTCGATCGCCTGGCAGATCGACGCCTACCGCTTCGAGCTGCCCTTCCTGGCCGCCCCCATGGACTCGGTCGTCTCCCCGGCCACCGCGATCCGCATCGGCGAGATGGGCGGCCTCGGCGTCCTGAACCTCGAAGGCCTGTGGACGCGGTACGAGGACCCGCAGCCGCTGCTCGACGAGATCACCGGGCTGCCCGACGAGGCCGCGACCCGCCGCCTCCAGGAGATCTACGCGGCTCCCATCAAGGAGGAGCTGATCGGGCAGCGGATCAAGGAGGTGCGCGACTCCGGTGTCGTCACCGCCGCCGCGCTCTCCCCGCAGCGCACCGCCCAGTTCTCCAAGGCCGTCGTGGACGCCGGCGTCGACATCTTCGTCATCCGCGGTACGACCGTGTCGGCGGAGCACGTCTCCGGCTCGCACGAGCCGCTGAACCTGAAGCAGTTCATCTACGAGCTGGACGTCCCGGTGATCGTGGGCGGCTGCGCCACCTACACGGCCGCCCTGCACCTGATGCGCACGGGCGCGGCCGGTGTCCTCGTCGGCTTCGGCGGCGGCGCCGCGCACACCACGCGCAACGTGCTGGGCATCCAGGTGCCGATGGCCACGGCGGTGGCCGATGTGGCCGCCGCCCGCCGGGACTACATGGACGAGTCCGGCGGCCGGTACGTGCACGTCATCGCCGACGGTGGTGTCGGCTGGTCCGGCGACCTTCCCAAAGCGATCGCCTGCGGCGCGGACGCCGTGATGATGGGCTCGCCGCTGGCCCGTGCCACGGATGCGCCCGGCAAGGGCCACCATTGGGGCATGGAGGCGGTGAACGAGGAGCTGCCGCGCGGCAAGAAGGTGGACCTGGGCACGGTCGGCACGCTGGAGGAGGTCCTGACGGGCCCGTCCCACACCCCGGACGGTTCCATGAACCTCTTCGGTGCGCTGCGGCGGGCGATGGCCACCACCGGGTACAGCGAGCTGAAGGAGTTCCAGCGGGTCGAGGTGACTGTGGCGGACTCGCAGCACAAGCGGTGAGGTGACGCGGCGCTCGGCTTGAGCGGTAGGTAGGGGCTCGGTTGCCTGTGGGCGACCGGGTCCCTTTTGCGTGTCCAAGTGGGCTGGTGGGGGCGTGAGTTGTGGGTGGGGGCGCGTGGTTGCGTTTGGGGCGAATGTGGGCCGAATGGGCTTAGCGGGGCGATAGCGTCTTTCTCGGCGCCCCAGTTCTGCTGGGAGCCCCCTTCCAAGGACATGGTCCGGACCCCGCCCTCGGGGCCCGGCCCGATTTCCAACGGACCGTCCACCGGGCAAATGGGCGGCATCGTGGAAGGGGGCGCCCATGGGACGCCACCGCAAGTCCACCCGCTGGGACCGGATCCGTCTTCGGATGGTGAAGTGCCGGAGGAGGTGGATCTTGTGGATCTACGGAAGGTGAGCGGCCGCCCCCAAGCGGAATAGGGGCGGACACCCGATCATCTTCAGGAGCCTGCCGCAGTGCCACCTGCGGCGGGCTCCACCTTTTTGTACGGTACCGGATTCGCCGTGGGGCGGGCCCGGTGCCGGAGGAGGTGGATCTTGTGGATCTACGGAAGGTGAGCGGCCGCCCCCATCAGAACTAGGGGCGGACACTCCGTGAACCATCCGGGAGGCCTGCCGCAGTACCGCATTGCCAACGCGGCGGGCTCCACCTCTCCACACGCTAGCGGCGCGCCCTCCCCGTACGCCACCGTCCCCGGAGGCACAGCCACCCACGCGCCCCCCTTCACAACCTGTGCGCCGCTCCCGTAGGCGTAGCCCCCCGGGTGTCCAGCAACAACTGCGCCTTCACTGACAGGCCCTGCAAGTCGTACGTCCGGTGCTGCTGGAGGAGGATCGTCAGGTCGGCGTCGGCGGTGGCTTCGTATAGGGAGTCGGCTCGGGGGATGGGGCGATCGAGGATGTTCCAGGTGGGGACGTGGGGGTCGTGGTAGCTGACGTGGGCGCCTAGTTCGAGGAGGCGGCGGGCGATTTCGTCGGCGGGGGTGCCCTGTTGGTCGGGGACGTCGGGCTTGTAGGTGATGCCGAGGAGGAGGACGCGGGCGCCTCGGGCGGACTTGCCGTGCTCGTTGAGGAGGGTGGCAGCGCGCTGGACGACGTACTGGGGCATGCGGTTGTTGACCCGCTGGGCGAGTTCGACCATGCGCAGGGAGCGGGGTGAGTGGCCGGACAGGTCCTGGGGGAGGGCGTGGCCGCCTACGCCAGGGCCGGGGCGGAAGGACTGGAAGCCGAAGGGCTTGGTCTCGGCGCAGCGGATGACGTCCCAGAGGTCGACGCCCAGGTCGTGGCAGAGGACGGCCATCTCGTTGACGAGGGCGATGTTGACGTGCCGGTAGTTGGTCTCCAGCAGCTGCACCGTCTCCGCCTCGCGTGTGCCACGCGCGCGTACCACCTTGTCGGTGAGGCGGCCGTAGAAGGCGGCGGCCGACTCGGTGCAGGCGGGGGTGAGGCCGCCGATCACCTTGGGGGTGTTGGCGGGGCCGAAGTCGCGGTTGCCCGGGTCGACGCGGGCGGGGGAGTACGCGAGGTGGAAGTCGCGGCCCGCGCGCAGCCGTGAGCCCTCTTCCAGGAGCGGGCGGAGGAAGTCCGCGGTCGTGCCCGGGTGGACCGGGGACTCCAGGATGACCGTGGTGTGCGGGCGCAGGTGGGCGGCCAGGGTGCGGGCGGCTTCACCCACCTGGGCGAGGTCGGGGGCGCCGTCCGCGCCGTGTGGCGTGGGGGCGCAGATGACGGCCGTACGGACGCGGCCGAGTTCGGCGGGGTGGGTGGCGGTCCGGAAGCCCTGGGCGAGCATGCGGCGCAGTTCGGCGGGGGTGAGGGAGCCGCCCTCGGGGCCGGTGCGGTAACCGATCGTCGCGATGCCGGCGGCGACGGCGGCCTGGGCCAGCGGAAGGCCCAGTTGGCCGAGTCCGATGACGGCGAGATCTGCGGGCATGGCGTGGGCCGTCCTTCCCAATAACCGAAGCGGGACAGGCTCGCAAGCCCTGTGGACTGGATGAGCGAGCGCAATGTCACACTAGGCGTAAATATGACCGATATGCGGGATTGGGGAGTTGTTTTTCTGTGCGCGTCCTGCGGAGTTATCCACAGGCTGGAAGCCGGTGGTGGCCGAACTCGGGCAACACGGTCAGAATTTTGGGCAGGGGATGCGAGCCGGGTCTTGCATGGCGGGCATCGACAGGTGCGGCCAGCGCGACAAACAGCGGGAGGCAGCGGTGAGGACAGCGGCACTGGGACCGGCGCAGCGCGCCGAGTCACTGGCGGGTATGGCCGAGCGCGAGCTGGATGTGCTGGTCGTGGGTGGTGGCGTGGTCGGTGCGGGCACCGCGCTGGACGCGGTGACGAGAGGCCTCTCGACCGGGCTGGTCGAGGCGCGTGACTGGGCGTCGGGTACGTCCAGTCGGTCCAGCAAGCTGATCCACGGCGGCCTGCGTTATCTGGAGATGCTCGACTTCGCCCTCGTACGGGAGGCGTTGAAGGAACGCGGGCTGTTGCTGGAGCGCCTGGCGCCGCATCTGGTGAAGCCGGTGCCGTTCCTCTATCCGTTGCAGCACCAGGGCTGGGAGCGGTGGTACGCGGGCTCGGGCGTCGCGTTGTACGACGGGATGGCGATGGCGCGCGGGCACGGTCGGGGGTTGCCGCTGCACCGTCATCTGACGCGTCGGCACGCGCTGTGGATCGCGCCCTGTTTGAAGAAGGACGCGCTGGTCGGGGCGTTGCAGTACTACGACGCGCAGATGGACGACGCGCGTTATGTGGCGACCCTGGTGCGTACGGCGGCGTCGTACGGGGCGAAGGCCGCCAACCGCGCGCGTGTGACGGGGTTTCTGCGCGAGGGCGAGCGGGTGGTCGGGGCCAGGGTGCAGGACGTCGAGGCCGGCGGCGAGTACGAGGTCCGCGCGCGGCAGATCGTGAACGCGACCGGGGTGTGGACCGACGACACCCAGGCGATGGTGGGCGAGCGCGGGCAGTTCCACGTACGGGCGTCCAAGGGCATCCATCTGGTCGTGCCCAAGGACCGGATCCACTCCACGACCGGGCTGATCCTGCGCACCGAGAAGTCCGTGCTGTTCGTGATCCCCTGGGGGCGGCACTGGATCGTGGGGACGACGGACACCGACTGGGACCTCGACAAGGCCCATCCGGCGGCGTCCAGCGCGGACATCGACTACCTGCTGGAGCATGTGAACTCCGTCCTGGCCGTGCCGCTGACCAGGGACGACGTGCAGGGTGTGTACGCGGGGCTCCGGCCGCTGCTCGCCGGGGAGTCGGAGGCCACGAGCAAGCTGTCGCGCGAGCACATCGTCGCCCATCCGGTGCCGGGGCTCGTGGTCGTGGCCGGCGGCAAGTACACGACGTACCGGGTCATGGCCAAGGATGCGGTGGACGCGGCGGTGCACGGGCTGGACCAGCGGGTTGCCGAGTGCGTCACTGAGGATGTGCCGCTGCTCGGGGCGGAGGGGTACCGGGCGCTGTGGAACGCGCGGGCGCGCATAGCGGCGAGCACCGGGCTCCATGTGGTGCGCGTGGAGCACCTGTTGAACCGGTACGGGTCCGCGGCCGAGGAGGTGCTCGACCTCATCGCCGCCGACCCCTCGCTGGGCGAGCCGTTGCAGGCCGCCGACGACTATCTGCGGGCCGAGGTGGTGTACGCGGCGTCGCACGAAGGGGCGCGGCATCTCGATGATGCGCTGACGCGGCGTACGCGGATATCGATCGAGACGTTCGACCGGGGGACGCGTAGTGCGCGGGAGGCCGCGGAGTTGATGGCTCCCGTGCTCGGGTGGGACGCGGACCAGATCGAGCGGGAGGTCCAGCACTACGAGAAGAGGGTGGAGGCAGAGCGGGAGTCGCAGCGGCAGCCGGATGATCTGACGGCCGATGCGGCTCGGTTGGGGGCGCCGGACATCGTGCCGCTGTAGTCGGCCGTTGGGATTCGCCCCCGCCGCCCCTACCCTTCCCCACTCTCGGCTTCGCTCGAGCGGGGGGACCCCCATCATCCCCTGGGGGCTGCGCCCCCAGACCCCCGCTGTCGCCCTTCGGGCTCGTCCTCAAACGCCGGACGGGCTGATTGGCGGCCGGTCTTGGATGTCTGACGGGCCGTGGTGAGGGGGTTCTCGGCCGGGTGGCTTGTTGAGGGGCACCCTGGGCGTGGGACGGTCGGCGGGTGGGTGACAATGGAGGCTCTGTCAGGGCGGGTTGTATCGAGGGGACTCATGTCGGAGGCGGAGCGGGCTGGGGAATCCCGTCAGGACACGGACGCACGTCTCCTCGCCGGGCGGTACCGGCTGGGAGGGGTGCTCGGTCGCGGCGGCATGGGCACGGTGTGGCGGGCCAAGGACGAGACGCTGGGCCGTACGGTCGCCGTCAAGGAGTTGCGGTTCCCGTCGAGCATCGACGAGGACGAGAAGCGGCGGCTGATCACGCGTACGTTGCGGGAGGCCAAGGCGATCGCGCGGATCCGTAACAACGCCGCTGTAACGGTCTTCGATGTGGTGCACGAGGACGACCGGCCCTGGATCGTCATGGAGCTCGTCGAGGGCAAGTCGCTCGCCGAGGTCATCCGTGAGGACGGCGTGCTCGAACCGAGGCGGGCCGCCGAGGTGGGCCTCGCGATCCTCGACGTCCTGCGTGCCGCGCACCGCGAGGGCATCCTGCACCGGGACGTGAAGCCGTCGAACGTGCTGATAGACAAGCACGACGGCCGGGTTGTCCTCACCGACTTCGGTATCGCGCAGGTCGAGGGCGACCCCTCCATCACCTCGACCGGCATGCTCGTCGGCGCACCCTCCTACATCTCGCCGGAGCGGGCGCGCGGCCACAAGCCCGGGCCCGCGGCCGACCTGTGGTCGCTCGGCGGCCTGCTCTACGCGGCGGTCGAGGGGGTGCCGCCGTACGACAAGGGGTCGGCCATAGCGACGCTGACCGCGGTGATGACCGAGCCGGTGCCGGAGCCCAAGCGCGCGGGGCCGCTCAAGGACGTCATCTTCGGGCTGCTCACCAAGGACGCCGAGCGGAGGCTCGACGACACCGGTGCGCGGGCGATGCTCAACAAGGTGATCCACGCGCCCGACTCGAAGGAGGCCGAGCCGCTCGACGCGACGCGGGTCGTGCCGTTGCCGCCGGTGCCGGAGGAGCGTCCGAAGAAGGGCGGTTCGGGCGGGGCCGGGGCCAAGCGGGGCGAAGACGGCGGCGGCGAGCGGCCGCGTGCGCCTCGGTGGTCCATGCGGAAGGGTGCGGCAGGGGCGATTGCGGCCGGGGCCGCTGCCGTGGGTGCCGGTACCTCGCGGGGTACGACGTCCGCTGGTGACTCCAACTCCGGTGGGACTTCGGGTGGGAGTTCCGGGGGGACCTCCGGGGGGACAGCTGGGAGGTCTCCCCGTGGGGCGGGGGCCGCGAAGGCCGCTTCTTCCGCTTCGGCGGCGGCTGTTTCGGCCAAGTCCGCGTCCGTGGGGGTTTCGTCGAGTACGACCGCCAGGAGTGGATCGGCGGCCGAGCAGGCCAAGGGCGCCGGTGCTTCCGGGCTGGGCGTGGGCAAGCCGGTGGCCGGGGCCGTCGGGGCGCGTGGCGGGGACGTCGGCGCAGGCAACTCCGTCTCGGCGGGGCGGACTTCGGGATGGCCCCAGATGCCGCCGCCGGATCTGCCGCCGCGGCCCGTGCCCAGGGCGCCGATCACCGATGTGGTGTCGCGGCGGACGTTGGCGCTCATCGCGGCGGCCGTGGTGCTGGTCATCCTCGGGACCGTGCTGGCGCTCAACCTCGTTGGCGACGACGGCAGTTCGGACAACAGCAAGGGCACCGACACCAAGGTCGGCGCGTCCAGCGGGGTGGCCTCGGGGAGCAGTGGCGAGGACGAGAGCAAGGACGAGGACAAGGAGTCCGCTCCCAGTCCTGACGGTCACACGACGCAGGAGGCCGGCGGATCGGCGGGGTCCGAGAGCGGTTCGCCCAGCGCCGGTTCCGGTACGTCGAGCGGGTCGGAGAACGGCGACGGCTCCGGGGGCTCGGAGGGCTCGGGGGACATCGCCACCGAGACGTACAAGAGCAGTCAGGGGTTCTCCATCGGGCTGCCGCAGGGGTGGAAGTACCAGTCCACCGACGCGGCGGGGGCCCGGTTCACCGGCCCTGACGGACAGAAGCTGCTCGTCGGGTGGACGAGCACCCCGAAGGACGATCCGGTCGCGGACTGGAAGAACCAAGAGGGCGCGATGAGGCGCTCGCAGTACAAGCGGATCCGAATAGAGGCGGTGGACTTCCGGGGCTGGAACACGGCCGATTGGGAGTTCACCTATGTGGAGAGCGGCACGAAGTACCGGTCGATCGACCGGGGATTCGTCGTCGACTCCCAGCAGGGGTACGCGCTGATGTACACCGCCAAGGCGTCGGAGTGGAGCGGCGAGCTGCGCAAGGACACGTGGCAGACGTTCACGAAGACGTTCGAGCCGAAGTCGTGATGCGGCCCGCCCGCGGGGGCGCCGGGGTGTGATCCGTGGCGGCGCGTGCGAGGGCATGCGCCTGTGCGACGCCATGCGCCCGTGCGGCGGCGTGAACGTGGGTGACGGTGGGCCGTCGGGGGTTGCCGGAGGGCCGTTGTGCGCCGGTGCCCATCTCGTTATGGACATGTGAGAGTCCGTGCCTCGGCTCGGGGCGCGGTACAGGGGCGTGTGGGGGCGCGGGGCGGTGTGAGCATTGTCGATGTGAGTTCGACGTCGGGAGTTGGGTCCGGCGTGTGAGTTCGGGGACGGGTGTTCCGGGGAAGATCGAGGGCGTTCGAGCGCTTTCGAGACGGGTGAGATGTCGCATCCCCTCAATGCCGGTTGCCTCCGGCACGTATCGTGAATGGCTGCGGACCGTACGCATCCAGAACGGAACGGGACGCGCAGCGAGCGGAATTGACCAGCCGGGCGGCCGAGGGAGGGCATCGTGGACGCATACGCGGGACGAGTACTCGCGGACCGCTATCGCCTGCCGCTGCCGCCCTCCGACGAGTTCGAACTCGCCGAGACCCGGGCCTTCGACACCTACAGCGGACAGGAAGTCCTGGTACGGCAGGTGCCGTTGCCCGAGGTCGTCGAGGCGGAGGTGCTCGACTCCGACGGGTTGCCCGAGGGGTACGTGGCGCGGGACGGCAGGGTGCGCCGGGGCGCGGCGCGGACCACGCGCAGGCCGACCGACCCGGCCGTACGACGGGCCATCGAGGCGGCGCAGGCCGCCGCGCAGATCCCCGACCACCCACGGCTCGACCAGGTCTTCGATGTGTTCGCCGAGGGCGGCTCGCTGTGGATAGTGAGCGAGTTGGTGTCCGCGCGGCCGCTCGCGGCGCTGCTCGCGGAGCAACCGCTGACCCCCTACCGGGCGGCCGAGGTCGCCTCCGACGTGCTCACCGCGCTGCGGGCGCTGCACGCCCACGGCTGGGTGCACCGCAACATCACCGCCCGTACGGTGCTCGTCTGCGACGACGGCCGCGTAATGCTCACAGGGCTGGCGGCCGGGGCGGCGGAAGAGGCGCTGTGCGGGTACGACCCGGTGCCGGTACGGGATTTCGAGGAACATCCGGAGGCCCCGCCCGTCGGTGACTCCGGAGCGTCCGGAGGCGTGGCAGGTCCGGGTCCAGGTCGGGGGGCGCCCGGTGGTTCCGGCGCACGCGGGGCTCTGGCTCCCGGTGGCGCGCGGCCCGGTGGTGGAGCTGGTCCCGGTGCCGGGGATCCCGAGGCCGCGCGGCGGGCCGCGATAGAGGCGCGGGCGGGCAGCGCGGGGCCGGTCACGGATCCCTCCGGGGGGCAGCGCGCGCTGGACGCCGGCGGTGACGCCCGGGCGGCGCGGGCGGGCGCGATCGCCGCGTACCGCGCGGGGGCGAGGGCCGCGGCTCGTGTGAACGTCGACCAACGGGGCGGCACCGGCACGGGGTTGCCCGCGCAGCGCCCGGCACCCGGCGGGGCGGGCCAGGAAGGTACGGCACCGTCGACAGCCGGACACTCCGGCGCCCTGCCCCCCGGCCTGGAGGCGACCCCCGTACCGCCGGGGCAGATCGCCGACCCGTACGGCGTCGGCTCGCGCGGCGGCGGTGCCCCGAATGCCTGGCACGGTGCGGGGCCGCGCGGCGGCAACGGCCAGGGCGGACCGGCGCTTCCCGCCGCCAACGACACCTTCACCCTCGACGGCCATGGCAACACCCCTGTCGGCACCCCCGCGCACGGCAACGGGGTCTCGGTGAGTGACGCTCCCATCCCCACCGGTGGTGCGGACGGCACCCCGTGGGACCGGGGCGTCGGCGCTGCCGCCCCCCGGCGGGGTCCCGCCACCGCGCTCGCCGCCGAGCGGGCGCGGCAGGCGCGGATGGCCGTGGTCGGGCCGGTGACGGAGCGGTGGGCGCCGGAGCAGGCCGGGCCGGTGCACGAGAACTGGCAGTTGGCGGCGCCGATCGGGCCCGCGACGGACCTGTGGGCGCTGGGGGCGTTGCTGTTCCGCGCCGTGCAGGGGCATGCGCCGTACCCGGAGGAGAACACCGCCGAGCTGGTGCAACTGGTGTGCTCGGAGCCGCCCGCGTTCGCCGAGGAGTGCGGACCGCTCCGGCCGGTCGTGGAGTCGCTGCTGCGGCAGGACCCCACGGAGCGGCTGGACTTCGAGGAGCTGCGCGGCTGGCTGCGCTCCCTCGTGCGGTCGGCGCCGGAGCCCGAGGCCGGCACGCATGTCATAGCGGCACCGCCCGTCGACGCGAGCCGGCTGCCGATCGTACGGCGCCGGGGCGAGCTCGTCCGCCGGCGCCGTGCCGGGCTGCCCGCGACCAGCGCGCACGCCCGTCACCGCCGTGCCCGGGAGAAGCCCCCGCAGCCCCGCAAGCTCGGCCGGAACCTGCTTCTGCTGGTCCTGCTCGCGCTGGCCGCGGCGGTCACGTACGCCATGGTGTTCATGCCCAAGGCCGAGCCGAGCAGCGGAGCCGACAGTGGTACGGGCACGCGTACGGACACCGCCGCGCAGCCGAGCGCCGCGCCGGGGGCGAGCAGCCAGGCGCGGCCTGACCAGAACGCCGGCTCTCCCTCTCCCGACGGGGGCGAGAGCGAGGCGAGCCCCTCGGAGTCGTCCGGCTCGACCCAGCCGCAGACCGGCGACTCCGATGTGGCCCAGGGGTTCACCCTGCGCAAGGACGCCGAGGGCTTCGAGGTCGCCGTCGCCAACGGATGGGACCGCAGCCCCAAGAACGGGCGTGGCCAGGTCGTGTACTCCCAGGGTGACTTCGAGCTGATCCTCGTACCCGGGCGGGACAGCGCGGCGACGTACGGCAGCGATCCGCTGAAGTACCAGCGGGAGGACGAGCGTGAGTTGCAGCCGTTCCGCGACTCGTCGTGGGCCACCTCCGGCGGGATGCGACTGGTCGAGGTCGGCGGAGTGAAGAGCGCCGAGGGGCAGTTCACCTGGCAGGACGCCGAGGGGCGCGGCATCTTCGTACGGAATCTCGCGATACTCCTCGACGGGCGTTACCACGTGGTGCAGTTGCGCGGGCCTGAGGCCGAGCGGGACGAGGTGACGCGGTTGTTCGAGCAGGCGTCGGAGACGTACCGGGTGACCGGCTGATCCGGCCGTGCACCGCTTCGGCGGAGGTGGCCGACCGGGTGCGGTATCGCCCAGGTGCCGGAAGGTTGCGCTGCGTTGACGGAAGCGATAACCGTCACAGTGCGGTCTCTGTGCGGGCGGGCCGGTTTCCCGGGATGACGGCTGCTCCTTAATCTGACCCTGTCAAGAACATTGCGGGGCAACGTGAATCAGATGCAGGGTCTGCTCCTCGCGGAGCGCTACCGACTTGTCGACACGATCGGCAGCGGCGGTATGGGCAGGGTGTGGCGCGCGCACGATGTGGTGCTGCACCGGGCCGTCGCGGTCAAGGAGCTGACGGCGGCGCTCTACGTCTCGGAGAACGAGCGGACCATCCTGCTGAAGCGGACCCGGGCCGAGGCACGCGCCGCGGCGCGGATCAGCCACTCGGCCGTCGTCACCGTGCACGACGTGCTGGAGCACGACAACCGGCCCTGGATCGTCATGGAGTTGGTCGAGGGCGTCTCGCTCGCCGACGCGGTCAGGGAACAGGGGCGCGTCGAGCCGCGCGAGGCAGCACGGATCGGGATGTGGCTGCTGCGCGGGCTCCGGGCCGCCCACCGGGCCGGCGTACTGCACCGCGATGTGAAGCCGGGCAACGTGCTGCTCGCCGAGGACGGCAGGGTCATGCTGACCGACTTCGGCATCGCCCAGGTCGAGGGCGACACCACCATCACGCGGACCGGGGAGATCGTCGGTTCCGTCGACTACATCGCCCCCGAGCGGGTGCGCGGACAGGAACCCGGGCCCGCCTCCGACCTGTGGTCGCTGGGCGCCACGCTGTACACGGCCGTGGAGGGCAAGTCGCCGTTCCGGCGCACCACACCGCTCACCACCATGCAGGCCGTGGTGGGCGAGGAGGCCGCCGAGCCGGTGGCCGCGGGGCCGCTCGGACCCGTCATCACCGCGCTGCTGTGCAAGGACCCCGCCGCACGGCCCGGTGCGGAGGAGGCCGGGCAGATGCTCGCCGAGGCGGCGGAGGGGCGGCGGCCGCGGGTGGCACAGGCGTACGTGCCCACGCGGCAGCAGGCGGGGAGTGAGGTGGGAGAGGGAGGCGGTGCGCATGTGCCGGGTGTGTCGGGGCAGCACACGTCGCCCGTGACCGCCGCCGGGGACGGCGCGTCCGCGGGACCCGTCACGCCTGTCACCCCGATGGTCACCGTCCAGCAGGGCGGTGCTCCCGCGCCCGCGCCCGTCGTCAGGCGGCGCCGGCGGGTTCGTACGATCGCTCTCGTCGTTCTGTTGGCCGTGCTCGTCGGGGCCGGGGGCGCCGCCGCGATGTACTACGCGAACGAGTGGCGGCAGACGGCCGGGAACCAGGGGGAGCAGTCGACCGATGGCGTTCCCGAGGGATGGGAGCGGGTCGAGGACCCGGAGGGATTCAACCTTGCGCTGCCCAAGGGCTGGAAGCGGCAGGTGGACGGCGCGCAGATCGACTACACGCCCGACAACGGTGAGCACTTCCTCCGGATCGCCGTGGACGACTCGCCGGACTTCGACAGCCCGTACCACCACCAGCTCGACCTGGAGGAGCAGGTGAAGGTGCGGACCGAGTACCGGCGGGTGCGTCTGGAGGAGAACATCTACCGCGACCGGCCGGGCGCGCTGTGGGACTTCACCTGGACCGCGGTGGCGAAGGACACGGAGTCCCCCGGGCCGCGCCGGGCGATCGAGCAGATGTATCTCGCCCGGGACGGCGTCGAGTACACGATCTACATGTCCGCGCCGACGGCGGACTGGGCGACGGCGCGCGAGCAGTTCGACGCGGTGCTGCGCAGCTGGCGGCCGGCGCAGTAGCGACGGCAGCGGGCGCGGGAGTGGCGGCGAGGCTCCCGCGCGCCGCTCGTGCGACGCGCGTACGTCGCTTGTCGGCCAGCCCGTGACTAGGCACCGGAGGGTTCCGGTCCGGTGGGGCATGATGGGGCGTATGGGGACCGAGGGGGAGAACGTCCGTGTCGTAGCGGGTCGTTACCGGCTGGAGGCCAGGATCGGCCGGGGCGGTATGGGCATCGTGTGGCGCGCCACCGACGAACTCCTCGGTCGCCAGGTGGCGGTCAAGGAGCTGGCCCTCGATCCCTCGCTGCCGGAGGAGACGTCCCGGCAGCTGCGCGAACGCACTCTGCGGGAGGCGCGGGCGGTCGCGGGGCTGAGTCACCCGCACATCATCGTGGTGCACGACGTGGTCGAGCAGGACGAACGCCCGTACATCGTGATGGAGTTGATCGACGGCGGCTCGCTCGCGGAGCGGATCGCGAACCAGGGTCCGGTCGACGCGCGCGAGGCCGCCCGGATCGGCCTCGATCTGCTGGCCGCGCTGCGGCGGGCGCACGACGCCGGGGTGCTGCACCGTGACCTCAAACCCGCCAACGTCCTGCTGGAGGCGGGCACCGACCGGGTCGTCCTCACCGACTTCGGCATCGCCCAGGTCGCGGGCGCGACGACGCTCACCGAGACCGGGTCCTTCGTCGGCTCGCCCGAGTACACCGCGCCCGAACGGATGTCCGGGCTCCGCACCGGGCCGGAGTCCGACCTGTGGTCGCTGGGCGCGCTGCTGTGCGCCGTGCTGAGCGGGGAATCGCCGTTCCACCGGGACTCGTTGGGCGGCGTCCTGCACGCCGTCGTCTTCGACGAGATCCGCCCGCCGGCGCAGGCCACGCCGCTGCTCCCCGTCGTACGCGGGCTGCTGGAGCGCGACCCGGACCGGCGGCTCGACGCGGCGGAGGCGGAACGGCTGCTGCGGGCGTTCCGGGAGACGGGCAGTACGCCGAGACCACCGGCCGGGTACACGCCGACCCGGGGGGACGTGCCGCACACGCCCGCGCCCGGGGCCGTCCAGGATGCGCCGCCGCCCGCACCGGACGAGGCGGCGGCCCTGCGTGAGCAACCCGCGGGGCGGCCGCCGCCGCACTCCACCCGGAGCGTGCTGCTCGCGGCCGCGCTGGTGGCGGCGATGGCCGGGGCCGGGGTGTCGGCGGCGGCGCTGCTGATGCGGGACGGCGGCGACGGGGGTGGCGGTGCGCCCACGCCGACGCCCACGCCCACGAGTTCGGCACCGCGTACGCCGGGTACGACCGGGACCGCGGGGACGTCGGGGGCGACAGAGACCTCCGACGAGCCGGGTACGCCCACCGGCACGCGCTCGGGGGCCGCCACCGCGCCGACCGTGCCCTCCGGGTACCGGCTCGCCGAGGACGAGCGGGGCTTCAGTCTGGCCGTGCCGGAGGGCTTCACGCGGGAGCCGCAGGGGGAACGGGTCTTCTACATGTCGCCGGGGAAGGCGATCCGGATCGGGATCAAGCTCGGCGACGCGAAGGAGGGCGGGCCGCTTGCGGTGATGCGGCGCGCGCACGAGAGGGGGCCCTCCACCAACCCCGGCTATCGGTACGGGCGGGTCGCCGAGACCACGCACGACGGACGGTTCGCCGCGCTCTGGGAGTTCACCTGGGACGGCTTCAGCGCGGCGGAGGGGCCCAGACACACGTACGACCTGTGCTGGGAGCAGGACGGACGCCTGTACGACGTGTGGGTGTCGGCGCCGGTCGGGGACGTGAGCGAGGCGAAGGAGTACTTCGACGTCGCGGTCGACACGTTCGTAGGTTCCTGAGAGAGGCACCTAAAAGGGGAGATAAGCGGCGGCCCGCGTCACGGGTCTGTGACCGGAAAACGACCGGGGTGGAAGCTCAAGGGCTTGCCGCGATACAGATAAACGTATGAGCAGCAACGGGGGAGCCCCTTACGGATCCGGCTACGGAGCCGATGAACCGACGAGTTTCGGACTGCAACCGCCGCAGCCGGGCGTGCCGTACCCGGGCAACCCGTACGCGCAGCCCACGCAGGTGGTCCAGCAACCGGCGCCGACGCCCCCGCAGGCCGCGCCCGCCCCCGACCCCGGCATCGGGCGCCTGATAGCGGGCCGTTATCGGCTGCTCGCCAAGCTCGGCCACGGCGGCATGGGCACGGTATGGCGGGCGAAGGACGAGACGGTGGACCGTGAGGTCGCCGTCAAGGAGCCCCGCGTACCGGACCATCTTCCCGAGCGTGAACGGGCCAACGTCTCCGAGCGGATGCGCCGTGAGGCGCGCGCGGCGGCCAGGCTCGATCACCCGGCGGTCGTGAATGTGCACGATGTGGCGGTTGTGGACGGCCAGCCGTGGATCGTGATGGAGCTGGTGCAGGGGCGTTCGCTGGGCGACGCGCTCCAGGAGGGCACCCTCGGGGTGCGTGACGCGGCGAGAATCGGCCTTGAGGTCCTCGGCGCGCTGGAGGCCGCGCACGCGGCGGGCATCCTGCACCGTGACGTCAAGCCCGACAACGTCCTCCTCGGCCGCCACGACCGGGTCGTCCTCACCGACTTCGGCATCGCCCAGATCGAGGGCGAGACGAACCTGACGGACACCGGCGGCTTCGTCGGATCGCCCGAGTACATCGCCCCCGAGCGGGTGCTGGGCCAGCGCCCCGGCCCCGCATCGGACCTCTGGTCGCTCGGTGTCGTCCTCTACGCGGCCACGGAGGGTGTCTCGCCC
The DNA here is from genome assembly GCF_008386495.1 of Streptomyces tailanensis. Taxonomy (GTDB): domain Bacteria; phylum Actinomycetota; class Actinomycetes; order Streptomycetales; family Streptomycetaceae; genus Streptomyces; species Streptomyces tailanensis. The sequence goes on along the minus strand of NZ_VTHJ01000017.1, from coordinate 1,130 downwards.
TTCCGCCGCAGCAACACCCCCGCGACCCTGCAGTCGGTGCTCAACGCCGCTCCCGCGCCGCCCGCTTCGGCCCACGGTCCGCTGGCCGAGGTCATCAACGGCCTCCTGGAGAAGGACCCCGCCCGCCGTCCGACCGCCGCCCGCGTGCGTGACCTGTTGGAACAGGCCGCGAACCCACCGGCTCCGGCGCCCACCCAGGTGGTCCACCAGGTCGCCGCCGGGCCGGCTACCGGCAAGGGCAAGGGCGTACACCTCGGCCCCAAGGCACTCGTCGGCCTGGGCGCGGCGGTCGTCGCGGCTGCGGTGACGGCTTACCTGGTGATCGCGAAGCCGTTCGCGGGCCCGCTGCCCGAGGGATGGAAGCAGCGGGACCTCGGTCCGAACGTCGCCGCGAGCGTCGGGGTGCCCAACGGGTTCGTGAAGTACAAGTTCGAGCCGGACGAGAAGGACGGCCCCGCCGCCCGGTTCGTCGACCCCAGCGGCCTGATATGGATCACCGTCGACCGCGACGTCAAGAAGAACGACAAGGAGAACGAGATCCCGGGCGCCGCGCTGGACAAGGCGTACGTCGACTGGGGGCTGCTCAAGGACGGCGAGTACACCTGGGACATCGCCGACGAGCCCGCACCCACGGGCGAGCCGCACGAGACCACTTACCAGGACCGCAAGGCCGCCGAGAACACCGTCGTCTACACGACGACGGACACCCGGAACCCGCGGAAGCGGGAGGCCCGGGTCCTCTACTACAGGGCGGGCAACGGCGACATGTACCGGCTGTGGGTCGACTACCCGGGCAAGGGGCACTTCACCGAACAGGGCCGTGAGATCGCCGGTACGGCGCTCGCGACCCTGGAGATCGACAACCTGTAGGCCGGTCGGCCGGGTTGGACCGGTGGGCCCGGGGCCTCAGTCCAGCTTGGCCGCCCGGGCCTTGATGATGTCCGCCGTGATGTCGTGGGCGGCGGCCTGGTGCCGTCCACGAGACCGGCGAGGCTCACCAGTCGGATTAGCGATCCGTGGGACTCCGCGAACGCGCCCGACTGATCGGCCGACCCGACCTTGTACCGTTCCTGTGGACTGAGCAGAAGCGAGTCCGCTCAGTCGCACGCCCCGAACGGTCTTGGGCGTAC
>NZ_VTHJ01000169.1:1391-1621 GCF_008386495.1 Streptomyces tailanensis | reverse complement strand
GCCCGGCCTGCCACCGCGCACGCCACTGCTCCTCGGTGAGCTGGGCGGCATCGAGGTGGTGGCGGGTGCTCAGCAGCCGCTTCCCACCCCGCACCACACGCACCACACGCACCACACGCACCACTCCGGTCTCCCGGTCGGACCGCACTGCCTGAAGCCGGTCTTCGAGCAGGTGCAGGCGGCGGGACTTGGCGAACCACTCCTGCTTGCCGTGGTAGCCGCCCGGAGCG
>NZ_VTHJ01000169.1:0-1206 GCF_008386495.1 Streptomyces tailanensis | reverse complement strand
GCCTTCGTGATCGACCCCGCCCAGCGCGAGGACGACTCGGCCGTGAGGACCCGCTTGCGTTCCGCCCAGGCCTCGGCATCGTGCTCCAGCCCGGCCGCGCGCCGCGTCTTCAGATCCCGCGAGGCCAGCGAACCCAGATGGTCACCGACCAGCCGGAGAACCGTCTCGTCTGCGGCGGTCAGGCCCTTGAGCCGGGTACGGACCGCGACCCCCGAAGGGCCGGGCGCAACGAACGGCGCCGCCAACTCCCGCAGCCCACCCACCCCGTCACCCTCACCCCGACTGCTGCCAAAACCCGTCACCACACCAACGACCACCACCGGCGAAGGTCACGCATTCGATGCAAGAACTGCCGTTCCCTTCCCCCGGGAGTGCTCCTGCCGCCGGCCGGAGACTCACTCCCGCACCACCAGAACACGCTCGCGTGTCCTTGATTGCCACCTGCTCACCACCCCTTGTTCCGCCAACGCCAGTCGGGCGTCGGCGGCCTGGGGTCCCTGTGCACATGCTGCCCCCTCCTCGCCGTGTGTGGGGGTGGGCTCTTCGCTCATCGATACGCCTCCGGTACCGGCTTCCGTAACCCGTCGGTCTACTGCGCCGACCTGACCGCGTTGATCCTGCACATCAGGGCCCGCGTCCAGGCCGATCTCGCCACCGCCCCACCGATGGGACACGTAGGGTAGGGTTTACCTGCGCGTTCACACGGTTCACCGTGGAAGGCGCAACGGGACGTGGCGCAGCTTGGTAGCGCACTTGACTGGGGGTCAAGGGGTCGCAGGTTCAAATCCTGTCGTCCCGACTGGAGTCTTCTCCGTCGTCGCAGGTCAGGGCCTTGGATCACTTAGGTGAGACGAGGCCCTTGATCGTTCCTGGGGGCTTCGTCTCACAATTTCTCACGCAACGAGAGTGGATCATCTCCAGGTGGCTTCCACCCTTGACGACGAGCCATACCATCAGCCGGAACAGAACCTGAGTGCGCCAGACCGCCGCTCTACGAGCGCAACGCGCACCAGACAACCGGCAGCGTGGGAGCACGACATCATGAGCAGATCGAGCAACGGCACAGGCGGCTGGGCCGAAGGCTGCGCATCCCTTATAGGGGGCTGCATAGTCGTTGTCGTCCTGCTCGGACTTTTCAGGGTCTTCAAAGTTGAGCGGTGCGGAGGTGTCCGCGGGCTCGGCGTGTGGTGACGCAGTGTGTCCGTA
>NZ_VTHJ01000168.1 GCF_008386495.1 Streptomyces tailanensis | reverse complement strand
GCGTCAGAAATCCTTCAACTGGCTTGCGTGACCTGCGAAAACGCTAACTACCCGGCCTTGGGACAAGGTCCGGGCTACAAGGCTCCGTACAAGGGAAAGACCAAGAAGATCGAGGAGGAGGGCTTCAAGCCCGAGGACTACCCGGGCCGCAAGGGCCAGAACCCGGACGGCCACGCCTACTTCGGCCTGGGCGACAAGGGGCTGGGCGTCGCGGAGGACTACGCGGGGCGTGGTCCCTACGATGGGACGGTCGTGGAGATCAAGATCCCCAGGGCCGACTTCGACCAGCACTTCGACAAGTTCGTCGGTTCGCACAACGGCGTTCCACGCGCCGAGGTCGGAATCCCCAAGGAGATGCTCGGTCTCCTCAACTCATATCCGCTGAGAGTGATGGCCGAGCTATGACCAACCCTGAGGTACCCGAGGCCGAGATGCGCCTCGTGGGGAGCGTCGTCGAGGGAGAGGCCACGGCCGTCTTCCCCTGGGGGGTCATCGTGGACCTGGGCCTGTCACGGGACGGCCTCATCGATGTCCTCTACATCGACGACGACAACTACCAGGTGGGAGACCGTGTGTCCTGCTATCTGGATGCCTTCGACGAGATGAAGAACAAGTTCATCCTCAGGCCCCCGGGGCAGGTACCGCTCGCGGAACGTCTGCGCAGGCGAGGTCTCTCCTCCTGACCTTCCGGACAACGGCGATCGCCGGGGAGCACGTACGACGAGCTCCCCGGCGATCGTCGTGACGCCGACCTACTGCTGGACGAACGAGCTATGGACGGGAGAACCACCACCAGCTGGTCGCCCGGACGCCGGTCCGGGACCTCCACCCGGGGCGAAGGACCACCCTGCGGCGGCAGCTACGACAGGCAGCGAGCGGAAAATGCCTACATTTTGGCGCAGTGTAGGCGATATGCAGTCGCCAGGGGCCTGGTCGTATGGCTGGCAGCTGTACACCGATGCTGATCGTGCGGGATGCAGCACGGTCAAACGTTGCCCTGGTCGACCTCGTCGACGAACACGGCGCCGCGCCCGGCACCGACTCGGCATCGGCGGCCGGGGCTGGATCGACCAGCATCCCGACGGCAACTCTGGCGGAACATATCCGGTGGATGGTTTGTGGGGATCCACAGTGACCTCCGATCGTCTCTCCGGCCGGTCGACAGCATCGTTGGCAGCCCAGAGGCAGTCTTGCTGGCGGGCTGGTGAGAGCCCCACCGGTGGACAGACGGTGGACAGACGCCTTTGGACGGTGCATCACGGGGTGGCACGAGTCAACCTGCTGCACGTGCTCTGATCAGGAAGAACGTCACCACGCAGCACGACGAGGCATCACGCAACACGAACCCTCATGGTCTCGTAATGCGTAGGTCTCGGGTTCGAATTCCGAAGGCGGCTCCAAGGTGAAACCCAGGTCAGGACTCTGACCTGGGGTTTCTTTTCTTGGCTGACCTTGGAATCGGCTCAAACGGGGCACGCGCGGTCTGCGCATCGCAATGCGTAGGTCAGAGGTTTGGTTTCGGTGACTCTATAGGGGATCCAGGTCTCTGACCTGGCCTTTTGCCTCTCTGGGAGCGTTGGCCATGTGTACGCAATGGGTCTCGGTGGACGGCCGGTGGACAGACGTGCATGACACCCCATCAGGGCTCGGTGCTAGTGCCGTAGCAGGGAACGTTTGCCCTGTTGTGATGTGACGCGTCGTCCGGGTGCTGTGTCGGGC
>NZ_VTHJ01000167.1 GCF_008386495.1 Streptomyces tailanensis | reverse complement strand
GTCCCAAGGCCGGGTAGTTAGCGTTTTCGCAGGTCACGCAAGGGGAGTTGGGGTCCATGCTGTGGCGGCATAGAGGCCGGGGCCGAGTTTGTGGATGAGGCCGGTCTCGGCCCATCTGGAGAGCTGCCGATACATGGTCTCCATGGTGATGTCGCCGAAATGGAAGGCGATGTCACGGGGACGCCAGAGACGGTTGGGGTCCTTCTCGAGCAGTGCCAGGATTCGGTGACGGCGACGCTCGGCGATGGCGGTGTGCCGGTCGTCGCGGGAGACAGCGGGTAGCTGAAGTCGGGGTTCCGGAGGCTCGATGACGTTGATGTCGAGACCGGTGATGGTGCGGCTGGTGTCGGGTCTGCCGTCCTCGTGTCGGGTGCTGTAGCGGGACATCGGTGACTTGACTTTGCGGGTGCTGACCCGCTGGCGTCGGGGCGGGAGGAGGCGGGTCAGGATCCGGTGCCCGATCAGTCCGAGGCGACCGGCGTCGGTGGGGTCGGTGATGACGGCGGCGGCCTGGACGACCTGGTCACGGGCGGTCTGGAGGGCGACGGTGAAGCAGCAGCGGTCCGGATCGGTGCCCGGCAGCGACTCCGCGGCCTCGACCATCACGGTCCGCAGGGCCTGGTAAAGGGTGAGCAGGGCCCACATCTCCTGCTCGATGCCTGCCGGGTCGCCCGAGCGCAGGTTGCGCCCGTTCATGATCGTGTGGCGGAGTGCGTAGTACGCCGATTCGTGTTCCCACCGCTGGTGATAGAGGCCCGCCAGCGCGGTGGCGGGGTAACGGCGGGCGTCGATCAGGGTCGTGACCAGTCGGTAGGACCCGGTGAAGGACGTGCCGTCCGCGCAGGTCACGGCGATCTGTGCGTCGATGACCCGTACGTTCACGGTGCCGATCACCGACAGGTAGGAGCCGTCGACGAGGCGGGCGAGGACCGGCATGCGCCGGTTGCTGCGGAGCCGGCCCAGGACCTGAGCGCCGGTGTCGGTGACCGCCGCGAGGAAGGCGTTGCTGTCGAATCCCTTGTCCCACAGCACCAGCATGTCCGGCCGCAGCAGATGCAGCAGCCGGCGAGCGTAGCTTGTCTCGCCCTCGGCGGTGGGGCCGAACACCGCGCCGACCAGGGCTCGGGTGCCGGTCTCGATCAGCGTCATCAACTCCAGCGTCGGATAGCCATGATGCGAAGTCCTCCCCAGCCAGGCACGGTTCCGCTCGGAATCGGGAACCCTCAGAGAACTGCAGCCGTCGAACGACACCATCCGGTACGCACCGAAACGCACCCCCGGCGTCGTCGGCCGGGCCAGCAACCCGGCCAGCACCTCGAACAACGCCCGCACCGGCGCGCTGCCGAGCCGCCGGCGCAGGTCACGCAACGCCTTCGCCGACGGACAGACCACCGGCATCCCGGACAGTCCCGCGGTCAGCTTGTCCCAGACCAGCCGGTAGCCGACCTCAGGGAACAGGCACATCGCCAGCAGGAAGTAGACACCGACCCGCGACGGCAGATCACGCAGCCGTCGCTGCACTGCTCTCGTCTCCTCCAGCACCGCGTCCACGAGCTCGAACGGCACGACCGCCGTCAGCTCACCCAGATGCCCGGGAGCGAACCGGCCCGCGGCCACGGTGACCGAATGGGTGATGGCCGTCAGCGCAGACGGCAGGACACAATGACGGGGCAACGGAGCTCCTTCGGGACAAGCTGTCTTGGTCGACTGCCTGTACCAACGAGTTCCGTTGTCCTGCGTCAGAAATCCTTCAACTGGCTTGCGTGACCTGCGAAAACGCTAACTACCCGGCCTTGGG
>NZ_VTHJ01000166.1 GCF_008386495.1 Streptomyces tailanensis | reverse complement strand
GGACACGGGCGCGCCGCGGACCTTCGTGATGACCGGGCAAAGCACCTCTCCCGGGGCATGATTGACGGGTCGTCGGCCGACCGACAGCACTGCTCCCACACTCGGCCCCGTACGCCCCGCCAACGCCCTACCGTTCCAGGAGGCCGCCTTGCGAGGATCCCCCACCGACCGCAGGCCCACCCATCGGCCCAGACGCATCCGCACAGCGGCGGCCGCATCGACGGTGTTGCTGCTCCCCCTTCTGGGCGCGGCCCCGCCCGAAGCCCGCTCCCCCTCGGCCGGTCTCCAGGGCGCGTTCGCGGCCGCGGCAGCCGAGTACGACGTACCGCGCAGTGTCCTGCTGGGCGTCTCCTACCTCCAGTCCCGCTGGGACGCGCACGGCGCAGCGCCCAGTGTCACCGGCGGCTACGGCCCGATGCACCTGACCGATGCGGCGACGGCTCTGGCCGAGGCCCCGCACCACAGCGAGGGCGCGGAGGACGCCCGCGGCGACGACTCCCGGGCTCCGCTGATCCCCGAGGCCGACCTGCCCGAGAACTCCGAACTCCCGCCCCGGCTACGTACGTTGGCGAGGGCCGGAGAACTGACCGGGCTCCCGGAAGAGACGCTGCGCTCCGACGCCGAGGCCAATGTGGCGGGCGGTGCCGCGCTGCTCGCGGCCGCGCAGCGGGAGCTGGGTGAGCGGCCGAGTGCCGATCCGGCGGACTGGTACGGGGCGGTGGCGCGCTTCTCCGGCGCCGACGACCGGGCGACGGCGGCGGCGTACGCGGATGAGGTGTTCGCGGTGATCCGGGCCGGCGCCGAGCGCGTCACGGATGCCGGTCAGCGGGTGACGCTCGCCCCGCAGCCCGGGCTGCGCCCCGACACCGCGCAACTGTCCCGGACCGGGCTCCGCGCGCCGAAGGCAGGTGCCACGGAGTGCCCGACGACGGTGTCCTGCGAGTGGATCCCGGCGCCGTACGAGGAGTTCGGCGACAACGACTACGGCAACCACGACCCGGCCGACCGGCCGAAGTCCCAGTCCATCCGCTACATCGTGGTCCACGACACCGAGGCCACATGGGACACCACGTTGAAGCTGGTCCAGGACCCGACCTATGTTTCGTGGCACTATTCGCTGCGCTCCACGGACGGGCACATCGCCCAGCATGTGAAGAACAAGGACGTGGGCTGGCACGCCGGCAACTGGTACGTCAACGCGAAGTCGATCGGCCTGGAGCACGAGGGCTTCCTCACCTCGCCGGACGCCTGGTACACGGAGGCGATGTACCGGACGTCGGCGCGGCTGGTGCGGTATCTCGCCGGGAAGTACCGCATTCCGCTCGACCGTCAGCACATCCTGGGCCACGACACCGTGCCGGGCCCGACGACGTCGACGATCCCGGGGATGCACACCGACCCGGGCCCGTACTGGGACTGGCAGCACTACTTCGAGCTGCTGGGCAAGCCGTTCGGGCCGACGTCGGACAAGAACAGCGGCATGGTCACCATCCTGCCCAACTACTCCGACAACAGGCCCGAGTTCACGGGTTGCGCCGGCGCGGGTAAGCCCTGCGCGGTGCACGGCTCCAGCGCGGTACGGCTGTACAGCGCGCCCGATGTGACCTCTCCTCTGATCAAGGACATCGGGCTGCGGCCGGACGGCAGCACCTCGACGATCGGTGTGAACGACCTCGGTTCACGGGTGTCCACCGGTCAGCAGTACGCGGTCGCCGAGCGTCGCGGCGACTGGACGGCGATCTGGTACCTGGGACAGAAGGCCTGGTTCCAGAACCCCAAGGCGCGGCCGACGGCGGTCGGCGCGGCCGGTCCGGTCGTGACGCCCAGGAACGGGCTGACGGAGATCCCGGTGTACGGCAGGGCCTACCCGGAGAAGGAGGCGTACCCCGCGGGGGTGCCCGCCCAGGCGGTGTCCCCACTGCCGTACAAGCTCCTGAAGGGCCAGAAGTACGTCGCCGGTGACGTGCTGCCGGGCGAGTACTACTACGCCGTCTCTTTCGACACGGCCTCGCACAAGGTCGTGGTCGGGAAGGACCGCTACTACGAGATCCAGTTCGGCCACCGGGTGGCGTTCGTGCGGGCGGCGGACGTACGGGTGCTGCCGGCCGCGTAAGGACGACGAACGGACGCAAGCGGAAGGG
>NZ_VTHJ01000165.1 GCF_008386495.1 Streptomyces tailanensis | reverse complement strand
GCGGCACACCTGCTGAACCTCTGACCAAGACAGCAGCAGGTGGGGAATGCGGCTGAGCCGACGTCCCATACATGTGCCGTCGGCCCAGCCCCGCGAGCACCGGCACCGAATGCCCGGTGTCCTGAGCCGACGGGATCCGCCCGCACGTCGATGGCGTTGGTACGCCGCTTGAGCAGACCTTCAAGCGGTGATGCTCGTCCGGCTGGGCGCGACTTCCGTCGGGCAGGGCCTGGCCCACCACGCCGACAGCAAGAACGAATCCTCCGCACCTTGGGAAGACAGGCTCAGGCCATGGCAAACGCACTTCTGACCGACACCACCACGGGAACCGTTCGCGGATGCGCACTCCCGGGCGGGGGTCGCCTCTTCGCCGGTATCCCCTTCGCCGCACCCCCGGTGGGTGAGCTGCGGTTCCGCCCGCCCCAGCCGCCCCGGCCGTGGCAGGGTGTCCGCCAGGCCGACAGCTTCGCACCGGCGCACGCGCAGGGCGCGTCTTCCCTGGTGCCGGGGGCGAGCCAGAAGTCCTCCTTCCCCACCTTCCCTACGGCGGAGATCCGGGAGACGTCCGAGGACTGTTTGTATCTCAACGTCTGGACGCCCACGACGACGGCCGAGGACGCCCTCCGTCCCGTCATCGTCTGGATCTACGGCGGCGGATACGAGGCCGGCTCCGCCGCACCCCCCTACAGCGACGGGGCCGCTCTCGCCCGGCAGACCGGCGCGGTCGTCGTCACCGCCAACTACCGCCTGGGAGCACTCGGTTTCCTGCACCTGGCCGACCTCGGCAGCCAGTGGGCCGGGTCGACCAATCTCGCCCTGCAGGATGGCCGCACTGCGCTGGGTACGGGACAACATCGCCTCCTTCGGCGGTGACCCCGGCAATGTCACCGTGGCGGGGCAGTCCGCCGGTGCCTTCTCCATCGGAGCCCTGCTGGCCGCACCCGCAGCCGCCGGCCTCTTCCACAAGGCGATCCTGCAGAGCGGCAGTACGTCCCGGATCTTCGACCGGGCCACCGCCACCACCATGGCCGAGGATCTGATCACCGCACTCCGCCTCGACGGGCCGGAGGACCTGCTCACCGTCGCCTGCCGGCGGATCCTGGATGCGCAGAGCACGGTCGTCACCGGCGACATCGGGCAGCGCAACCTGACCGGCGGCCGGTCCTGGGGTGCCGTACTCGACGGCAGCGTGCTGCCCGTCGCCCCGCAGCAGGCCGTCGCCGACGGCGGCGCCGCCGACATCCCCCTGCTCGTCGGCGCCACCCGCGACGAAGTCCGCGTCTTCCAGATGATCGGCGGCGACTCCTTTCGCCCCGAGGGCGAAACAGCGCTGTACACCGAGATGCGGCGCGCCGGTGTCACGGAGCCGGAGAAGCTCCTCGACGCCTACCGGAGCCGTATCGCCGACTCCGACGACCTGTCAGCCCTGCGCGGTGCCTTCCTCACCGACGCCCTCTACCGGATCCCGGCCACGCGTCTGGCCCGGGCCCAGGCAGGGGCGGGAGGCCGCGCCTACCACTACCTCCTCGTCGACGAACCGTGCGGACCGGCCATGGGCGCCTTCCACGGCGCCGACCTGCTCCACGTCTTCGACAAACTGTCCCTCGTCGGCGCCGACACCCCCGAACACCTCACCGCCCGCGACACCCTCGTCGGCGCCTGGGGCGCCTTCGCCGCCACCGGCTCCCCGGGCTAGCCGCCGTATGCCACGAAGGCCGAGGGCAACTCCCGGGCCATCGGCGGCTCCCCGGCCGACGCCGACCGCATGACCACCGAACCTCCGGCCGACGACGTCACCGCCCTCTGGCCCACCCCGCCAACCTGACGCACTGGGGATCCAATGCGATCGGTCGCCTTCACGGAAACGCCGCGGGAACCCTGACGCTGGGTGTCACATATGGCGCGGGGTGCTGTCTGCCGTCCCGACGATCGCGCGAGTGGACGTTTCCGGGAGCAGAGCACCATGTCCTACGCCTTCGATGCCGAGTTGGCCCCCTGTGTCCCGCTGATCAACGATCTGTCGTTCTCCGACATCGCCGCCGCTCGCGCGGCCGAGAAGGAGATGACGGCGAACCTGCCCGTCTACGAGCCGACCCGGCCGGTACGACGTCCGCGACACTCTCGTCCCCGAGCTATTAGGGCGCGTATCTGGTTTCGATCAATCTGGCGGATCCGGCCCGCGCGGTGTGGCGGATCCGGTAGAT
>NZ_VTHJ01000164.1 GCF_008386495.1 Streptomyces tailanensis | reverse complement strand
CACCGGCGGCGCCGCCGTGTCCACCCGGCCGTTCGCCGGCGTCGACGCCCGACTGTCCCGCTACTCGTACCTGGTCAGCCTGCTGCCCCGGAAGATCGTGCGGGACCTGGACCTCGACTTCCGCGTCCGTGGCCGCACGATCTCCTCGTACACCCCCGTCGAACGCGACGGACGGCCCACAGGCCTCCTCGTCGGAGGTGGCGAGCGGCGCACGCGGGAGGCGTTCGCACGGCTGACCGGTTCGGATCGCGAGTACGAGGCCTGGCAGCGCTTCTACGGGATGACCGGCCATGTCGCCGAACGGGTGTTCCCGACGCTCACCGAGCCGCTGCCCACCCGGGACGAGCTGCGCGGGCGGATCGACGACGAGGCGGCCTGGCGGACCCTCTTCGAGGAGCCGATCGGCGCGGCCGTCGAGTCGACCTTCACCGACGACCTGGTACGCGGAGTCGTCCTCACCGACGCCCTGATCGGCACCTTCGCGGACGCCCACGACCCCTCCCTCCGGCAGAACCGTTGTTTCCTCTACCACGTGATCGGCGGCGGCACCGGCGCCTGGGACGTACCCGTCGGAGGCATGGGCGCCCTCACGGACGCGCTCGCCAGGGCCGCCCGCGACGCCGGCGCGGTGATCGCCACCGGCCACGAGGTGCGCAGGATCGCGACCGACGGACGGTCCGCCGAGATCACCTACCGCACGGCGGACACCGAGGGCACGGTCGCCGCCCGGCATGTGCTGGTCAACGCCTCGCCCCGGGAACTGGCGACCCTCACCGGCGACGAGCCGCCCGCCCCCGCCGAGGGCGCACAGTTGAAGGTGAACATGCTGCTCACCCGGCTCCCGAGGCTCCGCGACGAGTCCGTCGACCCGTACGAGGCCTTCTCCGGGACCTTCCACATCGCCGAGGGATACGACCAACTGGCCGCCTCCTACGCCCAGGCCGCCGCCGGCACGCCGCCTGAGGCACCGCCCTCCGAGATCTACTGTCACTCCCTCACCGACCCGACCATCCTCGGCCCGGATCTGGTCGACCAGGGCTACCAGACGCTCACCCTGTTCGGCCTGCACACCCCCGCGCGGCTCTTCGAGGCCGACAACGACGCCGTACGCGAGGAACTCCTGAAGGCGACCCTCGCCCAACTGGACGCCCATCTCGCCGAGCCCCTCACCGACTGCCTGGCCACCGACGCCGACGGCCGCCCCTGCATCGAGGCCAAGACCCCCCTCGACCTCGAACGCGACCTCGGCCTCCCTGGCGGCAACATCTTCCACCGCGACCTCGCCTGGCCGTACGCCCAGGAGGGAGTGGGCCGCTGGGGCGTCGAGACCCGCCACGTGAACGTCCTGCTGTGCGGCGCGGGCGCGGTGCGCGGCGGCGGGGTGAGCGGCGTACCCGGCCACAACGCGGCGATGGCGGTGCTGGAGGTGACGGGGGCCTGACCAGAGCCGGTCCTGGTCCTGGCCCTAGTCGGTCGCGGCCGTCCAGCCCACCGCCGTGATCCGGGCCGCGTCGGCCGGGCGGGACTCATCGAAGAGGACCTCGCCGCCCGCCCGGACGCGCAGCCCGTCGACGTAGGCGCCACGGCCGACGTAGAGCCGGTCGGTCGTGTACCGCCAGCGCACGGTGAGGCCGGCGGCCTGCGGCAGGTTCGCGGTGAGCCGGTGCCACACCCGGCCCGAGAAGCTGGTGACCGAGCCGGACGGATGCTCCTGCGGGGTGTCCTCTTCGCGCTCGCGTGCGGTCGTGAAGGCGACCGACTGCCAGGTGTCCCCGCCGTCCGTCGAGGCTTCCAGGAAGAGGGCGTCGGCCTGGGGCTCGGTGTCCCACCAGAGCGCGCAGCGCAGGCAGGAGTCCTCGGCGGCGGCCGTGTCGAGCGGCGGGAGGGTGAGCGTGGCCGTCGTGGCGGTCGCCATGCCGGAGAACCAGGCCGTGCGGCCTCGGGTGGGGCGTACGGGGACGGCCCGGGTGAGATGGTTCGCGGCGGCGACCCGGGGCGCGGACCCGGACCGCCAACTGCGCACCGGATGAACGGAGTTGCTGAGTACGACGAGGAAGGAGTCGATCGTCGGGTCGAGGACGATCGAGGTGCCGGTGAAGCCGGTGTGACCGGCGGTGCGCGGCGTGGCCATCGCACCCATGTACCAGTGCTGGTAGAGCTCGAAGCCCAGCCCGTGCTCGTCGCCGGGAAACGCGGTGTTGAAATCGGTGAACATCAGCTCCACCGACTCGGGCTCCAGGATGCGAGCCTTGCCGTACGCACCCCCGTTGAGCAGCGTCCGCCCGAGGACGGCCAGATCCCACGCCGAGGAGAAGACCCCGGCGTGCCCCGCGACCCCGCCGAGCGAGAAGGCGTTCTCGTCGTGCACCTCCCCCCCC
>NZ_VTHJ01000163.1 GCF_008386495.1 Streptomyces tailanensis | reverse complement strand
CCGACGGGGAGGCGTCAGCGGAGCACGACCTCGCGCGGGCCGTTGTAGGGCGCGAGCGACAGCACAGTCCTCGGTGTCCGAAGCCCCTCGTGGCCTTCGAAGAGTTCGCGCACCTCGGTGAACGACACCTCGTCACCCACCACCGGCGACACCTGGTCGTACAGCTCGCGGACCGGGTGCGTGAGTTCCTGGCCGGCCTCGGTCTCCGTGCCCCAGATGTCCCACAACAGTGTCTCGACCTTGTTCAGGGCCGCGAGATCGAGCCGTACGTTCCCCGCGACGAACCACTCGCCGAACAGCGGCCCTTCCTCCGGCGGGTGCAGGCCGAAGGTTCGGGGGTCCGCACCGCCCACCCGGATGGCCTGCCATGCCTTGCCCGCGACGAGGAAACGGTCGCGCGGCACGTCCATCGGATCGAAGTCGATCTTCCAGGTGCCGGCGATCAACGGGTCGGTGAGCTGCGCGTCGGCGAACAGCCAGCCCCGCGCCGGGTCCCAGTACTCGGTGACCACATGGTCGCAGTGGAAACCGTTGTTACCGAAATATGTCGCGAAGCCGGACCGCAGCCGTGCGGGCACGCCGATGTTGCGCAGAAGCGAGCAGTGCAGCAGCGCGAAATCCGGCAGACACCGACGAAACGCTCCTCGGGCGCGCGGCGTCGCGACAGCGGCGCGTCGTTCCGCTCGACCACGATCCGCAGGATGTCGTCGAGGTAGCGCGTCTCGGCGTCGTTGTGCAGCCGGCCCTGCGGGGTGGCGTAGCCGAAGGTCGCGCCCTCTCCCCGATGGATCATCAGGTCCCGTGCGATGCGGGCGAGTTGGGCAGGATCGCTCGCGAGGCCGGCGTAGAGCGGGGCGAGGTCGCCCGGATCGGTGAACACGCTCTGGGTGGAGTAGAACGCGGCGACGTCCGGTGCGAGGTCGAGGCGTGCGGGTGGCATGACGGAACCCCCAGAAAGAATCGGCCACACGTTCGATTGGCGGGCCGGTTCGCTTCACCGTGCCAAAATTCGCCGCCAATTGTCCAGAATTCCGCAATCCGGAATTTCCGCGGAATGGATTTCCTCGGCATCCATTTAATGGATGGCGGCTCGCTTATCATTAGCACCATGGAGTACTCGATCAGCCCCGACGCGCGGCTCGCCCTGGATCTCGCCCTGACCGTCCGCCACGACGGCCAAGGCGGCGTCGTCGACGACCTGACCGACCTCACCGGGCTCACGACCTGGGTCGGGGCCCACGCGGACGCCCTGCCCGAAGCCGCCGGTTTCAGCGCCGACGAGCCCACGCTCGCCGCCGTACGCGAGCTGCGCGCAGCCGTCCGGGCTCTGTTCGCCCGGGCCGTCCGTCCCGGCGAGCCCAGCCCGGCCGACGCCGCCCGACTGCTGTCCGTGCCCGAAGCCCTGGCACGCCTCAACGGGGCGGCCGCCGTCGCCCCGACCGTCCCCGTACTGTCCTGGACCCCGGCCTCCGAACCCGTCGTACACCACGCACCCGCGACCGACGAAGACCCGCTCACCGCCACCCTCGCCCGTGCCGCCATCGCCTTCCTCGCGAGCCCCGAACGACAACGGCTGCGCGCCTGCCACGCACCACGCTGCGTGCGCTACTTCCTCAAGGAGCACCCCCGCCAGGAATGGTGCAAACCCTCCTGCGGCAACCGCGCCCGAGTAGCCCGCCACCACGAGCGCCACAAAAAGATCGCGAGCTGAACAGCCAAGGGGGCGCTGCCCAACTTAAGGGGCGCGGGGAACTGCGCGACCAGCCACAGATCACCCGCACCCCAAAACGGCCTTCGCCCTCCCGACGCTCCCTCGGCTCCACCGCCGGACGGCAACCCGTACCATTGCGGCATGTCCTTCCTCCGCCGCCGCAGCGCCACCCCTGCAGGCCCCGATTTCGACGTATTGGCCATGGACCCGGGCGACTGGCCGGGCAATCTCGGCGCGGGTCTGCTGCCTGCCCCCGACGGCAGCTGCCAGGGCGTCTTCCTGCGCTACGACCTGTACGGCGGCCGCGGCCCCGCGATGATCATCGGCAACCTCCCGGAGGGTTCCCCGGCGCGCGAGGTCACCGAGGGCGAGATCCCCTTCGAGGTGGCCCAGCTGCTGCTGGCGCTGGAGAACGAGGAGGACATCACCGTCGTCGGGTCCGAGGACATGCCGGTGATGCAGGGGGACAACCTCCTGATCGTCCGCCGCCTCAAGCTCTCCGAGTCCCGGATCTCCTGCGTCCAGTTCGACCGCAGCGACAACGTCCTGGTGACCATCGCCGCCTGGGACCGCCCCATCACCGACGACCTCTACGCGCTGCTCAAGCCGCTCCCGGCGGAGCTGTTCCAGCAGGGCTGAGGAAGACCGAGGACCAAAGCGGAAGGGCCGGGTGC
>NZ_VTHJ01000162.1 GCF_008386495.1 Streptomyces tailanensis | reverse complement strand
TGTCGGGTAGCCGGAGCCCGTCGCCGGGCCCCGGCCCCCTCAGAACCGTGCATGCCGGTTTCCCGGCACACGGCTCAAGCAGAACCCTGTGGGCGTCTGATTTTTCGTCCAGTCCGTTTGTCATCGGCTTCATGATGCTGTCGGTGACAATCGGCGTGTACGAGCCGGAGATTGTTCCTGTCGTCCCCGCCCCCGTCTCGCCGGTAAGCGAAGTGATGCCTGTGCAGCCTCTTCGCAACCGCCTCGAACCACTCAATCCACTCGCGTGGGTT
The DNA here is from genome assembly GCF_008386495.1 of Streptomyces tailanensis. GTDB lineage: Bacteria > Actinomycetota > Actinomycetes > Streptomycetales > Streptomycetaceae > Streptomyces > Streptomyces tailanensis. The sequence goes on along the minus strand of NZ_VTHJ01000162.1, from coordinate 2,233 downwards.
GTCCGGCTCGTATTCGGCTCCGGTGATCAGGGCCCCGCCGCAGAGCGGACACAGCCCCTGCTGGCGGAACGCCAGGTACAGGCTGGTCTTGTCCATGACGGGAGGCGCCTTCTTGCGGCGCCGGTTCGTCCAGTACTCGGTGAGGGCCGGATCATCCGTGGACGCCCCGCCCTTCACCTTGACGTGCCGGACAATGGGGGTCCAGGCGAACTTGTAGAGGTAGGCACCGGTAACCGGGTCACCGAACACCCACCTATCCGCCCGCGACTTGTTGAACTTGCCGTAGTACCGGGCAGTGACCCAATTCTTCGGCTTGTTGGGGTGGCGCCTGGTAGCCCACTTGTAGGTGAGTTTCCAGACGTAGTCATCCAGCGTCTTGAACGTCTTGCTGGACACCGCCCCCCGGTAGTACGTCGCCCACCCGCGCACAATTGGCGCGAGTTTCTTCCGTACCGCTGCGGCGTTCGCCCCTCTCAGGGCTTTCATCTCATTCCGCAGCCTTTCCCGGATTCTCCTTTCCGCTTCCTTGCTCGGTGTGATGATGGTCTTGCGCCTGATCTTCCTGATGTTGAACCCCAGGAAGTCAAAGCCCTCGTCCAGGTGGACGACGCGGGTCTTGTCCGTGTTGAACCGGAGCCCCCTTGGCTCCAGCCACTCGACCAGTTTCCGCCTGACCTCTTCCGCTTCCTCCTCCGAGTACGTGAGCACTACGAAGTCGTCGGCGTACCGAATCAGGACCGGGGTGCCGGGCTTTGCAGCACCGCTGCGCAGCCACCCCGCCCCTGCGGCTTGCTCCATCCCGTGCAGTGCGATGTTCAGCAACAGTGGACTGATCACGCCCCCTTGCGGGGTGCCTTCCTCCGTGGGCGCCCATCTTCCCTTTTCCATCACGCCGGCCTTCAGCCATCCCCAGACTGCGTCCCTGGCGGGAAACAGTCCGACGGATTGCATCAGCCTGCCGTGGTGGACTCGGTCGAAGGCCGCCGAGAGGTCCGCGTCCAGAACCCACGTCCGAACCCCCGTCTTCTGCCCCACCACCGAGAAGATGCTTTCCACGGCATCGTGGCAACTCCTTCCCGGACGGAACCCGTAGGACCGAGGTTCGAAACGGGCCTCCCACTCCGGCTCCAAGGCGTTCTTGACCCGTGCCTGGTTGACGCGGTCCTTGATCACCGGGATTCCGAGTGGCCGCTGCTTCCCATTACTCTTCGGGATGTACACCCGCTTGACCGGAACGGGACGGCGGTTCGGCTTTTCCTGGATCTCCTGAGCGAGCGTGGCTCGCCCTTTCGGAGTCAGGATGACCTCCCCGTCGATCCCGGCGGTCTTGCGGCCGGAACTCCGCTGCGTGACTCGCCTCACGCTGACCAGCGTGTTGCTCCTCGACCGCAGCATGAGCCTTTGCAGGTTGCGGACCTTGGCCAGATCCCCTTCCTGCGACGCCTTGAAGATTCGCTGGCGGAGTCGCCTTACGTTCTGCTCCTCGCGGGCCCAGTCGATGCTGTGCCAGTCCAGAGCCGGACCGCCCTCAGGTCCGTTCACCGCGATGGCCATTGCGGCCGGTGCGGCGTCCAACTTGCCCATCGGTTCGAGTCCCTCCCCACCTGCTCTTCAAAGTTCCACCCGGTCCACGTCAGCTCCCTTTCAGGCCAGGCAACTGCCCGTATCCGACGGGTTATGTGTGGCGCCCCAGAGCTGGCATCCACATTTTCCCCGGGCCTTTCGACCTGTCGGCATTTGCTTCTTGGACCATCCTGTTCCCGCTGCGGCATCGGCTTCCCTTACGGCCACCTACTGCCGCCTGGCAGACCACAACGGGGTTTCCACGTTCCGCTCCCTCAAGATTCGACTGTGCAGGGCGTCCCCTATACCCCGGGCCCGGTGGTGTCCGACTCCCCCCAAGAACGTCCAGAGGGATCACCTGGCGCTTCTCTACGCCGAGGGCCTGTCAGCCAGTACCGCTTTCCGTCTTCTGGCCGTTGGGTTCACGAGGCATTGCCGGGGATTCGCACGTGCTCGCCCATCCCAGTCTTCCCCTCGCCTGTGTTTCCCGGACGGTTCGGGAACCCTTGGGCTTTCCGGCCCGGCTTCACACCCCGCCGTTACCAGCGACGCATGCGGGCCTGGGGACTGACATCCAGACACTTGTCAGGGAGGCGACCCTTGTATTCGCTCTCTGAGAGTTGCCCCCACTTGATTGGAGCGACCTCGTGTCGCACCGTTCCACACCCAC
>NZ_VTHJ01000161.1 GCF_008386495.1 Streptomyces tailanensis | reverse complement strand
GCCGGGTTGGTCAATGTGTTGGCCCGGCCCTCGCCCGGGAAGTGGAACGGGAGGAAGACCGTATCGGTGCGCATCGTCCCGTCGAGACGTACCCGGGCGAGCGTCCGCCCCCGAGGTGAGACGACGCCGGCCAACGCGCCCTCCGGCAGCCCGGCCCGGGCCGCGGTGTCGGGGTGGACCTCGATGAAGGCCTCCGGCGATGCTTCGTTCAACTCCGGTATCCGGCGGGTCTGGGCACCGGACTGGTACTGCCCCAGCACCCGCCCGGTCGTGCAGTGCAGCGGGTACACGTCACCGACCGTCTCGGTGGCCTCTCGATGGTCCACCTCGGTGAAGCGGGCCCTGCCGTCGGAATGGGCGAACCGGTCCAGGAAAAGGCGGGGAGTGCCGGGATGCGGCTCGGTTCCAGCCCGCCTTCCGGGAGCGGCCCGTGCCGTCCCGCCGGGAGCCGTGGGGTCGGTCCCGGCCTTGTCCGGACAGGGCCAGTGCAGGGCTTCGCCCGCGTCCAGGCGGGCGTAGCTGATTCCGGAGTAGTCGGCCCTGCCGCCGCGCGAGGCCGCACGAAGTTCGTCAAACACCTCGCTCGGCGTGGTGGGGTAGCGGTGTGGGGGTTCGCCGAGGCGGACCGCCAGGCCGTGCAGGACGTCGAGGTCGCTGCGGACGCCCGGCGGCGCGGGAAGGACGGCGCGGCGGCGCAGGACTCGGCCCTCAAGGTTTGTCATGGTGCCTTCCTCCTCAGCCCATTGGGTCACCGGGAAGACCACATCGGCCAGCTGCGTGGTCTCCGACGGAACGAAGTCGGCGACCACGAGCAGGTCGAGCGCTGCCAGCCGCTCGGTGATGTGGGAGGCGTGGGGGGCGGACACCACCGGATTGGAACCGAAGACGAGCAGGGCTCGGGGGCCGTGGCCGACGCCGAGCGAGGCGAGGAGTTCGTAGGCGCTCCGACCCGGACCGGGGAGAGCCTCGGGAGGTACACCCCACACCCCGGCCACGTGGGCCCGTGCCTCCGGGTCTGTGATCATCCGGTAGCCGGGGAGCTGGTCGGCCTTCTGACCGTGCTCCCTGCCGCCCTGGCCGTTTCCCTGGCCGGTGAGGCAGCCGTAGCCGCTGCCCGGGCGGCCCGGTAGGCCGAGAGCCAGTGCGAGGTTGAGGAAGGCGGCGACGGTGTCGGTGCCCTTGCTGTGCTGCTCGACGCCTCGGCCGGTCAGGATGTAGCGGGCACGGGCGGTGGCCAGTCGGCGGACGGCTCCGTACTGTTCAGCAGCCGGGACGCCGGTGATCTGCTCGACACGCTGAGGCCACCAGGCGGCGGCCCGCGCCCAGGCGGCGGCGAAGACGACGGTACGGGCGGCCAGGTAGTCCTTGTCGAGCCATCCCTCAGCCACCACTATGTGCAGGAGGCCGAGCGCCAGCGCGAGATCAGTGCCGGGCAGCGGTTGCAGGTGGAGGCCGGCCTGCTCCGCGGTCTTGGTGCGACGGGGGTCGATGACGACGAGGTCCGCGCGGCGGAGGTGGCGCATCAGCGGCGGCATGGTTTCGGCGGGGTTCGCGCCTGCCAGCAGGATCACGTCGGCTTCGCCGAGGTCGGTCACGGGGAAGGGAAGTCCCCGGTCAAGCCCGAAGGCGGCGTTGGAGGCCGCCGCCGCCGAGGACATGCAGAACCGGCCGTTGTAGTCGATCTGGCTGGTCCCGAGGGCGAGCCGGGCGAACTTGCCCAGCATGTAGGCCTTCTCGTTGCTGAGGCCACCGCCGCCGAAGACACCGACGGCGTCCGGACCGTGCTCGGCCCGGACGCGCAGCAGGCGATGCGCGACGGTGTCGAGCGCTGTGTCCCATCCAACCGGGGTCAGTCGGCCGTCGGCGCCACGGATCAGGGGGGTGCGCAGCCGGTCAGGTGCCGTCAGTAGGCCGGGCGCGGTCCACCCCTTCCGGCAGAGACCGCCCTGGTTGACGGGGAAATCGGATGGGGTCACGACCACCTCGTCGGCCCGTTGGCCGGACAGCCGCGTACCGCACTGCAGGGCGCAGTAAGGGCAGTGCGTGGCAACCGTACCCGTTCCCTCAGGCATGGGTCGTCTCCTTGGGTGTCGGAACACCGTCCGGGGACGGCCGCGGCCGTCCCCTCAGGTAAGCCGCCCAGGTCACTGCGGAGCACACCGCGTAGAAAGCGAGGAACGCCAGGAAGGCCGGCGCCCCGGAACCGGTTCCGCCGCGGTAGGCCGCGAGGAAGGTCAGGTTGATCGCGACTCCGCCGAGCGCGCCGACCGCGCCGGTGATGGCGATCACCGCGCCGGACAGCCCGCGCGCTTCGGCAAAGGCACGGGCCGCGTCCTGGCCGCGCGTGACCTGTTGCTCGGCGCGTCGGGCGAAGACCGCTGGGATCAGCTTGTAAGTGGATCCGTTTCCGATGCCGCTCAGCACGAACAGGACGGTGAAGCCCCCCACGAACAGACCCAAGGAGTTCGCTGCTGAGGCGACCAGCAGCAGCACCGTGCCGAAGGCCATGCCGAAGAAGGCCCACAAGGTCTCCTTGGCGCCGCCGAGGCGGTCGGCGAGCCTGCCGCCGAGAGGGCGAGACAGCGAACC
>NZ_VTHJ01000160.1 GCF_008386495.1 Streptomyces tailanensis | reverse complement strand
GGCTCCTTCGAGCCGGCCATCGTCGAGAAGCGGCAGCGCAGACTGACCGGTGTGGACGAGACATCTCATGTCGCTGGCGGGTCAAGTTCGGCGGTCATGCGGCGAGGGTGAGACGTTCCGGGAAAGCCTTCTCGGCGTCGTAGAGGGTGCGGTTCCGGAGGCAGTGGTAGAGGCAGCCGAGGAGCTTGTTGAACAGATTCCGGAGGGCCGGGGTATGACGTTCGCCGCCGTCTCGCCGGCGGTCGTAGTGGGCACGTGGCTCGGAGGAACGCAGCGCCGCGAACGCCCACATATAGCCCACGGCGGCCAGGCGTCTGTTCTTGACGGTCCGGGCCACCACGATGTGGCTGCGGCCAGAGGCGCGCGTCACCGGCGCGGCGCCGGCGTATGCCTTGACCGCTCTGGCGTCGGCGAACCTGGTCGGGTCGTCGCCGATCTCTGCGAGCACGCGTGCGCCGGACATGACCGACAGGCCCGGCATACTGGTGATGATCTGTGCATCCGGGTGGGACAGGAACGCCTCCGCGGTGGCGTTGGAGAGGACGTCGCTGCTCGTGCAGGCGGCGTCGAGCTGCCGCAGCAGGGCCGTGGTCTGGTTTCCCATCGCCTTTTCAACCAGCGGCAGTTGGCGCATCTGCTCCGAGCGGAACAGTTCCCGCAGACGCTCGACTTCCTCGTCGACTGAGCGGCGGAGCCGGCCCGCCCGGTTGAGCAGCGCGCGGAGCTGGCCGCGGGTGAGCTTGGCGGCTGCGGCCGGGGTCGGCGCGGAGGTGAGGATCGCACGTGCATACGCGGAGTCGAGGCCGAGCTTGCCGCTGCCGTGGAAGGCCAGCAGGGCAGCCGGGAAGTATTCGCGCAGGTGGGAGCGGAGTCGGTTGACGAGTTGGCCCTTGTCCCAGATCGCGTCCTGGTGGGCTCGGGCGAGCACGGCCACGGCCTGGCCGAGCTCGCTGTCGGTGGGCAGCGGGCGGTGGGCCTTGATGTCGGTCCGCAAGATGTTGGCCAGGATTCGGGCGTCTGCGGCGTCCGACTTTGCGCGGGAGACGCTGCCGCGGTCCCGGTAGCGTGCCGCCGCGAGAGGATTGATCGCGTAGACCTTCCGGCCGGTCGCGCGCAGAGCGGCGACCAGCAGGCCGCGCGGCGTCTCGATGGCGACGGGGATCGGGGCGTCAGGGCTGTCGCCGTGGCGGGCCAGCAGCTCCAGCAGGGCGCAGAGCCCTGGGTAGTCATCGCTGATCCGCAGCTTGGCGACCTGGTCACCATCGTCGTCAACGAGGGCTATGTCGTGGTGGCTCTCCGCCCAGTCGATGCCGCAGAACAAGCGGGTCATTGTGTCTCCTTGATCAGTCAGGGCTCGTATGCGCAGGTCAACTCCCTGCGGAGCACGCGGCGCTCTAATAGAAGTGCTCCGGGCACGCCATCTCATGAGCCGTTCGTGTCTCCAGCGACCGGCAGGGACCTCGGTCTGCTGGAGAGCTCATGGCTCGCGATCTTCTGAGAGGTCGGCCCCTGTCGGCGGGCTGAGGACATGAAAGCTGTTGTGGCCGGCGGCGCCGGACGGGGCCTGTCTCGTCTCGGGGATCTCGTCCCGAATGGTCCTTAGGCCTCCGCCAGGCGACGCCACCGTGGACGCGGCCGGTCTGACCATGAGGGATCTCATCCCGGAACGGCGGCAGGCCTGCATCACGCGGGGGTGGTGGGCCCTTGCCGTCTCTGGCTCAGGTCCACCAGTGAGCTATTAGATGGTGCTCTCGCTGTCCGCGAAGGGCCTCACGCACGGGGAGATCTCCGCGCACCTGGCCGAGGTCTACGGCGCGGACGTGTCCAAGACGACCATCAGCACGATCACCGACAAGGTGATGGATGGCATGGCGGAATGGCAGAACCGGCCGCTCGACCGGGTCTACCCGGTCGTCTTCATTGACGCTATCAACGTCAAGATTCGCGATGGACAAGTAGCGAACAGGCCGATCTACGTGGCCTTGGCGGTCACCGCCGAGGGACACCGCGACATCCTCGGCCTGTGGGCCGGCGACGGCGGCGAAGGTGCGAAACACTGGCTTCGAGTGCTCTCCGAGCTCAAGAACAGGGGCGTCGAAGACGTCCTCATGCTGGTCTGCGACGGGTTGAAGGGGCTGCCTGACGCAGTCGGCGAGGTCTGGCCGCGAACTGTGGTGCAAACGTGCGTGGTTCACCTGCTGCGGGCGTCATTTCGATACGCGGCCCGGCAGGACTGGGACAAGATCGCCAAGGCGCTCAAGCCCGTCTACACCGCTCCGACCGAGGACGCGGCCACGACACGGTTCCTGGAATTCGCCGATACCTGGGGCAAGAAGTACCCGGCGATCGTCCGCCTCTGGGAGTCCAGCTGGCCCGAGTTCACGCCCTTCCTTCAGTTTGATGCAGAAATACGCCGCATCGTGTGCACAACGAACAGCATCGAGAGCGTCAACGCCCGCATCCGCAAGGCCGTCCGCTCCCGCGGGCACTTCCCCACGGAGCAGGCCGCCCTCAAATGTGTCTACATGGCCGTCATGAGCCTCGACCCGACCGGCGCCGGCCGCAAACGCTGGACGATGCGCTGGAAGGGTGCCATGAACGCCTTCGACCTCGCCTTCGACGGCCGCCTCACC
>NZ_VTHJ01000016.1:154686-159416 GCF_008386495.1 Streptomyces tailanensis | reverse complement strand
GGGAGAAGCCGAGAGTGGGGGAGCGTGCATGGCGTCGCTCGGCAGACGGGAATGTGACGACAGGGCCTGGGGGCGGCCCGCTGTGGTCGGTTGCTGTCACTCCTCGCCGGCGGAGGCCGAGGCCGAAGGGCTGGGTGTCGCGGTCGGTGCGGCGGTGTTGACGTCCAGGTCGGGACGGGGTTCCAGGGCGACCAGCGGGGCACCCGGCTGGGGCACGGGCGGGGTGACCTGTTCCTTGGGGAGCTTCGGGGGATTGGTCTGCTGGTAGTTGACCTGGTCGTGGTTGACCAGACCGGTCTTCTCCAGCACGGTGATGTGGTCCAGCACGGTGTCGTTGGCGAGGTCGGCCAGCGCGCGCACCAGGGTGTTCCGCGTACTGGCGCGGATCTTGGCGATGGTCGGAAAGATCTGGCCGTGCGTGACCCGCATGATGGTGACCGCGGTGGAGTCGAACTCCTTGCCGGTCGCGGCGTCGACCGTCGCCACGAACTGCTGCTGTTGCGGGCTCGCCTGGTTGTTGAGGGTGATGCCCAGTTCCGGAGCGATCTTGCGGCACATCTCGTCGAGCCCGGCGTGCCCGACCACCAGATGCTCACCGGCCTCCTTCATCTCCGGTGTCGTACCGCGTTCCATGGCCATCTCGCCAAGCGGGTATTCCCACAGCCCCGCCGAACGCACCTTGATGACGAAGTCCCGGTCGGCCTCCGTCAGCGGACCGAACGGCGTGTTCGCGATGATGCGCTCCGTCGACGTGGCCGTCTTCTCGACGCCCAGCATGGCGGGATAGGCGAGCGCCGCGACGGTCAGCAGCAGACCGCCGCTCATGAAGATGGCTCCTGCGGTACGTGGGATACGCATGGTTCCTCCTGGCGTGCGGGCGCGGACGCCCCGGGCGGGGGCGCGAGGCACGCCCCGGTTCCGCCGGGGAGCGGATTCGGTCGCCAGGAGGTACGGACGAGGGCTCCCGATGAATCATTGCTCAGGGCAAAAATTGCACTGGGGCGTGTGATCTCCATCACGTGACTGGGTGGCCCGGTGCGGCCGGCCTGCCGGGTGGGCAGGCCGGCCGCTGGGTGGTGCGTCGCCGGGTGCCACAGCCCGAGGTGCTTGCCGAAGAACTCCGACACCTTGGCGACCGCGGACGTCACGTACGCGTCCTTGTCGTACAGGTCGATGTGGGTCGCGCCCTCGATGAGGAACAGTTCCTTCGGCTCGGCGGCCTGGGCGACGGCCTCCTCCCCGAGAAGCACCGCGACTACGCGCGGATCCTGTTCACCGACCCCGCCATGCGCACGCTCCACGCCGACTGGGACGCCGTCGCCCGCCTGAGCGCGGCCATGCTGCGGCCGCCTGGCAGCGTCGGACACAAGATGTGTGACCGTTACTCCCCTCCCACGCCGGACGAGGCGCGGGCCGCGCTGGCCGAAGCCGCTCGCATCCGGGCCTCGGCCACCGCTCTGTCGGCCACACCCTGGCCGACCTGGTTCGCCACCGTCCTCACCGCGTACATCGCGGCCTTCCCCATCACGTACGGAGGGATGCTTTCCGACGAACGGTGGCTGCTGCCGAGGGCGGCCTGGGTGGCGGTGCTGCTGATCATCACCGTGGCGTACCTGGCACTGCTCACGGTCGCCGCCCGCTCCTGGAAGCAGCGCACCGGCGTGGCACTCCGGTTCGACGTGCTGCCCAGGCGCGCGACCGTTCCCCTGTCGATCGGCATGCCCGTGCTGTTGGTGGGGCCGGCCTGGGTGTTCCGCGCCACCGGCCAGGCATGGTGGCTCGCCGCCGCCTCGGCTGCCGCGGCCGCGGTGTCCGTGGGTTTCCACCTCGCTTTCGTACGGCTGCACCGGAAGGCCTCGTGACCACCCGGCCCACCGACCCGATGGACGGCTTCGACAACCTCATCCACTCGCCCGACCGGCTGCGCGTCTGCGCGTTGCTCGACACCGTCGGCGAGGCCGAATTCGCGGTGATGCAGGAGCAGCTCGGATTGTCGGCATCCGTGTTGAGCAAGCACGCCGGCGCCCTGATCGAGGCCGGTTACGTCGAGCAGCGCAAGGCCGTACGCGACACACGGCAACGCGTCTGGCTGCGCCTGACCCCGCAGGGACGTAAGGCGTACCACGGCCACCTCGCGGCACTACGGGCGATCGTCGGATCGTGGGCACCGCCACCGCAGGGCTCCGGGACAGCCGCCGGCCCGCGTCTTTGGACTGGTAAGCACCACGCCCCCTGCCACGGGCATCGACCGCCGGCCCTGGGGGAAGCGGTACGGCCGCGGGCACCCAACGTCGCCTGCTGCTGGACGGCACGCTCATCCCCGCCCGGCGCAGTGCGCCCCTGGTCGCGGACGCGAACCCGCCCCGCTGGACAGCGGCAAGCACCACCTCGGACATCGTGGCGTCCACGGCCGCCTGGTCCTTGATCGTCTTCACGAACATTCGTGATCGCGGGTGGCCGTTCAGCTGCCCGCGGATCCCTCGCCGATCAGGGCCAGCCCTTAACGATCGAGAACCACAGCTCCGGTGTCTGTCTGCCCGGCGTTCCGGGAGGTAGCTTGGTGGAGAGGGCCCCTACAGGAGGGCGATTCGATGCCGTGGTTCGTATGGCTGCTCGCCGCCGCGGCGCTGGGTGTCGCGGAGTTCTTCACCCTGACGCTGGTCTTCGGGTTGCTGGCGGGCGCCGCGTTGGTCGCCGCCGTGGTCGCCGGTGTGGGCATCGGCCTTCTCGGCCAGCTCGTGGCCCTCGCGGCAGCGGCGGCGGCGGGCCTCGTCATCGTCCGTCCTGTCGCGATGCGGCATCTGGCACAGCAACCCCTCACACGCGAGGGCAGTGATGCGCTGATCGGCAAGCGGGCCGAGGTCATGCAGGAGGTGACCGCGACCCACGGCCTGATCAAACTCTCCGGCGAAGAGTGGTCCGCCCGCGCCCTCGACGAGAGCCTGGTGATCCCGGTGGGAGCGCTGGTGGATGTCATGGAGATCGAAGGCGCCACGGCCATCGTCTATCCCCGCGAACTCCTACCGTGAACCCGGGAACCCGTGAACCCGTGAACGGCTGAACACGTAGCGACGGAGGCACTGTGGATCCAGTTGTCATCCCCATTCTTGTGGCGGCCCTTGTCGTCGTCTTCCTCGTGGCCTCCACGGTGCGGATCGTCCCGCAGGCGCGCCGCTACAACATCGAGCGGTTCGGCCGGTACCGCCGGACGCTGCAGCCCGGTCTGAACCTGGTCCTGCCGGTGGCGGACCGCATCAACACCAAACTCGACGTGCGCGAGCAGGTCTACTCGTCCGACCCCAGGCCGGTGATCACCGAGGACAACCTCGTGGTGAACATCGACACCGTGCTCTACTACCAGATCACGGACCCGCGGGCGGCGGCCTACGAGGTCGCCGACTACCTGCAGGCGATCGATCAGCTCACCGTGACCACGCTGCGCAACGTCATCGGCAGCATGGACCTGGAGGAGACGCTCACCTCGCGTGAGGAGATCAACTCCCGGCTCCGCGCCGTCCTCGACGATGCCACCGGCAAGTGGGGCATCCGGGTCAACCGCGTCGAGATCAAGGCCATCGATCCACCGCACACGATCAAGGAAGCGATGGAGAAGCAGATGCGGGCCGAGCGTGACAAGCGCGCGGCCATCCTGCACGCCGAAGGGGAGCGGCAAGCCAAGATCCTTACCGCGGAAGGTACGAAGCAGAAGGACATCCTGGAGGCCCAGGGCACGCAACAGGCCATGATCCTGCGGGCGGACGGCGAGGCGAAGGCGGTGGAGCTCGTCTTCCAGGCGGTCCATCGCAACAACGCCGACGCGAAGATACTGGCCTACAAGTACCTTGAGACGCTTCCGCACCTGGCGAGCAGCGACAACAACACGTTCTGGGTGATCCCGGGGGAGCTGACCGAGGCGATTCGGACCGTCACCAGTGCGTTCGGTGATCAGTCGACGGCAGGCCCTCCCCATCCCGCGCGACCCGAGGAAGCGGCCACCGCCGACGCCGAGGCCACGTCGGGCGAAGGCCGGATTCCGGAACTCGGTGCGGGCTCGACGGTCTCCCTCGACGCCGCCACGGCTGCCGACGAGGCCGAGAAACAGGCCGCCGCCGCGGTGAGCGACGCCAAGGCGGAGGCCGAGGCCGCGAAGTCGCCCCAAGTGCCGCGCCGGGGGCGGACGTCCGCCGACTGAAGCCACCCTCGGCTGTCGCCGGGGACCGCCGTGAGGCTTCCCCACGCTCCTGCTGTCGGCGGTGGGCGTGGGGGTCTCCCAACTGGCGGCTCCCAGCGCCGTACGGCCCCCGACCTATACGCCATCGCCGGGGGCACGCGGCGATGGCGTATTCCACCAGCGTGACGATCTCGTCGGGTGCTTCGTCCAGGAGCAGGTGTCCGGACTCGTCGAGGATGTGCAGCCATGCCCCGGACCGACAGGATCGTCGGTGCCGGCTGCCACAGCTCTCCTACCTTGGTGCACCGCAACCTCTTGAGTCACATAAGAGACGACCGAGTCGGACCCGGCGATCGTCTCCGACCCCACCCCGGCCCTGACCGCGACGGCACAGACCGCGGCCGGCGGCGAGAAGGGCGCGCAGTTGCGCGTCTACTACGACCTCGATCACAAGAACAGCGACAGCACCTGGTCGGACACCACGGCCGGCAACGGTGACCTCAGCCCGTCCAGCGGGTACGTCGGCGACGGTGTGAAGCTGACCAAGTCCTGGTCGACG
>NZ_VTHJ01000016.1:22306-154676 GCF_008386495.1 Streptomyces tailanensis | reverse complement strand
TGACCGAGGGCAAGCTGTACCGGTACCGGGCCTGGGTGCGCTCGTACTACAACAGCGGCGGCAGCTATCTCGCGGGACCGTCGAACGCCTCGACGACCGGCTGGTGCTACTTCAAGGTCGACCCGACCGCGCCGAAGGCCCGAAGATCACCGTCGGCAGTCCCTACTCCGCCTGCACCGACACGGCCTGCCCTGCCGGAGGCGGCCCCGGCCAGAAGGCCACCTTCACCTTCGCCCCGGCCACGGGCGACTCGAACGTCGCCTACCAGTACAAGCTGTCCTCCGCGGACGCCTGGTCGACGCCCATCAACGGATCAACGGTGTCGAAGGACATCACGCCCGACAGCTCCGGCACGTACAGCCTGTATGTGCGGGCGAAGGACACGGTGGGCCGCTGGGGCGCCCAGAACGTGGTCGACTTCCTCGTCGCCGCGGGTGAGGGCCCGGTCGGACGCTGGCACTTCGACGAGGCGAGCGGCACGGCTCTGGACTCCGCGACCGGCGACGGCAGCGACGACGCGACACTGGGCGGCGGCGCGGCCCGCGACGACCGCGGGCGGCGCGGACTGATCACACACGACAGCGAGGGACAGCCTCTGGCGGAGGCAGTCACGGACAAGGGGCTGTCGCTGAACGGGACCACCGGCTACGCGGAGACCAGCGCGCCGGTGCTGGAGACCCGCTCCGCCTACACGGTCTCCGCCTGGGCGCGGCTGGACGAGGGCGGCAAGAACGCCTCCGTGCTCGCACAGCCCGGGGGACAGGGCAACACGTTCGTGCTCTGGTACCTCGCCGATGTGAAGCAGTGGTTCTTCGGCGTACTCGACCAGGACGGCTCCACCCTCCGAGGGAAGTACTCCGTCTACGCCGCCCAGACGGGTGTGTGGACCCACCTGGCAGGCAGCTACGACCCGGCCACGGAGGAGCTGATCTTCTACGTGGACGGCCGGCGGCAGAGCCAGCCCCTGGCGACCGGCGCGGGCTCCTGGGAGTCCACCGGAGGGCTGCAGTTCGGCCGCTACAAGTTCCCGAGCGGCAACTCCACCTATCATTTCCCCGGCTCGATCGACGAAGTCGCCGTCTGGCAACGGGTCCTGACGCACAGGGAGATCGCCGACGAGACACGCTGTTGGTCTCGGAGCAGTTCGCCGGCGTCGAGCTGGTGGCCGACTGGAACGCCGCGCGGGGAAGCGGAACGACCGTGGCGGACACCACGTCCGGCTACGGCAGGAGCCTGACCCTGGCCGGCGGCGCCGCCATCAGCGATGAGGCCATCGTCCTGGACGGAGTGGATGACGCGGCCACGGCCCCGGGTCCGCTGGTGTACGACCACGCCCCCTTCACCGTGTCCACGCTCGTCGAGCTGGACTCGGCGAAATTGGTGAGCAAGGACATCGGATACACCGGCCAGGTCCTGGGCCGTCGGACGGAGGACGGCTCGGCCTGGGGCTTCTGGTACGAGCTGACCGGCAAGGACACGGTCCTGGACGAGGAGACGCTGGAGGAGACCACGGTGCCGGTCGGCGTCTGGCACTTCGGTCGCCTGAACGCCGACGGCACCTTCTCCTCCGTGGTCTCCGACGACGTGGCGGCTCTGGACAGTCCGGTGCGGCTGACCGGCATCTACGACTCGCTGTACGGCACGATCAGCCTCTATCTGGGCTACGGGCAGAACGGCGACGCGAAGGCGTTCACCGTCCAGCTGGGCACTGGTGACTTCGCTGTCGGCAAGGGCTTCACCAACGGCACTTGGCGGCACCACCTGCCCGCCCGCGTCGCCGAAGTCCGCCTGTGGGCAGGGGCGATGGCAAGCCCGGAGCAGGTCGAAGTCCGCGTAGGCGACTGACCTTCGCGGAGGGAAGGTGCGGCGCCGCTGTTGCGGCGCCGCACCGAAGCGCCACGGCACATCACCTGTCGGCCTTTCACGGCTCTGTCGGTCTTGCATGACGCGGAACAACGGGGTGGGAGCGGACAATCATGGCTTTTGCCCAGTGCTTCGCCTACGACGGCCACGGGCGTCTGACCGAGGCATGGACGCCCGTCTCGCAGAAGTGCACCGACACCCGCAGCGCGAGCAGTCTGGGCGGACGGGCCCCGTACTGGACCAGCTACACCTACAACGACGCCAGCCAGCGCGCCACGGAAACCACACACGCCGACACCGGCGACGCCACCACGACTTACTGCTATGAGAAGGAGGGCCAGCCGCACACCCTGACCGGCACCAGCACGGAGGCGGACTGCACCGCCCCGGAACGCGCCTACGGGTCCGACACCGCGGGCAACACCACCAGCCGTCCCGACGGCACCGCCGCACAGGACCTCGAATGGTCCGACGAGAGCAGATTGACCACCCTCACCGAAGACGGCAAGACGACGGACTACTTGTACGGGGCAGACGGCACCCTCTTGATCCGTGCTACGGAGGGCGGAGAGCGTGTCCTGTACGCGGGGGCGACGGAACTGCATCTGCGGGCCGACGGCAGCACCTGGGCCCAGCGTCACTACAGTTCTGGAGACTTGACCGTCGCCGTTCGCTCCAGCGAGAGCGGCAGCAACGAGCTCAGCTACCTGGTCACGGACCCGCACGGCACCGCCGGCCTCGCCATCGACGCCACGGACCAGGCATTCTCCCGGCGTTACATGACCCCCTTCGGCGCACCGAGAGGTAGCACCACCGGGACCGCGTGGCCCGACGACAAGGGTTTCCTCGGCAAGACCACCGACACCGGCACAGGTCTCACTCACGTCGGGGCCCGCCAGTACGACCCCGAGATCGGCCAGTTCATCAGCGTCGATCCGCTCCTGCAGACGGGCGTGGGCCAGACCCTCAACGGCTACAGCTACGCCGTCCAGAACCCGGCAACCGTCGCCGACCCTTCCGGCCTCGGCGTTCCCGAATGCCACACCGGGGAGATCAAGAATTGCCGTAACGGCGTCCCCGTCAGCACCGGTAAGAAGAAGACCAGCAGCAGCGGCGAGGGTCCGGTCCGAGCCTGCCGCTGTGGCACCCGTCCGCCGCTCGTCAAGGGGATGAAGCCAACTGGCCTCGGCGGCATCCCGGGCCGCCGCAACCTCACCATGCCCTCAGCACCTGCACCGAAGGGCTGGCTGAAGACCACACCGCCCAACCCGGGGCCCCCACCGCCCAACCCGGGGCCCGAGCCCAAGAAGGACGACGGTTTCTGGGGGAAGGTCAAGAACTGGACCGGCGAAACCTTCGGCACCTGGGACGGCTGGAAGACCAGGGTTCTGCCCGGGGCAGCTTTCGCAGCCTGTCTGGTGGCCACGGCAGGGCTGTGCACTGCAGCGGGTGTGGTGGTTGTGGGAGCGACCTTCGTCGGCGACAGAGTGACCACAGGAAGCTGGAACTACGCCGCGGCCGGCAAGAGTCTGGCGTGGACCCTCGCGGGAGGGGCTGTGGCAAGGGGGCTCGCAGGAAGTTGGCGAGCGTCGGCTTTCGTAAGCCGCACACGAGTCAAAACTGTGTCCGAGATGGAGAACGTCACCGTCTATGGATACCGAAAAACCACTGACTGGGGCGCCACTCAAGCGAACATAAGCCTCAACCTCGCAAATGCGGGAACATTCTGCGGGGCGGGCGCTGCGAGTCCAGGGAGCGCTGCAGGGGTGGTGCTGAGGGCGACCCTGCTACCCTGACGTGCTTGAACGGCCAGGAACGAGAGAGAGTAATGGCATCTACAACGAGTCAAGCTGTACTCCGGCGGCGTTCCTGGCTCATTTTTTGCGGGATCGCAATCGTAGGACTTGGAATTGGGTTCAGTGTTGCGGTATTCGTTGGTGACTTTCGGACCGGTTGGCAGGGGATGCCAATCTACTTGGCGCTTGCGATTATCCTGGGGCGAATCGCCAACTGTAAGGTGATCTTGCGTGACGACGCACTCCTGGTGGTCAATCCTCTGCGCACTCATATTGTTCCGAAGGCTCTGATTCGTGGAGCCTTGGTCGGCGATGATGGTAGCCTGGAGGTGGAGCTCGGCGAGGATCGAAATATCTCAGTTTTTGCATTTGGGGGATCTCTCGTCGACCACTTCAAAGGCTCAAGCGGAGAAGCGGCCCGCAAGATCAGCAGGTGGCTGGACGCCCCCCGTGCGACAGGCGAAGCCCAGACCGCCCTCCAGGTGCGCTGGACGCGGTGCAAGTACGCCGATATCTCTCTGGTTCTCTGCGCGGTGATATCAGGAGTGGGTGCGATCTGGATGGCGCTCAGCGGTAGTTCATAGAGAGGGAAAGGCTGAAGTGTTCAGGAGCATCGCGACCCGTCTCTGCGCCTTCTTCGCCGATTTCATGAATCCCGGGCGTGTCACCGCCGGGACTTTCCGGTTGGTCCTCGGATGACACGTCTGATGATGGTGGGAATTCTTGGAATTCTCGGGTTCTGTCTCGCCCTCAATATTCGCGACTCCGTCTATCGGATCTACGAATTCTTCGTGAATCGCGGTCCATTCGCTCCTGGCCCCGGCTTCAGCCCGCTCATCATCAGGATCGTCGGAGCCCTCATAGGCGCCGTTTCGACGTGGTCGTTCGTGCAGGGCCTGACTTCATAGCGCAATTCGAGCGGCGCCGAAGGATCCGTTCCAGGGCTTGCCGCGTGGACGTATGTCACACCTCGAGAGGGGTGACGCATGCGGCGGCGGACATGATCAGCGGCCCACCGCCCCGTGGTTCTCCGACGGTTCCACTGCCTCCGTCGGGAGAGGCGCGCCCCCGCCGGTCTCATGCACCGGGGCCGGGGGGCGGATCAGTGTGGTCAGCCGTGTGGCCACCGGCTCGGTCCAGCGGGCGGTGAGCGGGCCGGCGATGACGAGGATGAGGACGTACGCGGTGGCCAGGGGGCCGAGGGAGGGTTCGATGCCCGCGGTGACGGCGAGGCCGGCGATGACGATGGAGAACTCGCCGCGGGCGACCAGCGTGCCGCCCGCACGCCAGCGGCCCTTGGCGGAGATCCCGGCCCGGCGCGCCGCCCAGTACCCGGTGACGATCTTCGTCAGGGCGGTGACGACGGCCAGGATCAGCGCGGGCAGCAGCACCGGCGGGATGCTGGCGGGGTCGGTGTGCAGGCCGAAGAAGACGAAGAACACGGCGGCGAAGAGGTCTCGCAGCGGCGCCAGCAGGCTGTGCGCGCCCTCGGCGACCTCGCCGGACAGCGCGATTCCTACGAGGAACGCGCCGACGGCCGCCGACACCTGGAGCTGCTGGGCGAGCCCGGCGACGACGAGCGTCACGCCCAGCACGACGAGCAGTAGTTTCTCGGGGTCGTCGCTGGAGACGAAGCGGGAGATGTGGCGGCCGTAGCGGACGGCGACGACGAGGACGAGGCCGGCTGCGCCGAGGGCGATGGCCAGGGTGATGCTGCCCGCCGCGAGGCCGACACCGGCGAGGAGGGCGGTGATGATCGGCAGGTAGACGGCCATGGAGAGGTCTTCGAGCACCAGGATGCTCAGTACGACCGGGGTCTCCCTGTTGCCCAGCCGGCCGAGATCGCCGAGGACCTTCGCGATGACGCCCGAGGAGGAGACCCAGGTGACGCCGGCCAGGACGACGGCGGCGACCGGACCCCAGCCCAGCAGTAGTGCCATGGCCGCACCTGGCAGGGCGTTCAGAGCGGCGTCGACCAGCCCGGCCGAATAGTGCGTCTTGAGGTTGGAGACCAGATCGCTGGCCGTGTACTCCAGGCCGAGCATGAGGAGCAGCAGGATCACACCGATCTCGGCGCCGATCGCCACGAACTCCTCGCTGCTGCCCAGCGGCAGCAGCCCGCCCTCGCCGAAGGCGAGCCCGGCCAGCAGGTACAGGGGGATGGGGGAGAACCGGAAGCGCCCGGCGAAGCGGCCGAGCAGACCGAGGGCGAGGATGATGCAGCCGAACTCGATGAGGAAGACCGCGGAGGAGTGCATGGCCGCTCACTCCCGTCCGAGTATCGCGGCGGCCGCCTCCACGCCCTCACGGGTGCCGATGACGATCAGGGTGTCGCCGCCGGCCAGCCGGAAGTCCGGTGTGGGGGAGGGAATCGCCGCGGCGCGGCGCAGCACGGCCACGATGGACACGCCGGTCTCGGTGCGCATGCGGGTGTCGCCCAGCAGTCGGCCGTTCCAGTGCGACGTCGCGGCGATCTCGATGCGTTCGGCGACCAGGCCCAGTTCCGTGGTCGACAGGAGGTTCGGGCTGTGGTGTGCGGGCATCAGGGCATCGATGAGGGTCGCGGCCTCGTCCGCGGTCAGCCGCACGGACAGGTCACACGCGTCCGGGTCGTCCTTACGGTACGAGCTGACCGTTCGTTGGCCGTCGTGGTGCGCCACCACCGAAAGGCGGCGGTGTTCGCGCGTGGTCAGGTCGTAGCGGACCCCGATCCCTGGCAATGGCGTACTGCTCAGGCGTGGAGCACCCATGGCTGTCCCCTGTCCGGCTCGAGTGGACGTGTTCTCGGTCTCTCGGTCTCTCGGTGCTCCGGGACGAGGGCCCTCGGAAGCGGCACGATCACGGTCTTCCAGGCCATCCTAGAAGGTGAATCTTGACGACTTCTTTACGGAGTCCGGCATACAGGAGCCAGTGAAGACTGCCGGAAGCAGGCACCACTCCTTAACACCGCCACTCAGGACCTCGACTGGTCCGACGAGGGCAGGCCGGCGACTCTCAGCGAGGACGACAAGGCGACCGGCTGGTGCGGCTCATGCTCCGCGACAGCGGCGCCTGGTGCCGACTGGAGGCGGAGGGAACCTTCGCGGTACACGTGGGATGGGACCAGTACCTCTACATCGGCAGCAGCGGGCCCTGCGAGGAGGCAGTGGCCCGCACCCATGCGCTCGGGCTGTTCCCGGAACGAGTGGACTCCTCCCCGTACGACGTGGAGATCGATGAGGAGGACGTCCAGCGACCGGGCGACGACACAGCCGCGCGGCAGGCGGGCACCACGCACCTCCCGCCGGCCTAGGTCCTGTCGTCACATTCCCGTCTGCCGAGCGACGCCATGCACGCTCCCCCACTCTCGGCTTCTCCCCCACTCTCGGCTTCGCTCGAGCGGGAGGGACCCCCATGAGCGGGGTGGCCCCACCGCCGCACCGGGCGAAAGCCCAAGCACATCCAGTACGAGGGCTTTCGCCCGGCACGCCCAGAGCACGCACCTACGCGGACATCAGCCGCTACCGCGGCGGGCGCTCGGCCCGCCCTCCGGGCGGACGACGGGAATGTGACGACAGGACCTAGGCCACGCCGTCGAGCGGACGGAGGAAGCGGCGCTCGTACCGCTTGATGCAGCGGGTCTCACGCGCCAGTTCGAACGCTTCCTGGCACTCCGGGTCGGACATGCTGTCCGTGCGGTACTGCTCGTACGCGGCCAGACTGGGAAAGGAGAAGAGGGCGTAGGCGATGTCGCTGTCGCCCTCGCTCGGCAGGAAGTAGCCGTGGTGCGTCCCCCCGAAACGGTTCACGAGCCGCACCCAGCGGCGACCGTATTCTTCGAAGTCCGCAAGCTTGTCGGCGTCGATCTCGTATTTCAGATGAATGGTGACCATGCCGCATGATGCCGCATCACGGTTCTGACTCGACCGGACATCGCCGTGGCACCGCTGTGACATGGCAACACATCGGCATCTGACGGCAGTTCGTCCACGCGCCGCCTTGAACCGGCAGTCCGGTCCCGCCCCGTCAGGGTTCGACGTCAGCAGGTTTTCCGGAGATGGCCGCTCGCGCCCTTGAGTACGACGTCCTGGTCGCGGCGGATGATGCTCAGCGTGTCGCTCCAGCCGGAGCACGCGTTCGCCATGCCCTTCGCCGTGTACTCGACGACCAGCACATTGTTGTCGAACGCCGCCGCGAACTCGCCGCACTCGTTCCACTGGCCGCACTCCTCCACCACGGCGAAGTCCAGGCCTACGGACGCACGCTCGGACACGAGCTCCAGGGTGTTCTTCTGGGCGACGGCCAGGCCCTTCGCGTGGGCGTGCACCACCAGCAGCTTCATGAACGCCGTGGCCTGACCGGCCGTGAGGTGGTCCGGGAAGCGGGTGAACGTGTCGTAGTTGTCGGGCTCGACGGCCTGGTAACCCTTGGTCGCGCACTCGTCGATCCAGGCGTTCACCTCGGAAGCGATGCGCTGCCGCTTCGCGTCCGTGCGGATGTCCAGGACCGCCTCGCCCCAGTCCTCGTTGTAGACGACATCCCCGCCCGCGTCACGCAGCAGCAGGTCGGAGTCCCAGTCCCCCTCCGCGTTCTCCTGTGCCTGGAAGGCGTTGAAATTGCAGATGTTGTACGCGTCTGGCGCGGCCGCGTCCTCGTGGCTGCGACTGACCACCCGTACGCCGTCCGGCAGGGCGTACGCGCCGCCGATCTGGTAGTCCCACGGCACGTGCTTCGGCGGCGGCGTCACTGTTGCGGCGGAGGCGGAGGCGGAGGCGGAGGCGGAGGGGGAGGGGGAGGGGGAGGGGGAGGCAGGCGCGGTGGTCGACTGGGAACTGTCGTTCCCATGCGACTCGGTTCGCATCGACGTCTTCACCGCCGTGATGCTCAGCCCGGTGACGACCAGGGCCGCGGCGAGGGCGATGAGGACGCGCCGTCCTCGACGTCCGTGACCGACCAGGGTTCTGTCCGCCCCCTCCTCACCCCCGGTGGGGACAGGGCGTGTCTCGGAAGCCTGGTGGCCGGGACGGGCTGAGTCGCCCACTCCCGGCGCGACGGGGGCGGTGGGGGCGGTGGAGGCGGTGGAGGCGGTGGCATCGGGCAGCGTCAGAAGCATCCGGTGCAGTTCGGCAAGTGCGGGGCGGCCGGCCGGATCCTTGGCCAGACAGAGTTCGGCGATGCTCCGGAGCGGTTCGGTGACCCCGTCCAGGACCGGAGCCTCGTACATCACCGGGCCCGGACGAACCACGGCGTCCGGGCCCGCGGGGCAGTGGCGAAGGCCGGCTCAGAACAGGCCCTTGTACCCTTGCCAGCCGGTGGCGATCTTCGAACGGCCGCCGAAGGAGCCCTTGCCGTTGCCGTTGTTGCGCCAGACGGTGCCGGAGGTGTCGCGGGAGACGATGTCGGCTCTGCCGTCGCCGGTGATGTCGCCCACGCCCACGATCATCACGACCGCGGCGCTGGTCACCACGCTCGCCGAGCTGCGGATACCGTCGAGCACCGCCTGACGCGTGGGGACCCCCGCGAGCGCGGCCTCCCTGATCCGGCTCACCACGAACACCTGGTAGTCCATCGAGAGCCCGAACAGGATCACGAAGAGGAAGAGCGGGACACGCGATCCGATCGATCCCGTGGAGTGGAAGTCCAGCAGCCCCTCGGCCCATGTCCCCTGGAAGACCAGGACGAGCAGACCCAACGCCGCCGCCGCGGACAGCAGGTTCAGTACGACACCGATCAGGCCGAGCACCACCGAGCGGAAGGCGTACACGGTCATCGCGAACGTCACCAGAAGCAACGCGCCGAGGACCAGCGGGAGTTTGCCGTTCTGATGGGCGGGATAGTCGGCGTAGCGGGCGACATCGCCGCTCACGCCGAACTCGGCGCCGTCGATCCGGCCCACCGTGGCCGGAAGGAAATCGTCCCGCAGGCGATCGAGGGAGTCGTACGCCTGGTCGGAGTTGCCGAGGTACGGCACCTTCAGCTCCAGGACGCTGGTGCGATGGTCGGCGGACGTCCGTATCCGCGAGGCATCGGCGAACAGCGGGTCGGCGTCGGCGCGTCGGGCCACCTCGCGCAGGGCCGAGGCGATCTCCGCGGCGCGCGAGGCGTCGGCCCGTACGACGACCTGGTGGGTGACCCGTTGCTCGGGGAAGGCCTCGTTGAGCCGGTCGTACACGCGCATCGCGGGGATGTCGCGGGAGTGCGTGTCCCGGCTCATCTTCGTGATCTTCAGTCCGGCCAGCGGCGCGACGAGCGCGAGCAGACCGAGGACCGAGACGCACAGGGTGGCCAGGGGATGCCGGGTGGCGGGGCGCAGGAGCGCGGCCCACACCCGGCCGCCGCCTGACTGGCCTCGCACCCTGCGGGCGGTCTTCCCGCGCTGTGCCCGTCGCAGTGCCTTGCGCTCAGCCCGTTTCCCGAGCCGCACGAGGAGCGCGGGCAGTGCCGTCAGGGAACTGGCCACCGCGACCAGGACGACGACGATGGTGCCGGTCGCGAGTGAGGAGAAGATCACGTCGGAGGCCAGATACAGCGTCGCGGTGGAGGCGACGACCGCGAGCCCGGAGACCACGACCGCCCGGCCCGAGGTGGCGGCCGCCAGTTCCACCAGTGCCTCCGAGCCGAGCCGGCCGCCGGAGCGGGCCCGCTCCTCGCGCTCACGCTTGAGGTAGAAGAGCGTGTAGTCGACGCCGACCGCGAGGCCGATCATCAGGATGACGTTCGTGCCGACCCCGGCGTCGGGGGAGATGTGTGAGGCGACCATGGAGAGCCCGATAGCCGCCGCGATCGACGACAGCGCCAGCAGCAGCGGCACCCCGGCCATGGTGACCGACCCGAACACGACCAACAGCGTGATCAGGGTGACCGGAAGCGTGATCGCCTCGGAGAGCGCCAGATCGTCGCTGCGCTGCTGGTCGACTCCCTTGCTGATGGAGGGACTTCCGGTCTCCTGGAGGAGAAGGCCGGGATGGCTCCGCTGCACCGCCGCGGTCTGCTCCACGAGCGCGTCGACCTTGTCCTTCGCGTCCCGCTCCTCGCCCTTCAGCGTCACCTCGACCATGAGGATCGCGCGGTCGTCGGAGAGCAGCGGGGCGGCCACGCCCGCGACATCGGGCAGCCGCTTCATCCGGGCGGTGAGATCCTTCGCGGCGGCTTGTGCGGCGGCCCGGTCGAGAGCGCCCGACCTGGCGGAGATCAGCACCTGCTCGGTGGATCTGCGCTCCAGGTGTCCTTCAGCGGCCAGGGCCTCGGCGCGCCCGGCTTCACCGACCCGATAGTCCGCCGTCTTCGCGCTGTTCGTACCGACAGCACTGCCGGCCCCCAGGCACAGCGCCACGAACACCAGCCAGCCGACGATCGCCCGCCAGGGGTGCCGCGCGCTCCAGCGAGCCATGCGCACAGACAATGATTTCATGCCCAACAGCCTTGTTGAACAGGCAAGTTGTCGGACAGAGGCATCCGGTTGAACCTGCTGTCCACCGCCCGGTGGACACCGGTGCTGGGGGAAACCCCCGCCGCCCCCCGACCTGACGAGCACGGTGCGGGCCGGCTGAGCGTCGCCGCCGGCGTGATTGGACCAGACAACAAACAAACCCCAGGTCACCGACCTGGGGTTTCACACTGGAGCGGGTGACGAGAATCGAACTCGCGCTCTCAGCTTGGGAAGCGACGGCGCTTGACTGGCCGGTATGGATCTGACCTGCAGAGATGCCTTCATTGTAGACGGCGAATGTTGGTGACGTATTCTTCTATGTACATCACCAACATTGTGGAGGGTGTCCACATGTCTGTGACCCAGATCGACATCGATGACGACGCCCTGGCACGCGCCATGGCTCTGTCCAAGGCCAGGACCAAGAAAGAGGCGGTCAACCTCGCTCTGCACTTCTACGCCGAGCAGCAGGAGCGCGCGGCGCGGATCAGCCGTCACTTCGAACGTGCGAGTGAGTGGGGTGCCGTCGAGGATGCAGAGCACTTGCACCAATCGGAGAAGCGCAGCCGGTGATCTACTTGCTCGATACGTCCGGCCTGGTCCGGCTGCTCCGCGATCCAAAGCTGCAATCGGCCTGGTACGACGCGATCGATGCCGGGGCCATCACATCCTGTTACGTGCAACGCGCCGAGTTCCTCCACAGCGCCCGGAACGGACGCGAGTACGACGAGATCACGGAGATGTTCACTGATCTCTACCCGGACGTGTCGGTGCCGAAGAACGCGGGGCGTTGGATCGGCGCGGTGCAACACCGTATGGCAGGCTGGGGCGCATCGCAGTGCCTCGGCGGCGGACCTCGTCATCGCCGCCACCGCGGCCCATCACGGTCTGGCTGTCCTCCATGACGATGCCGACTACCGTGCTATTGCCCGGCACGCATCCGACCTGATCGAGCACAACATCCACGACGTGGCCTGAGGTGCTCCCGCCTGCCGACACGTGCGGCTGGCCCGGCTGTATCAGACCGCAGACGAACAGGGCCATCAGCGCCCCAGCGAACACCCCGGCCGCACCGCCCCGGTCCCAGAGCGCTGAGCTGAAATCTGCCGGGCCAGTGCTGAGGCGCCCGCTTGCCGGACCTCAGCACTGGCCCTGGCCAGGTCACTTGGCGGACGCCCCGGCATCGCCGGGATCACCGTCTGCGAAAGGCGACCACTGGCGCTGCCGCACTTTCCGGGACGCACCACCATCGACATCGCGGGGCTGACCACCTGGTCGTTGTCCGAGCCGTACGCGGGAAGCGCGTGGATGCGCCGGGGCGCCGACTACGAGCGCCTCAAGGACAGGCTGACCGAGGAACTGCTGGGCCAGGTCTTCCGCTTCTGCCCCCAGTTGCAGGGCCGCATCGACCACACCGAGCTGGCGACGCCGCTCAGCTTCAACCACTTCCTCGGCAGGGAGAGGGGCGACTTCATGTCTCTCGCCCACACACCGCAGCGGTTCGCCCTGCGTGACCTCGGTGCCCACACCCACGTCCCGGGCCTCCTCCTCACCGGCCAGGACGTGGCGTCGGCCGGTGTCAGCGGCGCCATCATGGGCGGCGTCGTCGCGGCCTCCGCCGCCCTGGAGCTCGACGTACTCAAGGACCTCGCGACCGGGTGAGCTTCGGACGCTCCGGCCGACGAACACGCCGAATGGAACACCCGCTTTCCTGAGAGGTGCCGACGGCAGAGCGAGGTGGTCGCCGGACTCGACGACCTGGTGCTCGCCGAGTGTGCGAAGCACCAGCGGTGCCCCGGCAGTGGACCGCGTACGCTGCCCCACAACAGCGAGGCAGGTCGGACAACTGGAGGACAGAGATGTCTTTACATGCGGCGCCCGGTGACCCAGTGACGTCCGGACTCGACCGGCGTACCGAGCTGAGGGAGTTCCTGCGTTCTCGCAGGGCCCGGATCAGGCCGGAGGACGTTGGCCTGCTCTCGCACAGGCGGCGGCGGGTTCCCGGGTTGCGGCGCGAGGAGCTGGCACAGCTGGCGGGGGTGTCGTACGCGTACTACGCGCGCCTGGAGCAGGGATACGGCGACACCATGTCGGCCGAGGTGCTGGACGCCGTGGCCCGCGCCCTGCGCCTGAACGAAGAGGAGCGTGAGCATCTGATCCGGCTGGCCCAGCCCGACCGGCAGAGCGCGACGCAGACCGTGCCGACGCCGCAGCGACTGCGGCCCAGCATCCAGCACCTGCTCGACACGCTCGGTGTGCCCGCCTACGTCGTCAGCCGGCGCCTGGACATCCTGGGGTGGAACCGGCTCGCCGCCGCCGTCTTCGGGGACTGGGACCGACTGCCGCCCGAGGAGCGCAACACGGCCCGGCTGATCTTCCTCTCACCCGAGGCGCGCGACCGGTTCGCCGACCCCGACCGCACGGCGCTGAGAATCGCCGGCGTTCTGCGCATGAACGCCGGCAAAAGCCCCGGGGATCCCTACCTGTCTTCCCTGATCGAGGAGTTGTCGCAGAAGAGTGAGGAGTTCCGGCGGTTGTGGGCACGGCACGAGGTGAGCTGCGGGAGCGTCGGCGAGTCCATGCGGATGCGGCACCCGCTGGTGGGAGAGTTCGACCTCGTCCGCGAGCCCATGGCGCTGCCCGGCGGCGCCCCTGTGCGGCTGAACACCTATCACGCCGAGCCGGGCTCCCGGTCGGAGGAAGCCCTGCGGATGCTGGCCAGTTGGGAAATGGAATCGCTGCGCTGACACAGCGGGGCCGCTACGCACCGACCCGCCCACCCGTCACCCGACCACCACCCCTCAACGACGGCGCTACGCACCGACCCACTCATCGGTTCCGTCCGAGAACTTCTGGTGTTTCCAGATGGGCACCTCGTGCTTGAGGTCGTCGATCAGTTTCCTGCAGGCCACGAAGGCATCTCCCCGGTGCGGACACGCCACGGCGACCACGACCGCCGTTTCTCCCACCGCGAGTTCCCCGACCCGGTGCACCGCGGCGAGGGCACGCACCGGGTGGCTCGCCACGACCTTCTCCGCGATCCGCCGCATCTCGGCCTCGGCCGCCGGGTGGCACGAATACCCCAGTCCGTCCACGTCCGCGCCCGCGTCATGATTCCGCACCGTGCCGACGAACAGCGCGATCCCGCCCGCCGCCTCGTCACCGACGGCCTGGAACACCTCGTCCAGGGAGAGCGGTGTCCGCCGTATCGCGATCAGCCTGATCGGCTGCGGGTGCGCCTGCTCGCCGGGGTGCTCGTGGGCTCGGTCAGCTGCCATGCCGCGATACCTCTCTGCCACTCGGTCAGCCCCCGATCGCCGACATCGGCCTTTCCGGCCGTACGAACGAGGGATCGTCGAGGCCCGAACCCGCCTTCTTGCCCCACATCGCCACACGCCAGATCCGGGCGATCTCCTCGTCGGGGGCGCCCGAGCGGAGTGCGGCACGCAGGTCGGTCTCCTCGCGGGCGAACAGGCAGTTGCGTATCTGGCCGTCGGCCGTGAGGCGGGTGCGGTCGCAGGCCGCGCAGAAGGGGCGGGTGAGGGATGCGATCACGCCGACGCGGTGCGGGCCGCCGTTCACGAGCCACTGCTCGGCCGGGGCGGAGCCGCGCTCCTCGTCGCCCTCGGGGGTGAGGTCGAAGCGGGTGCGCAGAGAGGCCAGTATGTCGCCGGCGGTGACCATGTCCTCGCGCTTCCAGCCGTGCTGGGCGTCCAGGGGCAT
The DNA here is from genome assembly GCF_008386495.1 of Streptomyces tailanensis. Lineage (GTDB taxonomy): Bacteria > Actinomycetota > Actinomycetes > Streptomycetales > Streptomycetaceae > Streptomyces > Streptomyces tailanensis. The sequence goes on along the minus strand of NZ_VTHJ01000016.1, from coordinate 139,886 downwards.
CTGCTCGATGAAGCGCAGCTCGTACTCGTGCTGCACGGCCCAGGCGAGGAGGTCGGGGGCCTCGTCCTCGTTGAGACCGGGCATCAGGACGGAGTTGACCTTCACGGGAGTCAGTCCGGCGGCGCGGGCGGCTGCGATGCCGTCGAGGACGTCCTGATGGCGGTCCCGGCGGGTCAACGTCCTGAAGACGTCCGGGCGGAGGGTGTCCAGGGAGACGTTGACCCGGTCCAGGCCCGCGGCCTTCAGGGCCGTCGCCGTGCGCTTCAGGCCGATGCCGTTGGTGGTGAGGGACGTCTGGGGGCGCGGGTCGAGGGCGGCGACCCGCTCGACGATCCCGACCAGGCCGGGGCGCAGCAGCGGCTCGCCGCCGGTGAAACGGACCTCGGTGACGCCAAGGACACCGACCGCGATGCCGACGAGGCGGACGATCTCGTCGTCGGTGAGCAGGTCGGGCTTGGCCAGCCACCGCAGGCCCTCCTCGGGCATGCAGTACGTGCAGCGCAGATTGCAGCGATCGGTCAGTGAGACCCTGAGGTCGGTGGCCACCCGGCCGTGGGTGTCGATGAGCACGTGGGGCCTCTCCTCAACGCGTATCGGGTTCTTGTGGTTCGTCAGCGAGCGCGCGGCGACTCGGAGCGCGCTGTCATGCGGCCAGCACCGAGGCCGGTGACATCGGGGCCACCGGGACGGAACCGTGGATGGGACCGGGAACGCGGGACAAGGGCAGGCCGGTGCCGCTGTTGGTGTGGGCGATGATCTCGGCGGTGATGGAGATCGCCGTCTCTTCGGGGGTGTGGGCGCCGAGGTCGAGTCCGATGGGTGAGCGCAGGCGTGCGAGGTGCTCATCGGGCACGCCCGCCTCACGCAGACGTTCCAGGCGGTGTTCGTGGGTGCGGCGGGAGCCCATCGCGCCGATGTAGCCGACCGGGAGACCGAGGGCCAGGCGTAGCAGCGGGATGTCGAACTTGGCGTCGTGGGTGAGGACGCAGATCGCGGTACGGGCGTCGACTTCCGTGGCCTCCAGGTATCGGTGGGGCCAGTCGACGACGACCTCGTCGGCGTGCGGGAAGCGGGCGGGGGTGGCGAAGACGGGGCGGGCGTCGCAGACGGTGACGTGGTAGCCGAGGAAGCGTCCGGCCTGGCTGAGCGCGGCGGCGAAGTCGACGGCGCCGAAGATCAGCATGCGGGGCCGCGGCGCGTGGGTGTGGACCAGGAGCGTCAGCTTCTCCGGGCAGGTGTCGGCGTCCCCGCCGACCTCGACGCGGGCGGTCCGGCCCGCCCGCAGCAGTGCGCGGACCTGGGTGGCCACCGCCCGATCCTCCTGACGGCCGCCCAGTGTCCCGTCGTACGCGCTGCCGTCCCCGAGGAGGGACAGGGTGCGGCCGAGAAGGCGCTGCGGCCCGCCCACCACCTGTGCCACGGCGACGGGCAGACCGGCCAGCACGTCTTCCAGGGCGGTGGTGAGGTGGGGCTGGTCGGCGGGGTCGACCCGCTGCACCAGGACCTCCAGCTCGCCGCCGCAGGTCAGGCCCACGGCGAAGGCGTCGTCGTCGGAGTAGCCGAACCGGGTGCGCACCGGGGGTTCGCCCGTCTCCAGCACCTGTTGGCACAGCTCGTAGACGGCGCCTTCCACGCATCCTCCGGAGATGCTGCCGACCGCTTCGCCGTCGGCGTCCACGGCCAGTGCGGTGCCGGGCGGCAGGGGTGCGCTGCCGCTGACCTGGGTGACGGTGGCGAGGGCGAAGGGGCGGTCCTCGCGGCACCAGCGGTACAGCGTGTCCGCGATGTTCAGCATGTGTGGCTCTCCTGGGGGAGGTTGGGAAGCCCGCCGCCGCGCCGGCATGGGGGGATGGAGGCACGGCGGCGGGCCGATCAGTGGGACGCTCAGGGCCCCGCCCGGGTGGCGGGAGGGGCCCGTACCGCCCGGGGTTCAGAGCAGGGCTTCGGCGGTGATGGGCAGTTCGCGGACGCGGCGTCCGGTGGCGTGGAAGACCGCGTTGGCGATGGCGGGTGCCACGCCGACCATTACGAGCTCGCCCAGGCTCTTCACGCCGATGGGGTCGGCCTTGTAGTCCTCCCCGTCGAGGTAGATGGCCTTCAGGTCGGGGATGTCGGCATGGGTCGGCACGAGGTAGTCGGCGAAGTTGGCGTTGGTGATCCGGCCGTCGCGGTGGTCGGTGACCGTGTGCTCCAGCAGGGCCTGGCCCATGCCGCCGATCATCCCGCCCAAGGCCTGGCTGTCGGCGAGCTTGGGGCTGATGATCCGGCCCGCGTCGTAGACGCCGAGCATCCGCCGCATCCGGACAAGACCCAGGCGGGCGTCGACGGCGACCTCGGCGAACACCGCGCCGTAGCCGTACATCGAGAACCGCCTGTCCTGCTCCGGCACCGGGGAGTAGGACCCGCGCGCCTCCAGGTGGGTGCGGTTGTTGCGGGCGAGGAGCTGCCGGTAGGTCTCCCCCCGCGCGGGGTTGCCCGTCACATGCATCCGGCCGCCGCGGACCACGATGTCGTCGGCGTCGACACCGTGCAGCGGTGAGCGCTCGTCCTCGACGGCGAGCTTGATGGCCTGCTGCCGCAGCTTGTCGCAGGTGTCCTGGACGGCGGAGCCCACGCTGGCCATGGTCTGCGAGGCGCCCTGCGGCGGGGCCGGCGGCATCCTGGAGTCGCCGAGCTGGAAGGTGACGTGGCGCACTGCCAGGCCGAGGGCGTCGGCGGCGACCTGGCTCATGGAGGTGTACGTGCCCGTGCCCACGTCATGGGTCGCGGACTGGACCACCACGGTGCCGTCGGCATCGAGCCGGGCGTGGGCTTGGGCCGCGCTCTGGAAGACGTCGTAGCAGCCGGTGGCCACGCCGGTGCCGATGAGCCAGTCGCCGTCACGCGTGGAGCGCGGCCTGGGGTTGCGCCGGTGCCAGCCGAACTCGCGGGCGCCGACGCTGAAGCACTCGCGCAGCCGCCGGGTGGAGAAGGGGTGTCCGCTCGACAGGTCTTCGTCGGGTTCGTTGCGCAGCCGCAGCTCGATCGGGTCCATGCCCAGTTTGTAGGCGAGTTCGTCCATCGCCGACTCGATGGCGAAGCTGGCAGTGGAGTAGCCGGGGCCGCGCATCCAGATCGGGGTGACGACATCCAGCGGCACGGTCTGGGGCGTCTGGCTGACGTTCGGCACGGCGTAGAGCATCTGCCCCAGCGCCAGGTTGGCCTCCCAGAACCGCTCGTAGCTGGAGGTCTCGTACTTGAAGTCGTGGGTCATCGCGGTCAGCCGCCCGCGCCGGCTGCTGCCCAGCCGCAGCTTGTACTCGTACGCGGGCCGGAACCCCACGCTGAAGTACATCTGCCTGCGGGTCAGGACGAGTTTGACCGGGCGTTTCACCTCACGTGCGGCGAGCGCGGCGATGGTGGTGTTCGGCCACCGCCGCAGTCCGTTGCCGAAGGCGCCGCCGATGAACGGCGTTAGGACACGCACGTCCGCCGGTGGAATGCCGAACACGGACGCGAGCTCGTTCTGTGTACCGATCACGTGCTGGGTCTTGTCCCACAGGGTGAGCTTGTTGCCCTCCCAGCGGGCGATGGTGGAGTGCAGCTCCATCGGATTGTGGTGGTTGCGGGAGAGACGGTAGGTCATCTCCATCCGGACGTCCGCGGAGCCCAGCGCTGCCTCGGCGTCACCCCGCGAGTAGGGCCGCGCGAAGGGCAGAGGTCCGGCTTCGGCCGGGGCGTCGGTCAGGTCGGTCGAGGCCTTCTCGGCGTCGTAGGTGACTTTCACCAGGCTCGCGGCGTGCTCTGCGGCCTCCAGCGTGGTGGCCACCACGACCGCGACCGGCTGGCCGAAGAACCGGACACGGTCGTCCTGGAAGACGTGCAGCCGCTCGCCCGGGAAGGGGATGAAGGGGAACTCGCGGTAGGCCAGCTCGGGCGCGTTGCGGTGGCTGATGACCTTCAGCACGCCGCGCTGGGCTTCGGCGTCGCGGGTGTCCATGCCGGTGATACGGCCGCGGCTGATACTGCTGTCGACGACGACGGCGTGCACCACCCCGTCGATGTCGTGCTCGGCGGAGTACTTGGCCTGGCCGGTGACCTTCAGCCGTCCGTCCACCCGGGACAGCGGGGCTCCGACGGCTGCCTGTGGCTGCGGGCTCACTTGCCACCTCCTACGATGCGCAGCTGGCGCTCGACGGTTCGTTTGAGCAACTCGACCTTGAAGCGGTTGTGCTGGAGGGGCCGGGCCCCGTCCGCCGCCCGCTCGGCGGCCTTGGTCCACAGGGCCTCGGACGGGCGCTTGCCGATGAGCTCGCGCTCGACGGCGGTGAGCTTCCAGGGGATGGTGCCCACGCCTCCGGCGGCCACCTTGGCCTGGCGGATCACTCCGCCACGGATGTGCAGGGCGACGGCCGCCGAGGTGAGAGCGAACTCGTACGATTGCCGGTCGCGCACCTTCAGATAGCCCGACTTCAGCGGACGGGGAAAGGCCGGAATCTCCACTGCGGTGATCAACTCACCCCGGCGGAGGGCCTGTTCGCGGTTCGGTGTGCTGCCCGGCTTGAGCAGGAAGCTCGCGAAGGGCACCGTCCGCTCGCCGTCCGGCCCCAGCAGGACCACGGTCGCCTCCAGGGCGGCGAAGGCCACGGCGACGTCGGAGGGATGGGTGGCCACGCAGTCGTCGGAGGTGCCGAGGATGGCGTGTGTGCGGTTGACGCCGTGCAGGGCCGCGCAGCCCGAGCCCGGCTCGCGCTTGTTGCAGTCGGCGTTCACGTCACGGAAGTACGTGCAGCGGGTGCGCTGCATGATGTTGCCGCCGATGGTCGCCATGTTCCGCAGCTGCGCTGACGCGCTCAGCTCCAGCGCCTCGGAGATGACCGGATACAGGGCGCGCACTCCCCGGTGGGCTGCGACATCGGCCATCCGGACCAGCGCGCCGATGCGCAGGCCCCCGCGCTTGGCGACCGTGATCTCGCGCAGGGGCAGGGCGCTGATGTCGACCAGTGTGCGGGGGCGTTCGACGGTCTCGCGCATCAGGTCGACGAGTGTGGTGCCGCCGGCGATGTAACGGCCGCCGTCACGGCCCGCGGTGAGGGCCTGCCGGGTGTCGGTGACCCGGGTGTAGGAGAAGGGATGCATGGGGGCCGTGCCTCATTTCCCGTGCGCGGTCTGCTCGACCGCCCGCACGATCTTCACGTAGCAGCCGCAGCGGCAGAGGTTGCCGCTCATGAACTCCCGGATCTCCTCCGGGGAGCCGGTGTGACCCTCGTCGATGCAGCCGACGCCGGACATGATCTGGCCGGAGGTGCAGTAGCCGCACTGGAAGGCGTCCTGGTCGATGAACGCCTGCTGCAGCGGGTGCAGCCGTTCGCCCTTGGCCAGGCCCTCGATGGTGGTGACCTCGGCGCCGTCCAGGCGGACCGCCAGCGTCAGGCAGGAGTTGACCCGGCGGCCGTCGACCAGGACGGTGCAGGCGCCGCAGGCACCGGCGTTGCAGCCCTTCTTCGAGCCGGTCAGGTTCAGGTGCTCGCGCAGCAGGTCGAGGAGCGAGGTCCGGTTGTCGACCGTGACGGTGTGCCGCTTGCCGTTGACGGTCAGGGAGACGCGGCTGCCGGGCGGCGCTTCGGCGGCTTCCGCGGGCTCGGCGCCGAACACGGACGGCCCCGCTACCAGACCGCCCGCCACGACAGCACCACCGACGGCGGTGGTCGCGATGAACGTACGCCGGGACGGCGCGGACGCGGATCCTTCGGGAGATTGCTCGGGAGATCCCTCGGGGGGAGAAACAGTTGACTCGGGGGGCTCGGTGGACATGACCACTCTCTCGGTCGAGGGAAGGCGGATGGTGGTACCGACCACCGTCATGTGCACGAATCGGCGTGAGGACGAGTCATCACGGCCTCTTTCAGGAGGACGTGACGGCGCACATGCGGGTGGGGGCGTGATGGTGCCGCAAGACGGTCATGCGGCAGATTCCGCGTCGGACCCGGGCCGTGTGCAGCCGCCTGGGAAGCGGGCGGGTGGCGCGCGTCCTGGGCGAAGAACGGCTTCGCGCGCGCCAGTGCCTCGGTGTCCTTCAGGACATCGCCGGGCGCGGTGCCGATGCCGCGAAGGACGCCGCCGAAGTTCATCTTCATGAACGCGGCCCAGTTGTTCACCGCGCTGACCAGCGGTTCGGCGATCCAGGGCAGGTCACCCGCGGAGGTGGTGACGCCCCAGAGGGTGCGTCCGGCCATGGCAGCCCGGAAACCGAGACCGGGGATGTACATCCAGGAGGTCCAGCCGTCCAGGTAGCGCTTGGTGTGGGAGGACAGCGAGTACCAGTACACGGGGGAGACGATCACGATGTCGGTCGCGGCGAGGGTGGCATCGAGGAGCAGCGCGTGGTTGCCCTCCTCGGGCCGCGAGGGATCCCCCGCGCCGTGCCGCAGGTCGTCGAAGTCGGGGAGCGGATGCTCGGCGAGCGAGATCCACTGCTGCTCGACGTCCGCGGGCAACTGCCTGGCGGCCTCACGCGCGAGTAACTCGGTGTTCCCGTTGCTGCGGTGGCTACCGAGGATGAAAAGGAAACGGCGGGACAATGGGGGGATCTCCTTGGTCGGCGCGTGGACGACTGCTGCGGGTGAGCAGCCCCGCCAGGTGGCGTCGTGGGCTGCCGAGTCCCGGCGGTGCCGGTGGGACCGGCGTCCGGGGACACGCTTCACGCCGCGACGGACCAGGCGGGCCGTCGGCCCAGGAGTGGTGCGGCGACCGGAGGTCGAACACGATCTGCAGCCGCCTCACCAGGCCTTCGGTGCGGCACGGCATCCACTGTGCGGCACGGGGAGCGCCACAGCGAGCACAGATTTTTGGGACGACTCGGGTACGTACCACTGCCGTTGGTACGTCTGGCAGTAGCAGCCAGAGCGATCCGACCGCCGGCGGTGGCGTTTCGGTGCCGTCGTCGTAGCCGATCAGGCCGAGAGCACCGAGAAGGTGGGCTCCGTGGGCACCGCACCGTTGGAGGCACTGCTGGGGCAGATGACCCACGCGGTCCAGGAGAGCTGATCGGCGGCCTTACGGCGGCGTGTGATCGCGGGGTGATTCAGCCTGTTCTTGCGAGGAACCCCGGGCGTTCACGCCCGGGAGGAACCGCATCTGGTGGTGGCGGTGCGGAGCACCGCGGAATCGGGCCGGAGGCGACAGGGCCGCGCCGTGGCGCTGTGGCCCTGGGACGGGGGCTGGTCGCTCGTTCGGGTGAGGGAAGGGGAACGTGTGGTGGGTGCTCGTACGGGTGTGTCCGTTCAGGGTCATGAAGCTGGTGGTGCGGGTCAAACTCCTGCCGACGCCCGTGCAGGCGGCGGCACTTGAGGCGACCCTGCATGCCTGCAACGAGGCCGCCACCTGGGCCGCCCACGTCGCCTTCGAGGAGAAGGCGGCCAGAGCCCTGGCCCTGCGCAAGCACACCTACCAGCAGATCAAGACCCGTCGGAATCTGGGTGCGCAGGCCGCCCAGCACGCGATCAAGAAGACCTGCGACGCCTACACCACGCTGCGCGCCAACCTCCGTAACGGAAACTACGGCAGGCCCGGCTCCAGGCGGTACGAGAAGGCGGCCGGCAAGCCGGTCACCTTCCGCGCGGATGCCGCGCAGCCCTATGACGACCGGATGCTGTCCTGGCAGCACGAGCAGCGCACGGTGTCGGTCTGGACCACGGCCGGGCGGATGAAGAACGTCGCGTTCACCGGCGAGCCGGGGCAGCTGGCGGTGGTGGCCGCGCACCGCAAAGGTGAGTCCGATCTGCTGTGCCGGGGCGGGCAGTGGTACCTGCTGGTGACCTGCGACATCGCGGAGGCCGAGGGGAACGCACACCCGGTGGGGTTCGTCGGGGTGGACCTGGGCATCGTCAACATCGCCACCACCTCCACCGGCACGCGGCACAGCGGGCGCCGTCTGAACCGGCGCCGTGAAGCGGACCGGAAGCTGCGCACCAAGCTGCAGAAGAAGAACACCAAGTCCGCCAAGCGGCGGGCGAAGAAGCGCGCGGGCAAGGAGAAACGCCGGGCCCGCGACATCAACCACAAGATCAGCAAGCGCATCGTGGCGGAGGCTCAACGCACCGGTCGCGGAATCGCCCTGGAAGACCTGTCGGGCATCCGCGAACGGGCACGGCTGAGAAGGCCCCAGCGCGTCACGCTGCACTCCTGGTCGTTTCACCAGCTCGGCGCGTTCATCGCCTACAAGGCGAAACGCGCCGGGGTCCCGATGGTGTACGTCGATCCGGCGTACACCAGCCGGGAGTGCTCCCGCTGTCACCACATCGAGAAAGCCAACCGGCCCTCCCAGGCCGTGTTTGTCTGCCGGTCGTGCGGCTTCGCTGAGCACGCCGACCGCAACTCGTCCCACAACATCAGCCACCGCGGCTGGTACGCGTGGGTCCGCGGGGCCGAGTCACAGGCCCCTGCCCTCACCCTCATCGCCTGACCGGCGACACCATCGAGTGTGAGAGCTGGACGCAGCCGGGACCACCGAAGCCATCGGTGAACCCGAGCAGCAAGCCCGTCGCTTCAGCGACGGGTAGTTGACTCTCACCACGTGCGCCTCCGATCGGGTCCTGCTCCGACCAGCCCGGCGAGTCGGCGTACGAGCGTGCCGTGCCCAGCCAGTAGCCCTCGGGACGCTGCCACGCCTCCATCGGCTCCACGGATGTACAGCGACGGCTCCGTCCCTCTGCGGGTGCAGGGGGAAGGAGCCGTCGGTCGGCCGTCGGGGGCCGGTCGGGTCAGCGGGTGCCGAGGAGGGCGCGCCAGGTCTGCGGGCCGATGATGCCGTCGGCCTGCAGCTGGTGGTTCTTCTGGAAGGCGACCACCGCCGACTTCGTCTTGGAGCCGAATGCGCCGTCGACCGCGAGGCCGTAGCCGTAGACGTTCAGTTGCGTCTGCGCTGCCTTGACCGCCTGGCCGGACGAGCCGTACCTCACCGTCTGGATCAGCTTTGACCAGGTGTTCGGGCCGATGACGCCGTCAGCGGCCAGGGACCGGGACTTCTGGAACTGGATCACCGCGGAGCGGGTCTTCGGGCCGAAGACGCCGTCGGCCTCGACCGTGTAGCCCCGCGCGGTCAGCAGCTGCTGGGCGGACCGCACGTCCGCGCCCTTGGAACCGTTCTGGAGGATCGGCCAGGAGACACCCGGGGAGGGGAGCTGTCCGCCGCCACCGCCGTCACCCAGGTTGACCGGGCGGAAGGGGTCGTAGTTGTCACTGCCGATCCCGTACTTGAGCTGCCGGTGGGTCGTGCCGTACGTACCGCGCTGTTCGTACGCCCAGTAGGCGCTGTGCGACGTGTTGGCCCACTTCTCGAAGATCACTACGTGACGGAAATCGCCGTCAGTGGTGCTGTAGTCGATCAGCAGGTCACCCTTCTTGAGCTGGCTCATGCTGCTGAGCCGTGTGGTGACGCCGTTTCGCGAGTCGGCCAGCCCGACGGTGTTCAGGCCGGGCTTCCCCAGCCCGAGCGCCATGGAGACATAGCCGGAGCAGTCCTGGCGGTAGCCGTCCTTCCACGTGCGCTCCATGCTGTAGGGGACCGGGCCTCCGTTGTTGGCCGTGAGCCAGGTGCGGGCCCGGTTGATCATCGTGTCGCGCGAGAGCGTGGCCGTGGCCATGGTCGACAGCTCGCCGGCCTGGGTGACGAGCTTGCTGTCGGCCTCGGGCTCGGGCCCGTAGCCGGTCTCCTTCTGGGCGGCGACCGTCACCGGCGCCGAGGAGTCGCTGTCGGCGAACGACGGTACGACGGCGATTGCGGCCGCGACACCTCCGGCGGCGACGCCTATGAGAGTGACCTGCGCGCGGCGCGTGAGTCGGCTGCGAAGAGACATGATTCCCCCGTATTTCCTTTTGTTGTGGCACGCCGAGCCGAGTGGGCCGACCAGGGCTTGGAATGCTTGTCGTTCATCGAGTGCCGCCTGCGGCCCCTGACGGGGCATCACGATGGCAAGGATTGCTGCCCGGTCCCGGCGTTGTTGCGAAGGACGGGACCAGCCAGGCGGTTTCATCCGGATCACTGGGTGGACCGGAGGGGACGCACGCGGCCTGTCCCCTCCTGCACGAGGGGACGGGCCGCGTGTGTCAGGGGCGCCGGCCGTCCTTGATGCGGCCCTGCGGCACCTGCCAGGTGCCGCTGCACTTCCCGTCGTCGGGGTCGCGCCAGATCTTGATGGCGTAGGCGTCGTTCGCGTAGCTGCCAACCGACGGCCCTCGGAAGGACGTGTGGTCAGCTGCAGGTGCGGTAGTTGTAGCCCGCGAGGCGCCAGGCGCCGTCCTGGACGAACCCGTACCGGTTGTTGTCGTCGCGCCTCAGGGTGAAGTCGTGGGCCGCGCCGTCGTACGTGAGGTAGAGCGTCCCGGAGGACGTGCTGCCCGAGCTGTACCGCAGCTTGTTGTCCGCCTTGCCGAGCGTCAGGGGGCCGACCCGTCCGTCGTCGTCCAGGCCCCAGCGCGTCTGAAGCCGCTTGCTGGCGTATGTGGTGTTGGGGCCGAAGACGCCGTCGATGTCCGCGTAGTCGTAGGCGGTGCCGTTGCTCTCCGTCGCGCCCTCGGCCCAGAGGATCTTCTGCCACAGGCAGGTGGCGTTGGACCTGGCGTAGCTGGCGGACGACAGCGTTCCCTCGTTGCTCCAGTCGTCCGTCCATGTGGTGCCGTAACCGGTGAAGTACCCCTGGGAGGAGGTGGCCGAGGCGGGCGAGGCGCTCATGGCCAGCGCGCCCGTCGCGACGGCGGCGGTGACGGCGGCTGCGAGGCGGGTCCGGGTCATACCGAAGTTCATTGTGTTCCTTCCCCAATTGGCGTGCGTTTGCCGGAGCCGACCGCACCGGCCGGCTCCGCAACGAGCCTGCGGGTTCGGTGTGATGTTGGGCCACAGCTGACGCAGAAGTGACCTCATCCCGGGACGTCCCGCGCGCTGACCTGCGGAGATGTCGCCCGCCGAGTCCCTGCGGCGGGACCGCGACGAGGGGATGGCTGATTCCGCGCCAGGGCGGGGTCGCGCCGGGGCGGGGTGCCCGCTCTGTGATCCCCGTCCCAGCTGATGCAGAATGAGACGGGAACACGGGGGGCGGGCCTGCGGTCCCGGACGCGAGTGGGGGGAAGCGTGTCGCGCTGGAAGGCACTGCCTGTAGAACTGCATCCACACGCCCATCAGTTGATCGTGCGACTGCGCAGGCTGAAGGACCGCAGCGAACTGAGCACGCGGCAACTGGCCGCGAAGACCGGGTACAGCGCGAAGTCGTGGCAGCGATATCTGAACGGCAGGTCTCTGCCGCCCCGGGAGGCCGTCGAGGCGATGGCCCGCGTCGGCGGTGACGATCCGCACCGGCTGCTGGCGATGCACGAGATCGCCGCCCAACGCTGGGCGGAGGGAAGGGCGGTCACCACCGACACCCCCGAGGACTTCTCCGCGACACCGGAACACACCCCCACGGAGCAGCAGCCGTACGGGCGTCACCTGCGCGTCGCGGTCACGGTGGGAGCCGTGGTCATGGCGCTGTCCGTCTCCGCCGCGCTCCTGCTGGCCGTGCGGCTCGCCGAGGCCCGTGCCCAGCTCGCGCACGACCGCAGCGATGCTGTCGCGACGGCCCTGGCCACCGTGTCGGAGTCCATGGTGCCGGTCATCTACACCTGTCGGCTGGAGCAGCGTGACGGCCGCTGGTACGCGGGCCTGAGCCGGACCACGGACATCCTCCTGTCCAACACCCACGTGGGGCTCGAAGTGGCCGAGGCGCAGTGCCTGCTGCGCCGGGCGGGCACTGAGCCAGGGGACATCGACGGCGTCTTCGGCCCCAAGACGCGCCGAGCGGTCGAGCGCATGCAGAAGCAGAACGGGCTGGTCGTGAACGGAGTCATCGACCCGCCCACCTGGCAGGCCCTGCGGGAGGCGGATCCGAAGTGACCGCGGAACACACCCGGCTGGTCGCGGCGCTGCGGGAGCTGCGGGCCGGTGCGGGGCTGAGCCTGGCGGCGCTGGCTGAGCGGACGGCGTACAGCAAGTCCTCGTGGGAGCGTTACCTCAACGGCAAGAGCCTGCCTCCTCGCCAGGCCGTACGGGAACTGTGCCGGCTCGCGAACGAACCGGACGGGCGGCTGCTGGCCCTGTGGGAGATCGCCGAGTCACACTGGAGCGGACGCGCGGTGGCCCCCGCACCCGCCCCTCCCACGGACGAGTCGCCGCGGCCACAACCTCAGGAGGCGCCACCACCCGCCGGGACCGGGCGGCGGCGACGTGGCGGGAGCAGGCTCCTGGTGGTGCTGGCGTCGGCGTACACAGTGATCGTCGGTGGTGCTACGGCCCTGCTGTTCCTCCTGCTGCCGGACTCGGAGTCTCAGGAGGACGAACCGCTACAGGCCTCCGTCCCGTTCTCCCTCGCTCCCCAATGCCACGGAGCCGCCTGCGAGGGCCGGGACCCGATGCGCCTGATCTGCGGCCTCGGCCCCGACACCCTCGCCTCGTACCCCACTGCCACCGGCGCCCACGTCGAGCTGCGCTACAGCAAGAAATGCGGCGCGAGCTGGGCCCGGATCTGGGGGACCGAGATCGGCGACCGGGTGGACGTCACGGCAGGCGGCCCGACCCACAGCGTGCGCATCAGGAACAAGGACGACGCGGCAACCTTCATCTATACGGAGATGACCGAAGTCCGTCCCGGCAGCACCGTCCGGGCCTGCTTCCGGCCCGCGTCGGCCGACGGCGAACGGGAGTGCTTCGAGGCCCGTGTGGGCGGGGCCGCCACCACGACCCAGCTGCCCTCACCTCCAGTGGCGTCAGGCTCTCGCGAGTAGCGTCCGGCCCTCGGACGTGTCGATGCCGAAGTCGGGAATCCTCGGCACGCTCCTGCGCCGGGATCGGCCGGGATCGGCCGGGACCCGCCGAGAAATGCGCGAAGAACTGGCCGACGCCGCCTGATCGCATCGAAGGCACCGTGCTGCGATTCGGCCCGGGCGTGACCAACGCCGTCGCGTACCGCACCCACCGGACGCTCCCCTCCGTACCGCCGCCTCTCGTGCCCCCGCGCCGATGACTGCGCAGCCATGCTCTGCTCGTGCTGGTGGTGCTCTGTGCCCTCGCGTTCTTCGCCTGGCAGCGCCTCGGTCGGCCCCTGCGGTCACACCGAGGGCGGCCGCTACAACTCCCTTGACACCACAGGTCCGTGGAAGACGACGGACATCTCCAGCAACTTCACCGTGAAGCTGTACGACCAGGCCAGCCATGGCGCGGACTAGCTCGACAGGCCCCACCGCGTCCCCGCCCGCACACCGCGCACCGACCCCGGCGTGTGCCGACTCGCCGGTGGACCGGCTGGGTGGGGCAGGCGCCCGGTCACTCCGGCCGGTCGCTCCGGTGCCACCTTCGGCAGACGACGGACCAGTGGTGCGTGCAGCCACCTCCCTGTCGGCACGGTGACGAGGACCGGGCACGCCCTGCTGGCTTGGGAGGCGGCCGTGTTGGGTGCGGCGGTAGCGCTTCCGGTCTACGAATACGTGCCTCCGGCTGAGGCCCCGAGAGGCCCTCAGTAGAAACCGGTTGCTATAAAAGTCGGCCGACCTCTTGACGATGAACTTGCTCGTGCAGCAGATTGCCGCTTGACGGACCAATCCCGCCCATACGCCGCTGTGGCGCCGGGCTTTCATGCGCTGAACAGGGATTATCACCCGCCCGAACGTTTCACCAAGGAGTCCCCATGAGCTCGATCCTGTCCCGGCGAACTGCCCTTCAGGCCGCAGGAGCCGTCGCTGTCGGCAGTATGGTCAGCGGTGTCGCGGGCACCGCTCAGGCTGCGGTTGCAGAAAACGGTTCCACGGACGACACCGTTGTCATCCACCCGACCTTGCCGCAGGTGCCGGTCAACAACTCCTTCACCGTCAAGGTCCGGCCGCTCGGCGGCACCTGGCAGAGACTCGACATCTACCTGGCCAAGCTCGCGCTGATCGACGCCGTCACCGGCAGCAACCCGGTCCAGAAGTCCTCCTGGGCAGCCTTCGACTTCTCCGGCACCGTCGAGGTCGAGGTCACCTACAACCCGGGCGGCGCGGAGAAGTTCCGCATCCGGCCGGACTCGTACGGCATCAAGCCCGAGGTGCTCGGCGACACCGCGCGCTTCACCCTGGACCGGCCTCGCAACGTCGTCGTCCAGGTCGACGACAAGATCTTCGACTGCCTGCACCTGTTCGCTAACCCGATCGAGCAGGACGTGCCCGCCGAGGGCGACAAGAAGGTCATGTACTTCGGGCCCGGTTTCCACACTCCCCCCAACGGGGAGCTGACGGTGCCCAGCAACACCACCGTCTACCTGGCCCCCGGTGCGGTCCTCCAGGCACACGTGAGAATCGAGGGGGCGGAGAACTCCCGGATCATCGGCCGCGGAGTGATCTACAACTCCAAGTGGGGCGCGATGCTCATCCGCAAGTGCGAGAACGTCACGATCGACGGCATCACGATCCTCAACCCCCGGTACGAGAACATCCGGGTCGCCGAGTGCCGGAACCTCACCATCAAGAACCTGCGCGCCTTCAGCCGCGAGGGCTGGGGCGACGGCATCCAGCTCTACTGCTCCGAGAACGTCACGATCGACGGCTGCTTCCTGCGCACCTCCGACGACTGCATCGCCCTCTACACCCACCGCTGGGACTTCTACGGCGACACCCGCAACATCACCGTCAAGAACACCTCCCTCTGGGCCGACGTCGCCCACCCGATCAACATGGCCGTGCACGGCAACCCCGACCCCGCCGCGCCCGAGATGCTGGAGAACCTGAACTTCGAGAACATCGACATCCTCGACCACCGTGAGCCGCAGGTGAACGCCCAGGGCTGCGTCGCCATCCAAGCCGCCGACGGCAACCTCGTCCGGGATGTGAGGTTCGACGACATCCGCGTGGAGGACTTCCGCTGGGGCCAGCTCTTCCACATAAGGGTCATCAACAACCCGAGATGGAACATGACGTCCGGCCGCAGCATCGAGAACGTCTACGTCAAGGACCTCAGCTACAACGGCAAGAACGCCGACACGTCGATCATCGCCGGGACCGACGCCGAGCGCACCGTCAAGGACGTCACCTTCGAGAACCTCCGCGTCAACGGCAGGGTGATCCGCGACAGCGGGGACAAGCCGCGCTGGTACCTGGCCTCGGACGGCGTGCCCATGTTCGTCAACGAGCACGTGCAGAACCTCCGCTTCCTCACCACCGCGGAGGCCGCGGCCCTGTAACCGCAGACGGCCGGCCCCGGCGCCCGATCGAGGGACGCCGGGGCCGGCCGCCCTTTGCTGTGCGGCAGCACCACAGCTCCGGCCTGGCTTGCCTTCGGCGCCTCAGACCAGGCGGTTGACGACGGGGCGCGGACACCGCGGGGAGGCGGGCCGCCGCAGGGACGATCCAGGGAGCCGCCCCGGAGCGGTGGCGGAGCCATTGCCCGAGGCCAGGGCCCTTCTGACGGATCTCCGCGGCGTCGCGACGCCCGGCACGCACCCACCCTCGACTTCGCTCGAGCGGGAGGTGCCCCCACCGCCGCACCGCGCGAAAGCCCAAGTAACGCCTCCCCCACTCTCGGCTCCGCTCGAGCGGGGGGACTCCCATCGAGGACTTCTCGAGGACTTCCGCGCGGCACTCCGAGAGCACGCACGACGCGCTCCCAGCTTGGGAAGCGGGCGCGCTGGCGCGGCCGCCGGGGTGTCGACCTGTGGGGATTCGGTGTGCTGACACCGTCACGCGGGCCTGGTGTAGCGCTGTTGCGCGAGGGTTTGCGCGTCCGCGCGGAACTTCGCTCGTTGGCGTCGCGGAGCGTGCGCAGGATGCGCTCCAGGTGGCGGCGGTCCTCGGCCGGGATCGGTCCTGTGACGTGGCTGCGGAGATGGGAGACGTGGGCGGTCAGGGCGCGGTCGAGCGCCTCGGCGCCCTTGTCGGTCAGTGCGGCGAGTGCGGCTCGTCGGTCGGCGGGGTCGGGGTCGCGGCGGATCAGTCCCTCCTTCGCCATGCGGTCGGCGAGCCGGGTGAAGCCGCAAGAGCTGAAGGACACGGCCTCCGCCAGGTCCGTCATGCGCAGTCGGTGCCCGGGCGTGCGGCCCAGTCGCAGCAGCACCTCGAACCAGGTGTCCGGGACTCCCAGGTCGCGGTGTACGAGAGGTTTGAGGCGAGCGAACGCCTCCACGAACAGGCCGTAGAGCGTCACATCGTCGTGCTTGTGAGTGCACAACCCTGCCGGTGTCGGAATCGCCGATCAGACACCACAGCGCCTTCCTGGCTCATGCCGGACAGGATCTCGACGCCAGGCTGACCGGCAGTGCCAAGGCGACGCGAGCGAGGTTGATGTGAATCGCCTGCTGCACACGGCACCTCGTCGCGCGTTTGACGCTCATCCTCCTCGACGTCGCGAACCGTCCGGCCGCAAGTTCCTATCAAGCCGTAGGGAAATCCCCACAGTTCACGGCAGCCGACCTGTGAGAGTGAACTCTCAAGTAGCGTCTCCTGACACTCCGCTCCAACGGCCTCCCCACCCCCCCCATTTCGACGGAGACCACCCATGTCCGCTGTGACGAACGCATCCGGGTCCGGCGCGCGACTCGACAACGAAACGGCCGCCCGCGAGGTCGACACCGCACTCGCACCCTGGCCGCCGGACGCGTGACGACGGTAACCATGCCAGGCGCGCCGCCGCTGCCACCGCCCGGGTCGGCAGCGGCGGAGCCGGGCCGGGGCGAGGGCGTCGTGTTCCCGGGCATCGGACACCGGCCAGGTTTCCCCGCCGGGGTTCCGCGCAGCTGGAGAACCTCACCGTCTGGCCCGTATGGGCGTGATCACCATTCGCGTAGCTCGGAGCGAGTACGCAGAGGTCGCCACTCGACTTCACATTCACCACCGGATGAGAGAGACATACACAGCATGCGATCGATCAACCGACTGACAACGTCAGCCGTCGGAGCGGCCGTGCTCCTGGGCTGCGTCTCGGGACCGGCCGTGTCACAGGCGAAGCAGGACGGCACACGGGTGCTGGTGTTCTCCAAGACGGCCGGCTTCCACCACGGCTCGATCTCCGCCGGCATCGCGGCGGTGAAACAGCTCGGCGAGACGGGCGGCTTCACGGTCGACGCGACGGAGGACTCCGGAGCCTTCACGGCCGACAACCTCGGGCGCTACGACGCGGTCGTGTTCCTGTCGACGACCGGTGACGTCCTGAACGCCGCCCAGGAGACGGCCTTCGAGGGCTACATCCGCAGTGGCGGGGGCTACGTCGGCATCCACGCGGCCGCCGACACCGAGTACGACTGGGCCTTCTACGGCGGGCTCGTCGGTGCCTACTTCGAGTCGCATCCGTGGTGGCCGATGCGCGCGACGGTGCACGTCGAGGACCGCGCCCACCCGGCGACCGCTGACCTGCCCACCACCTGGAACCGCACCGACGAGTGGTACAACTTCCGCTCGAATCCCCGGGAACGGGTCCGCGTCCTGGCCTCCCTCGACGAGTCCTCGTACTGGGGCGGCACCATGAACGGCGACCACCCGATCGCCTGGTGCCAGAACTACCAGGGCGGCCGCTCCTTCTACACCGGCGTCGGCCACAGCAAGGAGTCCTTCGCCGAACCCGCCGTCCGTCAGCACCTGTCGGGCGCAATCCAGTGGGCCACCGGCGCCGTCCAGGCGGACTGCCGGCCGGAGAACGGCTAGCGGCCGCTCTTCGACGGCACGGCCGCGTCGCTGTCGGCACGGCCGCGTCGCTGTCGGCACGGAGGCAAGCGGGACCCGGCGCCTTCGAACTGAGCGACGACGCAACACCGACGTCGGCCGGCGGCCTCGGGATGCTCTGGCACGCCGCTGAAACAGTTCGTCTCCGTCCGCAGCAACGGGGGCAGGGAGTGGAGGGACATCGCCCTCCGGACCGCAGTCGACTACGCGACGTACCTCCTCCTGACCGCGCTCGGCCCGGTCAGGACGCCCAAGCAGGCGGACGGGCGGCCCGAGGCCGGCATCGACAGCCCCCGGTGGAACTCTTCCCCCGTTCCCGCCGGGGGCTCTGCGTCCGCCGGGGCTCCCGCCATCCCTGCGACTGATCCGCACCTCCGCCACAGGTCGACCGGGTTCCGCTCCGGCGCGACGCTGTTGGCGCCCCTCCCGCGGCGAAAGCCGCCGTGAGCCCCGGCCAGGTGGCCTCTCCCTGCCCGCGACGGCTCCGCCCCAAGCCGTCCCGCCGCCGGCGGCGTACAAGTTTCTGGTCGAGGGGCTGCGCGTCGCGCGCGTACACCGCCCGCTGGTGGTCGCAGGGGCTGGCAGCCTGAAGACCTCCTCGGGCCGGGAGCGGGTCGACACCCCGGTCCCCACCCTGTGGGGAAAGTCTGGGAGGCCCGCCGCCGAGGCGGCATGGGGATCAGGAGACACGACGGCGGGCCGGTCAGCGGGACGGGAAGAAGGGCGCTCCCTTCCGGCGCAGCACCTTCGGGCGGACGTGGCGAAAGGCGCGTGAGACCGTCGGCCTGCCCGAGGATTTCCGGTTCTACGACCTCCGGCACACCGGGCACACGCTCTCCACGCGGTCCGGTGCCACCCTGAAGGACACGATGGTCCGAGCCGGGCAGGCCTCGGAGAAGGCCGCGCTGATCTATCAGCACTCCGACGAGGAGCGACAGGAAGAGGTCGCCGCCGGCCTCGACGCCACGGTCCGGAAGGCTCGGGAGGAGGCTGCCCAGAAGGCCGCCGAAAGGTGTTCTGGCACGGATCTGGCACGCGGCGAGTGATCACAGTGGACAGCAAAAGGGCCCAGGTCTTTGACCTGGGCCTTCTTCGTGGAGCGGGTGACGAGAATCGAACTCGCGCTCTCAGCTTGGGAAGCGACGGCGCTTGGGCGGACCGTATGGCTCTGACGTGCACATATGTCGTGTGCGTGGTGTAATCGCGCGTCGGTTCGTGCCGCTGTCGACCGTGGCTGTCCGCTCTTATGGGCACGCTGTGGGCACGGGCGCCGCCGGCAGCCAGTCATACGCGCGCACGATGCTCGCACCGACCGGACCGCATCGTGTCTCGGGCTGACCCGGGGTGTCCGTCGCGACTGCACATGGACCCTCGACGGTGTCGGCTCACGCGGTCCTCGAAGCCCTGCTCATCCTCCTGGGAATCAGCGTCCTGGGCCGTTGCCGTCGTAGGCTGCCCGAGGCGGTCATGGCTCGGGGGTCGTGGTGTTCGCGGGGGTTCTCGCAGGGTCCAGCGCGCGGATGATGCGGGTCAGGTCGGCCAGGGCGGCCGCGAGGCGGACCGGGTTGCCCGCGTCGTCGAGTTCGGCGATGTGCCAGCTTCTGGGGATGGTGTCGCCGTCGCCGTCGCCGTCGCCGTCGCCGTCGCCGCCCTCGCCGCCGCGCAGGCGCCGCACGTCCTTGACGGTGAGCCGCTCCACCGGGATCCGTTTCGCCGCGAACCGGCCCGGGCCGGGGTGGGGTGTGACGGCGGGCGGGCCGCCTCCGAGGACTATGTGGGTGCCGAAGCCGTGCGGGTTGTAGTCGGTGGGCTCCAGGAAGCGGGCGGCCAGGAACCTCCGCCTCGGCGGGCTCCTGGGTCGCTTCGCTCGCTCCGGTCGCTGCGGCGTCTCCGGGCGTACGGATGCGGGTCGCGCGCCAGGCCCAGGTGAAGAGGCCCAGCGTGGCCAGGGAGCCCGCGGCCGCCCACGTGAGGGTCACGGGAGAGGTGGGCAGGGTGGTGGGGTTGAGGTAGCAGAGCGGCAGCAGCCACAGGGCCGTGGCGACGAGCGCGCCCGCGAACGGAAGCGCCGACGGCAGGACCTCGTCGTCGGCCAGTCGGCGCCCGCGCCCGCGCCGGCGCAACAGCGCCCGGGAGCCGGGATAGACCGCGCCGAGGGCGCACGCGGCCGCGATGACGGCTACCTCTCCGGCGCCGGTGAAGTGCTCGCGCCACACGTGGTGTTCTCCGGTGACCTCTCTCACCTGGCGGCGCCAGACGGTGAGTTCGACGCGATCGCCGGGCTCGAACCCCTGGGCTCCCTCTTGCGAGACCGAGAGTCGCTCCAGAGGCCGGCTGTCGGCGAAGTACAACCAGCTGCGCTGCTTCGCTGTGCCGACCTCGGTCCGCGCGATCACGGCAGGCAGGGTGGTCAGGCACTCTCCGCGTTCCGCGGCGGGTGTCTCGGTGGTGCACGGGGCAGCCGACGCCCACGCCTGCTTCTCCGACTCGACGATCGGCACGAACCATGCGGCCAGGCCCGCGCCCGCGAGCAGCAGCGCGCACAGGCTCAGTGACACCGCCGAACCGCGCCGGGCGGTGCGTTTCGAGATGACGAGGACGTGCCTCGACTCCGGGGCTCCGTAACGGCGGTGCAGCGCGCGGAGCGCGTCCAGTTTCGCGTCGAAGTCCGGTCGGTCGTCGGAAGACCCGCTCAGCGGCAGGGGCAGGCGCCGTGTGTGTCCGTCGCGCAGTACCACGCCGATACGACGGAACTCCTGCCCGTAGCGCCCGTACTGCAGGTATACGCGCAGGTCGGCGATGTCGCGCCATGGCACGCTCCGGCGGCGCAGCGGCGTCCGGGAGTGCACCCCGAAAGCGTCGGCGCCCACCTGGACGATGCCCCCGCAAAGACACGCGATGCTCACCAGCGCGACGAACAGGCCCACGTACGCCCACCCGTCCACGAGTCCGCCCCAGAACACCATGCGTACCGCGGTCAGGGTCGCCCCCGCCGCCCCAAGTCCGGCGAGGAACCACAGGGCGCGCTTCTGGAGCGCAGAGCGCCAGGTCACTTCCCGGCCATCGGTCATGCGCGGAATCGTGCCGTCAGCCGGGCTGCACCCGCTTGTGCGGTGTGCGGCAGCTTTCCGACCCGACACTGCCGGATCGGGTACGTCGTGGAGCCCGGATCGCCGAGTGCCGCGCGTGTTACGGGAATAGGTCCCCGGGGTTACGGATGCGCGGCCCGCCTGCTGGAGTCAAGCGGCTGACCAGGGGTTTCATCGATCTGGATAGGTACACGATGAAAGTTGTACATCCTGATGCTGGTGCTCATGTCCTGACGTCCGCTCCACTGCTGTCTCTCCTGACTTGAGAAACCCCCCAGATGGGCAGGATCGGCGAATGACGGACAACAACGGCGGATTCCTCAGAGTGCTCGGCAGAGGGGACGTTCTGGCACTGGCCTTCGGGGCCATGATCGGTTTCGGGTGGATCGTTCTCACCTCCGGTTTCATCAGCGACGCGGGGCCGGTGGGCGCGGCGATCGCCATCACCATCGGCGGCGTGGTCGTCACGCTCGTCGGGCTGACGTACGCGGAGCTGGTCTCCGCCATGCCGCACGCGGGCGGCGAGCACCACTACGCGCTGCGGGCACTCGGTGGCCGGGGTGCCTTCCTGGCCTCCTGGGCCATGGTCCTCGGCTATGTGTCGGTCGCCGCGTTCGAGGCCGTCGCGCTGCCGCACAGCATGGTCAACCTCTTCCCCGACATGCTCGTGGGCCACATGTGGACGATCGCCGACTACGACGTTTACGCGAGCTGGGTCGCCGTCGGCGTGATCGCCGCGATCGCGATCACGGCCGTGAACTACATCGGCATACGTCCCGCGGCGGTCTTCCAGACCATCGCGGTGCTGTTCCTGCTCTGCGCGGGCGCCGCGCTGCTCGTCGGAGCCCTCAAGGGCGGTTCCGCCGACAACATGGAGCCGATGGTCAGCGGAGGCATGGACGGGATCTTCACGGTGCTGGTCGCCGTGCCGTTCCTCTTCGTGGGCTTCGACGTGATCCCGCAGTCAGCCGGCGAGATCAAGCTCCCGTACCGCCAGGTGGGCAGGCTTCTGGTGATCTCCGTGCTCTGTGCGACCGCGTGGTACGTCATGATCATGCTCACCGTGGGCTCTGGTCTCAGCGCCTCGGCCCTCGCCGAGTCCAACCTCGCCGCCGCCGACGCCATGACCGCCCTGTGGAACAGCCAGGCCATGGGCAACGTCCTGGTCATCGGTGGCATCGCGGGCATCCTGACGAGCTGGAACGCCTTCCTCATCGGCGGCAGCCGACTGCTGTACGCCATGGCCGAGTCCCGCATGATCCCCGCCTGGTTCGGCAAGATGCACCCGAAGTACCGCACCCCGGCGAACGCCGTGGTCTTCATCGGCGCCCTCTCGGTACTGGCCCCGTTCTTCGGACGGCCGATGCTGGTCTGGCTGGTCGACGCGGGCGGCATCAACATCGTCGTCGCCTACCTCGTCGTCGTGCTGTCCTTCCTGGTGCTGCGCCGCCGGGAGCCGGGCATGGAGCGCCCCTTCCGTACCCCGGCCGGACCGGCTGTCGGTGTCGCCGCGCTGGTGCTCAGTCTGGGGCTCGGCGTGCTCTACCTGCCCGGCATGCCCGCGGCCCTCGTCTGGCCCTCGGAGTGGGCGATCGTCGGCGTGTGGTGGCTGGCCGGCGCGTTCTTCATGTGGCGACTGCCCAAGGTGGCGGCGGGCGAGGACGCCGAACAGCGCCTCATCGCTGCCGTCGCCGCCCGCTGACCGGGATCCCTTCGTGCCCGGTGACGACCGGGTGCGAAGGGATCCGCAGGTGCTTCGGACCATGCGGCAGCCGGAGTGCCACTCCCGTGCGAGTCCCGAACAGGCTGTGGTCTGCGTTCTGGCAGGCCCAGCTGCTGTTGGTCTGCGACCGAGCCGATGTCATCGGTCGTTGTTGGTCGCCCGGGAGCGAACGTCGGACGGTCCGGCGACGGCTCGAGCGGCTGCTTCCTGGATCGCCTCTGCGACCTCGTCTGCCCTCGTACGTCGACCCAGCCACACCGACAGGTTGGCCTTCTGTACAGCCATCGCCGTCATGTGCCGACTCTCCGAGGTCTCGATCTCGATGCCGCTGTATCCGGCCTGCGCCCGGGTGACCGTCGCCAGCGGCGCGGTGCGCGTCCAGCCCAGATTGCGAATGATGACCTCGTGATCGGTCAGGGTCAGAGAGGTCCAGAACGAAGTCGCGAAGAACGCGCCGGCGACGGCCGACAACACGACTGGGACGAAGACACCGCCGTTACGCAGCATGGTGTCGAGATCCGCAGCGATGGCGGCCAGTACACCGAACCCAACGACAACCGAGAAGACGCGCCCCAGCGGAGAGACACGCCACGTGCGCTCGGAGTCGGATGCGCCCTGCGGCACATGTATCAGGTCTTCCATGAAAAGAGGACGATACCGACTCCTGCACAGAGGCCGATGGAGTCTCAATGACCCGGTCAACCAGCCCGTGGTGGTTGCGGTCGGTGGGCAGACCGCCAGTTCGGAAGATCGCCTGTGTGGGTCCCTGTCGGCCTGCCAAGTGCTTGCTGAGAGAACGCGGCTGTAGTCGTGATTCACCGTGGCCCCCAGCCTCCCGCCTGAACGGGCACGCAACGGGCACGGCACACTGGGAGACATCGGCAGTGGTGCGTGATTCTGGCAGGGGGCAACGTGGACAAGGGGTGGCCCGAGCGCTGGTGGACGACGGCTCTCCTGGCTGTGGTGCTGACCGGCATCGTGGCCTACGACGTCTGGTGGGTCGTGGAAGTGCTTGCGAAACCGGTAGTGGACTGGTGGGGCCTTCTCGGGCCCTGCCTGGGGGGAACTTGGCTCGCACTCATGGCGGTTCAGGCTGCCCGCCGGGCGATCACCCTCCACAGGAGGACACGAGCCGTGATTGGTGACACGCAGGCCGACCACTGACTGGTTCTTCCGGCTCTTGTGACCGAGCTGTGGCGAGCTGGGTTCTTTGCTGGTCAGGGCAGTGCCCCCGGGCGCCTGAGCGGTCATCAGTCGTCGGCCGCTGCCGAGCAGCCCCGGAAGACCCAGGGACGGCCCGGAAAGCCGAGCCATCCCTGGAGCCACCTTCCCTCGCAGCTGTGCGAGTAATTGTCAATAGTTGTGGATCAGCATGTTCTCGGTGGTCAACTTGGTCGGGTGCTGCGGTAGTAGAGCATCCCTTCGTGGTCTGGTTCGAGGTCGGGGAGGGTGAAGCCGGCGGATACAGCGCAGTTGCGACTGGAGTGGTTGTCGGCGTCGATCCCGCAGAAGAACGTCTGGACATCGCCGACGTCGGGGTGGGTGAGGACGGCTTGGAGGGCGGAGCGGCCGTATCCGTGCCGCCACCGGTCGGGGTCGACCAGGTAGGCCAGGCCCATGGCGAGCCGGGGGTCGGCGTCGGACAGGATGGGGCCCTCGGGACCCTCGCCGTGGTAGCGGACCCAGCGGTCATAGACGTCGCCGCAGATGAACGCGACCGGCCTCCCGGCCTGATCCAGGCCGATCCACCCGTGGGAGCGCAGCACCATCGCGCCGCGGAAGGTAGTGCAGGGGTGCTGGCTGATCAGCCGCAGCTGACGGTGGATCCAGAACCGGCCGCCCAGGCGTCTTTGGACCTCGGGGTGGTCGAACCAGTGCTCGATCTGGTGCGCCCTGGTCTCGGTCAAGGGGTGCAGCCGCATCCGCGGGCTGTCCGGCTGTGTCTGCGAGGGCCGGCTCATGCTGCCGCCTCGCGTTCGACGAGGACGCCGTTTTCGAACGTGGCGCCCGCGCGGACCAGGGCGACGAGGTGGACTTCGGTGACCGCGCGCCAGCGGGCCTGGGCGGATTCGACGAGCTTGAACACCATCGCGAGGGCTGCGGCCGGGCTGCCTGCGCCGCGGGTGACCTTGGTGCGGAGCTTGACGGTGGAGAACGTCGACTCGATCGGGTTCGTGGTCCGCAGGTGGATCCAGCGCTCGGCCGGGAAGTCGTAGAACGCCAGCAGCTCCTCGGCGTCGTCGGTGATCTTCGCGACGGCCTTGGGCCACTTCGCCCCGTAGGTCCTGGCGAACGCCTCGATGGCCTTCTTCGCGTGCGCGCGGTCCTCGGCGTTGTAGATCTCCTGCATCGCCTTCGTCGCGCCCGGCTGCGCGGACTTCGGCAGGGCGTTCGTGACATTGCGGGCCTTGTGGACCCAGCACCGCTGATGGCGGGCGGCCGGGAACACCTCGGCCAGCGCCTTCCACAGGCCCATCGCGCCGTCCCCGACGACCAGCTCGGGGTCACGCATGCCCCGGCGGCGGCAGTCCCGCAGCAGGTCGGCCCAGGACTCGGTGGACTCGCGCAGCCCCTCGGCCAGCGCGATCAGCTCCTTGGTGCCGTCCAGCCGCACACTCATCAGCACCAGGACGCAGGAGTGCGCCTGCCCGAGCCGGACCTTGGGGTGCACCCCGTCCGCCCACACGTACACGTAGTCGGACTCGGCGAGGCCGCGCTGCTGGAAAGCGGCGTGGTCGTCCTGCCACTGCTTCGTCAGCCGGGTCACGGTGGCCGACGACAGACCGGCCGCAGAGCCGAGGAACTGCTCCAGCGCGGACACGAAGTCCCCCGAAGACAATCCGTGCAGGTAGAGCAGCGGCAGCACCTCGCTGACCTTGGGCGACTTGCGGCACCACGGCGGCAGGATCTTCGAGGAGAACCGCATCCGCTCGCCGGTGGCCGCGTCCACCCGCTTGTCGTTCACGCGCGGGGCCGTGACCTCGACGGGACCCGCGGCGGTGGTCACGGTGCGGGGCCGGTGATGGCCGTTGCGGACCACCAGGCAGCGCCCGGAACCGTCCGTCTCGGCGGCCGTGGGCGTCGTGCTTCGACCTGCCCCCATACGTCTCCCTGTTCGCCCCACTCCAGCCCGGCGGCGCGCACCAGCAGAGTGCTGACGAGGAGGGAGGTCTCTTTGGGGCCGGGGAGCCCGCTGGCGCTGTCGGTCAGGTGCTGGTGGTAGTCGAGGACTCCGACGCTGTCGGTGTGGAACAGGATGTGGGCGAGCGCCATACCGTACGGGCCGCCGAAGGCGATCGTTTCCGACTCGTACAGGGAGGTCCACCACCGTTTGGCGACGCCCAAGGACAGGGCGCTGTCGAGTACTTCGGTGAGGTGTGCGATGGCGTCCTTCATCTGCGTACCTGGCCCCGGCTGGACGCGTAGGCGCCAGCAGGGGCACTTGCGCACGAACCCACCATGCTCCGATCGGCCCGGTGCGCAAGGCGGGCAGGGGATAGGCGCGGAAGGTTCGTTCCGCTGTGGGGTAGTCGGTGAACTCGATGTTTACCTGGTGCCAGCTGCCGAGTTGGGGGTCGAGTGCTGACCGGCCGGCGTCACGGTAGCGCTTGGTGGCCTCGGCGAGATGCTCGGGCGACGTCTGCGCTTGCATGGCGGCTTCCGTGAGCGGGGTGCCGGTGAGGACGGCCAGGATGGCCTGCTCGATGGTGCTGCTGTCGTGCAGGTTCATCCGGATCCTTCCGGTGGCGGGGTCAGATGAGGAGGAGGCAGGCGTCCCAGTCGCTGGCTGGGAGGGTGCCTTCCTGGATGTTCTGGGAGGCGAGGGTCGCGCCGACCGAGCCGTTGAGGAAGCCGGTCTCGGCTGGAGGTTCGGTGGTCAGGAAGCGCTCGCTGAGCTGTGGCAGGTGGTGGACGAAAGCGCGTGGTTCGCCGGCGTCCTGGGTGACGCGTTGGACGACGCGGAGTAGGCCGCCGAGGCCGTGGCACAGGCCGCGGCTGGTGAGTTGGTCGAGTTGGGTGGGGTCGGCGAGGCAGTAGCGGAGTGCTCGTTCGGCCATGCGTTTGCGGTCGGGGTCGTTCAGGGCGAGGGCGGCGAGTTGTTGGGCGCGGGCCAGGCCGGGGGTGCCGTAGCACCAGGAGGGGGCGGCCAGGTGCGGGGGCACGGTGGTGGTTTCGGTGATCCAGCGCGGCCAGCGGGTGCCTCGGTGGTCGTTCACTCGTATCTGGTCCAGCCAGCGGCAGATCCGCAGCATCGCCTTCTCGTGGCCGGGCACGGTGATGCCGCGGAGTTTGGCGAGTGCGAGGAGGGCGAGCGGGCCGGTGATGCCGTGGGCCAGGCTGGCGTTGGCGTGGCCGCCGGGGGTGGGAGCACTGAGGTTGACGCGGCTGTGGCTCATCCACCAGCCCAGGCGGGGTCGCCCGTCGGCGGTGTGGAGCGGCTCGGTCAGGCGCACCAGGTACTCCAGCACGCCCTTGAGCTCGTCACCCTCAGGGGCGCGGCGTAGGAGGAGGGCGCCGAGGCCGGTCAGGCCGCGCAGGAGGTCGTATTCGGCAAAGGTGGTCGGCTCGCCGCGGTCGATGCGGGCGTGTGCTGCTGTCAGTCGGCGTCGGATGTGGGCGGCAACGATGCGGTCGAGCGTTTGCAGGGCGCCGGTGTACCGGTTGCTGTCGACGGTGGTCCAGTGCAGCACGTACGTCATCGCAGGCGCGCCGAGGAACAGGCCGGTCTCGTTGCCGTCCAGGAGCGGGCCGATGTCGGCGAGTTGCTGATGGACGGTCTGCCAGGATCCGGTGCCCTGGCGAGCGCGTTCGACGTGGAGCAGGGCGATGCCGAGGGAGCCTCGGGCGAGGGACTGCCGGAGTGTGGCGTCCGTGTCCGGGGCGGGCGGAGCGGTGGTCACCGCAGGGCTCCTTCTTCTCTTGCGGTCCAGGAAAGGGCGGCGGCGCGGGCCAGGCGGCGGCAGATGGCTTCGCTGTCGGGGGCGATGCCGGCGGCCCGGTTGTGGTGCATGTGCAGGAGGGACGGCAGAACCGCGGCGGGGTCGGCACCGTGCGCTTCGAGAGCCTGGCGGTAGGCCGTCAGGGCGGTGCGGCGCAGGGCCCACGTTGTCACGACGTGCTCACCGTTGGGCAAGGCTCGCAGGGCCGGGTGGTCGGGGCCCTGGGAAGAGAGGCGTACGGCTGCGGAGAGTACGTCGCGGGTGGTGGCTTCGCCGTCGTTCTTCAGGAGATTCGTCGTAAGCCATGCCCGTCCGTCCGCTGGGGAGCCGAGGAAGGCGTCGGCGATGTTGACGAAGCTGCTGGCGGTGACGGCGGGCCGGAGGCTCTCGGGGATGGGGAGGGCCATCTGTGCGAGGGCGGCGGCGGAGTCTGCGGCGAAGACTTGTTCGGCGGCGTCCAGGTGGGGCCGGTGCCGTAGCGTCCGGTTTCCGGCTCGTCGGTGTCCCACTGCACGCGTTGGAGCAGGCCCTCGGCACGTAGTGCGTTCGCCCAGGCGGCGACGTGCTGTGCCGCTTCGCCGAAGGCGTTCGGGTTCGGGAGGCGGAGTCGCAGCCGGAGGTGGCTGTCGGGGTCGTTGTAGCGGGTGAACCACCACGTCGGTGCGTCGGCGTCCCAGTCGTGGAGGAGACTCGGGAGGTGCGAGGTCAGCAGTTCGGTGCCCGGTCGGCGTTGCCGTACAGCTTCAGGTAGGCCCACTCGCCGGCGCCGGGCAGGCGGCTTGAGTCGTGGCGGACGACGGTTGCCGTGCGGTTGATCGGCGCGAGGGAAGGCGGTTGGTCGGAAGCGAAGGACACGGTGATTTCGTGGGCGCGGCCGACCCAGCCGAAGGCCGCCTCGTCGGGCGCTTCGTGCACGGTCACCGTTCCGTGGCGGTCCAGTTCGGCGCGCAGGAGTTGGCGGTGGGCGCTGATGTCGAGGTCGAGGCGGAGCCGTTGGTCGTTGCCCCCGACGTACACGGTGCGAGGCACGCCGTAGCGGATGCGCCAGTCGGTGAAACGGAACATCCAGTCGCGACTGTCGTCGGAGAGGTCGCGTGCGTTCAGCCGCCAGCAGGCGGCGGACAGGATGGTGCGGCCGGCGCGGACTTCGGGCAGGAACGGCAGCCGGGCCGCGGCACCCCAGGCGAAGGGGGTGAGTATGGCGGTGTGGGAGCGGTGCAGTTCAGTGACGAAGCGGACGAGGGGGTGGGTGGCGCTGCTGAGTTCCACGGCGTTCATGACCGAGGGCTCGATGAGCTGTCCGGTGGAGAGGGAGAGCAGGTAGAGGCGTCGGGAGTCGGCGATGACGCCGAGGTCGTCCAGGTCGAGCGTGGCGTCCGGGTTGTACTCGCCGACCGAGAGGACGTGCGGGACGACGGCTGGAGCGCGGCCGACGTTGCGGGTCGGGATGCGCAGGGGTGGGCTGGACACCTGCCCGCGCACGGCTCCGGCGGCCAGCGTTGGCAGGGCGGCGTACAAGGCAGTCATCCGGTCGCGGTCCGACTGATCCAGCATCGTCAGGAAACGGCCCGTCGTGGTGCCGGCCGCGAGAGACAGACCAGCGGTGACCAGATCGAACCGGCCGTGCTCCAGGTCCTCCAGTGAGGGCGACAGCACGGTGAAGCACAGTTCGACGTGCGCGGGTACTTGCGTGGGTTCCCCGAGTGACATGGCCTCGATGTCCTCCTCGGTGAGGACGACTTCGCGCCGATCATTGAGGGCCGCCGACTGGGCGAGGGCGAGGAGATGTTCGTCGCGGCGGGTCGTGGCCAGCACCGGCCGCTTCAGGACCGTGCCCCGGTAGCCGACGGGGAAGCCGAGGCCGGTGTCCGGGTCGGTCAGGTCGCGCAGGGGGACGATCGCGCCCATGCTGTAGCGCTCCAGGAACCGTGCACGGTAGTCCTGCCACGCCGGAGAGCCGTTCGGGTACGGCGAGATGCGGGACATGACTTCCAGGGCACGCTCCGCCTCCCGCGCGACCGCTGTCGGCAAGATGATGTCGCAGTCGGGACGCACGTTCACGACCAGGGTGTGGGTGGTGGCGTCGGTGAGGGTGTTCATTCGCGCAGCCGCCTGGACGCGCAGGGCTTGCTGCTCATCCTGGGCAGCGATGTCGTGCAGGGTGAGGAGCTGGTGGATCTTTCGCAGCTCCTCGGCTGTCTCCGCCCCACCTGATGTGGCGTCGGCACCCGTGGCGTCGAGCTGCGCGATGAGATGTCCGAGCGCGTCGTCGCACGTCATGGGGGCGTGGAGGCTCGTCAGCAGGACGCGATGGGCGACGAGGCTGGACAACATGTCCTCGATCACCGCAGTCGGCGTATCTGGGGAGTCGCCGTGGAGTTTGGCCACGAGGTCGCCCACCGTGATCGGCGTACGGGCCAAGGTAAGCACCGCTTCCACGGCTCGGGTTCGTCGCAGTGTGGTGTCGGTGGGGCCATTCGTGCCGGACTGGTGCGGTACTGCCACCCGAGTGCCTCGTACCGTGCAGGTCGGATCTGCCATCACGGGCAGGCGCCGCAGCACCTCGCGGTTGCCTTCCAAGGCGGTGATGGCGGCGTTCAACCACTCGGCATCGGCCCGGGCGAAAGCACGGTGCTCCTTCCCCCATTTCACCCGAGCGGTGCGGCCGATGCTCACGGGGGCGGGGCCGGCGAACAGCCCGAACGGTGTGGCGCGGTGCTGCATGCGCAGCAGGTAGCGGGCGAGCGAGGCCGCGGTGCGCCGGACGGAGCGCGGCCGTTGCCGCTCTCCGCTGAGCACGTCGCGGATGGCGGCGGCGATCAGCGGCGCGGCGAACTCGATGGCCGCAGCCCGGGTGTCGTCCGCCCAGACCTGGGCGATCCAGTCGCGTCGGCGTTCGACGTCGGCGGGGGTTTCCCCATCCAGGTCGGGCCAAGGAGGAAGCGTCGCGGCCAGCGGGAAGACTGATGTGCGGATCATGCTCGCGTCGATTGCGTGGTACATCGCTGTGCCTCCTTCTTCGTCACGGCGGTGCGCGGGGCCGGGCGTGTCAGATTCCGCCCGGCCCCTGGTTGGGTCAGCCGCCGATGCAGGTGCTGTTGGTGCAGGCGGACTGGCAGGTGGAGGTGCAGTTGTCGCTGGTGTCGTTCAGCAGCGAGCCGATGACCGGGGTGGAGGCGAGGGTCTCGATGTTGAGGTCGAAGTCCGACCCGGTGTTGGTGCTGTAGTCGGTCGCGGCCTTCAGCGTTGTCGTGGGATTCTGCTGTGCCATCACGTACTCCTCACGGGAAAAGGCGGGTGGGATGTGCTGTGCCGGCCTGGCCGTGGCGCCGCCGACGGCGTCACGGCCAGGTGATCGTGACCCGCGTGTGGGGTCGGTCGACGAGACGGCCCGCGGGAAGCCGGTCGTCCGGCGTACCTGCCGGGTGGACCTCGATGTGCGCACGGTGGGCCCGGTGGTCGCTGTGCCAGACCTGGATCTCCTCCACCAGACGGTCCGCGACCTTCTGTCCCTGCGGCCCGTGGCCGATCGCCCCGAGCTCGTACCGGTCGGGGTCGTCGGTGGGGCGCGCGGTGCGGTAGGCGAAGCTGTCCCCGTCCACCAGCGTGGGGACGCCGATCGGCGACGCGGAGCCGACCAGCCCACGCTTCCGTGCGCCGATCTTGGCAGCCATCAAGGGGAGGTTGTCGAGGGCGGTCGTCAGCCACAGGTCCAGGTGCTCGGTGGACTCGTCGCCGGCCACGGTGACGCCCGACCACGCCTCGACACGCGGCATGCCCAGGGCCACACCCAGGGCCTCGGCGTCAGGCTCGGGATGGCCGTCCAGGCGGAGGGCGATCTCCTCCCCTTCCAGGTCGTGGAGCAATACCAGGCGCACGCGGTTCCCCCCGACGCCCTGCATCGGCACGAACCCGCACAGCTCGAACCCGTCACTGACGAGCCGCTCCCTGTCGCGGACGAACGCCACCGTGCGGGTCATGCCACGCATCCGCAGCGGCACCACGAGCCGACCACCCTCCTTCAGCTGGTGGACCCAGGCGGGCGGGATGTCGGCGGCCTGCACGGTGACGACGATGCGGTCGTACGGCGCGTGGCCGGCTACGCCATGCTCGCCGTCGGCTGTGATCACGGTGACAATCCGGTCGTAGCCGGTCGCCTTGAGGAACTCCTCGGCACGCTGGGTGACGTCGTGGTCGATGTCCATCGTGACGACGCGGCCCTGCTCGCCCACCATCTCGGCGAGGTAGGCCGCGTTCACCCCGCCGGAGCCGATCTCCAGGACGTTCATCCCCGGCTGGATGTCCGCCTGCTCGATCTGCATGGCCTGGATGCGCGGGGCGGACACCGAGCTGATGTTCACGCCCGTCGCATCCGTCTTCGTGACCGGGGCGAACTCGGCCTCGTAGGTCTTGGCCATGTCCACTTCGGGGGTGGCCAGGTGCCGGGGTACCGAACGGAACGCGGCCACGACGCGGCCACTGCGCGCGGCCCCCAGTTCGATCAGCCGCTCCACCATGGCATCACGCATCTGCTGTTCGGATGCGGGGGCGTTGTGCTTCTCGGACGTTGGGGCGGGAGTGTCATTCACAAGCATTCTCCTTCTCGGCACTACGTCGTCTTCTTGAACTGGGCCAGCCTGTCTGCGGTGTTGTCGGCCAGGTCAGCGGCGAGTTCGCGCACGTCAAGGGGAAGGCCCTCGTCCTTACTGGCATTGATTCCGGCGCCGACGGCGCCGATCAGGTCGAACAACGTGTCGTCGTCTGGTTCCTCGGTTGCCAAGGCGGCTCTCTCTTCTTGTGGCGGTGCGACCCGCTCCCGCTGTGACCTGTCCTTCTGAGGTCGGGGATACCTCCAGCTCGAACAGCGGGAGCGGGGTTGAAGGCCCGCCCAGGACGCGGCCGTTCTCCTACGCGACGTGGGCGGGCGGTCTGTTGAGTGGCGCTTTGGTGGGCCACTGGCCGAGGGGACTGGGCTGTCCGGGAGCCGGGGCATTCCGCAGGCGGGCGGCGCGCTCGCTCATAGTCCAGTGGAGCTGTTCGAGCCTGAAGACGCATCGCTGGCAGGCGCAGAGGGGAAACGCCGTGCCCGCCATCGCGATCTCGCCGACCTCGGCCACGGGGACGTTCGTCTGCTCGCACCTGAAGCAGCTGCCGGTCGCCCAGTCGAAACGGCTCCACAACTCTCCTGGCCTCACCCCCATGGCGGGCCTCCTCCCGGGAGATGGGGCATCGGGTTACCGCCGACGAGCAGAAAGGCGACGGGGCGCGCATGCCACACGAAGGAGCACGACCCCGCTGCGAGCGGCAGCGTGAAATCCACACCTTGTTGAAGAGCTGAGACGGCGTCCCGCCAGCTCTGGGCACGTCGGTCCACGAGAGGGTCGATGAAGGCCGGCTCAGCGGCCGAGGCGATGACGCGGACTTGAATGCGTGCCCATCGGACAGCCGAAGCGGCGGTCGGCTGCGCGGCACAGCTGATGCGCCGCCCATCCGTATGACGCCACTCGCACCAGAACCCGGACTCAGGCCCGCAGACGGCGCGTGCCGGCGTGGGAGAGACATGAAGGAGCACGGGGTGATCAGGGCGCATGGCCGCCTGCCTCCGGGCAGATCCACAGCAGTCGGCGGGTGAGACTGGCGACGTCGCGCATGTAGAAGAAGGCGCTGAAGGCCGGCGTCTCCTTCGTAGGACGCTCTGACAGATCCAGCAGCTTGTTCGCCCGTCTGACCAGATGCCTGATGTCGGGGTCCTCGTCCGCGCCCAGGTCCATGCCGAGAAGCCGGTTCAGCTGCTCGATGACGGCCGTGGTCCTGATGTCGATGCTTTCGCGGGTGGAGGTGCCCAGCTTGATCCTCAGGGCGGCGTCGGTGCTGTCCGCGATCAACTCCGTGTCGATGGGCTGGTTGTCGACGGCTGGAGCCTTGCGTCTGTCCGTCACGGTGCTCACCACGCATCTCCCCTCGGTACCGCAACGTGCGGCGGCTGCCTCGGTTGCTCGGGTTCGGAGACGAACGTAGAGGGCCGTCACCCAAGTCCCAAGGAGATTGCGCGAGTTTGCAGCAAGCCGATTGACGGCCCACAACAGCCCATCGACCATCGTCATGTCGCGCAATCCCAAGCAAGGCAGCAGACAGGAGAACCACCATGAAGCTACGGTTCCTTGGTAAGAACTCCACGGTCGGCGACTGCCCGACCCTGTACGCCACAGACCGGGACACCTACCTCGTCCAGGGCTGGAAGATCTTCGCGAACGACCTGCTGACGCAGCTTGAGATCCCGGAGGGGGAGACAGCGGTGGAGGTGCCCACAGAGCTGTTCGAGCACCTCACGAAGGACGACCTGGCCGCCGGGGAGATCAGGCGTGTCGAGGATCCGATCATGATCCTGACGCCGAGCGGTACGTTCGTCGTCCAGGGCCGCGAGGTGACCGACCCCGAGGCTCTGGCCCAGATGGAGATTCCGGACTACGAGACCGTGGTCGAGGTCCCCAAGGCCGCGATCACCGCCCTACTGGAGGAACCGCGTGGAGCTGATCTCCAGCGCCGAGCGCAACCAGCTCTTTGAGAGCTTCGCGCAGGACGCATTCCATCTGGAGCTGAGGGACGACTACTCCGTCCCCGACGAGGACAGCCCGTTCACGAGCTGGCTCCGCGGTGAGACCGTCGACTACTCCTACATGGAACCCTGGACACAGCTCATCCGGCGCGTCACCGCGCAAGGGAAAACCGTCCGACGCGTCCGAGTCGTCACCGAGCCGCACACCCCCTACATCCAGTGGGAGCACGCCACCACCGCCCTGAACGAGGAGGCCGGTGAGGAGATCCGCTGGCTGCCCCGGCACCGCCTGCCGGAGGGCATCACCTTCCCCGTGGGAGGCAACGACTGGTGGCTGTACGACGACCGCCTGCTCGCCGTGGGCCACTTCGCCCCCGACGGCCGTGTGCTCGGGTCGGAACTGATCGAGGACCCGGACACCGTGGCCGAGTGCGTACGCCTACGGGACCTGCTGTGGTCCGCCGCCATCCCGCACCCCGAGTACAAGCCCTGACCAATCCGTGAGCACCCAAGTACAAGAGGCACTGCAAGCGCTCGGTGCCCGGCTGCGCGGCTTCCGCAAGGATGCCGGATTCGCCAGCGGCCGGGCATTCGCGCGCGCCACCACGTGGCAGGAGTCGAAGGTCTCCCGCATCGAGAACGGCAAGCAGCGCCCCAGCGAGGATGACATCCGCGTCTGGTGCGAGACGACCGGCCAGGGCGACCAGCTCGGCGACCTGGTCGCGATCGTCCGCCACGTCGACGAACTGTGGCTCGAATGGCGCCGACACCTCCAGACCGGCGTCGAGAAACGACAACGCCAAGCCATCCCGGTCTACGCCAAGACCAAGGTCTTCCGCATCTGGCACCCCACACTCATCTGGGGAACCCTCCAGACCGCGGACTACGCCGCCGAGGTATTCCAACAGGGCGTCAGCTACTACGAGATACCCAACGATACCGAAGCGGCCGTGGCGAAGAGACTCGAACGCCAGCAGTACCTGTACCAGGGCGAACGCATCTTCAACGTCCTCCTCGGTGAACAGGCCCTCTACACCAACTTCGGCGGCCCGGAAGTGATGAAGGGACAGCTCGACCGCCTCCTGGCGGTGATGCGCCTTCCCCGCCTCAGCCTGGGCATCGTCCCCAAGTCCGCCCCGACCCTCATCTGGCCGGGCAACGCGTTCTCGATGTTCGACAGCCGACTCGTCCTCCTCGAGACCTACTCGGCTGAGTTCTCCGTCTCCCAGCCCCGAGAAATCGAGCTGTACACCAAGGCGTTCGCCCTCCTGAAGCAGTCAGCGGTCTACGGCACCGCCGTCCGAGACCTCATCTCCACGGCGATCCAGCACTACGACCAGATCCCCAACGACTAGGAGAGCGCACCGTGCAGCCGATGACCCCGAACTGGCGAACCAGCTCCTATACAGAGACGCAGAACTGCGTCGAAGTGGCAGACAACGACCCGACCAAGGTGATGATCCGGGACACCAAGGCACGCGGCCGGGGAATGATCGAAGTCCAACCAGCCACGTGGACGGCTTTCGTGGAGCACACCAGGCAGAGACAGCACTGAGGCGTTCGCGTAGGGCCCTGTGGACGGTGCCGATCATCCTCATTTGTCAGATCAGCGAGAGGTGCTCGGCTCACTTCGCTGTTGTAGGGTCTCGCCGCTCGTGACATGTCGATCTTGCGTGACCTGGGCGTTCTTGGCTGTCTCACGGCCTTGTCACCCATGATCAGTCTCAAATCCGTGGCATTTCCTCGCGAAGGCGAGGGCGAGGGCGAGGTCGAGATCAGGCGGCTTGTCCGAGTCGGCTGAGTACACCACGCTGAGCCCCGAGCACGAGGACTACATGTGAGCTCAGATCACGCACCGATGAGTTTCCCGCGCCGCGCCGGTCTGTACGCGTGAGACCGACTCACGGAAGGCTGGCGCCATGCGGAAACTGATCTACGGCATGAACCTGAGCCTGGACGGCTACATCGCCGCGCCCGGCGACGACATCGGCTGGAGCGTGCCGAGCGACGAGCTGTTCCAGTTCTGGTCCGACCAGTTGCAGGCGACCGACCTGACGCTGTACGGGCGCAAGCTGTGGCAGACGATGAGCTCCTACTGGCCCACCGGCGACCAGCAGCCCAACGCCACCCCGGCGAAGATCGAGTTCGCGCGCCGCTGGCGGGACATGTCGAAGGTGGTGTTCTCCTCGACGATCGACAAGGTCGACTGGAACACCCGCCTGGTCACCGGCGACGCGGTCGCCGAGATCACCCGGCTCAAGGCCGAGGACGGCGGCCCGATGGACATCGGCGGCGCGACGCTCGCCGGGGCGGCCATGCGGGCCGGGCTGATTGACGAGTACGTGCTGGCCACCGCGCCGGTCCTGGTGGGCGGCGGCACGCCGTTCTTCACCGCGCTGGACAACTGGGTGAACCTGAACCTGGTGGAGACGCGGACGTTTCCCGGCGGCGTGGTCCTGACCAGGTACGAGACGAGGCGCTGAGCAGCAGCACCCACGCGCTAGTCTCACGGTGATGTCGTATACGACATCGGTACGACATAGCCCGTGAGATTACGACATCAGCCGCGAGACCCTACAGCTGTCCAAAGACATCAGTTCGCCCCAGGCAGACAGAAAAGATCCCGAAAGGGCTGGTGCCTGGCGCCGGCGGCATGTCAACCTGCAACACCTCGCCAGAGGTCCCAGGCTAGTTAGGGCACGCGGAGGGCACGCAACCCCCAAATTGGACTAGACAAAAACAAACCCCAGGCCGCTGACCTGGGGTTTCATCATGGAGCGGGTGACGAGAATCGAACTCGCGCTCTCAGCTTGGGAAGCTGATGTTCTACCATTAAACTACACCCGCGTAAGGCGCCGGTCGGTGCCGGTGTCGGAACGCGTCGTTACTTTACCTCATGTCGGGCCCCGCGTGTTGGAAGCGTGGGGCCCGGGTTGGTTTCAGGGGTGGGGATGGGGCTGCGGGGGGCGGGAGTTGGGGCGTACGGTGGAGGCGTGGAAGAGGGTCTGGGTGGGCCTTCGGGGGACTCGGAGTGCCGCCTGGAGGGCCGTCCCTTTCATCCCGTAATGTGGCTTTCGTCGTCAGGTCGACGTCAATTCGACAGCCAGACGCGGCTCTTGGGGAAGGGACTCTTGGACTTGATGGAGCGCACCGTCGTCCGCTGTGCCGATGGGCACGTGTTCAGCACCGCTTCGTTCCCGATGCAGCAGGCCGAGCGCCTCGGTCCTGGTCGGCTCATGCGCTGCCCTCGCTGTGCGCGGCTGCGCAGCGTCGTGCCGGTGGCCTTGGAGAAGCGGTAGCAGTAGCAGGGAAGCA
Organism: Streptomyces tailanensis; assembly: GCF_008386495.1. Classification (GTDB taxonomy): domain Bacteria; phylum Actinomycetota; class Actinomycetes; order Streptomycetales; family Streptomycetaceae; genus Streptomyces; species Streptomyces tailanensis. Next base: position 102,575 of record NZ_VTHJ01000016.1, on the reverse strand, counting down.
GGACGCGCGGTCCGCCCGATTGTGGGGGGTCCGCGCGTCTTGCGTATCCTCGGGACGTGCTTCTCTCAGATAAGGACATCCGGGCCGAGATCGACGCCGGTCGCGTGCGGATCGAACCGTACGATCCATCCATGGTGCAGCCGTCGAGCATCGATGTGCGTCTCGACCGGTTCTTCCGCGTTTTCGAGAATCACCGGTACCCCCACATTGATCCGTCCATCGAGCAGGCGGATCTCACGCGGCTCGTGGAGCCGGAGGGGGATGAGCCGTTCATTCTGCATCCCGGGGAGTTCGTCCTCGCCAGTACGTATGAGGTCATCTCCCTTCCCGATGATCTCGCTTCCCGGCTTGAGGGGAAGAGCTCGCTGGGGCGGCTCGGGCTCGTTACCCATTCCACCGCCGGATTCATCGATCCCGGTTTCTCCGGGCATGTGACCCTCGAGCTGTCGAACCTCGCGACGCTGCCGATCAAGCTGTGGCCCGGAATGAAGATCGGGCAGCTGTGCATGTTCCGGCTGAGTTCGCCGGCCGAGTTCCCGTACGGCAGTGAGCGGTACGGGTCGCGGTACCAGGGGCAGCGGGGCCCGACCGCCTCCCGGTCCTTCCACAACTTCCACCGGACCCGGGTGTGAGCGCGTCCCACATGGCCCAGACATCCCAGACGCGCGAGAACCTCACCTACGACGCCTTCGGCTCCGCCGTGCGTGAGCTCGCGCAGATCATCGCCGATGACGGGTACCAGCCGGACATCATCCTCTCCATCGCGCGTGGGGGTGTGTTCGTCGCGGGTGGGCTCGCTTACGCCCTTGATTGCAAGAATCTTCATCTGGTCAACGTCGAGTTTTATACGGGTGTGGGTACGACCCTCGAAATGCCCGTCATGCTCGCTCCCGTCCCGAATGCCATCGACTTCTCCCACAAGAAGGTGCTGATCGCGGACGATGTCGCCGACACCGGAAAGACGCTGAAGCTCGTCCATGACTTCTGCGTCGAGACCGTGGCCGAGGTTCGGTCCGCGGTGATCTATGAGAAGTCCCACTCTCTCGTGAAGTGCGAGTACGTGTGGAAGCGGACCGATGAGTGGATCAATTTCCCGTGGTCTGTCGAGCCGCCGGTCGTCCGGAGGGACGGGCAGGTTCTCGACGCCTGAGGGGCGTGAGCACGTGAGAAGGGGCTCCCGGCGTCGTACGCCGGGAGCCCCTTACTCGTACACGTTCCTGCTAGAACGTGCCCAGCTTGATCAGTGACAGGATCGCGATCAGTTGGATCGCCGATGCGCCCAGGGCCTTCGGCCACGGGAGGTCGTGGGACTTGGAGACCATCAGGGTCAGGAGGGCGCCCGCGGCGACCCAGGTGGCCCAGCCGAGGATCTGGACGAAGGAGGCGTCGCCGCCGGCGAACATGGCGACGACCAGGCGGGGCGCGTCCGTGAGGGCCATGATCAGCATGGAGAGGCCGACCGTGGGCTGCCAGGCGCCGGCGCCGCCGAGCTGGCGGGCCAGGGTGTGGGTGACCACGCCCAGGATGAAGGTGCTCACCACCATGGTCACGGCGGTGACCAGGACGATCGGTACGGCGTTGGAGAGCGTCGCGTTGATCGCGTCCTCGCGGGCCGTGTCGAAGCCGAAGACCGCGAGCAGGCCGTACAGGAACGTCACGATGAGGGCGGGGGCCCATACCGCGTAGTCGCGCATCACCAGGAAGGTCTGGTTGGGGCTGGTGATGATCCCCTTGAGCAGGGCCTTCCAGGGCAGGCGCGGGCCGAGCGGGGCCGGCGGGGCCTGGCCCGCGCGGTAGGGCTCGCTCTGGTGGTACGGGTCCTCGCCGACCGAGAACGCCTGCGTGTGGCCGGGGTTGTTGGCCGCGTAAGGGTCCGCGCCGGCGCCGGGGTGCGAACCGTCGTCGCCGAAGTACTCCGGCTCGCCGTGGTTCCCATGATTGCCTTGGGGCCCGTAGTTTCCGGGGTGCCCGCCGCCGTTCGTCTGGGGCCAGCCCTGGCCGCCGCCGCCCCGGCCGCCGCCGTACGGCGGCCCAGCGGGCGTCTGGGGATAGCCGTACGACGGGCCGCCGGCCTGCGGGGCCTGCTGTCCGTACGGGGGGTGTTGCGGTCGCGCTTGAGGAGCGCCGTTGTCCCGGCCGCGTCCGATCCTGAATCCAGCCACGTCATCGAACGTACCTGGTCCCGGCGAGTGGTGTGCCGGACCCGGGGCAACCGGCCCGGCTTTGCGGCCGAGCTGTGACATCCCCTAAGGGTTCGTCAGCAGGGCGTGCAGGGGAATTCAGGGGCTGGTCAGGGGCAGGTCGGGCAACCCTCGCGAGGCGCTCTCTCAGTGGCTGCTCAGGGTTTTGCCGTACGACAACGCCGTCGTCGGGGACGGCAGGCCCAGCTTCGCCGGGGTGAGGGCGTACGAGCCTGTCGTGGAGGTCTTCGGGAAGAGCCAGACTCCGCCCGAGTTCGTGTTCTCGCCGGGGGCGCCGATCACCGTGTCGGGGGTGCCGTCCTTGTCGTAGTCGCCCGTCGCGACCGTCGTGCCGAAGGCGTCGGAGGGCTCGGCGGCGCCGGGGACGCGGGGGCGGTTCTGGTGGTACTGGACGGACGTGGCCTCACCGTACGGATCGACGATGCCGGAAGTGTGGCCGAGCAGGAGCGTGGCGGCGCCGGCACGGGCGCGGGCGCCGATGGCCTCGCCGGGGGCGCCGGCGATCAGGTCGTCGCGGCCGTCGCCGTTGAAGTCGAGTACGGCGAGGGAGGCGCCGAAGCGGTCGCCGTCCTCGGCGACGCCGTAGACGCCGACCGTGTCCTGGTTGAGGGTCTGGGCGCGGAGGCCGAAGGAGCCGTTCTCGTTCCCGTACTTGATGTGGATGCCGCCGCCCTTGGCGTACGACTCGGGGCCGCACGGGTCGTCGATGTTCTCGTCGGCGATCTCACGGCACTCGCCGAGGACCAGGTCGTCCAGGCCGTCACCGTCGAAGTCGCCGGCGGCGAGGGCGGAGGCGGCGCCGTTGCTGGAGTTCCAGGTGTTGGCCATGCGGCGCTCGGCCGGGTCCCAGGACCACAGGCGTACGTGTGACTGGGTGTACGGGGCGTTGATCGTGTGGAAGGCGAGGGCCAGGTCGTCCGTGCCGTCGGCGGTGAAGTCGCCGGTGGCGAGGAGCGGGGCGCGGCCGCCCATGGGGGTGGCGAGGACCGTGGTGACGACGACGTCCTCGCCGCCGTCGACGACAGCGCGCAGGACGACCTTGTCGCGGCCGCCGATCACGATGTCCCGGCCGCCGTCGCCGGTCAGGTCGGCCGCGGCGAGCGACCAGCCGTACGCGGAGGAGGGGGACGGGCCCGTGAGGACGTTCGAGCCCGGGCCCGGGCGGCCCTGGGTGGCGCTCTTCGCGCCGCCGATCGCGACGACCACGCCCGCGTCCTTGCCGCGGCCGGTGACGTCCTCGCCGGGGGCGCCGACCAGCAGCTCCGCGACGCCGTCGCCGCTCGTGTCCGTCAGGGCCACGGCCGCGCCGAAACGGTCCCCCTGCTCCGGGGTGCCCGGTACCACTGCGGTGGCCTGGCTGACGCGGATGCCGCCGTGGTTGCCCAGGCCCTTGGCTCCGCCCCAGAGGACGTGCACGTAGCCGGCCTTCGCCTTGCCGTTCACGGCGGCGTCGGGGACGCCGACGGCCAGGTCCGGGTAGCCGTCGGCGTTGAAGTCGCTGGTGACGGGGGTGGTGGGGGTGGGTTGCGGTGCGGCGCCTGCGGTGGGTGTGAGGGTGAGGGGCAGGGCCGCCGTGGCGGTGGCGATGGCCAGGGCGTACGTCCGTCTGCGCACGGGGGCTCCAAGTCGGTGGCCGAACACGGGTTCTGAACAGGGGGTTGTGGTTCGTTCACCTGTGTGACACCTGGAGATCGTGCGAGGTTGTGCGGGCCGTCAGGACCAGAATTGCTTCTCCTTGTCCAGGTCCTCCTGGCACTCGTCGATGTCCGTCATCTTGTCGCCGACGATGCGGACGACGAGGGCGCCGTTCTGTTCGAGGCGCTTGCCGCCGCGCTCGGCGGTGTAGCGGTGCACGGTGACGGCGTGGCCGCGGCCGTCCACGAGAACGCGTTCCAGGTCGACGCTGAAGGTGCCGCCCGTCTCCTCGAAGAGGCGCTGGTAGAGGTTGATGCAGTTGTCCTGGCCCTTGTAGTCGCCGGACAGCATGTGGTCGCCGGGGACGTGGTGTGTGCAGTCGCCGGCCATGAGGGTGCGCAGAGTGTCCATGTCGCCGCGCGAGAAGGCGTCGTAGCCCTTGCGGACGAGGGCGGCGTGGGGGTGTTCAGCCATGGGGGATCGCCAGCTTTCCCATGTGTGGGCGTATGGAACCTATTGGACTGATATGAGCCATTATCTTCCACTGGCCTCCGTCAGGCGAACGCGGGCATGATCCGGTCGTGGATCAGGCGGAGTTGGGTGTTCACGTCGGCCGCCTCCGGGAGGTCGCGGCCGGTGAAGGCCTTGACGAGAGCGCGGTCGGTGAGGGCGCAGATCATGTGGTTGACGCCGCTGGGGGCGATCTCGCGGCGGATCTTCTCCGCGCACTCCTCCGGGGTACCGGCGACGGAGAGGCGTTCGGCGATGTCCGGGGTGGTCAGTTCGATACCGCGGGCCAGGTCGCCGGCCGCGATGGCGTCGATGACCGGTTTGAGTTCGCCGGGGTCCACGCCGTTGCGGCGCAGCTGTTCCTCGGGCATGGAGGAGGCATAGATGCCGACCATGCTGCGGGCCGCGTCCTTGGCGGCCGCGGAGTCCGGGCCGGTCGCGAAGACGACCCAGGCGCCGATGTCCAGGGACCGCCAGTCCCGGCCGGCGCGTTCCGCTCCGGCGCGGATGTGCCGTACGGCGTAGTCGTACGCCTCCCGCGTGTAGCTCAGTGCGTGATGGCAGCCGTCGGACAACTCCCCAGCCGCCTCGAAGGACTTGGGGCCGCGCATCGCTCCGAGCTTGAGCGGCAGCCGGTTCTGGACCGGTCGGGCGAAGGTGAACAGTCCGTCGTAGGAGAAGAATTCGCCGTCGTACGAGATGCTGCCCTCGTCGAGGAGGGTGCGTACGACGTACAGGGCCTCCTTGACGCGGGAGAGGGGGCGGGTGCGGGCCCAGTCGATGCGGTACTGCGCCAGCAGGCCGAACCGCCGGCTGCGGCCGTGACCTGGCCGACCCGTCGAAACGCCACGTCCCCATCCCGGCCATCGCGGCCCGCTGGGGCTACCCACGCCCCGCCGACTTCACCCGCGCCTTCCGTGCCCACCACGGCATCACGCCGAGCGACTACCGGGAGCGGATGCTGTCCCTGGCCACGGCCGCGGAAGGCCCGGCGAGGGCCGTCAGTTGATCTCGCCGATCACCGCCCTGCCCAGTGGGCCGCCGTCGCGCGGCGCTGGTCCAGCGCTCGCCGAGCAGCCCCTCCACGACGTGCCCGCACAGTTCGCGCGGTGTTCCGCGCCAGTGTCGTCTTGCCCGAGCCCGGGCCGCCGATCACGGTCAGGACGTTGGACCTCTCCTCCTGTTCGGCGTCCCGCAGTACCGGTGCCAGGCTTCTGCGTTCCCCGCCGGTCACCGCGCCCAGGTGCGGCTCCCTGGACACGGTGTGCGGTGGCTGCGGTACGACGCTGACGTCCATGTACACCTGGCGCATCCGGAACACGAACTCGCTCTGGGTGGCGATGCCGACCGTCTCCATGTCCCGGACGCTCGCGCGGAGTTGGCGTAGGTACACCCGTCCGCTACGCAGAGCGAGGCGTACCGCCAGGTCCAGCTGAGTTTGCCCTCGTTCAGGACCTGGTTGGTCGCCACGCCGCCCGCGGCCAGCAGTCCCGCGCTGCCCATGACCCGGAATCCGCGTCGTGCCCCCGTCATCCCCGCCCCCCTGTTCACCCCGGGAGTATTCAGGGCCAGTGAGGGCTGTTACTCACCGTCCTTGTTCGACGTACTTCTTGAAGTGCTCCAGATCGTTGCGGACCACGCGTTCGACCGCGTTCGCCTGGGCGAAGCCTCTCGGGCCGCCGAAGGTGTCCCTGACGACGTCCGGGTCGTATTCCAGGCGGGCCTGGACGCGGGTGTGGGTCTTGTCGAGCGGCAGCAGGGAGAAGGAACCCGTCAGCTCGGGGGTGCCTCTGGTGTGCCACTCCAGGACGCGGTTGTCCGGGCCGTCGACGTACTCGGCGTCGACCTCGCGGGTGTGGTCGCCGGCCTCGATGGACAGATGCGCCCGGCCCTTCGCGTCCGTACGGGCGTCGCGTACTCCGTCCACGAAGCGTGAGTAGTTCTCCACGTGGTGCAGGCTGTCCCAGGCCTTGTCGATCGGGACTCCGACGTCGACATGTTTTTCGAGGGTGCTCATGGCCCACCTCCACAGGTCACGACGTATGGCCTTCTCTTTCCAGTGTGCGCCTGCAAGCGCTAGTCCGGCTTGGTGCCGAGTTCGCACCAGACGTACTTCCCGTTCGTGCCGTTCACCGCGAACCAGCCCCAGTCGTCCGCGTACGCGTTCACCAGGTGCAGGCCTCGGCCGGAGGTGGAGGTGTTGTTGGGGGTGGCGGTGGTGATCGTGGGCGGTGTGGGGTCCGTGTCCCATGCGCCCAGGCGGAAGGCGGGGCCGGACTGTCTGATCTTCATGGCCGCCGGGCCGTCGGTGTGGCGGAGGGTGTTCGTGACCAGTTCGGAGGCCAGGAGCTCCGCCGGTTCGAGGAGGTCGGTGAGGCGGTGGGTGGTGAGGATGTCACGGAGGGTGCGGCGGCAGATGCCTACGGCTCGGGGGTCGTGGGGGACGTAGAGCGTGTACTCCCAGTGGGTTTTCGACATGGGTGGTCTCCCGGTGGGGTCGTACGGAGGAGTGGGGAGCGCTGTGGTCTCGGGCGGTGGCTCTGCCGCGCCCGCCATGGCAGGGCGGTGCGGTGCGCTTCCGGGACGTTCCGGTGTTTCCGCAGCGTGTGCGTCGCGTCACTGACGGTATGGGAATCATTTGAACCCCGTCAAGCTGAACCGGGATAATGGGGCATCAACTCCCAGGAGGTAACGGGTACATGCCAGCACGGAGCATCATCACAGCGCGCCAGGAGCGGCTTGGCGCTGAGCTGCGCAAACTCCGGGAACGGGCTGGGCTCAGTGGTCGGGAAGCAGCGCGGGCGCTGGGGATCGCCGAGAGCAAGCTCTCCGCCACGGAGATGGGGCGGGTCGGGGTGAGTGCGAATCGCGTTCGGTACCTCGCCAGTCAGTACTCGTGCGACGACGCTGCTCTGGTCGAGGCACTGGTTGCCATGGCGACCGAGCGCGGGAAGGGGTGGTGGGAGGAGTCCCGAGGGTCGCTCCCGCGCGGGTTTCTCGACCTCGCTGAACTGGAGCACCACACGCGATACGTGAAGTCGGTCGAGATCGTCAACATTCCAGGGCTGTTGCAGTCCGAGGAGCATGTGCGGGCGCTCTACGAGGATTCCCCTTTGGGGCTGACCCAGGAGCAGCGGGAGCTCCGCGTGGCGTTTCGGCTGCGGCGGCAGAAGGTCCTGGACAGGGATGATTTCCTCTACGAGGTCGTCATCCATGAGGCTGCGCTGCGGATCAGGAAGGCCGATCGCGAGGTTGCCCGGCGGCAGTTGGAGCACATTCTGGAGCAGTCCGAGCGGCCTCAAGTCAGCGTGCGCGTCGTGCCGTTCGACAGGGACGGATTCCGGAACAGTAGTCCGATTCTCTTGCTGGTCGGCCCCGTTCCGCAGCTGGACACTGTCTTGCGGGACGCTCCGCATGGGGGTGCCTTCCTGGATGCGGAGGCCCAGCTCGCTACGTACCGGAGATGGATCGCCGAGGTCCAGAAGGCCGCACTTGGAGTCGTAGAGTCAAGGGACTTCGTTCATGAGCTGGCTCGACACACCTGAAAGGCGCGACATGGCAGAGGTTTTCGTGTGGCAGAAGTCCTCCTTCTCCGAAGGGGACGACGCCCCCAACTGCCTTGAGATTGCCACCACCCCAGAAACCCCCCTCCTCCGCGAAAGCGAAGAGCCCGGCAAGGTCATAGCCACAACCGTCACCGGGCTCGCCGCCCTCATACGCTCCCTGCGGCGTTACGGCTGAAGCATGCCCGCGATGATGTCGCCCTTCACCGACTGCGCGCCCGTCGTCGTCACGCCCTTCGACGAACCCCGCAGCAGGACCGAGCCGTAGTTCGCGGTGACGTACAGGTCGGCCTTGCCGTCCCTGTTGGTGTCGCGGAGGCGTACCGTGCCGCCGAAGGCGTCGTCGGATGTCAGGGCGCCCGGGACGCCGGTCGTGTCGCGGGCGAACCACTGGGAACCTGTGGCCGTGAGGCCGGACTTGGTGCCCTTGAGGACGTGGACGGCTCCCGCGTAGCCGTGGGTGCCCAGCTTCTCGCCGTAGGCGCCGATCGCCAGGTCGCGGTAGCCGTCGCCGTTGACGTCGCCGGCGGAGAGGGACGCGCCGAAGGAGTCGTCGGGCTCGGGGGTGTCCTTGATGCCCTTCGTCGCCTGGGTGAAGCGGGCGGACTTGGACGGGCCCGAGGACGCGCCGTACCAGAGCGTCACTCGGCCCTTGTAGCGGTCGTACAAGGGTGTACCTATGGCGATGTCGCCGTAGCCGTCCTTGTTGAAGTCGGCGATCAGGCCGTCTCCGCCGCGCTCGGCCTCGCCGCCGTTGCCCTTGACGGACTCGATGCGCAGGGTCTTGCCGGGGTAGAGCTTGGCCTTGCCGCCGGAGATGAACCAGGCGTCCGAGGCGATGTACTCCGGGTAGACGACGTCGCCGATGATGACCAGGTCGGTCTTGCCGTCCTTGTTCACCTTGCCGGAGATCACGGCCGTGGAGTAGAAGGACGAGCTGTCCTTGTCCAGGACGGTCACGGAGCCCTTCACGCCCGATTTCGTGATCGCGCCCCGGTAGACGTACGTCTTGCTGCCGCGGACCAGGGCCAGGTCCGGCTTGGCGTCGCCGTTGAAGTCGCCGGTGGCGAAGTCGCGGGCCAAGCCCGAGCCGCCCCTGGCGGGGAGGGTGGTGCCGCCGGACAGGCCCTTGGACGAGCCCCAGAGGATCGTGACGGTGCCGTTGTTCTTCTTCTTGCCGACGTCCTCGCCGTTCGCGGAGACGGCCAGGTCGCCGTAGCCGTCCTTGTTGAAGTCGGCCGCCGTGCGGACCTCGCCGAAGAAGTCGTCGGTCTCGTCGGCACCGGGGACGCCGGCGCTGGCCTGCGAGATGAACTGGACCTTCGTGCCGGGGCCGTTCGCCGTGCCGAAGGTGACGAGGACGCCGCCGCCCTTGCTCTCGTCGAGGTCACGGCCGTACGCGAAGGCCGCGTAGTCGCGGTGGCCGTCGCCGTTGAAGTCGTCGGCGTACTTGGCGGGGGCGGCGGAGGCGGGGGCGATGGAGAGGGAGAGGGGTGTCACGGTCGCCGCGACGAGCGTCGCCGCGACCGTGGCGGTACGGAATCGCATGAACGTCCTTGGAAGGGAGGGGAGGTGAGGTGAGTGCGAGGAGGGGCCGCATCCCTCGTCGACCGAGGAACGTGGTCACCAACTTGCTTGCTCTACAGGTCAGTTGGCCGCGTTGCCGCCGAACCTCGCGTCACCGCTCGTGGAGACGCCCACCGGCTTCGGGCCGATCAGACGGGCGCCGGAGGTGACGATCCGCTTGCCGTCGGAGCGCAGGTAGGTCAGTGAGCCGTTGTACGTGTTCTCGCCCATCGCGCCGACCGTCAGGTCCGCCCGGCCGTCACCCGTGACGTCGGTCAGCTTCACCTCGGCGCCAAAGATGTCCTCCTTCTCGGCCGAGTCGGGGACGCCGGCCGTGTTCTGGGTGAAGTACTGGGCGCCCGACTTCACGTTGATGCCGGACGACGAGCCGTACAGCACGGTCACGGCACCCGCGTCGACCTTCCCGCTCACGTCCTCGGCGTATGCGCCCACCGCCAGATCGGCGAACCCGTCGCCGTTGATGTCGCCGAGCGACAGCTCACCGCCGAAGTGGTCGTTGGCCTCGGACGTGTCGGGCACGCTGCCGCTGTTCTGGGAGACGGTGACCGCCTTGCCCGGCCCGGAAGCGGTGCCGTACACGATGTGGACCTTGCCGCCCTTGACCGCGACGGAGGGGTTGCCCTTGGTCGGCTCCCACTCCTGGCCGGTGACGATGTCGCCGAAGCCGTCGCCGTTGATGTCGGCGATGCCGGTGAGGTAGCCGCGCTTGAGCTCCTTCACCCCGCCCGCCTTGCCGAGGCCGCCGGACGCGCCCGGGAAGGAGAAGTTGGTGTCCCAGCCGGCCGAGCTGTCGGTCTCGTAACCGTTGACGACCAGGTCGGTGCGCTTGTCGCCGTTGACGTCGCCCGCGGTGAGGACCAGCGCGCCGGCATTGCTGCCGGTCTGGATGTTCGCCTTGATCGTGTACGTACGGCCGATCTTGCCGGACTTGGTGATCCCGCGGTCGAAGACATACACCTTGTTCCCGGAGTGACCGACCGCCAGGTCCTCCTTGCCGTCGCCGTCGAAGTCGCCGGCGGCCAGGGACTTGCCCCACTCGGTGTGCGACGAGGGCGCCGGGTCCTTGATCGCCGTACCGCCGGAGAGGCCCTTCGCCGAGCCCCAGACGATCGTCACGGTGCCGCCGTCGGCGTCCTTGCCCACGCTGTCCTGGTACGCGGAGACGGCCAGGTCGTCGTAGCCGTCGTCGTTGAAGTCGCCGTAGGCGCTGACCCAGCCGAAGCCGTCGCCGGTCTCGGCCGAGTCGGGGACGCCCTTGGTGTTCTGGCTGATCGTGGTGCGCTTGGCGGCCGACAGGCCGCTCTTGGAGCCGTACAGGGCGACGATCTGGCCGGCGTTCTTCTTGCCGCCGACGGTGGCGTTGCCGGCCGAGAAGGCGACATCGCCGTAGCCGTCCTTGTCGAAGTCCGCCTTGGGGTGGTGGACGCCGTCGGCCGCCGTCGCCGTCACGGCCGAGAACGTCAGCAGACCGCCCGTCAGCGCGACCGTGGTGGCCGTCGCGAGGGCGAGTCGCAGGTGCTGCTGCTTGCGCATGCGGGAGTCTCCTGCTGCACGCGGGTCACCCGGACGGGGCGCCCGAAGTCGATGAGATGCCGCCCCGCCACGCCTCGGGGCGGGTGGGGCGGCTTAGAGGAGACCGTTGGGGATGCGCGAGGGTTGTACGTGAATTCGATTAATTTCTGGGGCAGTTGGGGGCGTTCGGACTGTTGGGGCTTGGCTGGGGATCAGCCGAGCGCCCCACGGCGGCTGCCGGTCGTCAGCGTCGCTACGGCCGTCAGCGTCGCCGAAGCCGCTGGGCCGGCCCCGGCGACCACAGCCACGCCCGCCTGTGGGTCCGGCCCGCGATGTCGGGGCTGTGTACGGCCGCCACCACCGCCATCACGGGCCAGTTTCGGCCACCCGCCGTGCGGCCCGCCGCGCGCGGAAGGAACAGCGTCATGCCACTCATGTGAACCACCGGATCAGCAAGGAGATCGTGTCCGTCGCGCAACGCACCGGTCGGGGGATCGCTGTCGAACAACTCGACGGGATCCGGGACCGGGCACGGCTTCGTCGCGACCAGCGGGGCACGCTCTCCTCGTGGCCGTTCCATCAGCTCGGACAGCACCTCGCCTACAAGGCCCGCAAGGCCGGGGTGCCGTTCTTGGAAGTGGACGCGGCCTACACCTCGCAGCGCTGCCCGCGCTGCGGGCACACCGGTCGGGCCAACCGGCCCGACCGGGACCGTTTCTCCTGTCGTCGGTGCGGCCTCGCTGGGTCTGCCGACCACGTCGCCGGGGTCAACGTGCGCAACCGCGCACGCTCGGCGTGGGTGTTCGTCACCGCACCCGTCCCCGCACCAGCCTGAACAGGCCGGAACGTGGGGAGATGCGACCCGTGACCGTCCTGTCGTAGGGGGCAGTCGGGAGCGCGACAAGGTGTGAACGACCGAGTACACAAGCGGCCGTTCACGGCCGAGAAGGTGACAAGCCCCTGCTGTCCTCAGTTGGCAGCGTTGGCGCCGAAGAGCGGGTACGCGTCCGTGGAGACGCCGACCGAGGTCGGGGAGAGGGAACGGGAGCCGGTCGTGGTGATCTTCGTGCCGCTGGACGGCAGATAGACCACCGAGCCGTTGCCGGTGTTCTCGCCGAACGCGCCGACCGTGAGGTCCGCCTTGCCGTCGCCGGTGACGTCGGTGAGCTTCACCTCGCCGCCGAAGTAGTCGTTCTTCTCGTCCGAGCCGGGCACGCCGGCCGTGGACTGGGCGAAGTACTGGGAGCCGGAGGAGACGTTCAGGCCGGACTCCGCGCCGTACAGGACGGTCACCGCGCCCGTGTCGGAGATGCCGTTCAGGTTCTCGCCGGGCGACCCGACCACCAGGTCCGTCCTGCCGTCGCCGTTGATGTCGCCGAGGGACAGTTCGCTGCCGAAGTAGTCGCCGGTCTCGGAGGAGCCGGGTACGTTCCCGGAGTTCTGGGTCACGGCGACCACATTGGCCGGGCCGGAGCCGGAGCCGTAGATGATGTGGAACTTGCCGCCCTTCGACGCCTCCGGGATGGACGGACTGCCGTCGGTCGTGGGGTCCCAGTCCTGGCCGGTGACGATGTCGCCGTAGCCGTCGCCGTTGATGTCGCCGATGCCGGTGATGATGCCGCGCTTCAGCTCCTGCGCGCTTGCCGCGTCCAGGCCGGAGGCCGAGCCGGGCACGTAGAAGTTGGTGTTCCAGCCGTAGTCGCTGTCGGTCTCGAAGCCGTTGACGACCAGGTCGGTCTTCTTGTCGCCGTTGACGTCACCGGCGGTGAGGACGAGCGAGCCCCTCTGGCCGCCGGACTGGATGTCGGTGGTGAAGGAGTACCGGCCGCCGTATGTGCCGGACTTGGTGATCCCGCCCTTGAAGACGTACACGCGGTTGGACGAGGAGCCGACCGCCAGATCCTGAGTGCCGTCGCCGTCGAAGTCGCCGGAGGCGAGGGAGCTGCCCCAGCGGTCGTGCGAGGAGACCGCCGGGTCCTTGACCGTCGTCGCGCCGGACAGGCCGTTCGCCGAGCCCCACGCGATGAGGACCATGCCGCCGTCGGTGTCGCCGTCGACGTCCTCCTCCTGCGCGGAGACGGCGAGGTCGTCGAAGCCGTCGCCGTTGTAGTCGCCGTAGGCGCTGACCCAGCCGAAGCCGTCGTCGGTCTCGGCGCTGCCGGGCACGCCGGTGGTGTTCTGGCTGATCGTGGTGCGCTTGGTGGACGTCACACCGCTCGCCGAGCCGTACAGGGCGACGATCTGACCGGCGCCCTTCTTGCCGCCGACGGTGGCGTAGCCGGCCGAGTAGGCGACGTCGCCGAAGCCGTCGCCGTTGAAGTCTGCCACGGGCTGGTGGACCGAGTCGGCCGCCGTCGCAGTCACGGCCGAGAAGGTGATGAGACCGCCGGTGAGCGCGGCGGCGGAGGCCGTCGCGAGGGCGAGTCGCAGGTGCTTGTGCATACGGGAATCTCCTGCGGCATGCGGGACGCCTGGACACAGACGTCCGCAGTCAATGGGGTGCCTCTTCCGGCCAGGCTTGTCCAGGGTTTGTCTGGAATTCGCCTGGGGTTCACAGGGGAGTCGGCGAACAGGAGACCGCTGGAGGTGGGGGAGGGTTGTACGGGACTTCGAGAAATTTTCGGGGCGGGTGGAACCGGTGGGGCGCCGGGGCCCTCTTCCCTTACTGGCCCGAACGTTCTCCGGAGGCCCGGCGTCTGTGGAGCGAAGCGACCGCGACGACGAGGAGACGTGACAGTGAGCGATTACGGCGTACGAGGCACCCTGGCGTCCCTGGTGCTGCCCCTGGTGCCCCTCGTGATGTTCCCGCTCACCACCGGCTGCGCGGCGGTCGCGACGAGCGGTGGAGGTGGGGAGGGGGAAGCGTCGTGCGCGTTCGCCGTGGAGTACGGCGGCCGTGAGTACATCGATGTGGGCAAGGTCGACCACACGCTCGGCGCCGAGGTGGGAACGGCCCAGCACTCGATCTGCGTCGACACGGGCGGGAGCGAGGAGGACACGGGCGACGACATCCCGTCCGAGGACCTCACCGTGTACGAGGCGTACGCCATCAAGGGCATCGACACCGACGACGCCATCGCGGTCCGTGAATCACCGGGAGCCGAAGTGTCCGTCATGGTCCACAGGCCTGAGGACGAGCCCCTCACGGACGCGGCGGAGAGGATTTTCGGCGGAGACGGTGACGGAGAAGGAGACGGAGACGGCAGTGGACAAGGGTGACGCGATAACCGGGCAACTGTTGCAGGCCACCACAGGGGCGAAGCTGGTATGGGAGGCGCACGAGGAGGGCGCCTACCGGACGACGGTCGGCGACTTCACCTTCTCGGTCGAGGAGGGCGGAGTCTTCGACGACACCTACACCTACATCCTTCGCATCTCGAGCGAGGAGCAGAGCGAGATCATCAGGACCCGGACGAGGGCGGGGGATAGGGGATCGAGGCACCTGGACGCCCAGGTGAACGAAGAGCTGAAACTGCTGTACGTGCTGGCGCGGGAGTCGGCGAGCGGCCGACCCGCCTTCTTCGACAAGGTGCACGGGACGCTGGTCGACCTTTTGACGGAGGAGTAAGACACGTGTCGGCTGAGCGGATCGAGCTGGTCGAGCGCGTCGATGAGTGGGACGAGGTGCTCGGTGTCGTCGACAGGGGTGAGGCGATCCGGCGTGCGTGGCTGCATCGGATCGCGACGGTCGTGTGCAGGGACGCCGACGGCCGGGTTCTCGTACACCGCCGGCCCGATGACGCGTCACGCTTCCCGGGGCACCTCAACTGGATGCTCGGCGGGGCGACGGAGGTCGGCGAGTCGTACGAGGACGCCGCCGCACGGGAGTTGGCGGAGGAACTGGGGGTTCGGGTCCGGCCCCGGTTCGTGTTCAAGTACCTGTGTGCGGGGGCGATCAGCCCGTACTGGCTCGGGCTGCACGAGGTGGTCGTCACGGAGCAGGTGAATCCCGACCCCTCGGAGATCGCCTGGCACGACTGGCTGACCGAGGCCGAACTGGTCGACCTGGCGCGCCGACCGGGCTTCGTACCGGACTCGCGGGAGGCATTGGACCGCTATCGCGCCCTGTCATCAAACCCGTGGCGTGAGCACTCACCTCGTCGGCCCTCTCGGCAATACCCCGACAATTAGACGCGTGTTCGATATGCGACTGAAAGTCCGGCTTCTGGGTTTTGTTCATTGTCCGTCCGGACGTGGAGCGTTTCACTACACTCGACGCGCACACGGAAGGGGAGGCTCGGTGCGCATCACCATCGGTTCCGCTGAGCGGGACGACACCGGCGTGGCGATCGCCGATCTCTACGACTGGCTGCGTGGCGACACGGAGTTCCGGCGGGGGGTGGAGGCGATCGGTCTCCAGAGCCGTGGCGAACCTGGGGCGATGGGCGACGCGGCGCATGTCATCGAGCTTGTGCTGGAGCATGGAATCGCCGCCCTCAACCTCGCGGTGGCGTATGCGACGTGGCGTACGGCGCGTCCTTCCGCGCCCGCGGTGACCATCACCTTCCCGGGCGGGGCCCTGACGGTCCAGGACGGGAACGAGGAGACCGTGCGGCGCATCGTCGAGGCACTGCGCACCACCGAAGCCGCCGAAGCCACCAGTACAGCCGAAGCCACCGGTACAGCCGAAGCCACCGGTAGCGCGGAAGGGACCGCGGAAGTCCGGTAATGCCCCTGCCCGATACCGCCACATCGCGGGCCGTCATCATCGGTGTCTCGGACTACACGGAACTCGACGCTCTGCCGGCCGTCGCCAACAACGTGACCGACCTGGGTGCCCTCTTCACCCGCGATGATCTTTGGGGCCTTCCCAAGGAGCACTGCACCACTCTGCTCAATCCCGCCACCGCCAAAGAGGTCCTGGAGGCGGTCTACGACGCCGCAGCCGAGACACGCGACACCTTCGTGCTGTATTTCGCCGGGCACGGCCTGGTCTCGCCCCACTCCGAGCTCTGCCTCGCCCTGCCGGACACCCACCGCGGTCGGCTCTACCGCGCCCTGGAGTTCTCCACGCTGCGAGACGTCGTGCTGGACGCCGGCGGCGGGGCACGCAACAAGGTGGTCATCGTGGACTGCTGCTTCAGCGGGCGGGCACTGGAGGGCCACATGGGCCCACTGGTGCGGATGGCGGATCAGGCCGTGATCGACGGCTCCTATGTCATGACCGCCTCCGCGGAGAACAGACTGTCGCTCGCGCCGCCGGGCGAGCGCTTCACCGCGTTCACGGGTGAACTGCTCAGGGTGCTGGCCGAGGGGATTCCCGACGGCCCGCAATTCCTGGACATGGAGACCATCTACCAGTCCGTGCTGTGCGAGTTGCGCGCGAAGGGCCGTCCCATTCCGCAGCAGCGGAGCCGCAACGGCGGTCGCTCCATCACGCTCGTACGCAACCGCCAGGGACAACGGGTACCGCCGCTCCCCGCCGCGCGGGAGCGCACGGAACCGCCGCCCGCCCTCGCCGAAGCCTTGCGCGGCACTCCCGCCGAACTGGCCGACCACTCCGAGGACATGCGCCGCCGCGGGGCGACCGGGGAGGCCGACCAGCTCCTCATGGCCGCCGCGTCCCGCTGGCCCGTCCAGGAGGTCGCGGCCCTCCTGCTGCACCTGGAGCGAGCGGACCGGCGTACGGAAGCCGGGCACGTCTGCGCGAGCCTCGCCGCGCGGCAGACATCCGACGCCGTCGGGTGCCTGCTCGTGCTGATCCAGCTGGAAGCCGACATCCTGGCCGACGAGGTGCTGTCCCGCCTGGCGCAACGGGACCCGGCCGAGGTGGCGGCCGGCGCCCTGTTGCTCGTACGGGAGCAGCAGACGGCCGCCGCGGTCCGGCTGATCTCACTCGTACTGATCCGGCGGCAGCCGTCGGACGCGGCGCGGCTGACGGAGTCCCTGCACGGGAAGGTCAGGAGCGAGCTCCTGCACCAGGTGCTCGACGCGATGTGGACGGAGCGCTCGGCGGAGGACACGCTCACCGTCGCGGATCTGTTGCGAACCGCCGGAGTGAGAGGCCTCGCCTTCCGCCTGTACCGGCGCCTGCCGCGCGCCCTCGCCGCCGCGAAGTCCCGGCAGGAGCTCGCCCTGCTCCTGCGGGAGATGGTGGACGGCGGCCACTTCGACGGCACCCGGGAACTCCTCGGAGCCCTGCTCACGGAGGAACCCGCGCCACTCCACCAGGTGTGCCTGGCCTTCGCACTGCGGTCTCTTGATCTCGACTGGGCCGACCAGGCCGCCCGCGAGGCCGTGGGCCGGGCCACCCTCGAACAGGTGCTGGACGCCGCCGCGCAACTGCGCCGTGACCACCCGGGCGGACTGCTGGATCTGTTCCTGTGGGCGAGCGAGGGGCGAGACCCTGCCGACGTCGTACGCTTCGCCGATGCCCTGCGGGACGTGGGACGCCCGCTGGACAGCCGGCAACTGCTGGAGACCGCCGCGGAGCGTGGGCCCGCCGTGGCCGGGCTGCTCGTCGCCGCCCTCCGGGGCGCCGCGCACGGTGAGCCCGAGCGGCTCCTCGCATGGATGGCGCGGCAGCCCGCCGTCTTCTCCGCGACCGCCGCCCTGACCCTCCGGGACGCCGGACTCCCGGACGATGCCGAGGCCCTCGTCGCCGCTGCTCGCAACCGCCCGCAGCCCGAGGTGCTGGACGCACTGGTGCCTCTCGCGGACGCCCTGGGCATCGACGTCCTGTACGCCGAAGTCGCCGCTCACGCGCGGGCGGCACGGCTCGAACCGCTGCTCAGCAGCCTGTGGGCGAACGGCCGCCTGGCGGAGGCCGACCGGCTGCTCGAACTGCTGACGGAGGGCGCGGGTACCCCTCTCGAGGACGTGCTGACCTACGCGGCCCAGCGCCACAACGGGTGGTCACAGCTGGTCGAATTCCTGTTCCCGGTCATGGGGCGGCTGACCGGCCCCGCCGTTGTGCGTGTGCTGCGCTGCTTCGCCGACAGACCGTCGTCGCGGCGCGGGAAACTACTGCTCGCCATCGGCCGGACGCTCTGCGAGACACCCGGCGAGGAACTGGCCGGACTGGTCCGTCATGTGGGCGAGCAAGGCGGGCGAGAGGCGCTGGATCTGCTCGACGCGCGGGTCCGGGAGCTCTTCACCGAACTTCCGGGACCGGATGTCGGGCGCCTGTGCGCGGCGCTGGCTCCCGTCGAGGGGTTCGATGTCCAGGCGGGACTGGTGTGTGTGGCGAACCGATTTGACTTCGTGGAAGTCCTCCGGGATTCGGCGTTCACGGAAGCCGCCGTGACCCGCCTGTGGCAGCTGCGGGCCGAGCGGGTCGGACAGGCGCAGGCGTGGCGGGAACAAGGGCGGGCCGCTGACGCGGTGCGGGTCTGGGAGGAGTGGTCCTCGCTGGGCAACGCACGCCATCCCCTGCGCCGTGGAATGGCCCCGGAACGGCTGAGGCGAGCAGGGCGTGAGCTGTCCCCCGCGTCGTTGTGCGAGTTTCTGAGCCTGCTGGAAACCCCGCCCGGCGCGGTGGCGCACATGGAGGAAGTGTTCCTGGGGCTGTTCTCACGTCAGGACTCGGACGTCGTGGTGGCGCGCGTCGTACAGGCGCTGCATGATGCGGGGCGGCGACACCGGATCAGGCATCTGGGCATCTGGGTTGCCGAGCACAACCGGCCCTGGGTGGTGGACCGGATGATGCGCAGGCTGCGTGACCTCGGCTTGGGAGAGATCGCCGAGGAGTTGAGGAACGGACGCGAAGGACCCGACGGTGCCGCCGGGGGCGGGGAGACCGTACCGAAGGGTGCGCCGTGGCGGGCGCTGTTGGCGGCGGTCGTGGGCGCCGGGGTCGGCCTGGGGCTGACCTTGTTGTTGGTTCCCGGGGACTCCGAGAGTCCGGCAGGCCATCGGGCCTCTCCGAGTGCTTCGTCGGCCTCACCGTCCCGCAGCACCGCGCTGCCCGACAGGCCGGCCGCCGATGAAGTGGCCGACATCGGCAACCAGCCGGTCAATACGGCGGCGATCATGGGACTGAGGGCCTGCACCGGCGCCGACATCAGCGTACGGCTGACCTCGGTTCGCAACAGTTACACCGACGGCGAACCGCACCTGAAGCTGTCGGTGAGCGCGGACACCGATGCCGCCGGCCGGGTGCCTTGCCGGATCAACCTCAGCCGCGCCGATGCCCACCTCGTGGTGACGCAAACCGGGGATTTCGGGGAGACGTGGAGGTCATCCGCCTGCGCGTCCGGCCATGACGGGCAGCGCTGGGTACAGCTTGCCCGCGACAAGCCGGTCACCGTCGACTTCCACTGGGACCGCGGGTCCAACACCAAGGGCTGCGATCGGGACGGCTCCGCCTCCGCCGGTACCTACCTGGCGGAGGCGCACGTGCTGAAGGAGCGGGCGATGACGAGCTTCGTCCTGCAATCGCCGGAACAAGAAGTGGCCGTCACACCATCGAAGACGCCGCCGCCCAGCCGATCCGTGTCCACAGCCTCCAGCGGCTCGGTCGGTGGCACGGAGAACGAGGGCCGAGACGGCGCGCGGTCCGCCACGCCGAGCGAGAGCGACTTGTTTGAACAGCCGACAGAAACCCCCGAACCCACCGACACCGGCAGCGGGGGAGGCAACGGCAACGGCGAAAATGGCGGCCTCTTCGGCGGTCCCGACGGCGGATGAGCGAGCCGGGCCGCTCAAGTGAGTCGAAACGCCGACGCCCCCGGCCCGGATGGGGCAGGGGGCGTCGGCGGCGTGTCGCTGGACCGGCGGCGGTCTACTTCACCGGCTGCGGCTCCGGCTCGTTCTCCGTCTCGGCCGTGCCCGCCGGGGGCTCGTCCTCGTCGGGGACCGGGGTCTTGACGGACTCCAGGAGGAGCTGGGCGACGTCGACGACCTGGATGGACTCCTTGGCCTTGCCGTCGTTCTTCTTGCCGTTGACCGAGTCGGTCAGCATGACCAGGCAGAACGGGCAGGCGGTGGAGACGATGTCCGGGTTGAGCGACAGGGCCTCGTCGACGCGCTCGTTGTTGATGCGCTTGCCGATCCGCTCCTCCATCCACATGCGCGCGCCACCGGCGCCGCAGCAGAAGCCGCGTTCCTTGTGGCGGTGCATCTCCTGCTGGCGCAGGCCGGGGACGGCGGTCATGATCTCGCGCGGGGGCGTGTAGATCTTGTTGTGGCGGCCCAGGTAGCAGGGGTCGTGGTAGGTGATGAGGCCTTCGACCGGGGTGACGGGGATCAGCTTGCCCTCGTCGATCAGGTGCTGGAGCAGCTGGGTGTGGTGGATGACCTCGTAGTCGCCGCCGAGCTGCGGGTACTCGTTGCCGAGGGTGTTGAGGCAGTGCGGGCAGGTGGCGACGATCTTCTTCGCCGACTTCGGCTTGCGGGACTCCTCGGTCACCTTGCCGTCGTCGTCCATCTCCTCGCCGAACGCCATGTTCAGGGCCATGACGTTCTCCATGCCGAGCTCCTGGAAGAGGGGCTCGTTGCCGAGACGGCGGGCGGAGTCACCGGTGCACTTCTCGTCGCCGCCCATGATCGCGAACTTGACGCCCGCCATGTGCAGCAGCTCGGCGAAGGCCTTCGTGGTTTTCTTCGCGCGGTCTTCCAACGCGCCCGCGCAGCCGACCCAGTACAGGTACTCGACCTCCGACAGGTCCTCGATGTCCTTGCCGACGACCGGGACCTCGAAGTCGACCTCCTTCAGCCATTCCAGGCGCTGCTTCTTGGCCAGGCCCCAGGGGTTGCCCTTCTTCTCCAGGTTCTTGAGCATCGTGCCCGCCTCGGACGGGAACGCGGACTCGATCATCACCTGGTAGCGGCGCATGTCGACGATGTGGTCGATGTGCTCGATGTCGACCGGGCACTGCTCGACGCAGGCGCCGCAGGTGGTGCAGGACCACAGGACGTCCGGGTCGATGACGCCGCCCGCGGCGAAGCCGCTGTCAGATACAGCCTCGACGGTGCCGATCAGCGGACGCTCGGCCTCCGCGAGGGCGGCCGCCGGGACGTCCTTCAGCTGCTCGGGCGTCGCCTTCTCGTTGCCCTCCATGTCCTTGCCGCCGCCGGCCAGCAGGTACGGCGCCTTGGCGTGCGCGTGGTCGCGCAGCGACATGATCAGCAGCTTGGGGGAGAGCGGCTTGCCGGTGTTCCAGGCGGGGCACTGCGACTGGCAGCGGCCGCACTCGGTGCAGGTGGAGAAGTCCAGCAGGCCCTTCCAGGAGAACTGCTCGACCTGGGAGACACCGAAGACGTCGTCGTCACCGGGGTCGGTGAAGTCGATCGGCTTGCCGCCGGACGTCATCGGCTGCAGGGCACCCAGGGCGGTGGCACCGTCGGCGTTCCGCTTGAACCAGATGTTCGGGAAGCCGAGGAAGCGGTGCCAGGCGACACCCATGTTGGTGTTGAGCGAGACGACGATCATCCAGATGAACGACGTGCTGATCTTCACCATCGCGGTGAAGTAGACCAGCGTCTGCAGCGTCGGGACGCTCAGCCCCTTGAAGGCCAGGACCAGCGGGTACGAGGCGAAGTACGCGGCCTCGTAGTGCTCGACGTGGTGGATCGCGCCCTCAAGGCCGCGCAGCACGTAGATCGCGAGACCGATGGTGAGGATGACGTACTCGACGAAGTACGCCTGACCGGACTTGGAGCCCGCGAACCGGGACTTGCGGCCCGCCCGCGACGGCAGGCTCAGCAGGCGGATGACCATGAGCACGGCGATGCCCAGGATCGTCATCACGCCGATGAACTCGATGTACAGCTCGAACGGCAGGAAGCCGCCGATGACCGGCAGCGTCCAGTCGGCCTCGAAGAGCTGACCGAAGGCCTGCGCGAGGGTCGGCGGCAGAGTGAGGAAGCCGACGGCGACGAACCAGTGGGCGATGCCCACGATGCCCCACCGGTTCATGCGCGTATGACCGAGGAACTCCCGCACCAGCGTGACGCTGCGCTGGTAGGGGTTGTCGGTACGGCTGCCGGCCGGGACCGGCTGGCCCAGTTTGAAGTACCGGAAGAACTGACCGATGGCGCGTGCGAGCAGCGCGACGCCGACCACGGTCAGAACCAGCGACACGATGATCGCGGCGAGTTGCATTGGGGGCTCCTCGGGCCTGCGAGGGGTGCGTCTTCGAGTCTCCCTCGAAGGCGACGACTTCTCATTACTAAGCGGTAACTTATGCAGTCCGTCTGAGACTACCCACTTCTTTTGCCGCACTGTAGCCAGGAGGGCGGTGATCTGTGTCGCTGAGGGTTGCCTGAGTAATCGCGGCGTGATCGTGTGCGTTGTCGCGCGAGGGGCTCCGTAAAGCCGATCGTGTTATTCACCTGAAATCATGGCATAACGGAATATCCTCCATCCGTGCTGTACGGGATCCTCGCCTCCGCCTCCGCCCTGCTGCTCACCGCCGTGCTCGCGGCGGTCGTACGGGCGCCCTCGCTGCGGTTCGGGTTCGTCGAGCGGCGGCGGGCGCGGCCGGTGCCGTTGCTCGGGGGTGTGGCGCTGGTCGGTGCCGTGGGGGCCGTGGCCTGGGCGGGGGAGCGGACCGGGGTCGCGCCGCTGGGGGAGGAGGGCGGGCGGCTGCTCGTCGCCGGGGCGGCGGTGGCCGGGCTCGGGCTGGTCGGGGATCTGTGGCGGCTGCCGTTCGTGGTGCGGGCCGTGGGGTTGGTCGCGGCCGCCGCGTACGTCATGCCGTACGAGGATCTCGGGGTCCTCGGCGGGGTGCTGGGCGTGGTGTGGGTCGCGTTCGTCGTGCACGGCTTCAAGGGGCTCGGCCGCTCCGACGGCGTCCTCGGGGTCATCGGCGTCGTCACCGCCTTCGCGCTCAGCGCGTGCGCCGCCGCCGAGGTCGTCGACGGTCTCGCCGCGCTGCTGAGCGTGCTGGCCGCCGGGCTCACCGGGTTCCTGATGCAGAACTGGCCGCCGGCGCGCATCGTTCTCGGGGAGTGCGGGGCGCTGTTCGTGGGGTTCCTGCTCGCGGGCGGCGCCGTACGGGTGTACGCGTACGCCGCGCAGCACGGGGTCGGCGTCGCGGTGCCCTTCGCGCTGACCGCGCTGGTGACCGCCGACGCGGTGCTGGTGCTGGTGTCACGGCGGCTGGCCGGGCGCGAGCTGTGGCGCAGCGGACCCGACCATCTCACCCACCGGCTGCGGCGGTTGGGGCTCACGCCGGTGGGGGTGGTGGTCGTACTGGGGGTGTGCGCGGTCGCCTCGGTGGCCGTCGGGGTGGCCGTCCACATGCTGTGGATGAAGGCGAGTGGGGTGTGGTGGGTGGTGGGGGCCGCGGTGGTCGTGGTGGTGGGGCTGCTGAGGGTGCCGGTGTACGGGGTCGGGGGCGCGGCCCGGACGATGTCCCGGCCGCGTGGGCCGTCCACGATGCCGACTGGGCGTGTGCCTGACGGCCTGGCTCTCAAACGCCGGGCGTATTAGGTGGGCATACGCATCAGGAGATGCCCCCGGCGGAAGCGCTCCCCCGCTCCCTCGTCCGGCTCACGCAGCATCCGGCCGACCTCGGTGAACCCTGCGTCGCCGGCCAGCTCCGCGAGGGCGTCGATCGGCCAGCGGTAGGCCGTACACGCCTTGTGGTCGAACGGCCCGACCGGGTCGCCCTCCGACTCGAAGAAGGCAAGCAGGAGGTGGCCGCCGGGCGCGATGACCCGCCGGAACTCGGCGAAGTACGAGGGCAGGACCCGCGGTGGGGCGTGGATGACCGAATACCAGCACACGATGCCGTTCAGTTCGCCGTCGGCCAGGTCGAGGGCGTCCATGGAACCGACCTCGAACCGCAGCTCCGGGTACGCCTCGCGGGCGAGACCGATCATCACCGGCGACAGATCGACACCGAAGACGTCCTTCAGCCCCAGATCCCGCAGATGCGCGGTCACCCGTCCCGGCCCGCACCCCAGCTCGGCCACGGGTCCGGGACTGGTGGCTCTCGCGGCCTCGGCGAACGCGGCGAGTACCGCGCGGTCCAGCGGAAGACGGTCGAGGTCGTCGCGGGGGAGCCCGGCGTAGCGGACGGCGACGGCGTCGTAGGCGTCCGCTGTCGCGCGCAGGTGGGAGGAGGGGTCGGTCACAGGCGAGGACACGGGGTCAGTCACAGGCGAGGACACTAGGGCCCGGCCGCCGGCGCCGGCGACCGAGTATCGGACAACCTCGTGGTGCCGCTAGCGTGTGGCGTCCATCATGGGCCGCATGAATGATCACGATCACGAGCTTCCCGCGGCGGTGGACACGAAGGCGCTGCTCGCCCTGTCGGACGAGCACCACGATCGCCCCGTACGCCCCCTGGGCACCCATGAGGCCGCCGGTCACGTGGTCAAGGCGTACGCCCTGGAGGCGCCGGGCCGAACCGTGACGGAGCAGGACGCGGACGCCGCCCTGAGGATCGCCGAGGCGCACCTCGCACTCGGCCGTACGCGCGGGTCGCTGGGACTCGCCGTACTGATCGTGCACGCGGGAGGGGACGGCGACTACGTCCTCGTCCACACGTGGATCGAGGGGCTCATGGCCGATCTGGCGATCTTCACCGGCCCGGTGGGGCGACTCGACGAACTCCGCCCGGGCCGCACCGGCCTCGCCCCCTGCGTCTGGGAGGCCGCCGTCCTCAGCCACGAGCGCGACGCCTACTCCCGCCACGTCCTCGACGGCGGAGCGACGATCGCCGACCGCCTGAGGGCCTGGCAGGACGACACCCTGGAGGGCACCCTCCGGTGACCCCCGCCCCACGCGTACGCCCCGCCCGCCCCGCCGACCTGCCCCGGATCGCCGAGCGCCTCGCTCCTCTTCGACACCCCGGAACCCCGGCTGCGCTGCCTGGTCGCCGAGCTCCCCGACGGCGAGGTCGTCGGCTACGCCAGCTGCGCCCCCGAACTCTCCACCTGGCAGGGCCGCGAGTACCTCCACATGGACTGCCTCTTCCTGTGGGCCGACAGCCGGGGCTCGGGCCTCGGCGCGCTGCTCATGGAGGCGGTGGTGGCCGAGGCCCGCGCCCTCGGCCTGGACGAGGTCCAATGACAGACCCCCGCCTGGAACGAGGGCGCCGTCCGCTTCTACGACCGCCTCGGCGCCCACGCGAAGGAGAAGCTCCGCTACGGCCTGACGGTGACCGGGCTCGCACAAAACCCCAGGTCAAACCCACCTTGCGTATAAGCAAAACATAAGAGTTGAGCCCCCTCGGCTCAGCTCTGTTGACCCAGCGGGAGGCGTCATGCACACTTGAGTCCGTTCCACTCAAGTCATTGCTGGAGGAATTGAAATGGCACGTGCGGTCGGCATCGACCTGGGCACGACTAACTCCGTCGTCAGCGTTCTGGAGGGCGGCGAGCCCACCGTCATCACCAACGCCGAGGGTGCCAGGACCACGCCGTCCGTCGTCGCCTTCGCGAAGAACGGTGAAGTGCTGGTCGGCGAGGTCGCGAAGCGCCAGGCGGTCACCAACGTGGACCGGACGATCCGGTCTGTCAAGCGTCACATGGGTACCGACTGGAAGGTCGAGCTGGACGGGAAGCCGTTCAACCCGCAGCAGATGTCCGCCTTCATCCTGCAGAAGCTGAAGCGGGATGCTGAGGCGTACCTCGGTGAGAAGGTCACGGACGCGGTCATCACCGTTCCGGCGTACTTCAACGACTCCGAGCGTCAGGCGACGAAGGAAGCCGGTGAGATCGCCGGTCTCAACGTGCTGCGTATCGTCAACGAGCCGACCGCCGCCGCCCTCGCCTACGGCCTCGACAAGGACGACCAGACGATCCTCGTCTTCGACCTCGGTGGCGGCACCTTCGACGTGTCCCTCCTGGAGATCGGCGACGGTGTCGTCGAGGTCAAGGCCACCAACGGTGACAACCACCTCGGTGGTGACGACTGGGACCAGCGCGTCGTCGACTACCTGGTGCAGCAGTTCCGCGCCGGGCACGGTGTGGACCTCGCCAAGGACAAGATGGCGCTCCAGCGGCTCCGCGAGGCCGCCGAGAAGGCCAAGATCGAGCTCTCGAGCTCCACCGAGACCTCGATCAACCTGCCCTACATCACCGCCTCCGCCGAGGGTCCGCTTCACCTGGACGAGAAGCTCACCCGGGCGCAGTTCCAGCAGCTGACCGCCGACCTTCTGGAGCGCTGCAAGACGCCGTTCCACAACGTCATCAAGGACGCCGGGATCGCCCTCTCCGAGATCGACCACGTCGTTCTCGTCGGTGGCTCCACCCGTATGCCGGCCGTCGCCGAGCTCGTCAAGGAGCTGACCGGCGGCAAGGAGGCCAACAAGGGTGTGAACCCGGACGAGGTCGTCGCCATCGGCGCGTCCCTCCAGGCCGGTGTCCTGAAGGGCGAGGTCAAGGACGTTCTCCTCCTCGACGTCACCCCGCTGTCCCTCGGTATCGAGACCAAGGGCGGCATCATGACCAAGCTCATCGAGCGGAACACGACGATCCCGACCAAGCGGTCCGAGATCTTCACCACCGCCGAGGACAACCAGCCGTCCGTGCAGATCCAGGTCTACCAGGGCGAGCGCGAGATCGCGGCGTACAACAAGAAGCTCGGGATGTTCGAGCTGACCGGTCTGCCGCCGGCGCCCCGCGGCGTCCCGCAGATCGAGGTGTCCTTCGACATCGACGCCAACGGCATCATGCACGTGACCGCCAAGGACCTGGGCACGGGCAAGGAGCAGAAGATGACCGTCACCGGCGGCTCCTCGCTGCCGAAGGACGAGGTCGACCGCATGCGCCAGGAGGCCGAGCAGTACGCGGAGGAGGACCAGAAGCGTCGCGAGGCCGCCGAGAGCCGTAACCAGGGCGAGCAGCTCGTCTACCAGACGGAGAAGTTCCTCAAGGACAACGAGGACAAGGTCCCGGGCGACATCAAGACCGAGGTCGAGGCCTCCGTCGAGGAGCTGAAGGCCGCGCTCAAGGGCGAGGACACCGCCGAGATCCGCACCGCCACCGAGAAGGTCGCCGCCGTCTCGCAGAAGCTCGGCCAGGCGCTGTACGCGGACGCCCAGGCCGCGCAGGCCGCGGGCGGGCCGGAGGGTGCCACCGCCGGTGGGGCCAAGGCCGACGACGACGTCGTCGACGCCGAGATCGTCGACGAGGACCGTAAGGACGGTGCCGCGTGACGGAGGAGACCCCGGGCTTCGACGAGCAGCAGCCGCAGTCGGCTCAGCCGCAGCAGCCCGACGTCCCCTCCGGCTCCGAGGACGCTGAGCCGAAGGCCGCCCCCCAGGAGGGGGCGGCCCCGGCCGGGGACGCGGGGGCAGCGGCCCAGGTGGCCGGCCTCACGGCGCAGCTGGACCAGGTGCGTACGGCGCTCGGTGAGCGCACGGCGGACCTCCAGCGGCTCCAGGCCGAGTACCAGAACTACCGGCGTCGGGTCGAGCGCGACCGGATCCAGGTCAAGGAGATCGCCATCGCGAACCTCCTGACCGAGCTCCTGCCCGTACTCGACGACATCGGCCGCGCACGGGAACACGGCGAACTCGTCGGCGGATTCAAGTCAGTCGCGGAGTCCCTTGAGACCGTCGCGGCGAAGATGGGACTCATGCAGTTCGGCAAGGAGGGCGAGCCCTTCGACCCGACGATCCACGAGGCCCTGATGCACAGTTACGCGCCCGACGTCACCGAGACGACGTGCGTGGCGATTCTTCAGCCGGGGTATCGCATCGGCGAGCGCACCATCCGCCCGGCGCGGGTGGCCGTGGCCGAGCCGCAGCCCGGCGCGCAGACCGTCAAGGGTGAAGAGACCGAGACGGCCGACGACAAGGAGAGCGGTGGCCCGGACGAGGGCTGACGCCGACGGCGTACATGGTGACGTGCACGGTGAGTGGAAAAGGTGGAAGGAGGGACGTCGAGGATGAGTACCAAGGACTTCATCGAGAAGGACTACTACAAGGTCCTCGGCGTCCCCAAGGACGCCACCGAGGCCGAAATCAAGAAGGCGTACCGCAAGCTCGCCCGCGAGTACCACCCGGACGCCAACAAGGGCAACGCCAAGGCGGAGGAGCGCTTCAAGGAGATCTCCGAGGCGAACGACATACTCGGCGACCCCAAGAAGCGCAAGGAGTACGACGAGGCCCGCTCCCTCTTCGGTAACGGCGGCTTCCGTCCCGGACCCGGCGCCGGCGGCGGCTCGTTCAACTTCGACCTGGGCGACCTCTTCGGCGGCGGCCCCCAGGGCGGCGGCCAGGGAGCGGGCGGCTTCGGCGGCGGCATCGGCGATGTCTTCGGCGGCCTGTTCAACCGGGGCAGCTCCGGCACCACGCGGGTGCAGCCCCGGCGCGGCCAGGACATCGAGTCCGAGGTCACGCTGAGCTTCACCGAGGCCATCGAGGGCGCGACCGTACCCCTGCGGATGTCCTCGCAGTCGCCCTGCAGGGCCTGTTCGGGCACCGGCGACGCCAACGGCACCCCCCGGGTGTGCCCGACGTGCGTCGGCACCGGCCAGGTCGCGCGGGGCTCCGGCGGCGGCTTCTCCCTCACCGACCCGTGCCCGGACTGCAAGGGCCGGGGCCTCATCGCCGAGGACCCCTGCGACATCTGCAAGGGCTCGGGCCGCGCCAAGTCGTCCCGCACCATGCAGGTCCGGATCCCGGCGGGCGTCTCCGACGGCCAGCGGATCCGGCTGCGCGGCAAGGGCGCGCCCGGTGAGCGGGGCGGCCCGGCGGGCGACCTGTATGTGGTCGTGCACGTCGACCCGCACCCGGTGTTCGGCCGCAAGGACGACAACCTCACGGTGACCGTGCCGGTGACGTATCCCGAGGCGGCGCTCGGCGGCGAGGTCAGGGTCCCGACCCTGGGCGGCCCGCCGGTCACCCTGAAACTGCCCCCGGGCACCCCCAACGGCCGTACGATGCGGGCCCGCGGCAAGGGCGCCTTCCGCAAGGACGGCACCCGCGGCGATCTGCTGATCACGGTCGAGGTGAGTGTCCCGAAGGACCTGTCGGGGAAGGCTCGTGACGCACTGGAGGCGTATCGCGAGGCGACCGCGCGCGAGGACCCGCGGGCGGAGCTGTTCCAGGCCGCGAAGGGAGCATGAGTGTGATGGACGGCCGCCGTAGAAACCCGTACGAGCTGACGGAAGAGACACCGGTGTACGTCATCTCGGTGGCCGCCCAGCTTTCCGGTCTGCACCCGCAGACCCTGCGTCAGTACGACCGCCTCGGCCTGGTCTCCCCGGACCGCACCGCGGGCCGCGGCCGCCGCTACTCGGCCCGCGACATCGAACTGCTGCGCACCGTCCAGCAGTTGTCGCAGGACGAGGGCATCAACCTGGCCGGCATCAAGCGCATCATCGAGCTGGAGAACCAGGTCGCCGCCCTCCAGGCGAGGGTCGCCGAGATGGAGGCCGCCCTCGACGGCGCCGCCGCGGCGATGCGGCAGCGCGAGGCCGCGGTGCACGCGTCGTACCGGCGCGACCTGGTGCCGTATCAGGAAATGCAGCAGAGCAGCGCGTTGGTGGTGTGGCGGCCGAAGGGGCGGCAGTCGGACTGACTGACTGACCCGGTTTTGGCTGACGGTTCGTCAAGTATGGGCAGGGGCCCGGGGGTTCATGTGAACCCCCGGGCCCCTGTGGTCAGTTGGAAGCCTCGGAAGTCGGCTCGCTCAGCGGGTCCAGCTCGGTCGCGACCACGACGTTCGGCGAACGGGTCCACTTGTAGTGGGAGTTCCAGTCGTCGTCGACGGCGTCGATGAAGAAGCAGCGCTCCTCACCGTCCGGGACGGTCTGGTACTCGTACGAGGTGGTGCCGGCCGACAGCCACTCCACCTCGCCCGCGTAGCACATCCCCTCCTCCTCCTCGTCGCCGACGAGTTCGCCGCCGTAGACGACGTAACGGGCCAGGTCGGGCGTCGGGTTGGCGTCCCAGTTCAGCGCGAAGCCGTACTCGGTCGGCGTGGCCGTCAGCCCCGTGACGGGGGAGGGCGGGGTGTCGTCCCGGCGCGTCCCGCTGACGGAGGCGGAGGGCGTGGACTCGTTGCCCGCCGCGTCGACGGCGGTCACCCGGTAGTGGTAGGTGACGCCCACCTCGGCGGTGGCGTCCCGGTAGGAGAGCTGGTCCGTGGTGCCGATCTGGGCGTAGGGGCCACTCGCGCTCGCCGCCCGGTGGACCCGGTACGACGACGCTCCCGCGACCGCCGACCAGCCGACGCGGACCCCGCCCGCCTCGGAGGCGTCGGTGACGTCCACGCCCTGCGGGACCGCGGGCGCGACCCGGTCGACGGTGGTGACGGCCTTGTCGGCGGTGCCCTTCGACTCGTTCCCGGCCTGGTCGAGGGCGCGCAGCTCGTAGTGGTAGGTCGCGCCGGTGACCGGGAGGGTGGCGTCCGTGTACGACGTTCCCGTGGTCGTCATCAGCGGCTCGGCGAAGGAAGCGCCCCCCGCACGGCGGTACACGCGGTAGCCGCGGAGGTCCATCTCCTTGTTCTTCGCCCAGCTCAGCGCGGCCTTGCCGGTGGTCTTGTCGTACGCCACCGCGAGGCCCGCCGGCGTCAGCGGGGCGACCGTGTCGACGGTCGCGGAGGTGCGGGGGGCGTAGGCGAAGGAGACGTTGGCGGCGCCGGTCCAGTTGACGAAGTCGATGCGGAGGGTGTGCTTGCCGGAGGGGATGGTGAGGTTGAGCGTCTTCTTCTGGGTGGTGGAGACGTTCTTCCAGAGGCTGATCTTGCGGACGCCGTCGACGTAGACGCGGATGCCGTCCTGGGCGGCGGCGGTGAAGGTGAAGGGGCCGCCGGAGCCGAAGTCGCGGGTCACGGTCCAGCGGACGCCGAAGTAGTTCTTCGGCAGGCCGGTGGCGGGGGCTCCCGTGCCCCAGTTCTGGTTGATCGCGCTGTCGCAGTCGGTCTTCTTCGGGGTACCGGAGAAGGTGGTGTTGGCGTAGAACTGCCGCTTGAAGACGGGGGAGGTACAGGTGACGGCCGCGTTCGCCGTCGTGGCGGTGGCGGTCAGCAGACCGGCGGCGGTGGCGAGTACGACGGCGGTGGCTGCGGTCACCGTCGTACGTCTGGCTGAGGTCATGAAGTCCTTCAGGGTCCTTCAGTGCGTGATGCCGATCGGCGCGTGATGCCGATCGGCACCGGCGGGGGACACCGCCGGTGCCGATCAGACATACGAGGGAGCTGTTTGGTTGTACGGGTCAGCCCA
Source organism: Streptomyces tailanensis (assembly GCF_008386495.1). GTDB lineage: Bacteria > Actinomycetota > Actinomycetes > Streptomycetales > Streptomycetaceae > Streptomyces > Streptomyces tailanensis. The sequence continues at coordinate 71,496 of NZ_VTHJ01000016.1, read as the reverse complement.
GGTCAGGCGTCCAGTCGCCCAGATAGTCGGCCTTCTCGTACGAGGCGGCCTCCTCGGCGGTGAGAGCTGGGGACGGTCCTCGGTGGCCGAGGCGGCGGAGCCGGCGCCGGTGTTGGCGTACTCGCGGAAGAAGGAGTCCTTCCAGGAGTACGTCGTGGTGCCGGAGGTCCAGTTCCGGTAGGGCGCCGCCTTGATGGCGGCGGGGAGGGACGACTCGCGGTGCGGCCGTGCCCGCTCCCAGCGCGGTCAGCGCGGCCTGCACGCTGGTGAAGTCCCCGTCGCCGTCCGGGTCGACGACCGCGTCGGCACCGGGCACGGGGGCGACCTTGTGCGGCCGGGTCGCGGTGACAGTGGCGGAGTCGGCGGAGACGTTGCCCGCGTCGTCGACGGCGCGGAGCAGGTAGGCGGACTCGGTGCCGGGGTCGGCGGCGGTGTCCAGGTAGGTGGTGGCGCCGGTGGCGGTGTCGAGGTAGGTGAAGCCGGTGTCCCCCGGGCGCTTCACCCATACCTGGTACGCGGTGGTGTCGTCCGTGTTGGCCGCCCAGTTCAGCTGGTTGCCGTCGGCGGTGCCTCGGCGGTCAGCCCGGTGGGCGCGGCCGGGTCGGTGCGGTCGGCGCGGGTGGAGGAGACGGGGGCGGTGCGCTCGGAGACGTTGCCCGCGGCGTCCACGGAGGCGAGGGCGTAGTGGTACGTCGACTTCTCGGCGGCGGTGTCGTCGTAGAACGAAGTCCCGGTCGAGGAGCCGATCTTGGCGTAGGCCCCGTCGACGGCGGTCGCCCGGTAGACGAGGTGACTCTCCGCCTCCTCAACTCCCTGCCAGGTCAGCCGGTTTCCCTCGGCGGCGTCGGTGACGGCGAGGTCGTAGGGGAGGGCGGCGGGGGTCTTGTCGACGGTGGTGACGGGCTTGGTGGCCGAGCCGGTGGAGGTGTTGCCGGCCTTGTCGAAGGCGCGGACCTGGTATTCGTACGTCTCGCCGGTCTTGGGGAGGGAGGTGTCGGTGTACGAGGTGGAGGTGGTCGTGGCGAGGGGAGTGGAGCCGAAGTCGGTGCCCTTGAGGCGCCGGTAGACGCGGTAACCGGCGAAGTCCATCTCCTTGTTGGCGGCCCAGGTGAGCTTGGCGCGACCGGTGCCCGCGTCGTACGCGACCGTCTGCCCCGTGGTCGGGAGGGGTGCGGTCTTGTCGACGGTCGCGGAGGTGCGGGGGGCGTAGGCGAAGGAGACGTTGGCGGCGCCGGTCCAGTTGACGTAGTCGATGCGGAGGGTGTGCTTGCCGGAGGGGATGGTGAGGTTGACGGTCCTGCGCTGCGTCGTCGAAACGTTTTTCCAGACGTTCACCTTGCGTACGCCGTCGACGTAGACGCGGATGCCGTCGCGAGCGGTGGCGGTGAAGGTGAAGGGCCCGCCGGAACCGAAGTCCCGGGTGAGGGTCCAGCGGACGCCGAAGTTGTCCTTGGGGAGTCCGGAGGCGGGGGCGCCCGTCCCCCAGTTCTCGCTGATCTTGGCGTCGCAGTCCGTCTTCTTCGGCGTACCGGAGAAGGTGGTGTTGGCGAAGAGCTGCCGCTTGAAGGTGGGAGAAGTGCAGGTCACGGCGGCTTCGGCGGTCAGCGCGTAGACGCCGCCGGTGGCGGCGCCGATCGCGGTGGCGACGGCGGTCGTACGCACCCGACCGCGGCCGTGCCTGCGCCGGTGCCGCGCGCGTGCGCTCGCGCTCTGTCTCGGAGGAGAACCCTCGGTCATCACTTCGGTCATGCCCTCGGTCATCACTGGCAGCCCTTTCGGCCCATGGGGACGACGGAAACGAACGGAAACGAACGGTGTCGGCATGGGGGAGTGGGGCGCTACAGCGCAGGTGGGGCTGCTGGGGAAGCTGTGCGCGTAGCGGGGAGGATAAGGGACGGTTCTGTGGGGGTTGGTGGTGAGGCTGCGCCTCCGTGCGGCCGTATGGCAGTGATTGGCAGATTTGTCTCGGCTCCGGGGCCGCTGACCGGGGGCTGCGGGGGTCTGGAGTGGGACGGAACTGCCAATCCCTCGACAACGGAAGGGGAGGGTCGTGTCCATACGGCTACGGCTACGGCTACGGCGGTCGGTGGTCGGGAACGTCGCGTTCGGGGCGGGGCTGGTCCTAGTGCTGACGACCACGATCCTCGGGGGTTTCGGGGGCGTGGCCCTGCTTCTGGAGCTGGCTGACAGGGCGTTCCTGTCCTCCGTGGTGCCCGACGACGGGCGCGGCGCCGTGGTGATCGGCGGCATCGCCTTCGGCGCCGTCACCGGAGGGTTCGTGCCCGCGCTCCTGATCGGCATGGTTCACGGCACCGAGACCAAACCGAGAGTCCGCCCCGGCAAGGCCGCGCGGAACGTGGCCGCCCTACTGGCCTTCGACGTCTACGTGGTGGTCTTGGCCGTCCTCGTCTCCCAGCTGGGCCGGCTGCTGCCCGAGCAACTCACCACGCTCGTCGGCGTCTTCGCCATCGGTTTCAGCTGGATGCCGCTGGCCCTGCTTCCGAGGGAGAAGTTCGGCTCTTGATGTGCAGCAGGAGCCGCGCCAAGCCGCGTGTGTCGGTCCCGAGGATGGTGTCCGGGGTGTCGCTCTCGCGGAGGCGGATGGTTCCGTCGGGGGTGGTGGCGAGGTAGAGGCACTCGCCCTGCGGGCCGCCGCTGAACGTTGACTTCTGCCAGGTGAGTTCAGGCATCCGGAGCTCCTCAGAGGGTGTACAGCACATGCTGGATGAGGGCCAGCGAGTCCTTCACGGAGTGTGCTTCCGGGGCCAACGATACGTCGACGGGGGCGAGGGCGTACTTGGTGAGTCCGTCGAACAGCGCCCCATACTGGGCCAGGCTGTCTCGATCGCCCAAGTATTGGAAACCGGAGGGGTATTCGAGCACCACAGTGCCCAGTTCGGGGACGGCAGGGATGAGGTGCACGAAGTTCCCGGTGAGGGCCGCGTGGGCCTGAGAGGTGAACGGGTAAATCTGGATGGTCACGTTGGGGAGGCGGGACAGTTCGATGAGCTGGAGCAACTGGCCGCGCAGCACCTGAGTGCCGCCGAAGCGCATGCGCAGGGCGGATTCGTGGATCACGGCGTGTACGGACGGTGGACTCTCGCCGGTCAGGATGTGCTGCCGCACCATACGGAACTTGAGCGTGTCCTCGATGTTCTCGAAGCCCAACTCCGGGCTGGTGAAGAGAGCCTGGGCGTAGTCGGCGGTCTGGAACAGCCCGGGGATGAGAAGTGATTGGTGCATCCGCAGCGATACGGCGCCCGCTTCCAGCTCCGCCAGGTTCAGCGGCCCCTGCTCCATGGGCTTCTTGTAGGCGGTCCACCAGCCCTTCCCGCTCGCCTCGGACATGGCGACAAGAGCCTCGATATAGGTCTCATCTTTGCACCCGTACAGCTGGCACAGCTCCCGGAGTCGCTCCGTCAGGATCGTCGTCTTCGCGGTCTCGATCTGACTCAAATGAGCCCGACCCATTCCGATCCGTTCCGCGGCTTCCCCAGCATTGAACCCGGCTTGTTCGCGCAGTTGTTTGAGTTCGTAGCCGAGTCGCCGTTGGCGTTCGCTGATGATGGTGCGCAATCCCACGGTCACTCCTCGTCCAGTCGCCCAAAGTCTGTCCGCATCGAGGAAGTTCGTCCACCGATCCGGTGACTAGCTTGAAAATTGTAAACCTCTATCTCTACCGTGAGTGTGGGTTCGATCACGCACCGAATCCAACCAACTCCCCCTGCCCATAAGCCGACAGAGCACCCACACGGGCGACGCCATCGCTGGTCAGCGGGATCTCGCCCTCTTCCCCGATAGGAGCCCGCATGTACCCGTCCCGCCACGCCGCCCACCGCCCCGCCCAACTCACCCACGAATACAGCCTCTTCGCCCCGGCCGACGCGACCGCTCCCCGCCTCTGCCGGGACTTCGTACGCGCCGTCCTCTCCACCCACGACCGGGAGCACCTGATCACGCCCGCCGCCCTGTGCACCTCGGAACTCGTCACCAACGTCCACCTACACACCAAGGGCACGGCCATGCTCCGCGTCCGCCTCACACCGGCTCGGCTGCGGGTGAGCGTGTTCGACGAGAGCGCGGACCCTCCCGTGCTCGTACGGCCCGCCGGAGGGGGCGCCGCCTGCTGGGGCCGCGGCCTCGCGCTCGTCGCGGAGATGGCGGACGAGTGGGGCGTCGCGGACGGGCGGGCGGGGCGGTTCGCGAAGGGGGTGTGGTTCGAGCTGGGGCTCGCGGGGTGAGCCGGTCGCCGTGTCACCAGCTCGATCGAGAGGAAGCAGCGAGTAATGACCACTCCCCTTTTTCCCACTCCCGACCAAGTCCTGTGGCAGGCGTGGCAAGCCATGGAACTCCCCGAGGGCTACCGTGCGGAGATCATCGAGGGGGCCATCGAGGTGTGGCCCATCGGAGCCTTTCCGCACGCACGGATTGCCAACCGTCTCTGGGAGGCCCTCGGCCACTTCCTCCGGGAGGCTCAGGACGGCGCCCACGTCGTGTGGAACGCCATGACGGTGACTCACGACCACAGCGCGTGGATCCCGGACGGCTTCGTGGCCCCCGAGGGCCTGGAGCCGTACGTGGACGAGGACGACGTCGGCGTCGATGCGTCAGCCGTAGGAGCGGTCTTCGAAGTCGTCTCCCCGGGCAAGCGCAACCAGGACCGCGACCGAGTCAAGAAGCGCCGCGAGTACGCCCGCGCGGGCATCCCCGTCTACGTTCTCATCGACGACTACGACGGCCAGGGCGCCGTCACCCTCTTCACCGGGCCCCGCCCCGACAAGGCCGACTGGGAGGACATCCACCGCGTCCCCTACGGCACCGACGTGACCATTCCCGAAGGCCCCGCCAAGGGCTTCGTCATCGACGAGGCGATCACCGGGCCGAAGCGGAGCTGAACCGCGCGGTCCGTCAGCCGCCCATACCGAGCCCAGGGCCGGGGCGGGTGCCGCCCGCCGGGCGACGCGCAGTGAACGTCGCCGCGCGGTTCCCTGTCAGTCCAGCTGCTCCGTAGTCCCGTCCGGATGGATGAGCAGCCGGATGGCGCCGCCGTAACGGTTGTCGGTGATGGTGGCCGGAGTGGGGGCGCCGAGTTGCTGGGCGCGTTGCTGGAGGATCGAGAGGACGACGTCCTGGATGTCGCCGTAGGGCGGGGCGGTGACGGGGACGCCGTCGATGAGGCCGGCGTTGGGGGAGAAGACGTGTACCTGGGCGTCCTGCGCGCCGGGGTTTGCGGCGGCGGGTGGGGTCGGGGTTGGTTCGGTCATCGGGGTCTGGTCTTCCTTCCGGCTCAGGCGCTCTTCGCCTCTCCCCGCTCGGGGAGGACGGTGTCGTCGATGGCCTCGACGTCCAGGACGCGAGCGTACGTGCCGCGGGAAAGCCGTTGCAGGCGGCCTGACTTGACCATGGTGGACAGGACGTTGCTGATGGTTTTCGCCGGGTCGCCGTAGACGCCGGAGGGCAGGGCGCGCAGTACGTCGCGGGAGGAGAAGGCGCCGGGGAAGCCAGCCACGGCCTTCTCTACGGCGGCGCGGATGCTGGGCGCGGAGGCGGTACGGCGGGCGTGCCCCGCGGCGGGGTGGTCGACGTGCGCGGAGTGTGTCGCCGGGCGGGTCGTGGGGGCGGCCGATCGCGGGAGGTGGTCGTGGATCTCGCGCAGGGCGGTGCGGATCGTCTCCAGGCGGGCGTCGTCGTCGGCCTCGTCGGACGTGGCCGCCAGCATGGTCGCGACCTTCTCTACGTTCCCGAGGGTGGCGGCCAGTTCGCGCAGCAGCGGCTCCAGGAAGTCGCGGCGCAGCGCGGCCACCGGGTCGGTGGTGGCGAGTTCGACGGAGACGGAGCCGGTGAGCGGGCGCGGCGGGGGAGGGCCCGGGGTGTCGTCGGCGTCCGCCGAGGCGGGGGCGCTGTCCGGGAGCAGTGACGCGACGGCTTCGCGTACGGCCGGGACATCGACGCCGTAGTCGTGGGCCGTGTCGCCGCCGGGCAGGCACGTCAGCATCGCGAGGAGCTGCTCGAGGCTGGTGAGCGCGGGCAGGGCGGAGCGCACCAGCGGGCCGAGCACGGCCTGCCGTACGGCCAGGGCGGGATCCTCGTACGAGAAGGCGATCCGTTGCCCGGCCTCGGCCGCTGCCATGCGTTCCTCGCTCCTGTCGTCCGACGGTTCGGGCGTCGTGTACGACGGCCCGTCCGCAGTGGGGCGCCGTCTGTGAGATGTCTGTGGAATGGTGTGCGAATGCAACAGCGTCGTCGGCGCGCCGCCTTGCGATTGCTCTGCCAACAGCCCCTGCTGGTAGGCCAGTTGATCCTGGAGGAGGTCGAACGCGTCGAGGATCTGCACGAGTTCCGGCAGTTCCGGGACAGTCGGCCGGCGGGTGGACGAATGTGTGATCGCCCCGTCGGCGCGGGACCTGAGCCGGGCCAGCCGCCGGGGTACGGAGCCGGAGTCGAAGCGGATCGCGGCGTGGGGCGGCAGATCGCCGTTCTCGTCGCCGATACCGAGCGCGCGGCGCATCCGACGCCGGTCGTCTCGGGTGGTGGCGGCCGTATACCCGTACGGTTCCGCGTACGCGACGGCGTCCTGCAGGCACTCCGCCCACAACGGACAGGAGGCGCACAGGTCACGGGCGGTGCGGAGCAGGACGAGACGCTGACGGTGCTGGTCGGGCGAGAGGCCGACTTGCGAGGTGACCGAGGTGACCGAGGTGACCGAGGTGACCGAGGTGATCGAGGTGTTCGGGTTCTCCGTGGTGTCCAGCAGCGGGTGCTGGAAGACGTCTGGCCGACGGCGGCAGGGTAGCGCCGCGTCCGGTATGTGGGCTTCCCGGGTGACCGCCTTGCGGGCAGGTCGTATGGGCAGCGCGGCCAGCGTCGTATGGCTCGCCATACGCATGTGTGTTGTCCCCCGTGGTGATCCGTGATCGCGGGGGACTCTAAGGCATCTTGTCAAACTGATGCAACGCATGTGCAAAGCGCTGACCGGAAACGAACAGTGACGCGACGAATCATTCACAGAAGCCTCAACTGTCCGCCGTTTCAGGGGCTTCGCGCCGCCGCGTCCGCCCGATGCCCTGCCGGACTCGCCTGACCCGCCCGATCACAGCCTTTGCGCCCGCCCCGCGCACCGCCAACACCCCGAGCACACCAACGAATCCGAGCGGCACGCCCGCGTCCGGCACGAACATGCCGACGATCGACGCGATGGCGAGAATCACATCGCCGAGCACGACGGTGACGCCTCGTCGGCCAGGGTGCTCCTTCACCATCCAGGCGCCCAGCAACGCCATCCCCGCGAGGGCCCAGTATCCGAACGCGGCCGTCCCGGTGACGGCCGCACTCGTGTTCATGCGCGCCGCATCACCTACTGCGGAGAAGTAGCCGGTGAAGGCCAGGGCGAGGATGGTCGACGCGAGGGCCAGGAGGAGTTGGGTGCGACGGCGGAGCAGCCAGACCACTCCACCGAGCAGCAGCAGGACGCAGACCATGACGAACGCGGAGCCACTCTGCGAGGCGATCGCGAAGAGGGTGTAGGCGGCGGCCAGACCGAAGACGATGCGGGGGAGCATGCGTACGGCCCAGGGGTCGGTCTTGTCCTGGTGGAGGAGACGGCGGAGACGGGACGGCGCCGGGGGGCTCGTACGAGTGTCCTTGGTGCGGCTCATGGATCGATCACTCCCCCATGCCTGTGCCGTGTGCCTGCTCGGGTGCAGGAGGGGCCTGCGTGGGAGCGGCCTCAACCGGGGCCGGGGCGGCGGGCGCCGCCACAGGCTTCACGGTGACTCCGGGCAGGAAGTGCATGCCGGCGACGGCTTGCGGCGCGGCTTCGAGCGGCTTGCTCGGCTGGGAGGCCACCTTGGCGTTCACTTCCACGCCGGGCAGGTAGACGCCGTGGGTGCTGGCCATGGCGGTGGGAGCGGACTCCGGTGCTGGTGTCGTCGGCGTCTGCTCGGTGAGGGAGACCGCCGTCGGCTGTTGTTCCTCGATGCCGGGGGCGGTGACTTCCTGTTCCGCGCTCAGGTCCAGATCCTGCTGGGCGCGCTTCTCGGCTTCGGCTTCGGCCTGCTGCTGATCCAACAGCGCCACCCGCTCGCACACTTCGAGGATGGCGGCACGCTGGAGCTCAGGGGTGGGTAGTGATTTGACGTGCTCCAGGTCCAGGTATCCGGCCTCCCAGTACTTCTCGGGCGGTGGGTTTTCGGGGTTGGGGGCGAAGAAGTGGACGTGTGAGCGGACCCGTCCCTCGGACAGGAGTTGTTGACTCTCGGGCGGGAGGCCCTTCAGGGTCTCCTCGGAGAGGTCGTACATGAAGTGGATGTTCTCGGCGCCGATTGTCCTGCGCAGTTGGGGCAGTTCGGTTTCGTAGGCGACGCTCCACGGTGCGAGTTCTCCGGCGAAGACGATTGCCTCGCCGTCGGTGGCTTTGGCGTAGTTCTCCGAGAGGGCGCCCCAGGCTTTGCGGGCTGCGGCCTCGCCTTCGTCCTCCAGGAAACCGAGGCTCGTTTGCACCTGGGGGTTCCACAGGTGGAGTTCGCCCAGAGCCTTTCCGCCCGGTGTGCCCTCTAGGTAGCGGGCGCTGTCGGCCTCATTGTCGTTCTCCATGTCGGACCAGATGGCAGCGAGGTGCTGGCTGCTAAGAACTTTGCCCGACGGAAGGTCCGGGTGGGGAATACCGTAGGACCAGAAGGCCGACTTCATGCCCTCGCGAAGAGCCTTGACGTCAAGCCCTTTAGCGTAGTCGACGAGGTATTCCTCGACGGTCTTGTCGGCTGCTGCGGCCGACTCGAGGATCTCGTTCGCGATGCGCTTGGCCTTCGCTTTGGGAAGAGGAGCGCCTGCTTCGATCTGGAGGGTGAGAGCGCGTTGGATGGGTGTCCGGGTGACGGTTTCTACGCTCACTGTGTTTCCTGCGGGTAGCACACCACGCTGATCATGACCGCCCGCAGCCCCACTCCACGGGGGGTGACTCCGCCGCTGAGCACTTGGAGCGCGATGACCGGATCTTCGCTGCCCGTACCCCTCCAGACAGCGAGTCGGTACGGGTCGCGGTCGCTCAGGCGCATTTCGCGTGAGGGAAGCCAGTGGTCCGTGCCTCGTGGCTCGGGAAATGTAGGGGAGTCCCAGGCGCCGGAGAATTCCGGTGTACCAAGAACTCCTCGGGCGGCGGCTTCGTACCTGGGCCAGGCATCCGCCGCAATCTCCAGCACTTGATCGTTCTCGCTGGAGTTACCGGCCCGGAGATGCCAGGTCGTCCAGCGGAGAGATTGGACCGGGCTCCAGCCCCCCTCGGCCACGGGCGTCAGGCTCAGTCGGCCGCCCGTCGCGGTGCGCACGGCCAGGACGCGGTCCTGGGGCAGTGGCTTCCAGCCAAACAGCGCACACCAGTCGTTCAAGGCCGGGCCCGGGTTGGGCGGGCCGGCCCAGATCGCGGGCCAGTCCACGTGCTCGAGTCCGGCCAGTTCTTCGGCCAGGCGCTGCGGCGATTCGTCGATCTGGAACGTCGGCATGTGTGCTCCTGCGTCTGTCTCGCGTGAGTCTCGGTGCTGTCAGGCCGGTCCGGGATTTGCCCCGTCCTGCGGCGCGTGACAGTTGAGCCCGATCCTCGCATCGGCGGGTGTCGGCTCGGTCGGTGAGCCCGTCCCGAGTGTCATCTTCAACTCGATCACCGGGGCTCCCGGGGTACGGAACCACCACATGGCGACCCGGTGAGGATCCCGGTGGGCCATGCGCCACTCAGGGTTGTACCAGGGGCCACGGCCGGGGAGTTCAGGGAAACCGGGGGTGTTCCACATGCCGTTCCAGTACGGGTCGCCCATGAGACCGCGCAGAGCGTCGACATAGGCCGTCCAGCGGGCCTCAGCCATTTCGGTGACTCGCTGATTTTCGTCCGTGCCCCCGGCTCGCGCGGCCCACAGCACCTGCTCGACCCGGGTCACCGGCTGTCCCAGTGCGGCCGAAGCCAGGTGCAGGCGGCCGCCCAGCGCCGTACGTACCCGCAGCCCGGCCTCGAACCATAGAGGCTGCCAGCCAAAGCCCGCGCACCAATGGGCGCGCTTGGCCGCGTCCTCCGGCACCCCCGCCCACACCGTGGGCCAGTCCACGCCGAAGAACCGCTGGAGTTCCCCGACCAACTGGTCGGGGGTGCGGTCGGCGGTCAGGACGGGCATGGGGGCTCCTCGTGAGGGGGGAGGCGGGGGCGGGTTAGGACAGCGGTTCAGACGCGGCCGTCAGGGGTGCGTGGGTCCCGTGGTGCCGGTGTCGGAGGCGTGGACGGACGGGGCGCAGGTGACGGCTCGGGGGCCGGTGTACGGGGGCGAGGGGTGGTCGGCTGTGGTTGCGGGTCCTGCGTCTGCTGTGAGGTCTGCGAATTCTGGGGTGCCTGCGGAGTCTGAGGCGTCTGCGAGGCGCCCTGACCGCTGGAACCACTGACACGGCCGCCACGGGAGGAAGAGGTCGATGGTGGGGCCTGCTGGAGCCCTGCCTTTGCCTTGTCCTTGAGCTGTTCCTGCCCCGACTCGTACGCCGCGTACGAGGCCTTGCGCTGTTCCCGTTGGGACATGCCGATCCAGCCCTGCTCCTGGAGCGCTTTACGGCCCTTGCGTCCGGTGAGCAAGTTGGCTGCCCCCGCGGCGGTCTTGCCCACGACCCGCCCGCCGGCCTTGGCCGTGTTCACCATGGCCTTGTCCCCCTTGGCGACCACCTTGTCGCTGCCCGCGCTCGCCGCCTCCCGGATGCCCATCGCGTCACCGGCACCGCCCGCGAACTCGGGGCTGAAGTTCCCGGCGAGGAGCTTCTTCAGCATCATCACCACGGCGGCGGTGACCAGGACCAGCATCAACAGCTGCGTACCCAGGGCGACCTGGGCCGGAAGGATGATCTGGTACAGGACCAGCAGGACGGTCAGGATCACTCCGAAGCCCGCCCGCAGCACGAAGCTGTGGATGAACGTCTCCAGCCAGCCCTTGAGCAGCTTCTGCTGTGAGGGATGGATACCGAGTGTGGCGACCAGCGGCAGCATGATGATCAGGATCAGCGTGACCGCGTGCCAGAGCAGGGTCAGCGCGCTGAGGACGATGACCATCAAACCGACAATGAAGGCGGCGATGAGGGAGTAGAAGGCTATGCCGACTCGGTCGGCGGCGTTCATGCCTGCCCAGTCCGGATAGGGCACCGGGTAGTACGTGCCCTTGGCGATGTCCCCGCGGATCAGCGTCCAGTCGTAGAACTGGTCGAGGCCCTTTTCCTCTTCGCCCTCTATGGACTCTGTGTCGATGTCGGTTATGGACTGTGTGATGGCCTGGCGCACGCGGAGATCCGCGCAGCGGGTGCTGTCCTCCGTACCCCAGTAACAACCGGTGTGCTTCGGGACTCCCATCGAGACCCCTTCCGGGACCGTTTCCGGGCAGTAACCGTTCGTGGCGGTCGATTTGTCGCTCTTCAACCTGAAGATGCAGGTGTTGCCTGCCTCTCCGAACTGGCCGAGTGCCCACGGGCGGAACGCCAGCGTGTCGTACATCGCGCAACTGGAGAGCCGAAGACCCTCATTTCCTCGGCTGTCGTTCAGATCGCACGGCGGCTGCGGCGTACCTGACACGCTGGACAGCGCGGTCGAAGTAAGCGTCGAATTGGCCTCCGCGATCCATTTGTCGGCGCCTGACACGAAGAGGTTGTAGTTGCTGCCGGACAGAACGGCTATGACCGCGATCGTGGTCAACCCTGTCCAGGAGATCCCTGCCCAGACCTCGCGCATGTCGCCCTTGCGCCACTTGGCGAACACCCAGAAGCCGACCAGCACGATCATCACCGGGACGGCTGGTTCGAGAACGTGGGACTTGAGCGTCTTGACGGCGTTGTCCCGTCCCGAGTAAAGGGCGGCGAAGGGACTCGGGTTGGAGGCCATCTCCTTGATCGAGATGGAGAACCGAGTCAGGACCTTGGTGCCGTTGAAGATGAGGTTTGCCATGCTGTTGTTGACCCAGGCCATGAGCGAACAGTCATCCGCCCCGCTGAACCAGGCGCCGTTGTTCTTTTGGGCGTCTTCCTTGTCCTTGAAGGTCATGGACCAGTTGAGACCCCGCATGCCGTTCAGTTCGTACAGGGTGTAGCTGCCCGCGTCCTTCGGTTTCACCAAGTCTTCGGTGGCGGGTTTTCCTTCGCTCAGGAGACCGCCGATCGGCGCGACGGCCGGGCTCCATTGCGCAACCGTGGGTATGAAGGCCTCGCCATTACTGCCCGGGGAGTCCCTGTGGTAGGTCTCGTCCCCGGTGAAGTCGCAGGTGAAGTCCGCGGACGCCGACGTCGGCGCGGCCAGGGTGAGGGCGATCAGCGCCAGCACCAGGAAGAGGCCGGCACGGACGGCTGCGCCGACTTTTCGAATGCGGCGGCTCAGCGCGTTGCGCGGGGGCATCTGAAGTCCTAACGGGGAGGGGGCGAGAGGGAACACCTTGGTCGCGCGAGCTGTGGGACCCGCCTACGGGATCAGTCCTGTTACTGGTCCAGGGGATCGAGAAGATAGTTCGTCAGCACGCAGCCACTCGCCAATGCGTCTTCCGTGCGATAACCCTCAGGCGCCTTGAAGCCGGGATCGCAGTTCTGGGTGAGGGTCTTGGACCGGAACATGAAGGTATAGCCTCCTGGGGTGACGGGTGGTTCGGGCAGGCATCATGCGGCAGACGGTTCCGGCGTGGCGGCCCGCGCCGTCGCCGGGTCCTCCTCCGCCTCCTGCAGGAACGTCCAGTCCCAGACGCTCAGCGGCGGGTTGATGCCCTGACGGGCCGGGCGGGTCGTGCCGTTCGTGTCAGTCGCCGCGAGGATCTCCTTGAAGACCAGGTCGACGGCGACCGTCCCGACGCGCTTGTCGGCGTCGCGCTGAAGGCAGACACCGGTGCGGAGTTCCTGCAGGGCGTTGATGACCTTCTGGTCGTCCTCGGGGCGGCCGAGGAGCGGGGCCACGAGGGACGCCTCCTGCGCGGACTTCTGCTTGAAGGCGAAGACCGTGTGGATCTGGTTGGCGCCACCGCTGCGGGCCTCAGAGTCCTCGATCTGGACGAGGTCGATGGCCTGCTGGGTGATCAGGACGGTCACGGCCAGGTAGGAGCGGCCCTGCTTCAGGGCGCGGCGCATCAGGTCGCGGCCCGACTCCGTGGCCGTGACGACGTACGCCTCGTCCACGAACAGCGCCTTGGGGCGCAGGCCGATCTCGCCCGTCACCGGGTTCTTCTCGTAGCCGACGTCCAGCATCTGGCTGCCCAGCTCCACGACCGCCATCAGGGCCGTCGCCGCGAGGCGCTCCGCCGGGTTCCAGTTGCGCGGGTCGGAGGCCGCGGGGGACTGGAAGCCGCGCAGGGTGATGACCGTACGGCGCTTGCGCATCGCGGACAGCGGCTGCGGGTGTTCGGCGAAGGCCAGACGGGCGTAGGGGAGCGTGCGCAGCTCGGTCAACAGCATCTGGGCGAGCTTCAGGTCCTTCGCCGCTTCCCGGTCGTTCGTCGCGAGCGCGTGCTCATACGCCGCAACGACCTCGTCGACCACCTGCCACAACGTCGGCCGAGGCACCTGCTGTTCGGCGTCCCTGGCCGTGTAGCCGTGGTCAACCGCTTGGCGGATCGCGGAGTTGTAGCGGCCGATCACCGTGGCCATGCCCTCGATGACGGGGAGGCGTACGCGCTGGTAGTCCTCGTCGCCGAGGAAGCCGCGCAGCATCGACTCGGCGAGGAGCCGCCCGGCGGGTACGTCACGTGCGATTACCCAGGGGTCCAGGACACCCGCCTGGCCCTTGAGGAGGTCGACGACTTCCGTCTCCGCCCAGAACTCCGGGTTCACCGGCTGGAACCGGCTGGCCGGGGTGCCGAGGAGACCCGCCTCCGCGTCGCCCGCGAACGCCGGGTCGTTCACCTGGGAGCCGAAGGCCAGGTAGTAGCACAGCTGGGCGAAGTCGGTCTTGGGGTCGATGACCAGGCAGCGGACGCCCGACTCCGACTCCTCGTAGAACTTCTGAAGGGCCAACGACGACTTTCCACCACCCGACGCACCTACGATCGCCAGGCCACCGCCGTCATTTCGGGCCGGACCCACGTGCAGTGAGTAGTGGACTGGCATCTTGCCCGCCCAGCCGACGAGGTTGCCGACCCAGCCGAGGCGCTTGCCGGAGCGCTGCTCGGGGTTGTCGCCCAACTCAGTGCCGGCGGTGGGGAGTCCGGCGCCCAGCTGCTCGACCTCCTGCAGTCGCAGGTAGGGAGCGATGGGGAGCTTCGGGGCGTCACCCGGGAGTTGGGACTGGAGCAGCCGCCACTGCTGGCGGGTCGGACGTAGCAGGGTGACCTTCAAGTCCTGCTTGAACTGCATCTCCAGGACCCGGCGGCGGCGTTCGAGTTCCTTCACGCTCGGAGCCGAGATCGTGAAGCGGATCTGCGCCTCCATCCCCGGCATCTTGTGCTCCTCGATGTCGTCGACGAGCTCCTGGGCGCGGGTGACCTGGTGGGCCAGCTTGGTGTCCGGGGTGCGGCCGGAGTTGGCCATGTCGTTCATCTCGTCGACGAGGTTGCCGCGGATCTTGTCCGCCCGGTCCTTGAACTTCAGGTATGGGATGAGCGTGAAACGCATGTCGATCTCGACGGGGAACTCCACGTGCTGGGCCGCGTAACGCGCCCACGCCGTCGACTGGCGGAAGCGGGTCTCCGCAGGCCAGTTGGCGGCGACGAGGGTGGTGGTGTAGCTGGTCTGCTGTTCGCCGGTGACCTCGTCGTACTGGTTGAGGACGATGTGGGTTTTGCGGTTCTCGCCGGAGAAGTCGACGACCAGGTCGAAGGCATTGGGGCCCCACGCGCGCGAGCCGAGCACCGGCTCGGGCGGGACGGGCAGGTCGCCGTGGAGGGGCTTGCGGATCAGCCAGACGAGTTCTTCGCGGGTGAGGGGCGTGCCCTTGAGGGTCTCCAGGCTCTCGTGGACCTCGGTCGCCACCTGCGTCCATTCCGCGACGACGGAGGGCGACAGGTACTCGTCGGCGACCCCGGTCGCGGTGGCGGCCACGTGGTCGGCGGCACCGCTTACGCCGCGTAGCAGGCCCGGCTCGTCGTACGGTTCGTCGTCCTCGGACATCACCCCGGAACCGCCGCTGTTGCGCTTGAGTGAACCCAACTTCACCAGCAGGACGTTGCGCTCCCGGTTGGCGCCGATGCGTTCCTGGTACTCGGCCTTGCGGAGGTTGTAGGCCTTGTAGTTGTCGGTCGGGTCCCAGGCGATCGCGTTCAGGTCTTCCGCCCAGGTCAGCGCGGTGATCGGCTGGTAGACCTTGCGGTAGTGGCACTCGACGTTGCGGTCGCCGCGGGCGAGGTTGAGCAGACCGCGCGGCGGGCCCTCGGCCATCGCCTGGAGTTCCTGGGCGTTCAGGTACTCGTCGATGGCGTTGGGCAGGACGAGGCCGGTCCACACCGAGTCGCCGTGGACGAAGATCATGTCGTCGGCATAGCGGTACGGCAGGCGGAGGTCCTCGCGCCGGGACGAAGCGCCCGACGCGGAGGACGACTTGGAGCGGCTGGACGATGAGCGTGCCCGACCGCCGCCGCCTTGGCCCGGCTTCTTGCTCGACGTGGCGGCCATGATCATGGCGACCACGAAAAAGGCGGCCGCCCCGCCCAGAAGGATCAACATGAACATGGACATGGAGGAGTCATCCTGCGGTAGTCGGCTTGGTACGGGGGTGGATCAGCGGGGGAACTGGCATCTGTTCAGCGGGGTGTCGAGAAGGCCGTGCCGCGCTCGGCGGCGGCCCTGCGGGCGTCTTCGTAGCGTGCCTGCCAGCGCGGCGACCCCGGGTTCCAGAGGATGACCTGCCAGTGCAGTTCCTCCGGCTCCTGGTCGGCGGAGAGTCCCTGCAGCCGCTTGGGCTGGAACCACCAATCGGTCCACACCACCAGCTGCTGGCTCAGCGTGAGCGCCGAGGGGAGCGGGCGGCCCCAGACGAAGTAGACGGCGAACGGCGGTCCGAAGTAGAGAACCGACGTGAGCATCGACATGCCGAGGAAGGGGAGGAACGCCGAGAGGGTGAACAGGGTGATGAGCCACACCAGCCCGAAGCCGAAGGCAGCGCCCAGTGCGGGCAGCAACAGGCCCGGCAGGGGAATGTTGCCCCAGTTCCAGATCCGTTTCGGCCGGTTGACCAGGTCGGTGTGGTCGTAGGCGACCAGCGGTTCGGGTGCCTCCTGCGTCATCGCGGCGAACTCCCTCCGTCGATAGCTTGATTGAGGAGCCGGTCAGCTATCGCCGTTACCGATCTGGTCGCCGAGCGAGATGAGCAGACCGGCGAGACCGCTGGCACCACCGATGACGAGAGCGGCGAGTGCGATCATGCCGAAGCCCTGGAAGGCTTCGCGCATGCCGTCGCCACGCTTCATCGACATCAGCATGCGGATACCGAGGACGAGAAGGGCGATGACGGCGACCAGCGTGCCGGCGCTGGTGAGGATCTCCTGGACCTCACCGAACATCTCCTTCATCTTGTTGGTTCCGTCGCCGTCGGCGGCCAGGTACATGGTGGTTCCTCTCGGGTGGGGAAAGACGAGTGATGAGGTGAGGGCGTGGGCGGTCAGGACTTCTGGGGCTTGTCGTCCCCGGACGGCTGGGATGTGGCGGAGGGAGACGCCGAGCCGGAGGGGGACGACGGTGCGTCGGTGCCCTCCTCCGGCACGGTTGCCTCGTCGGAGTCGGCCCGGCCGCCCTCCGCATCCAGCACGCCGCCGCGGATGTCCTTGATGAACCAGCCCTGCGCCGTGTTCACGACGGTCATCCGGTACGCGCGGCTCACGGTCGCGCCCTTGGGATCGCCCCAGGTGACGCCCACGCGGAGCTGCACGGCCTGTCCATTGCTGTAGGTGTACGAGTCGGCGCCCTGGAGACTCTTGGGCACCAGCGCGACCACATTGTCGATCGTCGGGTCCGTCAGCCGGCCGGCCAGGCCGGCGGTGGCCACCTGTGTGGCGCCGGGCGCGGCGAAGCGGGCCATGGCGGTGGAGTCCGACGCGCCCCATGCCTCGAAGTAACCCGGCAGTACCTTCTCCTTGAGCTGCGCCGCGAGCTCGTCGTCGACGACCTCGTCCTTGTCGATCTCGGGCACGTCCGCGCGGGCGGGCAGCGGCATCTGGCCGACATCGCCGGCGACGCGCATGCCTTCGCCGGTCGCGAGGTCCTTCACGTACACAGGCACGGTGAGCGTGGTCAGGGAGCCGTCGTCGCTACGGACCTGGATCCCGAGGTAGCGGCCGCGGTCGCCGTACTCGGGAAGCTCCTCGAGGGTGCCGTCCCAGACGGCGGACAGGGCGGTGCTGGACCCCTCGCCGCTCCAGCCGCACTCGGAGTCGACGCCGGAGGAGGCATAGCGGGCGAGGTTCTCGCGGCGGTCGGCCTCCGTCTCCGGCGAGTACGTCATGCACAGCAGCGCGTACTGCTCGGCGAAGGTCGCCGCCTGTTGCGTCGGGAACTCGGTGAGGCGGTACTTGGCCACGTCGTCGGAGTCGAGACCGGCCGTGACGGAACCCGACGACGCGCCGACCACCAGCCCCATCACACCGCACGAGCCCAGCGCGAAGACACACGTGGTGATCAGCAGGGTGGCTCGCAGCGCGACATGCGTACGGCGGCCCCCGGCGGGGGCCCGGCCGCCCGGCTTGGGGACGTCGAAGTCGCGGGCGGGAGCCGGCTTGGCGGCGGCCGGGGAGGGTGCGGTGCCGGTGGTGGCCGAGGCGGAAGCGCCGGCCGGGGCGGTGGGCCGAGTCCTGAGGGTGAGGGTGTGGTTGCCGGCAGCGGGAGGCTGAGGCGCGGACGCGGGGGCGTTGGCGGTCGGGGCCACAGGTTGGGGCGCCGCCGCTGCCGGGGATGCCGCCGTGCCGCCCTTCTTGCGCTGCTCCTTCGCCGCCTTCTTCTGCTCGTACGCGGCCTTGCGGGCCGCGCGCTCCCGCTCGCGCTTCTCCTTCTTCGACTCACTCGCCGGACGCGTCTCGCGGGGCGGCAGCGCGGGTACGGCGGCCTGCCCGGCCTGGGGTGTGTTGCGCACCCAGGCGGCGGCGACCTGCGCGCGGGCCGCGTCGGAGGGGAGTTGCTGCGGCTGGGGGTGGGTGGGCTGCGGGGCAGGGGGCTGGGCCTGGTGCGGGGCAGCGGGGTGTTGCCCCTGGCCCTGCGCCTGCCATGCCTGCTGATGCGGCTGTTGGGGAGGACCGAAGGACCCGGGCTGCCCGGAAGGCTGGCCTCCGCCGACCGCGCCAGCAGGGCTGTTGTGGTCTGTCATCGAGTCGGTTACTCCAGCGAGTCGGTTCCCCGTCCGCCTGGGCGGGCACGACCGCACCGCACGACGGGCCCTGGCCCAGCCAGGTGCGCAGGCAGTGTGACAAAGACCTGTCCCCCGACCGCCGTCGCTTTCCTCGCCGGGAGGAGGAGAATTCCCGAGAGCGCGGAGTTCGGGAAAGCGTTCGGGAAAAGTGTCAGGGATACGCCGGGAACCCGCTCGGCCGTCCCGACCCGCCCTGGGCCCACAATGCGCTGGGCACGTCTGCCGTACGCATGACGTTCCCGGCACCACCTGGACCCGACGGACCCGGCGAAGGACGACAGTTGACCGACCACAACGGGCACCCACAGCAGCCGCAGCCCGACCCGCGCGCGTGGGACGTTCCCCAGCAGACCCCGCCGGTCCAGCAGGCACCTGTTCCCGCTCCCGTCGCTGTACCGGTGCCCCAGGTCTTCCAGACCGACCACGCCTGGGTCGACGGCTACGAGCCGGGCAACCCCTGGCAGGCACGGCTGTGCGTCGAGACGCCGTACGGGACCTTCGCCTATCCCCTCACCCCCAACACGATTCCCGAACTCCTCGAGCAGATGGTCGTGGTGGCCCAGGAGCAGCAGGGCCTGCCGGTCGGCTTCGACGCCGACCCCGAGCCCGGGGCCCCCTCGGCCGACGTCGAGGACGCCGACGAGAAGCAGCAAGGGCCGACCACCGATCTCCACAGCGGCCGCGCTGCCCGGTTGACTGGCTGGGCCGTCGTGCACGACCTGTGGGAGCGCGAGGATCCGACGGCGCGGATCGTGATGGGCGCGATCGTCGTGGTGCTCTTGCTGCTCGGTATTGTCCTGGCCTGATTGTTCCGACTGCCCGACCGAAGGGGTTGCGATGCTGACGGAGACGACGGGTCGTACCGCACAGGACCTCGCCGCCGAACTGACGGTTCTGCGGGGTGTGGACTGGGCTTCCGTGTGGGCGGGGCCACCGCAGAGCGGGATCGAGCTGCGGCAGTGGTGTGGGCGGTATGGGTGGGAGCCGCTGACGACCGACAGGCAACTGGTCGTGCGCGGCCGGGCCGGGGGCGAGCTGACGTTCTACGCGAATGGTCTGTGGGCTCCTGTCACCGGCATCGGCTACGACGCCTGGCGGGTGAGGGCCGGCGGGGCGGATGCGAACGCCGCCGTACTGTCCGCCGCGGACGGGACCTGGCCCAGCTACTTGGAGGCGGCCGTCGACGCGCTCGGCACTCCGGTGTGGACGGGTTCCTGGGAGGCGCGGGACTTCCCGGAACCGGCGGAGCCGAGCCACTGGGACAGCGCGGAGGCGCGCATGCGTAAGCGCAGCCCGTACCGGTTGGCGTACTGGGCGGTGAGCGGCGCGGTGTTCGTGCTGCGCCAGACGGTGGCGTTCCCCACTTGGACGCAGGACCGGCCGGGCAGCTCGATGATCACCCTGTCCGTGTATCCGGAGCCAGGGAAGCAGGGGGCTGAGTGAACTTCGACGCCTACCCGACGCAGGACGAGATCGAGCGGGCGCTGGTTCTCCAAGAGGAGTACGACCGGTCGGAGCCGCAGTCGGTGGAGGAGGCCGGACCCGTCGTCGACCGCATTTACGCGGATCTGGCTGCCGCGCGCGCGGCCGGTCGGCCGGTGTCGGACCCGATTTCGTACGTGTGGGATGTGGCAAGCGAAGAGCCCGTCACCCGCAAGGACCGGGGGGAGGTCCGCGCGTTCTGGAGCTATGAGTCGCAGCCCGAGGGGGCGCCCCGCCCGGTCCGGCACCGCTTCCTGGCACAGGCCTGTGGTGAGACGCGGGGACTTCAGGTGCTGGAGGAGACTCCGGCGGGCAGCCGCCTCGACACGTACCACTTGTGGAACGAACACGTGCAGACCGTGCTCATCCTGGAACACGGTCTGGACCCCAAGGCAGTGCGGGAGCTCGCCCCCAAAGTCTGGGACACCCTCTCCGAGCGTTACGCCAAGGCCGCCGAGGTTCCCGTTGTCGCCTTTGCGGCGGACATCGGGGCCGGCTCCGTGCTGGGCAAGACCGAGATGCCGCGTCTGCTCACGCACGAGAAGGTCGGCAAGGACAACATCAGGTTCCCGCTTCCGTTGCCCCGGCACGAGCATCTGCCGCCGGAGATCGACGAGTTGATAGCGGACGAAGCCATACGGGCCCAGGTGCGCATGGAGGACTTCGCCAACAGCAAGTCTCCGAAGGAGTTCGCGCGATCGCTCGGCGATATCGATGTGCCCGAGCACTTGCGGAAGCGCCATGCAAGCGCGGTTCAGCGCCTGGAACTCGCCGATTCGTACGAGGCGTTGGCCGCCCAGCCGACGGAGCCTCAGCGCGCCGCAGTGAATGAGTTCCTGCCCGGCGTCGACGTGCGCCCAGTGGCCCGCCCGGCCGCCCCGAGAGGCC
Source organism: Streptomyces tailanensis (assembly GCF_008386495.1). Classification (GTDB taxonomy): domain Bacteria; phylum Actinomycetota; class Actinomycetes; order Streptomycetales; family Streptomycetaceae; genus Streptomyces; species Streptomyces tailanensis. Next base: position 50,816 of record NZ_VTHJ01000016.1, on the reverse strand, counting down.
CCACTCCCCTCGGCCACGGAGTCCTCAACCCGGCCGCGGCCCTCACCCTCCCGCCGCCCCCGGCCCCCGAACAGCAGCCCGCAGGAGTGGAGCGATGACCGGTACCGAAGCCGACGTCGAGGAGCCGGAGTTCTACTTCGCGGACGTCTACGTCTTCGTCTCCGACTACCTCGCCCAGATGATCCGCCGCCGTATCAACGGCTCGTCGGCCACCTGGTGCCCCCAGTGGTGGGAGCACCCCGAGGCCGGTGCCCGGCTCTCCGCACTCTGGCTGGCCTGGGAACATCTGCGCCAGGACCCGGCGCTCGGCATGTCGACGTGGTGGCTGCACCACGCCGACCCGCATCTGCGGGTGCTGATGGATGCCGACTCGGGCCCGTTCGCGGCCTGTTCGCCCAAGGATGGGCATACGGCGTATCCCTTCGACCCGCTGCCGGTGGATCCTCGGCCGGAGTGACTGCCGTTGACACCCCGATGACCATAGAACCAAGGAAAGTCAGAGGCATTCGTATGCGCACAAGGAATCCGGTCACCGCAGCCGTGCTCCTCTTTTCCGGCAGAATGATCTCGACTGGCTACAGGTCGGCCACGAAACAGGAGCGGCGCGCCCACGGCAAGGGCTTTCATCCAGGTTCGGAGCGCCGCCCGATCGAGAGGAACGGGGAACCCGTGGGACGCCTTGTCCAGGCCGGAATAGCGGCCGGAGCCGCCCTGCTGCTCACCGCATGTGGCGGCGGAGCAGCCGAGGAAGACGGGAAGAGCGCAGCAGACGGAGGCAGCAAGAAGAAGCCCGCAGACGTCGCGGCCGCGTCTCTTGCGCAGAAGAACTCGCTGACGGTGGCCTGGTGCCACGAGATACCGGCAGGGGAGGACGACGTCTCGTACGGGCTGACCCTGCGCTCGTACTCCGCGAAGGACGGCTCCGTGGTCGCGGAGCGCCAGACGGTCCTGCCGGCCGAGGTGGTACCGGAGACGGTGTGCGAGGACGGCGATGACGGCGTGGGGGCCAGCTACGCCTTCACCAAGGACTTCTCGATGGTCGCGGGCATCCGGGAAGCGGACCTCAAGAAGAGGGCCGGAGCGTACGACCTGAGCAGCGGTGAGGAGGTCTCTCCGCCGCCCGAGGACGAATTCACCGAGCGACTCGACAACCCAGGGGTCGCCTTCCATCCCGTCACCGGGATGCTCTGGGCGCAGCAGGGCATCTACGAGGGCGAGGTCAGCTTCGTCACGCGGGATGCGAAGAAGGGCTACTCGACCGAGAAGACCTTGTCTACCGCCGAAGCCCTCAGCCAGGACGCCACCACGACCGCCACGGCCAAGGCGGCTAGGGGCGGCTCCATCCCGGTGACGCCCAACGGCGCAGTCGATGCCTGGTGGTCTGACCATGAAATTGCGGACGGAATCAGGCTGAGCCGCATCATGCCGGACGGCGAGGACGAGGTGATCGAAACCAAGCAGGACAAGCTGGGGATGCGCTGCACGCCCGCGTTCTGGCGCACCAACACGTCCCTGGTGTGTGGACTGCGGCAGATCACGTTCACGTCCGACTACACCTCGGTCGTGAAGGACGAGGAACTCGTCCCTGCCAACGACCGCTCCAACAGCGCCCCTATCGCGTCCCCGGACGGCAAGGGCTTCGCCTTCATCTCCGAAAGCGAAGACCGGTTGGGCCTGTTCCGCGCCGACTTCACATCCGGCGGCACCGCCCAGCCGGTGAAGGTCGCCGACCTGGAGGCGCCTCTCGACGGTGCCAGCGACCACATCGAAACGCTGGTCCGCTGGAACTGAGCCTGTACGCAGCTGGGTGCGCTGCGGCACCAGACTGGCCCCGTGCGCTTGCTTCGCACGGGGCCGCTCGCGGTTTGCCGTCAGCCGGTGACAAGCCGGAGACGGGTGCGCAGCGGGGCGGGTTCCCCGGATCGAGCCAGTCGTCGGCAGCCAGTCCGTACAGCGACGGGGGAGACCAGCGGTCTCCACAGTAAGAGGGGAGGTGCACAGGCTCTTCATCGGCCAGAGCTTCGCCGTCAAGCTCAACGCCGACGAACGCGACAAGGGGGCTCTCGTCCGGGCGGGCACGCTCGGACTCAACTGCTCGCCGAACTTCGTTCCTCCGGCGGGCTTCCGCAGCGAGCGGATGATCGATGGTTGTGTTCTCACCGGCTGCGTCGAATGAGCTACTGACTCGTTCCTCCACTTTCCCGAAGCCCCGCCCGCCCCTTTCCCGACTATTCCCCGCCGGGAAAGCCCTCGCCTGACCCGTACCACTGCCCCCTACCGTGTCCCGGTCAGCGCTAGACCGCCGTACTGGCTCAGCACAAGGGAGACGCGGGAACCGTGGAGTTGCCTGCCGAGAACAAGCGCACGGCATTGCTGGCTCTGGCGGTGCTCGGCGCCCTGCTGGCCGTCGCGCTGACGATGTTCATCGTTTTCGACGGAGACGACGAAGACGAAAGCGGCGGGAACGCGGCACCGACCGCCACCTCTGGCGGCGATGCGGGAGCCGGCGGAGCGGACGCGGACTCCGGCTCGGACGAGCCGGGCAATGCCGCCGCGACCCCCATCATCCCGCTCACCGAAGTGGCCGAGGCCCACACGGTGATGGCGAAGTACATGGCCGGCATCAACACCTACGACTACAAGAGCAACGCGGTCACCTGGAGTCCCCCGCTGCTCGCACTCACCACCGACGACACCCGGATGAAGCAGACGACCGCGCTGCCCTCCGGCAAGGCGTGGGCGACCTGCGTGGCGGAGCAGTGCGAGTCCAAGGGCACGGCCGTCGTCGTACGCGATGCGGTGATCTCCGACGACCTGGTGCGCGGCAGCGGCCGTACGATCTCCAGCCTGGTCAAGGTGACCTCCACGGTCACCTCGGGCGGGCAGTCGACGACGGAGTCCAACGAATGGCTCGTGACCGTCCGGGAGGACGGCCCCAAGTGGGTGGTCTCCGGGTTCGACATCTTCGGCCTCGGTGACGTCGGCGCCTCCGAAGAATCGGGGGAGTGAGCCTTCCATGGTGGCACCCGCCGCGCTGGCGGCCGCAGCGAAGGCCGTGAAGGTCGCCAAGGCCGCCAAAGCGGCTGGTCAGCTGGTCGCCGCTTCCGGCGGCTCGAAGGGCCGAGGTGGAGGCGGCGGCAAGAAGAAGAACGGCTTCAAGTGGTGGATCTTCCTCTGCGGCGGCGGAGGCCTCGCCATCGCGGGCATCTGTCTAGTCCTGCTGCTCGTCGCCAGCATGCTCGGCGGCGTCGGCAACGGCGCCTCGACCGCGGCCTGCGGCGACTACGCCGACAACGCCGAAGCCGGTAACACCGGTGACGCGGCCGCCACCAACCCGATCATGCCGGCCGGCAAGATGTACATGCCGAGCGAGACCGCGCGCAACGAGATACCGCCGAAGATGATCCTCGCCTCGATGCGCGCCGCGGCCCGCTACGACGGCCTCGACTGGACGATCATCGCCGGGCAGATGTACCAGGAGACGAAGTACGGGCAGGACCCGTCGGCCGCGCCCGGCGGCGCCAACTCCCTCGGCTACATGGGCATCCTGCAGTTCGGCAAGCCCGCCTGGACGGACTACGGCGACGACGGCAACAACGACGGTAAAGAGGATCTGTACAACATCGACGACGCGGCGTACGCCGCGGCCAACTTCCTGCACGCCAAGAAGGCCGAGACCCAGCCCTTCAAGGCGCTGCAGATCTACTCCGGCTCGACCGCCTCCAACACGATCTACCCGCGCGTCGTCCTCACCCAGGCGGCCCGCTACCGCGGTGCGCTCACCGGCGACGACGACCTCATCAAGCGCTGGTACGTCCATCTGAAGGAAACCGTCGAGAAGAACCCCGACTTCCCCACGCTGGGCAAGCAGTCGGACATCCCGGAGCCGGTCGGCAACGACGCTGAGCCCGGCAAGGCCCTCAGCATCGCCGCGACCTCGCCTCGGTCCTGGTCGACCCCGCCGCTGGAAGGCGAGAGCGAGGAGGTCGTCTCCGCCATGGCGCCGGCCGCGTACACGGTCACGAGCGACACGAGCGTGACGCCGGTCTCCTTCCCCGACGCCAAGCCGCCCACCACCGGCAAGGACTGGCAGTGGCCCATGAAGCAGGGCACCTACGTGAGGGGCTCGGAGTACCACAAGAGCGGCGGCATGTGGAGCCTCGGCTACCACACCGGCCTCGACCTGGTGGCTCGCAGCGGCACCCCGATCTACGCCCCGGCGGACGGCAAGGTCGTGGCCGCGGGCCCCGGCGGGGCGTACGGGAACATGACGAAGCTGCGGCACGCGGACGGCGTCATCACGCTCTACGCACACCAGACCTCGTTCAATGTGTCCGTCGGCGATTCCGTCAAGCGCGGTGACCAGATCGGCACGGTCGGCGCGTCCGGCAACGTCACCGGCCCCCACCTGCATTGGGAGGTCCTCGTCCCGGGCGTCGACAACCCGTTCGTCGCCGGCCAGGACCAGGGGCCCGGCATGGTCGACCCCGCGCAGTGGATGGCGGGCCGGGTCACGGCCAAACCCGACTACGGCACGGTTCCCGGATCCGACGACAAGTCCCGTGACGCCGAGTACGCCGACTGTGCGAAGGGCGGCAGCGGCACCTCCGTCGCCCCCGACGGCGCCGGCGCCTCCGGTGTCCTCCCCGACTCGGACGACCCGGTGATCCGCGCGGTCCTCGGCTGGGCGCAGCGCGGCATCGGCGTCCCGTACGTGTACGGCGCGCCGCGGCTGCAGGGCACGAACCCGACCAGCTTCGACTGCTCCAGCTTCACGCAGTGGGCGTACTACATGGCCAGCGGCGGGAAGATCGACATCGGCGGCACCACCTATGCGCAGGAGCCACGCCTCAAGAAGTACGAGGTGGACCTGTCCGAAGCCCAGCCCGGTGACCTGATCTTCTTCCGGCCGGAGGCCGACGGCTCTTCCGGGCACGTGGGCATCGTCTGGGACCCCAAGAGCAAGAAGATCATCCACGCCCCGCGCCAGGGCAAGCCGGTCTCCTTCAGCACGTGGGACGTCCAGGACGAGATCACCGGCGTCTACCGCGTGCCGATCCCGGCGGGCACGAACGCGGTCGAGGGCGACGGCACGGCAGAGACGTGAGGCACCCGGGGCGGGCCTGTGCCTGCACCCGCCGACCTGTCAATCCCCTTACGACTACAAGGCAGTTGATGAAGACACGTACGGGCCTCTTCGCCGGAGCCGTCCTTTCTCTGGGGCTGGTGACCGGCTGCAACGGGGACGGTGACACCGATGCCGGTACGAAGGCCACCGGCACCCCGAAGGCGTCCGCCTCGGCCTCCGCGGCCGCGCAGCCCGTCTACAAGGGCGAGCTGATCCCGGGACTGGCGGCGAAGCCCGCCTGGAGCCTCGGCCCGAAGGACGGAGAGTTCTACTCGTGTGTCGGTGACGCTCTCGACAGGCCGAACCACGACCCGATCTGCACGGTGGGTGACGCCGTCCTCCTGCTCCAGGACCTGTCCCCCGAGGCCGAAGACGCCGACACAGAACTGCAGACGGCACACTTCGTCGGCCACCTCTACGACGCGGCGACCGGGAAGGAACGAAAGACCTTCACCGTGAAGTGCCTCTACACCCCTGACGACGGCACGAACACCACCTACACACCGACGCCCGAGAAACACATTCAGGTCGGCGAGTGGAAGGACGGTTCCCCGGCCGTGCTGATCCGCGGCTGCGAGAACACGAAGGCCAGCGGTCTGAAGGCGGCTTCAGTCAAGACCGTCTACACCATGTACGACCCGAGCGGTGCCGAACTGGGCAGCTCCGCCCTCGTCGGCGAGGAGAAGGTCGAACTACCGGTGGTCCGGGGCCATGTACTGCTGCCCGAGGACGACTCGGACGACCGTAGCTACGCCCCGATCGGCGGCGGCAAGGAACTCGTACTGCCCGCGGAGTTCGCCGAGCAGACAGTCATCGGCACCGGCCAGGGATACGTCACCGAAGGCGACGGCGTCTACGATCCGGTGTCTGTGATCGACCGCAACACGGGCAAGACCCTGTGGAGCACGACGGAACTCACCCCGCCGAACGCGGTCGTCAAGCAACTGGATGACGACGGCGAGGTGGACGCCGAGCTGTATCCCCTCCGCGGGGACCAGGCGCTCCTCGTCTGGTCGGCGAGCGGCTCGAACGACGCGGTGATCACCACCGTGGACCTGCCTACCGGGGACACCGTGGCCGCCGGACCGCAGACCACGCTGGAGGAGCTCACCCGGGACAGGCGTCCCGTCGTCTCGCCCGACGGTAAGACGGCCGTCGTCAACTTCACGGACGGCGCCGTGGCCTGGAACACCCAGACCGGCGCCGAGCTGTGGCGGCAGGCGGCGGACGAAAAGGACATCACGCCAGGGTTGATCACGCCCCGTGGGGTCCTGTACGCGGGACTCGACAATGAGACCGGGGCCCTGGCCATGGGCACCAAGGAACTGATCGGCATGCTCCCTATGAACACTGTTCCCGATGAGTTCACCACCAACGGCTACACGCTCGTCCAGGACACCGAAGGCCACTTCTTCGCCTTCAAGGCCGAGAAGGCCTGACCGGGCCTCCGACGAGCCCAGGCCCCCACCCCACCCAAGAAAGGACGGACCCGCGGGTGACCGCAGAACAGCAGAAGAAGCCCCGCGCCGAGGACGACTGGACGATCGAGATCGTCATCGTGGTCGCGGTCGTGCTCCTGGGTGTCGTCGGCGCCTGGCTGGCCGCGAATCTGGGGGCGCCGTTCGCCGACGCTCCCGCGCCGCCCGGCAATCCGCTGACCTTCATGGTCGCCCTGGTCAAGGGCGACTACAGCTGGCCGGGTTCACCGGCCAGCGCGGTCGCCGCCGGGGAGGCCCTGCTGCTAGGCATTCTCGGCCTGGCCGCCTACCGCGTCCGCCGGCGCTTCCGTAACAAGCACGACGTCGACGGCGCCGCCGAACACCTCGCCAAGGGCGAGGAGTTGGGCAAGCTGACGATGAAGGGCGCGGCCGCCACCGCCGAGCGGCTCGGCGTGAAGGCGCAGACGCCCGGCGTCTTCATCGGACGGTCCGTCAAGGGGCGGCAGCCGCTGTTCGGGTCGTACGAGGACATGCACGTCGACATCTGGGGTCCGCGTACCGGTAAGACGACCCGGCGAGCAGTCCCGGCGATCCTCGACGGGCCCGGCGCGGTCCTCGTCACCTCCAACAAGCGGGACATCGTGGACGCCACCCGCGGTCCGCGCTCCGCCCGTGGGCCCGTCTGGGTGTTCGACCCGCAGCAGGTCGCCGCCGAGACGCCGAGCTGGTGGTGGAACCCGCTGTCGTACGTCACCGACGTCGCCAAGGCCCGCAAGATGGCCGACCACTTCGCCAGCGGCTCCCGGGACGCCAACGCCTCCACCGACGCCTTCTTCGACCCGGCCGGTCAGGACCTGCTCGCCAACCTGCTGCTCGCCGCCGCCTGCGGCAAGATGCCCATCACGCAGATCTACACCTGGCTGTCCAACCCCAAGGACGACACCCCGGAACGGATCCTGCGCGGCGCCGGGCACACCATGGCCGCCGACGGGCTCAACGGTGTCATCAGCGCCCCCGACAAGCAGCGCAGCGGCATCTACGGCGTCGCTCAGCAGATGGCGTCCTGCCTGATCAACCCGGAGGTCAACCGCTGGGTGACCCCGCCCGCCGACCCCAACGCCCCCCAGTTCGACCCGCACGCGTTCGTCCGCACCGGCGGCACTCTGTACTCCCTCTCCCGCGAGGGCCGGGACTCCGCCGGACCGCTCGTCACCGCGCTGACCGTGGCCGTCGTGGAGGCGGCCGAGGAGTACGCCACCACCCAGCGCGGCGGCCGGCTCCCGCTGCCGCTCATCGGCGTCCTCGACGAGGCCGCGAACGTCTGCCGCTGGCGCACCCTGCCCGACCTGTACTCCCACTACGGCTCGCGCGGCATCATCCTCATGACCATCCTCCAGTCCTGGGCGCAGGGCATCGAGGTGTGGGGCGAGCGCGGCATGGAGAAGCTGTGGTCGGCCGCGAACGTCCGCGTCTACGGCGGCGGCGTCTCCGACACCCGTTTCCTGGGCGATCTCAGCGAACTGGCGGGAGAGTTCCAGCTGACCGAGTATCAGGCGAGCCGGGAGTCGGAGTTCGGCGGCTGGAGCGGCAACCGCACGGTCAGCGAGTCCGTCAGCCGCCAACGCGTCCTCAATGTCTCCGACCTCGGCGCCCTGCCCCCGGGCCGCGCCGTCGTCTTCGCCTCCGGCACCAAGCCGGTCCTCGTCGAGACCATCCCGTGGTGGGAGGGCCCGTACGCCCGCGAGGTCCAGGACTCGCTCCGCAAGTACGACCCCGGGGCGCGCTGAGTCGACGCCGCGACGGCGCGGGCCGCGGCCCGGATCCAGCAGCACAGGCAGACGTGAAGCGGAAGGAGAGTCTGAGTTGGGTGAGATCCTGGGGATCCTGACGGGCGGGGCAGTGGCGTTGGCCGTTCCGTCCCGGCCCGATCTAATCAAGGACCCGGTCATCTCCTGGCTCCAGCGCGCCCGTACGGTGCTGGGGCTGCTGGCGTCCGTATGGCTGGTGATGGCCTATCCGCTGCGGAAGGGGCGGGAGGAGTTCGTTCTCGACAAGCTGGAGAACCTGGTGGTGGGGTGCGGCATCCTGCTGGGTGCCGGGGCCGTCGGGATCACGCTCTTCATCCTCGCGGCGCGCTCCCCGCTGGGGGGTGTGTACGCCCGCCGTCTCGTCGGGCCGCTGACCGTGATCGGGGTCATCGTCCTTGGGGTCGGGCTGTGCTGGCTCATGGTCCTGGTGCTGCGCGGCGAGATCATCTCCAGCGACGACATCGGTCGGTACGATCTCACGTTCGGGTTCTTCGGCGAGACGGTCGGCACGATGATCACCGGCCTGGCCATCATGGCGCTGTTGGTCCTGGGAGCCATCGGCTGCGTCGTCGTACTGCTCATCTCCATCTTCACCACCCTGCTGGTCACGTTCATGGCCCTGAACTCGTGCTTCCGCACGGCCGACGTCCACGAACTGCTCCCCGCCCTCCTCTCCCCCCTGCTCGTCTGGTCCCTCTTCGCCCTCAGCCTCGGCGACACCCACGACGTGGCGGCCCCACCCGCCGTCCTGTACTCCTTCCTCCTCGGCGGTCCGCTGACCGTGACGGTCCTGTCCGTATGGGAGATACGACGCCTGCGCCGCCGGTACGGGATCACCCTGCGGACGGCACTGGGCCGCGACCGCTGACGCAACTGTCGACCCAACTGACGGCATCCGCTGAACCATCCACGCCGAAACGGAGTCTCACCAGGGGATACGTCTACGAGCGCACCGCTCCCGGGGAGGCAAGCATGGCCATGGTCGGACTGTTCTGGATCGCCGAGGACGGCGGGGTGTACGTCGGGGCCGAGCCGGAGGGGATCGGGCGTGCGGTGCGGCTGACGCGGGACGGGCTGGAGGGGCTCGGCGCGGATCAGAGCGGTCACTGGGGCTGGGCGGAGGTCCGGTCTGTCACCGTGCGGGACGTACGGATCAGGTCCTCCGCCCGGCTGTTCGCCAGCACTGCCGTCGACATGGCGTTCAGCGCCGTCCTCGGCGGCAGCGACCTCCCGGGCGCCTTCGAGGTGCATGTCGAAACCGCCGACGGCACGGTCGAGTTGGACACGTACACGGCACCGGCCCTCGGCGGGTACGTCCAGTCCGAGTACGATCTGTTCGTCGCCCTGCTGGAGCGGTTCGTGGCCGGTACGGCGGACGTGGAGACCCTGGCGGAGTGGGGCCGGACCCACGCGAGGGAGGGGACGCCTGGGCGGGAGGAGCGGGAGGCGCTGCTGCGGAAGTGGGCGGCCGAGGACGCTGCCTGAGGCTGAGTGGACGGCCGACGGCGCGTAGGACCCGTAGGCCCCGTGGACCGGGCTGTAGGACCCGCGAACGGTCACCCCCTCGGGAACCCCGCGCCCGGTGGCCCGTCGTCCCCCAGAACCGCCGCCTACAGCGCGCTCGTCGCGGCGGAGGAAGCCAACCAAGGACGACCCCGCGCCGTCATCGAGGTGGCGCGGGCCGCGCAGGGCCGACTGGCCAAGGAGCGCGAGCAGTTGCGCTCGGCCGATCGTGAGGGGATCGCCGAGGCCCGCGCGCGTCACCCCCGCCCGGTACGAACCTGCTCACCCCGCCCCCGCCCCCGACCGCGCCACCCGGAATCCCACGTCGTCCACCCGGAACGTCGGATGGCTTCGTCTGCGTACGCCGGCCCGGCAGCTCCAGTGTTCGTCGAACCAGCCCCCGCCGCGCAGGACGCGGTAGGTGCCGTAGACCTCGGGGTCGTAGAGGTCCCAGCACCACTCCCAGACGTTGCCGAGCATGTCGTGCAGGCCCCAGGGGTTGGGGCGGCGTCCGGCCACCTCGTGGAGGCGTTCGCCGGAGTTGGCGCGGTGCCAGGCGATGTCGTCGAGGGGACCGTAGCGCGGGCCGGTCGTGCCCGCCCGGCAGGCGTACTCCCACTCGGCTTCCGTGGGGAGCCGGTAGCCGTCGGCGGAGGGTGACCACTCCACCGAGTCCCATTCGGGCAGGGAATATGCCGGGGTCAATCCCTCCTCCTCCGACAATGCGTTGCAGAAGCGCACCGCGTCCCACCACGAGACGTTCACCGCGGGGATCCGGTCGGTCAGTGCACGCTCCGTCGGCGCGCCGCCCCGCACCCGCTCGTACACCCCGTGCGTGACGGGGTGCACCGCGAGCCGGAAGGGAGTGACGTCGGCCACCCACCGTCGTCGGGTCCGTCGGTCGGAGAGGGTCACCGAGCCCGGGTGGACGGAGATCATCCCGGTCTCCGTCGTCATGTCCGCGTCCATCCCGGGAGCCTAGTCGTGGAGCCCGTCGTGGTCCCTGACCTGCCGACCCCGACCGAGCCGCCTGACTCCAGTGGCTCGAACCCCGTATGTCCTCAAAGGGCATGCACGCGGCGGCCGTTCGGGCACACCGGTTCCCGGCGGCAGGCGGTGGCTCGTGTCAGGTGAAGGTCGCGCGACGACAGCGAGAGCCCCTTGCTTTACCCTCTTCACACCGAGACCACGCAAGGCTGTTGTCATCTCGTTAAGTGATTACTCCTTGACGCTGAGGTGGTCACCGCGTTGGCTTTCAGCCACCTGGGTCGCAGTGCTGCGCCCACGCCCGGAAGGCCCTTGATGTGAACGCCCGTAACACCAGCAACGCCCTCACCATGCGTATAGCTCGCCGCACCGCCGTGCGCCGTACCGCCACCGTCCTCGCCGCGTCCGCCGCGGCCGTCTCCCTCGCCGCCTGCGGGGTCGTGGACGTGGGTGACAGCGCCGAGGCGAGCCCCACGAAGGGCGACGACATCACCGTGGGCGTGCTGTTCCCGGACAAGGACACCAAGCGTTACGAGCAGTTCGACTACCCGATCATCAAGAAGAAGATCGCCGAGCTGACGAACAACAAGGGCGTCACCAAGTACGCGAACGCCGAGAAGGACCCCGAGACCCAGATCACCCAGCTCGAACAGATGGTGGCCGACAAGGTCGACATCATCATCGTCGACGCCGTGGACTCCAAGTCCATCGCGAGCGCCGTGCAGACGGCGGACGAGGCGGGCATCCCCGTGATCGCCTACGACCGGCTGGCCGAGGGCCCGATCGACGGTTACGTCTCCTTCGACAACGAGCTCGTCGGGGAGGTGCAGGGCCGCGCCCTGGTGGAGGAGCTGGGCAACAGCGCCGCCAACAAGATCGTCATGATGAACGGGTCCCCCTCCGACCCCAACGCCGCGATGTTCCGTGACGGCGCGCTCTCCGAGCTCCAGGACAGCGTGACGATCTCCGAGACGTACGACACCACGGACTGGGACCCGAAGGTCGCCAAGGTCAACATGCAGAAGGCGGTCTCCAAGCTCGGCCTCGACAACATCGACGCCGTCTACGCCGCCAACGACGGCATCGCCGGTGCCGTCATCGACGTGCTGAAGACCGCCGGGGTCTCCAAGGTGCCGCCGGTCACCGGACAGGACGCCGACCTGGACGCGGTGCAGCGGATCATCGCGGGCGACCAGTACATGACCGTGTACAAGTCGTTCCCGCTGGAGGCGAACGCCGCCGCCGAGATGGCCGTCGCCAAGGTCCAGGGCCGCTCCATCGAGTTCGACGCCCTCGCCAAGGACAGCGTCGACTCCCCGACCCACAAGCGGATCCCCGCCCAGCTGGTCCCCCCGGTCGCGCTGACCAAGGACAACATCAAGGACACGGTCCTCGACGACGAGATCTACACCGTCAAGCAGATCTGCACGTCCGACTACAAGTCCGACTGCGACGCCCTCAAGCTGGACTAGAACCACCCTGCCCCCGGCTTCCGGCCGGACTCTCGGGCAGATCCTGTGGAGGCCCGCGAAATCCTCGTACCAAGATCACGGCATGGTCTAAGGTAGCCGTCTGTCATGTCGTGATCACGGGGGGCGACTGTCGGATGCCGACCAACGGGGCCATAACGAAGCCACGTGCGCGCACAACACGCCGCACGGCGATCACCAGAGCAGCGCCGGCACTCCCGCCGGCGCTGCTCACGCGTCACGGCGTCCGCCGCTCGGACGCCGCCGACGGCAACGGCATGGAGAAGACCGCCGGTCGGGTCCTCCACGGCCTGACGAGGGCCGGTCGGGTCCTCCACGGCCTGACGAGGGCCGGTCGGGTCCTCCACGGCCTGACGACGGCCGGTCGGGTCCTCCACGGCCTGACGACGGCCGGTCGGGTTCTCCACGGCCTGACGGCCGCCGAGGACGGCATCCGGACCGGCCTCGCCCTGGATCCCCGTACCCGGAAGTGTCTCGCCGAGGACATCCCCGTCCCCGTACCCGTCGTCGACGCACCCGCCGGACACGGCGCCTCACCACCGCCGACGCTTCCCCTCCTCTGCGCTGACGGCCTCCTGATCCCCGCTCACCACTCCCCGCTTTCCACCTCCCACCCCTCACTCCGCTCGATCACCCAAGGAACCCCCGTGCGTACCCGCTTGTCCGCCTCCGCCTGTGTCCTTCTCTTCGCCCTGACCCTCACCGCCTGCGGTGACGAGGTCGAGTTGCCCATGGCCTCGAACACCGAGGGGGTGGCGAGCTATGTGGACAAGAACGTCGGCGGCTGCACCGACACCGACTACTTCTCGTCCGGCGAGATTGCGCTGATCAAGAACGAGGTGAGCACCGCCCTCGACGGCGGCGGCGAGTGCGAGCTCGCTGACGACGGGGACATCGATTTCATGCACGTCAGCGACATGACCCAGTTCCAGAAGGACGTGGCGCTCATCGACGAGAACGAGGACGACCCCCTGCTGGTCGGGATGGACTTCGCCCTCGACGTGGACAACGACTACATCCAGACCTTCCTCGACAAGGGCCTGATGCTCCTCGACTGCAACCCGGGCATGCAGACCCCGGAGGGGTTCACCCGGGTCGAGGCCGAGGGCGGCTGCGTACTGACCAACTACGTACGGCCGTCGGACGATTCGACCGACTCCTGACGCCCGCCACCGCCCATCACCGAGACCTGACCCGACTCAAGCCACCCGCGTGAACTCGATCGTCACCTCCGGTGGCCCCCCGGGCACCCCCCGGTAGATTCCCTTGTGCGGGGTCACGTCGTCGTAGTCCCGGCCGCGGCCCACCACCACATGGGACTCGTCGGCGCGGACGCGGTTCGTCGGGTCGTAGCCGGTCCAGTCACCCGCCCAGTACTCGATCCAGGCGTGGCTCTGGCCGGCGACGGGGCGGTGGAGTTCGGCCTCGCGTTCGGGGTGGAGGTAGCCGGAGATGTAGCGGGCGGGCAGGCCGAGGCCGCGGAGCATGCCGAGCGTGAGGTGGGCGATGTCCTGGCAGACGCCGGCGCCCTGGTCCCACGCCTCGCTCGCGCTGGTGTGGACGCCGGTCGCGCCCGGCACGTACGAGACGTGGTCGGCGACCATCGACGACACGGCGACCGCGGTCTCGTGGACGTCGAGGCCGTCCGCCGCTGCCCGGGCCTTGTCCAGCAGGTCCGCCGGGAGTGTCGTACGACTGGTCGGCGTCAGGTACTCCAGGAGGCGGGAGTCGGCGCTCGCCGCTACGACCTCCGCCCACGCCGGCGCGGGCTCCGGCGGCTCCGGCGGGGCCGTCTCCACCAGGCTGGACGCGGTGATCGTCAGGGTGGAGTGGGGGTCGATCAGGTCGAAGCCGGTGACCTGGGTGCCCCAGTAGTCCCAGTACGACCAGGTGGGTGTGGACGGGTTGACGAGGATCCGCGCGTCCAGGGTGGTCTGGCCGGGAAGCGTCAGCGGGGTCATGCGGACCTCGTTGTGCGAGGAGGCCGCGGGCTGGGCGTACGCGACGCGGGTGGTGTGCTTGATGCGCAGTCGGCGAACCATGGCCGTCCTCACGCTCCTTCCTGGGCCCACTCGACGGGACCTTGGTACGGGAAGAACTTCTCGGCGACGGCCTCCGCCGACGCCATGCACGCCTGCTGCAAGTCCCGCAGCAGCGTGGGCAGTCCGGCCTCCAGGGCCTCGGAGTCGAGGTATTCGAGATGGGTGCGCAGGGCGCCGATCGGGCGGCGGGCCGGGTCCTGGCGGGGGCGGCCCAGCGCCGCCAGGCACTCCTCCGCCGTGGTGAGGGCGTGCAGCGCCGAGCGCGGGAAGTCGCGGTCCAGGAGCAGGAATTCGGCGACCTTGGGGCTGTCGCCGAAGCCGCCGTGCACGCGCGCGTACGCCTCGTCGGCGCCGCTCGCGCTCAGCAGGGTCGGCCAGTCGGGCGCGTGCGCCGCGTCCAGCACCCGCACCGACAGCAGCCGTACGGTCATGTCCACCCGCTCCAGGCTGCGGCCGAGGACGACGAAGCGCCAGCTGTCGTCGCGGCTCATGGTGGAGTCGGCGAGGCCGAAGAAGAGGGCCGCCCGGCGTCGTACCAGCTCCAGATACGCGTACGGGCCACCCGTGCGGCGCGCGGCCGTCCGCTGGTCGGCGAGCGCGTGCCAGGTGGAGTTGAGGCACTCCCACATCTCGGAGGAGACGGCCTCACGGGCGCTGCGGGCGTTGAGGCGGGCCGCCCCGAGCGCGCCCTCGATCGACCCCGTCGACCGGGCGTCGAACGCCAGCTGGTCCAGCACCTGCTGCATGTCGCAGTGCCGGCCGGGCGCGTCCACGCCGAGGATCGCGTACAGCGAGCGGCAGGCCGCGTCCTCGTCGCGCCAGGGGTCTTCCAGGAGGCGGTGGAGGTAGGCGTCGAGGATGCGGCCGGTCGCGTCGGCGCGCTCCACGTACCGGCCCGTCCAGGTCAGGGCCTCCGCTATCCGGGAGAGGATCACGTCGTTCACTGCTGTTGGGCCCCTTCCTGTACGAGCGTGCCGGCGCCGTCCGGTCCGAGCTGGCGCGGCGCCTTCTCCAGCGGGCCGTGGGCCTCCTCGTACCGCTGCTCGGCGGGGCCCTCGGCGAGCACCCAGGTGTCCTTGGAGCCGCCGCCCTGGCTGGAGTTGACGATGAGGTTGCCCTCCTGGAGCGCCACACGGGTGAGGCCGCCGGGGAGCACCCACACCTCGTCGCCGTCGTTCACGGCGAAGGGGCGCAGGTCGATGTGGCGCGGGGCCATGCGTTCGCCGGCGAGGGTCGGGGAGGTGGAGAGGGCGACGGGCCGCTGGGCGATCCAGCCGCGGGGGTCGGCGATGACGGCCTCACGGGTGCGTTCCAGGGTCTCGCGGTCGGCCTTCGGACCGATCACGATGCCCTGACCGCCTGCCCCGTCGACGGGCTTGATGACGAGTCGGTCGATCTGGTCGAGCACCGCGTCCAACTGCCCTGGCTCGTCCGGCCGGAACGACTCCACATTCGGGAGAATCGGTTCCTCACCGAGGTAGTAGCGGATCAGATCCGGTACGTACGTGTAGAGCAGCTTGTCGTCGGCGATGCCGTTGCCGACCGCGTTGGCCAGCGTGACGTTGCCCGCCATCGCGGCGCTCATGATGCCCGGGCAGCCGATCACCGAGTCGGGCCGGAAGTGCAGCGGATCGAGGAAGTCGTCGTCGAGCCGCCGGTATACGACATGGACGGGCATCTCGCCGCGTGTCGTCCGCATCCACACCCGGTTTCCCCGGCACACCAGATCGTGCCCCTCGACCAGCTGCACACCCATCAGCCGGGCCAGCAGGGCGTGTTCGAAGTAGGCGGCGTTGTTCGGGCCGGGGGTGAGCACGACGACCCGCGGATCCCCGATCCCGCCGGGCGCGGCGGCCCGGAGCGCGGCGAGCAGCTTCTGCGCGTAGCCGTCCACCGGCAGCACATGCTGCTCGGCGAACAGGGACGGGAACACCCGGGTCATCGCACGCCGGTTCTCGATGACGTACGACACGCCGGACGGCACCCGGACGTTGTCCTCCAGCACCCGGAAGTCGCCCGCCTCGTCGCGTACGAGGTCGATGCCGGCGACATGGATGCGGACGCCTCCTGGGGGCTCGACCCCGTGCGCCGCCCTATGGAAATGGGCGGAGTTGAGGAGCAGCCGCCAGGGCACGACACCGTCCTCGAAGGCCCGGCACGGCCCGTACGCGTCCGCGAGGTACGCCTCCAGCGCCCGTACGCGCTGGGCGACCCCGCGCTGGATGAGGTCCCACTCCAGCGCGTCCAGGATCCGCGGCACCAGGTCCAGCGGCCATGGTCGTTCCTCGCCCGCGAAGGCGTATGTCACACCCCGGTCCGTGAACGCACGGGCCATCTGGTCCGCCCTGAACCTCAGTTCGGCCGGTTCGATGGGCTGCAGGGCGGCCAGTACCGGCTCATAGGCGGTCCTGACCTCACCCGGCCGCTCAAACATCTCGTCCCACGCGTCGGCCAACGCGTACGCGTCAAATATGTCCGCCATGGCCCGACGTTAAGTGTGAGGCGTAACACGCAGATCACCGGCTGGTTTCCGCCAGTTCACGCGAGGAATCACGCTCCGGGCCGTCCTTCCGGGCCACATGGCGGGGCTACGGCGAGAGGGCTGCCCCCGTCGACTCCTGCGGTGGGGGCAGCCCGCTTCTTTGATGTGGTCAGAGAGGTGTGCTGCCGACCATGAGGATCTTGATCGAAACTGTGGAGCCGTCGATCTCGTAGGTGGCCCGGTAGACGCCGACGCGTAATCTCCGCAGGCTGGTGCCGCCGAGCTTGCTGCTCGCGGCGGGCTCCGGATCGTCTGCAAGCGCGTTGATCGCTTTGAGGAGTGCCTTCACGGCGTCGCCGTCACGGGTCCTGAGCCGCTTGAGGCCTTCGGAAGCAGGCCTTTCCCAGATGATGGTGTAGCTCAAGAGGTTTTCGCTCCCGTGACGAGGGCTTCGATCTCGGCCTGCGTGGACGTGGGGCCGCCCATGGCGCGTGTGTACAAGGACACGGCCACGTCGGCGAAGTCGATTGCTTGCTCACGGGCGTCTGGGTCCGCCGCCGAGTCCGCGAGTGCCTGGGTCCACCAGTGATTGAGGAACGCGTCGAAGCCGCCGGAGTCGGCCAGCGCGCCCAGCTCCGTGTAGAACTCGGCACGGTGGTCGAGTCGCAGGACAGCCCCGATTCCGTCCACGGTTCGCTGGACGACCTCGCCCGTGAAGCCGGTGACCTCCAAGGCCTCGGCCACCGCGTCCTGCCACTCCTCCGCCATGTGCGTCTCCTTTCGCCGTGCGGCCAAGGTACCGCTGCGGCACCTTCGCAGACGGC
Source organism: Streptomyces tailanensis (assembly GCF_008386495.1). GTDB lineage: Bacteria > Actinomycetota > Actinomycetes > Streptomycetales > Streptomycetaceae > Streptomyces > Streptomyces tailanensis. The sequence goes on along the minus strand of NZ_VTHJ01000016.1, from coordinate 33,113 downwards.
CGAGCAGACTACGCATGCGTCGCCCCCCGAATGTCCAGCTCCGCCCAAATCGTCTTGCCCACTGTGAGCTTCTCCACGGACCAGCGGTTGGCGAGCGTGCGGACGATGACCAGGCCCCGGCCAGACTGGTCGTCGGTGGCGGAGGGGCGGGGGTGCGGAAGCCGCTCGCCTCGTGGGTCGGTCACGGCGACGCGCAGGGCAGTGCCGGTGAGGGACGTCTCCACCCGGAACAGGCGGTCCCGCAGACACCCGTGCAGCAGGGCGTTCGTGCACAACTCGCTCGTCAGCAGCGCCGCGTCGCCAGCGACGTCGGGGTGCCCCCAGTCGACGGCGAGGCGGGCGACGTGTCTGCGGGCGAGGGGGATATTGCGGGGGAGCGGGGTGTAGCTGACGGCGTCGTAACGGTCGTAGGTCTTGAGACCTTTGGGGTGGCGGGGAGGACAGGAGTCGGTCATGGGAGCGCACCTCCTTGTGCGGGGCGAGGGTGCCCGCGGCGGACGCCAGGTGGGTGGGGGAGGTGGCTCTGCTGTGCGGCCCCGGTTTGGGCAGCGTGGTGCACTTCCGCCAACTGGTTTCGCTGAGTGGGCGATTGGGCACTAACCGTAGCCATCGTGCCGGGATGGCAGCAAGCTCTTTGCCAGAAAGATTTACTGAGGCTGCTCGCTCGCAGTACCGTGGCGCCACAGACTGTGACCAACTCGGCGGGAGGGAAGGCGGAATGGCAGGCAGGGATCCTGATCGCGGCAAGACTGTGTCAACGGTGTTGGCTCGCAGACTGGGCGGTGAGCTGTTGCGTATGCGTGAGGCGCGTGGGATGCGACAGCCTCATGCGGCAGAGGCGCTGTCGGCGTCGGTGGCCAAGGTTGCCAAGATGGAGCGTGGCGGGGTGCCGATGCGTGACCCGGACATCCATGCGCTGTGTCACCTGTATGGGGTGACTGACGAAGCGGTGATCAAGAGGTTGCTGACGCTGGCGCGGACGGATCGAGAGAGACGGAAAGCCAAGGGGTGGTGGAATCAGTACCCGCAGCTTCCCGCCATGATCGAGTACGTCGCCCTGGAAGACATCGCCACCAGCATCCGGACCTGGGAACTCGCCTTCATTCCGGGGTTGTTGCAGACGCCGGACTATGCGCGTGCCGTGGCGGTAGGTGCTGGTTCGTGGGAGGACCCGAGCCAGATCGAACCCTTCGTGGAGGCGAGGCTGGCCCGCCAGACGCGACTGCGGTCAGAACGCCCGCTGGAACTGTGGGCGGTGATCCATGAGGGGGCGCTGCATCAACTCGTCGGTGGTCGTGACGTGATGAGGGCGCAGTTGGGGCATCTGCTTGATGTGGCCACGTTGGACACGGTGAAGATCCAGGTTGTGCCGTGGCTGGTTGGAGCCAACCCCGGCATGATCGGTGCGTTCGCCATTGTCTCGTTCGCCGAGCCCGGAGCGCTGGATGTCGTACATATGGACGTACCTTCTTCTACGCTCTGGTTGGAGAGCGAAGAGGACGCGGCCCGCCACGGCCGGATTTTCGACCGGATCGCGCGGGTCGGGCTGGCGGAACGCAATGCGGTCCACCTGATCGAAACCATTCGCAAGGAGATGTAGGCAGTGGCCGAGTTCGACTTCGTCAAGTCCAGCTACAGCGGGGGAGACGCGGGCCAGCAGTGCGTCGAGGTCGCCCGCAACATACCCGGCACCGTCGCCGTCCGGGACTCCAAGGACCCGGACGGGCCAATACTCCGGCTCACGCCAGGGGCGTGGGCGGCGTTCGCGGTGTACATGGGGCAGGCTCGAAGGTGAGCGAACGACGCCGCCCGCGACCTTGGGCGCGCGCCGACGTTCCCCCCCAACCGCCCACTCGCGCAGGACACAACCACTGCCACGCCCGTTGCGTACCAAGCAGAACCATCTGAGAGAACACACTCCGCCGCAGTCCGCAGGACCTCACGCGAGAGTGCGCGCCTGCTACAGCGACACACACGTCAGCTCGATCCGGTCGTCGTCCCCCGTGCTCCGCTCTCAGGTGCGGTCCCCGGGTCGTCCCGAAGCCCGGACGGCCTTTCCGCCCTGGTCGGCTGGCCCGGCCGCCCCGCTATGGTGATCGCGCGCAGGGCCCACTCCACCGGTCCGTAGCGATAATGGCGCATCAGCCTGGCACTGACGAACAACTGCGTCAGGTAGAGGACAAGCGCGCCGTATACAGCGGCAGCATTACCCGTCCTGCCGTAGAGACCGAGCCCGTACCCGGTGAAGACCAGTGCCATGACCAACGACTGCAGCAGATAGTTGGTGAGGGCCATCCGGCCGGCAGGAGCAAGCCAGGATGCGACTCGGGCACCTCGCGGCGCTCGGAACCACAACAGGAGTCCGCTGCCGTACGCGACGGACAGGGCCGGCGCGGCGACCATGCCCAGGGTGAAGGACGTCACCTCCCAGTCGTCCGACAGCGGACCCACCGTGCCCAGAGCCATGAGGACGCCGCTGGGTACTCCCATGACAACACCCATTAGGCAGATCCGCCGCAAGCGGTTCGTGGGAACGCCACCGGCGAGTAATTGCCGTTTGCCCGCGACGAATCCCACCAGGAAGGCGGTGGTGACATGTCCTCCCGCGACCAGCATGCCGAGAAGGACATCCGGCCACGCCCGGATGTTGGCCGCGATCACATCGGCGGCATCGCCCCGGTACGCCTCCGTCAGCGCTGCTGCCTCCGCCCGCATTTCTGCCGTTGCCTCGACCCCGGTCATGGGAACGGCCACCGCCACGGCACCGATGAGCAGCAGCAGCACGGCGAGCACACCGTACAACCACAGCGCGGCACGCCAAGCCCGTCCGGGCGGTACACGTCGCGACGCGAACAGGATGAGACCGAGCAGGGCGTAGGTCGTCAGGATGTCTCCTGTGTACAGGAGGGCTGCGTGCGTGACGCCCAGTAGGAAGAGTGCGAGCAGCCTGCGCAGCATCCGGGGTTCGAAGGACTCCCCGGCTCGTTCCGCCGAGCTCATCTGCAGGGTAAAGCTGTATCCGAAGAGGAACGAGAAGAGCAGATAGAACTTCGTCTCCACGAACGCGGCGACCAGCCAGTGGGCGATCAGGTCCGCACCGGTCTCCTCAGGGCCGCCTCCCGTCTGTGCGAAGGGTCCGGCCATCACCAGCACGTTCGCAAGGAGGATCCCTCCGAGCGCGAAGCCGCGCAGCGCGTCCACTTCCAGGATCCGCAGTCCGGTCGGTGCCGGGTGCGCAGCAGCATGGCCGACCGTCTCCTGGGCCATCCGATGTCCTCCATCAACGGTGGGTGAACTCGCGGGCAGATCATTTCAGCCGACAGGGCCTTGTTGCGTCGCACTCGGGCGTAACTGCCGGTCAGCGTCAAGGAGGACATCTGTGTGGGTGCCGGACATGCCCACGAGGTGATCACATCCGGCACCGATCTACATGGCGTCCCGCCTGTGGTAGGCATATGCGCCGGCAAGCGCGACGACCAGGGTGAATGCGACGAAGACCGCCATGCCGGCGGCCACTGGGAGATCACTGCCCGCGAGCGCGGTCAGGAACTCGCGGTCCTCATCGGCGGGCTCGCTGTAGCCGGCGAGTCCTGCCCGGGCCGCGGCAAAGGGTAACCAGTCGCCGAGTGAGCCCAGACCTGGCAGTTGTCCGAGAACCATCCCGGCTATCCGCTCGCCGAGAAGTGGCCAGATAGTCAGAGCCAGAGCGGTGCCGACACGGTTACGCAGAAGTACGGCCACCGCTGTGCACACCACTGGCCAGCACACCATGAACAGCAGAAATCTCACGAAGGGAGGTCCCGCCTCTACCCAGTCGGGCGACGGGGCTCCCGTCAGCGTGAGGGTGAGCGTCCCGGCCAGCAACGTCAGCAGCGCACCGGCCACCACGGTCACGGCCGCCACCGCGGCACCGGTCAGCAGCTTCGCTCCGTAGGAGAGTGAACGACTGCCGACGGTGAGCCAGCTGGTACGCGCTGCTCCCCGCGCCAGTTCGGTGGCGACGGGGCCGGTACTCAGCGGCAGCAACAAAAACGCCAGCAAAGGGAGTTGGGTGGCCACAGCGTCCCACTGCAGTGCCACCGCGACCGTATCCGGACGGGGTGCGGCGCCTTCGGCCGCACTGAGGGCGAGTGTGACGCCACTGACCAGGCTCAGCAGAGCGCAAACCCCCAGAAGGATCCAGGTGGAGGTCAGCCCCGCGAGGTGGCGCCATTCGTAGCGGACCGCGTGGAGCACCGCCCGTCCCACAGGAACGGGTTCGCGTATCGGGAGTGCCGTCGGAGTCATGAGATCCGGAATTCCTCCTCGGCCACGGACAGATAGAAGTCCTCGAGCGATGGCGGCTGTTCATGCAGCCAGTGCAGGGTCACACCGTGTTCGGCCGCCATGTCACCGACCTGGAACCGGGTGGCGCCGGTGACGACGGCGCATCCGGGTCCGGTGGCCTCATAGGCGGCGCCCAGTTCACGCAGCGGATCGGCGAGCTTCTCCACATGCGGGCCCTCCACAGTCACCCGGCCGTGCGCGCGGGCTGCGAGCTCCGCCGTAGTCGCTTCGGCGACGACCTTTCCCTGAGCGAGGACAATCACACGGTCGACCAGTTGCTCCAGTTCTGCGAGTTGATGACTGGAGACCAGGACGGCCCGGCCTTCCCGGGCGAGAGCGAGGAGCAGATCGCGCAGCCAGCGGATCGAGTGCGGGTCCAGGCCGTTGGCCGGCTCGTCGAGGATCAGCACCGGCGGGTCTGCGAGCAGCGCCTGGGCAATGCCCACACGCTGGGACAAGCCGAGTGAGAGCTCGCTCAGCCGCTTCGCGCCGGCCTCGGTCAGGCCGACTTGCTCGAGCACCTCGTCGACTCTGCTGTCTGGCACTCCGGCACCGGCTGCGACCATCCGCAGGTGCCGCCGGACACGGTGCCTCGGATGGCCGGCCACCCCGCCCAGAACGGCGCCAACCATGCCGGAGGGGTTTCTCCAGTATTCCAGCGGGCGCCCGAAGAAGACCGCTTCGCCCTCTCCGGAGACAAGACCCAGCATCAAGCGGATGGCGGTTGTCTTGCCCGCCCCATTCGCACCCAAAAACCCGGTCACGACCCCGGGCTTCAAAGATATCGAAACCCCGTCGACAGCACGCTTACCCCCGAATTCCTTCCGTAGGCCTCGGGCCACCAGAAACTCAGCCATGCGTCACCCGTGGTTTCCCCAGAAAAAAATTCCCATAAGGATCAGGAGTCCGTATGCGACAACAGCACCGATTCCCGGATTCCTGCTTTGTGCGACGGATCGCACAAGCATGACTAGAGCCGGTATCCATCCTGCGGCATACACAATCCACCCGGCCGCAGTGACGGACGATCCACCGTCTATCTTGAAAATTATCCAGGCAACGAGGACAAATAGCGCTGGCGCGGCCCAGAGGTTCCGCTCGACGGTTTCTTGTCGCTCCGACATGAGATCTCCTGCACCATGGACGTCGTGGGTAGTCTCCCTGCCCCAGGGAGGCTACCCACGACGTCACGTACTACTAGAAGTGGTTGACGAGGTAGGTGATGACCTCGTCAATTACATACGCGGGAGCAGCCTTGATGGCCCACTTCAGCGGGTTGAAGTTGGACAGGCTGTCAACCCAGTTCTTGAAGGCGGCTCGCCCCTTCTTGGCCGCCTTGATGGCCGCCTTCCCGTATCTGCTGTTAACTATCTTGTCCACAAGCTTGCGGGCGGCCGAACCGAGGCCCTGGGCTTCCACGCCACCCTGGGTGATAGCACCGGGCGACGTGGAGGCTGCGTTCTGACCGGCAGTTGCCCCCAGACTCAAAGTGCCAGCGTCCCGGACACCCCCTGCTGTGAGCTGCGCGGAGGCGGTTGTCGGGGTGCGACCCGTCTCCACCGCCGACGCTGTCGGGGCCGCGACTCCGAGAGCAAGGGCCACCGTGATCGCGGCAGCGGTCATGCGTATTTTGTTGCGCATCCGAGAATCTCCTCCTTGCCAGCGAGTGTGCCCATTTCCAGGACGGTTCACGAAGGGTCACACCCTGACCGGTAATTCCGGCCGACATGGAAGAGTTTTCAATCCGCCTGCCACTTCCCGCTATTGTACCTTCGGGCATTGCCTGGGATGGCATATGAGCTCGTGGTGAGCAAAGGCGAAGAGGGCCGCCTCAAGTCGTGATTCGACGCCTATCTTGCTCATGATGTGTGTCAGATGCGCCTTTGCCGTGCGCTCGGATATATCCAGCTTCCGGGCGATCTCCCGGTTCCCGGCTGCTGTCCCGAGGAGTAAAAGCACCTGGCGCTCACGGATGGTCAGTCGCGCAGCGCCGCTGAGATCGCCGGGCACTTCCGGCCGGACATCCCAGCCCACTGAAATATCACTACTACTATGCACATCAGGTACATCTCTCCTGGTCAAAGCGATTATATCCTCCCCGTAAGGACTCCAAATCAGAGTATTGGCACTGCCAGTTACCGTAAGAGCGCCTCGCGGTGGCGGTCTGCCATTAGTGCGGCCTGAAGGCGCGATTGTACGTGGAGTTTCTGAGTGATTCTTGCCATGTGAGCCCGCACAGTGCGTTCAGCGATGCCGAGCTCCCTGGCCAAGTCCTCGTCGGCGAGCCCGTCCGCCAGCTTGAGGAGAACTTCCCTTTCGCGTTTTGTCAGGCCACCCAGCTTTTCCTGCGCGTCCGAGGCTGACGCAGGAGAGACGCTTGCGGGCGAACTAATGTTATGCATGCTCTTCCCCTTGAGGTCCTTCCCATATCCCCTTCCGGAGGTATTCCCTGCACGGCTGTACGGCTCCCGCTAGTCACATAAGAGCCGCGGTGTGAGTTATTGCTGCGCACGCGCTGCACGAAGACCCTGGAATGGTCGAGATTTATGAATTATTAATACCTGGTCATCGAAATTGTGCGGCATGTGAATAGAGACGTCGGTCGTTGCCGCTCGGTCAATCATGTATGGCATCTGTGTGCCTGGGGAGCCTCATGATGTGCGCATGCCTGATGCTGAGGGGGGATAAAATTGAGCATAGTGTTGCATATGGGATGTGTTATCGGCTCGTGAAACTGTGTAGACGGGGTGGGGGTACGGGTCCCCGGCCATGTTGCGGAGACGAGGCCCTCCGCACATAGTTGCGCTGCGGAACACATGACCGGGGGTGAGATGGACGATGGTGGGGCACAGGACGGGGGAGCATCCACACGATGCTGACCGACTGTGCGAGGTGGGGGACCGCGTGTATTCCCTGGCCGTACGGCGGGGCCGCGTGCCGCGCCAGGACGCCGAGGCGGTGCCCTGCCTGCTGGAACTGGCACTGCTGCACCCGGACCCCGACGACATGGACTGGCTGGTACCGACCTCTCCGCAGGAGGTCATGACGCGGCTGTTGCGGGGCATCCACGATGAGGTCAGTGCCAGTCAGAGGCGGATGGGTTCGGCGATGGCGGCCTTCGAGTGGTACGCCGCGCTCCGTCCGCAGGCCTCCGGGGTGGAGGGGACGGCTATCCGCGTCCTTGATGGTGCCGTACGCATCCATGCAGCGCTGGACGAGGCGACCGAGGTGTGCCGGACAGAGGTACTGACCATCCAGCCGGGCGGCATTCGCCCCGAGCACGAGTTGACTGAGGGCGTGCACCGGGCTCTCGCTCTGCGCGCCCGGGGCGTGCGCATGCGCGACCTGTACACGCACGTGGCACGACACGGTCAGGGCCTGCTGAACTACCTGGAGTTGATGGGCGAGTCGGTGCAGGCGCGCACCCTCGACGAGGTGATCGACCGCTTGATCCTCTTCGACCGCGCGGTCGCCTTCATCCCAGCGAACGCGGACCGCACGATGGCGCTGGAGCTGAGGCACCCGGCGCTGGTCCAGTACCTGGTGACGGTCTTCGAGCGCCTGTGGCGCCTGGCCATCCCTCTCCGGGCCCCGCTCCCGGACACCGGCATCGAGGGCATCTCCCACCGTGAGCAGTCCATCGCCGCCCTGCTGGCGGAGGGCCACCAGGATGCGGTGATCGCAGAAAGGCTGGGGATAAGCGTCCGCACGTGCCGCGCTCATATCGCTCGGTTGTCGGAAACCTTGAAGGCGGCAAGTCGTACGCAGTTGGGGGTGCGGATCGCGCAGGTGGGGCTGGACAGGGCGCGGCCGTCGCCCGAGGCCGCCGTGGTCAGTCTTCCCGATCAAGAATCCCGGACTGCCCGATGAGGTAGCCGAGTTGGGCGCGGCTTTCGCTGCCCAGCGTCGCGGCGAGTTTAGCGATGTGGACGCGGGCGGTGCGGACGTTCATGCCGAGGCGGTCGGCGATGGCGGTGTCGGTGTGGCCTTCGATGAGGAGGGCGGCTATGGCGCGTTGGCGGGGGGAGATGCCGTTTACCGAGGGCTGCCGCACGGGCTTGGGGTACATGGGTACGGCCAGGTGCCACAGACGGTCGAAGACCATGACCAGGTAGTCCACCAGCGCCGGGTGGCGGATCTCCACAGCGGCGGTGCGGTCCCTGCTCGCGGGGATGAAGGCGACGATCCGGTCGATGATGAGCAGTCGCTCGACGACCTCGCTGAGGGTGCGGGCCTCAGCGTCGCCGTTGAGGAGTTCATAGCGGGCGATCACCGGAGGCGAGTGGCGGAGCGTGTCCTGGTAGAGGGCGCGGATACGGCCGCCCCGGTCGAGAAACGCCTGGTCGCGTTCCAGGGATCCGCCTACGTCCACGGTCTTCCGGCCGCTGTGAGGCTGGACGGCGAGGAGTTCCTGCGTGGCGTCGGCCATGGCCTCGGCGATAGCCAGATTGATGCGCTGGAAGCCGTCGAGGAGAGTAATCGTCGGGATCTCCGCCGGAGCCGTACGGTGGCCGTCGATCCGCATCAGTGGCTCGAATGTCTCGGCCAGCCGGGCCTCACGGTGTCGCTCGTCAAGGACACGTTTCTCGACGTCGCGCAGCAGCAGGTGGAAAGCCACGGCTGGGGCGACGGGCTCAAGCCGGCCCGGATCCGCGACGGCGGGGTGCAGCAGCCCGAAGGTGACAAGGCAAGGGGCTTCGGCGGTGTCTTCGCTGGGCACATGCCCGTCGCGGAGAGCCCGTTCGTATAACTTCGTCCCCTCGGCGCACAACTCCTCCGCGCCGTGGTCCGGATGTAATGCCGCGTTCACTGCCCGCTGCCCCCCTGCTCCAGGATCCCCGACTGGGCGATGAGGTAGCCGAGTTGGGCCCTGCTGCCGCTGCCCAGGGCCGTCGCCAGCTTGGCGATGTGGGCGCGGCAGGTACGGACGTTCATGCCAAGGCGGCGGGCGATCGCCTCGTCGACGTGGCCCTCGACGAGGAGTTTGGCGATGGAATGCTGGATCTCGGTGATGCCCCCCGGGGCGGTTTCGTAGGGGGCGCCGGCGCTCAGAGGGACGGCGCGGCCCCATATGAACTCGAAGACCTTGATCAGGTAGCGAACGAGGCCCGGGTTGCGGAGTTCCAGAGCGACCTGCTGGTCGTCCCGGGTGGGGATGAAGGCGACGGTCTCGTCGCAGATGATGAGGCGTTCCACCAGTTCGTCGATGGTGCGGTACTCAACTTTGCCGTCGGAGAGCTGCGCCACGTAGCCCAACCTCTCTGGGCTGTACCGGGCCGTGTGCTGATAGAGGGTCCGTATTCTCACGCCGCGCTCGATCAGTGGCCTGTCCCGCTCCAGCCCGAGAAGCAGGCTGCGCTCGGAGCCGCGGTCGCTCGGCTGGATTGTGAGCATCTCCGTCTGGCACTGGGCCGTTGCGAAGTTAAGTGCCCCGTTGATGCGCTCGCTGCCCTCCAGCACCGTGATCGAGTCGGTGGTCGTGGCCCCTTGAACGCTGAGGGCCATGAACGGCTCAAATGCACTGGCCAACTCGATGGACAGGAGCCTGCGCTCGGTGATCTCGCTTTCGATGGGGTTGAGCCGCCGCGCCAGAGCTATGGACGGGGGAACGGGACGCAACCAGCCCGCGTCGTCCGGATCGGAGTGAAGAAGCGCGAATTCCATCAGACATGGGGCAGACTCCACATCCGCGCGTGCGATTCGTCCTGTCCGTAGAGCATCCGCGTAGAGGCGGCTCCCTTCCTCGCACAGCTCGGTCACCGGATGGGGATGTGTCCCTTTAGTTCTGTTCGTTGCCAAAACTCCACCCCCCAGGGTCCTGAACGTGCAGGAACATGATGCATCGATTGTGTGGCCATGACGTGCCCGAATGAGCCATCGTCGTATGCGACGGGGGAAGAGGAGACCTTCAGGTGAGGACGAAGCCGACTATGCGTAACAGAATGCTTCGCTCGGTGCTTGGCGTCGCCTTCTCAGCCGTTGTGGCCTTCGGAGCGCTGGGTGGCCTCTCCGATGCGAAGAGCGGCGTGTGGGCGGACAGTCACTGGCCATCGGCGAGCGCGGATGTCGAGGCGGTCGCCAGCGATAGTCATTGGCCGGCGCCTCCGGTGGATGACGGCACCGGGAGCTGACGTGGCGACTCCCCCCGACGACCGTTCCTTCCGCCGTGAAATGGCCACCGCCTACCGTTCCGGTTGGCACTTCATCGACCTGGCCACCGCCATCCCCCACAGCGGTGACTCGTTGATGGTGACCGTGTTCGGCGAGCCGGTGGTGGTGACGCGGGACGATGACGAGGACATCCGGGCGTACCGGTGTCTGCGGCGTCCGCGCGGCGCGCCGCAGCCCGTGCGGTGTGCCGTCCGGTACGGGATGGTCTTCGTCAATCTCGACCAGCGCGACCACCAGCTCGCCGAACCGGAGACCCCGGCCGCCACGGCCGTATCAGCCACCCCCCGCAGTGCCTGAAGCGATTCCCCCG
>NZ_VTHJ01000016.1:0-22181 GCF_008386495.1 Streptomyces tailanensis | reverse complement strand
CGCCGCTGCAGGTTTACGGCGACATATCGGGATGCCTGCCGGTCTCGGCGCCGGCCGCCGGGCGCTCCCCATCGGTTCCCGGCGGCCTCGCGTTGGCTGAAAACGATCAGCCGCGCCCCATCGCCGCCGTCAGTTCGATCTCGATCACCACGCGGTCCGGGTTCGGCCCCGGCATCCGCCCGTACCGCTCCGCGTACCGCCGCACCGCGTCCGCGACCCGCTCCGGCTCCGTACGCACCCGCGCGCGCCCTTCGAGCGTCGCCCAGCGCCCCCCGTCCACCTGGCAGACGGCGACCGGCGCGCCCTCCGCCCCGGCGGCGAGGACGTGTCCGACCTTCCGGCTCGTCTTGTTGGTGATCACCCGAGCCAGCCCCGCCTCCGGATCGTATGTAACCCCGACGGGCACCACATGGGGCCTGCCGTCCGGGCGGAGGGTGGTCAGGGTGCACAGATGCCGCTCCCGCCAGAAGCCGAGGTACGACTCGTCGGGGGCGGTCGGGTCTACGGAGTACGAGTAGGCGGCCATGCTGAGCAACCTAGTCAGTTCACCTCCCGCCCACCGCCTTGAGTGGAATAGACTCAACTTTATGTACGTTGCTCAAGTCAGCGTGGATGTGGGACGGCCGGACAGGCCCAGGGCAAGGAGGGAAACGCGAACGTGGACGCCGAGCTGACCAACAGGAGCCGGGACGCGATCAACACGGCCAGCAACCGGGCCGTGTCCGAGGGGCACCCGGACTTCACCCCCGCCCATCTGCTGCTGGCCCTGCTCCAGGGGCAGGACAACGAGAACGTCACCGATCTGCTGGCCGCCGTCGACGCCGACCAGGCGGCCGTGCGCGCCGGCGCGGAGAAGATCCTCGCCGGTCTGCCCAGCGTGACCGGGTCCACCGTCTCACCGCCGCAGCCCAGCCGTGAACTGCTCACCGTGATCACCGAGGCCCAGGCCAAGGCCAAGGAGCTCGGCGACGAGTACGTCTCCACCGAGCACCTCCTCATCGGGATCGCCGAAAAGGGCGGCCAGGCCGGGGACGTACTCTCCCGTCAGGGGGCGAACGCCAGGAAGCTGCAGGAGGCGTTCCAGAAGGCCAGGGGAGGACGCCGGGTGACCACACCCGATCCGGAGGGGTCGTACAAGGCCCTGGAGAAGTTCGGCACCGACCTCACCGCCGCCGCGCGGGAGGGCAAGCTCGACCCGGTCATCGGCCGGGACCAGGAGATCCGGCGGGTCGTACAGGTGCTCAGTCGCCGTACGAAGAACAATCCCGTCCTCATCGGTGAGCCGGGTGTCGGCAAGACCGCCGTCGTCGAGGGGCTCGCCCAGCGGATCGTCAAGGGCGACGTGCCCGAGTCGCTGAAGGACAAGCGGCTCGTCGCGCTCGATCTGGGAGCCATGGTCGCGGGGGCCAAGTACCGGGGTGAGTTCGAGGAGCGGCTGAAGACCGTCCTCGCCGAGATCAAGGGCTCCGACGGCCAGATCATCACCTTCATCGACGAGCTGCACACCGTCGTCGGCGCGGGCGCCGGCGGCGACTCCGCCATGGACGCCGGCAACATGCTGAAGCCGATGCTCGCCCGCGGTGAGCTGCGCATGGTCGGCGCCACCACCCTCGACGAGTACCGGGAGCGCATCGAGAAGGACCCGGCGCTGGAGCGGCGCTTCCAGCAGGTGCTGGTCTCCGAGCCGACCGTCGAGGACACCATCGCGATCCTGCGCGGACTCAAGGGCCGCTACGAGGCCCACCACAAGGTCCAGATCGCGGACGCGGCGCTGGTCGCGGCGGCCACCCTCTCCGACCGGTACATCACCTCCCGCTTCCTGCCCGACAAGGCCATCGACCTCGTCGACGAGTCGGCGTCCCGGCTGCGCATGGAGATCGACTCCTCGCCGGTCGAGATCGACGAGCTCCAGCGTTCCGTGGACCGGCTGAAGATGGAGGAGCTCGCCCTCAGCAAGGAGACGGATCCCGCCTCGCGCGAGCGCCTCGACAAGCTGCGCCGCGACCTCGCCGACAAGGAGGAGGAGCTGCGGGGCCTCACCGCACGCTGGGAGAAGGAGAAGCAGTCCCTCAACCGCGTCGGTGAACTGAAGGAGAAGCTCGACGAACTGCGCGGCCAGGCCGAACGGGCCCAGCGCGACGGCGACTTCGACACCGCCTCCAAGCTGCTGTACGGCGAGATCCCCACCCTGGAGCGGGCCCTGGAGGAGGCTTCCGAGGCGGAGGAGGAGGCCGCCAGGGGCACCATGGTCAAGGACGAGGTCGGCTCCGACGACATCGCCGACGTCGTCGCCTCCTGGACCGGCATCCCCGCCGGCCGTCTGCTGGAGGGCGAGACCCAGAAGCTGCTCCGCATGGAGGACGAACTGGGGCGTCGGCTCATCGGCCAGAGCGAGGCCGTACGGGCCGTCTCCGACGCCGTACGACGGTCCCGTGCCGGTATCGCCGACCCGGACCGGCCGACCGGCTCGTTCCTCTTCCTCGGCCCGACCGGCGTCGGCAAGACCGAGCTGGCCAAGGCCCTCGCCGACTTCCTCTTCGACGACGAGCGGGCCATGGTCCGCATCGACATGTCGGAGTACAGCGAGAAGCACAGCGTGGCCCGCCTCGTCGGCGCCCCGCCCGGCTACATCGGCTACGAGGAGGGCGGCCAGCTCACGGAGGCCGTGCGCAGGCGCCCGTACTCGGTGGTCCTGCTGGACGAGGTGGAGAAGGCCCACCCCGAGGTCTTCGACATCCTCCTCCAGGTCCTCGACGACGGCCGCCTCACCGACGGGCAGGGCCGCACCGTCGACTTCCGCAACACGATCCTGATCCTCACCTCGAACCTGGGCAGCCAGTACCTGGTCGACCCGGTCACGACCGAGGCGGAGAAGAAGCAGCAGGTCCTTGAGGTGGTCCGGGCCTCCTTCAAGCCGGAGTTCCTCAACCGCCTGGACGACCTGGTCGTCTTCTCCGCCCTGAACAGGGCGGAGCTGGAACGCATCGCCGAGCTCCAGATCAACCGCCTGGCCAAGCGCCTCGCCGAGCGCCGCCTCACCCTGGACGTCACGCCCGCCGCCCTCGCCTGGCTCGCCGACGAGGGCAACGATCCGGCCTACGGCGCCCGCCCGCTGCGCCGCCTCGTCCAGACCGCCATCGGCGACCGCCTCGCCAGGGAGATCCTCTCCGGGGAGATCAAGGACGGCGACACGGTACGGGTGGACTCCTTCGGCGAGGGCGAGGGCCTGATCGTGGGTCCGCCGACCGGACTCTCGATGGAGAAGGACATGTGAGCCGGGACAGCCGGGACAGCAGGGATATCCGTGGTGGCCGGGGTACTCGAATGGTTCCCGGCCACGCTCTGAGCTGAATCCCATGGCGGATCAGGCCAAGGACGACGAACCGCGCGGGTCAGGGGTTGCCACCCCCCGCCCCGCATGGGGGAGGATGGCGGAATCCGTACGAAGGGAAAATCACGGTGAGCATCGACCCGTCCTCGATTCCGAACTTCGGGGGCCAGCCCGAGCCGCAGCCCCAAGGGCCGGCGGGCCCCGTCGTCCCGGATCAGGACCTTGTGAAGCAGCTCCTCGACCAGATGGAGCTGAAGTACGTCGTCGACGACGAGGGTGACCTCGCGGCGCCGTGGGAGGAATTCCGTACGTACTTCATGTTCCGCGGCGAGGGTGACCAGCAGGTCTTCTCGGTGCGCACGTTCTACGACCGCCCGCACCAGATCGACGAGAAGTCGGCCCTGCTGGAGACCATCGACGACTGGAACCGCCGCACCCTGTGGCCCAAGGTCTACAGCCACACCCACGACGACGGCACGGTCCGCCTCATCGGCGAGGCCCAGCTGCTGATCGGCACCGGCGTGAGCCTGGAGCACTTCGTCTCCTCGACGGTCAGCTGGGTGCGCGCCGCCATCGAGTTCGACAAGTGGCTCGTCGAGCAGCTCGGCCTGGCCGAGGACGTCGACGAGGCCGAGAAGCCCGAGGACGACGAGTAACCGTCGCCCGGAAAACGCCCCACAGACGTACACGAGAGCCCGGCCGGGACGCCCACAACACGGTGGCGCGCCACAGCCGGGCTCTCCTGCGTCTGTGGGGGACCTCAGAACGCCGCCTTCAGTCGCTTCGCTGCCTCCTCCAGGTCCTCGACCCGTTTGCAGAAGGCGAAGCGTACGAAGGGGGCGCCGGCCTCGCGGTGGTCGCAGAAGACGGCGTTCGGGATGGCGACGATTCCGGCGCGTTCGGGTAGGGCCCGGCAGAAGGCGAAGCCGTCGGTTTCGCCGAGGGGGCGGATATCGGTGGTGATGAAGTACGTGCCGGCCGTGCGGAACACCTCGAAGCCCGCGTCCGCCAGCCCCGACGCCAGCACGTTCCGCTTGGTCAGCATGTCCGCGCGGAAGCCCTCGAAGTACGCGTCCGGCAGCGCGAGCGCCTCGGCGACGGCGTACTGGAACGGCCCGGACGCCACGTAGGTCAGGAACTGCTTCGCCGAGCGGACGGCGGAGACGAGCTCGGGCGCGGACGTCACCCAGCCGACACCTCGTTGGCCTACCCATTCGTTGGTTGTGCGACAGGCCCCGCTGCGGATCTCCGGCACCGCCGGCGAGTCGGCCGCGGGCCTGTCCCGACGGGTCTTCCGGCCGTACCGCCGGGCTCGGTGACGCGGCACTGTCCGTCGTATCCTGACCACACACAGGAAGGAGCCGTCCATGAGCGTCGACGCGATCGTGCACACCGAGTTCCCCAAGGGATACACGGTCCTGTTCGGGGCCGACGGAAAGGTGATCATGACTCCGCAGAGCTTCGAGCACTCCAGCACGATCAAGTCGATGCAGTACGACACGATCGTGTCCCTCGGACGCCATGCGAAGACCGCCTCCGATGTCTACATCGACTTCCCTGCCGACGAGAACTCCGCCCCCGACCTCGCGATCCTGCGCGAGGACGCACGCAAGGAAGGCAAGCGCTACAGCTTCGAGGACGTCCTGCTGATCTCCGAGGTCGTCTCGACCTCCTCCGCGCGCAAGGACTACGACGACTGCACCGCGAAGTACGGCCGCTACGGAATCCCGATCTACCTGGTCGTGGACCCCTACGCCCAGGAAGTCGTCCTCCACACCCAGCCGACCGGCACGGGTTACATCGCGGCCCACACCCACAAATACGGCACGGGCAAGCTCCCCATCCCCCTGGCCGACGGCCGCACCTTCACCCTCGACCTCGACGAACTCCCGCGCCCGGAGCCCGAGGGGGACACCCGCTGACGAAGAACCCCCGGCCGCGGCAAGGCCCGTGCCGCCGGCGCCGCCGTCGCCGGACGTGGTCGTTCCTGGTCGGGGCAGTCGGCTGGGATGGCCTGGCCTTTCGTCGATCGGGATCGACCAGGGGGCGTGCCGTTCTGTGCCGTGAGTCCGTGCGACGAAGTCCGGTTCGCCACAAGGAGGTTCGAAGCCGCGTTTGCTGCGGGCGACAATCACCATGTACTGCCCTGAGGTAGCGGGCCCGCTCGTCCTCGGCCGAGTTGCCGGCCCCGGTTCGGCGATAGCGTGGCACGGCAACGACTGCTGCAGACAGGTGGACGAGATTTCATGCGGATGCGGTTCGAACCCGAGGCCGAGGAGGAGTTCGAGGCGGCGCGTGGGCTGCTGGTCGACCGCCTGGTTCGGTGGGCCGGGGAGCAGGGGCTGCCGGCGGACGGGTACATGGCAGAGACGGTGCTGGACTACCGGCACCTGGCGACTGCCGACGGCCGACTGGGGCTGTGGGAGTCGCGCCATGTGGAGGAGCTACTGCTCTCCTGGCTTCCCCAGCAGGTCACCGAGCTTGCCGGGGAGGAACACGCCGACGCCCCGGGCACACTGCGCACGCTACTGCGCTATCTGCACGCCGCGCAGTTGGCGGACCCGCGCGGCCCCTCACTCCAGGATTCCCTTGCCGCGGTCGACAGGGTCGCGGAACAGCATCTGGCGGCGATGACGGACCGCACTCGCTGGGGATTGGCGAAGTTCTGGGCGATGACGGCCGCGGAGCAGGGCGTGGACGTCCAGGACATGGCGGCGTTTCAGCGCTTCGCGGACCGGGCGCAGCGCGGGGAGGTCGCCTACGATCAACAGGTTCTCGCCGCGATCATGGAACGGCGGCTGACCGGCCGCGCGCTGTCCGGCGTGGCCCGGGCCGAGCCGCAACTGCCCGTGTTGCTTCCCCCGGACGACGAACTGCGCCGACGGGCCGAGGCGTCGACGACCGTGGCGCAGTTGCGCGGACTCGCCGAATGGGCGGGGCAGGGCGGCCGCCCGGTGACGGCGACGGGACGGCTGCGGATGGCGGAGGCCCGCGAGCTGGTGGACGTACTCGGCACCGGCGACAAGATCGAGGGGGTGCGCTCTTCGGCCGACCTGCCGCGGCTGGGACTGCTGATGGAGTGGGCGAAGAAGGCACGGCTGGTCCGGGTGGTCAAGGGGCGGTTGTACGCGGTGGCCAAGGCCCGGCCGGTGCTGGCCGACCCGCTCCGGCTGTGGCTGCGCGCCTTCGACGCGTGCTTCGAGCTGCGGCAGGCCCTGATCGGGGCACGCAGCGGCTGGCACGTCGAGTCGATGCTCTTCGACGTCTACGAGGACGTCCTGGACGACGTGCTGAACACTCTCTACAGCCTGCCGTACCCGATGCCCTGGCCGCGGCTGCGCGACACGGTACACCTGGCCTATCGGACCTCCTTCCAGCTCGACGCCGGGTTGGACCTTCAGCACCGGATGTGGTTCGAGCACGCCGACCGGGACCTGCGCGCGGTGCTCGACCTGCTGGACGACCTGGGCGCGATCGAGCGTGACCGTGGGATGGCCGATCCGGTGTTCCTCGACATCGACCTCTCCGATGCCGGTCCCGAGCTGCTCGCGGACATGCCGCCGGAGCTCGCGGAGCTGCTGGGCGTCGCGGGGGCGGCAACGAACCCGGCGGCGCGGGAGCGTGCCGATGCCCGGCGAGAGGAGCTGACCGCCGGGCCGGTCGAGCTCATCCGTCTCACCGAGCTCGGTACCCGGGCCGTACGACAGCGGTTGCTGGCGGCCGGCAGGGACGCACCGTTGGTCGGTGAACTGGCCCAGGCGTCGGCGGCCGGCCTGCTGGGGGTGCTGGCCGAGGACTACGACCCGGACGCCGCACGCACGGAGCTGGCCGGCTGGATCACGGCCCGCGGCGAGCGGGAAGGTGCCCTGCGGCAACTGACCGACGCCGTAAGGACCATGACCTTCCGCACGCGTGCGCAGGCCACGCTCGACGTGCTGCTGGCGGCGTTGCCGGACGGTGAGGGCGAGCGGCTGCTGCGCACGCTGCGGCGAGACACACAGCTGGCGCCGCTGGCGCTGAACGCGCTGGCGCACCGTGAGTTGCTGTCCCCAGAGGACATGACCGATGCAGAGTCTCTGCTGGTGCTCGCCGAGAGCCTGCTTCAGCTCGTGGAGTTGGCGGGCGGCGGGGACGGCGCCGAGGAGACGCTGCGCGCTCAGGGCCCCCAGGCCAGGGACGCGGTTGCCGCCGCGTTGGACTCCGCGCACCCGGACCGGGCCGGACTCGACGAGCTCAGGCAGCTGGCGGCCCGGGCACTGGGTACCCACGGCGCCCGCTTCGGCCGCGCCCGGGAGGCTCGGCGCTCCTCAGACAAGAGCGGCCGCAAGCGGCGCCGCTGACCGGGCAACACCGCCTGGCCCCCCAGGCGCCGGGTGCGCTGGCACTGGCACGGAGCCGGGCGGAGGGAAACCGGTGGGTCCCGGCGTCGTACGTCCTCGGTGGCGCGTTACCGTCGGGGTCGTGGTTGAGGGATGGGGCGAGGACGGGCTGCGGGCCCTGCGTGGCGCGCTCCACGCGCAGGACGGAGTGGCGCTGTTTGCGGCGTTGCGTCGTGGACCCGTGCGTGAGGTGCTGCAGCTGGCCGGCGATGGTGTGGCCGGGGCCGCGGCGCAGGGCCTGCCGGGGGCTGCGGAGATGGCAGCCTTGTTTCTCGGCGCGCTCCAGGAGCGTGGCTTGCGGGGCGATGAGGAGCTGGCGGACCGGTTGCGCGCGGCCACGGGAGACGCGGCGATCTCCCTCCTGCGCCCGCTCGCGGTCGATCTGGAGATGCTCGCCATGCTGCTGGAGGGCGACCCGGCCGAGTCCGGTGGCCGAATCGATCTGTCCACCGGGGAGTGCTGGCCTGCGTTCACCGATGAGCTGGGGCCCGAGGCCGAGGAGGACGACGATCCCGAGCGATGGCTGTACGTGCCGGCTCTGGGGTCCAGGGCCGGTTACCGGGACATGGAGCTGTTCATCGAAGAGGTCGAGGACGCCGCCCTAGCCGACCGGCTGCGGATCGCCATCGGCGGGCGGGGCGCCTTCCGGCGCTTCAAGGACGTCCTCGCTGGTGACGAGCGCTCCCGGAGCCGGTACCACCGGTTCCGCGATGAGCGACAGCGCGGCCGGGCGCGCGCCTGGCTGGCCGAGGAGGGCTACTGCCCGCACATCACCTTCTTCGTAGAGCCCAGCTCGGGTTCGTATCCTTCGGGGCCGGTATGACTCTTTACTGCCCCTGTTCTGCACGATCCGGGGGCGCTGTCACCGGGCCTGGCGGCGCCGGTTGATCGCTGATGGAAGCGTGTCCGCCGACAGGCGGGCTGCGTGATATGACTGCCGATCACCGGTGTCCCGGTCGACCAGGCGGTAGTCGAGTGCGGGTGCGCGGCAGCTCGGAGCAACCAGGCCGTGTGGCCGGTACATCTGCTCGTAGGTCTGTGGCTGTTAGGCGGCCAGCGTCTTGAGTCGGGAGGCCGCCTCCTCCAGCACGCCTGTCCGCTTGCAGAACGCGAAGCGGGTGAAACCGTCGCTCTCACCAAGGGGCCGGATGTCGGTGGTGATGAAGTACGTGCCGGCCGGGTGGAAGACCTTGAAGCCCGCCCGCTCCAGGCCGCCCGCGAGCAGGTCCCGTTTGGCCAGCATGTCCGCGCAGAAGTCCGCGAAGTACGAGTCGGCCAGGCGCAGGGCCTCGGCCACGGCGTATTGGAAGGGCCCGGAGGCGACATACGTCAGGAACTGCTTGGCCGAGCGGACGGCGGCGACGAGATCGGGGGCGCCGGTAACCCAGGCCACTCCATGTTCACGCACCTATTTTCCTGGCCGGTTGCCATCTCGCCATGAAATCAGAGCACAGTCAGAGTGCAGTCTGAGTATGAGCATCGTGTACTCGGCATCCGAATCGGAATCCGTCTCGTTCACCGATCTGTCCCGGAACCCGAAGGCGGTCGCCGCGAGGGCAGCCGCCCTGGGGTGCCTGCGTGTCACGCACCGAGACGCGCCCGACATGGTGCTGAGCACGGCCATACACGCCGAGCGCACCGAGGAAAACCTGACCACCGCGTCCCGATTGTTCCTTGCCCTGGTGAAGCAGGACGGCGGCGCCAGGTCGCTTCTGCTCGCGCTGCCCGAGGTGTTCCCGTGGGTGCGTCACCTGGACGATGAAGAAGTCCGGGAATTCACTGTCGAGCTCTTGGACGCGCTGTCCGACGCCGCCGAGCTGGGCGCCAGGGAGGCTGTGCACCGAGCGATCGTCTCGTGGCGGGCAACCGCCCGCATCAACGCAGACCCTGACCAGCTCAGGGAAGCACTCCGTCCCCTCGGTGACGTTGACCTCGGCCCGGTCGAGGTGCATGAGTGAGCCCGAAGAAAGGCGATCGGGTCAGCGTCCCTCCGCTGAGCGGCTGGAACGTCATCCACGGGACGACCCAGGCCGCGACCGGTTGGGAGGAGAGTACGAGATCACGAGCGGCGGCAGGGTCCGTTACCTCGTGAGTCCGGAGACCTCCACTGTGATCCTGGTGCACGCCTCCCCTCGGCACCCGAAGGACACCGAATAGCCTCAAGTGCACCGGGCGTGGAAACGTCCATCGGGGACGCCGACCTGAACGGACGAAGGTCCCGGACCGCGCAGTACGCAGTGGTCCGGGGCCTTCATCGTGCCGTCGTCGTCAGCGGGAGGGGCCAGCCCCTCAACCGTGCTCGGCGGTCAGACCGGCCCCAGTTGACGATCGATGCGGCTGATCAGCTCCGTGCGGCGGTTGCGCAGCTCGGCAGGAGCACAGGTCACGGCGATTCGGTGCGCCTCGACCAGCGGGCCGAGTTCCGGCGGGGGTTCGATTACACCGGAGAAGAGCGGCGCTATCCAGGCGGCCGCCTGCGCCTGGGCCTCGGTTCCGCCCGGCAACGCGGCCGGTGCGGGCGGGATGTGGCCGGCCTGGCCGTGGAACATACGGGCCGTCAGGATGGCCGCCTCCCAGACACGCATGCTCTCCAGACGTACGTGCGAGGCCAGCTCGTCCCGTAGTGCGCACAAGTCGCTCCAGGCGGACTCATGTTCGCGCAGGGCGGCACCAACTCGCCGTACCAACAAGGCGTAAGTCGTCCGGGCGCGGAGCAAGCCACGACGCGCCGAGGCGGCGCTGTCCGCGTACGGGTTGTGGGCGACTGCCTTCATCGCCACAGCGGTGATCGCGAGGACCAGCATCAGTATCGCGACCCATCCCGGCGCGTACCTGGCTCCCTCGACCTCGCCGTCTCCCACTCCCGTGTCGCGGGCCCGCAGCCAGGCCCACACGGTGACCGTGGACAGCACGGCGACGAGGTAGAGGGCGGGCAGGGCGAGTGACCAGAACAGCACGAATACGGGGCGACGTTCCTGGAGTGCGCGCAGCCGCTCACGTATGCGGTAGAGCGGAGCCGCGATGGTGTGTCCCGACAGCATCAGAGCCAAGGCGAGGACGACACCGGGCAGGAAGGAGACCATCTGCTCGATCAGCGAGACGGCTTCCTCGCTGCCGGTGAGGTACTGGAAGACCTGCATGAAGTACCAGGCGTCGAACACGGCCATGGCGGCGATGACCGGCCACCGCAGCACCCGTATCCACAGCTCACGCCGGCGCCGGTCATGAGCTCCATCCTCCGCATGACGGGCCTCGACCGCCTCTTGGGCCTCCCGGGCGGTCCGGAGGGAGGCCGCGGCTTCGAAACGCGCCAGAGCCTGGACCGCCTCCTCGGTCCGGGCATGGGCGACGATGATACGGGCCCGCGCGGCCGCGAGCTGCTCGCGGTTGTGACCGACGATTTCGGCGACCTCACGGGCCGCACGCAGCAGCATCCGCATCTCACCGTTGTCCAGATGCTCCGGCTCGCGTTCCGGGCCTTGCTCAGCGCTTTTGACGAGATTGCGGATGTCGCATCCGCAACCGTGGTGGCAGGGGATGCCTCGATGGTTCTGGGACATGGACGACGTCCTTCTCTACGGGTCTGGCGAGGTGCTGCTCAGTACGGCGCGGTACGCCGGATGGGATGCGATCAGCCGCGCACGGCGACGGCGATCTCGACCCGGCGATTGCAGGCCATGGCCGCGTAGTCCGGTACGCCGTCGTGGTACTCCGGAGCGCAGCTGGGCCTGTCGTCGGAGTAGCCCCGGGCGGAGTCGACAGTGATTCCGCGCTCGACGAGGGCCGACCGGACGGCCTGCGCACGAGCCAGGGAGAGCTGCCGACCGCGCTGCGCGCTGCCCCGGGAGTCGGTGTGCCCGGAGACGGCGACAGAGACCGGGTCCAGTTCACGGATGCGGCGTGCCGCGTCGTCCAGCGTGTTCCGGGCTTCCGGGGACAGCTCCGAGCGGTCGGTGGCGAAGAGGACGGATCCGGGGAGAGTGATCGTGGTGACTCGGCCCTCCGGCCTCTCGGAGACAGCGGGGAAGGTCACCTCGGGTTCATCGGTACCGGTTTCGCCGTCCCGCTCTGCGGCGTGAGTGCGGGCGGTCGCGGCTACATGGCAGGTCGCGGCCCGCGTCGCCTCGCACAACTGGGTCCACAGGGCCGTCAGCCAAGCCGTCTGTGGTGAAGAAGGTGCCTTGCCGCGCGCGGAGCGCGCGACACCGAGGATGCTCACCTCGGTTCCTCTCAGATCCGGCAGCTCGCCGGCAGTGCGGCACCGGTCCACGGTTGCCTTGATCTCCTCTGTTCCGTCGAAGCCGAGGGAACGAAGGTCAGCGCAGCCGGTGTTGGTCAACCCGTCGGTCACCATGACGATCCGGCGGTCTCCGTCGCCGGACCCAAGCTGGTCGGCGGCCGAGGCGAGCGCACCGAGCACATCCGTACGTCCGGTGCCCGGTTCGCCGGTGGACACCTGGCGGAGCCGTTTCTCCAGGCATTCACGGCGGGCGTTGCGGCGATCCTCACGAAGGGTGTCGTTGCCCTGGACCGCGGTGATGGCTACGCGGTCCACGTCCCAGTCGACCGTGGCCCGGGTGCCGTCGAAGGCCGCCACCGAAAGAAGTCCGCCCTCCACTTCACCCGGTGCCAGACGCCTGGCCGCCAGGAGCGTTCCGGCCGCGTCCGGTGTCCGGGCTCCCGCTCCGGTCGCCCCACTTGGCCGCGTGGACGGACTGCGGTCGACGAGGACCACGGTGTGGGACCGGTTCTCCGTCCCCTCCCTCGTGGTGGTGTCGGCGGTCCGCTCCAGCCAGGAGCACGGCCGCACTTCGGGCGTCTCGAAGGCGCTGCATCCACTGCCCGCCACCACGGAGGCCAACACAAGGGGGAGGAAGAGAAGCCGTCCAGAGGATTTCCGTATAAGAACTTTCACCGAAGTCTCCAAAGTGACCGGAACACGCATTTGTGACTGTTCTCGGGGTAATTCCATGGGCGTTACTGGAACCTCTCGACCACTCAGTGCCAGGGGGTTCCCATGTCCAGCTCCGTCTGCCCGCCCCGAACCGCGGCGGCGTCACCCACCGCGAGCGCGCAGGACGCGGGCCTCACGTCCGGGCTGGCCGTCTACGCCTCGCTCCAGTCATCGGCTCAGTTCGCCGATGCGAAGGTCGGTGTTCTCGGCGCCGTCCAGGCGGGGCTGATGGCCGCTGCAGTGCCTCAGAACGACGTCGTACGAGAGGCGTGGGACCGGGGCGGTTACAGCGGCTGGATGGCGGTCCTGCTGCTTGGGCTGCACGTGGCCGCGTTCCTGCCTGCCGTGTACCACGTCGTGCAGGCCCTGCGTCCTCGGCTGGGACCGCCGCCCTCCCCCAACCGGTTCAGCCTGCCGTTGCTGGCCACGATGGACAGCGCCGTTCCGCCGCCCGGTCAGGACCGCGAGCGACAGGAGCTGTGGCAGCTGATCCCGGTACTGGCCCAAGTAGTGATGGCCAAACACCGGCACATCGTTCGCGGTGTGGTCTGGACGGGGCTGATGGCGGTCGTCGCCGCGCTCTCCTTCCTCACCGGCCCGCTGCTGGCCTGAGCCGCACCGGTCCGTCACCCCCGGTTGTGCTGAGGCCGGGGCAGTGGCTCGGCCGGCCCATCCCCGGCGCCGATGGCGTTGGGGGCGGTCAGACCGAAGAGCCGCATCGCGTGGCCGAGCTGCTGCTCGTTCTTCGCCACGAAGTCGAACAGGTCCTGCGCGTCGTACTCCTTCTTCTGGCGCCCCAGGAGCTTGATGAACTGGTTGAACTGTTCCTCCCGGCGAAGGAACATCCCGGCGACCTCCGTGGCCGCCTTGTCCGGCTGTTCGGCCAGCAGTACCGCCCAGGGGGTGAGCCAGGAGGCCGTCTCATCCCCGGGACGCACCCCGGCCAGTCCGTCGGCGAGAAACGTCCGCCACTGCTCGGAGACCTCGCTCAACAGCCGTACCTGAAGGGCCGACTTCGCGTAGCGATGCTCGATCGCCTGCAGTTCCAGGGCCGCCGCGCGTTGCTGCTCCAGCACCTCGGGCGCGGGCTGGAGGAAAGCGGTGGTACGGCATGTCACCAGCCCGCCGTCGAAGCACTCGCCCGCGCTCAACTCCTCGTTGACGGCGCGCTCCGCCTCCTCCGCGCGGAACGGCTCGTACCGGCGGGCGACATCACGGATCCGCTCCACGAGGCGTTCGGGCATGCCCGCCTCATAGCCGGAGATGGTGCGGCCCAGTGCCATCCGGTCCAGCCGTCCCTCGGCGCACCAGTCGCAGCGGATCTCGACCTGGAAGGCGAAACCACCGCCTCTGGCCGGGGTCTCGAAGGAGACGACGGACGAACGGTGCACCGTCTCGATCTCCGGTATCTCCGGCGGCTCGGCCGGGGGCAGGGGGGCCGAGCGCCCCCCGAAGAGGACGCGCAGCCAGGCGAACGGGCCGCGGCGTGCGGTGCTGGTCATGCCGACCACCTTTCGGTCACTTGAAGGACGATCTTCTCGGCGGCGTCCGCGCCCTGGTGCTGCCACAGCCGCAGGTAGAAGAGAAACCGCTCACGCAAGCCGTCGCCCTGTCCACCGTGGCCGGGCGACGGCAGATCGGTTATGAACTCGGCCAGGGCATCGACGAGTCCGGGTTCGTCACCGGCCCGCTCCACCCAGAGCCGCAGGGTGTTCCATCCCCGTTGGCGGACGCCCTGCTGATAGCTGAACAGGACGTTCCGGGTGAGTCGCAGCAGGTGTTCGCGTGGTTCCGCGTCCTGTTCCACCAGGAACCCGGTGATCGCGAGCGGGCCCGGGAACCGGCTGAGGCGTTCAAGGCACATGGCCGCGTCCCGGATCAGCCAGTAGCTCGATGTCTCCGACCAGGCAGCCAGCCGCTCGACCACCTTCGACCGCGAACCGGCCGCGTAGATCTCCTGCACCGCGATACGGACGCTCCGGCCGCGCGCCCGTCTGGCGATCTCCTCCAGGCTGTCCAGCGCCTCGACGGGAAACGCGGCGCCGATCCGGGTTCCGTACGCGGCCTCGGCGCAGCCGCTGAAACCCGGACGGCGGCACCACTCCCTGAGCAGGGTCTGCACCCTGGGCACGAGCACTGGATCGCCGATCGCCCGCTCCAGTGCCCAGGCCGCCGCGAGCGAGCGCCGTCTGGCGTACTCCTCCGTCCGGTCGGTGGCCCAGGGGACGAGCAGTTCCTCCAGGACGTAGGCCCAGTCGAAGGTGGCGAGCAGGCCGACGGTCTGGGCCGCCGCCACCCTGGTGTCCTCGTCGCCCCGCGTCACGAGCCCGTCCAGCCACTCCAGCAGCGGGCGCCTGGCTCCGCTGTGCTCGTGCCACAGCACCTCCAGGACGGCCTCCCCCAGCCCGCTCTGGCCGAACCGCACCCGGCACTCCGGGTGGCGGGCCGCCGTCGGGTTGCCGTCACGGTCGGTGAACTGCACGTCGGAGCGGTTCAGCCAGTCCTTCAGGCTCTCCTCGAACAGCGGCATCTCGGGCACGGACGACGGCGAGCGGACCCCGTGGAGCAGTTCCGCGAGCCGGTGCGACTCGCGGCTGACCCGGCTCAGCGGCATTCCGTCGAGTACGACGCAGGCGAGCAGGAAGGCGTGGGACCACAGGGAGAGCCCGGACTTGTGCGCCCCGCTCTCCCCCGGCCGGTCCGACCGACCGAGCAGACCCTCGGCCTTGGCCCGGAGTCTGGCCCTGAGGCCCTGGACGATCTGGTCGGTGTCCTCGCCGTTCCGTTCGCCCCGTGCCAGGTGCTCGGCGAGAAAGGCGATCGCCGTCATGGAGGTACGGCCGCCCAGCTCTTCCCTGACGATCTCGTGGTCCAGCAACTTCCGGCATGCCTCCGGTTGTTCGGGGAGCAGAACCGTCAGGTGCCGTTCCAGTACCCGCAACCGCAGGTCGTACGGGTATCCGTGTTCGACGACGAAGCCGCTCAGTCCGTCCACGGGCACCTGGTCGTCGACGACGATCACCAACGGCGACCGCCGGTAGGTCTCCTGTGTGCGCAGCCGGTTGAGGAGCTGAGCGCGCAGTGTGGCCGCCCAGGGCATACCGTCGCCTTCCACCACATGGCCGTGCCCCGGCTGGAAGCCCTCCTCGTTCACCAGCCGTTTGAGGCCCGCCTCGGGGTCCAGTACGACCACGTCCGCGTCCTTGCTCTCCTGGGCCGCGAGCAGCGCGGTGGTGTACCGCCCGGAGCCGGGGGTTCCGCGCAGTACCGCGACCCCCTTGACGTGGAGCTTCTCCAGCAGCTCCGCGTGGTCGTCGGTCTGCACGTAGAAGTCGCGCAGGACGTCCAGTTCCTCTTGCGGTACGGGCCCGTCGACGGGCTTCGACTGGGGCGTGCCGCCGTAGTAGTGGTTGATCGTGCCGGCGGTGTCGCCGTCGCCGAAGCCGACGGTGCCGCCCGCGATGTGCATGGGTTCCAGACGGCGCCGGCGCAGAGCTCGGATGCGGTCGGCCTCCGCGTCATCCATCAGCGTGCCGGCGTGCTGGTCCCACTCCTGCTCGTCACCTCGGTCCGGGGCCTCGGCCTCGTCCGGGCCGGCCACGGGTCCGTGACCGGACTCGGTTACGTCGTCGTCCATGGATGACGCTCCGTCACCGGTAGTTCTTCGTGATGGTGTTGGCCGCGTCCCCGCTGCCGAAGTGGACGATCCCGCCCTCGATCCTCTCCACGTGGTGGGTGGCGACGGGAGCGGGGGCGGACGCGCCGTCGGTGGCGGCCGGGACGGGATCGGCGAGGAACGGCTCCAATTCCCGCGGGTCGTGCTCCGGAACGTGGATCCAGCCGTAGCCGCTGAACTCCTTCTGCTCGACGTGCACCCGGACGTACCGCGCCGGATCCAACCCCTCGTCCTCACCACGGAGCCGGACGACGTCCTGGTAGAGCCCGTTGGAAATGATCACCACCAGGTCGGTGGAGTCGACGCCCTCCAGCACGCGCCTTAGCTGCGGTGCGCTGAGGTAGCGGGCGACGTTGACAGGGGCGGGACCGCTGTGGCCGAGGGCGGCCGTCCGGGCGACGCCGAAGTCGATGCCGAGCTTCAGCCGCATCCGCCGGCCTTCGTCGAGATTGGCGTTGCGCTCGGCGAGTTGCTTGGCGAGGTTGCGCACGAAGCCGCCGAGCACCACCGCCTCCGGCGCTTCGAGCGGCAGCACGGCGAACTCCTGGTCGCCCTGCGGCTGACGCGCCCAAGTCGTACGGTCCAGACCGCTCAGCACGGCCGCCTCTTCGAGTACCTGGACCAGGTCTGCCTGCACGGCCTCCTGGCTCGGGGTGTCGAGGCGGCTGTACTTCTCCACGTCGGCCGCCATGCAGAGATGGCGTGTGATGATCTCCCGGGACCGGGCTGGGGATGGGGACGGAGCAGAGGGGTTAGATGTCATGGGACGGGTCACCTGCCTGCCTGAGTTGACGGGACTTGGGCGTCCACTGTGCTGCTGGAGGCGGAAAACACCGAGCGAGTCGTAAAAATATGAGTTTCAACGGGAGTGGTACTGGTCCTCGACGTCCGGACCGGCCGATTCCAGGCGGGCGGTTTCCCTCAGTCGGGCGAGGTCGAGAACGGTCGTGCGCCGGTAGCCCGTGGTGATGAGGCCCTCCTTGCGCAGTTCAGCGAGCGCCTTGTGGATCGTGACCTCCGCCGAGCCGGTGAGCGCGGCCATCTCCGGCTGGGTGAGGTCAATGCCTATGACCAGACCACGAGGCACCTGGTGGCCGTACGAGGCGGCCAGTTCGGCGAGGACCCGAGCGAGCCGCACCTTGACCGAATACGCGCCGAACTCCACTCTCCGCTGGTTGGCCCAGCGCAGCCGCCGGACGACGATCCGGTTGACAGCGCGCGCCGCCTCGGGGTGGGAGTCGAGGAACACGCGTAGGTCGGTCTCGCGAACGACGCTCGCGGCTATCTCCCCGCACGCGGTGACCGTGGCCGACCTGGTGGCGCCCTCGTCCATGGCGGCCATCTCGCCCACTATGTCCCCACCTATCCGTATGGCGAGCAGAGCTTCGTGACCGTTCTCGAGTCGAGAGGTGACCTTGACGAAGCCGGAACGTAGGAGCACCACGTGATTCGAGCGGTCGCCCTCGCGAATCAAGACCTCTTCGGGCACATAGCGGCAGCGGGTGCCGAGTTGGAGAAGCGCCACACGAACGGGATCCGACAAGCCACCGAGGAAACTGCGGGTGGGCCACTCCTGCTGTTCCTGGGATTCGGACCGTGATGCCACAGACACTCCTCCAACTCTCTGAAGCAACTCTGACCCGTGCTGCAATCGCAAGGGCCTTGGGTCTCAGGAGAGCACTTGAGAGCGCTCGAGGGCAGAGTGCACGCATGGTGCAGTGGGTGCGTTGAGCGCGCGTAGGGCGCGCACGAGGTCATCGAGCCCCGTGCCGGTCCAGGGAGGACGGCGGTCACGAGTTCCGCAGGGCCGGTAACCCAGACGACTCCTCGTTCGTGCACTCATTCGCGTGCTGCGCAACTCGCCCACCAGGGGCATCTGCAGCACCGCCGGTGAGCCGACCGCTGTTCGTGTCCCGTGATGCACGGTCCAAGGGCATCCGCGCTCTCCTGGCCGCCGCCCGTGCCGCTCCAGTCAGCCAGGCTCGGTGACACGGCACTGTCCGCCGTTCCTGACCACACACGGGAAGGAGCCGTCCATGAGCGTCGACGCGATCGTGCACACCGAGTTCCCCAAGGGGTACACGGTCCTGTTCGGGGCCGACGGAAAGGTGATCATGACTCCGCAGAGCGAAGAGCGCTCCAGCACCATCAGGTCGATGCAGATCGACTCCGCTCTCGCCCTCGGCCGTCACGCGAAGGTCACCTCCGATGTCTACATCGACTTTCCCGCCGACGAGAACTCCGCCCCCGATCTGGCGATCCTCCGAGAGGACGCCCGCCGGGAAGGCAAGCGTTACAGCTTCGAAGACGTCCTGCTGATCTCAGAGGTCGTCTCGACCTCCTCCGCGCGCAAGGACTACGACGACTGCACCGCGAAGTACGGCCGCTATGGCATCCCGATCTACCTGGTCGTGGACCCGTACGCGCAGGAAGTCGTCCTCCATACCCAGCCGACCGCCACCGGTTACATCGCGGCATACACCCACAAATACGGCACGGGCAAGCTCCTCATCCCCCTGGCCGACGGCCGCACCTTCACCCTCGACCTCGACGAACTCCCGCGTCCGGAACCCGAGGCGGGCGCCCGCTGACGTAGGACGCCCGCTGTGGCCGGCCGTGCCGTCGGCACCTCCGTAGCTTCCCGAAGTACACCGAACAGCCTCAAGCGCTTCGCACCTTCCTGGCCCTCGGCAACCTCGCCCTGCCCGCTACCTTCCGAGCGTTTTGAGCCGGGCCGCGGCTTCCTCCAAAACATCTGTCCGTTTGCAGAAGGCGAATCGTACGAAGGGCGCGCCTTGTTCGCGATGGTCGTAGAAGACCGCGTTCGGGATGGCGACCACGCCGGCGCGCTCCGGCAGGGCGCGGCAGAAGGCGAAACCGTCGGTCTCGCCGAGGGGGCGGATATCGGTGGTGATGAAGTACGTGCCGGCCGGGCGGAAGACCGTGAAGCCGGCCTGCTCCAGGCCGCCCGCCAGCAGTTCGCGCTTGACCCGCATGTCGGCGCGGAACTCCTCGAAGTACGAGTCCGGCAGGCGCAACGCCTCGGCGATCGCGTACTGGAACGGGCCCGACGCGACATACGTCAGGAACTGCTTGGCGGAGCGTACGGCGGAGGTGAGTTCTTGGGTCGCCGTCACCCAGCCCACCTTCCACCCCGTGAACGAGAACGTCTTGCCCGCCGAGCCGATCGTGACCGTCCGCTCCCGCATGCCCGGGAAGGTCGCCAGCGGCAGATGTCCGGCGTCGTCGAAGACGAGGTGCTCGTACACCTCGTCCGTCACCACCAGCAGGTCCCGTTCCACCGCCAGCTCGGCGATCGCGGTCAGCTCCTCGCGGGTGAGGACCGTGCCGGTCGGGTTGTGCGGGGTGTTGATCAGGAGGAGCCGGGTCCGGTCGGTTACGGCGTCCCGCAGCTCGTCCAGGTCCAGGCGGAAGCTTCCCTCGTGCGGGCGAAGCGTCACGGGTGCGCGCGTCCCGCCCGCCATCGCGATGCAGGCCGCGTACGAGTCGTAGTACGGCTCCAGCGCGATCACCTCGTCGCCGGGTTCGAGGAGGGCGAGGAGCGCGGCCGCGATGGCCTCCGTGGCGCCGGCGGTGACCAGCACCTCCGCGTCCGGGTCGTACGTCAGCCCGTACCGCCGCTCCTGGTGCGCGGCGATCGCGGTGCGCAGCTCGGGGACGCCCGGACCCGGCGGGTACTGGTTGCCGCGCCCGTCGCGCAGCGCCCGTACGGCGGCCTCGCGGATCTCCTCGGGGCCGTCGGTGTCCGGGAAACCCTGGCCCAGGTTGATCGAGCCGGTCCGCAGGGCGAGCGCCGACATCTCGGCGAAGATCGTCGTCCCGAACTCGGCGAGCCGCCGGTTCAGCACCGGACGCGGGGTGGGGGCGGGGCTTGCGCTGGAGGTCATGGCCGTCATCCTGCGCCGAACCTCTGGACTTCCTCAACTCTGCTTTGGGCCGTGAGCCGCCCGGGCATCCCCACGTCACGCACGGCCCACGGGGGGTCTGCAAGGGGGAACGAAAGGCTGGTGACGGAGATGGAGGTCGTCTTCTACTTCGTCCTGGGAGCGCTCGTACTGCTCGTTTTCTTCGCACGGGTGGCCGGCGGCTCACGGCGGCGCCGGCGCCGCAGCTGGTGGGCGGACGGCGGGTCGTCCCACGGGGGCGGATCGTCGTGCGGGGGCGGCTCGTCCTGCGGCGGCGGGTCCTCCTGCGGCGGTGGCGGCGGTGGTGGCGGATGCGGTGGCGGCGGCAGTTGACCTGCCGGACGACTGACGTTGCGGGCAGCTGACCTGCCGATGGACATGTGTGCAAGCGCAAGTGAGCGAGGCGCCCACGGGGGCCGCTTCGGGGGACTCGGGAATGAGAGGAGGGTGACGCCATGAACGCGATCGCGGTGATCGGCATCATCCTGGCGGTGCTCTGTGTCGTAGTGGTGATCGTCGTGGCCGTCAACCGGAGCCGCGCGAACGCGGCCCGGGCGGCCCGACGCCGTCCGTCACGCGGCGGCTACGGCAGCGGCCGCAACAGCAGCAGCGACAGCGCCAGCAGCAACAGCGACAACAGCTGGTGGGTGCTCGGCGGGGCCGCGGCGGTCGGCGACAGCGGATCGTCCGGCTCCGGGTCCGAGGACAGGGGCTCGTCGTCCGGGGGCGGATCGTCGTGCGGGAGCAGCAGCGGCTCGTCGTGCGGAGGCGGGTCCTCCTGCGGCGGCGGGGGCGGATGCGGTGGAGGCAGCTGACACGGGGCAGCCGAGCTCCACGACACGAGCGCCCGCCGGGTTCGAACTCCCGGCGGGCGTTCGTGTGTACCTGCCCGTACCTGCCCGTACCCGCTTACGTGTGGCGCGCGGGGAGCACGTCGGCGTGCGGGGCGTACGCCCGGTTGAACAGTTGAGCTGTGCAGCCCTCGGGGGGATGGAAAGCACGTCAAGTTGGGTAAAAACGCTGTGGTAGCGCCACCGTTCATGATTCCCTATAAGTCGCCAACGCAGCCGCCCCTGGACGTTCCTCCCCGGCAAGCCTGAAACGGCTGACCGGACCGACTGGGACGTCGTCCCCACCTGACCTGGCTGGCCGGGCCACATCCCCCCGGTGCCGACCGGGGTGCGCCGGACCCACTCCTCTTCTTTGCGTGCTAGCGGAGCCGACCCATGCTCACGACCCTGAACACCGCCTACACCGACACGCGCGCGGCCGACCTCGCCTGGGCCCTGGGGCGCGAACCGTTGCCCGCGCTCGCCACCCTCGACCTCGAACTCACGGGAGCAAAGCTGCAATTGAGACTGCTCGGCGCGTCCCACCAGGTGCTGCTGGAGGAGGAGCGGGGCAGCCACTGTTCGGAGACGGTCGCGTGCATCCCGGGTTCCAGCACACCGCTCCCGCTCGGCGTGGCCAAGCGCGTGGGCGACTGGGAGTACGAATTCGCCGCCCGCGTCGAGGTGTTGTCCCCCGGCTCCTTCGCGGGCCGGGCCCAGGAGCTGCTCGCCCTCGTCTCCGACCACCCCCACGGCCTCGCCGGCGTCTTCCCCGGCAGCCCCCACGCCTTCACCGCGATGCTCGCGCAGCGGTACGAGGGCCAAGTGCACTGGCGTACCTGGCACGCGTATCCGCAGGACGGCCAACTGGTGGCCACGAGAACGCGGGTTGGGGTGCGAGTGCCGGTGCCTGCGGCGCTATGAGGGTGGGTGAGTGCGGGTTGTTCGTGGTTGTTCGCGCGGGCGCGAACAACCCCCACTCACCCGCACCCGCCCAACAACCCGAACCCCCGAGCTACTAGGGCCTGTTCTGAGTTGAGATCACGGGATCGGTCATTCCCGCTTCAGGAGGGCGCTGGCTGCGG
>NZ_VTHJ01000159.1 GCF_008386495.1 Streptomyces tailanensis | reverse complement strand
CCGCTGGACCTCCTCGGCCTGGCCTGACCAGCGACGATCCAAGACCGTCAGACTTTGCAACAGCCCTGCACCGTGACCTGCAACTTTCTGCTACCACTGCGACTTTGAAATCGCCCTGCCCCACTCGATGAATCCGTCTTCGTCGTCCACAACACATGGCCACCGCTCGCACATCGCGGCCACAACAGCGTCTGCAACCCCTATCGTCCGATAGTCGATGACAAAGCCGTTCCAAGTTCCGATGAGCCCCTCTATAACAGCAAGCTCATCCGGCTCGTACTCCCTCTCCAGCTCACCATCCAGGTTTGGTCCAACCCAAGCGACAGACCCGTCATGCAACACGGTCAGCCGACCGTCCTGGAAATCCACACCGACCCTGGCTGGCGAGCAACTGGTCTCGAACTTCCTCAACCGTCACCTCGCGCGACACACATACGATCAGCGAATTCACGGCGCAACCACTGCCAGCAGATCATCCAGCGAAGTGACACCGGTTCCTCCTCGACCGTTCACTTCCTTGACGACACTCGGCCGCAGCTTCGGACCATAAACGATCACTGACTTGTCCGTACCCTAGCTCAGACAGAATCCCGAGCTTCAATTTCCGAAAGGCCCAGCGATTCAAACAGAGGAACCAGCCACACCAAGTACCAACCAATGTCGCAAAATCGAGAAGAACCCGATAGAAGCTTGGGATTCACTCCAATTACACAGGATATTGAATTTCGCCCTGGATGGAATAGGAAATCTCCACCAGAATTCACGTCGGGGAAAAATAGCGTGATTCCCACCACTCGATCCCCCCATCGCGACTCCCCCATTTTGAAGATGACTTCATCCAACCGACCTTCTTCTATCCTCTGCCAGTCGAACATCCCGTCTTCGTCAATCAGATACGCAACCTCGCCTTCCCGAGAAGGCCTCATTCCCGCCTCAAGCAGAGTACGGATAGCTGTCGAAACATCAATTGCATCTTCGAACGTGAAGTCGATATCTACAGTCCTCGCCACGAACTCACGCCTCCTCGATCGGAATTCACCTTGAAATCACTTCCCACGGAATCCCCTTCTTGGTCAGCCAATTAGCTAGCGACTCGGGAATTTCATTCTCGGAAATTATGG
Source organism: Streptomyces tailanensis (assembly GCF_008386495.1). Taxonomy (GTDB): domain Bacteria; phylum Actinomycetota; class Actinomycetes; order Streptomycetales; family Streptomycetaceae; genus Streptomyces; species Streptomyces tailanensis. Next base: position 1,535 of record NZ_VTHJ01000159.1, on the reverse strand, counting down.
AAGACGATCCATTGGCTTCTCTGAGCGCCTTGCCCAGCCCGTCGTTGATCCGCCCGATCCCGTCGGCCGTGTCGGCCACGCCGGTGCCGATCATGCCCACGCCGGTCGCGACGGCGGGGGCGCCGGCGATGCAGCCGACGCCGGTGAGGCAGATCACGGCGCCACCGACGATGATGTCTCCGCCGGCGCCTATCAGAGCTAGGCTTTCGGCGGTCTCGGCGGCGCCCCACCAGATGTCGAGCTGGGAGAAGATTACAAAGCCAGAGCCGATGAAGGTATCGATGATGGCAGACAGTCGACTCCATCCCAAACCGCCATCGCCCCTTTCGGTCAGCCATGGACGTTCGCGCAATTTCTCTGCCGGAACGACGCGGAATGGTCAGCAGTGTTCGCTACTAAAGATGAACTATCGCGCGTTGGACCCAGGCTCGTTCATGATGCTCCTGCAGAAGCAGGATACAAGAAATCCAAGAGCTCATCGAAAAGCACTGCGACGGCACGTTCCTCCTGCTGCCGACTCAGGTCATCCAAACGCCGCACCCGGACTGGTGAGGAAGCAAGGTTGGCCACCAGAAGTGCCCAGTAGAGATTTTCCCCCTCCCCCAGTTTTGCAGCCAAACACTCGGAGAAACCTTGCAACAGTTCAGCTCCAGTCGCAGCGTTGCAACCGTTGATGAAGGCGACGTGTTCTCGGTAGCCGCCATTTAGACCGTAAGCATCCGGCCGCCTCTGCACATCAGAGAAAAGCCGTACAAAATCCATTCAAACACCTCATGGCTGATAGGGACTCGGCTTCATCTGCAGATATTCACCGTACTCCCAGCGACTCAGGTAGCGCTCCAAAGGCTCACCGTGACACCCTGTCCACGCATCGTACACCTGTCCATCTTTCAGTATGACGTCGTGATGCGCCCAGCCTGTGTCCTCACCTCGATATTTCCCGAGTGTTGGTGCACCGTACTGGTCGGTTATACGCATTCGCTCTCCGCCGATCTTCGCCTGGATATCTACAGCCACATCCTCACAACCGCTACTCCCGCAAATATTTGACGGTTCTTGCGCCTTCCATTTCGGACCGAGGTCTCCGCTCTTGGCTGTGGAACCAGCTCCCTCGCTCTTCCCTGCATTCGACTCGGCTTCTCTGAGCGCTTTCCCGAGCCCGTCGTTGATCCGCCCGATCCCGTCGGCCGTGTCGGCCACGCCGGTGCCGATCATGCCCACGCCGGTCGCGACGGCGGGGGCGCCGGCGATGCAGCCGACGCCGGTGAGGCAGATCATGGCGCCACCGACGATGATGTCTCCGCCGGCGCCCATCAGAGCCATGCTTCCGGCGGTCTCGGCGGCGCCCCACCAGATGTCGGGGCTGGGAGAAGATCGCGGAACCGTAGTGGACGACCGTGTCCTCAATGGCCGACAGCCAGCCCCACTTCGGGCCGCTGACACCGTTCCTCTTGGTGGGGATGGGAACGCTGGTGGTCGTGCCGGTGCTGCTGGTGCTGGCGGTGCCCTTGGAGGGGTCGACCGTGCCGGTCTTC
>NZ_VTHJ01000158.1:4111-6826 GCF_008386495.1 Streptomyces tailanensis | reverse complement strand
GATCTGTGCCGTCACCGCAGCTGACGGGGGAGGACCGGCCGACACCGCGCGGGTCGAAGGAGACGACGTCGTAGCCGTTCGTGAGATCCATGAACTCCTTGCCGCCGTAGGCGAGTTCGGGGACACCTGGGCCGCCGGGGCCGCCGAAGTTCAGCAGCAGGGAGCCGCGCGAGTCGCCCGTCGCCCGGTAGCGCGCGAGCGCCAGGTCGAGCGTTCCGGCGCCGGGGCGGGCGTAGTCGAGCGGCACGGTGATCTTGCCGCAGCGCAGGTCCTTGGGCATCGCTTCGCCCTCGCACTTGGACCACTTGATCTTCTGGTCGTAGAAACGGGTCAGGTCCGGCTGCTTGTCGTCCTGCTTGCCGTCGGCGCCCGCCGCCGTGGCCGGCAGGCCGGCCGCCAGCAGGGCCAGCACCGCCACCGCGGCTTGGGCGAGCGGATGCCGTCTGTGCGTGGACCGCATACATGCCTCCAGGGACACCCGGACGAGGCGGCCGGGGACGACCCCCGGATCACGATAAGCGGGCCCACCCGCCCACGCCTCCCGGCGAGCGGGAGGGACGGAAGTGCCGTAGCCTACGGCTCCACCACCGCCGTACGACGACCGTGCCGCCTCACCCGTACGCGTGAACTCGGCCGTCCGGAAGGCCCGTTGCCCCGCGATCGCGTCCATTTTCGGCGTCGCGACCGCGATCCGCTTCGACGAGGATGCTGCCCGGGTGCGTCCGACCACCACTCGTCGCCGTTCACTCGCGACCTCATCGAAGGAGCGCACAGATGACCTCTCCGGGGCCTCAGGACCTCGTCGTCACCCGGGCCACGCTCGACGACTGGACGGCGGTCGCCCGATGGGCGGGGGACGAGGGCTGGAACCCGGGGCTCTCGGACGCGTCGTGCTTCTTCGCACAGGACCCCGAGGGCTTCTTCATCGGCAGGCTCGACGGTGAGCCGGTCACGGCCGTCTCCGTTGTCACCTACGGCGCCGACTACGCCTTCCTCGGCTTCTACCTCGTACGCCCGGACCTGCGCGGCCGCGGCTACGGCCTCACCACCTGGACGTCCGCGCTCGCCCACGCCGACGGCCGCACGGTCGGCCTGGACGGAGTGACCGCGCAGCAGGACAACTACCGGAAGTCCGGCTTCGAGTTCGCCCACCGCACCTTCCGCTACTCGGGCACGGCACCCGAGGCGGCCGTACCCGCCGATGTCCGCCCCGTCGAGGACGCCCGGGCCGTGGCGGCGTACGACAGCGCCTGCCACCCCGCCGACCGGCCTCGTTTCCTGGAGCGCTGGCTGAGCACCGACGGTCACCGTGCCCTGGCGCGTGTCGTCGACGGACGGCTCACCGGCTACGGCGTCATCCGCCCCGGCCGGGATGCCCTGCGCATCGGCCCGCTGTTCGCCGACACCGCCGCGGACGCCAGGGCCCTCCTCGCCGGACTCGCCGCCGAGGCCGCGGGCCGCGAGTTCGCCATCGACGTGCCCGAGCCGAACGCGGCCGCCATCGCCCTGGCCGAGGAGTACGGGCTGACGCCCTCCTTCGAGACGGCCCGGATGTACACGGGCCCGATCCGGCCGTACGCCGAGGAGCGCGTCTTCGGGGTCACGACCCTGGAGCTCGGCTAGGGGAGGGGGCAGCGTCTTCCTTCTCGTTCGGCTGGGCGGTCTCTCCTGACTTGGGGGACTTCCTGAACGCCCACTCCATGCGCGGCTCGACGACACCGCGCAGCGCGGTGCGTACGGGTGAGGTGCACAGGAGGGTGATGCCGCCGACCGCCATGGCCGTGACCGCGAGTTGTCCGAGCGGGGTGTGCAGCCAGTCGGGGGTGTACCAGTCCCGGAAGCGGGCCCACTTGATCACGAAGCCGTGCAGGAGGTAGCCGTACATCGTGCCGGCGCCCAGCGCCGTGAACCACAGGTGCCGTCGTGGCACCCAGGCCAGGAAGACGGCCGTCAGCAGCAGCGCCAGGCAGAACAGCGCGGGCGTGGTGAGCAGCCCCGCCCAGCGGGGCGCGCCCTGACCGGTGACGCTGCCCCGGTGGTAGAACCAGCCCGCGTCGAACCACGGCGCCACCCAGTACGCCGCCACCAGGGCCCCCAGGCCGACGGGCAGCGCGCACAGCCGCACACGACGGGTGCGCAACTGTTCGAAGTGCGCGGCGCGCAGGGTCAGACCCAGCACGAAGAACGGCAGGAACCCCAGCACCCGCTGGATCGAGATGTCGCCGCCGAGATCCGGTGAGACCGCCGCCAGCATCGCGAGCCCCAGGGCGACCGGCACCGGGTGCCGCAGCAGCAGCCACAGCGGAGTGGTCAGCCGCCAGATGAAGAGCGCGACCAGGAACCACATCACGTACCAGGGATCCAGCAGACTCAGCGGATAACCCGGATCGTCCTCGGCCCACCGGTAGAACAGCGTGTACGCCGTCTCGAACACCACATACGGCAGCACCACCCCCGTCAGCAGCCGCTTGAGCCGGCCGGGCGCCATGTCGAAGCTCCGCGAGAAGTATCCGGAGATCAGCGCGAAGGCCGGCATGTGGAAGGCGTACACGGTGAGATAGGCGGCCGTCGCGGCCCGGCTGCCGTACGTCAGCGGCTCCCACGCGTGTCCGCAGGCCACCAGGACGATGGTGAGGTACTTCGCGTTGTCGAAGTACGGGTCGCGCGAGGCGGGTCTCGCCGCCGGCCGGTCCTGGTCGGGTGGGGTGGAGGGGG
>NZ_VTHJ01000158.1:1173-4086 GCF_008386495.1 Streptomyces tailanensis | reverse complement strand
GGGTGGGGTGGAGGGGGCGGGGCGGGTGTGCTGCACCACGTCTTCGGACATCGACAGAGGGTCTCCGGACAACGACAACGACAACGGACTTTCCGGGCCGCCTGCCCCGTCTCGCCGCTCTCACTCGTCGTCACAGGCGGCACCCTGGTGAAATTCGTTGCCATGGCGAACGACTGATGATGAAGTGAACGTATGGATCACGCTGCTGTGCTGGCACTGTTCGACCGGGACATGCGAGAGGGCGCTCGCCCCGACGGCCCCGGCGCCCGGATCGAGCGAGTGGACGGGGTGGTGCGCCAGATCGGCTCCGAGAAGGGCTGGAGCGGTGTCGTCTGGTCCGACCTGGACGAGGCGGGCGCCGACGCGGCCATCGCCGAGCAGATCCGGTACTTCGCCGGCCTCGGACGCGACTTCGAATGGAAGCTCTACGGCCACGATCTCCCCGTCGACCTGGGGCAACGCCTGCGCGCGGCCGGTTTCAAGGCCGCCCCGGAGGAGACGCTGATGGTCGCCGAGGTCGCCGACCTGTCCCTCGATGTCGAGCCGCCCGAGGGCGTACGGATCCTCCCCGTGACCGACCGTGCGGGCGTGGACATGGTGGCCGACGTCCACGAGAAGGCCTTCGGCACGGACAGCACCCGCATGCGCCACCAGCTCCTCGCCCATCTCACCGCCGACCCCGACACGGTGGTCGCTGTGGTGGCCCTCGCGGGTGACGAACCGATCAGCGCCGCCCGTATGGAACTCGTGCCCGGCACGCGCTTCGCCGGCCTGTGGGGCGGCGGCACCGTCGAGGAGTGGCGCGGCCGCGGCGTCTACCGGGCCCTCGTCGCCCACCGCGCCCGCGTCGCGGCCGACCGCGGTTACCGCTACGTCCAGGTCGACGCCCTGGCCCGCAGCCGCCCGATCCTGGCCCGCCTCGGCTTCGAGCCGCTCACGACGACGACGCCGTACGAGTACACGGTGGGGCACCTGGCGGCGGCGTGACGTAACGCTCTGTCCCGGCGGAGGGGGTGTCACAGGTCGAGCTGGTACTCCACCGCCGTGTGCGTGGGCCGGTAGCCGAGTGCGTCATTGACGCGGAGCATGGGCGTGTTGTTCGCCGCGGTGTCGGTGAGCAGGGCGAGCTCCGGGTGCAGGCCGTGGGCGTGCAGGATCGCCTTCGCCTTCATCCACAGGCCCAGCCCGTGCCCCCGGTGCGCGGGCAGGACGGCCGTACCATAGTGCTGACCGTCGCCCTTCCGACCGTCACCCTTCCCGTCGCCTGGGAGGACGAGCTCGGAGAATCCGACGATCGCGGAAATCGAGGCGTCCACCGCGGCCACCGTGTACAGCGTGTCGCCGCGGTTCGCTATGGCTTCGGCCGCCGCCACGACCCGCTCGACGTCCCAGACCACCGTGCCGTAGTCGGTGTCGCCCATCGGCATATCGTCCATCGCACAGCGGGAGGCGGCGTAGGTCACCGCGAGTTCGGTGGGGACGACGCCGGTCCAGGCCGTCAAGTGGTAGCCGGGATGCGGCTGTTCGGCGATCCGTGTGATGCGGCCGAGGTCGATCCCGGCCGGTTCCAGACGGGCGTACGTCAGCGTCAGCACCTCGCGGAACCCGCGCGCCGCGAGGAACCCACTGCCGGGCGACCCCTGCGGGGCCTGCGCGACCACCGCCCGGCGCCGCTCACGCAGGGCCGCACCGATCGCGGCGTCGAGCAGCGCCGTACCCACGCCCTGCCGGCGCTCGGCCGGATGCACAGTCACGTCCAGCTCCGCCAGATGCGTCTGTCCCTCCTTGGTGAACAGCCGCAGGAAGGCGGAGCCGAGAGGCACGCAGTCCGTCCCGGATGCCAGCCAGGCCAGGCGGTGACTGGACGGGATCGCGTCGGGATCGACGAGCGGCGTGATACGTGGGGGCAAGGCGTCTCCGGGTGGCTTGGCGGCGCGGCGGCCGGGGCGGTGAGGCCCGCAGACGCTAGCCGCCGGGCGCGGTGACCGCAACGGAATTCGGGGCCCGGCCACCGCAGGGTCGAACGAGCCGCCTCCGAGAGACGCGACCGCCGACCACCGGAGTCAGCGCCGTGCCCTTGTACGATCCAGTGACGCGACCCCCAGCGCCGCCAGCCCGATCTGGATGAGCCACTCGATCCAGTCGACACCGCGGGTGTCGGCCACGCCGAGCCCCATGGCGATCCAGGATCCGATCAACGCGGCGACGATGCCGACGAGGATCGTCAGCAGGATGCCGATGCGCTGCCGGCCCGGGACGACCAGCCGTCCGAGAACGCCGATCACTATGCCGATGACGATGGCGCTGATGATGCCGTCGATCTCCATCTCAACTCCGCCCCTTTTCGTCGGGACCCCCGCAGACCAGCGAGTGCCCGGCGAACGCGGGTGCAGTCCGTTCCGGTTTCACGTTCTTCACGTTCCGGGGCATCGTGCGCACGATCCGGGACAGGCGAGGAGGTGGGCGGGCCGACTCACCTCCTCACCCACCCCGTGGCGGCCAGTACCTCCGCCGCGATGTCGACGACGGAGCGCCCGTCGGTCGGCACCCGCACGGTGTCCGGGGGCGCATGGTCGTCCAGCAGCCGGGCCTTGCGCCGGCTCCCGGCGAGCTCCCGCTCCAGCTCGGAGCCGATCTCCCGTCCGCGCAGCCGCCGCTCCGTGATCTCGTCGGTGGCGGTCAGCAGCACCCGTACGATCCGTACGTCCGCGCCCATGGCCCGCTGGAACATGCCCCTCCGTCTCGGCCAGCACACTCAGGGTGTTGGTGTAGACGAGCCGCCGGTGGCCGAGGGCGGCGTAGTTGCCCCACACGGCCGTGAGATTGCGCTCGGTGATGCCGGCCCGGCGCGGATCGCCCTCCGGGGCCGGGTGCACCTGCCCCATGAAATCGCCCTCGACGATCGCGTGCGGA
>NZ_VTHJ01000158.1:0-1140 GCF_008386495.1 Streptomyces tailanensis | reverse complement strand
CCTCGGCGACCCGCAGCTGATCGGAGACCTCCCAGCCCACCGTCGACTTGCCGACCCCGGCCCGCCCGCCGATCAGCAACACCTCGGCGTGATCCATCTAGCCGGCCACCTCCAGCGCGGCGAGACTCGGACGCGCGGCGCACCGTAGCGCCTCCTGGATGACCGCGGCCGGATCCCCCTCGTGATACGGCCGCTCCGAGGCCTCGATGCCGTCGAGGAACTCCTGGTACCGCACGGCGTACGTGAGGTGCGCCAGGGGTTCGGCGAGTGCGAGCGCGCGGGCGGGGTCGCTCGCCGGAGCGTGGGTCTTCCAGGCGTCGACCCAGGTGCGGACGGCTGTCGCGCGCGCTGTCTCGGGGAGGAAGTCGCACAGGCGCAGGCAGTCCAGGACCGGGTTGCCCCAGTGGGCGTCGGCGAAGTCCACGACGACGGGTGGTCCGCCGGCGCTGCGCCAGTTGCCCGGATGGAAGTCGGCGTGCACGACGGTGTCGGGCAGCCCGCACCCGGCGAGCCGTCCCCAGTGGTCCGCCAACCTCCGTGCCGTGTCCCGCTCTTGGGGGCTGATGCCCAAGCCGACGGTGCGGTCCAGCAGTTCGCGCATCCGCTCGCCGAGCACCTCGTCGCGCCGATCCCGAAGACCGGGTGGCCGCCGGTCGACGAGCGCGGCCTGCGCGGCGACGAACCGGCGCACCCCGGCCTCGACCGTGGCGGCATCGGCTGCCCAGCAGTCCTCACCCGGGATGTGCTCCAGCAGCACCCGCCGCTCGCCGGAGCCGAGAACAGTCGGCACGAGACCCGCGTCCACCTCGGCGAACGCGGCGATGACGGTGGCCTCGTCGGAGGCGAAGCGCGGCGTCGCCTTGAGCCAGACCGGCCCTTGACCCGTGGGAAGCCGGAAGAGCCCCGCCAGATTCCACGTCCGTCGCTGCTCGACCGGCCCCGTCACCGGCCGCCCCAGTGTGGCCAGCGTCCGCGAAGCCCAGTCGAGCAACTCCCGCAACCCGTCGGTGCGCGCCCACGGCGATCGCAGGGCCTCGTCCCGGCCCAACAGCCCCTGATGTACCGCCCGTTGCCTCAGAGACTTCAGAGCCCCTGGCTCGGGTGGCTCCAACGCCTCCACGTGATACGTCACATGGCCGT
>NZ_VTHJ01000157.1 GCF_008386495.1 Streptomyces tailanensis | reverse complement strand
GCTCGATGATCTGGATCAAGGAGCTCGCGCGGGCCACCCCTTGATCGAAACCAGATACAGGCCCTAGTCGCATCGGATTTCGTGCTGGATTCAGGCAGGGTGGTCGGCCTTGAGCGAGGCCACGGTTTCGACGATGCGGTGGGGCCTGGCAACGGGGCGCCTGCAAGGCCCACCTCGCTGGATCAGCCATTCATCGACCACGTGGGAGCACCGTAAGGATTGCCTGGCTGAAACTGGACGGGGTCGGTGTAGCCGGGGGCGCCAGCGCCACAGGCTCCTCCACCTCGCCCCTCTTAACGCTTCAGCCGGTAGCCGACCCCCACCCCCACCGTCACCCCCAAGAACAACACCGTGAACCACTGGAACCACCAGTGCCCGCCAGCGGGGTCGTAGACCTCGGCGCGGGGCCAGGCGAGGTTGATGGTCATGAAGAGGCCGTAGATGAGGGCGAGGGTGTTGATGGGGATGCCCCAGCGGCCGAGGGAGAAGAGGGGCTTGCCGGTTTCGTCGGTGGTGTCGGTGGTGAACGTGCCCTTCAGGCGTCGTATCAGGAGCGGGCCGGTGACCATCGCGTACGCCAGGTAGAGCATCACGATGCAGGTGGTGCCGATGGCCAGGAACGCGTCGGGTGAGGTGAAGTTGAGGAGGAGGAGCGCGGCGGCGAGGAGGCCTACGACCAGGGCGCAGGCGCTCGGCATGCCGGTGCGTGGGCTGACCTTGGCGAGCCGCTTGGAGAAGGGGAGTTGGCCGTCGCGGGCCATGGAGAAGAGCATGCGGCACGCCGACGTCTGGATGGCGAGCGTGGCCACCGTGATCGCCACCACCACGTCGGCGAGCAGGAAGCGGCCCACCCCGTCGCCGAGGCTGCTGGTCAGGACGTAACTCAGGCCGTCCACGCCCAGCTTGCCGTCGGTGAGGCTGGGCGCGGCGAGCAGTCCGCCGAGGACGAGCAGACCGCCGAGCAGACCGGCCGCGCCGAGGGCGGTGAGGATCGTGCGGGGCGCGGTGCGGCGCGGATGGCGGGTCTCCTCGCTCATCTCGCCCGCGCTGTCGAAGCCGATCATCACGTACGCCGCCATGAACGAGCCCACCAGCAGCGCCCCGAGCAGCCCCGTGCTGCCCTCGGCGGTGTGGAAGGTGATGCCGGGGGAGCGCTCGGCGTGGGTCAGCAGGAGCACGATGATCAGTACGGCGCCGATGATCTCGGCCGTGACGCCGACCCGGTTGACCATCGACAGCACGCGGTTGTCGAGCACGTTCACGACCGTGGTGAGCACCAGCAGGATCACGCCCAGGACGGCCGCGTTCGCCGCTCCGGTGGCGCTGGTCGGGGCCGGGTCGCCACCGACGAGCTGGAAGCCCGACCAGATCGCGGGCATCACCATCTGCAGCGCGAGTGCGGCCGCGGCGACCACCACGATCTGCCCGATCACCATGATCGAGCCGGCGAACCAGCCGAAGGTGAGGTTCGACAGCCGTGACGACCACTGGTAGATCGCGCCCGACAGCGGATAACGCGCGGCCAGCTCCGCGAAGCACGCGGCCACCGCCAACTGGCCGAGCAACACCGCCGGCCAGGTCCAGAAGAAGACCGGACCGCCGAACGCGTACCCGAACGCGAAGAACTGGAAGACCGTGGTGAGAACCGAGATGAAGGAGAAACCGGCGGCGAACGACGCGTACCGCCCCAGGCTGCGGTGCAGTTCCTGGCGGTAGCCGAACGCGGTCAGGGAGCGGTCGTCGGGGGAGTGCGGCGGATCCGGGCGGACATCGGCGGAGGCGGTGCTCGTCATGGCGGCAACCTGCTTTCACACAAGCGGCGCGAGCTTTCGCACACGCGGCGCGCGAAGGGCAAATTCCTGTCGGGCGACAGAAATTAGGGACGAGGTGTTTCACGCGCGTCACGCGGCCGTGTCCGAGGCGGGCCCAAGTCCTCACGCACCTGCCGCCGGGATGTACTACGACTCTGGAAGGCACCGGAAGACCCAGGAACGCGCGCAGTACGCGGATCCGACACCCCAGCGAGGACCTCTTGAGGAACGATCCAACGGCCCCCCACTGGCTCACCCCGGGGGCGCCGGACTCCCCCGTCATCCTGCACGCGCCCCACGGTTCACGGAAGATTCCGGCCGCCGTACGGGCCGAAATTCTTCTCAACGACCGTTCTCTGGCACGGGAGTTGGACCACATCACCGACGCGCACACGGACCGGATCGCCGAGCAGGCCGCCGCCCGGTCGGCCATCCGGCCCTGGACGTTCGTGAACCGGCTGTCCCGGCTGGTCGTCGACCCCGAGCGCTTCCCCGACGAGCGGGAGGAGATGCTGGCTGTCGGCATGGGCGCGGTCTACACCCGGACCACGCACGGGGAGGACCTCCGTCCCGCCGATCACGACGGCCGGTCTCTCCTCGACCGTTACTTCCATCCGTACGCCGCCGCCATGACCGAGGCGGTGACCGACCGGCTGGAGGCCGCGGGCCGGGCGGTGATTATCGACGTCCACTCGTATCCGACGAGGCGTCTCCCGTACGAGCTCCACGGCGACGGCCCCCGACCGCCCATCTGCCTGGGCCGCGACCCCTTCCATACCCCGCCCCACCTGCTCGCCCTCGCCGAGGAGACGTTCGCCGGCTTCGGCGGTACGGGAGTCGACAGCCCGTTCGCGGGGGCGTACGTCCCGCTGAAGTACTACGGGAACGACCCCCGGGTGAGCGCCCTGATGATCGAGATCCGCCGCGATACGTATATGACCGAGCCGGGCGGCCCGGCGGGGCCGGGGCTGGGTGCCCTCGCGGAGGCGCTGGCCAAGCTCGTCGACGCGGTGACCACCGCCGCCCCACCAACTCCCTAGAAGGCTCATGAAGATCTTGGGTTCTGGCCCTGCCGCGTCAGCGGCAGGGCCAGACTCGTCATGNCCTAGAAGGCTCATGAAGATCTTGGGTTCTGGCCCTGCCGCGTCAGCGGCAGGGCCAGACTCGTCATGTGGCGATGGGTGAGTGGGTCGGCGAGATGGTCGGGCCGGATGTGTGGGAGACCTGCCGGGAACTGATTCCGGCGGGGAGTGTGTTCGCGTTTCTGGCCGAGCATCGTGGCGAGCTGTTTCCGGCTGAGATGTTCGTGGACATGTATCCGTCGGCGAACGGGCGGCCGAGCATGCCGCCGCAGATCCTGGCCGCCGCGATCACCTTGCAGGCCCTGCACGGGCTGTCGGACTTCGAGACGGTGCAGGAACTGCGGTGCGATCTGCGGTGGAAGGCCGGATGCGGGCTGGGCCTTCACGACATGGCGTTCGATCCGTCGCTGCTGGCCTACTTCCGCCGCCGGCTGGCCCGTTCCGCCCGCCCGAACCGCATCTTCGAGGCCGTACGCGAGGTCGTGAAGGCCACCGGGGTCCTCAAGGGCAAGCACCGCCGGGCACTGGACTCCACCGTGCTGGACGACGCGGTCGCCACCCAGGACACCGTCACCCAGATCATCGCCGCCGTCCGCGCGGTGATCCGCGAGGTCCCCGGCGCCGACACGGTCGCCGCTGCCCAGTGCGGCGCGCACGACTACACCGACCCGGGCAAGCCCCGCATCGCCTGGAACGACGAGCAGGCCCGCGCCGAGCTGGTCGACGCGCTGGTCACCGATGCCCTGCGGCTGCTGGGCCACCTGCCCGACCAGCAACTCGGCGACAAAGCCGCGAACGCGGTGGGCATCCTGGCCCTGGTCGCCGGTCAGGACGTCGAGCCCGCCGAGGACTCCGACGGCCGCGACGGACGCTGGCGCATCACCCGGGGCACCGCCCCGAACCGGATGGTCTCCACCGTCGATCCCGAAGCACGCCACGTCCACAAGACCCGCAGCCACCAGCAGGACGGCTTCAAGGCCCACCTGGCCATCGAGCCCGAGACCGGCTTATACACCGCCGTCGCCCTGCGGCCCGGCTCCGGGCCCGAGCACCATGAGGCCGCCGTGGGTCTTGAGCTGCTCGCCGACGAGGACACCCCGGTGGACGCCTTCGGTGACACCGCCTACTCCACCGGTCACGCCCGCCAGGCCCTGGACCGGACCGGGCACCGGCTGTTCCTCAAGCCCGCCCCGCTGCGGCCTGCCGTCCCCGGCGGCTTCACCCTCGACGACTTCGCCATCGACACCGCAACCGCCGTCGTGACCTGCCCGGCCGGACACACCGTGGCCCTGTCCGACCCCAGCGGGCAGCACCACCAACGCAAAGCCTCCTTCGGCCACTTGTGCACCGGATGCCCCATGCGCGAGCGGTGCACCAAAGCCAAGGCCGGACGCATCCTGACCATCCGACCGCACCACAACCTCCAAGCGGCCGCCCGCCACCAGGCCGCCACCGACCACGGCTGGCAGGCCGACTACCGCCGCTGGCGGCCACCGGTCGAACGCGCCGTCGCATGGCTCGTCCACCACGGCAACCGGCGCCTGCGCTACCGCGGCACCCTCAAGAACGACACCTGGCTCCACACCCGAGCCGCCGCCCTCAACCTCCGCCGACTGATCAACCTCGGACTCACCCACACCAGTGGCACCTGGCACCTCGCACCGGCCGGCATATGACCGGAGGGCTGTCCGGCCTGACGGCCGGACAGCCCCTCAACAAGATCTTCATCGCCCTTCTAGGTCCTGTCGTCAAACCCGTCGTCCGCCCGGAGGGCGGGCCGCGCGCCCGCCGCGGTAGCGGCTGATGTCCGCGTAGGTGTGTGCTCTGGGCGTGCCGGGCGAAAGCCCTC
>NZ_VTHJ01000156.1 GCF_008386495.1 Streptomyces tailanensis | reverse complement strand
CACCCAACACCGTACGGGGCATTCGGCTGAGCATGAGCCCTGGCAACAGGACTCACTCCCGCTCAGTCTTTAGGAACAGTGCATGAGGACGTCGTCGAGGCTGTTGCGAAAGACGTCGAACCCGGTCTCCGGCGCGCCTGCATAAGCGACCTTGAGTGAGTCGGACTGTTCGATGGAGCCGTCGGTCTCGATGACGGCCAGTGTCGCCGGAGCCAGACCGACGGACTCGGTGCGTACGGAGCCGCCGAGGACACCCACCATCAGTTCTTCGAAGAGCCGGATGCCCGTCTCTCGCACGGGGGCGTCGTACCAGCGGTCGAAGACCCGCCGCAGCCAGTCGGCGTACGGCGTCTCACCTCGGTAAGCCATCACCCCATCGACGGTGACCGGCGCAGCGGTGGGGAGCCGGTGTCGTCGGTCCCCGAGCTCCGGGGGCGGTGTGTCCCAGGTGCCGTGCGGGAGCAGGAGGTCGACGCGAGGGGGACGTGCGGCCAGGAGCGCCTCGTAGGTGTCGACGGGGTCGTTGGCCAGGTCGATCGTGCACACACGCCACCGCGTGCCGATGGAGCACGTCCAGGATGTCGGGGGTGAGGAGTACGCCGTTGGTCTGCATCGAGAAACGGACGGGTACCGCCGTCTTCGCCAACCCCCGGCGGAGAACGGCGAGCAGTTCCTCCAGTCGCCCGGCCCCGAGAAGCAGCGGCTCGCCGCCGTGCAGCACGATCCGGACGTCGGGCAGATCATGGGCCGCGGTGTGCTCGGCAATGCGGTGAGCGACCTGCACGGCGACGGTCGCTTCCATCATGCGTGGCTTGTCACGCCAGCTGGTGTCGGCGGAGTGGTAGACGTAGCAGTAACCGCAGTCCAGGTTGCAGCGGCTGTGCACTTTGAGGATGAACTGCCGTAAGAACGTGGGAGATGGGTCAGTGGGCAGCGAGGTCATCAGGTCGGGCTTCGAAGTCGATCGACGATTCGAACTCGGCGAGGTACGTGACATTCGGGTTCGCCAACTCCTGTGCGAGGCGGCGTAGTGCGTGGTCGAGGGCTGACACGGCTCTCCTTGGAGTCAGAACTCAAACGAATCGTCCGCATCGCAGAACGTCCGTGAGCGGAAGATGCCAGCGGACAAGAAGAAAACGGTAGGAAAACATATGAAGCACCACAGAATGCCTCACCACACCAGGCGAGCCTCACGGTTCGGGTCACGAAGTGTAGATGCAGAACGGTGTCTCGATGTCCGCGTCCAGTCGAATCCCGCTCTTCACTGACTCGTAGATCGGGTGGTCAATGCCCAAAGTACGGGCAGCGAACTGCAAGGCATTGTTGTGGTGCTCATCCGCCTCCTCATTCACACCTGCCTCTGCGAGATCGACTGAGAGATTGGAACGCAAGGCGATGACGTCGTAGTGGTCGGCCCGTCGGTGTCGCGCAGTTCGGGGTCGGTGAGCAGCGGGTGGAAGTAGCTGTGCAGGCCGGGGGCCTCCACGTCCCAGTCGACGGCCAGGACGCGCTTGCCCCGGCTGGCCAGGATCCATGCCACGTTCGCCAGGGCCATCGTCCGGCCGACGCCACCCTTGAACGAATAGAAGGTGACGACCTGGCCTCGGCCGTCCGGTTCGCTGGAGCTGCTCATCCGGTCTCCTGGGCAGTCGTGATCGGCGGGTCACAGACGGGCATCGACTCGGGCGGCGCGCCCGGCGGCAGGCGCCGGACATGGCCGTTTGCGGCGATCCGGTTCTGGGCCACATACACGGCCCGGGCCAGCATGTCGTCGAATTCGTGTTGGTCGACGGGCGCCCAGAACACCGGGGCACGGGGGTCGTTGCGGCGCAGCCAGTTCCGCTTGAAGACCTCTCTGACCGCCTTCCACAGGGCCGCGTTGTGCGTACCCGACTCCATGTCGTGTTCGTGGCAGGGCACGAGGACCGCGGCCGTCGGGTGGTACAGCTCGTCGTACCTGACGAGCGGTCCTCGGTAGGGCGCCTCGCGCGCCGACCAGGCGTCCACGAGCAGGACACACGCCTGGTTGAGGTGGCGGGCCCGGTTGAGCTTGCGGATCAACTGCGGACTCACCGCCTCCACGCTCGCGGTGTGTCCCTCACCGCTGAGGACCCGCTTGGCTCGCTCCACCACGGTCGGGTCGCGCGGCGGGCTGTACGGTGCCCACAACCACGGGGCTTCCCCGTAGTACGTGGTGTGTGAACGCCCCACCGGGAGCTTCGACTCGGTGCAGGCCGCGACGAAGATCCGGACGTGGCCGGTGAGTTCCGGTGCGTCGTCGAGGGGGGAAGCAGCCCTGGACCTTCGACAGGTCGAAGGCCGGAGGCTTGTCGACGGGCAGGTTGAACGGGTCCGCGGCCCTGCGCACTCGTTCGGCCAGCTCCGCCACGACGTGCCGGTAAGCGGGCCCGCCGGGGTCGGACCGCATCAGTTGCAGCAGCCCGTGCCTGAGATACTCCTCCCCCAGTCCCGCTTCGCCGTACTGGATGGCCCTGACCTCGGCGGGCATCTCGCGCTGCGAGACGGGTTCCCAGATCACCGGGACCAGTGCGCGCGGCTGTACGAAGGTCAGTTGGCGGTAACGCTCCACCCGCGCGGCGAAGTGGGTCCACTCCCTGCCGCAGTACTCGCTGCGGAAGTAGGCCGGAGAGTAGAGCGCGACGATGGCCCGGCACGAGCCCACCGCACGGCTCAGTTCAATAGGCCAGTCGTCGCCTTCCATGATGTTCTCGACGTCATGGAAGGCGGGCTGTCGGGCCGATCCCTTCACCGGCGGTGCGAGGGCTTGCAGCAGGTCGTTGTAGAACCGCCCCACGTAAGTCGCCCGGTCGTCCCGCCTGGCGTAACTGAGAAAGAAATACGGCTGGTTCGACGTGCCCCCCACCATGCCACGCCGCACAAATGGCATGGGGGTCCTACCCTGCTGCCATCGCTCTCCAGGGCGATTTCAAAGTCGCAGTGGTAGCAGAAAGTTGCAGGTCACGGTGGTGTGACGCCTGCTGGCC
>NZ_VTHJ01000155.1 GCF_008386495.1 Streptomyces tailanensis | reverse complement strand
GGTATCGCCACCCGCTACGACAAGACACCCAAGAGCTACCTCGCCGGAGTCTACCTGCGCGGCTCGATTATCTGGATCAAGGAGCTCGCGCGGGCCACCCCTTGATCGAAACCAGATACAGGCCCTAGCCGCGCCCCTGGACTCGTCGACCGTCGGATCGGTAAAGCCGTCGAGGACGAGGGTGCGCGGGGCGCCGTACCTGCTGCCGAGCAGGTCGGTCAGGTCCTGCGGATCCAGGTTGCTGGGCAGGCATATGTAGCCGTCCCCCGGGCCGAGTTGGGCCAGCAGGGCGTTGACGGTCGCTTGCGTGAGCTCCATGGCGGACAGTGAAGCGCACCGCACTGACAATGGACGTACTACAGACGTATCTGATGCCAAACCGGGAGGTTTTGGACTCCACCCGAGGAGACCGCTACTGAACATAACCATTGTCAACGGGATCGCGGATCTGCTCATCCGCTGCTAAGGGCTTGCAGATCAATAACCCGCCGGTTTGATCTCGGCTGTGGTGGCGTCGTAGTCGAGGTACACCGCGATGTCTGTTGGTGTGCGGAAGCGGGCGGTGGAGGGGGTAACGCGGTGGTCTTGTGCTTCCAGGAGTGGGCGGATTTCCCGGATCACGCGGCTGACGGTCATGGTGGTGATGCCGAAGAGTTGACCGAGGAGTTCCTGGGCGGCGAGTTTGCGCAAGGGCATACCTTCCCGAGTGGGTGATCGTCAAGTCACCGAGTAGGCCCGCGTTGCCGCGCGGGTCGGGAAGGCACGCCCGGTGCGACGTGAAGTCACATCGCACGCAGAGTTCGCAGGGGAGGAGACATGTCATGCGGACCTGACCAGTGATCAACGGTCAGTCCCCAGCCTCCGGTGCGCCGGGAGTAATCCCGGGGTGCTGAGCGGAGCTGGTCAAGCCCAAGGGCTCGCGGGCCATTCGCAGGCTACAGGCGAAGGGGAAGTCCGGACGGGTGAGCGACAGCGAACTCTCGTCGACTCGTCGTCAGACTTACACCGCTCAATGGTCAGCACTTGGCGGTCGAATCCTCTAGGGCTGGGAAGCCCGGCGCGGCAGGTCCCCATCGGGAACAGGGCTGGTTCAGAGCCCTGGGGATCATGGAAACGTGCAGGTCGCTGAGTGTCGGCGGTCCGGCGGAAGGCCGTCATGAACGCATCGAAGCTCCGGTTGACGGGGTGACCTTGCCAAGTCGCCCTGCCCGTCCGGAGCTTCGATGTGCCGCCAGTCTGCCATTGTCTGCCTGACCAAGTCGCCCACTGCCGCCCAGCGCGGCGTGAACGGTGTCGTTGAACGGCTGGCCGTTCTTCGCGATCCGCGGGATCGACGGGGACGGCGCCATTCGCTGGTATCGGTCCTGCTCACCGCCTGCTGCGCGGTGCTGGCCGGGGCCCGCTCCTACCTGGCCGTCGGTCAGTGGGCCCGCCACGCGCCCCTGGATGCACTCGCCCGCCTCGGCGTGCGCGCCGCCGGCCCGCTGGGCGTGCGCCGCGCACCGTCGACCTCCACGATCCGCCGCATCCTGACCCTGGTGTGCCCCGGCGGGCTTGCCGACCTGCTCGGATGCGATCCCGCAGGCGCCCGGCACCTGGCCGTGGACGGCAAGGCCGCCCGCGGCTCGCGCACGGACACCGGCGCCGCCGCCCACCTGCTCTCCGCCGTCCTGGAAGGCGGACGCACCGTCAGCCAGCTGCGGGTACCGGACAAGACAACCGAGGTCACCGGCTTCACGAAACTGCCGGCTCCGTTCGACCTGGCCGGTGTCGTGGTCACCGCCGACGCCCTGCACACCCATCGTGACCACGCCAGGTGGCTGGTGGAGGCGAAGAAGGCGCACTACCTGCTCGTGATCAAGCGGAACCAGCCGACACTGCATACCGCGCTGCGCCTTCTACCGTGGAAGGAGGTGACCGTACGCCGCTACGACCGTGAGGCAGGGCACGGGCGGCGTGAGACCCGCACGGTGCGCACGCTCACCGTCACCGGTCTCGGGCTGGACTTCCCGCACGTGACACAGACCGCGAAGATCCACCGGCACCGCACCGACCTCAAGACCGGCAAGATCACCCGCGAGACCGTCTACGCCATCACCGACCTGACGGCGCGTGAGGCATCACCCCAGGCCATCGGCCAACTCGCCCGCGCACAATGGGGCATCGAGGCCGTGCACCACGTCAGAGACACCACGTTCGGCGAGGACGCCTCGAAGATCCGAACCGGCCACGGCCCAGAGAACATGGCCACACTGCGCAGCTTCGCGATCAGCACCCTGCGCACCGCCGGACACGACACCATCGCCGCCGGCCTGCGCGAGGTCTCCTACACGCCCTTCACCCGTCCGCTGGACCTGATCGGACTGCCCTGACCAGCAACACCACATGATCGCCAGGACTTTGAATCAGCCCTGCCGATGGTGCGGACCTTCTTGCCCTCCTCCACCCCGGTGAAGTGAGAGGGCGTCCTCGCTGCCTCGCATCTCCAGCAGGAAGGGGCTGCGGTGGGCGAGAGCGGCCTTGGCCAGGCGCTCGATGCTCACACCTGCATGGAGCAGGAAGACTTCCTCGGGCGCTGTCACGTTGGTTGACCGGGTGGGATGATCTTCTGGTTGATGGTGCTGGAGGGGGCTGCCGGTGGGGAGCGTGTCGCTGTCGTACAAGGGGCACCGGTACCCGGTCGAGGTCATCTCCCGCTGCGTGTGGCTGTACCACCGCTTCCCGCTGTCGTTCCGCGAGGTCGAGGAGCTCATGCTCGAGCGCGGGATCGTCGTCTCCTACGAGACGGTGCGCCGCTGGTGCGCCAAGTTCGGGCAGCAGTACGCGAGCGCGCTGCGCCGCCGGCGGCCTCGGCCTGGTGACATATACCACCTGGATGAGGTCTTCATCAAGATCAACGGGGAACAGAAGTACCTGTGGCGGGCCGTCGACCAGGACGGCAACGTCCTGGACATCCTCGTGCAGAACCGCAGGGACAAGGCCGCGGCCAGACGCTTGCTGCGCCGCCTGATGACCAAGACCCGCACAGTGCCGCGGGTGATCGTCACCGACAAGCTCCGCTCCTACGGCGC
>NZ_VTHJ01000154.1 GCF_008386495.1 Streptomyces tailanensis | reverse complement strand
AGCGCCTGGTGGAGGAGCTGCGGC
Source organism: Streptomyces tailanensis (assembly GCF_008386495.1). Lineage (GTDB taxonomy): Bacteria > Actinomycetota > Actinomycetes > Streptomycetales > Streptomycetaceae > Streptomyces > Streptomyces tailanensis. The sequence goes on along the minus strand of NZ_VTHJ01000154.1, from coordinate 3,134 downwards.
CCGAGAGGGACCTGAGCTACACCCCCCTCTTCCAGGCCATGCTCATGCTGCACGACGAGCCCTTGGCGCCTGCCGACCTGCCGGGGCTGGCCGTCACCCCGCTGATCCTCGGTAACGGGGCAGCGAAGTACGACGTGTCCCTGGAGCTCACCGACGTGCCGGGCGGCCTCACCGGCCTGCTGGAGTACGACGCCGGGCTGTTCGACGCGGCGACGATGGACCGGTTCGCCCGCCACCTGGAGACATTCCTCCGGGCGGCCGTGGCGGAGCCGGGCCGTCCGGTGGCGGACATCGGCCTGCTGGACGAGGCGGAACGGCGGACGATCCTGCGGGAGTGGAACGACACCGGGCCGGGCACGCCCCTCAGCGACACCGTTCCCGCGCTTGTCGCGCGCCAGGCCGCGGCGGCGCCGGACCGCCTCGCGGCCCGCTGCCTGGACCGCGAGATCACCTACGGCGAACTGGAGCGCCGGGCCGGCGCCGTGGCCCGTGCCCTGCGCGGGCGAGGCGTCGGCGAGGAGGACATCGTCGCGGTCCTCGCCGACCGGGACATCGACTACCTGGTGGTGCTGCTCGGCGTCATCCGGGCGGGCGCGGCCTTCCTGCCGGTGGACCCCCGGCAGCCGCTGAACCGCACGGCGGAGGTGGTGCGCCGGGGCCGCTGCGCCCTGGTCATCGCCGACGCGGCGCGCACCGGCGACGTGGTGCGCGCCCTCGGAACGGACACCGGTTCGCCCGTGGTGCCGCTCGCCGAGATGCTCGCCGGGCCGGACGAGGAGCCCGGGGCGCCCGCGTGCCGCCCGGAAGGACTGGCGTACGTGCTGTTCACCTCCGGCTCGACGGGCACGCCCAAGGGCGTCATGGTCGAGCACCGCGGCATGACCAACCACGTCCTGGCCAAGATCGCGGACCTGGGGATCACCGGGGCTGACGTGGTCGCGCAGAACGGCCCGCAGTCGTTCGACGTGTCCGTCTGGCAGTTCCTCGCGGCACTCACGGTCGGCGCCACGACCGAGATCCTGCCCGACGAGATCGCCGATGACCCCGGCCGGCTGCTGGCGGAGACCGAGCGTCGCGGTGTGACCGTGCTTCAGGTGGTGCCCAGCATGATGCGGGCGCTCCTCGACGAGGCCGGGCAACTCGGCGCAGATTGCCCGCCGCTGTCCGCCCTGCGCTGGCTGGTGCCCACCGGCGACGCGCTCATGGCGGGCCTCGCCCGCGAATGGCTGGCCCGCTGGCCCGGCGTACCGCTGCTCAACACCTACGGCGCCACGGAGTGTTCGGACGATCAGTGCCACGTCGCGATTACGACGGCCGGGGAACTGGACGGCTCCGGGCCCATCGTCACGATCGGTCGCCCGATCGCGCACATGCGCGCCTACGTGCTGGACCCGAGGCTGGCCCCGGCGCCGGTTGGGGTGCTCGGCGAGCTCTACCTGAGCGGGGTGGGCGTCGGGCGCGGCTACCTGGACGACCCCGGGCGCACGGCGGAGACCTTCCTGCCCGACCTGTTCTCGGCCGAGCCCGGTGCCCGCCTCTACCGGACCAGGGACCGTGTCCGCCGCCATGCCGACGGTACGATCGAGTTCCTTGGCCGTGCCGACAACCTGATCAAGGTGCGCGGCTTCCGGGTGGAGCCGGGTGAGATCGAGGCCGCGCTGGAACGGCACCGGGCCGTGCGCGAGGCGCTCGTGGTCGCCCGCCGCGACCACCAGGGCGAGGCGCGGCTTGCGGCGTACGTCGTCGCCGACCCCGGACCCGGCGGCGACGCGGAACTCACCGCGGAGTTGGGCCGGTTCCTCCGCGAGCGGCTTCCCGACTACATGGTGCCCAGTGTGCTCGTGCGCCTGGACGCGTTCCCGCTGAACGCCAACGGCAAGGCCGACCGCGCTGCGCTGCCCGAGGCGCCCGAGGCGTCCCCGGCGCGTTCCTTCGTCCCGCCGCGCACCGCGACCGAGCGCGAGGTGGCCGCGATCTGGGCGGAGGTGCTGCGCATGGAGCGGATCAGCGCGGATGACCGCTTCTTCGAGCTGGGCGGTCATTCGTTGCTGGCCACACGCGTGGTGTCCCGCGTCCGGCAGCGGCTGGGAGTCGACCTGCCGATGCGCGTGATGTTCGACGCCGACTCGGTTGCCGGACTGGCGTCCGAGATCGAGCGGCGGCAGAACGAGGAATCCGGCGCGGACGAGGCACTGGGGGCCATGGTCGCCGCCGTGGAGGAGCTCAGCGACGAGACCGTCGCCCAGATGCTGCGGGAACGGGAGGAGTCGTGAGCGGACTGCCGGAACGGATCCGGTCGCTGTCACCGGAGCGTCGGGCGCTGCTGGAGATGCTGCGCAGGGAACGGGCGGGCGACGCCATCACGCCCCGTGGCCCCGCCCCGTGGGCGCCGCTGTCGTTCGCGCAGCAGCGGATGTGGTTCCTCGACCGGTTCGACCCGGGCAACCCGGGCTACAACGTGTACGCCGCCGTCCGGCTGCGCGGACCGCTCGACGCCGGGGCACTGGAACGGGCCGTCGCAGCCCTCCGGGAGCGGCACGAGACCCTGCGGACACGGTTCAATCTGCGCGAGGGCGCGCTGGTGTCCTCGATCGCCGAGCCTGCTCCCATACCGCTGCCCGTGTCGGAGATCCCCGCCGGCGACGGCGATGAGACGGCGCGCCGCCTCGCCGTCGAGGAGGCCCGCACGCCCTTCGACCTCGCCGAAGGGCCCCCGCTCCGTGTCCGCCTGCTGCGCCGGGCCGCCGACGACCACCTGCTGCTGCTGACGGTGCACCACATCGCCGCCGACGGGTGGTCGTTGGGCGTGCTGGTCGAGGAACTCGCCGTGCTGTACCGAGCCTTCGCGGCCGCAGAGCCGAACCCGCTGCCTCCCCCGCCGATCCAGTACGCCGACTACGCGGTCTGGCAGCGGGAGACGCTGACGGACGAGCGGCTGGCGGAGGGCCTGTCGTATTGGCGCGGGGAGCTGGCCGGTGCTCCGGCGCTGCTTGAACTGCCCGCAGACCGGCCCCGGCCCGCGCAGCGCTCCGGGGAGGGGCGCCGCCTGGAGTTCGCGCTCTCCGACGAGTTGTCGGAGGAGGTGCGGGTGTTGGCGCGTGGTGAGCGGGTGACGGTGTTCATGGTGTTGCTGG
>NZ_VTHJ01000153.1:1178-4355 GCF_008386495.1 Streptomyces tailanensis | reverse complement strand
AATCAGCAGGATTTCGACGCCTGCGAGCGTACGCAGCCCGGAATGAGCTCCCGTATGTATGCCAAGGGCGGTGTGCTGGTGCCCAGCGAGCACCACATCGGCGCGTTCCACGACTGGGTGAACGAGCGCCTGGGCACCCCTCAGGGGTGACTCAGCCCAGGTGGCCCATCCGGTGGCTGATCTCCTCGGCGCCCTTGAGCAGTATCGGGGAGAGTTCGTGCAGGCGCTGCTCGGTCAACCGGTATCCGGGCCCGGAGGCGCTGAGCGCCGCGATGACCTCGCCGTCCCGGTTGCGCACGGGGGCGGCCAGCGCGTGCAGGCCGACCTCCAACTCCTCCAGGGTGAAGGCGTAGCCCCGCTCGCGAGCCTCGGCGAGGTTCTTCTCGAGCTTCGTCTTCGCGGTGATGGTGCGCGGGGCGACCTTCTTCATACTGGCGGCGGACAGCAGCGCGGCGCGCTCCTTCGTGGACATGTGCGCCAGCAGGATCTTGCCGCTGGAGGTGGCGTGCAGCGGGGTCAGCTGGCCGACCCAGTTGTGCGCGGTGATGGCTCCCGGGCCGCGTACCTGGTACAGGTTGACGGCGTAGTGCTCCTGCATGACGGCGATGTTGACGGTCTCGCCGATCTCCTCGGCGAGGCGCTCGCAGACGGGGCGGCCCTGCTGTGTGATGTCGATACGGCCAGTGACCGCGCCGGCCAGGCGTACGATGCCGAAGCCGAGCCGGTACTTGCCGCGCTCACCCGCCTGCTCCACCAGACCGCGCGCCTCCAGCGCGCCGAGCAGCCGGAAAGCAGTGGACTTGTGAACCTCGATCTCGCCCGCCACCTCGCTGACGCCCGCTTCGCCACGCTGGGCGAGGATCTCCAGAACGCTGATGGCGCGGTCGACCGACTGCACTCCGCCAGTGGGTGAGTTCGGGGTTTCGGCGTCAGGGCTGTAGTTGCTCACAGTGAAACTATACGCGTAGTAAACAACGTAGCTGCACGTAACCGCGACGAAACGAAGACCGGGAGGTTGCGCTTTTCGCAACATGGTGCGCATGACGCGACCACCCGCGTACGTACTACCGCCATCGTGACGTCCAGAAGCAAACGGAGTAGGTGTTGAGTGCGACAGGGCTGAGGGCGCTGCTGGAGAGCGTCCGCTACGAGGTGCTGCCCGCGAAGGCGACCGAGGACAAGGTCCTCGCCCATGTCCCGCGCGACGTCGTCGTCACCGTGACGGCGTCACCGGCCAAGGGCCTGGAACCGACCCTCGACCTCGCCGCCCGGCTCGCCGCGCACGGCTACCGGGTCGTCCCGCACGTGCCGGCCCGGCTGCTGCGGGACGACCTGCACCTGAAGGAGGTCACGGGCCGGCTCCTGGAGGCAGGCGTGGACGACGTCTTCGTCCCGGCCGGCGACGCCGACCCGCCCGCCGGGGTCTACGACGGGGCGCTTCCGGTGCTGCACGGGCTCAGCGAGCTGGGCGGTCCCTTCGCCCGTGTCGGGGTCACCGGCTACCCCGAGAGCCATCCGCTCATCCACGACGACGTCACCATCCAGGCGATGTGGGACAAGCGCGAGCACGCCACGTACATCGTGAGCAACCTCTGCTTCGACTCCCGGGTGCTGGGGGAGTGGCTCGTTCGTATACGGCGCCGGGACATCACCCTGCCGGTCCATGTGGGTGTCGCGGGGCCCGTGCAGCGGGCGAAGCTGCTGGCGATGGCCACGAAGATCGGGGTGGGGGAGTCGACGCGCTTCCTGACGAAGCACGCCTCGTGGTTCGTGCGTTTCGCGGCTCCTGGAGGGTATGCCCCCGAGCGGCTGCTGTCCCGTACCGAGCAGGCCCTCACGGCACCCTCGGCCGGGTTGGCCGGCCTGCACCTGTTCACGTTCAACCAGATCGCCGAGACGGAGCGGTGGCGCCGCGCGCTGCTGGACCGGTTGGGCGGCTGAACCGGGAGAAGGATGATCACCGATACCGACTGGCAGCTGACGCGAACCTTCACCAGCACCTCGGGCGACGTCCGTTGGGACCGGCTGGGGCAGCCCGGCCGGCCGCCGGTCGTCCTCCTGCACGGCACCCCCTTCTCGTCGTACGTGTGGCGTGCCGTCGCCCGTTCCCTTGCCCGCGACCGCGAGGTGTTCGTCTGGGACATGCCCGGCTATGGAACCTCCGAGAAGACGGAGGGGCAGGATGTGTCCCTGGCCGCCCAGGGCCGCGTCTTCACCGAACTCCTGGGCCACTGGGGTCTCACCGAACCGCTCGTGGTCGCCCACGACTTCGGCGGCGCCGTCGCCCTGCGGGCACACCTGCTGCACGGTGTCCGCTACCGCGCCCTGGCGCTGGTGGACCCGGTCGCGCTGGCGCCGTGGGGCTCGCCGTTCTTCCGGCTGGTCCGCGAGCACGCGGATGTCTTCGAGCGGTTGCCGCCCGCGCTCCACGCCGCCCTGGTGGGTGAGTACGTCACGTCCGCCAGCAGCCTCGGCCTGCACCCGGTGGTCCTGGACCGGCTCGTCGAGCCCTGGCTGGACGGAGCCGGGCAGGCGGCTTTCTACCGGCAGATCGCCCAGGCCGACCAGCGCTACACCGACGAGATCCAGGACTGTTACGCCGGGATCGGCATCCCCACGCTCGTCTGCTGGGGCGAGGACGACACCTGGATCCCGGTGGCGAAGGGGCGCGAGCTCGCCGCTCTCGTCCCCGGCGCGTGGTTCGAACCGATCGCCGACGCGGGCCACCTCGTCCAGGAGGACGCCCCCGCGCAGCTCACAGCCGCGCTCATCGCCTTCCTCCAGCAGCCACTGTGACCGAGGTTCAGCGGAAGACCACCGTGCGGTTGCCGTCCACCATCACGCGGCTCTCGCTGTGCCACTTCACCGCGTGCGCGAGCACTTGCGCCTCCACGTCCCGCCCGACGGTGACCAACTCGCCCGGGTCGAGCGAGTGGTTCACCCTGACCACGTCCTGCTCGATGATCTGGCCCTCGTCCAGGTCCGACGTCACATAGTGCGCTGTCGCGCCGACCAGCTTCACTCCGCGCTGGTAGGCCTGGTCGTAGGGGCGCGCGCCCTTGAAGCTGGGGAGGAAGGAGTGGTGGATGTTGATGGCGCGGCCCTCCAACTGCTTGCACAGGTCGTCGGAGAGGATCTGCATGTAGCGGGCCAGCACCACCAGGTCGATGTCCAGCT
>NZ_VTHJ01000153.1:0-1166 GCF_008386495.1 Streptomyces tailanensis | reverse complement strand
AGGATCTGCATGTAGCGGGCCAGCACCACCAGGTCGATGTCCAGCTCGCGCACCAGCTCCAGCAGCCGCGCCTCGGCCTCGGGCTTGGTGTCCTTGGTCACCGGGACGTGGTGGAAAGGGACGCCGTAGGTCTCCGCGAGCCCCTCGAAGTCCCGGTGGTTTGAGACGATCGCGGGGATCTCGATGTTGAGGGCGCCGGTGCGCCGGCGGAAGAGCAGGTCGTTCAGGCAGTGGCCGAACTTGGACACCATGATCAGAGTCCGGGTCGGCGTGGTGGCGTCGCGCAAGGTCCAGGAGATGCCGTAGGCCTGGGCCACCGGACCGAACCGGTAACTCAGGTTCTCCAGTTCGTTGTTCGGGTCGGAAACGTCGAAGTGGACCCGCATGAAGAAACGACCTTGAAGTCGGTCGTCGAACTGCTGGCTTTCCAGGATGTTGCCGGAGTTCCTGACGAGAAAGCCGCTCACGGCGTGGACCAGTCCGGCGCTGTCCGGACAGGAGAGGGTGAGGACGTACTCACGGCCAGGTTGCGGTCGGGGGGACATGGGCGGCCTCCGGTGGTGCGTAATGCGCAACGTGGTGAGGGATACGCAACATGGTCGCCATGGGGCCGCTCGCGGTCAAGGTTCGGTGGGTAAAGAGGTGCGCATGGTGAAATCGTCATCCGTGAACCTCTTGGCGCCGGTCTGGGCATTCGACACGGGGTTCCACCCCGACGCCGAGGTGGCGATCGCCGCCGCCCGGCGCGCTACTGCTGCGCATCGCCGGCATCGTCGAGCGTGATGCCAAGGAGTTCGCCCGCGCCGGATCGCTGGACACCGGTAAGCGGCTGACGCCGTGAGCCGGGTCGTCGATGAGCCGGTCGGTGTGTGCGGGCTCATCACCCCCCGGGGACTGCCCGCTGCTGCGAGCCAGTTGGAATGATGCCCCGGCGCTGCTCGTCGGCAACATGATCGTCGTCAAGCCCGGCGAGCTCATCCCGTCCGCATCCGTCCTGCCGATGAAGGCACTGGAGGGGGGTAGGGCTCCCGGCCGCCTTCTTGCCGCAGTGCAGTACGGCGCCCTCGGCGAGGTCGGTCGCGACAAGGTGGACGCCTGGCTCAAGTAGTGCCGGAGGCGTGGGTAGTACGCCGGTCGAAAGATGCCCGGCGGGCGGTGCGCACCCC
>NZ_VTHJ01000152.1 GCF_008386495.1 Streptomyces tailanensis | reverse complement strand
CAACATGATCTTGAACGCCCTCTCTTCATGCCCGCGCACCAGCCCAGACATCGGACTCATTCGTCTAGTTGGAACCTGGTCATGAGAGTTGGAACCGGTGCGGCCGACGCCGACTAGGCTCACCACCATGTCCGAGCCAGCCCCTGACCCTCACATGCAGTCCTTGATCAACCAGCTCTGGCCGGGGGCTGTGAGAACGGTGAAGGTCATCGGGTTTGACGGAGCGGACGTCCTGGTGGAGCTTGTGGATGCCGACGGAGGGACCGAGATCGGTCGGGTTCCTCGACAGGAGGCGTCGATGCGTCGGATGGAGCATCCATCCGAGCTGTTTGAGGTCGGCCAGGAGATCAACGCCGAAGAGATCGGGCGTTGGCGCGAAGGCCAGCTTCACCTCTCCGCCAGGGCGTGCGAGATTCCGGCCTTGCGGTCCTTTCTCCTCTCGTTTGAACGAGGGCAGGTCGTCGCTGGGACGGTCTCCGAGGTTCACAACTTCGAGGTTTTCGTTCACGTCGATGGCGAACCGGACGGCCTCTGCACCGGCTTCATCCGGGTGCCGGACCTGACGTGGGGCTGGATCAACCACCCCTCCGAGGCAGTCGAAGTCGGCCAGCGGATCACCGCTGAGGTGATCATTGCCGAGACGCGCTCCGGGCAGGTCACGCTCTCGTTGAAGGCTCTGCAGGAAGATCCACTCATTCGGTTTGCGGATCAGGTCGGCCGGGTTCTCACCGGGCCGATCACCAAGATCGTTCCTTTTGGCGTGTTCGTGCAGCTTGCTCCCGACGTTGTGGGGTTCCTTCATCTTTCAGAGCTGGCTGACGAGCCGGTCGAGACCCCGGATCAGCTTGTCGATGAAGGCGAGTTGATCACGGTGAAGGTCGCCGAGGTCGACCTCCAGCATCACCGGGTGCGGCTGGGCGTTGCTGGCGGAGCGGACAGAGCCTAGCGAATGGGCATGCTGGTGCCCGATCGATCTTCTCGATGAGGGCGTCGCCGTGCTGGCATAGGAGTCCGCGTAGGGCCGTGTAGTGGTTCAGAGCGTGGGGGCGGGAGAGTTGGAACCAGGTGTTCGCCCGGCGCTGTTGCCAGGCTTGGCGAGTGTCCGGGGGCTGTGCGACTTCGACGTGCCGTGGCGCGTAGAGAGGCTCGCCGCCGGTGACATAGGCCCAGACGAACGCGGATGAGCTGTACTGAGATTTGTGGAGTCCCTGATGCCAGGGTTACGGTCCTGGCGAAGGAGATTCACCAGNTGAGCTGTACTGAGATTTGTGGAGTCCCTGATGCCAGGGTTACGGTCCTGGCGAAGGAGATTCACCAGCACCATGGCAGCACCCCGTAAATACCCGGACGAGCTCCGTGAGCGCGCGGTCCGCGAGGTCCGCGCCACCGGTCGGCCGATCGCCCACGTCGCGAAGGACCTGGGCATCCACAAAGAGGCCCTGCGCGGCTGGGTCCGCCAAGCCGAGGCCGACCGCGGCGAACGCGACGACCGGTTGACCACCGCCGAGCAGGACGAGCTCAAACAACTCCGCAAAGAAGTAGCGGAGTTGAGGCGTGCGAACGAGATCCTCAAAGCCGCCGGCGTGTTTTTTGCCCAGGAGATCGACCGTCCCCGGACGAGGCCGAGCAGGTGATGGACCACCTGCGTGGCAGAGGTCTCGGGGTCGATCCCGGCTGCCGGGTGCTGGACCTGTCGCCGTCGACGTACTTCGCCCGCAAGAAGCGGCCGACGTCGGCCCGCCGGCTCCGCGACGAGCAGCTGATGCCGCTGATCGGGCAGGTCCACACGGAATCGGGCGGCACCTATGGCGCCCGCCGGATCACCCGCGCCCTTCGGCGCAAGGGCCACGAGGTGGCCCGCTGCACCGTCGAGCGGCTGATGGCCGAGCTCGGCATCGAGGGCGTCATCCGTGGCCGGCGCCGCCGCACCACCGTCCCGGAGCCGTCGGCACCCCGCCCGCCGGACCTGGTCGACCGCGACTTCACCGCCTTGCGGCCCGACCAGCTCTGGGTGGCAGACATGACCTACGTCCGAACCTGGTCCGGCTGGGCATACGTGGCATTCGTCCTGGACGTGTACACACGGATGATCGTCGGCTGGCAGGTCGCGAACCACATGCGGACCGAACTCCCGCTGGACGCCCTGGAGATGGCGCTGTGGAGACGGAGGATCAAGAAGAACTCCGGCCTCGTTCATCACAGCGTCCGCGGGTCGCAATACGTGTCAATTCGGTATACCGACCGGCTGTCCGACATCGGCGCCTCAGCGTCGGTCGGCTCGGTCGCGGACTCGTATGACAACGCGATGGCCGAGGCCCTGAACGGCACTTTCAAGGCCGAGCTGATCGAGATGCAGGGTCCTTGGAGGGACGTCGACCAGGTCGAGCGGGCGATCTTCCAGTGGATCACGTGGTACAACGAAGAACGCCTCCACTCCGCACTCGACTCCGTACCGCCCGCCGAGTACGAGCAAGCCTTCTGGCGGAGCCAGGAGCAAGTCCCGCAGTCCGCCTGAACCATCAAGATCGGACTCTACGAAACTCGGGGCAGCTCANGCCAGGAGCAAGTCCCGCAGTCCGCCTGAACCATCAAGATCGGACTCTACGAAACTCGGGGCAGCTCAATCGTTGACCTGCGCACATGGCGGCTATGGGCAGCTCGTCGGAGTCGTCGGCCCGGGAATGGTCCGGATCTTGCTTTGCCCGGGGCGGCCGCCTGGTGGTAGCCAGCGATCGTGCTCTGCGGCAACTGCTCGTACTTCGGCCAGGCGTGGCACCGGCGGCCAACACTGCCCTGCACGCTGTTACTGCAGGGCGACGTCCGCTGGTGGCCAAGCGCTCTGACGGGACGGTCCCACTTGGCACAGGTTGGAAACGCCGTCCATACCGGTCCAGTGGGCGCAGGCGGGTCCACGAAAGCCCAGGTCAGGACGTAGAGGATGGGTGGCGTCGAACCAATCCGGCTTTGTCAGGGCCAGTTGGCGGACGTATCTCTGCGCACGCTCGGGCGCCGAGCGTGAAGGCTGCACACCCCTTGGCCAGTCGCGAAGGACTATCGGCGCCATCGGGACACCGCCCGCCCTGTTGCCCGAGCGGTGCCCCGACACGTTCCGGTCAGACGCGGCGGCGGGTGAAGCGCTGGTTGGGGTTGCCGGTGTAGGTCCACTGGGAGATGCGGGCGCCGTCGGCGGTCGAGTACTCCCAGACATCCATCGCCAGGCCGGACTCCCGGTTGACGAGGCTGATCACGCCACCACCGTGATCGACCACGCGCCACTGCTGGCTGGTGGCGCTGGTGTCGGCCTGTTGGACGACGTCTGCTCCGGTCGCGGTGCCAGTGGGCTGGAGGAACAGGCCACTGTGCAGTGCCTTGACGCGGACGTGGCCGTCGCCAGCGTCGACGAACTCGAACTGCTGGTTGGGGCGACTGTTGGTGGTCCGCTGGACGAGTTGCGCGCCGGCGGCGGTGGAGGCCCCGTTGATCTCGGCAGCCTTGCCGCTGTGCTGGGCCAGCAGGGTGTAAAGGCCCGGGCCGCCGGTGGAGTCGCCCAGCTGGGCTTCCCATTTGGTGTTGGACCCGGCCGCGTCGGCCGGGAGGCGGTCCCGTGCGGCGGTGTCGCCGTACATGGTCCAGCGGGCCCAGTCGACGACGGTCCTCGGGAAGCGCTGGTCGCTCCAGAAGCTGGTGTGGCTGCCGCCGACGAAGGTGAGGAACGCCTTGGGCCAGGTGATCTCCGAGTACGCCTGCCGGGCCGAGGAGTACTGCGTGGTCGAGTCCCGGTCGCCGTGCACGAACAGGACCTTGGCCGAGACCGAGCTGGATGGGTTGCCCATGTCCTCGCAGGACTGGGGGTTGGCGGAGATGATCCGGCTGTCGGGCCAGGAGGTCAGCAGACCGTGGGTGACCATGCCGCCCAGGGAGTGGCCCGAGACGCCGACGCCGATGCCGGTGTTGATGTGCCCGGCCAGCGGACCGCTCGCGTTGAGCGCGAGGGTGTTGGTGATGATCTGCGAGACGTCCTTGGAGGTGTTGCCGTTTCTGACGTCGTTGAAGTTGTGGTTGAAGTGCGGAGCGGGGACGATGAAGCCCGCCGAGGCCAGGGCCCGGATGATGAACAGGGAGTTCTGCGGGCTGCTTCCGAAGCCGTGGGTCATGTTGTAGACGGGGAAGACCCCGCCTGCGACCGGGGCGTCCGTCACCGGGTTGCCGCCGGGGGTGCCGGTGGCGGGGTAGTAGACGTAGGTGGTGCACGGGCGGCTGCCGCGGGTCCAGTTGTACCGGCGCACGCCGACCGCGAACGGCGTGGTCGGCGCGGTGTCCAGTGGCGCGGCGGCGGCCGGTGCCTGTCCTGCCCCGAGCAGGGACAGGCCCACGCCCGTCGCTCCGGCCGCGCTCATGCTGAGGAAGGTCCGTCGTCGCAGGGTCATGGTGACTCCTTGGGTGCGGGGATGGGTGGGGGGTTTGGCGTTCGGCTGGTCCCGTTGCCGGGTGCGTCCCGTCGGCGACAGAGGCCGACAGGTCGACGGGGCGCACGGCGCAACAGCGGGTGTGGGTGCTCCTGCCACCCGCGAGGGGCGGCAGGAGCGGCGTGCGATTGGTCGGGCGCACCGGATGTCGGGGTGAGTGTGGCCGTTCCGGTCGAACACGGCATGGTTCCCCCAGGCGCTGCCGCAGTTGTTGCTGTCGGCCACCGAGTGAGCGGGGCACTGCTGTGAAGCAGTGATGATGTCGCCGGTGCCGTCGTGGCTCGGCGGTGCGACGTCGGTGAAGCAGGCTATGAGGTGGTCAAGTCGGGTTCGCCGTGGCTGGGCATGACGTCGATGACCGCCGTGACCGGTCCTGTGCGGGTCATCCCGGTGATTGTCACCTCACCCGGCCTGTCGGTCGCGCCAGGTGGCAACGGCTGCCAGCGGACGGGTACACGGGTGATCGTGTTGTTGGCGGTGGTGAGCATGCGGATGGAGGAGGGCAGCTTCGGGGCGGCCCCCACCATGGTGCCGGTGTAGACGGTGTCCTGGAGGATGTGCTTGGCGCGGCTGGCGTTGAAGACGTTGATGGACGCGTGCGGCTCCCACGTGTTCGCCAGCCCGGGCACGGCCCGGAACATCGGCTGGTAGCCCGCCGGCTCCCACACCAGCACACCTGAACCTCGGTTGTCGACCACGTCGTTGGCGGCCTGGAACACCCTACGGATCGCGTCCGCCTGCCCCTGAATGGTTCGCGGGTACGGCGAGTTGGGCAACGGCGAGCCATCGCCGCCCGAGGCGGGGTAGGCGGTTTCGGCGATGTCGATTTCGTAGCCGGGGTAGGTGGTGGCCATGGTGTTCAGGTTGAGATCCAGCGCCTCGGGCGTACCGTGCCATTCCGGGTAGTACGAGATGGCCAGCACATCGGGGCTCTGGCCCTTTGCCTTCACCCGAGTGAGGAACTGGTGCCAGAACTCCATGGTTTTGGCGAGCCGGTCCTTGCCGACAATCACGTGTATCTCGACCTTGGATGTCGGTGACGCGTCGCGGACGGCCTTGATCCCGGCCGCGGCCAGGGTGGTGAACCGGTCCCACGACTGGTCGTAGAGCTGCTGCTCCACCGGGTCGGTTGACCGCCAGTACTTCCACAGCAGGCCGCCGCCGGGCTTGGACTGGTAGATATCGGCCTGGTCGACGAAATACGGCGGATTCGTCGTGCCGATGTGGGCCGCCTCGCTGCCGTACATGAACCCATTGATGATCTCGTTGCCGACGGCCACCTTCTCCGGCGTGGTGCCCTGCTGGATCAACCGGTCCAGGTAGTCGGCGGTGAAGTCGTACACGGTCTGGGACAGGTCCGCGAACTCCAGCTCGGCCC
>NZ_VTHJ01000151.1:6344-7345 GCF_008386495.1 Streptomyces tailanensis | reverse complement strand
GGGGAGCGAGCGGCCGGGGCGGGGCGGACACGGAGGACGATGCTGCGTACGACGATGCTGCGTACATGGGGGAATACAGATCCCTTCGTGTGCCTGCGATGTCACGCGCTACCCGCCCCGGGCGTCCAGGAGCACCCTGGGGAGTGTCCGACGGGCGACCGGGTCGGGGTGGCGCTTTCCTACCTGACAACGGATGGGCAGTGGCACACCATGTAGCGGACCCTGGCGAAGCCTGGCGAATAGTCCCCGAGCAACTGACAGCGGGCTACATTCAACTCAGCCGAGAACCTGGGGGCTTGACGTGAGCGGACAACCCAACACCCGACTCTCAGACCTGTTCGGCCTGGCCGGCTGGTCGAAGGGAGAGCTCGCGAGGCTGGTCAACCGGCAGGCGGCGGCCATGGGCCACCCCCAGCTGGCGACCGACACCTCACGGGTGCGGCGGTGGATCGACATGGGAGAGATCCCGCGCGATCCCGTGCCGCGGGTGCTGGCGGCGCTGTTCACCGAGCGTCTCGGCCGTGTCGTGACCATCGAGGACCTCGGTCTGGTGCGGCACGGGCGTCTGGGGAAGCGACAGGGCCGCGGGAGTGTGGAACACCCCGACGGCGTGCCGTGGACGCCCGAACGAACAGCCGCGGTCCTCACCGAATTCACGGGAATGGACCTCATGCTCAACCGACGCGGTTTGGTGGGCGCGGGCGCCGCGCTCACCGCGGGATCCGTACTCAGCAGCGCTATGCATGACTGGCTGCACACCGATCCGGCACTGAAGACCGACGCCCCTGCTGTCGACAACCCCCTGCACGCCGACCCGGCCGGCTACGAGCGCTACGAGGCCGCACCCATCGGCTCGCAGGAGGTGGAGGAGCTGGAGCGCTCGGTCGAGGTGTTCCGGGCCTGGGACGCCGCTCGCGGCGGCGGGCTGCAGCGCAAGGCGGTCGTGGGCCAGCTCAACGAGGTGGGAGGCATGCTCTCCTACCGTCACTCCGACCATCTCC
>NZ_VTHJ01000151.1:0-6331 GCF_008386495.1 Streptomyces tailanensis | reverse complement strand
GGTGGGAGGCATGCTCTCCTACCGTCACTCCGACCATCTCCAGCGACGCCTGTGGGGCGTCGCCGCCGACCTCGCGGTCCTCGCGGGCTGGATGTCGCACGACGTCGGCCTGGAAGCCACCGCCCAGAAGTACTTCGTCATCGCCGCCCACGCGGCCAGGGAGGGCGGCGACCGGCCACGCGCCGGCGAGGCCCTCTCCCGGGCGGCCCGTCAACTCGTCCACCTGGGCAAGCCCGACGAGGCACTCGACCTCATGAAGCTCGCCCAGTCCGGCTCCGGCGACCAGGTGCTGCCGCGCACCAAGGCCATGCTCTACACCGTCGAGGCGTGGGCGCATGCCTCGATGGGCAAGGGCCAGGCCATGCGGCGCACCCTCGGCCAGGCGGAGGACCTGTTCGTCTCCGACCGCACGGACGAGCCCCTGCCGAGCTGGATGTCGATGTTCAAGGAAGAGGACCTGTACGGCATGCAGGCCCTGTCCTACCGCACCCTCGCGGAGCACGATCCGAGCGCGGCCAGGCACAGCCAGCACTATGCGGAGAAGGCCCTCGCGCTGCGCATCGACGGCCGGCAGCGGTCGAAGATCTTCGACTATCTGTCCATGGCGTCGGCCTGCTTCATCGACGGCGACCCCGAACAGGGAACGCGCTACGCCCGTGACGCCCTCGATGCGATGGGGACCAACTCCTCCCACCGCACCTGGGACCGCCTGGGCCAGATGTACGAGCTGACCGGTGCGTACGCCGACCATGCGAAGGTCCGGGAACTGCGGGAGGAGATCAAACTCGCCCTGCCCAAGGGCACGGTGAAGAACAAGGGCGACATCGCGTCGGCGTAGGGAGCATCACATCGGCGCACCAATCAGGAACTGACGCCGGATCAGGAACTGACCCTGGCGACCAGCACGCAGGCGTCGTCCTCGCGCTCGGTCTCGCCGAACTCCTCCACCACTGTCCGCACACAGTCCTGGGCCGAACGCGCCTCGCCGAACCGTGGGGCCAGGTCCAACAGCCGCTGGACGGCTGCGGTTCTGCTGTCGCGCCGGGGGACCAGTCCATCGGTGTGCAGAAGCAGCAGGTCGCCCTGTTCGAGTGTCACTTCGGCCTGCCCGTAGACGGCACCGGAGGTCGCTCCGAGCAGCACGCCGTCCGGCGATGTCAGCGCGCGCCCCGTCCCGCCGCGGAACAGCAGCGGGGCGGGGTGCCCTGCCTGCGCCCAGACGAGGGTGCGGGTCGCGGGCCGGTAGCGGCAGCAGACGGCGCTGCCGAGGGCCGGTTGCACGGTGGTGTCCAGTAACTGGTTGAGGCACGCCATGAGCCGACTCGGCTCGGTGCCGGCCATCGCCATGCCGCGCAGGGCGCCGATCAGCATCGCCATGCCCGAGGTGACGGTGACACCGCGCCCGGTGAGGTCGCCGACGCTCAACAGGCTTTCTCCGCCGGGTAGTTCGAGGGCGTCGTACCAGTCGCCGCCGATCAGCGCGCTTGTCGCGGACGGCAGGTAGTGGGCCGCGAGTTCCAGTGTCCCGGGGCCGTGTTGCGGGAGTCGCAGGGAGCCGCGCCAGGGCGGCAGCACGGCTTCCTGCAACTCGACCGCAAGCCGGTGCTCGGTCTGCGCGATGTGCCGCCGGCGCTGAAGCGAGTCACGGGTCTCGCTCACCGCCCGCTGGCTGCGCCGCAGTTCGCTGACGTCCCGCAGTACGGCCCACATCGAGGCCGTACTGCCGTCGTCGTCGAGCACGGGCTCGCCCATCATGTGCACGGTGCGCACCCCGCCGTCGGGGAGCACGATCCGGAACTCCCCGTCGATGCGTTTCGCGTCGATCAGACAGTCCGTGACCATCGCCGTCAGCTTCGGCCGGTCCTCGTCCAGCACCAGGGACGGCAGCTCGTCGAGTGTGAGCGGCGGCGCGGCGGGGTCGCGCCCGAGGATCTGGTACAGCTCCCCGGACCAACTGGCCTCGTCCGTCAGCAGGTTCCACTCGGCACTGCCCACCCGGCTGAGCAGCGAGTCGTGCCGGGGCGGCACGACGGGCACGGCCGGGGTGTCGGGCGCCGCCTCGGGTGCGGCCGGTTCGGCCGGACCATCCCGCAGTTGAGCCAAGTGCCCGTCGAGGTCCTTGAGTTGATGAAGCGCCAGATCGTAGAGAGCCCGCTGCCACCGGCCCTCGGGGTCCGTCCCGTCGGGGGGAGCGTCACGGCGTACCGCGTCCACGTCCCCGCGCAGCCGCCGCGTCTGCGAGATGAGCGCGTCGACCGTGCCGCGGCGGGGCGGCTGGGCGGCGGGACGATCCGCAGAGAGATGCGACGGCATCACGTACTCCGATGGGGGTCGATGCGACCAACGCTGACGGAAGGGCCGGTTACGACTGTTGCACAGCCCGCGACGCGCTGTAAGGGATTTGGCAAGACCCGATACGGTGGTGCTTCTGGCATATGCCGCCGTCCTTGCAGGCCGGGTTCACCACGGCAGGACGATACGCGTTCGCAGGGGTCAAGTCGTAGAGATCGTACGTGACTTGACGGATTGCCGGGCGCGCTCGCGGTCTTCTCATTCTTGCGTTCGAAGGGTGTATGCGTGATTCCCTTCGGCATCCCCTTCGATGCATGGACGTATCGAGCCGTCCCGTTCTGGGTGACATGGGTCACATGGCGAATCCGGGAGGGGTGCGGCGTGCGAAAGCCCTTCGCGAGGTCGAACAGGTATGTCGGCACACGGCCGACCTTGATCCGAAACGGAGAGCGCGCATGACCGTCACGCTGGAACAGCCCGCACGAGTCCTCCTGGTCACCGCCGAGGACCGCGAGCTGCCGGTGCCCGCCACCCTGCGCTACGCCTCGGACGACCCGCTCGCCGTGCACATCGACTTCCCGGCCGACATCTCGCTCAACGGTTCCATGGTGACCTGGACCTTCGCCCGCGAACTGCTGGAGGAGGGGCTACGGAAACCCGCCGGGGGCGGCGACGTGCACATATGGCCCTCCGGCCGCAGCCGCACGGTCGTGGAACTGCACTCCCCGTACGGCATGGCCCTGCTCCAGTTCGACACCCCCGCCCTCCAGCGCTTCCTGCTGCGCACCTTCGCGGTCGTCGGCTCCGGCAGGGAACGGCTGGGCCCCGCCGTCGACCGGGGGCTGACCGCCCTCTTCGACGGTGTCTGACTCCTCAGTACCGCAGTACGCCGGCTCAGTACCGCAGTACCCCGGCGATGCCCAGCGCGTCGCCGAGCGTACCGTCGGGGACGAAGCGCACCTCGGCACCGGTGACCAGACACTGTTCGACGATCTCGTCCACGATGTCCTCGCGGGCGTCGAGGTCGCCACTCTCGGCCGGTACGAGGTGCCCGCCGNCGATCTCGTCCACGATGTCCTCGCGGGCGTCGAGGTCGCCACTCTCGGCCGGTACGAGGTGCCCGCCGCCGTTGGAGCGTACGGTCGCCCGGTAATTCTCCTCCACGGCCAGGAACTGGATGCGGCCCTGCTCCGCGTTCTGCCGGACCTCGTCGAGGCCGGCGGCGAACGCCTTCTGGCCACGGGCCGCTTCGAGCCGCTCGGCCACGAAGTCGACGATCCTGGCGTCCTCCGCCGTGACCAGCGGCCGCACCGCCTGCCACACGGCGTCCGGGGTGCCGTGCGCGAGGCCGCCGTACGGGATGTGGCCGGCGTCCTTGGTGACGGTGCCGATCTCGTCGAGGAGGGACAGCGCCGCCGTCTCACCGGTGACGTACAGGGGCCGTGGCTCCGCGCGCAGCACCCGGCCCATCGCGGTGTCGGCGTCCTTCAGGAAGTGCCGGGTGCCCTCGTCGCGGAACGTGCTCGGCATGTCGCCGATCTGCTCCTGCCGCTCGGCGTCGAAGTTGTCGCGGCTCCTGGTCAGCGGGAAACCGCCGACGCGCGCCTCGGTGACGCGGTCGCCGCCGCCGTTCCACAGCGCGACCTGGTCGGGGGAGACCGAGAGCACCCAGAACGGCCGCTCGGCCGCCTGTGCGGCCACCAGGTTCCGGGTCAGGAAGGTGTCGGAGAGCACCACGCGTTCCGGCACCGTACGCGCCAGTGACCAGACCTGGTGCTCACCCGGCGCCGCGAAGATCACCAGGCCTTCCTCGGTGTGCGTCAGATCCACCTCGGCCAGCGCCTTGTCCAGCTGTTCGACGACGTCGTTGCGTCGTTCCCGTGTGACCGAGGGGTCCTGCTCCAGCTGCTTCTTCGCCTCGGCGAGCACATTGCGCAGCCGGACCGGATCCTGCGTCTTCTCCGGTTCCCGGCGATGCGTCGGCGTCAGCACCGACACCGCGGGATAGGGCCGCGGGCGGCGTAGCTCGGTGAGGGTCGCGGGACTGAGAGCGTGCTCCATGACTTCACGATAGGACTGATTCGCCCACCGGGCATTTCTCGCGACATCGCCCGTCGGACGCGTGACATCGCCCGACAGCGCGCGACTTCGCCGGTGCGTATGCGACGGGCGATGGCGCGAGTGCGTGCCGTGAAGGTCAGCCGACGGCCTTCTTCAGCGCCTTGTCGGCGGCTGTCTTCGACGGCTTCCACCAGGTCGTCACGGGCTCCCAGACCTTCACCTTCTTGCCCGCGCCGAGCTGCTTCGCGGTGAAGGTACGGCCGTTGTAGGCCGGGTTGGCCGACACGGTGATCGTGCCGACGCGACGCGCCTCCGGGTCCTTCAGGTCGGCGATCGTGCGGACCGCCGCGTACACCGTCTTGCCTGCGCCGACCTTGTACAGCCCGCTCTCACCGGAGGGCACCGGCAGGGCCGCGCCGTCGAGGTTGCCGAAGGTGACGACGGGGAGGCGGTCGATGGTGCAGGTGCGGCCACTGGTGTTCTTGACGGTGATGTGCACGATCCTCGCGTCCTTCGCCTGCTTGGCCCCCAGCTTGAGGACCTTGGCCTTGCAGACGGGGGTCTTGGCGGCCGGCTGGGCGGCCGGACTCGGCGCGGCGGCGGTGATCAGCAGCGCGGTGCCGGCGGTCACCGCGGTCGAGAAGGCGAGGACGGAACGGATACGCATCGGTGAATTCCCCCAGTTTTGGTCACGTACGGGTATGGCACGCGCGAAAAGCGACGTACACCCAAGGTGACGCGTGAAACGCGGACGAGGTTGTACCGGCCCACCCCGTGTTACACGCCTGATGCTCAGTCGTCGGGCCCGCAGGAACTCCCGTCGTCCGGCAGCGTCCCGAACAGCAGGAAGTCGTCGACCTTCTCGTGCACGCACTTCGACGAGGCGTACCCGGTGTGCCCCTTGCCCTTGTTGTCGAGGACGACCGCCGAGGAGCCGAGCCGCTCGGCCGTCTCCACGGTCCAGCGGTACGGGGTCGCCGGGTCGCCCCGGGTGCCCACGAGCAGCATCTTCGGGGTGTCGACGTCGCGCACCTCCTCGCGGATGAAGTCGGTGCCCTTGGGGCGGCCGTAGCACAACAGCACCTGGGCGAGGCGGTACTGGCCGAAGACCGGGGAGGCCTCCTCGTACGCCGTGCGCAGGTTCTCGATGTCCTCGGTGATCCGGTCGGCGGTGGGCCGGTCCGGGTCGTCGGCGCAGTTGACCGCCATCAGTGCGGCGGGGGGATTGTCGAGCGGGACGTCCTCCGCGTCGACGAGCCCGCCGTCCTCGTCCGGACTGGGGGTGCTGGAGGGGCTGGGCTCGCCGGGCTTGCCGGGATCGGCAGGGGCGTTCGGGCGGGTCGGCGCGTTCGGACGGGTCGGGGCGGTGAAGCCGCCGCCCGCGAGGGCCATGACGCCCCGGGTGTCGCCGTCGTGGACGAGCATGTTGAGCGCCTGGGTGAGCACGGGCCACATCTGTTCGCTGTACAGGGCCTGGCCGATGGCGCCCACGAGGTCCTGACCCGAGAACTCCTGTCCGAAGTCCGACGGTACCGGGTACTCGTCCAGCGAGTCGACCAGCTGGACGACCTGCTCACGGGCCGACCGGGCATCCTGCCCGAACGGGCATGTCACCTGCTCGGTGCACGCGTCGAGGTAGTCCTCCAGCGCGGTCTGCTGCCCCTCGGCGGCCACCAGACCCTGCTCGGACAGCGGTTCGGTGAGGCTGTCCACGCCGTCGAAGACCATCCGCCCGACCTTGTCGGGGAACTGCGCCGCGTAGACCGCGCCCAGCCGGGTCCCGTACGAGAAACCGAGGTAGTTGAGCTTCTTGTCGCCGAGCGCGGCGCGCATCACGTCCAGGTCGCGGGAGACGTTGAGCGTGCCGATGTGCGGAAGGACCGGACCGGAGTGTTTCGCGCACGCGTCGGCGGCCTTCTTCAGCTGCTTGAGCGCGGTCTGCGGGTCGGCCGAGTCCTCGCCGTCGTCGGTCGCCGCC
>NZ_VTHJ01000150.1 GCF_008386495.1 Streptomyces tailanensis | reverse complement strand
GAACAAGCACGCCGCCGACGAACGCCTCCGCGAGGTCGTCGACAGGGCGAACGTTGCCTGATGCGGCAACTAGACCGCCGAGAGAGTTGAAGGCGAGGGAGCGCCGCCAGGGCGTCTCGACCAGGTCTTGTCAGTGCCTGGCCGCATACTGACGCCCATGCTGATCACGGAGCACACACTCAAACGGGTCTGGTACCAAATGGCCGCAGGCTCTGACCTGCTCGACGACGCATGCTCCCGCCTACCGGCACATCACCCGACGAATACGAACAGCGCGCAGGCGTTCCTGGTGGCCGCTTCCTCGTCTCGGTAGAGAAGGTTCCCCCGATGACTGCACCCACACCACATGGCCCATGTCACTGCGATGTTCAACCGGAAGCAGCCCTTGGGTACGACCGCCAGGCAGAGGACATCGTCGATGACCACATCCGCAGGTCCCGGTATCTGCGGCACCTGACGCTCACGCTTTCGGAATCCGCTGGATCGGTTCCGATCGCACCCGTCCCGCGCGTGATCGTCCAGTTCTGGGACGACCCCGCAAGGATCCCCACCGACGTGCTGGAGTGCATGACGAGCTGGACGGCGCTGGAAAGCCAGGGTTTTCGCCGAGAGGTGTACGGGGACGAGTCGGCACGCTCGTTCATCGCGGCTGCTTACGACGACGCACACGTGGCGGCCTTCGATGCCTGCCCGCACCCGGCGATGCGCAGTGACTATTTCCGGCTGTGCTACTTGGCCGTCAACGGCGGCTTCTACGTCGATGCGGACGACTCCTACCAGGGCACCGACCTGACACCGCTCTTCCGGGACTCCCGGCTCCGGCTCCAGGCGCTGTGCTACGACACCGTGGCCGACACCATGGTGGACCCACGTCACGCGATGACGACCGACAGCGACTCAGGTACAAGGATCCACTACGTCAACAACACCCCGATCATCGCGCCGGCCCACCATCCGGTCGTCCTCGCGGCACTCAAGACGTGCACGGCGGCGGTCCTCGGCCACCCTGGCGGGCCGATCGATATCCAGTCGATGACGGGACCGGGCAACCTTACGGTGGCACTCGCCCGCTATGCCCTCTCACGAGAACAACTCGGTCAGCCGATCGACGTCGAGATCCTCTGCACGTGGGACACCATCGCCGTGAGCCGGTGGCCGCTCAGCTACCGCAACGACGAGCGGAACTGGCGCCTATGGCGCCAGGACGGGTGACGTGGCTACTCGGCTGTCCCGAGAACCGCAGCTCGGGGCACTCACGTTGCCAGACCGGGCCTTGCGACTGCTGCAGCCCATTCCCTCTCCGAACGACAGTCAACAACCTCTCCCAATATGAACATCACCTCCCTCACCGGCATGCGTCCCGCGTTGCGCTCCCACGTCCTCTACCTGACCAGGCGATTCTTCGTTCGAAGACGTTCCACCGCGTTTTCGTCGAGCGGTGACGGCACGGCAATCGAACGCATCTACGTCATCAACCTCGACCGTGCCCAAGAGCGTTGGAGCAGGTTGAACCGTGACCTCAGGCGTCTCAGGAACATGGAGGGCCGCTCGCTCGACACGATCACAAGGCGGTTCTCGGCGATCGATGCCCGCCGTCTTCAGGGCCCGCCCCCAGCCAACCTCCTCAACCCGACATACACGTTGGCTGAGCAGCTCCTCATCGATCCGCATCCCAGGCTCGACGTCGATGACGCCGCCCGCGCGACGCGGATTACCATGACGCCGCAAGAGATCGCGGTGGCACTCTCACACATCGAGGTGTGGAAGCTAATCGCCGCCAGCATCATGCCCTACACCCTCGTGCTCGAGGACGACGCGTACGTCACGCGGACGTGCATGTCTGTGCTGAAGCGTGTATGGGGCGAATTGCGATCAGACCGAGGCGCCGATGATTCCGTCGACCTCCTTTATCTCTCCTACCAAGAGACCGGCGAGGACGAAGTGCGGATCCGCACCACGTCGGCGCTCCGGCGCCCGACCAGGGGGTTGTGGCAGCTCTCCGGCTACGTGCTCTCCCGTGCGGGAGCGGAGAAGCTCCTCAGCCTGCTGCCAGCTCATGGCCCGATCGATCTATGGATCAACCTACAGTTCGACCATCTCTCGGTGCGGATGAGGAACAGGCCCATCATCGAGCAGCGCCCGGGGATTGCGTCGAGCAACTCATACTCCGTCCTGCCGATCCTGGCGAAGGTGGGCGCGATCCGGCGTGACGCTCCTCGGCTTGCCCGACGCCGGCCCGAGAGGGGCCCGATCGTGGTGATCGGCGCGCCCGGTACGGGACTGTCCACAGTGGCTAAGGCACTGTCGGTCCTAGGGTTCCGCTGCATCAGCGACCTGACCGACCTGCCCTCAGACGAGCTTGATGCGCTCCTTCGTGGCGGCCGACGCCGGATGTTCGACGCTTACGTGAACATCGGGTCGCTGGGTCCGGACCAAATCCAACGCATTGCTTCCAAGGCGCCGATGCGTCTCATCGTCACGACAGGGCGAACGAGCATGTCGGTGCCTTCCGAGTTCCTGGGCGAGAGCCTCGATGTCCCGCAGCATCGCCGTCTTGTTCTTCCAGGCGACGACCCGGACTCATGGGAACGGCTTGCTCGGTTCCTCGGATGCGACTACCCAGGCCGACCCGTGGCACCAGGCCACCGCCGCCGCGGAACGCATCCCCCACCGCCTCGGGCACGGCGACGACGCAGCCGCCCAGGCCCACCTGGCAGCCTTCGGCGAAGCCCTCGACGTCCTCCCCCTTCTCGCGCCCCAGACCGTCCGGTCCCAACTCCTCCAGGCAGCAGAGGCGTTCGAGCGCGCCACCCGATCCCGCGTCCAAGCCGAGCACCACCATGCCCGCGCCCTACGCGGTGCCGTGCGAGCCATGGTCCGCGACCCCGCCCCCAAGGACGGCGCCACCCTGGCGATGTTCCTCGACGCCGCGATCCTCGTCGTCATCGCTGCCGCCCGCTGGCACCAGCTCCGCCACCACGACCAGCAAGTCGCCGCCGCCCGCCAGACCTTGATCCATCTCCAGGCCGCCTACGAGCAGGCAGCCGCTGCGCCATTGGCTGGCCTCGCCCAGCGCCGACCGCCGCAACAGACCGTGGCCCGGCACATCCGCCAGGCCGTACCCGAGCACTCCGAGCAGTTCACCGAAGACCCCGCCTTCGGCGCCCTCACCGCTGTCCTCGCCGAAGCCGAGACCGCAGGTCACAACCCTGAGCGGCTCCTCCAGCAGGCCGCCGCCCAGCGCACTCTGGACGACGCCCGATCTCCCGCCAGGACCCTGGCCTGGCGTATCGAGCGCCTCAGCGCACGGCCGGCACCTAGGGCCTGTTCTGAGTTGAGATCACGGGAGGGCTGGCAGGCTGCGTAGCCAGAGGATGGAGC
>NZ_VTHJ01000015.1:40573-162439 GCF_008386495.1 Streptomyces tailanensis | reverse complement strand
GCAGCCAGCGCCCTCCTGAAGCGGGAATGACCGATCCCGTGATCTCAACTCAGAACAGGCCCTAGGAGGCTGCTGATCCCCGCGGGCCCGCTCGACCCCGGCCGCGGCCGGCCATCCCTAACTGCCCGACTCGGCTCCCCCATGCCAGGTCATCGGATGGCCCGCCGTGGTCGGCTCATTTCCATCAAGAAAGTCGACCTCCACCCGAGAGTTCCATCGGATACGAAACCGTTATCCGCCACCGGGCCCACAGGGACGAGGCCCCAGGTATGGCGAATCCTCCGTGACCCACGTTTCACCTGTCTGTAACGCGACACGAGCCTTCGTCACGTCCGGGAAACATTTCCAATCTCCCTGTGAAACGGTGCTGCGCCAATCTCCTGAGCACAGTCGGCCCTCCCCGAGAGCTCCCCCAAGCTTCAGCATCCGCACGGGCCGTTCCGACCACGAGGAGATACCGGCATTGAACGGCACAGATACCGGATTCGTATTGATCAGCGCGGCGCTCGTCATGGTGATGACGCCGGGCCTGGCGCTCTTCTACGGCGGCATGGTCCGGGCGAAGAGCGTGCTGAACATGCTGATGATGTCCTTCATCTCGCTGGGCATCGTCAGCATCCTGTGGGTGCTGTACGGATACTCCCTCGCGTTCAGTGGTGACGCGGGCGGGTTCATCGGCAACCTGGACGCGATCGGCCTCAAGGGCATCGACATCGCGAGCACGGCTGACAGCTTCGTCCTCGGCGCGAACGACGAGCCGCACAAGATCGCCGCGTTCGCCTTCATCCTCTTCCAGATGCTGTTCGCGGTCATCACCCCGGCCCTCATGAGCGGCGCGCTCGCCGACCGCGTGAAGTTCGGCGCCTGGATGATCTTCGTCGCCCTCTGGGTCACCCTGGTGTACTTCCCGGTCGCGCACTGGGTGTGGGCGCCCGGCGGCTGGCTCTTCGAGATGGGCGTCATCGACTTCGCCGGTGGTACCGCGGTCCACATCAACGCCGGTATCGGCGCGCTCGCCGCGGTCCTCGTCGTGGGCAAGCGGATCGGCTTCAAGAAGGACCCGATGCGGCCGCACAGCCTGCCGCTGGTCATGATCGGCACCGCTCTGCTGTGGTTCGGCTGGTTCGGCTTCAACGCCGGTTCCTGGCTCGGTGTCGACGGCACGACCGCCCGGATGGCGATCAACACGCAGATCGCGACCGCCGCGGCCATCATCGGCTGGCTGATCTACGAGCGCATCCGTCACGGCGCGTTCACCACCCTCGGTGCCTGCTCCGGCGCCGTCGCCGGCCTCGTCGCGATCACCCCGTCCGGCGGTCACGTCAACGCCTTCGGCGCCATCCTGATCGGCATCGTCGCCGGCGCGGTCTGCTCCTGGGCCGTCAGCCTCAAGTACAAACTCGGCTACGACGACTCCCTGGACGTCGTCGGCGTCCACCTGGTCGGCGGTGTCCTCGGCACCCTGATGGTCGGCTTCCTCGCCACCGACGGCGTGGGCGGCCTCGACCAGTTCGGCAAGCAGGCCACCGGTGCCTTCTCCGTCATGGGCTACACCTTCGTGGTGACCTGGATCATCGCCTTCGTCATCCAGAAGACGATCGGCTTCCGCGCCTCCGAGGAGGACGAGGTCTCCGGTGTCGACCAGGCCATGCACGCCGAGACCGCTTACGACTTCACCTCGGCGACCCAGTCGCACATCTCCTCCACGACGAGCAGCGTCGCTGCCCCTGTTAGCAAGAAGGTCGAGGCATGAAGCTGATCACCGCGGTCGTCAAGCCGCACCGGCTCGACGAGATCAAGGAAGCACTGCAGGCCTTCGGGGTGCACGGTCTTACGGTCACCGAGGCCAGTGGGTACGGTCGGCAGCGCGGGCACACCGAGGTGTACCGCGGCGCCGAGTACACGGTGGACCTGGTCCCCAAGATCCGTATCGAGGTGCTGGCCGAGGACGACGACGCCGAGCAACTGATCGACGTCATCGTCAAGGCCGCCCGCACCGGCAAGATCGGTGACGGCAAGGTCTGGTCGATCCCGGTCGAGGCGGCCGTACGGGTCCGGACCGGTGAGCGCGGCCCGGACGCGCTCTGACCGAACAGAAGAACAGGAGTCGCTGGGTGACGAGTACGGACGCACGTACGCAAGCAGAGGACTCGGGACCCAGCGGCTACGCGGCGGCCCGGCTGCACCTCCTCCAGGAGGGGGCGCAGTCCGGGCCGCCGCGCCGTGCCGCCCTCGCCGAGCTCACGGACGACTGGCTCGCGGGCCTCTTCGGCGCCGGGGCCTCGGAACTGCGCGGGGTGTCACTGATCGCCGTCGGGGGGTACGGGCGCGGTGAGCTGTCGCCGCGCAGCGATCTCGATCTGCTGCTCCTGCACGATGGGACCGACGAGGAGGCCGTGGCCGCCCTCGCCGACCGCATCTGGTACCCCATCTGGGACCTGGGGCTCGCCCTGGACCACTCCGTCCGCACCCCCGCCGAGGCCCGCAAGACCGCGAGCGAGGACCTCAAGGCGCACCTGGGGCTGCTGGACGCCCGGCACCTCGCCGGAGACCTGGGCCTGACCGCCGGACTGCGCACCGCCGTCCTCGCCGACTGGCGCAACCAGGCACCCAAACGCCTCCCGGAACTCCAGGAGCTGTGCGCCGAGCGGGCCGAGCGGCAAGGTGAACTGCAGTACCTCCTTGAGCCCGACCTGAAGGAGGCCCGGGGCGGGCTGCGCGACGCCACCGCTCTGCGGGCCGTCGCCGCCTCCTGGCTCGCCGACGCCCCGCGCGAGGGGCTCGCCGACGCCCGCCGCCGACTCCTCGACGTACGCGACGCCCTCCACCTCACCACCGGGCGTGCCACCGACCGGCTCGCGCTCCAGGAACAGGACCAGGTCGCCGCCGAGCTCGGCCTGCTGGACGCCGACACACTGCTTCGCCAGGTGTACGAGGCCGCGCGGGTCATCTCGTACGCCAGTGACGTCACCTGGCGTGAAGTGGGGCGCGTGCTGCGATCGCGCGCCGTGCGGCCCCGGCTGCGCGCCATGCTCGGCGGAGGCAAGCCGGCCCCCGAGCGCTCGCCGCTGGCCGAGGGCGTGGTGGAGCAGGACGGCGAGGCCGTGCTCGCGCGCGCCGCCCGGCCCGAGCGGGACCCGGTGCTGCCGCTGCGCGCCGCCGCCGCTGCCGCCCAGGCCGGACTCCCGTTGTCCCTGCACGCCGTACGCCGCCTCGCGGCCGCCGCCCGGCCACTGCCGACGCCCTGGCCTGCCGAGGCCCGCGAACAGCTCGTCACCCTGCTGGGGTCCGGGCGGCCGACCGTGGACGTCTGGGAGGCGCTGGAGGCCGAGGGGGTCATCACCCGGCTGCTGCCCGACTGGGAGCGGGTTCGCTGCCGTCCGCAGCGCAACGCCGTGCACATCTGGACCGTCGACCGGCACCTCATCGAGACCGCCGTCCGCGCCTCCGAGCTGACCCGCCGGGTCCACCGGCCGGACCTGCTCCTCGTCGCCGCGCTACTGCACGACATCGGCAAGGGCTGGCCCGGCGACCACTCCGTGGCGGGCGAGATCATCGCCAAGGACGTGGCGGCCAGGATCGGCTTCGACCGCGAGGACGTGGCGGTGATCGCCACGCTCGTACGGCATCATCTGCTGCTCGTCGACACGGCCACGCGCCGCGACCTGGAGGACCCGGCCACCGTACGGTCGGTGGCGGAGGCGGTCGGTTCGCCGGGGACGCTGGAGCTGCTGCACGCGCTCACCGAGTCGGACGCGCTGGCCACCGGGCCCGCCGCCTGGTCCTCATGGCGGGCCTCCCTCGTGTCCGAGCTGGTCAAGCGGGTCGCCGCGGTGTTCGCCGGGGACGCCCCCGAGGAGCCCGAGCCCGCCGTGCCCAGCGCCGAGGAGGAGCGGCTCGCCATCGAGGCGTTCCGTACGGGAGGGCCGGTGCTGTCGCTGCGCGCGCAGACGGAGGCGGCCGCCGAGGAGAAGGACGAGAAGGCCGACCCGGAGCCGCTCGGTGTGGAGCTCCTCATCGCCGTACCCGACCAGGCCGGCGTGCTGCCCGCCGTCGCCGGCGTCCTCGCCATGCACCGGCTCACCGTGCGCACGGCGGAGCTGAGCGCGCTCGACCTGCCGGACGGCGTCGAGGGCTCCGTCCTGCTGCTGAACTGGCGGGTGGCCGCCGAGTACGGCTCGCTGCCGCAGGCGGCCCGGCTGCGGGCTGATCTGGTGCGGGCGTTGGACGGCTCGCTGGACATCGCGGGGCGGTTGGCGGAGCGTGACGCGGCTTATCCGAGGCGCCGGGGCGTGGTCGCGCCCCCGCCGCGCGTCACGGTGGCCGCGGCCGCCTCCCGGCACGCCACGGTCATCGAGGTGCGCGCCCAGGACGCCCCCGGTCTGCTGCACCGCATCGGACGGGCCCTGGAGGACGCGAGCGTACGGGTGCGCAGCGCACACGTCAGCACGCTGGGCGCCAACGCCGTGGACGCCTTCTACGTGACCGGACCGAAGGGGACTCCGCTGCCGGGCGACGAGGCGGCGGCCGTGGCACGCAAGCTGGAGGAGACGCTGCGCGGCTGAGCACGGCGATACGGGGACGACGGGTACCGGGCCTTGTCGGTCCCGTACCCGTGGGCTCCGTCTCTGTTGTCCACAGGGTGGAGACCCAACCACACCCAGACAGATACCCTGGAGGGCAATCCAGACTGCCCCCGACTCCGAGGACCGACACCGCCGTGTTCGATACGCTCTCCGATCGCCTCTCAGCGACTTTCAAGAACCTGCGCGGCAAGGGGCGCCTCAGCGAGGCGGACATCGACGCCACGGCTCGCGAAATCCGCATCGCGCTCCTCGAAGCGGATGTGGCCCTCCCGGTCGTCCGGGGCTTCATCAAGAACGTCAAGGAACGCGCGCTCGGGGCCGAAGTCTCGCGGGCGCTGAACCCCGCCCAGCAGGTCCTCAAGGTCGTCAACGAGGAGCTCGTCACCATCCTCGGTGGCGAAACCCGCCGTCTCCGCTTCGCCAAGCAGCCCCCCACCGTGATCATGCTGGCCGGTCTCCAGGGTGCCGGTAAGACGACCCTCGCGGGCAAGCTCGGCAAGTGGCTGCAGGAGCAGGGCCACTCGCCGCTGCTGGTCGCCTGTGACCTCCAGCGTCCGAACGCGGTCAACCAGCTCAGCGTGGTCGCCGAGCGCGCGGGCGTCGCGGTCTACGCCCCCGAGCCGGGCAACGGCGTCGGTGACCCGGTCAAGGTCGCCAAGGACTCCATCGAGTTCGCGAAGTCGAAGGTCCACGACATCGTGGTCGTCGACACGGCCGGTCGCCTCGGTATCGATCAGGAGATGATGCAGCAGGCGGCGGACATCAGGGACGCCGTCTCGCCCGACGAGATTCTTTTCGTCGTCGACGCGATGATCGGTCAGGACGCGGTCAACACGGCCGAGGCCTTCCGCGACGGCGTCGGCTTCGACGGTGTCGTGCTGTCCAAGCTCGACGGTGACGCCCGCGGTGGTGCGGCCCTGTCGATCCGGCAGATCACCGGCAAGCCGATCATGTTCGCGTCGAACGGCGAGAAGCTCGACGACTTCGACGCGTTCCACCCGGACCGGATGGCCTCGCGCATCCTCGACATGGGTGACCTGCTCACCCTGATCGAGCAGGCGGAGAAGACCTTCAGCCAGGAAGAGGCCCAGAAGATGGCCTCCAAGCTGGCGTCCAAGAAGGGTCAGGACTTCACGCTCGACGACTTCCTGGCCCAGATGGAGCAGGTCAGGAAGATGGGGTCCATCTCCAAGCTGCTCGGGATGCTGCCCGGCATGGGGCAGATCAAGGACCAGATCAACAACCTCGACGAGCGGGACGTCGACCGCACCGCCGCGATCATCAAGTCGATGACCCCGGGCGAGCGCCAGGAGCCGACGATCATCAACGGCTCGCGCCGCGCCCGTATCGCCAAGGGTTCCGGCGTCGAGGTCAGCGCGGTGAAGAACTTGGTCGAGCGGTTCTTCGAGGCCCGCAAGATGATGTCCCGCATGGCCCAGGGCGGCGGCATGCCCGGGATGCCCGGCATGCCGGGCATGGGTGGCGGTCCCGGCCGTACGAAGAAGCAGCCGAAGAAGGCCAAGGGAAAGCAGCGCTCCGGCAACCCGATGAAGCGCAAGCAGCAGGAGCAGGAGGAGGCCGCCCGCCGGGCCGCCGCAGCCGAGGGCGGCGCGTTCGGCCTGCCGGGCCAGCAGGGCGGTCAGGACTTCGAGCTGCCGGACGAGTTCAAGAAGTTCATGGGCTGACGGTTCAAGAGGTGTTGCGGCGCCCGTGCCGTGCGCGGACGGCACGGGCGTGGTGTCGGCATCGCGCCTGCGTGGTCTCAGGGCGTCCGCGCGATCAGATAGCGGAACACGTTCGGCATCCACACCGTGCCGTCCCGGCGCCGGTGCGGGTGCAGGGCTTCGGTCAGTTCCTTGTCGACCTGGGCCTGGTCGGTGGCCGCGATCGCCGCGTCGAACAAGCCGGTCGACAGCAGTCCCCGTACGGCGTTGTCCACGTCGGCGTATCCGAAGGGGCAGGCCACGCGTCCGGAGCCGTCCGGCCGCAGACCGGCCCGCTGGGCGACCTCTTCGAGGTCGTCCCGCAGGGCGGGGCGCCAACTCCCCGTACTGCGCAGGGGATCGGTGAGTTTCGCCGCCACGCGGAGCACGGCGGACGTGGCGCAGCGTTCCGGTGGACCCCAGCCGGCGAGGACCACGGGGGTGCCGCGTTCCGCGAGCGGGGTCGCGGTGGCGAGCAGGTCGCCCAGGCCTTCGGAGTCCCCGGCCAGGCAGCCGATCGGCTCGAAGGCGGTCACCAGGTTGTACCGCGGGTCGCCGGGGGCGGCGGCCGCGTCCTCTGGGGTGCCGTCGACGACCCGGGCGTCGGCCCGCGCGCGTGTACCCCATCCTTCCGGCAGCAGACGCTCCCGAGCGAGCGTCATCCGTTCGGGTGAGGACGTGTCCACTCCGGTGACCGAGGCGCCCCGCGACGCCGCCATCAGCAGCGCCAGCCCCGATCCGCAGCCGAGGCCGAGCAGCCGTGTACCGGCGCCCACGTCGAGCCGCCGGTAGACCGCCTCGTAGAGCGGAACCAGCATCCGTTCCTGAATCTCGGCCCAGTCACGCGCGCGTGTGCACTGGTCCACGCGAGGTGTCGCTCCCGCGCGAGGCAGTCGCTGCCGCACGAGCGTAGGTGTCATATGAAAGCGCCCCAATCCGCCGAGAGTTGCCGCTGTGCCCGTTGTCTGGGCCCCCGTGGCAGTGCGCTCGCACTCCCCCCGTATGTCAGGTAACTCCGCGCCCGGCGCGCCGTCCAGAGGTCTCGGACACCGGCTTGTGAGCTGTCTGTGCGCAGGCAAAAGAATTCACATTCCCGCAACGTGGCCCCGTAGCATCGCGCCATGGCAAAAGCACCCGTTCTCACGCCCCGGGCGGACGACTTCCCGCGCTGGTACCAGGACCTGATCACCAAGGCCGAACTGGCCGACAACGGGCCGGTGCGCGGCACCATGGTCATCCGACCGTACGGGTACGGGATCTGGGAGCGGATGCAGCAGGAGATGGACGCCCGGATCAAGGAGACGGGCACGCAGAACGCGTACTTCCCCCTCCTGATCCCGCAGTCGTACCTGACCAGGGAGGCCGAGCACGTCGAGGGCTTCGCGCCCGAGCTGGCGGTCGTGACGCACGGCGGCGGCAAGGACCTCGAAGAGCCCGCGGTGGTCCGGCCCACCTCCGAGATGATCATCAACGACTACTTCTCGAAGTGGATCCAGAGCTACCGCGACCTGCCGCTGCTGATCAACCAGTGGGCGAACGTGGTCCGTTGGGAGCTGCGGCCCCGTCTCTTCCTCCGCACGAGCGAGTTCCTGTGGCAGGAGGGCCACACGGCGCACGCGACGTACGAGGAGGCGCGCGACTTCGCCGCGCACATCCATCGGAAGGTCTACGAGGACTTCATGGTGAACGTCCTCGCGATGGACGTCGTCCCCGGCCGCAAGACGGTCAAGGAGCGCTTCGCGGGCGCCATCAACACCCTCACCCTCGAAGGCATGATGGGCGACGGCAAGGCCCTCCAGATGGCCACCAGCCATGAACTGGGCCAGAACTTCGCCAAGGCCTTCCACACCCAGTACCTGTCCAAGGAAGGCAGGCAGGAGCTCGTCTGGCAGACCTCCTGGGGCTCCACGACGCGCATGATCGGCGCGCTGGTGATGATGCACGGCGACGACAACGGTCTGCGCGTCCCGCCCCGGCTGGCGCACGTCCAGGCCGTCGTCCTCGCGATCAAGGGTGACGACGCGGTTCTGGCCAAGGTCCGCGAGCTCGGCGACCGGCTCAAGGCCGCGGGCGTACGCGTCCGGGTGGACGACCGCACGGACATCCCGTTCGGCCGCCGAGCCGTCGACTGGGAACTCAAGGGCGTCCCCGTACGCATCGAGGTCGGCCCCCGTGACCTGGAGAACGGCACCGCGATGCTCGCCCGCCGTATCCCCGGCGGCAAGGAGCCGGTGGACCTGGACTCCCTCGTCGAGTTGCTGCCGACGATCCTCGAAGAGGACCAGGCGCTGCTCCTGACGCAGTCGCGCGAGCGCCGCGAGTCCCGTACGACGGAGGTGTCGACGATCGACGAGGCGATCGAGGCCGCCACGGCCGACGGCTGGGCGCGAATCCCCTGGTCCACCCTCGGCGAGGATGGCGAGACCAAGCTCGGGGAGCACGCGGTGACCGTACGGTGTCTGGTCGCCGAGGACGGGTCGGTGCCCGACTCCTATGACGCACCCGGTAACGTCGCTGTCGTGGCGCGCGCTTACTAGAGCGATCCGTTCCGTCGGGAGAGCGACCGAAACGCCCCTTGCGCATCTGACGACCACAGGTGCCCCGACGCGCGGACCCCGTCTACGCGTCGGGGCGTACGTGTTACTACGTACCGCCTTGGGAGGAGCTGTGAGGCTTCTCCGCAGATCAGCGCACCCGCCCTCGTCAGGACGCACTAGCGGCAACTGACGGGTACGTGCAAATTATTTGGGATGGCCCGGAATCGGAACACAGGGGCACTCCGGCTCGTTGTCATTACGTGAGCACGACACAGACACCACCTGTTCTCGCCGCAGAACTGGCGCAGGCGTGGGCCGACATTCAGCGGTACCACCCCGAGCTGCCGGATCTTGCCGCTCCCGAGTCCCTGATCGGGGAGTCGTCGTCCGCCTGCGGGCACGAACTCTCCTTCGAGCGACTGCTCCATGAAGCAGTCCACGGCATCGCCGCCGCTCGCGGAGTCCGCGACACCTCCCGGGCCGGCCGCTACCACAACCGCAGATTCCTCGCGATCGCCGAGGAACTGGGCCTCGACCACCCCGAGGAACCGCACCCCAGCAGCGGCTTCTCGCTGGTCACGCTCAACCCCGAGGCGAAGCGTCGCTACCGCCCGACCATCGACAGACTGCAGCGCGCGCTCAAGGCCCACACGGCCGCGACCTCCGCGGACACGGCCCGCAGTTTCCGGGGCCCGGCCGCCCGCCACGGCTCCTCCGGCGGCGGCGTCCGCGTCAAGGCCGTCTGCGACTGCGGCCGCAACGTCCGGGTCGTGCCGTCCGTACTCGCCCAGGCCCCCATCGTCTGCGGCGGCTGCGGAAAGCCGTTCCGGATCCCGGAGGTCGTGGGCGCGGCCTGACCCTGGGCCGAGCTGAGAAGACGGCTGCTCGTGGCAGCCGTACGTCAGCGAGCCGTATGGGTACGCAGTGCAGGGTGGGTTCGGCGGCACCCGGCGCCGGGCTTGGCCGGGCCGCGGGTTTCGCTTATCGGCGCTGACAGGGTGCCGCTGCGCCCACCCGTGCCGCCCCAGCGGCACGACTGCCCGCAGTTGGGGCGGGCGGGCGTTTCGGCGTGCCCGCGTGCACCCTCGCGGCAAGCGTGACCCGCAGGGTGTGGCAGAATGGCTAGCTGTACTCGACAGCCGCACAGGACCCCTCTCTCCTCCGGCTGACGCGTCCATCGGGCACTCGGGTACCGCAACCCCACGCGGCTTTTCTCGCCGTGCCCAACCACGTCAAATCCAGGAGAACCCACTCCCGTGGCAGTCAAGATCAAGCTGAAGCGTCTGGGCAAGATCCGTTCGCCTCACTACCGCATCGTCGTCGCCGACTCCCGTACCCGTCGTGACGGCCGTGCGATCGAGGAGATCGGCAAGTACCACCCGACGTACAACCCGTCGGTCATCGAGGTCGACGCGGACCGTGTCGCGTACTGGCTGGGTGTCGGCGCGCAGCCGACCGAGCCCGTGCTCGCCATCCTGAAGAAGACCGGCGACTGGCAGAAGTTCAAGGGCGAGGCCGCCCCGGCGCCGCTCCTTGTCGCCGAGCCGAAGTCCACGCGTCCGTCCTTCGAGGCTCTCGGCGGCGACGACGAGGGCAAGGGTGAGGCGATCACCCAGAAGAAGAAGGCCGAGAAGAAGGACGAGGCTGCCGCTGAGTCCGAGTCGACCGAGGCCTGAGCATGCTCGAGGAGGCTCTCGAGCACCTCGTCAAGGGCATCGTCGACTACCCCGACGACGTACAGGTCGCCTCGCGCAACCTGCGTCGCGGGCGCGTCCTCGAGGTCCGGGTCCACCCCGACGACCTCGGTAAGGTGATCGGCCGCAACGGCCGTACCGCCCGCGCCCTGCGCACCGTCGTGGGCGCCATCGGTGGCCGCGGTGTCCGTGTCGACCTCGTCGACGTGGACCACGTCCGCTGACGCCAATCGCAGCACCGGCTCGGGCCGGGGAGGGCCTCTGGGCCGTCCCCGGCCCGTAGTCGTTACGACAGGAGAACTTCGAAAAGTGCAGCTCGTAGTCGCACGGATCGGCCGCGCCCACGGCATCAAGGGCGAGGTCAGCGTCGAGGTCCGCACCGACGAGCCCGAACTGCGGCTCGGGCCCGGCGCAGTGCTCATCACGGATCCCGCCTCGGCAGGCCCGCTCACCATCGAAACCGGCAGGGTGCACAGCGGTCGGCTGCTGCTGCGCTTCGAAGGGGTCAAGGACCGCAACGCCGCCGAAGCCCTCCGCAACACCCTCCTGATCGCCGAGATCGACCCGGACGAACTGCCCGAGGAGGAGGACGAGTACTACGACCACCAGCTGATCGACCTGGACGTCGTCACCGCTGATGGCGTGGAAGTCGGCCGTATCACCGAGATCTCGCACCTGCCCTCCCAGGACCTCTTCATCGTCGAGCGGCCCGACGGGAGCGAGGTGATGATCCCGTTCGTCCAGGAGATCGTCACCGAGATCGACCTGGAGGAGCAGAGGGCAGTCATCGCTCCGCCGCCGGGCCTGATCGACGACCGTGTGGAGATCGCCTCCAACAGGGAAGAGCTGTAAGAGATGCGCCTCGACGTCGTCACGATCTTCCCCGAGTACCTCGAACCCCTGAACGTCTCCCTCGTCGGCAAGGCACGCGCGCGTGGACAGCTGAATGTGCACGTGCATGATCTGCGCTCCTGGACGTACGACCGGCACCACACGGTCGACGACACGCCGTACGGCGGTGGCCCGGGCATGGTCATGAAGACCGAGCCCTGGGGCGACGCCCTGGACTCCGTCCTCGCCGACGGCTATGAGACGGACGCCCGCCGGCCCACCCTGATCGTCCCCACGCCCAGCGGCCGTCCGTTCACGCAGGAACTCGCCGTCGAACTCTCCGAGCGGCCCTGGCTGGTCTTCACACCGGCGCGCTACGAGGGCATCGACCGCCGGGTGATCGACGAGTACGCCGCCCGGATGCCCGTCTACGAGGTGTCCATCGGCGACTACGTGCTCGCGGGCGGAGAGGCGGCCGTCCTCGTCGTCACGGAAGCCGTGGCGCGGCTGCTGCCCGGTGTCCTCGGCAACGCCGAGTCCCACCGCGACGACTCCTTCGCATCCGGCGCCATGGCCAACCTCCTGGAGGGCCCCGTCTACACGAAGCCGCCCGAGTGGCGTGGCCGTGACATCCCGGAGGTGCTGCTCAGCGGCCACCACGGCAAGATCGCGCGCTGGCGCCGGGACGAGGCCCTGAAGCGTACGACCGCCAACCGGCCCGACCTCATTGAGCGTTGCGACCCCAAGGCCTTCGACAAGAAGGACCGCGAGATGCTCTCCATCCTGGGCTGGGCCCCGGAACCGGAAGGGGAGCCGTACGGCCGATTTTGGCGACGACTGGACGGCGTGGAAGAATAGACCGCTGTTGTGCGTCGTCCGGCGTGCGCCCCTGCCACAGGGGGACACGACGCCCGCCCCGACCCGGACAGCATCCTCTCGAAACACCTAGCTCCCGCCTATGACCTGTGGCATGGGCGAAGAAAGCAGACGAAATGTCTCACCTGCTCGACTCCGTCGACTCCGCGTCGCTGCGCAGCGACATCCCGGCCTTCCGCCCGGGTGACACCGTCAACGTCCACGTCCGCGTCATCGAGGGCAACCGCTCCCGTGTGCAGCAGTTCAAGGGCGTTGTGATCCGCCGCCAGGGCGCCGGTGTCCGCGAGACCTTCACGGTCCGCAAGGTCTCGTTCTCCGTCGGCGTCGAGCGCACCTTCCCGGTGCACACCCCGATCGTCGAGAAGATCGAGCTCGTCACCCGCGGCGACGTCCGTCGCGCCAAGCTGTACTACCTGCGCGAGCTGCGCGGCAAGGCGGCGAAGATCAAGGAGAAGCGCGACAACTGAGCGCGCGCTCAGGTGTTCTAGCGGGGCCGGATACGATCTGGCCCCGATGGACACCGAAGCACAGCAGCACATGGAGCGCGACCGCTCCTCCCGCCCTTCTGAGGCCGAGCAGGCATCATCCTCGGCTCGCTCCGAGGAGATCTCGGACACAGAGCGGCCGGAGGGACGGTCGCGTTTCGTGTTGCTGGGCAGAACCGCCGACCGGGTCCCCGGTGGTCATTACACCCTGACCGTGTTGATCTGCCTGCTTTTTCTGGCGCTCTTCAGCAACTTCGTGATGCAGCCGTTCCAGATTCCCAGCAGTTCCATGGAGAACTCATTGAGGATCGGGGACCGAGTTCTCGTAAATAAGTTGGCGTACCGTTTCGGTTCTGAGCCGCAGCGGGGTGACGTCGTCGTGTTCGACGGCACCGGCTACTTCGGGAACGCCGACTACATCAAGCGCGTTGTCGGTGTGGGGGGAGACCGGGTGGTCTGCTGCGACCAGGAGGGGAGGCTTGAGGTGAACGGCCGGTCGGTCGACGAGTCGTCGTTTCTGTACCCGGAGGACAGCCCGTCGAACGTGCCTTTCGACGTGGTCGTGCCCCAAGGGCGCCTGTTCGTCCTCGGCGACCACCGCAGCGACTCCAGCGACTCCCGCGACCACTTGGGATCCCCCGGTGGCGGCATGGTCCCCCTCGACTCCGTGATCGGCCGGGCCGACTGGATCGCCTGGCCCGCCGACCACTGGACCCGGCTGGACCGCCCCGACGCCTACGCGCGCGTGCCCGCCGTCGGCGGTGCGCATGGGTAACCGTGGCAAACCCCGCGGGGCGCCCAGCTCTCCCGCTGACACTCTGCTGCCCACCGGCACCCGACGGGCCGGTGGCGCGGCCCGGCCGAGCCGGGTGGAGCGGCGCAAGCTCGCCCGCAAGATCAAGCGGCGGCGCCGCCGTTCGGCGGTCAAGGAGATCCCGCTCCTGGTCGGTGTCGCCGTCCTCATCGCGCTCGTCCTGAAGACCTTCCTCGTCCAGGCGTTCGTGATCCCGTCGGGTTCCATGGAGCAGACGATCCAGATCGGTGACCGCGTCCTGGTCGACAAGCTCACCCCCTGGTTCGGCTCCAAGCCGACCCGTGGGGACGTCGTCGTCTTCAAGGACCCCGGCGGCTGGCTGGAGGACGAACAGACGACGACCACGGCGGAAGACCCCATCGTCATCAAGCAGATCAAGGAAGGTCTGCAGTTCATCGGTCTGCTCCCGTCGGACGACGAGAAGGACCTGATCAAGCGGGTCGTCGCGGTCGGCGGCGACACCGTCAAGTGCTGTGACGCCCAGGGCCTCGTCACCGTCAACGGCATGCCGCTGAACGAGTCGGCCTACCTCCACCCCGGCAACAAGCCGTCCATCCAGCCGTTCGAGGTGACCGTGCCCCAGGGCCGCCTCTGGGTCATGGGTGACCACCGGGAGAACTCCGCGGACTCGCGCGCCCACCAGAACGACACGTCGAGCACGGCCCAGTACGGGGGCACGGTCTCCGAGGAGTCCGTCGTCGGCAGGGCCGTGGTGATCGCCTGGCCGGTCGGCCACTGGGGGCAGCTGGAGGAACCGGACACGTTCGCCGCCGTGCCGAGCGGCACGACCACGGCCCTCGGCGCTTCGCATAGGGTGGCC
Source organism: Streptomyces tailanensis (assembly GCF_008386495.1). GTDB lineage: Bacteria > Actinomycetota > Actinomycetes > Streptomycetales > Streptomycetaceae > Streptomyces > Streptomyces tailanensis. Next base: position 148,093 of record NZ_VTHJ01000015.1, on the reverse strand, counting down.
TCCGCGGATCGAAACGGATTGATCCCCCTCCCGACCCCTGCGGAACTCCCGCTCGTTATGGGAGTGGTGGGCCTGCACCGGTTGTGGCGTGGGCGGCGGTACGGCGTGAGGAGTGGATGTGGGGGATTTGGCGGTCGGCGCACGATCCGGACACGGTGGTTCAGAAGAACGGCCGGAGCGGCCCGACGAGGCGGGTTCCCCGGCCACAGAGGACGCCGTGAACGCTGCGAACTCAGAGGGATCCGTATCCGCCGGGAGTGACTCCCCGGCCGGAGCGGGCAGCGAGGGCGGTCGGCACGACCCCGAGGCCTCGGCCGACGACGGCGACCAGGAACACAGGCCCAAGAAGAAGCAGCGTTCCTTCTGGAAGGAACTGCCGATCCTGATCGGTATCGCGCTGGTGCTCGCGCTGCTGATCAAGACGTTCCTGGTGCAGGCGTTCTCCATCCCGTCGGACTCGATGCAGAACACGCTGCAGCAGGGCGACCGGGTCCTGGTCGACAAGCTCACCCCGTGGTTCGGCTCCGAGCCGGAGCGCGGCGAGGTCGTCGTCTTCAATGACCCGGCCGGCTGGCTGGACGGTGAGCCCACCCTGGAGCCCAACCCCGTGCAGCGCGTCCTCGGCTGGATCGGTCTGATGCCGTCCGCGGACGAGAAGGACCTCATCAAGCGCGTCGTCGGCGTCGCCGGCGACACCGTGGAGTGCAAGGGCACGGGCCCGCTCGAGGTCAACGGCAAGGCGCTCAACGAGGAGTCGTACGTGTACCCGGGCAACACTCCGTGCACGGTCGACGACACCGGCGGCCAGTTCAAGGTGACGGTACCCGAGGGCAAAATCTGGGTCATGGGTGACCACCGGCAGAACTCGCTGGACTCCCGCTACCACCAGAACGACAAGAACGACGGCATGGTCCCCGTGGGCAAGGTCGTGGGCCGCGCCATCGTGGTGGCCTGGCCGCCCACCCGCTGGTCCACGCTGCCGGTTCCCGACACCTTCGACCAGAACCTGAGCGCCGCCGCCCCCGGCGCGCTCGGCCTCGCGGGCGCGGTTCCGCTGGTGCTGTGGCGCCGGCGCCGCCTTCTCGTCGCGGAGGGCCCGAGGGTTTCTGGCACGGGTACCGCCGGGTAGGGTGCCGTCCCAGATCGCCGATCTTCCGGCGGCCCGCACCGGGCCCGGACGGTCGAATCTCCGACCTGGGGGAGCATTGGGATGAGCGGGACGACACGTCGTACCGACGAGGGCCACGGACGGCTCGGCAGCACGCTGTCGGGCATCGCCGTGGCCCTCGGCTGTGTGCTCTTCCTGGGCGGCTTCCTGTGGGGCGCGATCGTCTACCAGCCCTACACCGTGCCGACCGACTCCATGGCCCCCACCATCACCTCCGGGGACCGCATCCTCGCCGAGCGGATCGACGGCGGTGACATCAAGCGCGGTGACGTCGTGGTCTTCCGGGAGGAGACCTGGGGCAACGCGCCCATGGTCAAGCGGGTCGTCGCGGTCGGCGGCGACACGATCGCCTGCTGCACCGACGGCAAGCTCACCGTCAATGACGAGAAGATCGACGAGGCCTATCTGCCGGAGGGCGAGGACGCCGAGCTGAGCGGCATCCCGGAGATCACCGTCCCCAAGGGTCGGCTGTTCCTTCTCGGCGATGAGCGCAGCGGCTCCCTGGACTCCACCGCCCACCTCGCGGAGGCCGGTCAGGGCACGGTGCCACGCGGCAATGTGGACGCCCGCGTGGACGCCGTCGTCTGGCCCATGGACGGCATGCTGGCCCGCCCCACGGGCTTCGAGAAGCTCGGCGCGCTCTCCTCTCCCGGCCCGCTGCGGCTGATCACCGTCGCGCTCGTCGTGGGCATGGTGCTCGTCCTGGGCGGCGCCGCCTACGGACCCGTCGCCAAGCGGCTCGGCGGCCGCCCCAAGCAGTCGGAGCCGGCCCGTGTCGCCTGAGCCCGAGCCGCCGTACGAGGACACCTATGAGGGCGGTCTGCGCAAGGTGGCCCGGGTGGTCCTGCTGGATCCGCAGGACCGCATCCTGCTGTTGCACGGGCACGAACCGGACGATCCGGCGGACGACTGGTGGTTCACCCCCGGCGGTGGTGTGGAGGGCACGGAGACCCGTGAGGAGGCCGCGCTGCGCGAGGTCGCCGAGGAGACCGGAATCACGGACGTCGAGCTGGGCCTGGTCCTCTGGCGGCGGACGTGTTCCTTCCCCTTCGCCGGCCGGCGCTGGGACCAGGACGAGTGGTACTACCTGGCCCGTACCGCCGATACGCACCAGCCGGTGCCGGGCGCGGCCCGCCTGACGGACCTGGAACGACGCAGCGTCGCCGGAGCACGCTGGTGGACGTGCGGGGAACTGGCCCGGACGCATGAGACGGTGTACCCGACCAGACTCGCCGAACTGCTGCGCACACTGCTCGACGAAGGTCCCCCGGCCAAGCCCGTGGTCCTTGACACCGAAATTGTCTAAAGGCTTGCGGGGCTGGCGCACAATGGGGGGATCGCACGGCTGAAGGGGAACATGCCATGAGCGCCGAGGACCTCGAGAAGTACGAGACCGAGATGGAGCTGAAGCTCTACCGGGAGTACCGCGATGTCGTCGGTCTGTTCAAATACGTGATCGAGACCGAGCGGCGCTTCTACCTGACCAACGACTACGAGATGCAGGTGCACTCGGTACAGGGCGAGGTGTTCTTCGAGGTGTCCATGGCGGACGCCTGGGTGTGGGACATGTATCGGCCGGCCCGGTTCGTGAAGCAGGTACGGGTACTCACGTTCAAGGACGTGAACATCGAGGAGCTGAACAAGAGCGATCTGGAGCTGCCGGGCAGCTGAGGCTGTGGTGGATGTCATCCGTGTGGGTGGCGAAGTTATCCACAATTGCCCCTCTGTCCACCAAGATCCAATAGCGGGCTGAGTTGCCCTCAGTGTTGGCGCCGGAGGTGGTGCCGACATGAGCAACGCAAGAGGTGCACTCGGCAAGTACGGCGAGGAGCTGGCCGCACGGCGGCTGGCCGACGCCGGGATGACGGTCCTGGAGCGCAACTGGCGCTGCGGCAGGACCGGTGAGATCGACATCGTGGCCCGGGACGGGGACGCGCTGGTCGTCTGCGAGGTCAAGACCCGCAGGGCCGGCCCGTTCGAACACCCGATGGCGGCTGTGACGACCACAAAGGTCGAACGCCTGCGCGGTCTCGCCGAACGCTGGCTCCAGGAACACGGAGGGGCCCCGCCGGGCGGCGTCCGCATCGACGTGGTCGGAGTCCTCCTGCCCACCCGCGGCGCGCCCGTCGTCGAGCACGTACGGGGGGTGGCCTGATGGGATTCGCCCGTACGTGCTCCGTGGCCCTCGTCGGCGTGGAAGGCGTCGTCGTCGAGGTCCAGGCCGACCTGGAACCAGGCGTCGCGGCGTTCACACTGGTGGGGCTGCCGGACAAGAGCCTGACGGAGAGCAGGGACCGGGTCAGGGCGGCGGTGGTCAATTCCGGTGCCGAGTGGCCACAGAAGAAGCTGACGGTGGGACTGAGCCCCGCCTCGGTGCCCAAGGCGGGCAGCGGGTTCGATCTCGCGGTCGCCTGCGCGGTCCTGGGCGCCTCCGAGCGCATCGACCCACGGGTGCTCTCGGACATCGTGATGATCGGCGAGTTGGGACTCGACGGGCGGGTACGGCCGGTCCGCGGCATCCTGCCCGCGGTGCTGGCCGCCGCCGAGGCGGGGTACGAGCAGGTCGTGGTGCCTGAATGCGCGGCCGCGGAGGCCTCGCTGGTGCCGGGCATCTCGGTGCTGGGCGTGCGCACCCTGCGGCAGCTGATCGCTGTCCTCGCGGACGAACCTGTGCCGGACGAGGAACTCGACGAGGGGCGTCCGGACCCGCTGATGGCCGGACTGCGACTGCCGGGCACGGGAGCGGCCACCGGCATGCACACCGCGGGAGCCGCACAGCAGGACCAGGGGCACGATCTCGCCGATGTCGTCGGCCAGCTCGCGGCCCGGACCGCGGTGGAGGTCGCCGCGGCCGGGGGCCACCACCTCTTCCTGGAGGGGCCGCCGGGTGCGGGCAAGACGATGCTGGCCGAGCGGCTGCCGGCCATCCTGCCGAGGCTGAGCAGGGAGGAGTCGCTGGAGGTCACGGCCGTCCACTCGATCGCCGGCCTGCTCCCGGCGGGGAAACCGCTGGTCGACGTGGCGCCCTACTGCGCCCCTCACCACTCGGCCACCATGCAGGCCCTCGTCGGTGGCGGTCAGGGCGTCGCACGGCCGGGCGCGGTGTCGCTCGCCCATCGAGGGGTGCTCTGCCTCGACGAGACTCCCGAGTTCGGCAGCCATGCGCTCGACGCGCTCCGACAGCCGCTGGAAGCGGGGCATGTCGTGATCGCGCGCAGCGCGGGGGTCGTCCGGTTCCCGGCGAAGTTCCTGATGGTCCTGGCGGCCAACCCGTGCCCATGCGGCCGGTTCTCGCGGACGGACGACCTGTGCGAGTGCCCGCCCGCCTCGATCCGCCGCTATCAGGCGAGGCTCTCCGGGCCGTTGCTGGACCGGGTCGACCTCCGGGTCGAGGTCGACCGTGTCACGCGCTCAGAACTCTCCCAGCGTGATGCGCGGGGAGAGTCCACCGTGACGGTGGCCGACCGCGTGCGAGCCGCCAGGGAGCGGGCGGCGGTACGGCTGGCGGGCATGCCGTGGCGGACGAACAGCGAGGTGCCGGGGCGCGAGCTGCGCAGCCGGTGGCACGCGGCGCCGGGCGCGATGGACGAAGCCGAGCGGAGTCTGGAGCGGGGCGTACTGACCGCACGCGGCCTGGATCGGGTGCTGAGGGTCGCGTGGACCATCGCCGATCTCGTCGGTCACGACCGCCCGGACGCGACCGATGTCAACCTGGCCCTGCAGCTTCGCACTGGTGTTCCGCGGGGCGTGCCGATGGCGATCGGGGCGCTGGTATGAAGTGGGCGTTCAGTCTCCCCGTGGTGGGTGAACGATGACCGGTGAGGGTGTGTCGGACGCCGAGCGGCTCGATCGGGTCTTCCTCGCCCGTGTGCTCGAACCCGGGGACGAACTCGGCGGTCGGTGGCTGCGGGAACTCGGCGTCCAGGAGCTGGTGCGGCGCTGCTCGGGGCACGGGCCACCGCTGCCGGGGGCATCGGAGAAGCGGTGGGCGGGGCTGTGTGCCCGCGCCGGGCGGGCCGACCCGGAGAAGGATCTGGCCCAGGCTCAGGCATCCGGTGCGCGATTCCTCGTTCCCGGGGACGCCGAGTGGCCCGGGCAGCTTGATGATCTGGGGGACGGGCGGCCTGTGGGGCTGTGGGTTCGGGGGAAGGCCAATGTGCGGATGTGGGCCTTGCGGTCCGTGGCCGTCGTGGGGGCGCGGGCCTGCACGGAGTACGGGGCCCATATGGCGGCCACGCTGGCGGCGGGGCTCGCCGAGCGGGGGTGGGTGGTCGTGTCCGGCGGTGCGTACGGCGTGGACGGGGCCGCGCACCGAGGGGTGCTCGGGGTCGGCGGCGCGACCGTGGCCGTCCTGGCCTGCGGGGTGGACCAGTCCTATCCGCGGGGGCACGCCCAGCTGATCGGCAGGATCGCGGAACAGGGGCTCGTGGTGGGGGAGTTGCCGCCGGGGGACCATCCGACGCCGAGCCGGTTCATCCTGCGGAATCGGGTCATCGCCGCGTTGACCAGGGGCACCGTGGTCGTCGAGGCGGCCTACCGCAGCGGTGCGCTGGTCACGGCGCGGGCCGCGCAGCGGTTGGGGCGGTTCACCATGGGGGTGCCCGGGCCCGCGACCTCGGCCCTCTCGGCAGGGGTGCACGAACTTCTGCGGGGCGACGCGGAGCTCGTGTCCGACGCCGCCGAAGTCGTCGAGCTGGTGGGTGACATGGGAGAGCTGGCGCCCGACCGGCACGGGCCTGTGCTCCCGCGTGACCTGCTGGAACCCGCCGCACGGCAGGTGCTCGCCGCGCTACCGGGGCGGGGCACCGCGGCGGTCGACGAGATCGCCCGGGGTGCGGGGACGACCGAGGACGACGCGGTCGGGAGACTGTACGAACTCCGATCACTTGGTTACGTCGAACGACATGGCGACAGCTGGAAGTTGACACGCCAGGCGATGATCTCCGTTTCGTCGGATCGGAGGCGAAGTTGACTGAGCGTGTTCGGCCGTCCGGGGGAATGCCTACGGCCTTGCGGTTTCCAGCAGTTCGTGTGCCGGGCCGATCACACAGTGCGACCGTCGTGACACCGTCGGGCGGCCAGCGGAACGTATCTGCCCACGGGCGATCCCTCGCTCTTCGCGCACTGCGACTCCCCAGTCACGCTACGCTCACGAGGATTCCGACACAGGACAGGCAACTCGACATCAGATCGACAGCTCACTCAGGCACTCCCAGTTCACGGCAGAACGGCACAAGGCGACGAATGCCCCAGCACACCTCCGGGTCTGACCGGGCGGCGGTACCCTCCGCCGCTCGCGGCACCGTGCGCCCGCCCGCCCCCTCGACACTCGACGAGCTGTGGCGGACCTACAAGACGACGGGCGACGAACGGCTGCGCGAGCAGTTGATCCTCCACTACTCACCCCTGGTGAAGTACGTCGCGGGCCGGGTGAGCGTCGGCCTGCCGGCCAATGTCGAGCAGGCGGACTTCGTCTCCTCCGGGGTCTTCGGGCTCATCGACGCGATCGAGAAGTTCGACATCGACCGGGAGATCAAGTTCGAGACGTACGCGATCACCCGGATCCGGGGCGCGATGATCGACGAACTGCGCGCGCTGGACTGGATCCCCCGCTCGGTGCGGCAGAAGGCCCGCAACGTGGAGCGGGCGTACGCGACCCTGGAGTCCCGGCTCAGACGCACTCCCAGCGAGGGCGAGGTCGCCGCCGAGATGGGCATCCAGGTCGACGAACTCCACGCTGTCTTCAGCCAGTTGTCGCTGGCCAATGTGGTGGCGCTGGAGGAGTTGCTGCACGTCGGGGGAGAGGGCGGCGACCGGCTCAGTCTGATGGACACGCTGGAGGACACCGCCGCCGACAACCCGGTCGAGGTGGCCGAGGACCGCGAGCTGCGGCGGTTCCTGGCGCGGGCCATCAACACGCTGCCCGAGCGGGAAAAGACCGTCGTCACGCTGTACTACTACGAGGGGCTGACGCTCGCCGAGATCGGGAACGTGCTGGGGGTGACCGAGAGCCGGGTGAGTCAGATCCACACCAAGTCGGTGCTGCAGTTGCGGGCGAAGCTGGCGAGTTTCGGCCGCTGATCCGGTCTGACCTGGCCGAATGTGGGCCGCCCGGTGGCGCTGGGCGGTGCTTGGTGGGTCCGGTCGGGGGAAGCGTCTCCCGTGAGCGGCGGTCCGTCCGTACAGTGGTTGACGTGCCAAGGATTCGAGCGGCCTCCGTGGCCGAGCACCGGTCGATGCAGCGAGCCGCCCTGCTGGACGCGGCTCGGTCTTTGTTGTCCGAGGGTGGGACGGAGGCGTTGACGTTCCCGGCGCTCGCTGAGTGCACGGGGCTGGCGCGGTCGTCCGTGTACGAGTACTTCCGGTCGCGGGCCGCCGTGGTCGAGGAGCTGTGCGAGGTCGACTTCCCGGTGTGGGCGGCCGAGGTCGAGGCGGCGATGGCGGCGGTCGATCGGGCCGAGGACAAGGTCGAGGCGTACGTCCGTAAGCAGCTGGAGCTGGTCGGGGACCGGCGGCATCGGGCTGTGGTCGCGATCTCGGCGAGTGAGTTGGATGCCGGGGCTCGGGAGAAGATCCGAGCCGCGCATGGTGGGCTCGTCGCGATGATCGTGGAGGCGCTCGGGGGGCTGGGGCATGCGGAGCCTCGGTTGGCGGCGATGTTGTTGCAGGGCGTTGTGGACGCGGCGGTGCGGCGGATCGAGTTGGGGGCCGCCGAGGATCCCTCCGCGATCACCGATGCGGCGGTTTCGATGGCCCTCCGAGGTGTGCGGGGCTGAGCCCCCTTGCTTTGAGGCGCCCGGCGTCTTGGGCTGAGCTCGGGGTGGGTTTCGCTCACCGGCGCCTGCCGGGTGCCGCTGCGCCCACCCTCCCCCACTCTCGGCTTCGCTCGAGCGGGAGGTACCCCCATCGCCCCAGCGGCACGACTGCCCGCAGCTATGACAGCGGCAGTAGACGTGATGGGCCCCGTCTCAGGAGCCACGGGGGCAGTAGTGACAGCGGGTTCAGATAGGCGTCCGCTCTGCGTAGGCCCCAGTGGAGGCAGGCCGTCGGGCAGTGGGAGGGGGAGGCTTCCAGGGTGCCCAGGACATCGCCCGCAGCTACCTCGTCGCCCTTCTTCACGGACGCCCGTACCGGTTCGTAGGTCGTGCGCAGGGGCGGGGCGCCCGTGTTGGTCAGTTCGATCGCGATGACTCCTCGACCTGCCACGCGGCCGGCGAAGGACACGCGGCCGGGGGCGACCGCTCGCACCGGGGAGCCGGCGGGGGCGGACAGGTCGATGCCTCGGTGGCCTCTGGCGTAGGGGGTGGGTGGCGGGTCCCAGGAGTGGACCACTGGGGGGCGGAGGCCCACGGGCCAAGCGCGCCCGAGGGCGGGTACCGGCTCCTCGGCGTTCCGAAGACCCGATCCCGTACCCGCTCCTGCCGCCGGAGTGATCAGGAGCAGCGTCACAAGGCACAGCAGCAGCGCCGACCACATCCACACCAGTCGTTTCGTTCGCTCGTCAGACATGCGGGAAGCGTCCCGCGGATGGCCTGATCGTGGCCGGGATCTGTGGAGTACTCGCCGGTTGTGGATATCGGCGTCACCCGGGGCCTCGTGGGTCCCGTACACTTCTGGTGGCGATCCGGGTCACCGGGTCGACTTCGCACGCCCCGGTACGAGGCCCTTCCGTGGTCCGTATCAGCGCCCCTCGGTCCTTTGTGGCAACGGCGCATCGCGGGCGTCAGGCGCGGGAGCCGTCCGGTTCTCGCGGCACAACCGAGAAATTCAAGGAGAACGGCCATGGCCGTCGTCACGATGCGGGAGCTGCTGGAAAGCGGCGTCCACTTCGGTCACCAGACCCGTCGCTGGAACCCGAAGATGAAGCGCTTCATCTTCACCGAGCGCAACGGCATCTACATCATCGACCTGCTCCAGTCGCTGTCGTACATCGACCGCGCCTACGAGTTCGTCAAGGAGACCGTCGCCCACGGCGGCACGGTCATGTTCGTCGGCACGAAGAAGCAGGCGCAGGAGGCCATCGCCGAGCAGGCCACCCGTGTCGGCATGCCCTACGTCAACCAGCGCTGGCTGGGCGGCATGCTCACCAACTTCTCGACCGTCTACAAGCGTCTGCAGCGCCTCAAGGAGCTTGAGCAGATCGACTTCGAGGACGTCGCCTCGTCGGGTCTGACCAAGAAGGAGCTCCTGGTCCTCTCGCGTGAGAAGGCCAAGCTGGAGAAGACCCTCGGCGGCATCCGCGAGATGCAGAAGGTGCCCAGCGCCGTCTGGATCGTGGACACCAAGAAGGAGCACATCGCGGTCGGCGAGGCCCGGAAGCTCAACATCCCGGTCGTCGCCATCCTCGACACCAACTGCGACCCCGACGAGGTCGACTACAAGATCCCGGGCAACGACGACGCGATCCGCTCCGTCACCCTGCTCACCCGTGTGATCGCCGACGCCGTCGCCGAGGGCCTTATCGCCCGCTCCGGCGTCGCCACCGGCGACAAGGGCGAGAAGGCCGCGGGCGAGCCGCTGGCCGAGTGGGAGCGCGACCTGCTCGAGGGCGAGAAGAAGGCCGAGGAGGCCCCGGCCGCCGCTGAGGCTCCGGCTGCCGCCGAGGCTCCGGCTGAGGCCCCCGCTGAGGCCGCTGCCGAGGCCGAGGCCCCTGCCGCCGAGGCTCCGGCCGCGGACGCCGAGCAGGCCTGACCTTCACGGTCGTACGGCTGTCGACATGACGGCGGGTGGCGCCGACCGCGCCACCCGCCGTTCACCCACAGCCCGTAGATCTTCGGCGGGCGCCCGCCCTACGCGCGGCGGCGGACGCCGACTTCGAGACTTCGAACTCCGAGAAGAGATTCACAGATCATGGCGAACTACACCGCCGCCGACGTCAAGAAGCTCCGCGAGCTCACCGGCGCCGGCATGATGGACTGCAAGAAGGCGCTGGACGAGGCCGAGGGCAACGTCGACAAGGCCGTCGAGGCCCTGCGCATCAAGGGCCAGAAGGGCGTCGCCAAGCGCGAGGGCCGCTCCGCCGAGAACGGCGCCGTGGTCTCCCTCATCGCCGACGACAACACCTCCGGTGTCCTGGTCGAGCTGAAGTGCGAGACGGACTTCGTCGCCAAGGGCGAGAAGTTCCAGGCCGCCGCCGCCGCGATCGCCGAGCACGTCGCCAAGACCTCCCCGGCCGACCTCGACGCCCTGCTCGCCTCCGAGATCGAGGCCGGCAAGACCGTCCAGGCGTACGTCGACGAGGCCAACGCCAACCTCGGCGAGAAGATCGTCCTGGACCGCTTCGCGCAGTTCGCCGACGGCTTCGTCTTCGCCTACATGCACCGCACCATGCCCGACCTGCCCCCGCAGATCGGTGTCCTGGTCGAGCTGGACAAGGCCGACGCCGAGCTCGCCAAGGGTGTCGCGCAGCACATCGCCGCCTTCGCGCCGAAGTACCTCTCCAAGGAGGACGTGCCGGCCGAGGTCGTCGAGTCCGAGCGCCGCGTCGCCGAGGAGACCACCCGCGCCGAGGGCAAGCCCGAGGCCGCCCTGCCGAAGATCGTCGAGGGTCGCCTCAACGGCTTCTTCAAGGACGCCACGCTGCTCGGCCAGCCGTACGCGCTGGACAACAAGAAGTCGGTCCAGAAGGTCCTGGACGAGGCCGGTGTCACCCTGAAGCGCTTCACGCGCATCAAGGTCGGCATCTGAGTCCGTTGCACGACCGGCACCCGGCCCCGATAGGGTCGAGTGCAGTCGTTCGCGTATGCCGCCACGTGCGCGCGTGACGCGTGACGGACGACAGCAGATCTGACGAGGAGGCCATTGCCGAGCATGGGTTGCGAACACCACCCCACCGGCAATGGCCTTCTTCGTATGTGCGACACGTAAATGAGGCGAGATCTCCATGACCACCAAGCCCGAGAAGAGCGACGACGGCAAAGTACGCGGCCGGTATCTGCTGAAGCTGTCCGGAGAGGCGTTCTCCGGGGGCGGTGGCCTCGGCGTCGACCCTGACGTGGTGCACGCCATCGCCCGGGAGATCGCGGCCGTCGTACGCGACGGAGCAGAGATCGCGGTCGTCATCGGCGGCGGCAACTTCTTCCGCGGCGCCGAACTCCAGCAGCGCGGCATGGACCGGGCCCGTTCGGACTACATGGGCATGCTCGGCACGGTCATGAACTGCCTCGCCCTCCAGGACTTCCTGGAGAAGGAGGGCATCGACAGCCGGGTCCAGACCGCCATCACCATGGGCCAGGTCGCCGAGCCGTACATCCCGCTGCGCGCCGTGCGCCACCTCCAGAAGGGCCGCGTGGTTATTTTCGGCGCCGGTATGGGCATGCCGTACTTCTCCACCGACACCACCGCCGCCCAGCGCGCTCTGGAGATCGACGCCGAGGCGCTGCTGATGGGCAAGAACGGCGTGGACGGGGTCTACGACTCCGACCCCAAGACCAACCCGGACGCGGTCAAGTTCGACTCCCTCGGCTACGGCGAGGTCATCACCCGCGAACTCAAGGTCGCCGACGCCACCGCCGTCACCCTCTGCCGCGACAACAAGCTTCCGATCCTCGTGTTCGAGCTTCTCAAGGAGGGCAATATCGCGCGGGCCGTCAAGGGTGAGAAGATCGGCACTCTCGTGGGTGATCAGGGAAGCGGGGCCTGACCGGGTCCTTCCCCCTGCCCGGGGGACGGAGCCTGACCGGGGGATGGACAATGTCCTGCCGGTCGGGAACCGTGCAGGAATAAGACGCGACGCAGCCGGCCGCCGACGTGACCAATGAACAGCAGCCGGGCCTACTCAAGACACGCAGGAGCAAGTGGTGATCGAAGAGACCCTCCTCGAGGCCGAGGAGAAGATGGAGAAGGCCGTCGTGGTCGCCAAGGATGACTTCGCCGCGATCCGCACCGGCCGTGCGCACCCGGCGATGTTCAACAAGATCGTGGCCGACTACTACGGTGCGCTGACACCGATCAACCAGCTGGCCTCGTTCTCGGTGCCGGAGCCCCGCATGGCCGTTGTGACCCCGTTCGACAAGACCGCCCTGCGCAATATCGAGCAGGCGATCCGCGACTCCGACCTGGGCGTCAACCCGAGCAACGACGGCAACATCATCCGGGTGGTGTTCCCCGAGCTCACCGAGGAGCGCCGCCGCGACTACATCAAGGTCGCCAAGACCAAGGGCGAGGACGCCAAGGTCTCGATCCGTTCCGTGCGCCGCAAGGCCAAGGACGCCATCGACAAGCTCGTCAAGGACGGCGAGGTCGGCGAGGACGAGGGCCGCCGTGCGGAGAAGGAGCTCGACGACACCACCGCGAAGTACGTCGCCCAGGTGGACGAGCTGCTCAAGCACAAGGAAGCGGAGCTCCTCGAGGTCTGATGAACGACTCATCCTGGGGCGCGCCGCCACAAGCCGGGTACTGGGCGCCGACCGACCGGGGACCTGTCCAGGGGCATGCCCCGGCAGGTCCGGCATACGATGCGCCTGAGGCTCGGCATCCGATGCAGACTCAGCCCATGCCCATCGTGCCCGACGTACCCGCGCATGGCGGGAACCAGGACGACGACCGGGGGGCCGCTCGGCCGGCCGGCCCCCTGTTCCGCGACGAGACGCCGTCGGCGCATCCCTACGGGGAGATGCCGCAGAAGCCGGAGCCCATGCACGACGCCCCTCAGCCCGCCCCGCAGAAGAAGAGCGCGGGCCGTGATCTGAGCGCCGCCATAGGGGTGGGCGTCGGGCTCGGCGCGGTCATCGTCGCGTCGCTGTTCATCGTCAAGGCCGTCTTCGTCGGCGTCATAGCGGTCGCCGTGGTGGTCGGGCTCTGGGAGCTCACCTCACGGCTGCAGGAGCGCAAGGGCATCAGCGCGCCTCTTGTGCCGCTCGCGGTCGGCGGGGCCGCGATGGTCGTCGCCGGGTATGTGCGCGGGCCGGAGGGCGCCTGGGTGGCCATGGCGCTCACCGCGCTCGCCGTCCTCGTCTGGCGCATGACGGAACCGCCGGAAAACTATCTCAAGGACGTCACCGCGGGGGTCTTCGCGGCCTTCTACGTGCCGTTCCTGGCGACGTTCGTCGCGCTGATGCTCACCGCCGACGACGGACCGCAGCGGGTCCTCGTGTTCCTGGTGCTGACGGTCGTCAGCGACACGGGCGCGTACGCAGTCGGCTGGCGCTTCGGCACGCACAAGCTCGCCCCGCGCATCAGCCCCGGCAAGACCCGCGAGGGCCTGCTCGGCGCGATCGCCTTCGCCATGGTCGCGGGCGCGCTGCTCATGCAGTTCGTCATCGACGACGGCACCTGGTGGCAGGGCCTGCTCCTCGGCCTCGCCGTCGCCGCCAGCGCCACACTCGGTGACCTCGGCGAGTCCATGATCAAGCGGGACCTCGGCATCAAGGACATGGGCACCTTGCTGCCGGGCCACGGCGGCATCATGGACCGGCTGGACTCGTTGCTGCCCACGGCGCCGGTGGTGTGGTTGTTGCTGGTGCTGTTCGTGGGCTCGGGCTGACGGGCTCGTACCACGCGATGTGAGTGAGCCCCCGTCCTTTTCCGGGCGGGGGCTTCTTGCCGTGGACCCGCAAGTGGTCCGGTGGGACGATTCTCGTGGAGGCCCTTACAGGGGGGATCGCCCTGAAAGGGGGCGGGCTTCATGTCCGACATCCGTAAATCGATCGACATCGACTGCCGCCCGGAGGAGGCCTGGGCGTACATCACCGAGTTCTCCCACCTCCCCGAATGGCAGGAGAGCGCGGTCTCGACGGAGCAGCTCGACGCCGAGCCGGTCGGTGTCGGCTCCCGGCTGCGCATCACCCGGCACATCGGCCGCCGGGACATCCCGATGACCATGCAGCTCACCGAGTACGAGCCGCCCCGGGTCTGGGGCCTGCAGGGCATCGACGGGCCCGTCCGCGCCCATGTGCACGGTGAGATCACCCCGCTCGACGACGGCCGTCGCTCCCGCGTGACCATGGAGGTCGGCTTCGAGGGCAGGGGTATCGGCAAGGCCCTCGTCCCCCTCGTCGTCCGCCCCCAGATCCGCAAGGAACTGCCGCGCAACGAGCAGCACCTCAAGGACAGGCTGGAGCACCCCGTCGCGTAGACCGCCTGTTCGGTGAGTCGATAAAGTCCGCGCTCATGGGGCGAGCGCGGGTGGGCGACGACGGCAGATACCACGGCGATCTGCCCTGCCGCTGGTGCGAGGTGCTCATCGACCAGGCGGGACGGCGCAAGCCGCGGCTGTACTGCCGTATGTCCCATCGCTGGAAGAACTACGGTGCGTGGATCGTGGGTGTGGTGGGCGGAATCTTCTGACCTCCTGGCCGGCCCGGGTCACACCAGTGGATCTGCGACACTGGTACGGCCATGCCTAAGCCCGGAGAACTCACGTTCGTCGCCCCCCGCGGAGCCAAGAAGCCGCCGCGGCATCTTGCCGATCTCTCGCCTGCGGAGCGTAAGGAAGCTGTCGCCGCGATCGGTGAGAAGCCGTTTCGTGCCAAGCAGCTCTCGCAGCACTACTTCGCGCGGTACGCGCACGCCCCGGAGCAGTGGACCGACATTCCCGCGGGTGCGCGCACGAAGCTCCAGGAGGCGCTGCTTCCGGAGCTGATGACGGTCGTACGGCATCTGTCGACCGACCAGGAGACCACCCGCAAGACGCTGTGGCGGCTGTTCGACGGGACGCTCGTCGAGTCGGTGCTGATGCGGTACCCGGACCGGGTCACCATGTGCATCAGCTCGCAGGCGGGGTGCGGGATGAACTGCCCGTTCTGTGCGACCGGGCAGGCTGGGCTCGACCGGAATCTGTCCACCGCCGAGATCGTCCACCAGATCGTCGATGGGATGCGGGCACTCCGGGACGGGGAGATTCCCGGTGGGCCCGCGCGGCTTTCCAACATCGTCTTCATGGGGATGGGAGAGCCGCTCGCCAATTACAACCGGGTGGTCGGGGCGATTCGGCGGCTCACCGATCCCGAGCCGGACGGGCTCGGACTCTCGCAGCGTGGGATCACGGTGTCGACGGTCGGGCTCGTGCCGGCCATCCACCGGTTCGCCGACGAGGGGTTCAAGTGCCGGCTCGCGATCTCGCTGCACGCGCCGGACGACGAGCTGCGCGACACCCTCGTACCGGTGAACACGCGGTGGAAGGTGCGCGAGGTGCTGGACGCCGGGTGGGAGTACGCGGCCAAGTCCGGGCGCCGGCTGTCCATCGAGTACGCGCTGATCCGGGACATCAACGACCAGGCGTGGCGCGGTGACCGGCTCGGGCGGCTGCTCAAGGGCAAGCCCGTGCACGTCAATCTCATTCCGCTGAACCCGACCCCCGGCTCGAAGTGGACCGCCTCGCGGCCCGAGGACGAGAAGGCGTTCGTGGAGGCCATCGCCGCCCACGGGGTGCCGGTGACCGTCCGGGACACCCGGGGGCAGGAGATCGACGGGGCGTGCGGCCAGCTTGCGGCCACGGAGAGGTAACCGGGGAGCGGCCGAGAGGTAGTAGGGATTCGGCCACGGGGTACTCTGACCTCGGTACACATCTTCATATTCCGACAGGGGAGCGCCACAGCGCTGAGAGTGCGGCAACCGGGCCGCAGACCCTCTGAACCTCGCCCAGGTCATTCTGGGTAGGAAGTTCGGTCATCACTCAAGCTGTTGCGCCCTGCCCGGGAAACCTCCGCGGAATCGGAGTCCCGGGCAGGGCCGCGTCTCTTCCTGGTCACCCCCAGGAGGAATTCAGTGAGCATCAGGACGTTCGTCGCCGCGGCCGTCGGCCTCGGTCTCGTCACGTTGTCCGCATGCGGTTCGTCGTCCGACGACACCGGGTCGGGCGGTGGCGGATCCAAGACGGTCACGGTCGTCAGCCATGGCTCCTTCGCCTACTCCAAGGACGTCATGAAGGCCTTCGAGAAGGAGTCCGGCTACAAGGTCAAGGTCCTCGAGGGCGGCGACGCGGGCCAGGCCGTCAACCAGGCGATCCTGACCAAGGACAACCCGCAGGGCGACGTCTTCTTCGGCGTCGACAACGCGCTGCTGTCCCGGGCGCTCGACAACGGCCTCTTCCAGCCGTACGAGGCGAAGGGGCTCGACAAGGTCGGCGCCGAATACCAGCTCGACAAGGACGAGCACCGGGTCACGCCCATCGACTCCGGCGACATCTGCGTCAACTACGACAAGGCCTACTTCACCAAGAACAAGATCGAGCCCCCGCAGACCTTCGACGATCTGATCAAGCCCGAGTACAAGGACCTGCTCGTCACCGAGAACGCCTCCACCTCCTCCCCGGGGCTCGGATTCGTCCTCGGTACCGCCGCGAAGTACGGCGACGACGGGTGGGAGAGCTACTGGGAGAAGCTCAAGGCCAACGGGGTGAAGGTCGTCGACGGCTGGGAGCAGGCCTACTACCAGGAGTTCTCCGGGTCCACCGACGGCAAGAAGGCCGGTGGCGACCGGCCGCTCGTCGTCTCGTACGCCTCCTCGCCGCCGGCCGAGGTCATCTACGCCGAGCCGCGCCCGAAGGCCGCGCCCACCGGGGTCGCGACCGGCACCTGCTTCCGGCAGATCGAGTTCGCGGGGCTGCTGAGCAACGCGAAGAACGCCGAGGGCGGCAAGGCATTCATCGACTTCCTGATCTCGAAGGAGTTCCAGGAGGACATGCCGCTCAACATGTTCGTGTACCCGGTGGTCGAGGGGGCGTCCGTGCCCGCCGAGTTCACCGAGTACGGGCCGGCGGCGAAGGATCCCGAGACGATGGCGCCGGAGAAGATCGCCGAGAACCGTGACCAGTGGGTCAAGTCGTGGAACTCGCTCGTACTGAAGTAGCCAAGAGGCCATCTCGCATGGCTTCCACGGGGAGCGCGGCGCGGCTCGGGCTCATGGTCCTGCCCGTCGCGTTCTTCGGGGTGTTCTTCGCCTATCCCGTCGCCGCGATCGTCGAGCGGGGGCTGCACGTCGACGGCGCCTGGCAGTTCGGGCGGATCGGGGAGGTGCTGGGGGATGCCGGGATCCGGCATGTGCTGTGGTTCACCACCTGGCAGGCGCTCGTCTCGACCGCGCTCACGCTGCTGATCGCGCTCCCCGGCGCGTATGTCTTCGCGCGCTTCGATTTCAGGGGCAAGGAGATCCTGCGGGCGGTCGTCACCGTGCCGTTCGTGCTGCCGACCGTGGTCGTCGGTACGGCGTTCCTGGCGCTGGTCGGGCGGGGCGGACTGTTCGACGAGCTGTGGGGCGTACGGCTGGACACGACGGTGTGGGCGATTCTGCTCGCGCATGTCTTCTTCAACTACGCGGTCGTCGTACGGACCGTCGGCGGGCTGTGGGCGCAGCTCGACCCCCGGCAGGAGGAGGCCGCGCGGATGCTCGGGGCGTCCCGATGGCGGGCCTGGCGGACGGTGACGCTGCCCGCGCTCGCGCCCGCCGTGGCCGCCGCCGCGCTGATGGTCTTCCTCTTCACCTTCACCTCGTTCGGTGTGGTGCAGATCCTCGGTGGGCCGACCTTCTCGACGCTCGAAGTGGAGATCTACCGGCAGACCTCGGAGATCTTCGATCTGGCGACGGCGGCCGTGCTGACGCTCGTGCAGTTCGTCGCGGTCGGGCTGATCCTCGCCGTGCACGCCTGGACCGTACGGCGGCGGGAGACCGCGCTGCGGCTGGTGGACGCGTCGCTCACGGCGCGCCGGCCGTGCGGGACGGGGCAGTGGGCGCTGCTGGCCGGGGTTCTTCTTACTGTCGTCGTGCTGATCCTGCTGCCGCTGGGCGTGCTGGTGGAACGGTCGTTTGATGCGTCCGGATCCGTGTTCGGCTACTACGAGGCGCTGACCAGCGACGACAGCGGGATCTTCTTGGTCGCGCCGATCGAGGCGGTCGGCAACTCCCTCACCTACGCCCTCGCGGCGACCGCCATCGCCCTCCTGATCGGTGGTCTCGCCGCGGCGGCCCTGACCCGGCGGGCCGGCCGTCTCGTCCGGGGATTCGACGCGCTGCTCATGCTGCCGCTCGGCGTCTCCGCGGTGACCGTCGGCTTCGGGTTCCTGATCGCGCTGGACGAGCCGCCGCTGGACCTGCGCGGTTCCTGGCTCCTGGTGCCGCTGGCCCAGGCCCTGGTCGGCGTCCCCTTCGTCGTACGGACCATGCTGCCCGTGCTGCGGGCGGTGGACGAGAGGCTGCGGGAGGCGGCGGCCGTGCTGGGGGCGTCGCCGTGGCGGGTGTGGCGCGAGGTCGATCTGCCGATGGTGCGGCGGGCGCTGCTGATCGCGGCCGGGTTCGCCTTCGCGGTGTCGCTCGGGGAGTTCGGGGCGACCGTGTTCATCGCACGGGCCGACAACCCCACGCTGCCGGTGGCCGTGGCGCGGTTGCTCGGGCGGCCGGGGGAGATCAACTACGGCCAGGCGATGGCCCTTTCGACGATTCTCATGGTGGTGTGCGCGGTGGCCCTGCTGGTGCTGGAGCGCCTGCGCACCGATCGCACGGGGGAGTTCTAGATGGTGTCGAGTGTGCTGCTGCGGATCGAGGACGCGACCGTACGATTCCGTGGGCGGCCCGCGCTCGACGCGGTCGATCTGGAGGTCGCCGAGAACGAGATCGTCTGTGTGCTGGGGCCGAGCGGCAGCGGCAAGTCCACGCTGCTGCGGGCGGTCGCCGGGCTCCAACTCCTCGACACCGGGCGGGTGTTGCTCGACGGACGGGACAACACCGCGGTGCCCGCGCACAAGCGGGACGTCGGCCTGATGTTCCAGGACCACCAGCTGTTCCCGCAGCGGGACGTGGGCGGCAACGTCGCCTTCGGGCTGCGGATGCACGGCGCCTCGAAGGCCGAACAGGCCGTGCGGGTGGGGGAGTTGCTGGAGCTGGTCGGGCTGCCGGGGGCGGCGCGCCGGGCCGTCGCGGCGCTCTCCGGCGGCGAGCAGCAGCGGGTCGCGCTGGCCCGGGCCCTCGCCCCGCGCCCCCGGCTGCTCATGCTCGACGAGCCCCTCGGTCAGCTGGACCGCTCGCTGCGGGAACGGCTCGTCGTCGAACTCCGGGAGCTGTTCGGCGAGTTGAGGACGACCGTCCTCGCGGTCACGCACGACCAGGGCGAGGCGTTCGCGCTGGCCGACCGGGTCGTGGTGATGCGCGACGGGCGGATCGCCCAGTCCGGTACGCCACTTGAGGTGTGGCAGCGGCCGGCGGACGAGTTCGTGGCGCGCTTCCTCGGCTTCGACAACGTGGTCGACGCGACCGTGACCGGACAGGCCGCCGACACCCCGTGGGGCAAGGTGCCGGTGCCCGAGGGCGCGCCACAGGGGCCGGGCGCGCTGCTGGTGCGGCCCGCGGGTGTACGGCTGGTCGACGCGGCCGCCGGGCTGCGGTGCACCGTGGCCGCACGCACCTTCCGGGGCACCCATGTCGCCGTACACCTCCAGCCCGAGGGCGCGCCGCGCCTGGAGGCGGCGTGCGCGCTGCGGGAGGCGCCCGCGCCAGGGGACGAGGTCGGGGTGGCCCTCGACGCGGCGGAAATCGTCGTGCTGGGGGGCGGTCCCGCCGCATAAGGTGCGGAATCATGGCCACGCAAATGCAAGAACCCCAGGCTCGGCACGACCGCTACTGCGACGAGATCGAGCTTCAGATACGGCAGTTGAGGGACATCGTGACCTCCGGCGCCGATCTGACCGCCACCGTCCCGACCTGCCCCGACTGGTCACTGGAACACCTCGTACGGCACACCGGCGGCGCCCTGCGCTGGGTCGAACTGAACGTACGGACCCGGGCGAAGGAGGAGGTGCCCGAGGAGGAAGTCCCGCTGTACGAGGGCCCCGAGGCGAAGGGGGACCCGGCCGCGCTGGACGCCTGGCTCGCGGGAGACCGGTGAAATGCTCGTCGCCACGCTGCGCGAGGCGGGGCCGAAGGCGCCGGTGTGGTCGTGGGGCTGGGAGCACACCGCGGGGTTCTGGGCCCGCCGGATGACCCATGAGCTGGTCGTACATCGGGCGGACGCGACGCTCGCCGCCAGGCTGCCGTACGAGGTGGCGCCGGACATCGCAGCGGACGCGATCGACGAGTGGCTGGAGATCGTCGAGTTCGTGCTGGCTGGAGCGGGCGACGTTCGGGTGAGCCGCCGATAGGTGCGTGTGGCCCGCACCTTGGTGCTGGACGAGCAGGTGCCCGTACCCCTCCGCGAGAGGCACGGGCACACGGCCGTACGACGTGGATCAGCGGGTGGAGGCCCCGCGGCGCCGCATGCTGTAGTACACGGCACCCGCGCCGAGCGCGACCAGGGCCGCTGCGAGCCCGGCGATCGGGCCGGTGTGGGAGGTGGCGCCGGTCTCGGCGAGGTTGGAGTCACTCTCGGGGGAGGAGATGTTGTTGTCGTTCCTGCCGGCCGGGGTGGTGCCCTGCGAGGCGGACGGGGAGGGGGACTTCTTGGCCTTCGAAGGCTCCTTGGAGGGCTCGTCCTCCGCGGGCTCCTCCGGGCTTTCCTCGGATGCCGGCGGGGTGTCCGCCTTCTCGCAGGCCTCGGCGGGAGCGGTCAGGATCGGCAGGTCCTCGTCGACGTACCCCTTCGCCTTGATGTGGACGCGGTACTCGGCGTTCGGCTCCCAGTCCTCGTCGAAGGTGATGGTGACACCCTCGGCGGTGGATTTCTTGATCGTCTGGCTGCCGACCATGCGCAGGTCCGCCCCGTTGTTCTCCAGGTAGACGGTGACCTCGGCCTTGATGCCCAGCGGGTCCACGTCGGTCACGCGGATGACCCCCTTGTCGTCGTCGCACTCAGCCACGGCGGAGAAGTCAGTGATGCTGCAGGCCACGGCGCTGCCCGCGACGCCGAGCACAAGTGCGGCGGAGGCGAGAACAACACCGAGGGAGCGCGAAGTTCGCGCGATGCTGGGAGATATGGACACGTTTGCCCTTCACGGGGAGCACAGGGGAGTGGGGGTGACGGAGGTGCCGCCTGAAAGCGGCTTCCCCATGTGCCTCACAGGTTTATAAGCGCGCCATAAGTACTGTCAATCCGAAGAGATGTGCGAGCAGTTGGCTTTTCGCGCAACCCTCACCCCCCGAGCCGCTCCAGGGCCTCCGGAGCCTCTTCGATCCGGTCCACCAGGGCGATCCGGGCCTCCATCGCACGGCCCCGGGCCAGGGACTGGAGGAGGGGCCAGGTCGGGAGCTTTTCCGTCCAGTGGGCGCGGTTCACCAGGACCATGGGCGTGGGTTCGCCGCGGGATTCGTAGTAGTTGGGCGTCGCGTTGTCGAAGATCTCCTGGACGGTGCCGGCGGCGCCGGGCAGGAAGACGATGCCCGTGTTGGAGCGGGCGAGGAGGCCGTCCTCGCGGGTGGCGTTGGCGAAGTACTTGGCGATGTGGGAGGCGAACGGGTTCGGCGGCTCGTGGCCGTAGAACCAGGTGGGGATGCCGACGGAGGTGCCGCCCTTCGGCCAGCGCGTGCGGACCTCGAAGGCCGCGCTCGCCCAGTCGGTGATCGACGGCGTGAACGTCGGTGCCTTGGCAAGGAGTTGGAGAGTGTCGGTGAGCATCTCGTCGTCGTACGGTGCCGCGTACGCCCCCAGGTTGGCCGCCTCCATCGCGCCCGGGCCGCCGCCGGTGGCGACCGTGAGACCCGAGCGGGCCAGGGCGCGGCCGAGGCGGGCGGCGCCCTCGTACGCCTCGGTGCCACGGGCCATCGCGTGGCCACCCATCACGCCCACCACCCGTGCGCCGGTGAGGAGTTCGTCGAGCGCGTCCGAGACCGAGTCGTCATGGACGGCGCGCAGCATCGAGGAGAAGACGTCGCGGTCGGCCTTGGTGCGCTGGAACCAGGCGTACGACAGGGCGTCCGGTGTCGCCTCGTAACCGCCCTCCGCCAGGGACGCGAAGAGCTCGTCGGGCGAGTACACGAGGCCGCGGTACGGGTCGAAGGGCAGGCCGGGGACGGGCGGGAAGACCAGGGCGCCGTCCGCGCGGACCTTCGCCGCGGCGTGCTCCCGCATGGAGCAGCCGAGGAAGACGGCGCCCGCCGTATCCGTGGCGAGCAACTCCCTTGTACGGTCCGTCAGATCGACGGCCTGGACGCGGAATCCGGAGAGCGTGCCGCGCGCCGAGACGGTCGCGTCGAACTCCTCCAGCGTCTCGATCTCCTGGTCACCGTGGTGGGCCGCATGGGCGGGCATTATCTGCACCCGCCCATGCTAGGCACAGCATGTGCGGCCGGTGTTCAGCCCTCGATCGCCGCCGGGTTCATCCATACGACCTCCCAGGTGTGGCCGTCGAGGTCGTCGAAGGCGCGGCCGTACATGAAGTCCGGCATGTCCTGGACCTTGTCCGAGGCGGTGCCGCCGGCGGCGACCGCCTTCTCGACCAGCTCGTCCACCTTCTCGCGGCTCTCCGCGCTCAGCGCGATCATCACCTCGCTGGTGCGCGTGGCGTCCGCGATCTCCTTCTTGGTGAAGGTCGCGTAGAACGGCTTGGTGAGCAGCATCGCGAAGATGGTGTCGCTGATCACGACCGAGGCGGCGTTCTCATCGCTGAACTGGGGGTTGATCGCGTACCCGAGCTCCGTGAAGAACTTCTTCGAGGCGTCGAGGTCGTTCACAGGCAGGTTCACGAAGATCATCTGCTGGTACGGCTGGCTCTGGCTCATGGCGAGGTCTCTCCCGTAGATATTCGGTCCGTCATCGGTGTCGGTCCGTTCGAGGGATAGACCGGGGGCCGTCGCGGAACTCATCGCCCCGCGCCGAATTTTTTCTACGAGTTTTCCGGCGGCCTCCGGACGGGCGGTCACGCGGCCATCGGCAGCGCCGCCAGCTCCGCGACGGTCCAGGTCAGCGGGCCGAAGACGGCGAGCAGGGCGCCCGCGCGGAGCAGGGCCGCCCGGCGGGGCAGGGTGCTGGGCGCCCCCAGTCGCAGCAGCACGGCCGTGGTGTCGGCGTGCGCCCTGCGGGCCTCGACGGCGGCTGTCGCGAGGGTGAGGACGGTGCAGCCGGCCACGACGAGCGCGCCCAGCAGGGTGAGCGGGCCGACCGTGGGACGTGCGCCGGAGGACAGCGACACCATGGCGTACGCCCCCGAGGCCACCGCGCACACCACCCCGAGCGGCCGCCCGATCCGCCGGGCCTCCGCCTGGAGGATCCGCCCGGCGAGCAGCCGCAGCGCGCCCGGCTCCACGGCCTCGAGCAGCCGCCCGCACAGATGGGTGAGCCCGGGTCCGGCGAGGATCAGCCCCAGCGCGGTGAGCAGCCAGCCGGCGAGGACTCCGGCGGGGCTGTCGGCGAAGCCACCGGGGAGGGTGAGGCCGGAGCCGGGGTCGGACTGACCGGCGTACGCCTCGACGGCGAGACCGACGGCGAGGACGGCGATGCCCCAGGGGAGGCCGCCGGGGGCGGGGCGCGGGGCCGGCGCCACGGCGGGGACCTGCGGTTCCTCGGCGGGCGGCTCTTCCCCCTCGTACCTCGTCGCACCGGCCGGTGACGCGGCCCGCCTGCGGATGTCGAAGGTGTCGTACGCCGTGAAGCGCGTCCGGAGTCCGGCGGGCCGGGGGGACCGGGTGTCCTTCGGGCGCAGGACCAGGGCCGTCGTCACGGAGGCGACGACCGGCACCAGGGAGAGGAGGGTGAGGGCGGCCGGCAGGGGCAGCGGCTGTCCGGCGGCGAGGACGTCGGCGGCGGCGCCGTCGAACGGCATGCCGGTCAGGTCGCCGCGCAGATGGAGGAAGAACAGCAGGGCGAGCAGGGAGCCGAGGGTGGTGGACAGGGCCGTCGTCACCGCCGAGACGGCCATCAGCCGGCCGGGGCCGAGGCCGATGGCGGAGAGGCCGGGGCGCGGGCGGGTGCCGGGGTCGGTGCGGGCGACCGTCACCGCGAAGTACACGGTGGCGGCGGCGGGCGCGGCGCACCAGACCAGGCGGAGCGCCGAGCCGGCGGGGGCGTGCGGGTGGGACAGGGCGTGCCCGAGGGCGCACAGCAGCAGAAAGCCCGTGCCGCCGGAGGCCGCGGTGACCAGCAGACGGCGGACCTGGACGACCGGGTGGGCCCGGCGGGCTAGACGGAGAGCGAGCACGCGGCCCGGCCTCCTCCCTCGGCGGCGGCCCGGCCTTCCCCGTCGGCGGCGGAGGGCAGGCGGACGGTCTTCACGCAGCGCCCGTCGAGCAGGGACACCGTGCGGTCGGCGAGGGAGGCGATCTCGGTGTCGTGGGTGGCGAGGACGACCGTGATGTCGTGCGAGCGGGCCGCCGTGGTGAGGGTGCGCAGCACATGGGCGTGTTCCGTGCGGTGCAACGCGGCGGTCGGCTCGTCCGCGAAGAGCACGGTGGGGGTGGCGACCAGCGCGCGGGCGACGACCACGCGCTGGCGCTCGGACTGCAGGAGGGTGTGCGGGCGCTTGCGGGCCGAGGAGCCGATGTCGAGGCGCTCCAGCCACTCCAGGGCGGCGGTCCTGGCGGCCCGGCGGCCGGTGCCGCGCAGCATCAGCGGCAGGGCCGTGTTCTCCCAGACGTTCAGCTCGGGGACGAGGACCGGCTCTGGGTCGATCCAGCCGAAGCGGTCGCGGCGCAGTCGCTCCCGGGTGACGGGGCCCATGGTGTGCACCGGGGTGCTGTTGAACCACACCTCGCCCTGCCGTGGCACCAACTGCCCCGACAGACAGCGCAGGAGCGTGGTTTTGCCGCTGCCGCGCGGGCCGGTGACGGCGAGGATCTCGCCGTCCCGGACGCCCAGCGACACGCCTTGCAGCGCGGGCGAGCCGTCGTGCGCGTAGGTCAGACCACGTGCCCAGAGCACGTCGTTGTCCGGCGGGGCCACCATGGGCGTACACCTCGGTTCGGATCAGGAATTGCCGGGGGGGAGTCCCCCGTCCGGGGGAACGAAGGCAGGGCCGATCGGTTACAGGGCACGCTAGGCAGGCAGGGTGGCGGGGGTCGGACAGCACACGGCCCGGAACGCACCCATCTCACTCGTACGGGTGCATCCCGGGCCGTTTCAAACACCGAGCACGTCAGAGGGGCGCCATGAGAGGGGGCGCCATCAGAGGAGCGCCATCAAACGCCGAGCGCCTTCAGAGGAGCGTCCACGCCTCCGTCAGGGTCGCGCGGAGGATCTGCTCGATCTCGTCGAAGGTCGACTGGTCGGAGATCAGCGGCGGGGCGAGCTGGACGACCGGGTCGCCGCGGTCGTCGGCGCGGCAGTAGAGGCCGTTCTCGAACAGCTTCTTCGACAGGAAGCCGTAGAGGATCCGCTCGGTCTCGTCGGCGTCGAAGCTCTCCTTCGTGGCCTTGTCCTTGACCAGCTCGATTCCGTAGAAGTAGCCGTTGCCGCGGACGTCGCCGACGATCGGCAGGTCGTACAGCTTCTCCAGGGTCGCGCGGAACGCGGCCTCGTTGTCGAGGACGTGCTGGTTGAGGCCCTCGCGCTCGAACAAGTCAAGATTGGCTAGGCCGACGGCCGCGGAGACCGGGTGGCCGCCGAAGGTGTAGCCGTGCAGGAAGGTGTTGTCGCCCTTGTAGAAGGGCTCGGCTATGCGGTCGGAGATGACGCACGCGCCTATCGGGGAGTAGCCCGAGGTCATGCCCTTGGCGCAGGTGATCATGTCCGGGACATAGCCGAACTTGTCGCAGGCGAACATCGTGCCGAGCCGGCCGAAGGCGCAGATGACCTCGTCCGACACCAGCAGCACGTCGTACTGGTCGCAGATCTCGCGCACCCGCCGGAAGTAGCCGGGCGGGGGCGGGAAGCAGCCGCCGGCGTTCTGCACCGGCTCCAGGAAGACCGCGGCGACCGTGTCCGGGCCCTCGAAGAGGATCTGCTGTTCGATCTGGTCGGCGGCCCAGCGGCCGAAGGCCTCCGGGTCGTCGCCGAAGAGCGGCGCCCGGTAGATGTTGGTGTTCGGCACCTTGTGCGCGCCCGGGACGAGCGGCTCGAAGGGGGCCTTCAGAGCGGGCAGGCCGGTGATGGACAGGGCGCCCTGCGGGGTGCCGTGGTAGGCGACCGCCCGTGAGATGACCTTGTACTTGGTCGGCTTGCCCTTGAGTTTGAAGTACTGCTTGGCGAGCTTCCACGCGGTCTCGACCGCCTCGCCGCCGCCGGTGGTGAAGAAGACCTTGTTCAGGTCGCCGGGCGCGTAGGAGGCGATACGTTCCGCCAGTTCGACGGCCTTCGGGTGGGCGTAGGACCACACCGGGAAGAAGGCCAGCTCCTGTGCCTGCTTGGACGCGGTCTCCGCGAGCTCGGTGCGGCCGTGGCCCGCCTGGACCACGAACAGCCCCGCGAGACCGTCGAGATACCGCTTGCCCTTGTCGTCGTAGATGTACGTGCCCTCGCCCCGGACGATCGTGGGGACCGGGGAGTTCTCGTACGAGGACATGCGGGTGAAGTGCATCCACAGGTGGTCGTACGCGGTCTGGCTGAGGTCCTTGGGGCTCACGGTTATCGCGTCCTCATGGTTATCGGGTTCCCCACATGTAGGTCTGCTTCTTCAGCTTCAGATAGACGAAGCTCTCGGTGGACCGCACGCCGGGCAGGGTCCGGATGCGTTTGTTGATCACTTCCAGGAGGTGGTCGTCGTCCTCGCAGACGACCTCCACCATCAGGTCGAAGGAGCCCGCGGTGATCACGATGTACTCGACCTCCTGCATGGCCGTCAGCGCGTCCGCCACGGGATCGAGGTCGCCGTCGACGTTGATGCCGAGCATCGCCTGACGCCGGAAGCCCACGGTGAGCGGGTCGGTGACGGCGACGATCTGCATCACGCCCTGGTCGAGCAGCTTCTGGACGCGCTGGCGCACGGCCGCCTCGGAGAGGCCGACGGCCTTGCCGATCGCGGCGTACGGCCGGCGGCCGTCCTCCTGGAGCTGTTCGACGATGGCGAGGGAGACGGCGTCCAGCTGAGGGCCGCCGTTCCTGGACTCCTTCGAGTCCCTCTGCTCTGCGCTTCTACTGGCCACGACCTCACTGTGCACGACGTCTCGACAGTTCCGCAAGGCCAGATCGATGAAATTCGTTGTTTGCGGGCTCGTAGCTTGCGGATTTCGCAGTGGTGGGGGTGTCGGGGGTGTTGAAAACGTGGGGCTGCGGACTAGGGTGGTGTCTCAAGGAATGGACACCCAGGACACCCACATCTGGAGGGTCGGCAGTGAGCACCGAGCTGCGTCGTCTGCGCAACTACATCGATGGCGAATTCCGTGACGCCGTCGACGGACGGACCACCGAGGTGGTCAACCCCGCGACGGGCGAGGCCTACGCGACCGCGCCCCTGTCCGGCCAGGCCGACGTCGACGCGGCGATGGCCGCCGCCGAGGCCGCGTTCCCCGCCTGGCGGGACACGACCCCGGCCGAGCGGCAGAAGGCCCTGCTGAAGATCGCCGACGCGTTCGAGGAGCGGGCCGAGGAACTCATCGCGGCCGAGGTGGAGAACACGGGCAAGCCGATCGGGCTCACCCGCTCCGAGGAGATCCCGCCGATGGTCGACCAGATCCGCTTCTTCGCGGGCGCCGCGCGGATGCTGGAGGGGCGGAGCGCCGGCGAGTACATGGAGGGGATGACCTCGATCGTCCGCCGTGAGCCGGTCGGCGTCTGCGCGCAGGTGGCGCCGTGGAACTACCCGATGATGATGGCGGTCTGGAAGTTCGCGCCGGCCATCGCGGCGGGCAACACGGTCGTACTGAAGCCGTCGGACACGACCCCCGCGTCGACCGTTCTGATCGCGGAGATCATCGGCTCGATCCTGCCGAAGGGTGTCTTCAACGTCATCACGGGCGACCGGGACACCGGGCGTCTGATGGTCGAGCACTCGGTCCCGGCCATGGCGTCCATCACCGGTTCCGTGCGGGCCGGTATGTCGGTCGCCGAGTCCGCGTCCAAGGACCTCAAGCGGGTCCACCTGGAGCTGGGCGGCAAGGCGCCGGTCGTCGTCTTCGAGGACACCGACATCCCCAAGGCCGTCGAGGACATCTCGGTGGCGGGCTTCTTCAACGCCGGGCAGGACTGTACGGCCGCGACGCGCGTCCTCGTCCACGAGTCCATCCACGACGAGTTCGTGGCGGCGCTCGCCAAGGCCGCCGCCGAGACGAAGACCGGGCAGCCGGACGACGAGGACGTGCTGTACGGGCCGCTCAACAACCCCAACCAGCTCAAGCAGGTCAGCGGCTTCATCGAGCGGCTGCCCGCGCACGCCAAGGTCGAGACCGGGGGACACCAGGTCGGTGAGAAGGGGTACTTCTATGCGCCGACCGTCGTGTCCGGGCTGAAGCAGGACGACGAGATCATCCAGAAGGAGGTCTTCGGGCCGGTCATCACGGTCCAGTCGTTCGCCGACGAGGCCCAGGCCGTGGGCTGGGCGAACGGCGTCGACTACGCCCTCGCGTCGTCGGTGTGGACAAAGGACCACGCCCGGGCGATGCGGATGTCCAAGGCGCTGGACTTCGGATGCGTGTGGATCAACACCCACATCCCGCTGGTCGCGGAGATGCCGCACGGCGGCTTCAAGAAGTCCGGCTACGGCAAGGACCTTTCGGGGTACGGCTTCGACGACTACACGCGGATCAAGCATGTGATGACGTCGCTGGACGGGTAGCACCCGCTCCGCGGGGAACCGTAAACGGGCACGGCTCCGCGCCCCTTCGGGGCGCGGGGTGGTGCGTTGGGTCGTGGAGGCGGCGTGGCCGGCAAGACGGTGGCGAAGGTGCCGCGGGCGGTGTATGAGAGGGAACTGCTGCGGCTGCAGACGGAGTTGGTGAAGCTGCAGGAGTGGGTGCGGGCGGAGGGGGCCCGGCTCGTGGTGGTGTTCGAGGGGCGGGACGCGGCGGGCAAGGGCGGCACGATCAAGCGGGTCGCGGAGCATCTCAACCCCCGTGTCGCCCGGATCGCCGCGCTGCCCGAGCCGACCGAGCGCGAGCGCACCCAGCGGTGCTTCCGGCGGTACGTGGAGCATCTGCCGGTCGCCGGGGAGATCATGCTGTTCGACCGGTCCTGGGCTGCGTGTCATTAGCCGCTGCGCGGCGGGTCGGGGTCGAGCAAGTGATGGGCTTCTGTACGAAGGAGGAGCACCAGCTCTTCCTGCGCCAGTGCCCGATCTTCGAGCGGATGCTGGTGGAGGACGGGATCCTGCTGCGCTAGTACTGGTTCTCGGTGAGCGACACCGAACAGCAGGAGCGATTCCGCAAGCGGCTGGAGTACCCGCTGCGGCGCTGGAAGCTGTCGCCGATGGACCTGGAGTCCCTCACCCGCTGGGAGGCGTACTCCCGGGCCAAGGACGAGATGGTGGTGCACACCGACATCACCGAGGCCCCGTGGTACGTCGTGGAGAGCGACGACAAACGGCGGGCCAGGCTGAACATGATCGCCCACCTGCTGGACTCCGTGCCGTACCACGAGGTCCCGCCGCCGGTCCTGGAGCTGCCCACGCGCCCGCCGTCGACCGGCTACCAGCGCCCGCCGCGTGATCTGCAGACCTACGTCCCCGACCACGCGGCGCGCCTCTGAGCGGCCGGTCGCCGGCGTCACCCGCTCTCGGGGACGATCGCGACCGGGCAGGCGGAGTGGTGCAGTACGCCGTGCGTCACCCGGCCGAGCTGGAGCCCGAAGTGCCGCTGCCGGCGCCTGGCTCCCACGACGAGGAGGTCGGCGTGGCGCGAGGCGTCGGCCAGCACGGTCCGGGCGTGGCCCTCGGCCGTACGGCGATGGAGTACGACATCGGTGGGGGCCTCCCGCAGCGCCGTCTCCAGGGCCTCCGCTGCGCGCTGCTCGTGCACCCTGGCGGGCTCTCCCACCAGCAAAGGATGGTCGGTGGTCTCGTGTGCGGGGCACCGCCAGGCGCGTACCGCTTCGACCTCCGCCCCGCGCCGCCGCGCCTCCTCGAAGGCGAAGCGCACCGCCGCCGCACTTGTCGGCTTCTCCTCGGCACCGTCAGTGGTCCTGGCCCCGCCTCCGACGCCGACGACGATGCGGCCGTGGGTGGCGGGCAGTGCCTGGTTGTCGTGGCTGCCGCGCACGACGATCACCGGGCAGTGCGCGTGCGCGGCCACGGTGAGGCTCACCGAGCCGAGCAGCACCTCGGTGAGGGCGCTGCGGCCCCGGGTGCCCGTGACCAGCAGGGAAGCGAGCCGGCTCTCCCTCAGCAGCGTGTACTCGGGCTCCTCGGGCAGCACATCGGTGGAGATCTTCACCTCGGCCCGGCGCAGCTGGGCGCGCCGGGCGGCGGTCTCCACGATGTCCTCGGCCCGCACCCGCTCGGACGGCTTGCCCAGGTCCTCGGCCAGGTGGACGCCTTCGTACCGTTCCCACAGCGAGGCGTACACCAGGCGCAGCGGCACCCCGCGCAGGGTGGCCTCGTCGGCCGCCCAGTCGACGGCCCGCAGGCTGGGCTCGGACCCGTCGACGCCGACGACGATCGGCAGCTCCGTCTCCCCCTCCGTGGCCATCGCGCTCACCTCCCCCAACCGAGGTCGAAGACGATCCGGGCCTTGACCTGACCGCGCGACACCTCGTCGACGCACTCGTTGACGGAGGCGAGGGGCCGGGTCTCGCAGATGACCTTGGTCCGGCCGGCCGCGTGCAGCCGGAAGACCTCGGCGAGGTCCTGTCGGGTACCCACGATCGAGCCGATCACGCTCGTGCCGTTCAGCACGGTGTCGAAGATCGGGACCTGGACGGTGCCGTGCGCGGGCAGGGCGACCATGACGAGCTTGCCGCCACGCCGCAGCCCGGAGTCGACGGCGGAGAAGGCGGCCTCGTTCACCGCCAGGGCGATCGCCGCGTGGGCGCCGCCGTGCCGCTTCAGCACCTCGCCCACGTCCTCCTTGCGGGCGTCGATGACGATGTCCGCGCCGAGTTCCGCGGCGAGGTCGAGCTTCTCGTCGGTGACGTCGATCGCCGCGACCGTGGCTCCGGCGATCTTCGCGTACTGCACCGCCAGGTGACCGAGTCCGCCGACCCCGGAGATCGCGACGAGCTGTGCGGGCCGTACGTCGGCGACCTTGAGCGCCTTGTACGTGGTCACGCCGGCGCAGGTCAGTGGGGAGGCGTCGACGGCGGTGACGCCGTCGGGGACCGGCTGGGCGAAGTCGGCCCAGGCGAGCATCTCCTCGGCGTAGCCGCCGTCGCAGCCGTAGCCGGTGTTGATCTGCCGCTCGCACAGCGTCTCCCAGCCGGACAGGCAGTGCTCGCACCGCCCGCAGGCCTTGCCCAGCCAGGGCACTGCGACCCGCTGCCCGACGGACAGGTGGGTGACGCCGTCTCCGAGCTTCTCGACGAGGCCGACGCCCTCGTGGCCGGGCACGAAGGGCGGGTTCGGCTTGACGGGCCAGTCGCCGTGGGCGGCGTGGATGTCGGTGTGGCAGAGCCCGGAGGTCTCGACGCGGATACGGACCTGGCCGGGGCCGGGCTCGGGGTCGGGGCGCTCCTCGATGACCAGGGGCTCGCCGAACGCTCGTACGACCGCTGCCTTCATGGGGTCAACTCCTCAGGGGTTTCCGTCAGTTGTGCGTCAGTGGTTCTCAGTGGTGCGGGACGACGGCGACGGGGGCGGTGGAGTGGTGCAGGACGGCGTGGGTGACGGGCCCGATGCGGGCGCCGAAGGGGCTGCGGCGGATGCGTCGGCCCACGACGATCAGGGAGGACTCGCGGGAGGCGTCGACGAGGTGGTTGCCGGGGGTGCCGTAGTGGCACTCCTCGGTGACCTCCACGTCCGGGTACTTCGTGCGCCACGGGCGTATGAACTCGGTCAGGGCGGTGGCCTCGCGCAGGGCCAGGGAGCCGTGGAGTTCCAGGTCCACGGCCAGGCCGTAGGCGTAGTACGGGGGCGGGTTCCAGCCGTGGACGACCCGCAGGGACGTGCCCCGGCGGGCGGTGGCCTCGAACGCGAACCCGATCAGCCCCGCATCGGGGCTCTCGATGTCGAGGCCGAGGACGACGGGCCGGAACGGTGTCGCGGCGGTCGGGATGCCGGCGGGGTCCATCTCGTGCTCGTCGGACGCCAGTTCGCCGACCCGGACCAGCACGACCGGCCGCTCGGCGTGCGCGACGACGGAGAGCCCGACCGAGCCGACCATGAACCCGCCGATCCCGCTCAGCCCGCGCGAGCCGAGGACCAGCAGCTCGGCGTCCTTCGCCGTGCTCACCAGCAGCTCGGCGGGCCGCCCCGACAATGCATGGTGGTCACGTCGAGGCCGGGGTGACGCAGCCGCAGGCCTTCGGCGGCCTCGCGGGGAATCCTCTCGGTCCAGTGCTGATGGGTCTCGGCGCCGAGGAGCGGCGCCTGTGCGATGGGCTCCGGTACGGGCTCCCAGACGTGGACCAGCTTCAGCGGCACGCCGAGCAGCCGCGCCTCGCGGGCCCCATTCGGCCGCCGCGCGGCTCTCGCGCGAGCCGTCGAGACCGACGGTGACGGTACGGGTCATGATCTCCACCTCTTGAATCTCCCGATGCGGGGACCCGAATCGGGGCCCGATTCGAGCTTTGTCCTCGGGTGAGGCCCAGGGCAGGGGCCGTATGTCCCTGCCGTGGGCCGACCGGCCCTCGCCGGCCCCTCCTGCGGTCAGCGCAGCCAGCGGCCGCGACGAACCAGCGGGAGCTTGGCCCAGACCCTGCCGAGGCCGAGGGTGTCCCCGGCGGAGACGGCGGCCAGGGCGATCAGGACGACGGCGTAGACGAGGTGGTACTCGGCGAAGGGGTTCGTCGACATGCTCGGGGAGCCGCCCGAGAGGTGCTGCGCGGGCGGCCACTCCGCGACCCACATCAGCGCCATCATCAAGGTGCCCGCGACGGCCGCGAACCGCAGCGCCACACCGGCGATCAGCGCGACACCTATCCAGAGCAGACCGAACATGAACAGCCAGTCGGCCCAGGCGTCCCCCGCCCAGGAGTGGAACGTGGACTCCATCGGCCCGGCGGCCACGCCGCTCAGGAAGCCCTTGGTGGGCGAACCGCCGTCGATCCACCCCTTGCCGGACCGGGTGGCGTAGCCGAGGCCGAAGGTCTTGTCGAGGAAGGCCCACAGGAAGACGAACCCGGTGAGCAGGCGCAGGGACGCGAAGACGTAGGCCCGCGCGGAGTGGGTGTCGGCGGCTGCCGACACGGCGGACTGGGACTCGGACACGGGTGCGTCCCGGTTCCTGCGGAAGGACGGCAGGCGCAGGCCCGGGCTCCGGTGAGGGTGGTCGTGCACGGCCATGGCGGTGATCCCTTCGGGGAGGGTGGAGGCGATCCGTTCGGTCTCTGACGCCCCTCACTCTCGTCTCGCGCGACGGTGCCCGCCGGATGCCGAAGGTCGGTGACCGTGGGGCTGAACGGCCCTGTCCGCAGGGGCCGTTGGGGTCCCGGAGCCGTGCGATGACTGTCAGGGCAACGTTCGAAGGCCCACACAACAGGGCGTGTGGGCCTTCTCGGGAATTCCGGTTACGGGAGGCGTTCTGTCAGTTTCCGGGGAGAGTCCGGATGGCGGCTATGTCGAATTGCAGGCGGATTTTTTCGCTCACCATGGCGCCGCCCTCGGCCAGTCTCTGGTTGTAGGTGAGGCCCCATTCGGAACGATTGATGGTGGTCGTGCCGTCGAATCCGACTCGTTCGTATCCGAAGGGGTCGGTGACGTGTCCTATATAGGTGAGTTCCAGGTCGACGGGGCGGGTGATGTTCTTGATCGTGAGATCGCCGGTCATGCGGTAGACGTCACTGCCCACGAGGCGGACCGCCGTACTGGCGAAGCGCATTCGGGGATGGGCCGCGGCGTCCAGGAAGTCGCGGCCGACCAAATGGGCGTCGCGCTGTTCCACGCCGGTGTCGACGGACGCGGTGGACAGGACGATCTCGGCCTGTGAGCGGGACGGATCGCGGCCGTCGAAGTAGAGCCGGCTCTGATACTCCGTGAAAGCGCCGCGCACGGTCGTCACCAATGCGTGGCGTACGGAGAAACCGATGCGACTGTGCGCCCGGTCGATCATCCATTCTCCGGTCAGCGCCGCGAGGGCGGGATCCGGCGGGCCGGCCTGACCGAAAGCCCGTGAGCCGTGGGGGAGTTGTGTAGCTGTGGGGGATGCCGAGCGGCGCAGGGACGCAGCACGGTTGAACAGGTTCATGATTCACGTAATTACGGCACGACAGAAAATGCCGCAAGTCTTCTACGGGATCAATGCGGGGTCGGATTCGTCCTTGAAAGGCTGATAAAGCGTCATCAGGTAGTGGGTGGTTGGTGGGTGGTTGGTGGGTGGTTGCATTATCCACACACGGTCGCCACGAATTGTTTCCCCGGCCACCCGAGGGGGTTGTTTTGAACGCGTTCAAGTCGGGGCGTACGCTTCAGGCATGAGCGACAGAGCCGCCCTGGTGAAGGGCATCCGTGCGTGGCTGGTCTTCTTCGTCGTCTGTCTGGTGCTGAGCGGCGCCACGGCGTTCACGTTGGTCCATGAGCTGCGGTGGACCGAGGAGTTGATGCGTTCGCTGTCCGTCGGGGAGTACCTGCCGGGGCTCATGGAGTGGATCGAGCGGGTGCGGGCGGGGTTGGGCGAGGCCGACGCCGAGTACCCGTTCCTGCTGTACGGCACGGACTGGCTGGCCTTCGCGCACCTCGTCATCGCGGTCGCCTTCTACGGCCCGTACCGCGACCCGGTCCGCAACATCTGGGTCGTCGAGGTCGGGATGATCGCCTGTGCCGGGATCATCCCGCTGGCTCTGATCTGCGGCCCGATCCGGGGGATCCCCCTCTGGTGGTCGTTGATCGACATGTCGTTCGGGGTGTTCGGCGTGATCCCGCTGTACGTCGTGTGGAAGCGGATCAAACGGCTGGAGGCGATGACACCACCGGTCGCGCCCCCGGCCACCGTGGCCGCCGCGGGCTGAGCGCGGCCGGTTTCGTACGTACGAGACGAAGGCGGGGCGGAAAAAGTGTTATCCCCCTCGCCCCGCCCCGTCTCCACAGGCGACCCCTGTTCCCCCACGTACAGGAGTGAGCCGTATGAACGGTGTGAGTGGTGTGATCTCCGCCTCGCGGGTTTCCTGCATCACGGGAATGGCTGAGAAGGTACGGAAAACAGCCGAGTGATCAGGTGAGCCCAGCGGGAGCGGGAGGAACGTACGTGGACGGGCGGCAGTGGCGCTCCACCATCGCGGCCGCGCAGGCAGGCGACCGGCGCGCCCTCGACGAGCTGGTCGAGGGCTGGCTGCCGCTCGTCTACAACATCGTGGGCCGTGCCCTCAACGGCCACGCGGACGTCGACGACGTCGTGCAGGAGACCATGCTGCGCGCGGTCGACAACCTCGAAACGCTGCGGGATCCGGACAGTTTCCGGTCATGGCTGGTCGCCATCGCGATGCGGCAGATACGCGACCGGGCGCGACGGCGCACGGCCGACCCGCTCGGCGAGGACGACGACGCGTACGGCACCGGCGCTGCCGACTTCGCCGAACTGACTGTCCTGCGGCTGCAGTTGGAGGGCCAGCGGCGTGAGGTCGCGGAAGCGGTCCGGTGGCTCGACGACGAGGACCGGCAGCTGCTGTCCCTGTGGTGGCTGGAGGTCGCCGGCGAACTCACCCGGCGGGAACTCGCGGCCGCGGTCGGCATCAACCGGCAGCACGCCGCCGTCCGGGTGCAGCGGATGAAGGCCCGGCTGGAGACCGCCCGGGGCATCGTCCGCGCCCTCGACTCCTCCTGCTCCGACCTGGGCGCCGTGACCGCCCGCTGGAACGGGCAGCCCGACTCGGTGTGGCGCAAGCGCATCGCCCGGCACATCCGCGGCTGCTCCCGCTGCGACGGCCACGGCCGGCGCGGCCAGGTCGTCGTACCCGCCGAACGGCTCCTCGTCGGCCTCGCCCTCGTCCCCATTCCCGTCGGCTTCACGCTGTCCCTGGCGTTCGGCGGCAAGACGGCGGTCGCGGCGACGGCGGCCGCGTCGGCCACGGCCTCGGTGGGCTGGTCCGCCAAGCTGTTGGGCGCGCTCACCCAGCCCGCCGTGGCGGTGACGGCGGGCGCGACGTTCGTCGCCGGGGGCGCGTACGTGGTGACGACCCCGGACGCGCGGCCGCCACAGGCGGCGCCCACGGCGCTGAGCACGGCTCGCCCGCCCGCGTCCGAGCCGTCCCGCTCTCCGTCTCCCTCCGCCTCGCCCTCGCCGTCCGCCTCCCCGTCGCCGACGAGGAAGACCGGCCTGTACGGCAGTGTCGTGGACGCCGTGGACCGGGCCCCGGACCCGAACACCGCGCCCGGCACCCTCCCCCGCCGGACCGAGACCGGCGTCACGAGCAGCGGTGGCGCGCGCGCCGTGATGAACCATCGTGGTGACAGCGTGACCCTGACCGGCAAGGGCTATGTCCTCGTCCGCTGGCAGCTCTCGCCGCAGTACCGGCCGGGCGCCCTGGTCATGCCCGCCTGGACCGGCTTGAAGGGCGAGCTCTTCCACGTGGCCTCCGGCGGCGGCCGCCGTATGGACGACACGACGTCCGCCGACGGCAAGTCCTCCGGCATGGGAGGCCCCGACACCGGCTACATCGTCCTGCCGGACGGCACCCAGCAGATGTGGCAGAACGAGTACTTCTACCTCGACGGCACCGTCACCCTCACCCAGAACGAACGCGGCGCCGACTACGGCGTCACCGTCGCCCCCTCCACCTGGGACGCGATCACCGAGGACGTCAACACCGGCCCCGACCAGGGCGCCCTCCGCTACGGCCTCGTCCGCGACAACGGCAAGGACACGACACCCGTACCGCAGTACGTCACGCGGAAGACCCCCAAGGACGCGGCGACGGTGGCGCAGCGGTCGGAGGTGTAGCGGCGCACGCGCCCAAGAGGTCGGTCGCTGCGGTGTTCTGGCGTGTGCGGGTGGGTTTGTGGCTGGTCGCGCCGTTCCCCGCGCCCCTTACGGGGCGCTGCCGCCCCGCAGGGCGCACAACGCGTCGATGCGGTTTGTGGTGATGGAGTCGACGCCGAGGGCCAGTAGTCGTCGCATGGAGCGGCGGGTGTCGGGGGTCCAGGCGGAGAGGAGGTAGCCGTCGCGGTGGACGCGGTCGGCGAGGGGTCGGCTCACCAGGCTGAAGCGGTAGTTGAGCCAGTGTGGGCGTATGGCGTCGAGGAGGGCCGGGCGCGGGGGTGCGAGGGTTTTCCAGGTGAGGGCGATCTCG
Source organism: Streptomyces tailanensis (assembly GCF_008386495.1). GTDB lineage: Bacteria > Actinomycetota > Actinomycetes > Streptomycetales > Streptomycetaceae > Streptomyces > Streptomyces tailanensis. The sequence goes on along the minus strand of NZ_VTHJ01000015.1, from coordinate 110,891 downwards.
GCGGTGGGGTCGGCCGCGCGCACCGCGAGCATGGTGTCGGGGCCGGCGCTGTAGTACACCCGCTCCTCGGCTCCGCACTCCCGTACGACGCCCACGATCCGCCGCACCGCCCGGGGGTCGGCCGCGCCGGGCAGGTCGACCATGACCCGGCTGTCCCCGGTGGTGAGCAGCGCGTCGGCCAGCGTCGGCACCCCGTCGGCCGTGAGCCCCCGCAGCTCGGCGGCGGAGAGCGCCGTCAGCGGCCGGTCCAGCTCCCACAACCGGTTCAGCGTCGAGTCGTGCAGCAGGACGGGCACGCCGTCACGGGTCGACCGTACGTCGAACTCGACGGCGTCCGCGCCCAGTTCGAGCGCGGTCCGCAGGGAGACGAGGGTGTTCTCGCGGTGGCGGTACGGGGCGCCGCGATGGGCCACGGCGGTCACGGTGCGCATGGGGTCCATTGTGGGTCAGGGGGCAGGAGAGTCTCAGGGAGTCAGGGGGTGAGCCAGGTCGAAGTGTAGGAGTCGATCTCGTCGGACAGGCGGGCCTTGCCGGGCTCGTCGAGGAAGGACGCCGCCACCGCGTTCTTCGCGAGCGCGGCGAGCCCCTGCTCGTCGAGGTCGAGGAGCCGCGCGGCGATGGCGTACTCGTTGTTGAGGTCCGTGCCGAACATCGGCGGGTCGTCGGAGTTGATGGTGACCAGGACGCCCGCCCGCACGAACTCCTTGATCGGGTGCTCGTCGAGGGTGCGGACCGCGCGCGTGGCGATGTTGGACGTCGGGCAGACCTCCAGGGCGATGCGGTGCTCGGCGAGGTGGGCGAGGAGCTTCGGGTCCTGCGCGGAGCTCGTGCCGTGGCCGATGCGCTCGGCGCGCAGCTCGGTGAGCGCGTCCCAGACCGTCTCCGGCCCGGTGGTCTCGCCCGCGTGCGGCACCGACCGGAGCCCGGCCGCGATCGCCCGGTCGAAGTACGGCTTGAACTGCGGCCGCGGTACGCCGGTCTCGGGCCCACCGAGCCCGAACGACACCAGCCCCTCCGGCCGCAGCCGGTCGTCGGTCGCGAGCCGTACCGTCTCCTCGGCCGACACGAGCCCGGCCTCTCCCGGGATGTCGAAGCACCACCGCAGTACGGTCCCGAACTCGGACTCCGCCGCCTTGCGGGCGTCCTCGATCGCCTCCATGAAGGCCCGCTCGTCGATACCGCGACGGGTGGAGGAGTACGGGGTGACGGTCAGTTCGGCGTACCGCACCTGCTGCCGGGCCAGGTCCCGCGCCACCTCGAACGTCAGCAGCCGGACGTCCTCCGGGGTGCGGATCAGGTCGACGACGGACAGATATACCTGGATGAAGTGGGCGAAGTCCGTGAACGTGAAGTAGTCCGCGAGCGCCTCGGGGTCCGTCGGCACCTTGGAGTCGGGGTGACGGGCGGCCAGTTCCGCGACGATACGGGGGGAGGCGGAGCCGACATGGTGCACGTGCAGTTCGGCCTTGGGCAGGCCGGCGATGAAGGCGTGCGGGTCGCGGGTGCCGGATGCGCTCGGTACGGGGGGTACGGCGGATGCGCCGGGCGCGTTGCGGTTGTCGGTCAAGGTTCCTCCCCGGGGACGGCGTCCGCCCCGGACCGTGGTCGTCGTCGGGGGACGCGGGTGATCGGCTGATCGATGACTCGGGGATCATCGTAGGCGGCGGTCCCGCCGGCGGAACCCGGGCCTTAGCATGACCGAACGTACGGCGTAGCAGGTACGGCGGACACAACGGAACAGAACGGCACAGAGGGGACCCGCGCATGCCGTCCGACGAGGCACAGACTCCGGCGACGCCGGCCGACACCCCCCAGCCGGACCTCTGGGCGCCCTCGCGGGACATCACCTCGGCCGCGACGTCGGAGGAAGCGGCGGCCGCCCCGGAGCCCGAGGACGCGACCCGAAGAGTCCAGCTGGACAAGCCCCGCGTTGACGCGTCGACGGCTCCCCAGGTGCCCGCGACGCCCCAGCCATGGACCGGCCCCAACGCCCTCGCCGCCCCGGGCGGGCCGCAGCCCACTTCGACCTCCGTACCCACCGCACCTCCCGCTCCCAACCCCTTCGCCCCGCCCGGCGGCCCGCACCCCTCCGCCGCTCAGGCGCCGACCCCGAGCAACCCCTTCGCCCCACCCGCAGCGAGCGCCCCCTATGCCGCACCGGTGCCCGGCGCACCCTTCGCCCCACCCGGCGTCGGCGCCCCCGGCGGACCCGTGCCACCTCCGCCCATCAGCCCTGACGGGCCTGGCCACATCCCGTACGGCTATCTCCAGTACCCGGGCGCCCACACGCACGGTGGTGTCGGCTACAGCGCACCCGGTTACGGCGGTGCCCCCGGCTATGGCGGCCTCGGCTACGCCTGGCCCGGGATGGCACCCCCGCCGAGCAACGGCATGGGGATCGCGGCGATGGTTCTCGGGATCTGCGCCGCCGCCCTGTTCTGTCTGTGGCCGCTGGCGATCCTGCTCGGGATCATGGCCGTGATCTTCGGGTGCGTCGGCCGGGCCAAGGCGCGCCGGGGCGAGGCGACGAACCCGGGGCACGCCCTGGCGGGGATCATCTGCGGCGCGGCCGGCGTCCTGCTGGGCATCGGCTTCATCGTCCTCATCATCGTGGCGCCGGACAGCACCAGCGACGACTCGGACACCGACCCCCTCTACGACGACGGCTACTCCACGTCCTTGTCCCTGGTGCTGCAGCCCCGCGACATGGCCGAACTCGCCGACTAGACCTCGCCGCCAGAGAGCAACCGCTCCCGGGCCGCCATCAGCGCGAAGCCCAGGAGGTTCGGGCCCCGCCACCGCGCGGGGTCCATGGCCCGCTCGTCGTCCGCCGCGAGGCCGATCCCCCACACACGGTCCAGGGGGCTGGCCTCCACGAGTACGCGGTTCCCCGTGCCCAGCAGGAACGCCCGCAGGTCCGCGTGGGCGGCGAACTTGTGGACGCTGCCCTCGACGACGATCCCGAAGCGCTCCCGCTCCCATATGGACTCGTCGAAGCCACGCACGAGCCGCCCGACCTTCTTGGCCTGCGCGGGGCCCGACGCCGCGAGGGCCTTCCTCTCCGCCTCCGCGTCCTCGAACAGCCGGGCCTTGGACGCCATCATCCAGTGCTCGGCCGTCGCGTACTCCACCCCGTCCACCGTGAACGGCGACGGCCACCACTGACTCAGGCAGCTCGCGCCCACCTGCCCGTCGGGCCGCGGCCGGTGCCCCCAGAAGTGCAGGTACTTGACCCTCGCCCCCGCCTGGACCTCCCTGATCAGGGCGTCCCAAGAATCGATCTTCGCCATGTCCGAGAGTCTGGCAGCCACCGCTGACAATCCGTCCCCGAATTTCCACCCCGGCTGGACACCTGGTCGACAGATTCCGTCGCGTAACCAAAAGGCAACAACGGAATCCCTTGTTGATGGCCTGTTCCTCTGTCAGGATCGGCACTCAAATCGACCTGGAGCTACGTATGCAGGAACGCTTCGCGGACGGCGCGCAGTACATCGCCGGGCGCCTCACGAAGGGCACGTCCGGCCGGACCCACACCGTGGTCGATCCGGCCACCGGCGACGAGGTGTACACGTATGAGCTGGCCGGTACGGACGACGTGGACGCGGCCGTCGCCGCCGCCCGCGAGGCCCTCCCGGGCTGGGCCGCCACCACGCCCGGCGAGCGTTCCGACGCGCTGCACCGCCTCGCCGCGGTCCTCGCCGACGGGGCGGAGGAGTTCGCACGGGCCGAGTCGCTGCAGTGCGGGAAGCCGCTCAAGCTGACACGCGAGTTCGACGTTCCCGGCACCATCGACAACACCGCCTTCTTCGCGGGCGCCGCCCGGCACCTCCAGGGCCAGTCGGCCGGCGAATACTCCGGCGACCACACCTCGTACGTACGCCGTGAGCCGATCGGGGTCGTCGGTTCCATCGCACCCTGGAACTATCCGCTCCAGATGACCGCCTGGAAGATCCTCCCGGCGATCGCCGCAGGCAACACGATCGTCCTGAAGCCCGCCGAACTGACCCCGCTCACCTCGCTGCTCTTCGCGCGGGCCGCCACGGACGCGGGCATCCCGGACGGCGTGATCAACATCGTCACCGGTACGGGCAAGGAGGCCGGAGAACATCTCGTCGGGCACCCCGACGCGGCCATGACCTCCTTCACCGGCTCCACCGCCGTCGGCAAGCGGGTCGCCGAGATCGCCACCGCGGGCGTCAAGCGGATCCATCTGGAGCTGGGCGGCAAGGCGCCCTTCGTCGTCTTCGACGACGCGGACCTGGAGGCCGCCGTCCACGGCGCGGTCGCGGGCTCCCTCATCAATACCGGGCAGGACTGCACGGCGGCCACGCGCGCGTACGTACAACGTCCTCTCTACGAGGAGTTCGTCGCCAGGACGGCCGCCCTCATGGAGACCGTCCAGCTGGGCGACCCCTTCGCCCAGGGCACCGACCTGGGCCCGCTGATCTCACACGCCCAGCGCGACCGGGTCGCCGCCTTCGTCGAGCGGGCACGCGCGTACGCGCGCGTGGTCACCGGTGGTGAGGCGCCCCAGGGGGAACTGGCCAACGGCGCGTACTACCGGCCGACGCTCATCGCGGACGCGCCCCAGGACAGCGAGATCGTCCAGTCCGAGATCTTCGGGCCGGTCCTCGTGGTGCTGCCCTTCGACAGCGACGACGACGGCATCCGGCTGGCCAACGACACGCCGTACGGGCTCGCGGCCTCCGCCTGGACCCGGGACGTCTACCGGGCCAACCGTGCGACACGGGAGATCAAGGCGGGGTGCGTGTGGGTGAACGACCACATCCCGATCATCAGCGAGATGCCGCACGGCGGATACAAGCCGTCCGGCTTCGGCAAGGACATGTCCGCGTACTCGTTCGAGGAGTACACCCAGATCAAGCACGTCATGTTCGACAATACGGCGGTCGCCAGAAAGGACTGGCACCGCACGATCTTCGGGGACCGCCGACCAGACGGTGACCGCTAGTCACACGGGGACCGCCAGTCAGACGGAGCCCGGCCGCCCGACCCTCGGCCGGTCTCCCCCACCCTCCCGAAAGGGCACCTCCCGAAAGGGCACCACGCGCATGGAGCAGTACGAGCCCCACCGCCTGTCCCCGGCCCAGGTGGCCGCCATGCGGCGCAGCCTCAGGAACGGCAGGGCCGCCCTCAGCCGCCGTTCGCTGCTGCGCGCCGGAACCGGTGGCGCCCTCGCCGTCGGCGGGCTCGGGGCGCTGAGCGCCTGCGGCATCCCTGCGGCGAAGAACACCGCGGGCGTGTCGTCCGAGGACCACTCGGCCGAGGAGAAGGAGATCGCCTTCTCCAACTGGACCGAGTACATGGACGTCGACGACAGCGGAAAGCACCACCCCAGCCTGGAGGCGTTCACGAAGCGCACCGGCATCAAGGTCACGTACACCGAGGACATCAACGACAACGTCGAGTTCTTCGGCAAGATCAAGCCGCAGCTCGCCGCCGGTCAGGACACCGGACGCGATCTGATCTGCGTCACCGACTGGCTCGCGGCCCGCCTCATCCGCTTCGGGTGGGTCCAGAAACTGGACCCCTCCAACCTGCCGCACGCCTTCATGAACCTCTCCCAGCAGTTCCGCAGCCCCGACTGGGACCCCGGGCGCTCCTACTCGTACCCCTGGCAGGGCATATCGACCGTCATCGCCTACAACAAGAAGGCGCTCGACGGCGAGGAGGTGAAGTCGGTCTCCGACATGCTCGACAACCCGAAGCTGAAGGGCCGCATCGGCTTTCTCTCCGAGATGCGCGACAGCATCGGGATGACGTTGCTGGACATGGGCAAGGACCCGGCGAAGTTCACCGACGACGACTACGACGCCGCGATCGCCCGCCTCCAGAAGGCCGTCGACAAGGGCCAGATCCGTCGCTTCACCGGCAACGACTACACGTCGGACCTCAGCAAGGGCGACTTCGCGGCCTGTATCGCCTGGGCCGGTGACGTCGTCCAGCTCAAGGCCGACAGCCCCGACATCGACTTCGTCATCCCCGGCAGCGGCTACATGACGTCCACGGACAACCTGCTGGTCCCAGGCAAGGCCCGGCACAAGACCAACGCCGAACGGCTCATCGACTACTACTACGAGCCGCAGCCGGCCGCCGAACTCGCCGCGTACATCAACTACGTGTGCCCCGTGGACGGCGTGAAGGCGGAGCTGGCCAAGATCGACGAGAGCGCGGCGGACAACCCGCTGATCATTCCCGACGCGGCCATGGCGGCCAAGTCCCGCGCCTTCCGCTCCCTCAGCCAGAAGGAAGAGACGGCGTACGAAGAGAAGTTCGCGAAGCTGACGGGGGCGTGACGAGGACCATGAAGACCACACAGAACAGCAGCGGTGACGTCCGCCTCTCCGGCATAGGCAAGACCTATGGGTCCTTCACCGCCGTGCATCCGCTCGATCTGACCGTGCCGGAAGGTTCCTTCTTCGCGCTGCTCGGTGCCTCCGGATGCGGCAAGACGACCACCCTGCGCATGATCGCCGGGTTGGAGGAACCTTCCTGCGGGACCGTCTCGCTCGGCGATCACGACGTGACGCATCTGCCGCCCTACAAGCGGCCGGTGAACACGGTCTTCCAGTCGTACGCGCTCTTCCCGCACCTCGACATCTTCGAGAACGTCGCCTTCGGGCTGCGCCGGCGCGGCATCAAGAGCGTGAAGAAGCAGGTCGAGGAGATGCTGGAGCTGGTTCAGCTCGGCGAGCAGGCGCGCAAGAAGCCGCACCAGCTCTCCGGCGGTCAGCAGCAGCGCGTCGCCGTCGCCCGCGCGCTGATCAACCACCCCAAGGTGCTCCTCCTCGACGAACCCCTCGGCGCCCTCGACCTCAAGCTGCGCCGCCAGATGCAGCTGGAGCTGAAGCGCATCCAGACCGAGGTCGGCAGCACGTTCATCCATGTCACGCACGACCAGGAAGAGGCCATGACCATGGCCGACACGGTCGCCGTGATGAACGCCGGCCGCGTCGAGCAACTCGGCTCGCCCGCCGGCCTGTACGAGGACCCGCGGACGACGTTCGTCGCCAACTTCCTCGGCACCTCCAACCTCATCGAGGCCGAGTTCGACTCCAGGAGCGGCGACGACATCGTGCTCAAGGCGGGCGACGGCAAGCTGGTCCTTCCCGAGGCGCGGTGCAGCGCGCCCACCGCGACCGGCGGCAAGGTCCTCGTCGGCGTACGGCCCGAGAAGATCACCCTCACCCACGCCGACGACGCCGGGGAGATCCCGGTCGGCCGCAACCGCCTCACCGGGAAGATCGCCGCCACCAGCTTCATCGGCGTCTCCACGCAGTACGTGATCGACAGCTCGGTCTGCCCCGAGTTCGAGGTGTATGTCCAGAACATCGAACGCGACGCCCGGCTCGTCCCCGGCGCCGACGTCGTCCTGCACTGGAGCCCTGCCCACACGTTCGGCCTGGACGCCGCGCAGGACATCGACGCCGGTGTCGAAGAGGGGGCGGCCGCCTGATGTCGACACTCACCGAAGCCGAGGCGCCACCGCCTCTCGCGCCCGCCCCGACCACCGCGAAGCCGCCTCGCAAGAGAGGCCGCTGGACGCCGTATCTGCTGCTCGCGCCCGGTCTGATGTGGCTGCTGGTGTTCTTCGCGATGCCGATGGTCTACCAGGCCTCCACGTCCGTGCAGACGGGCTCCCTGGAGGAGGGCTACAAGGTCACCTGGCACTTCGCGACGTACTGGGACGCGCTGAGCGAGTACTACCCGCAGTTCCTGCGCTCGGTGCTCTACGCGGGCTCGGCGACGATCCTGTGTCTGCTGCTGGGCTATCCGCTGGCGTATCTGATCGCGTTCCGTGCGGGACGGTGGCGCAATCTGATCCTGATCCTGGTGATCGCGCCGTTCTTCACCAGCTTCCTGATCCGTACGCTCGCCTGGAAGACGATCCTGTCGGACGGCGGCCCGGTCGTCGGCGCCCTCAACTCGCTGCATGTCCTGGACGTCACCAGCTGGCTCGGCCTGACGGCCGGGGACCGGGTGCTGGCCACGCCGCTCGCGGTGGTCTGCGGCCTCACGTACAACTTCCTGCCGTTCATGATCCTGCCGCTGTACACCTCGCTCGAACGCATCGACGGGCGGCTGCACGAGGCGGCCGGCGACCTTTACGCGAGGCCGTTCACCACGTTCCGCAAGGTCACCTTCCCGCTGTCCATGCCCGGTGTCGTCTCCGGGACGCTGCTGACCTTCATTCCGGCGAGCGGTGACTACGTGAACGCCGAACTGCTCGGCTCCACCAACACCCAGATGATCGGCAACGTCATCCAGAGCCAATTCCTGCGGATCCTGGACTATCCGACGGCGGCGGCCCTTTCGTTCATCCTCATGGCCGCGATTCTCCTCATGGTCACGGTCTACATCCGCAAGTCCGGGACGGAGGATCTGGTTTAAATGACCTTCGTCAACTGGCTCAAGCGCCATCTCGTCGTCATCGCGGGACTTCTGACGCTCGGCTATCTGCTCCTGCCGAATGTCGTCGTCACCGTCTTCTCCTTCAACCAACCGAAGGGCCGCTTCAACTACGAGTGGCAGACGTTCTCCACGGACGCCTGGACCGATCCGTGCGGTGTGGCCGACCTGTGCGGCTCGCTCGCGCTCAGCCTCCAGCTGGCCGCCTGGGCGACGCTGGGTGCGACTGTGCTCGGCACGCTGATCGCCTTCGCGCTGGTGCGGTACCGCTTCCGCGCGCGGGGCGCGGTGAACTCGCTGATCTTCCTGCCGATGGCGATGCCCGAGGTCGTGATGGCCGCCTCGCTGCTCACCCTTTTCCTCAACCTGGGTACACAGTTGGGTTTCTGGACGATCCTGATCGCCCACATCATGTTCTGCCTCAGCTTCGTCGTGGTCGCCGTCAAGGCGCGCGTGATGTCGATGGACCCGAGGCTGGAGGAGGCCGCGCGGGATCTGTACGCCGGGCCCGTGCAGACCTTCGTCAGGGTCACGCTCCCGATCGCCGCCCCCGGAATCGCGGCGGGCGCGCTGCTCGCCTTCGCGCTCTCCTTCGACGATTTCATCATCACCAATTTCAACGCGGGCGCGACCGTCACCTTCCCCATGTTCGTCTGGGGTTCGGCACAGCGCGGCACGCCCGTTCAGATCAATGCCATCGGTACGGCCATGTTCCTCGTCGCCGTACTGGTCGTGGTGGCCGGAATGGTCATCGGAAACCGAAGAAAGCGGCAGAAGGCTTAACGCCTGCCATGCGGATATCTCTGGGATATCTCTGGAAATCTCTGTAGGGAGTTGAAATCATGGCCCCAAGCGCCATGAGTAATTGGACAAAGTCACTCTCCGACGCACAGCCGGTCCCGTACTGGCTCCAAGACCCCGGCAAGCCCCACCCCGAGCCCGCGCTCACCGGCGCCGAGACCTGCGACCTGCTGGTCGTCGGCGGTGGCTACAGCGGGCTGTGGACCGCGCTGATCGCCAAGGAGCGCGACCCGCGACGGGATGTCGTCCTGCTGGAAGGCCGCGAGGTGGGCTGGGCCGCCTCCGGCCGCAACGGCGGCTTCTGCGCCGCCTCGATCACCCACGGCCTGGCCAACGGCCTCGCCCGCTGGCCCGACGAGATCCACAAGCTGGAGGAACTCGGCGCCCGCAACCTCGACGAGATCGAGGCGGCCGTCGCCCGGCACGACCTCGACTGCGACTTCGAACGCACCGGCGAGATCGACGTGGCGACCGAGACGTACCAGGCGTGGGAACTGCGCGACCGGTACGAGGAGATGGAACGCGGGGGCCTCGCCGACGGCATCGAGTTCCTGGACGCCGACGCGGTCCGCGAACAGGTCGCCTCACCGACGTTCGAGGCCGGCCTCCACGACCGCCGCGGCGTGGCCATGCTGCACCCCGCCCGGCTCGCCTGGGGCCTGAAGCGTGCCTGCGTGCGGCTCGGCGTCCGCGTTTACGAGCACACCCCCGCGCTGACCTTGAAGGCGTACGGTCCGGGCATGGCCGTCCGTACCCCGTACGGCCAGGTCCGCGCCCGGCAGGTCGCGCTCGGCACGAACATCTTCCCGAGCCTGGTCAAGCGCGTGCGCGCGTACACGGTCCCGGTCTACGACTACGCGCTCATGACCGAGCCGTTGACCACCGAGCAGCTGGCATCCATCGGCTGGAAGAACCGCCAGGGGCTCGCCGACACCGCCAACCAGTTCCACTACTTCCGGCTCAGCGCCGACAACCGGATCCTGTGGGGCGGCTACGACTCGATCTACCCGTACGGCGGTCGCGTGCGCACCGAGTACGACGACCGGCCCGAGACGTACGCCAAGCTCGCCGGGCACTTCTTCACCTGCTTCCCGCAGCTGGAGGGCGTCCGTTTCACCCACGCCTGGGGCGGCGCGATCGACACCTGCTCGCGCTTCTCGGCGTTCTTCGGCACCGCCCACCACGGCAAGGTCGCGTACGCGGCCGGCTTCACGGGGCTCGGCGTGGGCGCGACGCGGTTCGGCGCGGACGTCATGCTCGACCTGCTCGCGGGGGAGCGCACGGAACGCACCGAGCTGGCGATGGTCCGCAAGAAGCCGCTGCCGTTCCCGCCCGAGCCGTTCGCCTGGACCGGCATCGCCCTCACCAAGTGGTCCCTGGCCCGCGCCGACTCCCACGCCGGCCGACGCAACCTGTGGCTGAAGGCCATGGACCGCCTGGGGCTGGGCTTCGACAGCTGAGACCCGCAAGCCGGAGAGGGCGTGAAGGCGCACGCGTGATCAGCAGGCGTGCGCCATTCGCGGACAGGCGCACGCCCTGCTCGATCACCGATACCCGAGACGGCGGTCGAGTGGCTGGCATCCGTAGCACCGGATCCCGAGGCCTGCCGCTGGGAGCGGGAACGCAACCGTTCCCGTGGACTGAGCAAGAGTGAGTCCGCTCAGCCGCACGCCCCGAACGGTCTTGGGCGCACTGGTCCCCTACGTACTCGACCCCGGGGCGGCGACACGGATCCTGTCCGTGATCCGATCCCGGGAGGTCGGTTCCCTGACGACCTGGCCAGATGAGTACGGCCAGAGGCGACGGGGAGGCCCCGAACCATCACTCCGGTGGAGCGGGGGCCCCGCGCGCTGGCGCCGTAACCAGGCGTCCCAGATCGCACGATCACCCTAGCCCGAACGGCCCAGGGCGCTGCAAGCCAGGAAGCCGACCATCACACGATCGAGCTAAACCACCCTCATTCATGCTGGATCGTGGTGCTGTGCCCGGGTCGGCAGAGCGGCGGCGTCCGCTGGCTGATCCTGCCGGACGGAGTCGGCACCCTCACCGACCCGGCGCTGCTCGAACTGGCGATACACGAGGCGGCGGCGGGGCTGGCCGGGGACGAGGACCGTTAGGGCGTGTGGCCGCAGGTCTGACGTCAGCCGGAACCGCGACGCGAACCGAACCACCACAGCGAGGCGAGCAGCGTCGCGCACACGCACCAGCTCGCCACCACGTCGAGCGGCCAGTGGTAGCCCTGGCGCACCAGGCCGAAGCCGACGCCGATGTTCACCACGATCGCGATGACGACGACCGCGCGGCGCACGAGGACGCCGCGCAGCCAGGGCAGTAGCAACAGCACGGCACCGCCGTACGCGAGGGAGGCGGTCGCCGTGTGGCCGGAGGGGTAGAAACCCGTGCCCGGGCCCATGATCGGCGGGCCCGACCGGGCGATGAGCTCCTTCAGTGGGATGACCCAGAGCGGTATGACGGCCATGAGGAGGGCCGCGGCGGCGGACGGCCGCCACCAGTGGTCCCTACCGGTGGTGCGCGTACGCCAGGCTACGTAGCCGAGTACGAGGGCCAGGACCGGGACGGCGACCGTGATGTTGCCGAGGTCGGCGAGGAACTGGGTGGGGGCGCCCCGGTGGACCAGGGAGTCGCTGAGGCGTTCGTCCGCGCGGGCGAGTGGGCCGGCCGCGACGACCTGCCAGGTGATCAGCGCGAAGAGGGCGGCCGGAAGGCCGAAGAGAAGCGCGAGGAGGAAGGTCGGCCATCCCCGAACAGGGGGGGTGGTTCGGGGATGGCCGTCCGGATCGGTGTGCCGCACGCCCCGGGGGGTTTGGGGCGCGCGACCATCCGATCGGTGAGGAGATCCGGAGCCGGAAGCTCCGGGTGTGTGCGCGAGGGCACGACCAGGGCGAAGCTGGGGAGGCCCCGACCCGGTGTCGCCCACAGTCCCCTGTGGGCGGGGTGTATCTCTCATCTGGGGAAGAACCTACGGCAGGGGATGCGGTGACGACAGGCGAAAACGCGATCCGACATGCACCTTGCACACCTTCTTCACTCCCTCTGACCCTCATTCACAGGGACCGGAATCCGGGTGCGGATTCCGGTTCCGGGAAGCGTGGGACGTCGGGGACGGATGGGAGATTCCGTATGCGCCCCGTGCGGATGAGGGCTCAGTGACGGGATCGGGGCGGCATCGGATACGGACTCACATACAGACTCGTATGCGGACTCAGATACGGGTGAACGCCTGCTCGATGATGTCGAGGCCCTCGTTCAGCAGGTCCTCGCCGATGACGAGCGGCGGCAGGAAGCGCAGCACGTTGCCGTAGGTGCCACAGGTCAGGACCAGCAGCCCCTCTTGGTGGCAGGCCTTGGCCAGCGCAGCGGTCGCCTCCGGATTCGGCTCCTTCGTCGTACGGTCCTTGACCAGCTCGATCGCGATCATCGCGCCGCGCCCGCGGACGTCGCCGATGACGTCGAACTTCTCGGCCATGGCGGTGAGGCGGGGCTTCATGACGCCCTCGATCTGCTTCGCCCTGGCGTTGAGGTCGAGCTCCTTCATCGTCTCGATCGAGCCGAGGGCGCCCGCGCAGGCGACCGGGTTGCCGCCGTAGGTGCCGCCCAGGCCACCCACGTGCGCCGCGTCCATGATCTCCGCGCGCCCGGTGACGGCGGCGAGCGGCAGACCGCCCGCGATGCCCTTCGCCGTTGTGATCAGGTCCGGGACGATGCCCTCGTCCTCGCACGCGAACCACTGCCCCGTACGGCAGAAGCCCGACTGGATCTCGTCCGCGACGAAGACGATGCCGTTGTCGGAGGCGAACTTGCTGATGGCCGGGAGGAAGCCCTTGGCCGGCTCGATGAAACCGCCCTCGCCGAGCACCGGCTCGATGATGATCGCGGCCACGTTGTCAGGGCCGACCTGCTTGGTGATCTGGTCGATGGCCTGCGCGGCGGCCTCCGGGCCCGCGTTCTCGGGGCCGGTCGGCCAGCGGTAGCCGTACGCCACCGGCACGCGGTAGACCTCGGGCGCGAACGGGCCGAAGCCGTGCTTGTACGGCATGTTCTTGGCGGTCAGCGCCATCGTGAGGTTGGTGCGGCCGTGGTAGCCGTGGTCGAACACGACCACGGCCTGCCGCTTGGTGTAGGACCGGGCGATCTTCACGGCGTTCTCGACGGCCTCGGCGCCGCTGTTGAACAGCGCGGACTTCTTGGCGTGGTCACCCGGGGTCAGCTCGGCGAGGGCCTCCGCGACCGCCACGTACCCCTCGTACGGCGTGACCATGAAACAGGTGTGCGTGAAGTCCTGGAGCTGGGCGGAGGCCCGGCGGACGACGGCCTCGGCGGAGGCGCCGACGCTCGTCACGGCGATGCCCGAGCCGAAGTCGATCAGCCGGTTGCCGTCGACGTCCTCGACGATCCCGCCGCCCGCGCGCGCGGTGAACACCGGCAGCACGGAGCCCACCCCCGCCGCGACCGCGGCGGTACGTCGGGCCTGCAACTCCTGCGACTTCGGTCCGGGGATGGCGGTGACGACGCGGCGCTCCTGAGGAAGTGCGGTCATGCGAGGCTCCTGGGGTTCTGCGGAGGGGTGTGCTACGGATGGGGGCTTTGCGGACGCTTGCCTTCTTTTCTCGCAGGCTAGGACCGGACAGGAGCGGTGGGCATGCTCCATGTGGGCGTTGTTGACGGCGCCGCTTGTCCTTGGTGGACATGGCGCGTTGTCGGTGGTGAAGCGGGGGCGGACGGGTCACGGACCGGCCGCTTCATGGCCCGCCCGGCCGGGTAAACGGTGAACTCCCCTTGCGGGAGCGTTAGATTGGCTCGCTGATGGTGGACGGAACGGCTGGTCAGGGGGCAAGCGGGATGAACAGCGACGGGACGCGGGACGCGCGGGGTACGCATGCGAATCCTGTGCCGCGTCCGGCGGGGTCGCCGGAGATGCCCACAGCGCCCCCTCTGCCTCCCATGCCCACGGGCACACCGGGGGCGCCGCCCAGGCCGGACGGGAACGCCTTCCTGTCCTGGCTGCGGGCGCCACGCCCGGAGGCGGCGCCCGGTGTGTGGCGGTTCAAGCACACACCTCGGCCCGATGAGGAACCCGAGACCGTCCCCGGCCGGCAGCTGCTCGGCGGCGCCCTGATCGCCTTCCTCGTCGGCTGGCTGATCTGGTCCCTGCTCTGGAACGGCTACCTCGGCGGCTGGTGGCTGGTGCCGCTGTACGCGATGGTCCCCGACTCCTGGGCGCCGCCCGGCTCGTACTCCTCTGTGGTCTTCAGCTATGTCTGGTACACGATCATCGCCCTGGTGATCATGGTCGGTGTCGGGCGCCTCGGCCGCTGGGGCGAGGTCTGGCGCCGCTACGGGGCCCCGCGCTTCCGGCAGCCCCAGGAACGGCAGGTCGTACCGCCGCCCCAGGAGGACCCGGCGGCCTGGCCGCAGCTGAGGGAGGCCGGCGCCGCCGAAGCCGCCGACCGGCTGGTCGCCGAGGCGCGGGCCGGGCTCATGCGGGACGTCGACCACGCCCGGATCATGCGTGCCTGGCAGGGCGTACGCAGTGGGCGGCACAGCCTCGCGACCTTCACCGGTGCCGTGGTGAAGGACGGCGCGGCCGCCTGTCTGCACCCCTCCGGGGAGCGGGACCTGCCGGGCCGCCTCGCCCAGCACGACATGGTCACCGGGCAGGTCCGGCTGGGCGCCACGGCCGACGACCCGCGCAACCCGTACGCCTACCGGGGCACGGGCCTCGCCCTGGGCCCCGAGCTGCTCGCCACCTCCCTGCTGGCCGTCGGGCCCGCCGGCTCCGGGAAGACCGGGGGAGTGGTGTGGCCCATCGCCGAGTCGCTGTGTCTGCACGCGCTGGCGGGACGGGCGGCGGTGGTGGTCGTGGGCGCGGCGGGCGCCGGACTCGGACCGGCCGACGCCTACGACGTCGTCGTACGCATCGGAAACCCGGAATCGGTCTACGACCTCGACCTCTACGGCGGGACCACGGACCCCGACGAGGCCGCCGCCGTCCTCGCCGAGGCACTGGTCGGTGACCTCACCGACCCGCACCCCGGCGGCGACAGCCGGCGCTCGACCACCGTCCTCGCCCAGCTCCTCGGACCCTTCCGGGCCGTGCACGGCCGCTTCCCTTCCGTACCGCAGCTGCGCCAGCTGCTGGACGGCGCGCCCGGCCCGCTGGGCGAGCTGCGCAAGGGGCTCCAGGACGCCGGGCAGGACTCGCTGTTGCGGGAACTGGACGCGAGGGAGCGGCAGTTGGGGCATCCCGGGGACGTCGGTTCCGTGCTGGCCGACCGGGTCGCGCTCCTCGACCGGCCCGCCTTCGCCGGGTTCTTCGACACCTCCGGACAGTCCCGGCCGTTCTCCCTCCGGGCGCTCGACCACCCCGTACGGGTCCGGATCGACCTGCCCGAACGCGGCCACGCCGACGCCTCGCGCATCCTGGCCCGGCTGGTGCTGGCGCAGTTCACCGCGAGCGTGGCGGTACGGGAGGACCGGTCGCTGTTCGCCTGCCTGGTACTGGACGACGCGACGGGCGTCGTGACCCCGGAAGCCGTACGCGGCATCCAGCGGCTGCGATCCGCCAACGCCGGGACCGTGCTCACCCTTCGCACCCTCGACGACGTGCCCCGCCCGTTGCGTGGGCCGCTGCTCGGCGCCACCGGGTGCCGGATGGCGCTGTCCGGGCTCACCCCGTGGGACGGGCAGGACTTCGCCGAGGTCTGGGGCAAGGAGTGGACCGAGGCGCGGGACGTCACGGACCGGCAGATCATCGCCGACTCCCCGGCCGGCAAGGCCTGGCACGCGCTGCGCCGGGTGATCACCGGCCACGCGCCGACGGCCCGGGCCGTGACCGTACGGCAGGTCGAGCGGGAGCGCTGGTCGGCGTCCGAACTGGCGCACGGGGTGCCACCGGGCCACGCGGTGCTCTCCCTGACGGACGTACGGGGCGAGCACGCGCCGCCGCTGCTGGTGGACCTGAGGAGCTGAACAGGGCAATCCGGGAGCGAGTGCCCCCGGTGACCCGTACGGTGAGGCAGAATCGACACAGGTCGTTCATACGCTGCGGCCAAGAACGTCCCGACACAGGATGCCCTGGCAACGAGACGTCCTGGCACTGAGACGTCCTCACGCTGATCCGAGATCTGAAGGTCCCCATGCCCCCGACGCTCGCCTCGCTCGTCCACCACTCCGCGCTCAAGCTGACCGTGCGGGCGGGCGCCGACCGCCTGGACGTACCGGTCCGCTGGGCGCACGCGAGCGAGCTCGCCGATCCCGTGCCGTACATGGAGGGCGGCGAGCTGCTGCTGATCACCGCGCTGAAGCTCGACGCGGAGGAACCGGAGGCCATGCGGCGCTATGTACGGCGGCTGGTGGGGGCCGGGGTCGTCGGGCTCGGGTTCGCGGTCGGCGTGCACTACGAGGAGATCCCCCAGGCGCTCGTCGACGCGGCGGAGGGGGAGGGGCTGCCCCTGCTCGAAGTGCCCCGGCGCACGCCCTTCCTCGCCATCAGCAAAGCGGTGTCGGCCGCCATCTCCGCCGACCAGTACCGGGCCGTTACAGCCGGGTTCGCCGCCCAGCGGGAACTCACCAGGAAGGCGCTCAACGACGGCCCCGAGGGGCTCGTCGCCGCGCTCGCCGCGCAGGTCGACGGGTGGGCCGCCCTGTACGACGCCTCCGGCGCCGTCGTCGCGGTGGCGCCCGAGTGGGCGGAGCGGCGCGCCGGGCGGCTGACCGCCGATGTCGAGCGGCTGCGGGACCGGCCCGCGCCGGCCAGCGCGGTCGTCGGCGGCGAGGACCGCGTCGAACTGCACTCCCTCGGCACCGGGCGCCGGGCGCGCGCCGCGCTCGCCGTCGGGACCGCCGCGGCCCCCGGCACCGCCGAGCGGTACGCCGTCCACTCCGCGATCGCGCTGCTGACGCTGACGACGGAGCGGTCGCGGCCGCTGCACGCCGCCGAGCAGCGGCTCGGGGCGGCGGTGCTGCGGATGCTGCTGGCAGGGGAGTCCGACCATGCGCGGGCCGTTGCCGGGGATCTGTACGGCGAGCTGCTGGACGCGCCGTTCCGGCTGATCCTCGCGGAGTCGGGCTCGGCGTCGGCGGCGCGGGCGCGGGTGGAGGGGGCGGTGGCCGGGGGCTTGGTCGCCCCCGCTGAGGGTGGGAGGGCGGCCCCCGCCGCCGCGCTTGCCGGCCTCGATCCGCACGCCGATCCGCTCGGGCAGCTCGCCGAGGTCGTCGAGGCCGCCGCCGCGCGGGCCGGGGAGGCGGTGCTGGTCGTGCCGGACGGGTCGCGGCTCGTCGTGCTCGCGGTGGATGGGGGTGCTGCGGTCGCTGCGTGTGGGGAGTTCGCGGTGGCGGTCGAGGCGTCGCGGGCGGCGGCGGTGCGGGATTCGGCCGCCGGCGGTGGCTCCGCTCCGGCTCCTGTCGAGGAGGAGGAACTCGTCGTCGGGCTGTCCGCGCCCGCCGGGCCCATTGCGGCCGGGGCCGCGTACAAGCAGGCCGAGCAGGCGTTGTCCGTGGCCCGGCGGCGGGGGCGGTGCCTCGTCGAGCACGAGGAGCTTGCCGCCGGGTCTGTGCTGCCGCTGCTTGCCGATGACGCGGTGCGGGCTTTCGCGGACGGCATGCTGCGGGCGCTGCGCGAGCATGACGCGACGGGGCGGGGGGATCTTGTCGCCTCGCTGCGGGCGTGGTTGTCGCGGCATGGGCAGTGGGATGCGGCTGCGGCGGATCTCGGGGTTCACCGGCATACGTTGCGGTATCGGATGCGGCGGGTGGAGGAGATTCTGGGGCGGTCGCTGGATGATCCTGATGTGCGGATGGAGCTGTGGCTGGCGTTGAAGGCGACCGCCGCGGCCGGGGAGTAGGGCGTTTTTCGCCCCCGCCGCCCCTGCCCATTCCCATCCCCAGGGGCTGCGCCCCTTCGACCCCCGCGGAAGAGCTCGGTTCAGTCGGTGCGTTGGCGGGTGCGGGTAGGTGGGGGCTTGTCGCGCCCACGCGGCGGAGCCGCAAATCGACACAGCCCCGCGCCCCTGAAGGGGCGCGGGGAACTGCGCGAGTAACCCAACTCAACGGTCACGTACAAACGAACCGCAGCCACTCCCTCATCCCCCAGCGGGGGTCTGGGGGCGGCAGCCCTCAGGGATGGGACGGGCAGGGGCGGCGGGGGCGAAAATCTCCGGGCCACCAGTCCAAAGCGGCGCAACCCCCGGCGGGACTCGTACAGCCCGGACAAGCGACCCCCCGTCGTCCCGGCCCTACCGTGTAGGCGAAGCCAATGCGATGACCAACCCACCGAAGGGCCGGGATCGACTATGACCGCCACGCACGCCTTCTGGCTCGCCGGCCGCCAGGCCACCGGTGAGACCACGTTCGACGTCACCTCGCCCTGGGACGGCCGCCTCGTCGGCGAGGTGAGCGTGCCGACGGACGCGCAGGTCGAGGAGGCCGTCGCCGCCGCGTACGCCGTACGGGACGAGTTCGCGGCGACCCCGGCCCACGTACGGGCCGCCGCGCTGGACCACGTCAGCATGCGGCTCGTCGAGCGGACCGAGGAGATCGCGCGGCTGATCTCCGCCGAGAACGGCAAGCCGATCAAGTGGGCACGAGGGGAAGTCGGGCGCGCCGTGTCCGTGTTCCGGTTCGCGGCCGAGGAGGCCCGGCGGTTCAACGGCGGCGAGGCGCAACGGCTCGACACCGACCTCGGAGGGCAGGGGCGGCTCGCCTTCACACGCCGCTTCCCCAAGGGCGTCGTCCTCGGCATCGCCCCGTTCAACTTCCCGCTCAACCTCTGCGCCCACAAGATCGCCCCGGCGCTCGCGGCCGGCGTGCCGATCATCCTGAAGCCCGCCCCGGCCACCCCGCTCGCCGGGCTGATCATCGGTGAGCTGCTCGCCGAGACCGGGACCACGCTCCCCGCCGGGTCCTGGAGCATCCTGCCGGTCGCGAACGACCGTATGCCTGCCCTCGTCCAGGACCCCCGCCTGCCCGTCATCTCCTTCACCGGGTCCGAGAAGGTCGGCTACGCGATCATGGACTCGGTGCCGCGCAAGCACTGCACGCTGGAGCTCGGCGGCAACGGCGCGGCCGTCGTCCTCGCCGACTATGCCTCCGACGAGGACCTCGACTGGGCCGCGAACCGAATCGCCACCTTCTCCAACTACCAGGGCGGCCAGTCCTGCATCTCCGTGCAGCGGGTGATCGCGGACGCGTCCGTGTACGAGCGGCTGCTGCCCCGCATCGTGGCCGCCGTCGAGGCACAGGTCACCGGTGACCCCTCCGACGACGCCACCGACGTCGGGCCGCTGGTCAGCGAGGACGCCGCCAAGCGGGTCGAGGCGTGGGTGCAGGAAGCCGTGGAGGCGGGCGCACAGCTGCTCACCGGGGGCAAGCGCGACGGCGCCTCGTACGCGCCGACCGTCCTCACCGACGTACCGGCCGACACCATCCTCTCCTGCGAGGAGGTCTTCGGACCCGTCCTCACCGTGCGGAAGGTGGACGGAGAGGCCGAGGCCTTCGCCGCCGTCAACGACTCCAAGTACGGCCTCCAGGCCGGGGTGTTCACGCGCGACCTGCAGACCGCCTTCCGCGCCCACCGAGCGCTGGAGGTCGGCGGCGTGGTCATCGGCGACGTGCCCTCCTACCGCGCCGACCAGATGCCGTACGGCGGCGCCAAGCAGTCCGGTGTCGGGCGCGAGGGCGTGAAGTTCGCGATGGACGACTACACGTACGAGCGGGTCATGGTGCTGACGGGGCTCGCCCTCTGACACCAAAGCAGCCCGACCCCTAGCTTGTGACAATCATTTTCATGTAATCTGGGGTCGGATCCCGGGATGAAGGGGCCCGGCACCGATGCCTTCCGGTGCCGGGCCCCTTCTGTGTGTGTCGGCCTGCTTCCGGACCCTCAACCGGAGAAGCCGACGCGCGCGAGCCGCAGTGGGCCGCGCAGCTTGAGGTGGACGTCGTGCACGCCGGCGGCCTCGATGCCGGCGCGGAGGGTGGTGTACGTGTACGGGTCGTACGCGTCGCCGGTGGGTCCGTCGAGCGTCAGGGTGGCGAGGACCGGGCCGCCGATGAGGGAGAACTCGACGCTTCCCGCGCCCGCTACCTCCACCGTCACCTCGGTGACGGCCGGGCCGAAGTCGCAGGCGCGGAAGATCAGTTCACCCGACTCACCGCCCGTCGGCGTCACCGCGTCGCCCGACGCCTTCGCGCGGTCGACGATCTCCGTACCGCGCTGTTCGTCGAAGTCCGCCGCGTCGAGGCCGCGTTCGAGGACCGGGCGGGGGGCGACCGGGTCGCCCTCGACGTCGACGGTCGTACGGAGGCGGATGTCCTCGCTCGACGCGCCGATCAGCAGCTCGTACGCGCCCGGCTCCAGATGCCACCTGCCGTGCGCCACGTCCCAGAACTCCAGGGCGGACTGCGGGAGCCGGAAGGTCAGCTCCGTCGAGGCGCCGGGGGCGAGGGTGACGCGGCGGTGGCCGAGCAGCTCGCGGCGCGGGCGCGGGACCGAGGGCTCCACGGCCCGGACGTAGAGCTGGGCGACCTCGTCGGCGCTCACCCCGCTCGCGTTGGTGACGGTGAACGAGACCGTCAGCTCATCCTCGCCCGCGTGGACGGCGAGGTTTTCGTACGCGAACTCCGCGTACGACAGGCCGTGGCCGAACGGGAACAGCGGGGTGCCCTCGAAGTACAGATACGTCTGGCGGGCGTCGATCACGTCATAGTCGAGGAGATCGGGGAGGTCCGCGTCGGAGGCGTACCAGGTCTGCGGGAGGCGGCCGGCGGGCGAGACGTCGCCGGCGAGGACGCGGGCCAGGGCGGTGCCCGCGGCCTGGCCGCCGTGCGCGGTCCACAGCACGGATGGCAGGTCGGCGTGGTCGACCGTGTAGGGGTAGGCCGAGACCAGGACCAGGGCCGTGTTCGGGTTGGCGGCGCGGGCCGCGCGCAGCAGCCGCTCCTGGTGGGCCGGGAGGGCCAGGCCGGGGCGGTCCTCGGTCTCGCGGCCGTTGATGTGCGGGTCGTTGCCCGCGACCACGACGACCACGTCGGCCGCGGCGGCGGCCCTGGTCACGGCCTCCTCGCCGGGCTGGGTCACGATGAGCTCGAAGACTTCCGGATTCGCGTCGTTCTCGTCGGCAACCTTTACGCCGCCGGCGGCGACAGTGACGTACCGGCCTGTCCCTGTGTGCTTGAGGAGGTGACCGTTCGCATGGGATTCGGAGGGCTCCAGGCGGAAGGTCTCCTGGACCACCCAGCCGCCCGGCTGGTCGGCGGCCGCGCGGACATGGCCGTCCTCGGCGACCGAGAGGTACCGGCCGTCCGGCGCTCGGAAGGTGAGCACGCCCTCGCCCCAGTCGATCAGCGCGAGGTCGGTGCCGGCCGGGCCGGTGGTGAGCGGCGGCAGGTCCGTGCGGCCGGCGAGCAGCGCGGGGTCGAGGGCGCCCTGCGCGCCGCGCACCTCGTCGGTGGCGTCGGCGGCCTCTGGCACGGACAGATACGCGCCGGTCGACAACGCCTTGAGGCGTACGCGGTCCACGCCCTCCGCGAATGTCACGCGCTCGGCGCCGAACCGGTCGTACAGGCCCTCCAGCGGTGTGGACCGGTGGATGAGGGTGCCGCTGTACCAGTCGAGCTTGCACTCGTCGGCGAGGAGGCCGACGACCGCGATCCGGGCGTCCCCGGCCAGCGGCAGCAGGCCGCCCTCGTTCTTCAGCAGGACGACCGCCTGCTCGGCGGCCTCCTGGGCGAGGGCGCGGTGGGCCGGGGTGTCGAAGTCCTTGGTGCCGGCGTACGGGTCCTGTTCCGGGTCGAACTCGCCGAGGCGGAAGCGGACCGAGAGCTGACGGCGGACCGCCTCGTCGATGTCGTCCATGCTCAGCAGGCCCTGCGCGAGGGCACCCTGGATTCGTCCGACGATCTTCGAGCTGTCCGTGCCGTGGTCGGTGAAGCTGTCGACGCCGGCGCGGATCGCGGCGGAGGTCGCCTCCTCGTGGGTGTCGAAGTAGTGCTCGGAGTCGACCAGGTTCGAGGGCGCGCCCGCGTCCGAGCAGACCAGCAGGTGCTCGTCGGTCCAGGCGCGAAGGTGCTCGGACAGATAGGGCGAGACGTGGTTGGGACGCCCGTTGACCAGGTTGTACGCGGGCATCACACCGGCCACCGCGCCCGCCTCGACCGTCTCGCGGAAGGCGCGCAGGTCGTACTCGTGCAGGACGCGGGGGCGGACCGAGGAGGACGTGACGTCGCGGCCGGTCTCGTTGTTGTGCGCCAGCCAGTGCTTGAGGACGGGGGCCGTGCGCCAGTACGCGGGGTGGTCGCCGCGCAGGCCACGGGTGTACGCGGTCGCGATCGCCGAGGTCAGCTTGGGGTCCTCGGAGTAGCCCTCCTCGTTGCGGCCCCACAGGGGGTGGCGCAGCAGGTTCACCGTGGGGGACCAGACGTTGAGGCCGACGCGGTCGTCGCGGGCGCGCATGGCGCGGGTCTCGGTGGACACCACCTCGCCGACGCGGCGTACGAGATCCTCGTTCCAGGTCGCTCCGAGCCCCACGGCCTGCGGGAACACCGTCGCGGGGCCCATCCAGGCCACGCCGTGCAGGGCCTCCTGCCCGGTGCGGAAGGCGGCGATCCCCAGGCGGTCGACGGCGGGTGCGAACTGGTGCAGGAAGGCGACCTTCTCGTCGGGGGTGAGCCGCTGGAGCAGATCGTCGATGCGCTTCGCGAGCGGCAGCTGCGGATCGCGGAAAGGCGGCGTGGGCGGCGTCTGTGCGGTCACGTGGGGATCCCTTTGCGGTGGAGCGGCGAGGCGCTTTCGAAGCGCTTCGATGCTCATTCGACCGAGGGGTGGGTGTCAAGAGACCAAGGCGCAACAGATCCGTTTCCCCACCGTCATAAAGACGGTGATATCCCGGATCGGAAGCAGTGGTTCCGATCCTTCATACCTCCGAGGAATCTCGGAATCGACCCTTGTGCACCCTCGGTCGTTCACTTAACCTCGCAGCAACATCGAAGCGCTTCGACAACGGAGGGAACGCTTCGCGTGCTCACATCCCTCCGATGTTCACCCGCTTCAGCACAGCCAGTTCCACTCACGACACCGCAGCCGACGGCCACCGCCGGGTGTCCTGGTGTGCGCCACGAAGGGTTGACGCAATGACGCCGAACTCCGCCGCCTCCGCCGCGCCCAGCCGGAGAAGCTTCCTCGCCTCCACGGCGGTCGCCGCCGCCGTAGTGGCGGGGGGTGTGCCCCTGCTGTCCGCCTGCGGCGGCTCACAGGAGGGCCGCAAGGACGGCACGACCTCGGGGAAGGACGCCGCGAAGATCCTTCCGACGTTCGTCGCGTCGAACGTCGTCGCGCCCGACATCCCGGCGAAGAACGGCTCGGCGGCCGGTTTCAGCACGGCGATCGCCACGGCCGACCTCAAGACCTCGGTCCCGGAGAAGCTCGGCAGCGGCGGCAAGCTCAAGATCATGGCGCCGTTCTGGGGCACCCCGCCGAAGGGCGACAACCCGTACTACAAGGCCATGAACGAGGCCATCGGCGTCGAGGTGACCTGGCAGAACCAGGACGGCAACACCTATGACGAGAAGCTGGGCGCGGTCCTCGCCTCCAGCGAGATTCCGGACGCGGTGGTCGTACCGGGCTGGAACCTGATGGGCAAGATACCCAGCGCCATCAACGCCAAGTTCGCCGACCTCGGCCCGTACCTCTCCGGCGACAAGGTCAAGGACTACCCGAACCTCGCCGCGGTCCCCACCGACGCCTGGCAGCGCGCCATCTTCGGCGGCCAGCTCCGCGCGATCCCGATGCCCGGCTCGTACGTCCCGAACATCGTGCCGTTCTACCGCAAGGACATCTTCGAGGCGAAGGGTTACGAACTCCCGGGCACGCCCGAGGAGTTCTTGTCGTGGGCGAAGGAGGCGACCAGCGCCAAGGCCAAGGTGTGGGCCTGCGACGACATGAAGTGGACGGCCTTCAACATCTTCAGCGTCCTCAACGGCGGCGAGAAGGCGCTGTGGTGGAACCTGGTCGACGGCAAGATGATCAACCGCATCGAGACCGAGGAGTACCTCGAAGCGCTGGAGTGGACGCGGAAGCTGTACGCGGCCGACGTGGTCCACCCGGACGCCAAGGCGGTCCAGGGCGACGCGGCCAACCGGTTCGGCTCCGGGCAGAGCCTCGTCTTCAACGGTGACATCGGCTACTGGTACGGCAAGACCTCCGAACAGCGCACCCAGAAGAGCGATTTCGAGATGGGCGCCTTCGACATCTTCGGCGCCGACGGCGGTGACCCCACCCTGTGGGCGACCCAGCCCTCCAACATCTTCACCTTCGTCAGCAAGAAGGCGACGAAGCAGCAGATCAAGGACTTCCTCGCGATCGCCAACTACTGCGCCGCGCCGTACGGCACCAAGGAGCGCATGCTCACGCAGTACGGCGTCGAGGGCACCGACTTCGAGCGGAAGGACGGGCTGCCCATCAAGACCACCCAGGGCGTGAACGAGGTGAACGGCGCCTTCGACTACACCGGTGACCCGGCCGCGTTCGTCGCCTACCCCGACCTGCCCGAGATCACCAAGCTGATGGTCGAGTGGCAGCAGCGCATGGGTGCCTTCACCAAGAAGTCCTCCTTCTACGGTCTCACCATCACCGAGCCGACCCGCTGGACCAACCTCGCCAACGACTTCGAGCAGCTCGAGGACGACGTCGTACGCGGCCGCAAGAAGATCAGCGACGTCCAGCAGGCAGTGTCCGACTGGAAGAGCCAGGGCGGCGACGACCTGCGCGACTGGTACAAGAAGCTGCTCGACGACACCGGCTCGGCGAGCTGAACCGGGACCGAGGCAAGGAGAACGCCGTGTCCCACAGCACGGTGCCTCGGAGCAGGGCCGAGGCGGACAAGCCGGGGGAGAACGCGGAGGGCGCCGGCGGCGACGCCGGCGCCCGGAAGAAGAGCCGACCGGAGCGGCGCAAGGCGGGGTTCGCCCCCACGGGCAAGGTGAGCCTGCGGCAGCGCTTCCGGCGCGACCGCACGCTGATCCTGATGACCCTGCCCGCGTTCCTGCTGATCCTGCTCTTCAACTACATACCGATCCTGGGCAACGTGGTCGCCTTCCAGGACTACGACCCCTACCTCAGTGACAACGGCTTCGTCGCCATGCTGGAGAGCCCCTGGATCGGGCTGGAGCAGTTCGAGAGGGTCCTCGCCGACTCGGCCTTCTGGCACGCGGTGCAGAACACGTTCGTCCTGTTCTTCCTCCAACTCGTGCTGTACTTCCCGGTCCCGATCCTGCTCGCGCTGCTCATCAACAGCGTGCTCAGGCCCCGGGTCCGGGCGATCGCCCAGGCGATCATGTACCTGCCGCACTTCTTCTCCTGGGTCCTCGTCGTCACCGTCTTCCAGCAGATCTTCGGCGGCGCCGGCATCATCGCCCAGACCCTGGCCGACCACGGCCACCAGGGCTTCGACCTGATGACCGATCCCGAGCTCTTCAGGTACCTGGTCACGGTCGAGACCATCTGGAAGGACGCCGGCTGGGGCATCATCGTCTTCCTCGCCGCGCTCTCCTCGGTCTCCAACGACCTGTACGAGGCCGCCGCCATGGACGGTGCCGGGCGCTGGCGCCGCATGTGGCACGTCACCCTGCCCGCCCTGCGCCCGGTGATCGCCCTCCTCCTCGTCCTCCGCGTCGGCGACGCCCTCACCGTCGGCTTCGAGCAACTCCTGCTGCAACGCGACGCGGTGGGACTCGACGCCGCCGAGGTCCTCGACACCTACGTGTGGTGGAACGGCATCCGCAACCAGGACTTCAGCTACGCCGCGGCCGCCGGTCTCATCAAGGGCGTGGTCGGCCTGGGACTCGTGCTGACCGCCAACAAGGTCGCCCATCTCATGGGTGAGCAGGGGGTGTACAAGAAATGACCACCGTCCTCGACAAGCCCGAGCCGTCCTCGGCGGCCGCGGACTCCCCGCGCGAGCCGAGCGGTTGGGGGGCACCGCCCCGGCCGGTGTGGGAGGAGGAGCCGTCCAAGGCCGGCCTCGCGGGCAAGGGCCTGGTCCTCTCGCTGGCCTGCTTCGCGATCCTCTTCCCGCTGTGGATCGTCATCGTCACCAGCCTCTCGTCGAAGAAGACCATCGACGCGGAGGGCGGCCTGGTGGTGATCCCCAAGGACATCACCTTCATCGCCTACCAGGAACTCCTCGGCGGCGGCCAGGTCCAGAAGGCCGCGCTGGTCAGCATCGGCGTCACCCTCGTCGGCACCCTGTTCAGCATGACCGTCTCGGTGCTGTGCGCCTACGGCCTCTCCCGCACCGGTTCGCTCGGCCACCGCTGGATCCTGATGACGCTGCTCGCGACCCTGTTCTTCGGCGCGGGTCTGATCCCGACGTATCTGTTGGTCCAGGCCCTCGGCCTCACCGACACCTACGCCGCGCTGATCCTGCCCAGCGCCGTGAGCGTCTTCAACATCCTGGTCCTGCGCTCGTTCTTCATGGGCATCTCACCGGAACTCATCGACAGCGCCCGCATCGACGGCGCCGGCGACTGGCGGATCCTGTGGAAGATCGTGATGCCGCTCTCCCGGGCGGTCCTCGCGGTCATCGCCTTGTTCTACGCGGTCGGTTACTGGAGCGCATGGTTCAACGCGTCCATCTATCTGACCGACCAGGACATGATGCCGCTGCAGAACGTCATGATCCAGCTCGTCCAGAAACAGGAACGCCCCGTCGGCCTCTCCGCCCAGATCAACACCGGCCAACTCTCCCCGCTCGCCATCCAGATGGCGGTCATGGTGATGGCGCTGCTCCCGGTCGCCGTCCTCTCGCCCTTCGTCCAGAAGCACTTCAAGAAGGGCATGCTCACCGGCGCGGTCAAGGGCTGACCGGGGCGCCTAATCGCTCGGGGGTTCGGGTGGCTGGGCGGCTGCGGGTTCGTTGTGGTTGCTCGCGCCCACGCGGCGGAGCCGCATATCGATACAGCCCCGCGCCCCTTAAAAGCCCCGGGCGCGACCCATGCCGCCAAGGGGCGCGGGGAACTGCGCGACCAGCCCCCACCACCCGCAGCCGCCAACGAACCGTACCGACCGAGCTCTCAGGCGACCCATCCCGCACCCCCACAGAACAACGAGGTATGTCATGCGCACGCCCCAGCCGAGCCGCCGCTCCATACTCGCCGGCACCGCAACCGCCGCCGCACTCACCACGCTGCCCGCCCTGGCAACCCCGGCCCACGCAGCCGGGGCCGACACCAACGCCGAGTCAGCCGGAAGCTACCGGTGGCGCAACGCAGTAATGGGCGGCACCGGCTTCATCACCGGCGTCCTCTTCCACCCAACGGTCCGTGGCCTCGCCTACGCCCGCACGGACATCGGCGGCGCCTACCGCTGGGACGACCGCAAGGCCCGCTGGACCCCCCTGACCGACCACCTCGGCTGGGACGACTGGAACCTCCTCGGCACGGAGGCCATCGCCATCGACCCGGCCCACCCGAACCGCCTCTACCTGGCCCTCGGCACGTACGCCCAGTCCTGGGCCGGCAACGGCGCGATCCTCCGCTCCGACGACCGCGGCGCCACCTGGGCCCGTACCGACCTCACCGTGAAGCTCGGCGCCAACGAGGACGGCCGGGGCATGGGCGAGCGTCTCCTGGTCGACCCCCGCGACAGCGACACCCTGTGGCTGGGCACCAGACACGACGGCCTGCTCAAGTCGACGGACCGGGGCGCCACCTGGGCGGCGGCGACCGGCTTCCCGGCCGCCCACAGCGCCACTGGCCAGGGCGTCACCCTCCTCGTCGCCGCGGGCCGCACCCTCTACGCCGGCTGGGGCGACGGCGACGGCACCTCGGCGACCAGGAACCTCTACCGCACCACCGACGGCACCACCTGGGAGGCCGTCCCCGGCCAGCCCACCGGCGCTGCCGCCAAGGTCCCGATCCGCGCCGCGTACGACAAGCACACCCGCGAGCTGTACGTGACGTACGCCAACGCGCCCGGCCCCAACGGCCAGTCCGACGGCAGTGTGCACAAGCTCCGCACCACCACCGGCACCTGGACCGAGGTGACCCCGGTGAAGCCGGGCGGCACCACGGATGGGGGCACCTCCCGCTCGAGCGAAGCCGAGAGTGGGGGAGGTTCCACCGACAGCTTCGGCTACGGCGGGGTAGCCGTCGACGCCTGCCGCCCCGGCACCGTCGTCGTGTCCACCAACAACCGCTGGGCCGACATCGACACCGTGTACCGCTCGACGGACGGTGGCCGTACCTGGACGTCCCTCAAGGACTCCGCTGTGTTCGACGTATCCGAGACTCCTTACCTCAAGTGGGGCAATGACAAGCCGAAGTTCGGCTGGTGGATCCAGGCGCTCGCGCTCGACCCGTACGACTCGAAGCACATCGTGTACGGCACCGGGGCCACCCTCTACGGCACCCGTGACCTGAAGAACTGGGCGCCGCAGATCCGGGGCCTGGAGGAGACGGCCGTGCGCCAGCTGATCTCGCCCCCGGCCGGGGAGGCGCACCTGATCAGCGGACTCGGGGACATCGGCACGATGTACCACGAGCGGCTCACGGCGTCTCCGTCGCGCGGCATGGCGACCAACCCCGTGTTCGGGTCGGCGACGGGACTCGCGCAGGCCTCGGCGAAGCCGTCGTACGTGGTCCGCACCGGCTGGGGCGACCACGGCAACGGCGCCTACTCCAACGACGGCGGGCAGACCTGGGCGCCCTTCGAGGCCCAGCCCGACATCGCCAAGAGCGCACCGGGGCCGATCGCCACCAACGCCGACGGCAGCGCGCTGCTGTGGTCCTTCGTGCACTGGGACGGCACGAAGTACGCGGCGCATCGCTCCACCGACAACGGCGCGACCTGGTCCGAGGTCTCCTCCTTCCCGAAGGGCGCCACGCCGGTCGCCGACCCGGCCGACTCGACGCTCTTCTACGCATTCGACACCGACACAGGAACGCTATACGCCAGCACTGACAGTGGCCGTTCCTTCACCGCCCGTGCGACCGGACTGCCCAAGGGGGACAGCCAGTTCAAGCTGGTCGCGGCGCCCGACCGCGCCGGTGACCTGTGGCTTTCAACGAAATGGAACGGGCTGTACCGCTCCACCGACGGCGGGGCCGCCTTCTCGAAGATCGACAGCTGCTGGGCCTCGTACACCCTCGGCTTCGGCAAGGCCGCCGACGGCGCCGACTACCCGGCGATCTACCAGGTCGGCTCGACGGAGGCCATCACCGCCGTCTACCGCTCCGACGACGGCGCGAAGACCTGGACCCGCGTCAACGACGACGCCCACCAGTGGGGCTGGACCGGCGAGGTCATCATCGGCGACCCGCGTGTCTACGGCCGCGTGTACCTGGCCACGAACGGGCGCGGCATCCAGTACGGGGAGCCGGTCTGATGCCAGGCCCCACGCAGCCGATGCCGAGCCTGAACGACGCCACCCGCGGCCGCATCCTCTTCGGCGGCGACTACAACCCCGAGCAGTGGCCCGAGGAGGTCTGGCAGGACGACGTACGCCTCATGAAGGCGGCCGACGTCAACTCCGTCACGCTCGGCGTCTTCTCCTGGGCGAAACTCGAACCCCGCCCGGGGGAGCGGGACTTCGGCTGGCTGGACCGGCTCATGGACCTGATGCACGAGAACGGCATCGGCGTCGTCCTCGCCACCCCCACCTCGTCCCCACCGCCGTGGATGGGCCGCCTCCACCCGGAGACGCTCCCCCGCGACGAGAACGGCCAGATCGAGTGGTGGGGTTCCCGCCAGCACTTCGCGCACTCCAGCGCCACCTACCGCCGCTACGCCGCCGCCATCACCGAGGACCTCGCCGCCCGCTACGGCTGCCACCCGGCGCTCACGATGTGGCACATCAACAACGAGTACTGCACCTACGACTGGGGCGACGAGGCGGCGACCGCCTTCCGCGGCTGGCTCCGGCGGAGGTACGACACGCTCGACGCCCTCAACGAGGCCTGGGGGACGGCCTTCTGGAGCCAGGGCTACGGCGACTGGAACGAGATCCTGCCGCCCCGCCGCGCCCACTACATGAAGAACCCGAGCCACGTGCTGGACTTCAAGCGCTTCACGTCCGACGCGCTCCTGGAGTGCTACGTCCTCGAACGCGACATCGTCCGCCGGCACACCCCGCACATCCCGGTGACCACCAACTTCATGCCGATGTGGGTGGGCCAGGACGCCTGGCGGTGGGCCGAGGAGGAGGACGTCGTCTCGGTCGACCTCTACCCGGATCCGCGCGACCCGCTGGGCGCCCAGAGCGGGGCGCTGGTGCAGGACTTGACGCGCTCCCAGGCGGGCGGCGGCCCGTGGATGCTCATGGAGCAGGCCGCCGGCTCCGTCAACTGGCGCGGCGTCAACCATCCCAAGCCCCGCGGCCTCAACCGCCTCTGGTCCCTCCAGGCCGTCGCCCGGGGGGCGGACGCCGTCTGCTACTTCCAGTGGCGGCAGTCCCGGCAGGGCGCGGAGAAGTTCCACTCGGGCATGGTCAGCCACGCGGGGGAGGAGGGGCGTACGTACCAGGAGGTCAAGCAGCTCGGCGCCGAACTCGCGGCCATCGGCGATGAAGTGACGGGACATCACATCGACGCGGATGTGGCGGTGCTGTTCGACTGGCACTCCTGGTGGGCCGGTTCGCAGGACGGACGGCTGTCCTCCGAGGTCGACCACCCCCAGGTCGTACGGTCCTGGCACAGCGCCCTCTGGGAGGCGCACCTCACCACCGCGTTCGCCCACCCCGAGCACGATCTGTCGGCGTACAGGCTCGTCGTCGTACCGCAGTTGTACCTGCTCACGGACGCGGCCATCGAGAACCTGCTCGCGTACGTACGCTCCGGCGGCACCCTCGTCTGCGGCTTCCTGACCGGGATCGCCGACGAGGACGACCGCGTACGGACCGGCGGCATGGACGTACGGCTGCGCGAGCTGTTCGGGATCCGGACGCTGCACGAGTGGTGGCCGCTGGACCCGGGGGAGACCGTCGAGTGCGACGGCTTCCGGGGGACCCTGTGGTCCGAGGAGATCGAAGCGGCGGGGGACGCGGACGAGGTCGTCCCGTACAAGGTCGGTGAACTCGACGGCCTTCCGGCGGTGTTGCGGAAGGGGCGTGCCTGGTACGTCTCCACGCTGCCCGAACCAGCCGAGCTGCGCCGGCTGTTGGCGCGGGTGGCGGCCGACACGGGGGTGCGGCCGGTGCTCGACGGGCTGCCCGACGGGGTCGAGGCGGTGCGGCGGGGCGAGGTGCTCTTCGTGCTCAACCACGGCAGGGACGAGGTCACGGTCGACGTACCGGGCACGCACCGGGATCTGCTCACGGGCGCCCAGGTCACCGGTTCGCTGTCGCTCGGCCGGTACGGCGTGGCGGTGCTCAGGCCATGACCACCACCGCGTACACACCGCACGGCACTTGGGAGCCGGCCCCCGCCGCCCGCTGGGAGGACGCCTTCCTGAGCGGCAACGGACGGCACGGCGCCATGGTGTTCGGCGACCCGAACGACGACCGTGTCATCGTCACCCACCACACCCTCGTACGACCCAATGGCGGCGAACACGCCAAGCCGCCACGTCTCGCCGATCGACTTGCCTCGCTACAGGACAGGCTGCTCGCCGGGGAGGTCACCGCCGCCGAGGGTTTCACGGACGGGCGCGAGTTGCAGTGGGTGCAGCACTTCCATCCGGCTTTTCAGGTGCGGTTGCGGCGGCCGGCGGGGGAGTGGCGTGGGTACCGCCGTTCGGTGGACTTCAGGACGGGCGTCGTCGAGGTGGTGCACGAGGGCGGGCGCAGCCGGGTGTTCGTCTCGCGTGCGGACGACGTGATCGTCCAGCACGTCATGGGCCCGGACCTGGACATCACCCTTGACCACCGGCTCCCGGGGGCACCGGACGGGCTCGCCGTCGGCCACGGCTCGGTCCTTACCGCGGAGGGCGCCCTGCTCACCCTCCGCGCCCGCTACCCGGACAGCGACCGGGCCTACACCGGAGTCACCATCGTCGCGGTCAGGGGTGGCCGTACAGAGCTCGCCCCGCCGGGCATCCGGGTCACCGGGGCGGAGTCCGCGCTCCTGTTGACCCGTGTCGTACGGCACACCGGTGAACTGGACGCGGTGGCCTTCTCCCACGCCCTGCGCGCCCTGCTGCCGGGCGGTCCGGACGCGTACATCCGGCTGCTGGACAGCCACACCGCGCTCCACCGCACCGCCTACGAGCGGGTCGCCCTGGACCTCGGCGCCGACCCCGCCGAGCGGGTTCTCCCCGGCTCCGAGCTCATCCGCCGCCCCGACAGCCCCGCCCTCCTCGAACGCCTCTTCGCCGCCGGCCGCTACCACCTGCTCTCCTCCGCCGGCATGCTCCCGCCCCGCCTCGTCGGTCTGTGGACCGGCGACTGGAACACGGCCTGGGCGGGGGCGTTCACCAACGACGCCAACCTCAACCTCCAGACCGCCTCCGCTGCGGCCGCCGCTCTCCCCGAAGTCACCGAGGCGCATGCCGCGCTGATCCACGGTCAGCTCGCCGACTGGCGGGAGAACGCCCGGGCGATCTTCGGCGCGCGGGGTGTGGTCGCCCCGCCCCACTCCGACGGCGAGACCGGTCTGACGTATCACTTCAGCCGCGAGTACCCGCTGCATCTGTGGACGGCGGGCGCCGACTGGCTGCTGAAGCCGCTCGTCGACCACGACGAGACCAGCGGCACGCGCGATCCGCGCACGGCTGCCGTCCTCGCCGAAATCGCCCTGTTCTACGAGGACTTCCTCACCCGCACCGACGCCGAGGGGCAGCTGGTCGTCGTCCCCTCCTACTCGCCGGAGAACCGGCCGGCGAACGCGAGCTGGGGCGCGATCAACGCGGCCATGGACCTCTCCGCGGCCCGCCATGCCCTGCTCACAGCGGCCGAGTACCACCCCGACCAACCCGAGGGGGCGAACCGCTGGCGTGCGCTCGCCGACCGCCTCCCGCCCCACCGCGTCAACGCCGACGGCGCCCTCGCCGAATGGGCCTGGCCCGGTCTCGACGATACGTACGACCACCGTCACCTCAGTCAACTCTACGGCGTCTGGCCGCTCGACGAGATCAACCCGTACGACACCCCGGACCTCGCCGCCGCGGCCCATCGCGCGCTCGAACTGCGCGGCTCCGAGAACGACTCGGCCCATGGCCATCTGCACCACGCCCTCGTCGCGGCCCGGCTGCGCGACGGCGAGCGGGTCGCGCACGCCCTCGGCGAGGTCCTCCAGGGGGACTTCTTCCACGCCTCGCTGATGAGCGCGCACTACCCGAACCGCGACGTCTACAACGCGGACGCCGCGCACACCCTGCCCGCCGTACTGCTGGAGATGCTCGTGCAGTCGACGCCGGACCGCCTGGTGCTGCTGCCCGCGCTCCCGGCGATGTGCCCGGCGGGCCGCCTCCGAGGCGTACGTGCACGCTTCGGCGCCGAGCTCGACCTCACCTGGACCCCACAACAAGCGACCGCGGTGATCCGCCCCACCCGGACCCGCCGCATCGAACTCCGGACTTCCGCCGGCGCCGAACCGCTCGACCTGGTCGCCGGCGAAGACCGCGTCCTCACCCTGGGGCCGCGGTAGCTCCCCCCGCAATTCCCCCCACCCATGGAAGGGACACCATGGCAACACGTACGCTCAGCAGGATGACCAAGGCCCTGCTGGCCCCGGCGCTTGCGCTCGGCGCCACCATCGGCCTCGCCGCCGCCCCCGCCTCGGCCGCCGTCTGGAACTCCTGCGACCAGTGGGGCAACACCAGCCTCAACGGCTACACGCTCTACAACAACATCTGGGGCGGCGGCGCCGGCAGCCAGTGCATCTGGGCCAACTCCGGTACGAACTGGGGTGTCTGGGCCAACCACCCCAACACCGGCGGCATCAAGTCGTACCCCAACTCCAAGAAGGTGATCAACAAGACGATCACCTCGCTGGGCTCGCTCAACAGCAGCTACAACGTCACCGTCCCGTCCTCGGGCTCGTACAACTCCTCGTACGACATCTGGGACACGGACTACGACTACGAGACCATGCTCTGGGTCAACTACAACGGCGACGTCGGCGCCCTCGGCACCTTCCAGCAGAGCGTGAGCCTCGGCGGCCACAGCTGGAACGTGTACAAGGGCCGCGCCTACCGCTCCGACGGCACCTACTGGGACGTCTTCTCGTTCCTGCGTACCTCCGACTCCACCTCCGGCACGGTCCAGATCCTCCCCATCCTCAAGTGGATCAAGGACACCAAGGGCTGGATGGGCAACGAGACCATCGGCGACGTCCAGTTCGGCTTCGAGGTCACCTCGTCCTCCGGCGGCCTGGACTTCGTCACCAACAACCTGACCGTCAGCAGCAGCTGACCACACCCCGAGTCGGCGCCGTTCCCCCATGCGGCGCCGGCTCGGGCACACGTACGCCTACGTCCTTGATGTCAGACGGATCAGCAGTACGCCGGGTGTGCGCGGCAGCGACACCCGCAGTTCGCCACTCTCCCGGTCCCAGACCACCGACCCGGTACCCGGGCCGGACGGGTGCAGGATCTCCGTACGGACGTCCTGGCCCGCCAAGTGCCGTACGGGCAGCCGGAGTTCGTCACACCCGTCCCTCCGCCACACAGACAGATACGACGGTCCGTCCGGCACCCGCAGCCCCAGCACGGGCCACTCCTCGGTCCAGCCGGGCAGGCCGAGCGGCCAGAACGGCAGGGCGCGGGCCAGGTCCTCGCGGATCGACTTGTACGTGTCTACGGCAGCCCGTACGAGCCGCAGTTGGTGCTCGGACATGCGGTTGAGGTGGCCCGACAGGTGGATGCGGCCGAGGAGGGCGCCGCCCAGGGTGAAGGTGATCAGGTCGTCGTCGTGGTCGGGCTGCGGGTAGGCCCAGACGGCGCCCTGTTCGGGGGGTGCCGCCGTGGGTGCGGCGGCGGCGATGGGCGGGTAGCGGAGGGGGTCCTGTTGGTCGCTGGTGGACTGGAGCTGGGCGACGGCCAGGGTGGCGCCGTCCATGCGCATGCCGCCGGAGGCGCAGTTCTCGATGACCAGGTGCGGGTAGCGGTCCAGAACGTCGGACAGCCACCCCAGGTAGGCGTGGGCGTGGCCGAGGAGGCCGGCGCCGGGTGCGCGGTCGCCGGGGGCGCAGGTGCCCGGGTCGACGACGATGTTGTAGTCGAGCTTCAGGTAGCCGACGCCCCAGTCGCCGACGATCCGGTCGACCGTCTTGTCGAGGTGGGCCCGGGCCGCCGGATGGCGGAGGTCCAGGTGGTGGCGGCCCTGTTCGGTGAGACGTACTCCGTCGCGCTGGAAGAAGGCCTCCGGCGGGAGTTCGGCCGCGATCGGACTGCGTACACCCACCACCTCCGGCTCCAGCCACAGACCGGGCACCATACCGCGCTCCCGGATCCGGTCCAGGACGGCCGTGATACCGCCGTCGGGGAAGCGGCGCGGCGACGGCAGCCACTCGCCGACGCTGTCCCACCAGCCGCCGTTCTCCGAGTCGTCGTACCACCCGGAATCGATGCAGAAGTACTCCGCGCCCGCGCTCGCCGCCGCGTCGATCAGCGGTAGCAGCTTCCCCGTGGTCGGGTCGCCCATCAGGGTGTTCATGTAGTCGTTGAAGACCACGGGCAACGTCTCGTGGTCCGGGTGGGGGCGGCGGACGGCACGGCGGTACGCCGTCAGGGCGCCCATCGCGTCGTCGAGCCCGGAGCCGAGGGCCAGCGCCGCCGGTACGGTCGTGAACTCCTCGCCCGGCGCCAGCCGCACCCGCCACTGGTGCTCGGCGTCGGTGGGGCCGTTGAGCGCCAGGTAGGTGCCGTGCGCGCGTTCGCCGAGGTCCCAGCGCCAGCCGGCCGGTGACTCGATCTGCCACAGCCAGGCCCGGTCGCCGCCCCGCTCCGTCAGCGCGCCCATCGGCAGATGACCGTCGCTGGGCCAACTGCCGCGCCCGGCAAGGGTGAGCGCCGCCCGGCTGTCGTGCTGGTGGACGTCGACGCTGATGTCGGCGACCGTGTCCCGCAGCGGCTCGGCGTACCAACGGCACTCCGCGAGCCAGTCGTTGCGGGCCCGGTGCACGTCCAGTGCCTCCGGAGCAGGCAGCCCGCCGAGCAGGAGGCTGCTGACGGACTGGACGACCAAGGGTTCCGTGCCGTCGTTGCGGAGGCGGACCCGGGAGCGGAGCACGGGCACGCCGGTGGGGGAGGTCAGCTCCACGAAGGCCGTCAACCCGGTCGCCGGGTCGTGGAGTTCGACGGTAAGTGATTCCCACCCGTCCTCCCCGCGGCTGCTCCGATACCCCCGATACGCGAGCCGCCCCCCGAACGCCGTACCGGTGAACCGAGGCCCGGACCACCCACTTCCATGCCCCACCGCCGTCAACTCGACGAGAGGCAGGGCGACGTCCGGGTCGGAGCCGGGATCCGAGGGACGGCCCAGCCGGGCAAGCCGAAGGGTCCCGTCGGAGGCGGCGACGAACTCGGCCTCCATGGCCGTATGGCCCCAACTGAACGTCGTCCGGGGCTGGTTGGAGTACGAGCCCGTCGCGTCCGCCGTGTCGGTCAACGCGTTCCCCCTCCTGAGTCAGAGTGAGTCAGATGAGTCGGCCGACTCCCGAGACAGACGAGTCAGGTGAGTCAGCCGAGTGAATCCGTCATTACATTCTCTTGACGCCCCCAGTGTGACCGGTCACAATCCTGGCATGAATGTGACCGGTCACACAAGGCGCCCGGCGAGCATCCGGGACGTCGCGACCGCCGCCGGGGTCTCGTACCAGACCGTCTCCCGGGTGATCAACGGCCACCCGAGCGTCAAGCAGACGACCCGGGAGCGGGTGCTCGCGGCCATCGACGAGCTGGGCTTCCGCCGCAACGCCACCGCGCTCGCGCTGGCCAGCGGCCGCAGCCGGGCGGTGACGGTGCTGACCGCCAACACCACCCACTACGGCTACGCCTCGATCCTCCAGGGAGTCGAGGAGGCGGCACGCGCGGCCTCCTACGCGGTCGGGATCGGCGTACTGGAATCGGCGGACGAGGCCGCGGTCGCCGCCGAGGTGCAGCGGGCCGCGGACGCGGGTGGCGGACTGATCGTGATCGCCTACGATCCGGCCGGCGTGGGGGCCCTGGCCGCCGTCCCTGCCGAACTACCGGTCGTCGGTGTCGTCGAGACCCCGGCGAGCCCTCCCGGTGGCGACCGCCCCTGGGTGTGGACCGACGACCGCGAGGCCGCCTACGAGGTGACCCGCCACCTCCTCTCCCTCGGCCACGAGACCGTGCACTACGTCGCCATCCCGTCCAGCACCCGGCGCACCAGCGCCCGCACCACCGGCTGGCGGCAGGCACTGAAGGAGGCGGGCGCGCCCGAACCCCGTCCCGTGCAGGGCAGTTGGGGCCCGGCCGGCGGTCACGCAGCGAGCGTCGGGCTCGCCGCGGACCCGTCCGTCACCGCGATCCTCTGCGGCAACGACGACCTCGCGCTCGGTGTGCTGCGCGCCCTGCACGAGGCCGGCCGGTCCGTCCCCGGCGAGGTCAGCGTGGCCGGGTTCGACGACGCCCCGCACTCCGCCTATCTGACCCCGGCCCTGACGACCGTACGCCTGGACTTCACCGGCCTCGGGCGCTCCGCGTTCGCCCTGCTCCACGGGCTGATGGAGGAGTCCGCGCAGATCGCCCCGCACCCGGTGTCCGTACCGGAACTCGTGGTGCGGGAGAGCTCGGGGCCACCGCCCTCCCGTGCCTGAGCCGGTACACGCACCGCTGTTCTTCAGTCCCGCTTCCTGAACACCCGTTCTCGAAAGGCACGCGCAATGAACAGAAGAGCTCTCCCCTCCCTGGCCCTCCTCTGCGCCATAGGCCTGGCCGCCACCGCGTGCAGCGATCCGACTGCCGGGGACTCCGGGGCGTCGGACACGAAGAACACGGCTGTCGACCCCACCGCCCGCCTCGACGGCGTGAAGCTGACGATGTGGACCGCGCAGAACACGGTCAACGCGCCGAAGCAGGTCATCGACGCCTTCGAGAAGGCGACCGGCGCCCAGGTGGAGACCCAGGCGGTCCCGGACCTCTACGAGCAGAACGTGCCGACCAAACTGGCCTCCGGCGACCGCCCCGACCTGATGTTCTGGCAGCCGTCCATCTCCACGCTCCCCTTCATCCAGCCGCAGCAGAACCTCCTCACGCTCGACGGGGAGGAGTGGGAGTCCAAGCTCGGCGACACCGAGAAGTCGCTCGGCATCATCGACGGCAAGCGGTACGCGGCGATCGTCACCAGCCCCGCCATGCTCGGCGTCTACTACAACAAGGACGTGTTCAAGGCGGCCGGGCTGAGCGAGAAGGACTTCCCGAAGTCGTACGACGAGCTGCTGGCCCTCGGTCACAAGGTCGTCGACAACTCCGACGCGGCCGCCTTCTACGAGGCCGGCGGCGACAAGTGGCCGTTGCAGTGGCAGATGCAGGTCCAGCTCACCGACCTGGACAAGCAGTGGTGGGCCGACCTGAACGAGAACAAGGAGAAGTGGACCGACCCGGTCGTCGTCGGCGCGATCAAGAAGTACAAGGAGAAGCTGCTCGACGCCGGGCTCGCCCAGAAGAACTACAAGACGGGCACCTTCACCGGGCAGGCCGACGCGCTGTGGAAGGGCGAGGCCGGCATGGTCCTCAACGTCACCTCCTTCCAGACCCAGTTGCAGGCCAAGTACTCCACCGAGGAGATCGACGAGAAGATCGGCTGGTTCCCGATCGCCAACTCC
Organism: Streptomyces tailanensis; assembly: GCF_008386495.1. Lineage (GTDB taxonomy): Bacteria > Actinomycetota > Actinomycetes > Streptomycetales > Streptomycetaceae > Streptomyces > Streptomyces tailanensis. The sequence continues at coordinate 71,921 of NZ_VTHJ01000015.1, read as the reverse complement.
GCCGCCACCGGCATGTACTCGCCCGACCAGACCAACGGAGTCGTCGCCTTCAAGACCGGTGACGAGAAGCGGCAGAACGCGGCCCGGCAGTTCCTCGCCTTCTGGCTCGGCCCCGACTACGCGGACTACATCAAGACGATGAAGATCCCGTCCGTACAGCCGTCCGTGCCCACCCCGGACGGGCTGCCGCAGACGTCGACGGCCCAGGTCGCCACTCTGCCCACGGCCATCGGGGTCTTCCAGGCCAAGGCGATCGTCGCCCCCGACACGCACCTCTATCTCGCCGACATGCTCTACGACAAGAAGAACCCGCAGCAGGTCGCCCAGGCCATCCAGGACCAGTTCGCGCAGGTGGCCAAGGCCCAGGGCGCGCCCGGTTTCTAGCCATGGCGGACACTGTCGTACGTAGCGCACGCAAGCAGGCACCCGCACCAGGCGCAGGCGCACGGAAGGGCGTGGGGCGGCTGCCGCGCGCCGCTGTGCATCACCCCTGGTGGTTCGCGCTCCCCGCGATCGTCGTCTTCGCGGGCTTCTTCCTGGTGCCCAACCTACTCAACTTTTACTACCCGTTCACCAACTGGTCCTCGTACCACTCGGACATCGCCTTCACCGGCCTCGACAACTTCATGACCATCGCCGACGACGGCACCCTCGTCCGCGCGATCCGCACGACCCTGCTGTACGCGTTCCTCGCGGCCCTCTTCCAGAACGGGTTCGGCCTCGTGCTCGCCCTGTTGCTGGAGGACGACACCCGCTTCAACCGGTTCTTCCGTGCCGTCTTCTTCCTCCCGGTGCTGATCTCGGCCCTCGCCACGGGATACGTGTTCCAGGCCCTCCTCGACCAGGACGGCGCGGTCAACTCGGTCCTCGGCACGGACATCCCCTGGCTGGGCTCGACGACCTGGACGATCGTCCTCGTCACTCTCATCCACGGCTGGAAGTGGATGGGCCTGTCGATGCTGATCTATCTGGCGGGGCTGAAGGGCATCCCCGGAGACATGCTGGAGGCCGCTCGGATGGACGGCGCCGGGCCCTGGCGGACCTTCTGCTCCGTCCGCTGGCCGATGCTCGCGCCCGCCGTCACCTTCAACGTCACCACGGCGCTCATCGGCTCGATGAACACCTTCGACATCGTGCAGGCCACCACCGGCGGCGGGCCCGCGGCCTCCACCGAGGTCTTCAACATCTACATGTTCCGGATCTTCGGCCAGGGCCTGTACGCCCAGGCCTCCGCGATGAGCCTCGTCCTCTTCCTGGTGGTGGTCGCCGTCGCGATCCCGCTGGTCGTCGGCCTGCGACGAAGGGAGCAGCTCCTGTGAGCGCCGTGATGTGGCGGTACGGCCGTCCCGGCCTCGTCCTCCTCCTCGCCGGCCTCGCCGTAGGCGTCCCCCTGTGGCTGGTCCTCGTCACCTCCGCCAAGCCGCAGGCGGAGGCCATCAAGCCGAACTTGGACCTGCCGGGGCAGTGGCAGCCGGGGAGCAACTACGCGGACGCCGTCGCCCAGGGCGAGATGCTGCAGGGCTTGCTCAACTCCCTGCTCGTCGTGGTCCCTTCGGTGGTCCTCGTCCTCATCCTCGGCGCGGGCGCCGCCTGGGTCTTCGCCCGCCGCAAGTCGAAGCTGGTCTCGGCGGCGTACGCGCTCTGCATCAGCGGACTGCTGCTGCCGCCCGCCGTCATCACCATCGTGATGGAGCTGCGGCAACTGGGCCTCGCGAACACCCGCCCCGGAATGATCGCCGTCTACACCGGCATGTACCTCTCCACCTCCATCTTCTTCATGACCGGGTTCATCCGGGCCATCCCCATGGAGCTGGAGGAGGCCGCCCGGATCGACGGGGCGAAGCCCTTCCGGATCTTCGCCCGGATCGTCCTTCCGCTCCTCCGGCCGGTCATCGCCACCGCGACGATCATGGTGATGCTCTACGCCTGGAGCGACATCTTCTACGCCTTCTTCGTCCTCGGCGGCGGCGAGCGGGCCACCCTCCCGCTGAACCTCTACAAGGTCGCCAGCGCCCAGCTCTACCTCAACAACTGGCATCTCGTCTTCGCGTACGTCGTGGTGATGAGCCTGCCGATGGTCGCCGTGTTCCTCGTCGGCCAGCGAAAGATCGTGTCCGGAATCACCAGTGGAGCCGTCAAATGACCGCAGTGACTGGAGGGTCCAGCAGCGTGATCACCCCCACCCGCACAAGATCCCGTATCAGAACCGCCCTTGCCGCCACCGCACTTGGAGCAGCCGCCATGGCAGGCACCCTCCCCACCGCTGGGCCGGCGGCCGCCGCCGACCCTCAGCGCCTGACCGTCGACCTCTCCGCCTCCGAGGGCCCGGTGATGCTCGGCGCCAACGGCGCGCTGTACGGCCTCAGCGACGACGGGGTGCCCAGCGACGCCGCCCTGGAACCCCTGAAGATCACCAGCATCTCGCAGAAGCCGGAGGGCGGCGCCCAGCACCCCAACGGCGACGCGCTCACCGTCTCCAAGTCGTTCTTCCGCAACGGCGGCGGCGAGATCAACGTGATGATGCAGGACATCTACGCCAAGTGGCCGTATGAGGACCTCGGCATCGACGACTACCTCCCCAAGGTCGACAAGATCGCCAAGGAGATCGCGGCCGACCCGAACAGCGACCGCTTCGTCTACATCCCGTTCAACGAGCCCGACCAGATCTGGTACAAGCTCGGCGTCGCCGACCAGGCCCAGTACGAGGCCAACCGCGACCGGTTCTTCCGGGACTGGAAGACGGTGTACGAGCGCATCCGCGCCATCGACCCCGACGCGAGGATCGCCGGCCCCAACGAAGCCGCCTACCACACCCGCCTGTTGAAGGACTTCCTCGCCTTCGCCAAGCGCGAGAACGTCCTGCCCCAGATCATGACCTGGCACGAGCTGGGCTCCGGCTCGCTGCGGGACTTCCAGGCGCACTACGACAACTACCGTGAGCTGGAACGCGAGGCGGGCATAGCCCCGCTGAAGATCAACATCGACGAGTACGCCAACCGCCGCGACCTCTCCGTCCCCGGCCAACTCGTCCAGTGGGTCTCGATGTTCGAGAGGAACAAGGTGTACGCCAACCAGGCGTACTGGGACGCCGCCGGCAACATGGACGGCAACGTCGTCCGCTCCAACATCCCCAACGGCGGCTGGTGGTTCTTCCGCTGGTACGCGGGCCTGACCGGGAACACCGTCAAGGTCACGCCGCCGCAGGCCAACACCATCGACACCCTCCAGGGCCTCGCCTCCCTCGACACCTCCCGCCGCCAGGCCCAGGTCCTGCTCGGCGGCTCGGCCGGTGACACGGACGTCGTGGTTCAGAAGGTCTCCCGGTCCCTCTTCGGCCGTACGGTCACCGCGACCGTCGCCGAGGCCGCCTGGTCCGGCTACGAGGGCCAGCACGCCACGCCCCGCGTCCTCACCCGTACGAAGGTGAAGGTCGCCGACGACGGCACGGTGACCGTCCCGCTGCGCGGCATGCACAAGATGTCCGCCTACCGGATCGTCCTCACCCCCGGCGGCTCCGGCACCCCGTCCGCCGTCTCCACTCCCTGGACCGGCTCCTACGAGGCCGAGGAAGCCGCCATCACCGACGGCAAGGTCTACACCCAGGGCACCGTCAGCAACGCCAACGGCTACGCCGCCTCCGGCACCAAGGACGTCGGCTCCCTCAACCAGGCCACCAGCAAGGTCGACTTCACGGTGTCGGTCCCGAAGGACGGCACGTACGACCTGGCGATCCTGTACGGCAACCAGTCCGGAACCCCGGCCACGCAGAAGCTGTCGATCGACGGCGGCGACCCGGTCACGGTGACCTACCCGTCCACCGAGAACTGGACCTACCGCGCGAAGAAGGACGTCCGGGTGGAGCTGCCGGCCGGCACCCACACCCTGACCCTCGCCAAGGGCGCCGCCGAGGTCACCCTCGACCGGATCGACCTCACCGCCCGCACCGCCGAGCCCTCCGCCTCGTACGAGGCCACGCTCGCCGACATCAGCGGCAAGCCGTCGTACGACTACTCCTCGTCGTCCGGCGTCGGCACCGGCGCCCTCGTCCTGCGCTCCGGCGACAAGGCGGTCTTCGACGTCTACGCCCCCCGCGACGGCTACTACCGGGTGGTGCCCCGCGCGTCGACGCCGGTGAAGCTCGCCCTGCACGGGCAGACGGTGGCGGCGGTACCCGGCCGGCCGCTGAAGCTGTACCTCGTCGCGGGCAACAACCGCGTCACGGTGACGGCCAAGCACACCGCCCTCCGCTCCCTCGACGTCACCGGCGACGGCTCGACCGCCGGCACGCTCTCCTACGAGGGCGCCTCGGCCACCCTCGCGGGCGGGGCCAAGCTCGTCGACTCGGCGTACGCCACAGCCGGTTCGTACATCGGCTGGCTCGGCAACAGCGCCGACAGCACCGCCGAGTTCACGGTGGACGCGCCCACGTCCGGCCGCTACATGCTGGTCGTCCACTACGCGCACAACGACCGCCGCGACAACGGACATGCGTACAACACGGACATCATGTCCCGTACGGCGGACATCACGGTCGGGGACGGCGAGCCCCGCAAGGTCACCTTCAAGAACACCTGGAGCTGGGACGACTACTGGACGGTGGGCGTTCCCGTCGACCTGAAGAAGGGCGCCAACAAGGTGACGTTCGGCAACGCGACCGCCTGGGCGCCGAACATCGACCGGATCGAGCTGGGCCGGGTCATCGGCTAGGACGCATGGCCAGTCAATAGGACACGGCCCTCGGTCACCTGCCTGTGGCCGAGGGCCGCTGCCGTCAGGCCCGGTCCACCTCCTCCCGCAGCGCGTTGTAGTCGGCGAACACCGACTCGACGTCGGCGCGGGTCAGGCCGTAGCGGGCGAGGTCGTAGCGGTGGGGGCGGCTGCCCTTGGGCCGGGCGGTGATCCCCGGGAGCCGGGCGGCGTCCGCGTCGGTCCAGTGGGCGCCGATGGCGTCGTAGAGCTTCGGGGCGCCCGTGGCCGGGTCGGTGCCGAGCCATGAATAGGGGGCGTCCACGAGCGCCTCGCGGGGAATAGCGGCCCGGGCGGCCATGCCGCGCCGCACGAGGTGATGCAGCAACTCCAGCCACTGGGCGCCGAGTTCGTGCAGGTCGAGCGGGGAGAGGGTGCCGATCATGCCCTGCTCGACCAGGCTGCAGAACGACGCCACGACGGTCGCCGGGTCCCGGTGGGTCCACACGATCGTGGCGTCGGGGAAGACGGTGCGCAGCGCGGTCAGATGCTCGGTGTGCATGGGGGACTTCAGCACCCAGCGGCGACGGGGCCGGCCGTACTGGAGGACCTGGTAGACCTGCTTGAGGTGGCGGTAGTCGGCGACGAAGTCCCGCTCGTAGTGCCAGGCCTGGTATTCCGGTATGCGGGCCTGGGACAGCGGCACCAGGACGTGCGGAAGGACGAAGGTGCACTCCTCGGGGCCCTCGGCGGTCATCGGGTGGATGTCGCGGAAGCGCGGGGCGAGCAGATTGATGCCGTCGACCCAGCGGCGCGTGGACGCGATCGCCTTCCGCCGCCGCTGCTCGGACGCGTAGAGGTCGGGGGCGACCAGCTCCCACAGCAGGGGACAGCGGTGGTCGTCCGAAATGGACAGCACGTTGTGGGTGAGTGTGGTGGCGGTGCGCGGCAGCCCCACCACGAACACCGGCCTCTCGATGGGCTCCTGCTCGATCTCGGGGTGCTCGGCGATCAGCCGTTGGACCCGGGCCCGGTTGGTGAGATGTCTGCGGACATGGGACTGCGCGGACTGCCAGCCGACCGGAGTCAGATGCTCGTCGCCCGCCCAGCCCCGCATCAGGAACCGGAAGCCGTCGGTGAACTCCTCGTCCCCCTCCGCCTGTCCGGCCTTGGCGAGGATCCGGTCGAAGGCCCGGTCGGGGTCGCGCCGGGAGCCCGAGACGGGCCGGAGCAGCAGGTTCGCCAGCTTGAGCGAGAACGGGACGGAGAACGAGGACGACACGGGCGGGGCTCCTTTCGACGGTGGAACGGCCGACGGGGGAGCGATGACCGACGCGAACCCCCGTGCCGTACAAAGGAGTTGATCACACGGCCGGTATGGCTGCCCAGGCAGCCCTCCGGCTCCGCCCGGTCACGGGCCCACGGTCACGGGGCCGCCGCAGGGCTCGCGGCCGCCGGCTCGTCGGTACGAGCGCCTCCGTCGGTGGCATGGGCGCCTCCGTCGCCGTATCGCGCCCGGAGTTCCGACAGCACGCCGGAGGCCGCCGCGACGAGCGGCACCGCGAGGAGCATGCCGAGGATGCCGGCGATGGAGGCGCCCGCGGTGAGCGCCAGCAGGATCGCCGCCGGGTGCATCTGCACGGTCCGGCTGTGGATCATCGGCTGGAACACGTTCCCTTCGAGGAACTGCACCACGGCGATCACCCCCAGTACCCACAGCGCCGTCACCGCGCCACGGTCCGCGAACGCCACCAGAATGGCGACCGAGCCCGACAGGAACGCGCCCAGATACGGGATGTACGCGCCGATGAACACCAGGGCCGCGAGCCCCAGGGCGCCCGGCACCTTGAGGACCAGCAGGCCGATCGCGATGCAGACCGCGTCGATGAACGCGATGATCGTCGTCCCGCGCATATAGCCCTCGATCGCCAGGAAGGCGCGCCGGGACATCACCTCCAGCGTCTCACCGCGGCGGGGCGCGAACGAGTGCAGGGCGGTGACCGCCCGGTCCGAGTCGCGCAGGAAGAAGAACATCAGCGTCAGCGCCAGGATCGCCATCGCGATGATCTCGCTGACGACCCCGACTCCGCTGAGCACCCCGGAGGCCGCCGTGCCCCCGAACTTGGACAGCAACTCCTTCGCGTTCTTCGCCAGGTCGTCCAGCGACGTCCCCGCCACCCCGAACTCCTCGCTGAGCGACTTCGCCGCGTCCCGCAGCGAGGAGATGATCTGGTCACCGGTGTCGATCAGCGCGGCCACCACGATGTACATGGCCCCACCCATCACCACCACCACGGCCGCACAAGTCAGCCCGGCGGCAAGGGACTTGTTGAACTTCATCGCCACCAGCCGCCGATAGAACGGCCCCAGCAACGCGGTCCCCAACAACGCGATCAGCACCGGCGTGACCGCCGTCTGAAACGTGATGCACAGCCACACCCCCACCGACACCACCCCGGTGACGAGCAGCGTCAGCGCACTCCACACGGCGATATGCCGAGCGGGCCCCGGCAGAAAACCCCGGGGGACACCCGCCTCCGGCGGGGCGACCGGCGCCGGTACACCGACGTACGCACCGGTCGTGCGTATCGTCGTACGCGTCCGGTGCACACGTATGTTCCGACCTCGACGTGCCGGCCGTCCCTCGCGAACTCCACGAGGGTCTCCCGTACGGCTGTTCATCCTCAGCGCTCTCCGCTCGCTCACGGGATGCCGAACACCCCCGAAGATCAATGCGATGCGGCCATAGCGTAGACGTCTTAGCTGCGAGCGGTCGTGCCGCTGGGGCGATGGGGGAGGGTGGGCGCAGCGGCACCTCGTAGCGCCGAGTTGCGCAGCCCACCCCGCCCCGTCCCAGCCGCCGGATGCGTGCGCTATTCGGCGATCGGCAACGACACCCCGTCCCGCAGGAACACCGGGATCCGATCCAACGGCGCGTCCACAGTCACCGACGTACCCCCCTCATACGTCTCCCCGGTCCACGCATCGGTCCACCGCGCCCCCGCCGGCAGATACGTCGTCCACGCCGTCACCTCCGCCTCCAGCACCGGCGCGACCAGCACATCCCGCCCGAACAGATACGCGTCGTCGACCGACCAGGCCCGCTCGTCCCCGGGGAACTCCAGGAACAGCGGCCGCATGACCGGCAGCCCCTCCTCGTGGGCCTCCCGCATGACCTCAAGGACGTACGGCTTCAGCCGCTCCCGCAGGCGCAGGTACTGCTCCAGCACCGCCCCGGCCTCTTCGCCGTACGACCAGACCTCGTTGGGACCGCCGGTCATCTTCGGTCCCAGGGGCATGCCGGGATCGCGGAAGCCGTGCAGTCGCATCAGCGGGGAGAACGCGCCGAACTGGAACCAGCGGACCATCACCTCGCGGTACGCCGGGTCGTCCGGGTTTCCGCCGTGGAAGCCGCCGATGTCGGTGTTCCACCAGGGGATGCCGGACAGGGCGGTGTTGAGGCCGGCCGCGATCTGGCGGCGCAGGGTCGGGAAGTCGGTGGCGATGTCACCGGACCACAGGGCGGCCCCGTAGCGCTGACTGCCCGCCCACGCCGAGCGGTTGAGGGAGACGATCTCGTCCTCGCCGGACGCCTTCAGCCCCTCGTAGAAGGTGCGCGCGTTCTCGGTCGGGTAGATGTTGCCGACTTCCAGCCCGGGGCCCGCCCAGTAGCGCAGGTTCTCCTGGAAGCCCGGCTTGATCTCCGGCTCGCAGGCGTCCAGCCAGAACGCCTTGATGCCGTACGGCTCCAGATAGTTCTCCTTCACCCTCGACCACACGAAGTCCCGGGCCTCGGGGTTCGTGGCGTCGTAGAAGGCCACCTGGACGGTCGACGCGACCTCCTTGTCGGGCCAGTCGGCGTGCGCCATCGGGCCGTACTGGGTGCCGATGAAGTAGCCGCGCTGTTCCATGAGGTGGTGGTTCTCGCTCAGCGGCGACACCGACGGCCACACGGACACCACCAGCTTGATGCCCAGCTCGTCCAGTTCCCGGACCATCGCTGCCGGGTCGGGCCACTCGGCCGGGTCGAACTTCCACTCGCCCAGGTGCGTCCAGTGGAAGAAGTCACAGACGATGACGTCGATGGGCAGGTTCCGGCGCTTGTACTCCCGTGCCACGGCGAGGAGTTCGTCCTGGGTGCGGTAGCGCAGCTTGCACTGCCAGAACCCGGCCGCCCACTCCGGCAGCATCGGCGTACGGCCGGTCGCGGCGCTGTAACGGCGCTGCGCGTCGGCCGGGTCGCCGGCCGTGATCCAGTAGTCGATCTGCCGGGCCGAGTCCGCCACCCAGCGCGTGCCGTTGCCCGCCAGCTCGACGCGGCCGATCGCCGGGTTGTTCCACAGCAGGGTGTAGCCGCGGCTGGAGGTGAGCACCGGGATGCCGACCTCGGCGTTGCGCTGGACGAGGTCCAGGACCAGGCCCTTCTGGTCCAGCCGCCCGTGCTGGTGCTGGCCCAGGCCGTACAGCTTCTCGTCGTCGTACGCGGCGAACCGCTGCTCCAGCCGGTGGTAGCCGTTGCCGACCGCGGTGTACAGGCGCGAGCCCGGCCACCAGAAGTGGGCGCGCGCCTCGGACAGCAGCTCAACTCCGTCCGCCGTGCGCGTGTACCGGATCAGGCCCTCGGCGTCGACCTCGACGGTGAGCGCGCCGACGGTCAGCCGGCCGTACCCGTCCTCGATCTTGACACTGCTCTCGGTGGACTCCGCCTCGTCCAGCAGGGCACCCGGCAGTCCGTCGAGGACCGGACCGCCCAGCCGGGCGCGGACCCGGACCGCGTCCGGCCCCCAGGGCTCGATCCGCAGGGTCTCCTGACGTCCGCTCCACTCCAGCGCGCCGTCCCGCTCACGGAACGTGCCGACGGTGGGGGAGGACTGGGCGAGGCTGACCGCGCCCGACGGGGTCTGGTTCTCGGCAGGCTGATTCACGAGGGGGCTCCTGGAAGGGAGGAGTGGCGGCCCGCCCGGCTCGGCTCCGGTGGGCCGGGCGGTGAGGAAGGAGGAAGGAGGTGGATTGCACAGTCGGGGGAGGATCCCCGACTGCCGTACGAAATAGGGGAGTTGAGGCGGGATCAGTCAGCCGTGGACTGCGGCCCCGTGCTCGTGCGGACCGTCAACTCGGGGGCGAGCAGCACCACTTCCTCGGTGTCCCGCCCCTCCAGCTTGGCGACCAGCTGCTCCACGGCCCGCCGACCCATCTCCTGGGCCGGAATGGCGACGGAGGTCAGCCGTACCGAGGCCTGCACGGCGACCTGCTCGGGACAGATGGCGATCACCGAGACGTCCTCGGGCACCGCCCGGCCCTGCTGGCGCAGCAGCGAGAGCAGCGGCTCGACCGCGGACTCGTTCTGCACGACGAACCCCGTGGTGCCCGGCCGCTCGTCGAAGACCCGGGCCAGGGTCGCGGCCATCGCGTCGTAGCCGCCCTCACAGGGGCGGTGCAGTACGCGCAGGCCCAGCTCCCGTGCCCGGGACCTGAGTCCGTCGAGGGTGCGCTCGGCGAAACCCGTGTGCCGTTCGTAGACCGCGGGCGCCTCGCCGATGACCGCGATGTCGCGGTGACCGAGCATCGCCAGATGCTCCACACACAGCGCGCCCGTCGCCCTGAAGTCGAGGTCCACGCAGGTCAGGCCGCTGGTGTCGGCCGGAAGGCCGATGAGCACCGACGGCTGGTCGGTACCGCGAAGCAACGGCAGCCGCTCGTCGGCGAGCTCGACGTCCATCAGGATCATCGCGTCGGCGAGCCCGCTGCCGGTGACGCGGCGCACCGCGTCGGGGCCCTCCTCGCCGGTGAGCAGCAGTACGTCGTAGCCGTGGGTGCGGGCCGTGGTCGCCACGGCTATGGCGATCTCCATCATCACGGGGACGTACATGTCGGTCCGCAGAGGGACCATCAGCGCGATGATGTTCGACCTGCTGCTCGCCAGGGCCCGGGCCCCCGCGTTCGGGTGGTAGCCGAGCTCCTGGATGCTCCGCTCGACCCGCTGCCGGGTGCCCGCGGAGATGGACCGCTTGCCGCTGAGGACATAGCTCACCGTGCTCGCCGAGACTCCGGCGTGCTGGGCGACCTCGGCGAGGGTGACCATCCAGCTCTCCAAGCGTGTTTAAGCGCTTCGACAGCGCGTTTACTCTGAACCAGGGTGAGTGAGGGTGGCACGACAGTAGCTTGACGGTGGGTGGGTGTCCATAGGTTGTCGAAGCGCTTCGACTCCGTCGGGTGGGCGGGGGCGCCTACTGGGGTGGGGGTGCGGTTCTTGGGCGTCTGCGGGTCGTCTGTGGCTGGTCGCGCCCACGCGGCGGAGCCGCAAATCGATACAGCCCCGCGCCCCTTGGGGGTGGCGTGGGCCTGCGGCCCCGCCACTCCCAAGTAAAAGCCCGGCGGCAACCTTCTGTCTCCCCGGTGGCGACCAGCTCGCGTACGTGTCACCCCCGGAAGGAACCCCCATGCAACACCGTCGTCCCCGTCTCACCCGTACGGTGAAGATCGGCGCCGCTGTCGTCACCGCTCTTGCCGTCGGGGCCACCGTGACCGTGGCGACGGCCGGTGAGGAGGCCAAGAAGTGCGCGGCCTTCGACACGGTCACGCTCGGCAAGTACTACGTGAACAACAACCTCTGGAACGAGGGGAAGTTCACCGGCACCCAGTGCGTCTGGGACAACTCCCAGTCGGGCTCGACGATCTCCTGGGGCACGAACTACAGCCTGGCCAACAGCGCCACGGGCAAGGACTACGACGTGAAGACGTACGCCTCCTCCGTCCTCGGCTGGCACTGGGGCTGGAAGGTCGACAAGGCGTCCACCCAGCTCCCCATCCGCGTGGGCGACCGCAAGCCGGTGAGGACCAGCTGGGAGTTCACCGTCAGCTCCGACCCGGGCACCATGAACGTCGCCTACGACCTGTGGCTGCACGACAAGAACACCGCGGACTGGCAGGACCAGCCCACCGACGAGATCATGATCTGGCTCAACCGCCAGGGCGGCGCGGGCCCGCTCGGCACCAAGTACGGCAGCGTCAGCCTCGGCGGTGCCATGTGGGACATCTACACCGGCGACATCGGCTGGAAGGTCTTCTCCTTCGTCCGCCGCAGCAACACCAGCAAGGCCACCCTCAACCTCGACGACTTCACACAGGCCCTGGTCCGCCGCAACCTGCTGAGCGACGACAAGTACGTCTCCGGTATCGAGGCCGGCACCGAGGTCTTCAAGGGCACCGGCCGCCTGGACACGAAGTCGTACTCGGTGAACATCGGCTGAGGCTTCGACCCGAGAGGCCGACGCTTCGACCCGAAAGGCCGAGGCTTCGCCGAACGACGCGAGGGGTGGCGGGCTCACCCCGGATCGGGTACCAACGATCGAGTAGCACCCATCAGTAACCGATGTGGTCCATGATCCCGATTCGCGGCGAGGTGAGCCTCATGTCCGCCCCACCCCTCAAGAAGCCAACTGTCACCGAGCGTGAGGCCCGCCAGGTGGCGGAGGCCGCCCGGGAGCAGGAATGGCGCAAGCCCAGCTTCGCCAAGGAACTGTTCCTGGGCCGGTTCCGCCTCGACCTCATCCACCCCCACCCGCTCCCCACCGACGAGGCCGTCCGGCGCGGCGAGCAGTTCCTGACCAAGCTCCGCGAGTTCTGCGAGACCAAGGTCGACGGCGCCCTGATCGAGCGCGAGGCCCGCATCCCCGACGAGGTGATCAACGGCCTCAAGGAACTCGGCGCCCTCGGCATGAAGATCGACCCCAAGTACGGCGGCCTCGGCCTCACCCAGGTGTACTACAACAAGGCGCTGGCCCTGGCGGGCTCGGCCAGCCCCGCGATCGGCGTGCTGCTGTCGGCCCACCAGTCGATCGGCGTACCGCAGCCGCTGAAATTGTTCGGCACCCCCGAACAGAAGGAGAAGTTCCTGCCGCGCTGCGCCCGCACCGACATCAGCGCCTTCCTCCTCACCGAGCCCGACGTCGGCTCCGACCCGGCCCGGCTGGCCACGTCGGCCGTACCCGACGGCGACGACTACGTCCTCGACGGCGTGAAGCTCTGGACCACCAACGGCGTGGTCGCCGACCTCCTGGTCGTCATGGCGCGCGTGCCGAAATCCGAGGGCCACAAGGGCGGCATCACCGCCTTCGTCGTGGAGACGGACTCGCCCGGCATCACCGTCGAGAACCGCAACGCCTTCATGGGCCTGCGCGGCATCGAGAACGGCGTCACCCGCTTCCACCAGGTCCGGGTGCCCGCCGCCAACCGCATCGGCCCCGAGGGCGCCGGTCTGAAGATCGCCCTCACCACCCTCAACACCGGCCGCCTCTCCCTGCCCGCCTCCTGCGTGGCCGCCGGCAAGTGGTGCCTCAAGATCGCCCGCGAGTGGTCGGCCGCCCGCGAACAGTGGGGCAAGCCGGTCGCCCACCACGAGGCGGTCGGGCAGAAGATCTCCTTCATCGCGGCGACGACCTTCGCCCTGGAGGCGGTCCTGGACCTCTCCTCCCAGATGGCCGACGAGGACCGCAACGACATCCGTATCGAGGGCGCCCTCGCCAAGCTCTTCGCATCGGAGATGGGCTGGCGCATCGCCGACGAACTGGTCCAGATCCGCGGCGGCCGCGGCTTCGAGACGGCCGACTCCCTGCGGGCGCGCGGCGAACGGGCCGTCCCCGCCGAGCAGGTCCTGCGCGACCTGCGCATCAACCGCATCTTCGAGGGCTCCACGGAGATCATGCACCTGCTGATCGCCCGCGAGGCCGTCGACGCCCACCTCTCCGTGGCCGGAGACCTCATCGACCCGGAGAAATCCCTCTCCGACAAGGCGAAGGCGGGCGCGGGCGCGGGCGTCTTCTACGCCAAGTGGCTGCCGAAGCTGGTCACGGGCACCGGTCAACTCCCGCGCGCATACGGCGACTTCAACCCCTCCGGCCACCCGGACCTCTCCACCCACCTGCGCTACGTCGAACGCAGCGCCCGCAAGCTCGCCCGCTCCACGTTCTACGCCATGTCCCGCTGGCAGGGCCGTATGGAGACCAAGCAGGGCTTCCTCGGCCGCATCGTCGACATCGGCGCCGAACTCTTCGCGATGAGCGCGGCCGTCGTACGCGCCGAACTCCTCCGCACCACCACCGACCACGGCCGCGAGGCCTACCAACTGGCCGACACCTTCTGCCGCCAGTCCCGCATCCGGGTGGAGGAACTCTTCGCCCGCCTGTGGACCAACACCGACACCGTGGACCGCAAGGTGGTGAAGGGCGTCCTGGCCGGCGCCTACGAGTGGCTGGAACGGGGAGTGGTCGACCCGTCCGGCGAGGGCCCCTGGATCGCGGACGCCACCCCGGGCCCGAGCGAGAAGGAGAACGTCCACCGCCCCATCCGCTGACTTCCCGACTCCCCGCGCCCCGGTCATTCAGGGGCGCGGGGCTGTATCAATGTGCGGCTCCGCCGCGTGGGGACCGACCGGCTAGCAGTACTTGTAGCCCTTGCCGATCGAGGACCACGAACAGTCGTCGGCCTTGACCCCTCCGGCCCTGTACAGCGTCGCCGTGTCCCCGGTGTTGTTCCACACGTACCAGGACCGCCCCCAGTACTTGTCGTACGCGGTGTTGGTCCCCTTGCCGGTGTGCACCTTCTTGGACTTGCCCGCGTTCACCTTCACATCGCCGAAGGTGTACGTGTAGCCGGTCTTGTCCTTGAGCTTCCAGCCCTTCAGCGAGACCGCCGTGGACTTGGAGTTCTTGATGATGACCCACTCGGCGTTCAGGCTCGCGTTCGAGCCGCGGTCCGACCCGGGGCTGTCGTAGTACACCTCGTAGATGTAGACGCGCCCGGCCGCCTCGGCCGGAGAGCTGAGCAGCGTGCCGGTCAGAGCCACCGCTCCGGCGAGCGCGGGCAGGGCGGCGCGGGCGCGTATGCGCACAGACATGGAAATCCCCCCAGGATCCTCGTTCACGATCGCCGTCAACCACCGGTTCCGGCGATCGGTTGATCCGACTATCGGATCAGTTCAGGGGGGAAGTCATACCACCTCCGCCTTCACTTGTGCTTCACAAACGGAGAAATCCACTCGTCAACCACGCACGGCCACACACGGCACGAAGTGGGTCAACAAGGGGACGCGCGGTCCGGCCGGACACCGGATGCGGCCACAATGGGGGGATGACCGACAGTCCAGCCCCGCTCGCCGATCCGCATCTCGTCTTCGACCCGGTCGACGGCGTACGGGATGCAGTGATCCTCGGATCGACCGGCTCGATCGGCACCCAGGCCATCGACCTCGTCCTGCGCAACCCGGACCGCTTCCGCGTCACCGGGCTCTCCGCCGCCGGAGGGAGGGTGGAGCTGCTGGCCGAGCAGGCGCACCGCCTGCGGGTACGGACCGTCGCCGTGGCCCGGGAGGACGTCGTACCGGCGCTGAAGGAGGCCCTGGCCACCGCCTACGGGGCGGGGGAAGCCCTTCCCGAGATCCTGGCCGGCCCGGACGCGGCCACCCACCTCGCCGCCTCCGACTGCCACACCGTCCTCAACGGCATCACCGGCTCCATCGGCCTCGCCCCCACCCTCGCCGCCCTGGAGGCGGGCCGCACCCTCGCGCTCGCCAACAAGGAGTCGCTCATCGTCGGCGGCCCGCTGGTGAAGGCGGTGGCCAAGCCGGGCCAGATCATCCCGGTCGACTCCGAGCACGCGGCCCTCTTCCAGGCCCTCGCCTCGGGCACCCGGGCCGATGTGCGCAAGCTCGTCGTGACCGCCTCCGGGGGCCCGTTCCGTGGCCGTACGAAGGCGGAGCTGGCGGACGTGACGCCCGCCGACGCGCTCGCGCACCCCACCTGGGCCATGGGCCCGGTCATCACGGTCAACTCCGCGACCCTCGTCAACAAGGGCCTGGAAGTCATCGAGGCACACCTCCTCTACGACATTCCCTTCGACCGCATTGAGGTCGTCGTGCACCCGCAGTCGTATGTCCACTCGATGGTTGAGTTCACGGACGGATCGACGATGGCCCAGGCGACGCCCCCCGACATGCGCGGGCCCATCGCCATCGGCCTCGGCTGGCCGCAGCGCGTCCCCGACGCCGCGCCCGCCTTCGACTGGACCAAGGCGTCCAACTGGGAGTTCTTCCCGCTCGACGACGAGGCGTTCCCGTCGGTCGCTCTCGCCCGGCATGTGGGGGAGCTCGCGGGCACCGCCCCGGCGGTGTTCAACGCGGCCAACGAGGAATGCGTGGACGCCTTCCTGAAGGGCGCCCTGCCCTTCAACTCGATCATGGAGACCGTGACCCGTGTGGTCGAGGGGCACGGCACCCCCGGAACGGGAACTTCCCTGACCGTGGCGGACGTCCTCGAAGCGGAGACATGGGCCCGCGCCCGGGCCCGGGAACTGACCACCACCCCGACCGGCAAACCCACCGAGCGGACGACCGCGGAGGCCCGTGCATGACGACCCTGATGTTCATCCTCGGCATAGTCGTCTTCGTGATCGGCCTGGGGTTCTCGATCGCCTGGCACGAGCTGGGCCACCTGTCGACGGCCAAGATGTTCGGCATCCGCGTACCCCAGTACATGGTGGGCTTCGGCCCGACGATCTGGTCGCGCAAGAAGGGCGAGACCGAGTACGGCATCAAGGCGATCCCGCTCGGCGGCTTCATCCGCATGATCGGCATGATCCCGCCCGGCCCCGACGGCCGGATCGAGGCCCGCTCGACGTCCCCGTTCCGCGGCATGATCGAGGACGCCCGCGCGGCCTCGTTCGAGGAGCTCCAGCCCGGTGACGAGAGCCGCCTGTTCTACACGCGCAAGCCCTGGAAGCGCGTCATCGTGATGTTCGCGGGCCCGTTCATGAACCTGGTCCTCGCCGTCGTGATCTTCGTCGGCGTGATGATGACCTTCGGCGCCCAGACCACGACGACCACGGTCAGCAAGGTCTCGGACTGCGTCATCGAGGCCAGCGAGAACCGCTCCAAGTGCCAGTCGGGCGACGAGGAGGCCCCCGCCAAGGCCGCGGGCCTCCAGCCCGGCGACAAGATCGTCGCGTTCAACGGCACCCCCGTCGAGGACTGGTCCACCCTCCAGACCGACATCCGCGACAACCCCGGCAAGCAGGTCACCGTCACCGTCGAGCGCGAGGGCAAGACGCTCGACCTCACCGCCACCCTCGTCAAGAACCTGGTCAGCAAGACCGACGGCGAAGGCGGCTACGTCGAAGGCAAGTACGTCTCCGCCGGCTGGTTCGGCTTCACCCCCGCCACCGACGTCCTCCCGCTCTCCTTCGGCGAGTCCGTGAACCGCATGGGCGACATGATGGAGAACGGCGTCGAGTCCCTGATCTCCCTGCCCGCCAAGGTCCCCGCCCTGTGGGACGCCACCTTCGGCGACGGCGAGCGCGAGGCCGACTCGCCCATGGGCGTGATCGGCGCGGCCCGCGTCGGCGGCGAGATCTTCACCCTGGACATCCCCGCCACCCAGCAGCTCGCGACCTTCCTCATCCTGCTCGCCGGCTTCAACCTCTCCCTCTTCCTGTTCAACATGCTCCCGCTCCTCCCGCTCGACGGCGGGCACATCGCGGGCGCCCTGTGGGAGTCGGTGCGCAGGAACACGGCCAAGGTGCTGCGCCGCCCCGACCCCGGCCCGTTCGACGTGGCGAAGCTGATGCCGGTCGCGTACGTGGTGGCCGGGATCTTCATCTGCTTCACGCTTCTCGTGATGATCGCGGACGTGGTGAACCCGGTGAGCATCTCGTAGTCACACGGAGTTCACGGCGGCCGGGCACCCTGGGTGCCCGGCCGCTTCGCTGTCCGCCGGACCGCCTCCCTCACGGGTGGGTTCACGGCCCGATGGGGGTCCCCCCGCCGAGCGCATTCGAGGTGGGGGAGTGCTCTGGCCTACGCCCGTGCCGTAATCTCGAAGCTTGGAGCCCGCCCGTACCGGGACCCGATCCTGATCGACAACTTGGGGTTGCACAGCAGATGACTGCGATTTCTCTCGGCATGCCGTCCGTTCCGACCAAGCTCGCCGAGCGCCGGAAGAGCCGGCAGATCCAGGTCGGGTCCGTGGCGGTCGGCGGAGACGCCCCGGTGTCGGTCCAGTCCATGACGACCACGCGTACGTCGGACATCGGCGCCACGCTCCAGCAGATCGCCGAGCTGACGGCCTCCGGCTGCCAGATCGTCCGCGTCGCCTGCCCCACCCAGGACGACGCCGACGCGCTCCCGGTGATCGCCCGTAAGTCGCAGATCCCGGTCATCGCCGACATCCACTTCCAGCCGAAGTACGTCTTCGCCGCCATCGAGGCGGGCTGCGCGGCCGTCCGCGTCAACCCCGGCAACATCAAGCAGTTCGACGACAAGGTCAAGGAGATCGCCAAGGCGGCGAGCGACCACGGCACCCCGATCCGCATCGGCGTCAACGCCGGCTCCCTCGACCGCCGCCTCCTCCAGAAGTACGGCAAGGCCACCCCCGAGGCCCTCGTCGAGTCGGCCCTCTGGGAAGCGTCCCTCTTCGAGGAGCACGGCTTCCGGGACATCAAGATCTCGGTCAAGCACAACGACCCGGTCGTCATGGTCAACGCCTACCGCCAGCTCGCGGCCCAGTGCGACTACCCCCTCCACCTCGGCGTCACCGAGGCGGGCCCGGCCTTCCAGGGCACGATCAAGTCGGCGGTGGCCTTCGGGGCATTGCTGAGCGAGGGCATCGGCGACACGATCCGCGTCTCCCTGTCGGCCCCGCCGGTGGAGGAGATCAAGGTCGGCACTCAGATCCTGGAGTCCCTGAACCTCCGCCAGCGCGGCCTCGAAATCGTCTCCTGCCCCTCCTGCGGCCGCGCCCAGGTCGACGTCTACAAGCTCGCCGAAGAAGTCACCGCCGGCCTCACCGGCATGGAGGTCCCCCTCCGAGTCGCCGTCATGGGCTGCGTGGTGAACGGCCCCGGCGAGGCCCGCGAAGCCGACCTCGGCGTGGCCTCCGGCAACGGCAAGGGCCAGATCTTCGTCAAGGGCGAGGTCATCAAGACGGTCCCCGAATCCAAGATCGTAGAGACCTTGATCGAGGAGGCCATGAAGATCGCCGAACAGATGGAAGCCGAGGGCGTGACGTCGGGCGAACCGACGGTAGCGGTAGCAGGCTGAGGGCTTGCGCTCTGGAAGGGGCCGCAGGCCCCCTTCCAAGGGCGCGGAGAGCTGCGCGACAAGCCACAAGGCACCCGCACTCGCATGACAACCGCACCTGCCGAGCCAGTGGGCGGGGGTCGAAGGGGCGCAGCTCCTGGATGGGGGTCCCCCCGCTCGAGCGGAGCCGAGAGTGGGGAGGGACGGGTAGGGGCGGCGGGGGCGAAAACCCAGCCCTGCACAACGACCTCGGCACCCCACACAATCGCCAGGTACAGTGCGGGAATCAGCGCATTCCACCAGGGTGAGGCCCCCGCACGTGTTGACCCAGACGACCACCAGGGTCCTCGAACCGAGTGACCTGGACGCCGCGCTCGCCGTCCTCGACCGTGAGCCCGTCGCGAACGCCTTCGTGACATCCCGCGTCCAGGTCGCCGGCCTCGACCCCTGGCGGCTCGGCGGCGAAATGTGGGGCTGGTACGAGCACGGCGCCCTCACCTCCCTCTGCTACGCCGGCGCCAACCTCGTCCCCATCTGCGCCACCCCCCGCGCCGTCCGCGCCTTCGCCGACCGCGCCCGCCGGGCCGGCCGCCGCTGCTCCTCCATCGTCGGCCCCGCCGAATCCACCGCCCAGCTCTGGCGGTTGCTCGAACCCAGCTGGGGCCCGGCCCGCGAGGTCCGCACCCACCAGCCGCTGATGGTCACCGACCGGCTCCCCGACCCCGCCGACGTCACCCCGGACCCGTACGTCCGTCGCATCCGCAAGGACGAGATGGAGACGATCATGCCGGCGTGCGTGGCGATGTTCACCGAGGAGGTAGGCGTCTCTCCCCTGGCCGGCGACGGCGGCCTCCTCTACCAGGCCCGAGTGGCCGAACTGGTCGGCTCCGGCCGCTCCTTCGCCCGCCTCGACGCCGACGGCCGAGTCCTCTTCAAGGCCGAGATCGGCGCGGCCACCCCCCTGGCCTGCCAGATCCAGGGCGTCTGGGTCGCCCCCGAGCACCGAGGCCAGGGCCTGGCGGCCCCCGGCATGGCAGCGGTCCTGCGCTACGCGCTGGCCGACGTGGCCCCGGTGGCGAGCCTGTACGTGAACGACTTCAACACGGCGGCGAGGCGCACGTACCGACGGGTGGGCTTCCAGGAAGTCGGCGCTTTCATGAGCGTCCTGTTCTGAGCCCACGCCCCGCAGCCGATCAACCACTGCCGATCAACCACTGCCGATCAACCGCAGCCGATCAACCGCAGCCGATCAACTCCCTGTGGCCCCCTGTAATCTCCCCCCATGCGTCTACCTGGTCACGGACACGGCCATCGCCCCCGCCCCGACGACATCGTGATCGGCCCCCTGGACCTCTCGGCCCACGTGGACGAGGCCCTCGCCGTCCAAGCCATCGCCTTCGGACTGGGCCCCGACGAGGTAGCCGTACGCCGCCAGATCGTCCTCCGCCACATGACGTACCCGGGGGCGAGGGCACTGGGCGCCACCACCGCCGGACGGCTCATCGGCTTCGTCTACGGCATGCCCAATGACCGCACCCACTGGTGGTCCACCGTCGTGGAGCCCTACCTGCGCGCCCTCGGCCACGAGGCCTGGCTGGACGACTCCTTCGTGATCACCGAACTGCACGTCCACCCGGCCTACCAGAACAAGGGCATCGGCCGCGCGCTGATCACCGCCATCACCGACACCGCGACGCAGCCCCGCTCGATCCTCTCCGCGATCGACGTCGACAGCCCGGCCCGCGGCCTGTACCGCTCCCTCGGCTACGAGGACCTGGCCCGCCAGGTCGTCTTCCCCAGCGCCCCCAAGCCGTACGCCGTGATGGGCGCCCCCCTCCCACTGCGCCGCCGCTGACCGATTTCCACGGTCCCGCACCGCCCGGCTAACCTCCTGCCATCAGTCAACGGCAGCAGGAGTACGAGAATCATGGCGAACCCACCGGTCCAGCGCATGTCCCAGTTGATGGCGAAGACGCTGCGCGACGACCCGGCCGACGCCGAGGTCCTCAGCCACAAGCTGCTCGTCCGCGCCGGTTACGTGCGCCGCACGGCGGCCGGCGTCTGGACCTGGCTGCCGCTCGGCAAGAAGGTCCTCGCCAACGTCGAGCGCATCGTCCGTGAGGAGATGGACGCGATCGGCGCCCAAGAGGTCCTGCTCCCCGCCCTGCTGCCGAAGGAGCCGTACGAGGCGACCGGCCGCTGGGACGAGTACGGCCCGGAGCTGTTCCGCCTGAAGGACCGCAAGGGCGGTGACTACCTCCTCGGCCCCACCCACGAGGAGATCTTCACGCTGATCGTGAAGGACCAGGCGTCCTCCTACAAGGACCTGCCGGTCATCCTCTACCAGATCCAGACCAAGTTCCGTGACGAGGCCCGCCCCCGCGCCGGCATCCTGCGCGGCCGTGAGTTCCTGATGAAGGACTCGTACTCCTTCGACACCGAGGACGAGGGCCTCGCCCAGTCGTACGCCCTGCACCGCCAGGCCTACCAGAAGGTGTTCGAGCGCCTCGGCCTCGACTACCGCATCTGCGCCGCGACGGCCGGCGCGATGGGCGGCTCGAAGTCCGAGGAGTTCCTGGCCCCGGCCGCCGCCGGCGAGGACACCTTCGCGGACTGCCCTGCGTGCGACTTCGCGGCCAACACCGAGGCGATCACGTACGAGTTGAAGCCGGTGGACGCAGGCGACGTGCCCGCGCTCGAAGAGATCCCGACCCCGGACACCCCGACCATCGAGACCCTCGCCGCCCACCTCGGCGTCCCGGCCTCCGCCACCCTGAAGAACCTCCTCGTCAAGGTCGACGGCGAGATCGTCGCCGTCGGCGTCCCCGGCGACCGCGAGGTCGACATGGGCAAGGCCGAGGCGCACTTCGCCCCGGCGGTCGTCGAGATGGTCACCGAGGCGGACTTCGCGGGCCGCCCCGACCTGGTCCGCGGCTATGTCGGCCCGCAGGGTCTGGGCGAGAAGGTCACGTACATCGCCGACCCGCGCGTGGCCCCCGGCACCTCCTGGATCACCGGCGCCAACAAGGACGCCACGCACGCCAAGAACGTCGTCGCGGGCCGTGACTTCGAGGTCGGCGCGTACGTCGACGTCGTGGTCGTCCAGGAGGGCGACCCCTGCCCGAACTGCGGCACCGGCCTCAAGCTCGACCGTGCCATCGAGATCGGCCACATCTTCCAGCTCGGCCGCAAGTACGCCGACGCCCTCAAGCTCGACGTCCTCGGCCAGAACGGCAAGCCCGTCCGCGTCACCATGGGCTCGTACGGCATCGGCGTCTCCCGCGCGGTGGCCGCCCTCGCCGAGCAGTCCGCCGACGACAAGGGCCTGTGCTGGCCCGAGGAGGTCGCCCCGGCCGATGTGCATGTCGTCGCCGCCGGCAAGGCCCTCCAGACCGAACTGGCCCTCGACGTCTCCGAGAAGCTGCGGGCGGCCGGTCTGCGGGTCCTGGTCGACGACCGGGCCGGTGTCTCCCCGGGCGTGAAGTTCACCGACTCCGAGCTCATCGGCGTACCGAAGATCCTGGTCGCGGGCCGCCGCTCCGCCGAGGGCGTCCTGGAACTGAAGGACCGCCGCACCGGCGAGCGCGAGGAGCTGACGGTCGACGAGGCGATCGCCCGCCTGGCCTCCGCCTGACCGCTGCCTGAGCCGCACGAGGCGCCTAAAGGGAACCCTCAGAAAGTTCTCCCCGGGCCTATAGGTGCCTCACAGGTTTCTCTCAGACCGTTCCCCGACCGTAGGACGTGACAGAACGTCACTACGGAGGGGAACGGTCATGGCGACCAGAGAACGGGGTGCCGTAGCGGGCATCCGCAGAGGCGCCCGGCGTACGGCGGCCGCGGCCGCGGCGGTGACGCTCGCGGCGGCGGCCGGGATGTTCGCGCTGATCGGCACGGTGCAGGCGGACGCGGCCACGACGGCGAGCGGCGGCAGCAGCACTGGCTCGTCGAGCTCTTCTTGGGGCAGCTCCACCGACACGTCCTCGTCGTCGCACAGCTCAGTGGACTCCTCTTCCGACTCCTCCTCGGACCTTCGGCCCTCCTCCGACGGCATGACCTCGTCCACGGACGACTCGGCGGCGGACTCGATCTCGGGGGCGTCGTGATGACCGTGTCCACGACCGACCGCCCCACGGCCGCCACGGACTGGCGGGCCCTCGGTACGAGCGTCCGCCTGGTCACGACCGACCCGGCCCTGCTGGACTCCTGCAACCTGCTCCTCGCCCGCCACCTGGCCGAGGTCGACGCCGCGTGCAGCCGCTTCCGGAAGGACTCGGAGCTGTCGGCGCTGAACGCCGCCGAAGGCCGACCGGTCAAGGTCAGCCCGCTGCTGGCCGAGGCCCTGGCGGTGGCGCTGCGTGCCGCCCGGGTGACGGACGGCGCCGTGGACCCCACGGCCGGCTCGGCGATGGCGGCCCTCGGCTGCGCCCGCGACTTCACCCTGGTCCAGGAGGACGACCGCCCGGTGCGGCTCGCGGTGAGGCGCGTGCCGGGCTGGAGCCTGGTCGAGCTGGACCGCGCCACGAACACCGTGACCCTCCCGCCCGGCGTCAGCCTGGACCTGGGCGCCACGGCCAAGGCCTGGGCGGCCGACAAGGCGGCACACATGCTGGCCCGCGCCGCCGACTGCGGCATCCTGGTCAGCCTCGGCGGCGACACGGCCGTCGCGGGCGAACCCCCGGCCGGCGGCTGGCGCATCCGCGTCCAGGACGAGACAGGCCCGGTGGACGACCTCCCGACCCACGGCTCATCCGCCACGGTCGCCATCCACAGCGGCGGCCTCACCACCTCCGGCACCACCGCCCCCACCCCCTGGCGCACCGTCTCGGTGGCCGCCGCCACCTGCGCCGACGCGGGCGCCGCCGGCACGGCATCCCTGCTGAAGGGCGAGGCCGCCCCTCGCTGGCTGTCGCGACTGGGCCTCCCGGCAAGGCTGGTCACACACGACGGAACGGTGGTCACGACCCCGGGCTGGCCCAACTCAGCTCGTCCGGCGTTTGAGGAC
The DNA here is from genome assembly GCF_008386495.1 of Streptomyces tailanensis. GTDB lineage: Bacteria > Actinomycetota > Actinomycetes > Streptomycetales > Streptomycetaceae > Streptomyces > Streptomyces tailanensis. The sequence continues at coordinate 48,165 of NZ_VTHJ01000015.1, read as the reverse complement.
GAGCCCGAAGGGCGACAGCGGGGGTCTGGGGGCGCAGCCCCCAGGGTCGGGACGGGAAGGGGCGGCGGGGGCGAAATCCTCAGACCCGCACCGGAAGCCGGAGGCACCCGATGACCGCGCTAAGAGGGCACCAGCGCAGCTAGGGGGTGTTGTGAAAGTCCCGCACAACACCCCCTAGAGCCACCCCGCGAACTCCAACAACAACTCCGCATCCCGCGGCCGCCCAACCCTCCGCGCCCGCACCCCCGACTCCACGGCCCGGAACAGCGTCCACCCCCGCAACCGCTCCTGATCCACATCCAACGACTCGGCAAGCTTCCTCACCCGCCGCCGTGTGGTCGCGGCCCCCGACGGCGAGGCGATCAGGTCCTCCACCCGATCCCGCACCAGCCGAGCCAGATCGAACGCGCACTCACCGACCACCGGATCAGGCCCCACGGCCAACCACGGAAACCGCTCCCCGGCGAGCACCTTGCTCTGCCGGAACGTCCCGTGCAGCAACCGCTCCTCGGGAGCCGCGGCAAGCAGTTCCTCCCGCGCGGCAAGGGCGGCGTCGACCAGAGCCCGCACCTCGCCGTCCCCGGCGGCGCCGACCCGCATCGCCGCGGCCTGCCGCCCCGTCCGCTGCGCCACGGTCTCGAACACATGCGCCGAGGGCGGTTCGACCCACAGTCGCCGCAAGGTCGTGGCGGCCTCCAGCAGTGCCTTCGCCTCCGGCAACGACCGCACCGACAGATCGGGGTGCAGCCGCTCCAACAGCAGCACGCCCTGACTGTCACCGGGATTCAGCAACTGCACCGCACCCCGCCCGCCCCAGTGGGCGAGCGCCGCCCGCTCGCTCTCCGGCCGCGCCCGCTCCGGCGCCAGCTTCAGCACGGCGGGGGTGTCGTCGATCTGCCGTACCAGGAGTACCAGACTGCTGCGCCCGCCGGGCGCCTGCACCCGCTCCACGGTCAACTCGCGTAGATCCACGGCTTGCTGGACCAGCTCGGGCAGCCTCTCCAACCACTCGCCGACGCCGTCGTCGCCGACCAGCCGGGTCTCGGCGAGCGCGCGCACAAGCCGCTGCGGCGGTTCGAAAGCCTCGGACGCCTCGAAAGCCTTGCGAGTCATGCGCGAGTCGTTCCTTCCCAGCAGCGATCAGGTGTGCGGTGCCGCCGAGGCCGCGGCACCGGCCGCCCGCTCGGCGAGACCAGGGAAGGCTACGCTTCCTCCTCGCCACCTAACCGCCCGCACCGCCGCTTCCCGCAGCGCCTCGGCGGCCGCCGCACGCCGATCGTCCTCGGATGCCCGTACGAGGTCGGAGTACACCCCGGCCACCCGTTCCTCCAACTCGGCGGCGAGGCGTACGGCGGAGTCGGCGTCCGTCACCGGGAAGGGCAGCGCGTACGCGGCGGCCGAGGCATCGGGCCGACCGCCCAGATCCCGTACGGTCCGCGTCAGTTCGTCGCGGCGGGCCCGGTGCGCGTCGTACGCCTCCCGCGCCTCGCTCTGCCGGGCCTCGCCGATCTTCCCGCCGACGACCCCGTACCCGTACACGGCGGCATGCTCGGCCCCGAGCGCCGCCTGCACCGCCTTCAGCTCCCCGCTGCTCACTTCGCACCCTCCGTCAACAAGTACGCGTGCCCGGCCCCCGCCGCCGCCACGGACGCCATCAACCGCGCCACCTCACCCGGCACCTCCAGCAGCGCCTTGGCCCGCCTGTCGGCAAGCTTCCGCTCGGCAGCGGCCAGTTCGGTGAGGGCGGCCTTCGGGTCGGTCGGCGCGGGGGAGGGGGAGGCCGAGCCGGACGGAGAAGCGCTCGCTGTAGCCGTACGCTTCCCACCCCCGAATGCCTGGACATGCCGTACGACCTCCGCCCGCAGCGGCGTCAGCAGCGCGGCCAGATCCGGATGCGCCGCGATCACGGCGTCGTACCGCTCCACGAGCCCCCCACTGTCCTTCGCCGCCCGGGCCCGCGCCTTCTCCACCACCGACGGACCGCCCCCGGCGGCATCCGACCCCTCACCCCCCGCCGAACACCCCACCAGCAGGCCCACACCCGCGGCCCCGACCAGCAGACTCCTCCTGCGCGGCCCCGAAGGGGTACGCGACGGCACGGTGAACGACACGACAGACGTCCTAGGGGGTTCGTACGAACAAAGAAGCGGTGTGATCACGGTACCCGTGAAACTCCCCGAGCCCCGATAGGGGCGCGGCGTTCCGTCCCGCACCCCGATCCACAGGAACCCACTTGGACGGCAACACCCCAGCGGAGCGGCTACCCTTTGACCTGACACGCGCCCTACCCACAACAGCACACGCGGCCGAGGAGTCACCCGGATGAGCACCACCCAGAGCGAGAGGCTGCGAGAACTGCTGGAACCGCTCGTACGCTCCCAGGGCCTGGATCTCGAAGAGATCGCAGTGGACTCGGTCGGACGCAAGCGGGTGCTGCGCGTGGTCGTCGACTCCGACGAGGGCACCGATCTGGACGCGGTCGCCGATGTCAGCCGTGCGCTCTCGGCCAAGCTGGACGAGACGGACGCGATGGGCCAGGCGGAGTACACCCTGGAAGTCGGCACCCCGGGCGCCGAGCGCGCCCTCACCGAGCACCGCCACTACCGCCGTGCCGTGGACCGCCTGGTGAAGTTCCAGTTCCACGATGGCGGCGGCGAGTTGGTCGCCCGCATCCTGACCGTGGACGACGACGGCCTCGACCTCGAGGTGCCCGGAGTGAAGGGCCGCAAGGCCACCACCCGCAGGCTCGCCTTCGACGAGATCGACAAGGCCCGCGTCCAGGTCGAGTTCAACCGCAAGGACAAGAAGGACATGAAGGAAGAGGAGGAGGCGTAGCCGTGGACATCGACATGAGTGCCCTCAGGGGCTTGGTACGGGAGAAGGAGATCTCCTTCGACCTGCTCGTCGAGGCGATCGAGGCGGCCCTCCTCATCGCCTACCACCGCACCGAGGGAAGCCGCCGCCACGCGCGCGTGGAGCTCAACCGGGAGACCGGCCATGTGACCGTGTGGGCGAAGGAGGACCCCGAGGACCTGGAGGAGGGGCAGGAGGCGCGCGAGTTCGACGACACCCCGTCCGGCTTCGGCCGCATCGCCGCCACCACCGCCAAGCAGGTGATCCTGCAGAGACTGCGGGACGCGGAGGACGACGCCACGCTCGGCGAGTACGCCGGGCGCGAGGGCGACATCGTCACCGGTGTGGTCCAGCAGGGCCGCGACCCGAAGAACGTGCTCGTCGACATCGGCAAGCTGGAGGCCATCCTGCCCGTGCAGGAGCAGGTCCCCGGCGAGTCGTACCAGCACGGCATGCGGCTGCGGTCGTACGTAGTCCGGGTGGCGAAGGGCGTGCGCGGTCCGTCCGTCACCCTGTCGCGCACGCATCCCAACCTGGTGAAGAAGCTCTTCGCGCTGGAGGTGCCGGAGATCGCCGACGGATCCGTCGAGATCGCCGCCATCGCGCGTGAGGCGGGTCACCGTACGAAGATCGCCGTCCGCTCCACCCGCTCCGGGTTGAACGCCAAGGGCGCCTGCATCGGTCCGATGGGCGGACGTGTGCGCAATGTCATGGGCGAGCTGAACGGCGAGAAGATCGACATCGTCGACTGGTCGGACGACCCGGCCGAGATGGTGGCGAACGCGCTGTCGCCGGCCCGGGTCTCCAAGGTCGACGTGGTGGACCTCGCGGCCCGCTCCGCGCGTGTGACGGTGCCCGACTACCAGCTGTCGCTGGCGATCGGCAAGGAGGGCCAGAACGCCCGTCTCGCCGCCCGTCTGACCGGCTGGCGGATCGACATCCGCCCGGACACCGAGCAGCCGTCCGAGTAGGCCCCGAACAGTGACCGGCGGTTGTTCGGGAATAGATCCCAGCCGCAGGTCGCTGAGATCACGACAACAACCGTTCGATTCTTGCCCCAAAGGGGTGAGGTCGGTGCGGGGAGGTAGACTTAGCAGTGTCTGGCCGGACGCGTGCCCGTGTATGCCCTGAGCGCACCTGTGTGGGGTGCAGGCAGCGAGCGGTCAAGACCGAGCTGCTGCGCATCGTGGCGATCGAGGGTGAATGCGTCCCCGATCATCGCGGTACGCTGCCCGGCCGGGGTGCGTACGTTCACCCCGCCCCGGTCTGTCTCGACCTGGCGGTTCGCCGCCGGGCGTTCCCGCGGGCGCTGCGTGCCCCGGGACCGCTCGACACCGCGGCGTTGCGCCTCACCGTCGAGCAGGCAACACAGTAAGACGCGTCGCACGGAACCTCCGTGCGGCCCTGGTACCCCGCGAGTTGGAAGTAGGTCGAGATTGCGATGAGCACTCGATGAGCACGCGATGAGTACGCCCATGAAGTAGCGACGGTCCGGACGCAACCCGGACCTAAAAGGAGCGAAGTGGCTAAGGTCCGGGTATACGAACTCGCCAAGGAGTTCGGGGTTGAGAGCAAGGTCGTCATGGCCAAGCTCCAAGAGCTCGGTGAATTCGTCCGTTCGGCGTCCTCGACGATCGAGGCGCCCGTAGTACGCAAACTGACTGACGCCCTCCAGCAGGGCAACGGTGGCGGCAAGCCCGCCCCCCGCAAGGCTGCCCCGGCCCGTCCGGCGGCACCCTCTCCCGCGCAGGCCGCACGTCCGGCCGCCCCGCGCCCGGGTCCGGCCGCGCCGAAGCCGCCGGCCGCCGAGCGGCCCGCGGCCCCGACGCCGGGTCCGCGTCCGACGCCCGGTCCCAAGCCGCCGACGCCGAAGCCCGCTCCGGCCTCCCCGGCTCCGAGCGTGCCCGAGTTCCAGGCGCCCCCGTCGGCTCCGGCCGCCCCGTCCCCGCGACCGGGCGCCCGTCCCGGCCCCGGTGCGCCGCGTCCCGGTGGCCAGCGTCCGTCCGGTCCCGGTCAGGACCGCGACCGGGCGCCCCGTCCCGGCGGTCAGCGTCCGGGTGGTGGTGCCGGTGCGCCCAAGCCCGGCGGTGCCCGTCCCGCGGGTCCGCGTCCGGGTAACAACCCCTTCACCTCCGGTGGCTCCACCGGCATGGGTCGCCCGCAGGCGCCCCGTCCGGGTGGCGCTCCCCGACCTGGTGGCCCGGGTGGTCAGGGTGCTCCCGGCGGCGCTCCGCGTCCGCAGGGCGCCGGTCAGGGCGGTGCCCGTCCCCAGGGCGCGGCGGGCGGTCCCCGTCCGCAGGCTCCGGGCGGCCCGCGTCCGACCCCGGGCGGCATGCCCCGCCCGCAGGGCGGCGGTCCCCGTCCCGGCGGCGGCCCCGGCGGCCCGCGTCCGAACCCCGGCATGATGCCGCAGCGTCCCGCTGCCGGCCCGCGTCCCGGCGGCGGTGGCCCCGGTGGCCGCGGTCCCGGTGGCGGCGGTCGTCCCGGTGGCGGTGGCGGCGGCGGTCGTCCCGGTGGCGGCGGCGGTTTCGCCGGTCGTCCGGGTGGCGGCGGCGGTTTCGCCGGTCGTCCCGCTGGTCCCGGTGGCGGTGGCGGTGGCGGTTTCGCCGGTCGTCCCGGTGGTCCCGCGGGCGCGGGTGGCGGTGGCCGTCCCGGCTTCGGTGGCCGTCCCGGTGGTCCGGGTGCGCGTGGTGGCACACAGGGCGCCTTCGGTCGTCCCGGTGGTCCCGCGCGTCGTGGCCGCAAGTCGAAGAGGCAGAGGCGCCAGGAGTACGAGGCCATGCAGGCCCCGTCGGTCGGCGGCGTGATGCTGCCTCGCGGCAACGGCGAGTCCATTCGCCTGTCGCGCGGTGCCTCTCTCACCGACTTCGCGGAGAAGATCAACGCCAACCCGGCGTCGCTCGTCGCGGTCATGATGAACCTGGGCGAGATGGTCACGGCCACGCAGTCCGTCTCCGACGAGACGCTGCAGCTCCTCGCCGACGAGATGAACTACACGGTTCAGATCGTCAGCCCCGAGGAGGAGGACCGCGAGCTTCTCGAGTCCTTCGACATCGAGTTCGGCGAGGACGAGGGCGACGAGGAGGACCTGGTGGTCCGTCCGCCGGTCGTCACCGTCATGGGTCACGTCGACCACGGTAAGACCCGACTGCTCGACGCCATCCGCAAGACGAACGTCATCGCGGGCGAGGCCGGCGGCATCACCCAGCACATCGGTGCCTACCAGGTCTCGACCCAGGTCAACGAAGAGGACCGCGCGATCACCTTCATCGACACCCCGGGTCACGAGGCGTTCACCGCCATGCGTGCCCGTGGTGCCCGGTCGACGGACATCGCGATCCTGGTCGTCGCGGCCAACGACGGCGTCATGCCGCAGACGGTCGAGGCGCTCAACCACGCCAAGGCGGCCGACGTCCCGATCGTCGTCGCGGTCAACAAGATCGACGTCGAAGGCGCGGACCCGACCAAGGTGCGCGGTCAGCTGACCGAGTACGGCCTGGTGGCCGAGGAGTACGGCGGCGACACGATGTTCGTCGACATCTCCGCCAAGCAGGGTCTGCACATCGACTCCCTGCTGGAGGCCGTGGTCCTCACCGCCGACGCCTCGCTCGACCTGCGGGCCAACCCGAACCAGGACGCGCAGGGCATCTCGATCGAGTCCCGTCTCGACCGCGGCCGCGGTGCCGTGGCGACGGTCCTCGTCCAGCGAGGCACGCTGCGGGTCGGCGACACGATGGTCGTGGGCGACGCCTACGGTCGAGTGCGCGCCATGCTCGACGACAACGGCAACAACGTCGCCGAGGCCGGCCCGTCGACGCCGGTACAGGTCCTGGGCCTCACCAACGTCCCGGGTGCGGGCGACAACTTCCTCGTGGTCGAGGAGGACCGTACGGCCCGCCAGATCGCGGAGAAGCGCGCCGCTCGCGAGCGCAACGCGGCCTTCGCGAAGCGCACGCGCCGCGTGTCGCTGGAGGACCTGGACAAGGTGCTGAAGGCCGGCGAGGTCCAGCAGCTGAACCTGATCATCAAGGGCGACGCGTCCGGATCGGTCGAGGCGCTGGAATCCTCCCTGCTCCAGTTGGACGTCGGCGAAGAGGTCGACATCCGCGTCCTGCACCGCGGCGTCGGTGCGGTCACGGAGTCGGACATCGACCTCGCGATGGGCTCCGACGCGATCGTCATCGGCTTCAACGTCCGGGCAGCCGGCCGTGCGCAGCAGATGGCGGAGCGCGAAGGCGTGGACGTCCGCTACTACTCGGTCATCTACCAGGCGATCGAGGAGATCGAGGCGGCCCTCAAGGGCATGCTCAAGCCGGAGTACGAAGAGGTCGAGCTCGGTACGGCGGAGATCCGCGAGGTCTTCAAGTCGTCCAAGCTGGGCAACATCGCGGGTGTTCTCATCCGCTCCGGCGAGGTCAAGCGGAACACCAAGGCCCGCCTCATCCGCGACGGCAAGGTCGTCGCGGAGAACCTCAACATCGAGGGCCTGCGTCGCTTCAAGGACGACGTCACCGAGATCCGCGAGGGCTTCGAGGGTGGTATCAACCTCGGAAACTTCAACGACATCAAGGTCGACGACGTCATCGCGACGTACGAGATGCGCGAGAAGCCGCGGGCGTAAGCCGGTGGTCCGTGCCGGCCGGGGGTGACTGGTTCACCCCCGGCCGGTGTGGCCGTATCTGGGGGCTGCCGCCCCCGGACCCCCGCCTTTTCAGACGGGGTGCCTGGTCCGGCCGCCA
>NZ_VTHJ01000015.1:0-40483 GCF_008386495.1 Streptomyces tailanensis | reverse complement strand
GGGTCGTGTGTGGTTGCTCGCGCAGTTCCCCGCGCCCCTATAGGGGCGCGGGGAACTGCGCGACAAGCCCCCACCGACCCGCACCCGAATATCGGGGGGAGGGACGGGTAGGGGCGGCGGGGGCGAAAAACAATCCCGTCGAGCCGCCCGCAGGGTTCGTTGTACGGTTCTGATGTTCCCGCCCAGGCACATCGCCGGACGGGCCACCTATCCCGTACCGGCGGGTGAACCGGCTACACACATGTACGTGGGGACTCTGTCCTTCGATCTCCTCCTCGGCGACGTACGGTCACTGAAGGAGAAGCGCTCCGTCGTCCGCCCCATCGTGGCCGAGCTCCAACGCAAGTTCGCGGTGAGCGTGGCGGAGGTCGACCACATGAACCTGCACCGCCGGGCCGCCATCGGAGTGGCCATGGTGTCCGGCGACACGGGACACCTGAGCGACGTACTGGACCGGTGCGAGCGCATGGTCGCAGGCCGCCCCGAGGTGGAACTGCTCTCGGTCAGACGACGCCTGCACGGCGACGACGACTGACCGACTGAAGGACCGCCCGACTGCCCGACCGCAGAGACAATTCAAGAAACAGCAGTAACGCAGAACGAGCTAGGAGACGGACCAGTGGCCGACAACGCGCGTGCCAAGAGGCTGGCGGACCTCATCCGAGAGGTGGTGGCCCAGAAGCTGCTGCGCGGGATCAAGGACCCGCGGCTCGGCTCACACGTCACCATCACGGACACCCGGGTGACCGGGGACCTGCGGGAGGCGACCGTCTTCTACACGGTGTACGGGGACGACGAGGAGCGGGCGGCAGCCGCCGCGGGACTGGAGAGCGCCAAGGGCATCCTCCGTTCCGAGGTCGGGCGGGCCGCGGGTGTGAAGTTCACGCCGACCCTCACCTTCGTGGCCGACGCCCTCCCGGACACGGCCAAGACCATCGAGGACCTCCTCGACAAGGCGCGGACCTCGGACGCCAAGGTGCGCGAGAGCGCGTCGGGGGCCGAGTACGCCGGTGGCGCCGACCCGTACAAGAAGCCGGGTGACGACGAGGACGACGCCGCCGAATGACCGAGCAGCGCCAGAAGAACACCACGCCCGACGGCCTTGTCATCGTCGACAAGCCGTCGGGCTTCACTTCGCACGACGTGGTCGCCAAGATGCGCGGCATCGCCCGGACCCGGCGGGTCGGGCACGCGGGCACGCTCGACCCCATGGCCACCGGCGTCCTCGTCCTCGGCGTCGAGAAGGCGACCAAGCTCCTCGGCCATCTCGCGCTGACCGAGAAGGAGTATCTGGGGACCATCCGGCTCGGACAGACGACGATCACCGATGACGCCGAGGGGGAGATCACGTCCTCCGTGGACGCCTCCAAGGTCACCCGGGAGGCCGTCGACGCCGGGGTCGCCAAGCTGACCGGTGCCATCATGCAGGTGCCGTCCAAGGTCAGCGCCATCAAGATCGACGGCGTACGGTCGTACAAGCGGGCCCGGGACGGCGAGGACTTCGAGATTCCCGCTCGGCCCGTCACCATCTCCTCCTTCGCCGTGTACGACGTCCGCGACGCCGTCGCCGAGGACGGCACCCCGGTCCTCGACCTGGTCGTGTCGGTGGTGTGCTCCTCCGGGACGTACATCCGGGCCCTCGCCCGCGACCTCGGCGCGGACCTCGGCGTCGGCGGCCACCTCACCGCGCTGCGCCGGACGCGCGTGGGGCCGTACAAACTGGACTCCGCGCGCACCCTCGACCAGCTCCAGGAGGAGCTGACCGTGATGCCGATCGCCGAAGCGGCCGCGGCCGCGTTCCCGCGCTGGGACGTGGACGACAGACGCGCGCGGCTGCTGCTGAACGGGGTGCGGCTGGAGATGCCGGAGGAGTACGCGGGCCGGGGCGCGGTCGCCGTCTTCGACCCCGCCGGCCGCTTCCTGGCCCTGGTGGAGAACCAGAAGGGCAAGGCGAAGAGCCTGGCCGTCTTCGGCTGACGGTGCCTTTTAGGGCATGGGGGACTGCAGGTTTTTCAGGGGCGCGGGGCTGTATCAATTTGCGGCTCCGCCGCGTGGGCGCGAGTAACCACGATTCACCCGCACTCGCCACTCAACCCCGCACTTCCCGAGCTCATAGGCGGGGTCCAGGGGCGTAGCCCCCTGGCTTCGACGGGGCGCCGGGGGCACCCGGCGCTCACCGGCTGAGCCCAGCCGAGCGTGGAGCGGCGTTCACGGGGCTTGAACGTTCCCGCCGCTCCACGTTCCCCCCTCGGTTCCCCCACACAAAGGTGTATCCATCCGCTGACGGCTATTCACCCCTTCGTGCGGGCGCTCGGAGTGAACCGAGGGAGCGGAAGGGGGCGCGTTCGCAAGGGCACCGGTGTCGGGGCGGCAGGCGACGGCTACCGCTTCGCCCACGAGGAGCCAGCCGACTGGATCCAGGGCGCGCACCTGGACCTCGACGCGGTCCTGCACGCCCTGGTGCACCGTGGCTGGGTCGCGCAGGCAGAGGCCCGGCGGGGCTGGGGCACCATGCCGGCGGAGGCCCGCGTCCGGCGCCAGGCCCGTCGAACTCGCCGGGCGCCTGGAGGAACCGCTCGACGCCCTGGACGCCCTGCTGCCGCCGGACGACCCGACGTGGTGGGCCACCCACCTCCTCGCCGACGCCCTGTTGCTCGTGTCTGGGTCCAGGTAGCGCGGTCCTTCGCCGGTGGCCGGGTCGGCCGCACCGGCGGGGGGACGAGCTGCTCGCCGTCACCTGGCGGGGGTGTCGGGAGTGCGGGTGCCCGCGTGAAGGGGAGGCGTGCGGCGCCGGGGTTTCGTGCTCCGGGTCACAGGCCGGATGCCGATGCGGGCCGAGGGCATCGGGCATGGCACCCTTAGACCTGCGTATGAGGCAACCACGGACACAGGTTCGACGAGGAGCGGTCACAGTGCAGCGCTGGCGTGGCTTGGAGGACATCCCCGAGGACTGGGGGCGCAGCGTCGTCACCATCGGTTCCTATGACGGGGTGCACCGGGGGCACCAGCTGATCCTCCGGCACGCCGTGGAACGCGCCCGTGAGCTGGGCGTTCCCTCCGTCGCCGTCACCTTCGACCCGCACCCCAGCGAGGTCCTGCGCCCCGGCAGCCACCCCCCGCTGCTCGCCCCGCACCACCGCCGCGCCGAACTGATGGGCGAGCTGGGTGTGGACGCGGTCCTGATTCTGCCCTTCACGACCGAGTTCTCGCGGCTGTCGCCCGCCGACTTCGTCGTCAAGGTCCTCGTCGACAAGCTGCACGCCAAGGCCGTCGTCGAGGGCCCCAACTTCCGCTTCGGCCACAAGGCCGCCGGGGATGTGGCGTTCCTCGCCGAGCAGGGCAAGACGTACGACTTCGAGGTCGAGGTCGTGGACCTGTTCGTCACCGGCGACGCGGGCGGCGGGCAGCCCTTCTCCTCGACCCTGACCCGGCGGCTGGTTACCGAGGGGGACGTCGAGGGCGCCCGCGAGATCCTCGGCCGCCCGCACCGCGTCGAGGGCGTCGTCGTACGCGGTGCCCAGCGCGGCCGCGAGTTGGGCTTCCCCACGGCCAACGTCGAGACACTCCCGCACACCGCGATCCCCGCCGACGGCGTCTACGCCGGGTGGCTGCACGTCGAGGGCGAGGCCATGCCGGCCGCGATCTCCGTCGGCACCAACCCCCAGTTCGACGGCACCGAGCGCACGGTCGAGGCATACGCCATCGACCGCGTCGGACTCGACCTCTACGGGCTCCATGTCGCCGTCGACTTCCTCGCGTTCGTGCGCGGGCAGGCGAAGTTCGATTCGCTGGACGCGCTGCTCGTGGCGATGGGGGAGGACGTGAAGAGGTGCCGGGAGTTGATCGCGGCGTATGAGGGGGAGTAGCCCCACGGCGCTTCGGAATCGCAGAGGGCCCGCACCGTTCGTTCATGAACGGTGCGGGCCCTTTTCGCTGTCCCCTACTGGCTACTGCTGGGGCGGCGGGTTCTGGCCCTGGGGCGGATACGGCTGTTGGTAGGGCTGGCCCGGAGCGGGCTGCCCCGGCGCCGGCTGCCCGGGGTGGCCGTAAGGTTGCTGGGGATGGGGCTGCTGGCCGGGCTGTGGGGCGGCCTGGCCCGGGTAGGCCTGACCGGGCTGACCGGGGTACGGCTGGGCCTGCTGCGGCGGGTAGGGCTGGCCCGGATACGGCTGGCCGGGCATCGGCTGGCCCGGCATCGGCGGGGCGGCGACCGGCGGCGGGTTGCCGTCGGACGTCCACAGGCCGTGCGACTGCTGGTGCCGGGACATGTCCTCGGCGACCATGGCCGCGAGCGTGAAGTACGCCTCCCGCACCTTCGGCCGCATCATGTCGAGGTCCAACTCCGCACCGGCGGCGAGGTGTTCGTCGAAGGGCACGACGACCACGCCACGGCACCGGGTCTCGAAGTGCGCGACGATGTCCTCCACCTTGATCGTCTTACCGGTCTCGCGCACACCGGAGATGACAGTGATGGAGCGTGCCACCAGGTCCTGGTACCCGTGCGCGGAGAGCCAGTCCAGCGTCGTACTGGCGCTGCTCGCACCGTCCACGGACGGCGTCGAGATGATGATGAGCTGGTCGGCGAGGTCGAGAACCCCGCGCATCGCGCTGTAGAGCAGACCCGTACCCGAGTCGGTCAGGATGATCGGGTACTGCTTGCCGAGGATGTCGATCGCGCGCCGGTAGTCCTCGTCGTTGAAGGTAGTCGAGACGGCCGGGTCGACGTCGTTGGCGATGATCTCCAGGCCGGAGGGGGCCTGGGAGGTGAACCGCCGGATGTCCATGTACGAGTTGAGGTACGGGATCGCCTGGACCAGGTCACGGATGGTGGCGCCGGTCTCGCGCCGCACCCGGCGGCCGAGCGTGCCCGCGTCCGGGTTGGCGTCGATCGCGAGGATCTTGTCCTGGCGCTCGGTGGCGAGGGTCGAGCCGAGGGCCGTGGTGGTGGTCGTCTTGCCCACGCCGCCCTTGAGGCTGATGACCGCGATGCGGTAGCAGGACAGGACCGGCGTCCTGATCAGCTCCAGCTTCCGCTGCCGCTCGGCTTCCTCCTTCTTCCCACCGAGCTTGAACAGCCCGCCGCCGGACGCCGGCCGACTGCTCCTCTGCTTCTGCTTCTTGCTGTTGAGCAGCCGATCGGAGGACAGCTCCACCGCCGCCGTGTAACCGAGCGGCGCCACACCCGGGTTGGTGGGCTGCCGCTGGTCGTGCTGCACGGGCTGCGGCCAGGCGGCGCCGGTACGGGGGTCGACGGGGGCGGGCGCCGCGGCGGCCTGGGGGTGACCGGGCTGGCCGGGGGCGCCTGCGGGGCCGGGTTGGGCCGGGTGACCTGCACTTTCGGGCTGGCCGGGGTGGCTCGGGTGGCCCGGGTGGTTGGGCTGGCCGGGGATCTGGGGCTGCGGTTGACCGGGCTGGGCGGGGGGCTGGGGGAAGCCGTAACCGCCCGGAGGAGTGGGGGAGTTGGGCGGGCCCTGGGGGTTGGGGGTCGGTGCGCCGGGGGCGCCGGGGCCGCCCTGCTGGGGTACGGGCGCGTCCGGGTGTGGGAAGCCGTAACCAGCGGGAGGCTGCGGGGCGTTCGGGGGGCCCGGCTGGGCCGGCTGCTGGGGGAAGCCGTAGCCGCCCTGTGGGGGTACGGGGGCCTGGGGCGCGGGTGCGCCCGGGGGCGGGAAGCCGTAACCGGGGGCGGGCGGGGCCGGGGGAGCGGCGGGAGAGGGGGCGCTGGGTTGACCGGGCTGGCCGGGCTGTGCCGGGGGTTGGGGGAAGCCGTAGCCCGCCGGGGCAGGTGCGGCCTGCTGGGGCGTGGGGCTCGGGGGCGGCGGCGTAGTGGGCGCGCCGGGCGTGGCATCGGCAGGGGGGGTGCCCCAGGCCGCGGGCGCGCCCTGAGGAGCCTGCGGCTGGAACGGCTGCTGCGGCGGCATCGGCGGCTCCCCCTGCGCGGCCGCCGGCTGCGGCGCCTCGGGGAAGCCCTGGGCGGCCGGGGCCGACGGCACGGACGGGGGCCACTGCGCCGCCGGGGCGGGCGCGGCGGGCTGATACGCGGGCGGCAACGGCGGAAGCCCGCCCTGCGGAACCGGCGGCGGAGCCCACGCGGGGGGCGTCTGCGATTCACCACCGGACGAGTCCGCGGCGGGCGGGGCATCCTGGGGTGCCGCACTGCTCTGCGGGACGGCGGCCGAGGGCTCGGGGTCGGCGGGGGTTGCGTCGGCAGGCTCGTCGGTGCCCGGGAGGGGCTGCGGAGTCGCGTCCTGAGGTGCGGCATCCGTTAGCTCGGCCTCGCCGGAGGCGGCGTCCGAGGCGACCGCGGGACCGGGCTGCTCACCCTCCGCGGCACCGGCTTCGCTGCCTTGGTCGGCATCGGCGGACTGCTCGGCGGCATCGGCGTCGGCGCCGGATTCGGCGCTGTCCCGCCCCTGAACCTCGGCATCCGGACCGGCCTCCGCGGCCCCAGCATCACTGTCACCGGCACCGGCAGAGGTATCGGCACCGGCCACGGACTCGGCGTCGGGCACAACGGCACCCTCGGACGCCTCACCCTCCGCCCGCGGAGCGTTCAACTCGAAGTCGGCCCCACCCGCGTCACCACCCTCAGCGGCGACACCCTCATCGGCCTTGGCCGCAGCCCCTTCCGCGATCTCGCGCTTCAACGCGGTGGCCGAGATCCGCATGGTCGCGCCGCTCTCGATGTCCCCGCTGTCGGCACCGGCCTGCTCGGACACGGGCACGGGCCCAACCGGAGGCCACGGAGGCGGAACAGCGCCCCCCGAAGCCGCACCCCCCGAAGCCCCACCGGCCATGTCGACAGGCGGACCGACAGGCGGCGCGGGCGGAGCCGGCACCGAACCGGCGGCCGGGACAGCACTCCCCGCACCCGCCCCTGCCCCCGCAGGCGCACCCGAATCCGAACCGACCCCTCCCGACGAGGCGTTCTGCGTATACCAGGCAGGCGGCGCATAGTCGATGGTGAACTCGCCCGTCGTCTCGATGGCGGACTCGGCGTCGGACTGGTCATCGCCGGGTGTGGCCCAGCCCCCGCGGATCCCGTCCCGATCGCTGTTCACAATTCCTCCTGGTGTGGTCGTGCACCCTCAAAGCCGTGCCGGGGCCGACCGTTCTTGTCGTTCCAGCCGTGTCGTCGTGACGTCGTGGCGTGCGCCCCCGGTCCCAGCCTAATCACCACGAGCGCGACGACGGCAGGCCCGTCCACCCCTCCGCGCCCGCCCGCTTCGTCACACCTGCCCGAAGGCGACCTACGTATCCCCAACGAGAACCCATCAAACCGGTTATTACCGGTGAACATCCCGAAAAGAGAAGCGCTTCGCCGTCAGTCCATCCGCCGAGGCGTCCCCAACAACCCGATCTCCGCATCGGTCGGCTGGGTCATCACATACTGCCGATCGCGATCGGCGCACCAGAGCGTCACCCCGTCGGCGAGTGTCGGCAACGAGTCCACGTCCGCCCGAGGCAGCGCCATCGCGCGCCCCAACTCGCCCGCCTCGTCCGGCGAGACCCGCTGGACGCCGACGAGCCGTGCCTGACGAAT
This sequence comes from Streptomyces tailanensis, assembly GCF_008386495.1. GTDB lineage: Bacteria > Actinomycetota > Actinomycetes > Streptomycetales > Streptomycetaceae > Streptomyces > Streptomyces tailanensis. The sequence goes on along the minus strand of NZ_VTHJ01000015.1, from coordinate 32,943 downwards.
GAGCCGGGGAGCCACCGGACTGAGGTACGGCAGCAACGTCAACACCGACTGCCAGGGCCCGGAGACAACCCGCCCGCGCGGCGGCCGCATACCGCAGTCCCGCACAACGAGCACAGGACCGCCGGCCGACGCGCCCTGCGGCGGAACCCGCCCCACGTCGTACACGGCCATACCGTTCTGCCCGCCGCCCATGGCATGCACCATCTGCATCCAGGACTGTGCCCGCCCGGTCTCCACCGCGACCCGCGCCCCGGTCGCCGCCGCGCGCAGGGCGAGCACCTGGGCGGTCCAGAGCCCACCGATGAGGACGACGTCGTACGGAGTGGGCCGGTTGACACCCAGCACCGCGGGCTGCCCCTCGGAGTCCACGCCTACGACGACCCCGTCGTCCCCGATGGGCAGTCCGAGGGAGTCGACCTGCTCCGGCGACAGCGTGTGGCGCCCGTGCCGGGGTCCGATGAGCCCGAACCCGGAGCGCACACGCTCACGTACGCGCTCCCCGACGGAAGGCGCGGAGGAAGAGGAAGGAGAACCGGACGGCTGCGGACCGGGCGGCTGCGGACCGGGCGGATACGAACCCGGCGTATTCGCCCCCGCACTGGTCATGGCCATCACCGAACACCCCCGAGAGGCAGAGTCGCGAGCATGCCCGGCAGCTGTTGACGGTCGAGTCGCGCGAGCCCGGCGCCGGCCTGTCGGGCGGCATGCTCCAACGCGCGCCGGGCCGCGACGAGTTCGTCGTCACTGCGCCCGGTCACCCGCAGATGCCCGGTGAGCGCCACCTCCTGCCGCTCCCCGCGGGCCAGGGTCAGACTGAACGTGGTGGCGAGCGCGGGCACGGCCGTGAGCGCCCCCAGGAGCTGCGGAAGCGACGGCCCCCTGCCTCCCCCCAGGTGCGGCCAGCGCCGCACCCAGTAGGTGGTGTGCCGACGGTTGTCGCACCGCCAGCTTCGCCCCGACTCCTCGGTGCGCCGCTGCGGAGTGTCCGTACGCCCGGCCTCCGCGGTCACCAACGGATTGGCACAGGCGGACGTGGCGACGGCCGCGACCAGTTCCTCCTCATCGAGGACGGTCGTCCGGAACCCGGCCCCGGTCAGCCGGCTCGCCAGATGGTCCGCGACGCGCACGACACACTTCTGTGCCCCCACGAGCCCACCCCCACGCGCGGCCACGGCCTCCGGGCACAGCTCCGGGTCCAGCTTCAACGCGATCCAGGTGATACGGACCGCCGGAGCCCCCGTCTGAGCCTGCAGCGGCGCGTAGTTACTGACCGCCACCGACTGCTGGGGCAGCTGTATCGCGGGCGCCGGCTGGGTGTGCAGGACGACCTGCGCCCGCTCCAGCCGAATCCCGTCGACCTCCAGCGCGTCCCGCACCAGCCCCAACGGCAACGGCTGCCGGCTCCGCTCCGCCCGCAGCGCCGTCGCGTCCGCCTCGACCTGCAGTAGGGCCGTGACGAACGTCCCGTCCCCGATGATTCCGACCGGCCGCTGGTCCCGCCCGCCGAACGCGTACGTCCGCAGACTCGGGTCGCATTCCACCGCGGGCGCCAGGCCCGGCTCCGTCCCCGGCGGTACCACCGCCTCGGCGGCCTGCCGCTGCCGCGTCTTCAACGCCCGTGCGGTGGCCAGCCATTCGGGCAGCGACCGCCCCCGGCGACGTACGACGGCGAGGAGGACGAGCAGAACGGCGACCACGGCCGCCGGGACGAGTGCGAGGGGGTGGACGGCCCAGCCGACGAGCAGCACGGCGCCGGCTGCCTCGACGAGAAGCAGCTGTTGCAATCGGAACGCCCCGAAGTGCCCGTTGTTCGCTTTGAGGTGAAACGTGACCGAAGTGGAAGTGGACGGCGACACCGCGGGCGTGGGTGCAGTGGGTGCAGTGGGTGCAGGAGAGGGCGCGGATACGGAACGCGGGTCGGCCGCCTGTGTACGCGACCGCGACCGCGATCGCGTCCGGCTTGCGGAAGCCATTGCTGCAAACCCCCCGTAGTCACCTGAATCGCCCCGCTCGACGGCGGCCTCCATGCGGAACGCACCCTACCCGCCCCACGCAGGCAAAGACTCAACGGGCATAGTAGGGGGCCGATCTGACAACGGAGGGCGGGGGCGCCGGCCCCCGGGCGCGGTACGGGGAGAAACAGGCACTCATGGCATCACGGCGGGATGAACTCAACGCCTACACGTTCGCGAAGCGGCGCACGCTCGCGGCCTTTCTCCAGCCGTCTCCCTGGGGCTCGGAGGAAGGGGCTCCGAAGCCGTTGCGCGCCGTCGTACCGAGCCTGATCGCCGGCGCCCTCGTGCTGGGCGTCTTCGGAGCCTGGGGAATGTTCCAGCCGACCGCGCCCAAGGGGTGGAACAAGCCCGGCACCCGGGTCATCGTGGGCAAGCAGTCGACCACCCGCTACGTGGTCCTCAAGACGGACGGAACCACCCGCCTGCACCCCGTCCTCAACCTCGCCTCCGCCCGTCTGCTGATGAACGGCGCCGACTACGAGGTCACCCAGATCAATGATGAGATCCTCGACGCGGGGAAGCCGCCTCGCGGCCCCATCCTCGGAATCCCCTACGCCCCCGACCGGTTGCCGACCCCTGAAGAGGCGGGCAAGGCCAAGCGCTGGGCGGTGTGCGAGCAGCCCGGTGGCAAGGGCAGCACGGTCCAGGAGGCCACGTTCGTCCTCGCGGACCGGGACGCGAAGAAGACGGACGGCTCCGGTCGCCTCTCCGGCGGCGAGGTGCTGTACGTCAAGGCCCGTACCGGAGAGCGCTATTTGGTCGACGCCACGGGCAAGGCGTACCCCATCGCCGGTGAAGCGACCGAGGGGGACCACGACGACCTGACCACCGCACTCGTGGGTTCCAGGCCGCCCCAGCTCGTCACGAAGGAGTGGATCGCGACCCTGCACAAGGGTGATCCGATCGCCTACCCCGAACTCCCCTCCGGTGTCGGCTCCCCGGCCGGGATCCAGGGCCAGCTCTCCGAGGACGAGAACCGCGTCGGCATGGTCCTCGAGACGCAGACGGGCGAAGGCAAGAAGTACTACGTCGTGCTCCCCGGCAAGGTGCAGCCCATCAGCGAGTTCACGGCCTGGCTGCTGATCACCTCCCCGCAGACCGCCACCCTGAACATGAACGGCGTAGCCGCAAAGGTGGGTCTGCAGGACTTCACCGCAGACAGCAGCACTTTCGCCGGACAGCCGGCGAATTGGCCGACGCTGCGCGCCTCCATGGTCAACTCCGCCGCCGTGAACACGGGCCGCGACACGGTGTGCAGCGTCCTGCGCGACGTGGACGACGACAACGACACGACCCTCGGCACCTGGGCGGGCACCGAGTACCCGGCCGAGATCACCGCGGGTGGTACGAGCACGTACGTCACCCCCGGCACAGGCCTGCTCTACACCCAGATCCAGGGCACCGACGCCGACTCCGGATCGCTCTTCCTCGTGACGGACACCGGCCTGCGGTACGCGGTCCAGGCGAACGGTGACAGCGACAGCAGGCAGTCCGACATCGGCACCGACGGCGAGCAGACGACGTCCGACGGTACGCCGGCACCGAGCGAGGCCCAGGTGAAGCTCGGCTACGAGAACGTCAGGCCGGCGAAGGTGCCGCTCGTCTGGTCGGAGTTCCTGGCGAAGGGACCCAGGCTCGACACCAACAGCGCACGGCAGCCGCAGGGTTCGTGACCGCGACGACAGAGAAGGACGGGAGCGACGTACCCGTGTCGCCGAAGAAGACAACCCTCCCGGCCGCGGCCGCGGCCCTGATACTGACCGCGCTGACCACGGCCCCGCCGGCCGCCGCGGCCGTACCCGAACTCCACGCGCGCGTGGAGCTCGACGGCGGTCACGCGCGCGTGGAGCTCGACGGCAGTGGCGAGTGCACCTTCCCCGCCAAGCAGATCAAGGGCCGCCCCTGGGCGCTGCAACGCGTCCTCCTGGACGAGCTCTGGCAGGGCACCAACAAGGGCAAGGGCATCCGGGTGGCGGTCATCGACACCGGAGTCGACGACAAGAACCCGCAGTTGACCAAGGCGGTAGACAAGGCGGCCGGCCGCGACTTCCTCACCAAGGGCAAGGGCGGCGGCGACCCCACCAACGATCAGGTGGGACACGGTACCAAGGTCGCCGGCATCATCGCGGCCCGCCCCCACACGGGCACCGGGTTCGTCGGACTCGCCCCCAACGCCACGATCATCCCGATCCGCCAGAACGACGCAGAGAACAGCGGTGACTCGGACTCCATGGCGGAGGCGATCACCTACGCGGTCTCCCGGGGCGCCCACGTCATCAACATCTCCCAGGACACGACGAAGCCCCTGTCGAACACGTCCAATCTCGCCCAGGCTGTGCGCGACGCCATCGACCGGAACGTCGTCGTGGTGGCCTCCGCCGGCAACGACGGCCTCGACGGCCAGGTCAAGAACACCTACCCGGCCGCCTTCGAGGGCGTACTCGCCGTCGCCTCCTCGGACCGCAACAACGAACGCGCCTCCTTCTCCCAGGCGGGCGAATTCGTGGGCGTGGCGGCCCCCGGCGTCGACATCGTGTCGACCGTCCCGGGCGGCGGCCAGTGCACGGACAACGGCACCAGCTTCTCCGCCCCGTTCGTCGCGGGCGTCGCGGCCCTCCTCAAGGAGAAGCACAAGGACTGGTCGACCGCCCAGATCGTGACCCAGATCGAGCAGACCGCCGAACGTTCCGTCAACGGCCACGACAACTTCGTCGGCTGGGGCGTCGTCGACCCGGTCCGCGCGGTACAGGAGTCCGACCTGACCGACCCACCCTCGTCGCCGACCCCGGACCCCGGCGTGTCCAAGGCCCCGGCCCCCGACACCGCCCGTTTCTCCCTCGCCGAGACCCCGCACGAACGCGACGAGCGCTACGCCACGTACGCCCTCGGCCTCAGCGCGGTCCTGGTCACGGTCATCGCCGGCACGGCGGTCGTACTGCGCGATCTGCGCCGGAGGCACCGCGGTAAGGACGCCTGAACATGACCTTCGGGCCACTTCCCTCCCCGTTCACGGCATCCGCCGACGCGGCGCGGACGGCGCGCCGACGCCGTACGAGGCTGCTGGGATCCGTGGCGGCCGCCGTGGTCGCCGCACTGTGCGCAGGGCGCCGGGATCCTGGTGTACGCGACCGAAGACGATCCCGCCCCCGCGACGGGCCCGGAGGACGGCCAACAGAAGAAGTGCCCGTGGCTGGTGCTGGGCATGGAGGGCGTGAGCCCCGGCACATGAGGCGAGTCCCCGGGGCCCGGCGAGCCGGCCCCGTCCCCGGGAACCACCCCACTCTCACTGAGTGGCGTCGGCCCCTTGATCAAGCCCGCCGTTGTGAGGCGCCGGCTCCAGATCGAACTCCCCGTCCCGCGCCCCGAGCACAAAGGCCCGCCACTCGGCCTCCGTGTACCGCAACACGGTGTCCGGATCGAGCGACGACCTCATCGCCACGGCCCCCTCGGGCAGGTACGCGATCTCCACCCGCTCCTCATGCTCCTCGGTCCCCGGCGCGCTGTGCCACTCCACCCCCGAGATGTCGAGCGCATACAGCTCGTCCTTCTCGCGCTCTTTGCGTTCCTTGAGTGCCTTCTCAGCATCCTTGTCCAGCCCATCGGCCATGACGGCGCGATCCCTTCCCGACGTACGAACGAGCTACGGGGCCACAGTACTTGTGCGGTGGCCCACCCGTGACCGACAAACAGAACAGCAATGCGTCACACCCCGCAATCCTCGCATCACCCCCTGTCGGCAACCGGAGTTCCTGGTGCGACTCTTGTCCCGATACCTGCCCGACCCCTGAACTGCCCGTTACCACTTTGCAGTTGGAAGCGTCACGCCAAGTGACTAGAGTGGTATGCGGTATCACTTGGGTGGTACGGCACGGGGGCGGTGTAATGCTGTGGCCGCGCGTCGCGCGACGATCACGGTGGTTCTTGCCCGCCTGGACCATCTGGGCGTCCGGCCTCGATGGACGCGTCGCGGCGGTCGATCCCGCCGTCACATCAAGAGGAGGGTGGAGAACCTGTGAGTGGGACCGCGGACCAGAAACGCGAGAATGACCAACTCATCGCGCTGGCCAACAAGATCCAGAACTTCCATGTCGAGGTGAGCCGTCGTGTGACGTCGCTCAACACCGTGGTGGACATGATTCAGGGCGGCTGGCAGGGCGCGGCGAGCCAGGAGTACGACAGGGTGCAGCGAGAGGTGAACGTCCACCTCAAGAAGCTCCAGGACAACCTCGTCGACCTGGAAGACGTCATGCGCATGGCCGTCAACGGATTCGACGAGCATGAGCAGGAGCGCATCGCGGAGATCCGGAGGGTGGACAACTCCGGGGAGTCCCAGGCCCAGGCCGAGGCGGGTATGAGGGGCCAGACGTACACCACCGACCGCATCACCAGCCTCGCCTGAGCCACGGAGGATACCCACGATGAGCACCGGCTACGACCGCACAGCGATCAACTACGCCACGGTCACCCAGGCTGCGAGCGACGTCCGTAAGACCGCCACCGACCTCACCCAGGAACTCGACGCCCTCATGCAAGAGGTGAAGCGCGTCGCCGAGACCTGGGAGGGCGAGGCGAAGACGGCCTACGGCGACATCCAGCGCAAGAACACCACCGAGATGCAGCAGATGACCGAAAAGCTCCGCTTCATCGCCGAGCTCCTGGACAGGTCGGTCATCGGCTACCAGGGCACAGACCTGGACGGCGCGAAGCGCATCCGCATGCTGATGGGCTGACACACGGCTGAGGGACGGGGGAGGCAGCGGCACAGGCTGCCTCCCCCGTTGCACTGCTGACGGTCACCCGGCAGACTCCGGAGCCTCAAGGGGAACCTCGGCCCAGACCGTCAACTCGCCACCGCCCCGCAGCGTCCCCCAACGGACGGCCAGCGCTTGGGTGATCAGCAGCCCGCGACCGCGTTCCTGCTCCAACCCCAACAGTTCCGTCGACGTGTGCAGAGCCACGGACGTCGGCCCTCCACCCTCGTCCGTCACACTGATCACAGCGGTGTGGGAGGTGAGGCCACAGTCGACGGTAATCGTGTGGCTTTTACTGTGTTCCAGGGCGTTGGCGACGAGTTCTCCGGCGATCGTTTCCACGTCGTCGATGACACTCTGGGGCAGTCCCCACGAGTCGGCCGTGTCACGGACGTGACGCCGGGCGAAGCACGCGGAGGTGAGATCGGTACCGGGGAGGGCGATCCGGCCGAAGCGTCGATGCTCAGCCGGTACCCTGCCGAGCCGAGCGCCACGAGACTCGGCGATGAGCAGCACGTCGTGGAGCGCCTCGGCCAACTGACCTGCCATCGGAGCCCACGGACCGCCATCCGCGCTCTGATCTGGCAACACGGCCCGCGCTCGCCCCAGAAGCCGGCCCGCGAGCCCGAGCTGCGTGCGCTCGATCCGGTCGGCCATCCGAGAGGCCGTGCCCTCGCCGTTGGTGAGGAGGAGACAGGGCTGGCCGTGGAAGCCGGTCCAGGGCAGGAGCCGTACATGCTTCCCCTCGTCGTTCATGACGCAGCCCCCAGGTGGGCGTGGATGTCGCGGCGCAGCGGCTGGATCCTTGTCTTCTCCTCGTACTCGTACGCGGCAAGGCAGAGGTGGGCGAGAGCTTGCGAGGTGCCGTCGAAGGGTTCGTACCAGTGGCGGACGGTAGGGGCGAGGGCGGTACGGAAGATGAACGAGCCGGAGGATTGATGCAAGGACGATAGAGGATCTTCGCGATAGCGGCCGGTCGGCATGAAGAACAGACGCTTCCCGCAAGCGAGTTGGTTGATCAGTCGTCGCATGAGATTCCTCCAGCGTGGTTGAGCCCGGGAGTTGGCGACAGCAAGCATCGACTCCCCTTCACTGCCTGGAGTGTGGCACTGAACATCTCGCTGTGAGAATCTCGCAGCGAACATCTCTCAGAATCCCCTCATGTGGGTGACGCCATCCCGCACAGATGTGTGTGAGCGTGGTCCCGGCCCATGATGGGGGGCGCCTTAAGAACGGCACAGACGCAGAGAAGGGTCAGCAGTGGGACCGACCACCAGACGCCGCCAGCTCGGCGCAGAACTGAAGCGGCTCAGGGACCTGAAGGGGCTCACCCTGGAAGCAGCAGGCGAGGCGGCAGGGGTCTCCCGGGCAACCGTGAACCGCTACGAGTCCCACCAAGGCCCAGTGAAGTGGCTCGTCGTGGACGCGCTGTGCCGTGTGTACGGAGTCGGCGACGAGGAACGCGCCACGCTCGTCACACTGGCCAAGAACGCCAAAGTACAAGGCTGGTGGAAGAGCTACACCGACGCGATTCCAGGCTGGATCACACCGCTGCTCACGCTGGAGGACGAGGCGGTCGAAGAGTGTCACTGGGCCAACACCTACGTACCCGGACTGCTGCAGACCCGGGCATACGCAACAGCCGTGATCCAGGCTGCCGAAGTGCGTGCCGAGCCCGAACTCGTCGAACGCATGGTGGATGTCCGGATGAAGCGGCAGGAGGTCCTCAAACGGGAGACTCCACCCCATATTTGGGCCATTCTGGACGAGGCAGTCGTCCGCCGCCGTGTCGGATCCCACCAGGCCATGGCCGAGCAGCTGGAACACCTGCGTACCGTGGCCGGCACCCCACACGTCACCCTCCAGGTGCTCCCTTTCGAGGCCGGAGCGCACGCCGCCGAAAGCACCAGCTTCATCATCATCCGTGGCCCCGAGCAGTCACTCGACGTGGTCCACCTCAGTAACCTCAGCGGCGCCTTGTACCTGGAGAAGTCGGCCGACTTGGAGCGGCATAGGGTGGTGTTCGAGTATCTGCGATCGCAGGCGCTCAGCCCTTCGGAGTCGAGCGGCCTGCTCGCAGATCTGACCGGAGAGTTCGCGGCCTCGGGAACCAAGGAGCGATGATGACGCTGGCTCAGGGAACGAAAAATAACAACGTCCGGTGGATCAAATCCTCTTACAGCGGTGGATCCGGGAGCGACTGTGTTGAGGTGGCGATCAGCCACCAGAGGACCTCAGTACGCGACTCGAAGGCCACTCAGCAAGGCACACTGATAATTCCAAGTGACGTGTTTGCTGCCTTCATTGACACTCTGAGGGGGGGTGAACATTCGCGAAGCTTCATGAAAGGCTCTCTTCGAAGTTGAGCGATGGAGCCGCCGCGAGTTTGGCAGATCCGTTCCACTTCCGGCATGGAAATGGCCTGGTTGGAGACTTGAACCTGGAACGAATCTGCCTCTCGCTGCCCGGACCGCCTTGCCGTCCGGGCGCTTCTGTAGTTCACTGAGTCTTTCTCGGTAACGTCTCGTGACGGTTCGTGATCTTCGTTCAGGTGGTTCGGCCGTGTTCGAGTTGGAGCAGAACGAGGGCGGCGCGGGCGATCCGGGTGATGGCCGCGGGGTCGAGGCTGACCCGTCGCAGCGCCTTGAAGGTCACCTTGAGCAGGGCGTTGGCGCGTTCGGCGACGCCGTGGACGCCACGGATGACGGCGTTGAACGTCCTTTGTCGTTCGGTGAGTTCGCCGCCTTTGGGCTTCTTGACCGGATGGCGGAAGCCGGGCCCGGCGTTCTCGTAGCCGAGATCGGTCAGGATGGGGATGCCCAGGGCGGCGGCGAGGCGGTTCAGGGCATCGACCAGTCCGTGCGCGCGGGCGCAGGTGGTGTCGTGCTCGCGCCCCGGGCGGACCGCGGAGACCCAGATCGGCCAGCCGTCCGGAGCGGCGATGACCTGCACGTTCCCGCCGTGATGCTTGTGTTTCCCCGACCACCACAGGTCCGCCTTGTTGGGGCCGGCGGCGGCCACACGGTCCGTGCGGATCACGGTGCCGTCCAGGTTGAGATGGGTGTACCCGGCTGCTGCCGCGCGTTCCAGGGCGGTGGACAGGTCGAGCGCGTGGTCGGCGAGTACGGTCAGCCCCTCGTGCAGGTAGCGGTAGGCGGTCGGGGTCGCGACGCCGTTGTCGCGGGCGAGTTGGACCAGACGGCTGCCGTCGACGAACCAGCGCAGCACCAGCACCGCCTGCTTGAACGGGCCCAGCGCACGGGTGCCCTTGCGGGTGCCGAGCCGCTCGCGGTGTCCGGCGAGAAGCTTCGCGAGGTACTCGGCGGTGGCTCTGCTGACATCGAGCACGGCGGTGTAGGTGATACTGGTCAACGCGTGAAGCCTCTTGCCGGGAACGTGATCTTCGCAGACCAGTTCCTACCAGGGGCTTCTCGTGTTTCTGACGCCAGGTCATCCTCTGCCAGACCGGCTGGCGGACCGTCACGCAGCGCATCCGTCACGTTGCTGAGAAGACCTCACTCAGCAATGTTGTCCCGGGCCGGGCGTTCCCTCGGATTGGTGTATGCGCGATCGGACGGCCAGTGGTTATCTCTCAAGCGTTTTCAAGTTACCTGAAGAAGCCAACCACTATGAAGAACGCTCCTAGTGGGATCCAAACCCCCCCCACAATGCGCAGTGTCTGCGGGGTCGCAGTCCCAACGGTCGGAGTTAGCCGCGCATAGATTTGGAAGGCGCGTTCGGCGCTCTTGGAGATGTTGAAAGCGAAAAGAATTCCGAGGGTGAAAAATAGGATTCCGATCACACCGAAAGACATGTTATTCCTTTTCTTCTTCCCAGAGGGTCCAGCCGTCGGCCTGGCTGAATCCAGTGGAGACTTCGTTTCCCACGCCTAGCCCCACGCCATACGAGAACGTGGCGACATCTTCTCCCTTTGAGTTGGTCGCCCCAATTGCGTTCTGGTGGTTCCCCCAGGCGCCGATTCCGGCATGGAATGAGCCACCCTTGTCCCATCCCGTTCCTTTGAGCTGGCTTATGTCGTCCGCGTTACTTTTTACGATACCGACGTTACCTGATATTCCGAAATCCCACCCTGCAGTTGTGGTTGTTTTGGAATACATCAAGTTAATCTGGGAGCGCCCGTCGGGTGTTTGAGTGTTAACCAGTGAAATATCTCCGCCGATGCCAACGCCAAATCCAACGGACCCGCTCAGGGAAATTCCTTTAGTGTTATTAAATCCGGTGAATTCTGCAACCCCTTCGATGGCGGTACCTACAAATTTTGTCCCTATGTCTCCCGGCTGCTTTGAAAATGTATCCACTCCATAGCTGATGCCCCTGATTATGGTCTTCAGGTTTTCGCCTTCGCCTTCCTCTTCTCTTTTCTCTCGTTCGGCCTCGGCTTTTCGTTGTTCTTCTTCCTTCTTGGCCTCTCTTTCGTATGTCTCTATGTCGCCGATAGCAGCCCCGTTGAACTTGTGTCCCTGTCCTAGTGCCCGATCCATCAGGCGTTCGGCCCAGCCCTTGACGCCGACTGCTTCACGGAGGGCTAGTTTTACGCCCTGGTCAGCTTGGGCGACGGCCTGCACGGCGTTTTTGATCTGTTCCGTCCAAGCGGTTTCAGCCTCTTTGGCCTTCGATACATAGGTAAGGTACTCGGGGTCATGTCGCATGGCGGTGAGCTTGCTGAAGTCGTATATGGCCTCGCCCATGGTGTTGATGTGCATATCGGCATGCTTGGCCTCTTCGACGAGATCCTTCACTCGTCCGACCAGTCGGGAGAACCGCTCATGGGCGTCCCGCAGAATCGAGGCGAGTGCGCGGGCCTCCACCTGGGCATCGGCGAACTGCTTGCGGGTGGCCGCGAACCGGTCTCCAGCTGCTCCCGCGCTGACCCCTACCCAAGTGCCATCGGTGGCGACCCCCTCCACCTTCGCTGCGTAAAGCGACTCCAAGTCCTCGAAGGCGCCCGCCATATCATCCCAGTCCTTGGCCGCCGTGCGCAGAACGCCGATCCGGATGGTGATCACATCCTGATATGTGAGCACAATCTTCCCCCGCTGTTATCTGTCGTGTTGCGGGTTACTGCCCGCGTCGATTTGTGCTATCCCGCTTCGAATGCCGAGGTCAAGGTACTGGAAGTCCCTCTTGATCCCCGCTAGTGCCTCCCGGTCCCCCTCAAGACGGCTCTTGAGGTTCTTTACCTGGAGCTCCCATTCGTTGTACGCCTCCTTGAGGCCGGTGCCGGTTTCCCAGTCTGTGAACTCCTGTGCGGCCGCGTCTGAGCTCTCCTCTACATGACGTCCAGCTTTTCCCGTCTCCAGGGGGAGGCCATCGGGTTGCAACAGTTTGATTGCCACCGTCTTGCCCAATGAGTTCGTCTTAAGATCCGCAGTGTTACTCCCACCCCCGTCAGCGGGCAGTTGGTTCAGCTGCATGTTGCTTCCTTGGCGGGCTGCAGCTGCGGTGCGTGCTTGCCCCCACGCTTCATCGAACGACATTGCTGATCCCCTCGTAGTACTCGCTGGCTATCAGGCCACCGTTGCCCGGCATGCTCAGTAATGCCGTCCTGCGCTCGGCGGGGCTTCCGGCTGTGAGTCGATGGCATGACTCTGGTCTGGGCTGTCGGGCGGGTAGTGGTGCTGTGGTGCGTACATGGGAAACGGGGAAACGGTGAGAGGAGAGGGATGTCGGCGTCGCACGCGAATTACGGGCACGGCGACCGCTGTACCGAGAAGCGCCGCAGCTCCGACGCCAAGGCCGATCCATAGAGCCGGGTTGGTGTCGTCTACTGGGGGCGCTGCTGCGGTGGGCTCGTCGTCCTTCTTGTCTTTGCTGGAGGAGCTGCTGGATTTCGACGGTTCGGGAGACGGCGAAGGGGACGCTGCCGCAGCCAGGTCAGGGAGCGGATACTCGTCGGCTGGCCCAGGGGCACCAGGGCTTTGGAGCGCGATACGCGGACGGACCATGCCGTAACCAATGGCGTTGTTCCAGGTCCACTTCTTCTCGTTGCCCTTCATCGTGTTGATCAGGACGCGCAGGACCTGGTTGTTCGTCCAGGTTGGGTGCTTCGACCAGATGAGGGCGGCGGATGCGGAAGCGATCGCGGTGGCGTCGCTGGTTCCGTCGGAGTTGCAGACTTGAGTTCCGCCTAGGCACGCATGGACCATCTTTTCTCCGGGGGCGGCGATGTCCACCTGTGATCCCCATTGGGAGAAAGAGCTGCGGTCAAGTTCCTCATTGATCGATCCCACACCGATGACACCAGGTGTGGCTGCGGGGTACATAGGCTGGTTGTCTTTGTCTCCGCGGTTGCCGACACCAGCGAAGATCAGTTTCCCTTTGCCAAGGGCGTACTTCACGGCAGCGGCGAGTTCCGGGGTTCCGACGTTCTGCATCCCTGTACCGTCGGCACGGGCCATAGAAATGTTGATGATCCGAGCCTTGGAGTCCGCCGCGAATCGGATCGCCTCCGTCATCTTTCTGGAGTACTCGGCTCCTGCATCCACCTTTCCATAGTCTTCGGTCGCGTACCTCATGCGGATGGGGAGGATCTTCACCCCTGGGGCGAGGCCGTAGGAGCCGTTGAGCCCTCCCCGTGCCCCCGTGGCCGCGATGAGCGCGGCGACGCCGGTGCCATGTCCTTCAAGGTCTGTGTGTTCGTCGCCGGACTGGTTCGAGTAGTCCTTACCGTCAAGAACCTGGCCTTTAAGATCGGCCAAGCCGTCATCGACTCCGGAGTCGATGACGGCGACAGTTATTCCCCGCCCGGTACTGGTTTTCCACATCTCCTCAGCACGCATGGCATCGAGGTGCCATTGTCGGGAGCGAATCGAGTCAGCATGCGCAGGAGTTGCGGTGATGCCCACCAGCAGCAGGCCGAGGGCACCCGCGACTGCCGACGTGGGTCGCAATGTTTGCTTACTGCTGGTTCGCATGTGCCTTCCAGGGTCGCAACCGAACAAGGAGTCAGTCCACAACTGGTGGCAGCGGGCGACGATTGGCGCGCTGCCAGGTCTCCTCGTCCTCGGTCAGGTAGTCGGGTCGATCGCTTGGACGGGGATCGCGTCGCACTGATGGCGAATTGGCTGCGTGCGCAGGTGTGCCATCGCGGCGCTGTGTGGAGCCCTGCGCGGGCGAGGCGCCGCTGGCATGTCGAGTGAGACCCGTTCCTCCTGGGGTGAAGGGCCCGGATCCGCCATTGCCAGGCTGGTTCGGACGGCTGCCGATCATCCCGCCGGTCTCCGATGCCAGACGTCGGCCGGCAGGTGCACCATTGCTGTGCCCGGCACCGGAATTGCCTCCGAGAGGCATGCCAGGGGTGAGGCCACGCCCCATCGCCGTACGTCCCTGCGTGCCTTCGCCGATGACGGTCCCCCTCGGAAGGGACCCAGCCGGACGGCCTGAGGTGGGGGGCACAGGGCGACCTCCGACGATTCCGGTCTCGCGTGGCATGCGAGCACTGCCGTTGGCCATGCCCTGACCGGGCAGGAACGGTGCCCGAGTGGCGGACGGAACGCGGCCGGGGGCAGTAGGACCAGTGCCGCTCCTGTTACCGTTGAAGGGCGGGATCCCGACCGGTTGCGACGGAAGACGTGTGTCAGGACGCTCTGAGCCGCCGGGAACAATCGGGGGTTGGGTGAGGTCTGGCCCTGGAGATTTCGGGAGGGTGTTCAGGCCATCAAGCCCCATGGCGACCGGCTCGGAGCGAGAAGTTCGTTCCTTGCCGGGCAGCGTTGGGGTCGACTGCGAAGTGGATTCGCGTTCGCGGCCGTTGAGGCCGGAAGCGGTGGACGAACCTGTTCCGTTGCCACTTCCACTGGAGAGAACAGTGATCGATTCATATTGATTGCCACCGCCGACCCACTCGCCCGCATCCATGTTCTTCGCCGGCGGCGAGAACGTGGGCGGCTCCACAGAATTAACCTGCGCAGCCGACTGCTGATACGTCTGTGCCAGCTTCCGCATCTGTTGTGCCGCCTCGTACCGGGCCGCGTCGATGCGGCCCGGTGCCGCCGTCGCGTCGGACTGGGCGGTCTGGGCCAGCTTTCGGGCGTCGGGGTCGTTGCGCGCGCCCGGCTCCTTGGCTGCCGCGAGGGACTTCTCCGCGGTCCGGAGGTCCGCCTGCGCGGCCGTGGTTTCGGAGGTGTCCGGCATGACCGCCTTCGCCTCCGCGATTGCCTGGGACACGACGCCCATCCACCGCGACGCCACCTCGGCGTACTCCCCGAGGTGGAGCGTGGCGCTGGCCGTCTGCCCGCCCCACTCACGGAAGGTGTCGCCGGCCTCGCCCTGCCATTCCAGGCCCTTGACGTACGTCATGAGGTCATCGCCGATCTTGGTGATCGTCGAGGCGGCCTTGGAGAGCTTTGCGGCGAGGTCGTAGGCGCTCTCGGAGTTCGCCGAGTTGAGCATGGCCACCAGCTGGGCGTGGGTCATCGACTCGAAGTCGGTGTGCTGGGGCGTAGGTTGCTTCCGCTTGGGCTGCTCGCTCATTACAGGGCCTTCTCACTGTCGGCGACCTCCGCGACCGGCTCGCCCTGTTGCTGCTCGCCCTGGCGCCGCGCGTACGGATCCCGGTCCACGTCGTAGTACTTGTCGACCTCCGCGTTGACCTCCCGCATCCGCGCCTTGATGTCCTCGTCGAGGTTCTCGAAGCCCACCCGGGACGCGTGCACAGCCAGTCCCACCCCCTCGATCTGGGCGCTGAGCGCCTTCGAGAGGTTCTCCAACTCGTCGTGGACGATGGCGTACGACTCGTAGAGGAACTGTGCTTCCTTGAAGTCGGCCGATCCCAGTTGGGCGCGGGACAGGCGGTCCTGGCCCACTTGGTCGGGGGCGGCCTCGGACTTGCCGAGTTCGATGAGGAGGTCGTCGACGCGCTTCTTGAAGTTCTTCATGGCGTCGTGCTGGATGTCCAGCGCCATTTGGGGATTGACGCCGTACAGACTGTCGAAGGACCTGCCGGTGTCCGGCGTGCCCCCCGCGCCGTTGCCGCCCCCGCCCGAACTCACGTCGGCCGCCTCCCCGTTCTCCCTGTGCGCCCAAGTCAACCAAGGCTTCATTCAACGATGTTGGTCACTCTTCATCACTCTAATGGCGTTGCGGAAGCAAGCCCACCTGGATAAGAGGGGCTCCCCGCTTCCGTGACACGAACGTGCCCCGCCCCGGTGGCATGGGCCGCGCCCGGACGTTGCCGAGGATGTCGCCCTCCATGGGGTCGCCGGACAGGACGACCCCCTGTGCGCCGAGCTCCTTCACCCGCTGCATGAACGACTCGTACATGGAGCGCGAGGCCCCCGCCGCGTTGCGGGCGATGATGAACTTGACGCCCACGTCACGGGCGAAGGGCAGGTGTTCGACAAGGACCGACAGCGGGTTCCCGGAGTTCGTGGCGACCAACTCGTAGTCGTCGACGATGATGAACAGCTGCGGGCCGTTCCACCAGCTGCGGTCGCGCAGCTGCTGCGGGGTGATGTCGGGCTTGGGGGCGCGCATCTCCATGAACTGTCGGATGGCGTCCATGTGGACCTCCATCGCGGACGACATCGGCGCGTATTCCAGCAAATGTTCTTCGGAGACGGTCTCCAGCATCGTCCTGCGGTAGTCGCCGACGACGATCCGGGCCTCCGCGGGTGTGTAGCGCTCGGCGATCTGCTTCGCGATCAGGCGCAGCAGGTTCGTCTTGCCCGACTCGCTCTCGCCGAAGACGAGGAAGAAGGGGTCCGTGTCGAAGTCGATGAAGACCGGTTCGAGGTTTGCCTCGTCGATGCCGATGGCGATGCCGTGCTGCGGGAACTCGAAGCCCTTGGGCAGCTGGTCGGCCGGCAGCCTGCGGGGCAGGAGGCGGACGGTCGGGGCCGCGGGGCCCTGCCAGTTGCCCTTGACCGCCTGCACCAGCTGCGCCGTGGCATCCGACAGATCGTCCGCGTCCGGCGAGGAGTCGATCCGTGGCATCGCCGTCATGAAGTGCAGCTTCTCCGGGACCTGACCGCGACCGGGGACACCGGGCGGTACGTTCGCCGCGACCTTGCGGTCGAACTCGGAGTCCATGACGTCGCCGAGACGCAGCTCCAGCCGGCCGAGGATCTGGTCCTTGAGAGCGGAGCGCACCTCCATGTAACGGGACGCGGAGAGCACGATGTGGATGCCGTATCCGAGGCCCCGTCCCGCGATGTCGTTGACGATGCCTTCGAGGCCCTCGTAGTCGCCCTTGAAGCTGCCCCAGCCGTCGATCAGCAGGAACACATCACCCCAGGCCTCGCCCGGTAGA
This sequence comes from Streptomyces tailanensis, assembly GCF_008386495.1. Classification (GTDB taxonomy): domain Bacteria; phylum Actinomycetota; class Actinomycetes; order Streptomycetales; family Streptomycetaceae; genus Streptomyces; species Streptomyces tailanensis. The sequence goes on along the minus strand of NZ_VTHJ01000015.1, from coordinate 15,907 downwards.
TCGCCCGCCGCGCGGCGCCTGCGGTACGTGCCGATGGAGTCGATGCCGTTGGCGCGGAAGAACTGCTCGCGGCGGTTGAGGATGCCCGCCACCTCGGCGACCGTACGACGGACCCGCTCAGGGTCCAGCCTGGACGCGACCCCGCCCACCTGCGGCAGGTCCGACAGGGACGACAGACCGCCGCCACCGAAGTCCAGGCAGTAGAACTGCACCTCATGGGGAGTGTGGGTCAGCGCGAAGGACGCGACCAGTGTGCGCAGGAGGGTGGACTTGCCGGACTGCGGGCCGCCGACCACCATCATGTGGCCTGCCGCGCCGGAGAAGTCCCGGTACAGCACTTCGCGCTTCTGCTCGAACGGCTTGTCGATCAGACCGAGGGGGACCGTCAGCCCGCCCAGCCGTGTGTACTCGGCGGCCTGCAGGCCCCGTTCGGCCGTCAAGGCGAGCGGCGGCAGCAACTGATCCAGCGTCGGCGCCCGGTCCAGTGGCGGCAGCCACACCTGGTGGGCGGGCACCCCCTGCCCTTCCAGCCGCCGCACGATGACGTCGAGGACGGTGTCGGCCAGTGCGTCGTCCTCCTGCCGCGAGGGAACCTGCACCTGCGCCGGGTCCGGCGCCGCGTAGACCACCGGCACCGGCGTCGCCGTGAACAGCGCGGGCCTGCGCTCGATCGGCAGCCGGTCCCGGGAGACCTCGGGGCCGCCCGCGCGGTACGTGCCCGAGACGTACGCCGCCTTGAAACGGGTCATCTCATCCGTACCGAACTTCAGATAGCCGGAGCCGGGCACGGACGGCAGGTGATACGCGTCCGGGACCCCGAGCGCGGCGCGCGACTCGGCGGCCGAGAACGTGCGCAGACCGATCCGGTAGGACAGATAGGTGTCCAGGCCGCGCAGCCGGCCCTCCTCCAGGCGCTGCGAGGCGAGCAGCAGATGCACACCCAACGAGCGGCCGATACGGCCGATCTGGATGAACATGTCGATGAAGTCCGGCTTCGCCGTGAGGAGTTCGCTGAACTCGTCGATCACCAGGACGAGCGAGGCCAGCGGCTCCAGCGGGGCACCGGCGGCCCGCGCCTTCTCGTAGTCGTGGATGTTGGCGTAGTTGCCCGCCGAGCGCAGCAACTCCTGGCGGCGCTGGAGTTCGCCGCGGATCGCGTCGCCCATACGGTCGACGAGGGTCAGGTCGTCGGAGAGGTTGGTGATGACGGCGGCGACGTGCGGCATCTGGGACATGCCGGCGAAGGTGGCGCCACCCTTGAAGTCCGCGAGGACGAAGTTCAGCGTCTCGGAGGAGTGCGTGACCGCGAGACCGAGGACCAGCGTGCGCAGCAGCTCCGACTTACCGGAACCGGTTGCCCCCACACACAGACCGTGCGGGCCCATACCGTCCTGTGCGGCCTCCTTCAGGTCCAGCATCACGGGCTGCCCGTCCTCACCGACACCGATCGGCACCCTCAGGCGCTCGGGCGTCGACCGGGGCCGCCACGTACGGCTGACGTCCACGGAGGCGGCATCGCCCAGACCCAGCAGATCCGTGAAGTCCAGGTTGGCGAGCAGCGGTTCGTCGTCGTCCCCGCTGCCCATGCGCAGCGGCGCGAGCTGCCGGGCGAGCGCCTCGGCGGCGGGCAGGGACAGCCCGTCGGGCGTGCCCTCGTAAGCGACCGATCCACCGGAGTCCAGCCACAGCCGGTCCGGTCGTACGACGATGGAGAGGCTGCCCCGGGGCTGGTCGAGCTCGCCCGACACCACCTCGATGATCGTCACGCCCTGCAAACCCTCGGCGGCCGCGAAAGCGGAGGTCGGGGGCACGATGCCGCCGTCGAGGACCATCACGATGTGCGGCTGGTCCAGCAGCGGCTGGCCGTCCCGGCTGAACCGCGGGCGCCCTTCGAGGCGCGCCGACAGCAACTGCTCGAGCTCCCCGAGGTCGTCGCCGAAGAGCCGTCGGGTACCCGAGCCGTCGTGCTGGCCGGGCAGCTGGCTGTGCGGCAGCCACTTCGTCCAGTCCCAGCGGCCCACCGCGCTCGGGGCGGCGACCACGGCCAGCAGCAGGTCGTCGGGGGAGTGCAAGGTGGTGAGCTGGCCCACCAGGGCGCGCGCGGCGGCCTGCGCACTCTCCTGCTCACCGGACACCGTCACGTGATAGAAGGCGCGCATCGACACCGCGACCGGCAGCCCGTCCAACTGGCCGTGCACCGCGAGGAAGCGCTGCATGGCGCCGGCGCACAGGGGTTCGAGCTCGTCCACGGGTGCGGTCTCGGGGGCCACCAGGGGAGAGGACAACTGCTGCGGGCCCAGACCGATGCGTACCTGCCCGAAGTCCGGGTCCCCGACGCGCCGTTCCCACACCCGGCTGCCCTCGGCGACCACGGACCACAACTGCTCGGGGGACGGATGCAGATACAGCTGGGCGTCACGCTGTTTCAGGCCCGTCCTGCGGACCGTACGCCGGGTCTGCGCGAGATATTTGAGGTAGTCCCGACGCACATCGGCCATTTGCCCCTGCGTACCACGGCGGTGTCGGACGATCTGCGCGATCACCATCGCGGCCGTCGACACGAGCATCACCACACCCATGATCCGCATGAACGGATGGGCGTTCGGGGACGCGAAGTAGAACACCACCGACGAGCCCATGCCGAGCGTCGGCAGGATCTGCATCAGCATGCCCTCCTGCTGCCCCCGCGGCAGCTCCGGCGGAGCCTCCAAATGCAGCTCGCTGGAAGGCACTTCGGGCGGCAGGGAACGCGGTGGGCGCTTGATGACGATCTGGCTCACCGGAGCATCAATCCCCCTACACGGACGAGCAGTTTCCTACCGGCACCCCCGTGGTGACGGCCGCCCTCCGCTTGCGGGGGGATCCTACTTGTCACCGCTGACAGCCCCTACCGGTAGGGTGACGCCCGCAGCGTACGCATCCGCGAACAGGGGGTCAGTGAAGGTGAGTACGACCGCGGCGACCGGCTTCTGCCGAGTCACTGTCGTGGCACCCGACAGCCGCATCGACGTGGCCCTTCCGGTGGACATCGCCATCGCCGACATCTACCCCGAGGTCCTGCGCCTCACGGGGCAGACCCAGCCGGTCGGTACGCCGACGGGCTACCACCTCGTACGTCGCGACGGCACCGTCCTGGAGGGCGCCCGCACGCTCGCCGACGAACGCGTGCTCGACGGCGAGGTGCTCAGCCTGCGGCCCTTCGCGGAATCGCTGCCGCCCGCCGTCCACGACGACGTCTCCGACGCCGTCGCCTCCGCGGTCGTCCGCGACCGGCACCTGTGGAGCGACGACCTGCTCCGCGTCTCCGGACTGATCGGCGGCGCCCTGCTCCTGCTCCTGGTCGGCTTCGTGCTCTGGTACGCCGACCCGGTCCGCCACGACATGCAGGGCCTGCCCGGCATCATCGAGGGCGGCCTCGGCGTCATCCTGACCGCTTACGCGGCCGTACGCGCGCGTGTGTACGCCGACCGCGCCGCGACCGTCGCCCTCGGACTCGCCGCGCTGCCCCTGCTCCTCCTCGCGGGCTCCGGCATCGTCGGCCCCGTGGACGGCCAGGGGCCCGGCAAACTCCAGTTCATGCTGGGCTGCGTGGCCGTCCTGGTCGCCTCGGTCGCCCTCGTCGCGCTCACCCCCAGCGGGGACGCGCCCTTCGTGGCCTCCACCTTCCTCGCGGCGGTGGGCACCCTCGCCACCTTCTTGGCGATCGTCACCGACGCCTCCGCGACCGACGCCGCCGCGGTGTGCGCCCCGGTCGCCATCGGCCTCGTCGCCTTCCTGCCTGGCCTGTCGGCCCGCTTCGCGCGCCTGCCCATCGGCTACGCCTCGCCGCGCTCCTCCACGCACGAGGACTTCGACCTGGACCCCGGTCAGGGCCCGGACACCGACCCCCTCGATGCCGAGCGCATCGCCGCCCAGGCCCGACGCGGCCACGAGATGCTGCTCGGTCTCGTCGGCGGCACCGCCGCCGTCGCCGTCGCCTCGACGGCCGTCCTCGGCTTCTCCGACAACGTCTGGGCCAAGCTCCTGGCTCTCGCCACGGGCCTGGCCATGCTCATCCGCGCCCGTCTCTTCCGCTACACCTCCCAGGTCGCCTGCGCCCTGGTGGCCGGCCTCATGGCCATCGCCCTTCTGCTCGTGGGGCTCGCTCTGAACCCCCCGGCCGAGGCCCTCACCGAGTTCGTCCTCCACAACGACCGGGGCGCCCTCGACTTCCGCACCATCTGGCTGACCGCGGCCATCGCGGCCGGAGCCGCGCTGATCACCGCGATCGGCCTGATCGTCCCCCAGAAGGGCCTCTCTCCCTTCTGGGGCCGCCTCCTCGACATCGCCGAGGGCTTCGTACTGCTCACCCTGATTCCGCTGTGCCTGGCGGTGCTGGGAGTCCTCACCACCGTGCGCTCCCTCACCGGCTGAGGGACGGGCGTGGTGTACGAGAGCAGCGGCTGAGCCCCGGACCCCGCGCAGCCCCGACCTCGCAGGCTGGTACCCTGTGTGACGGCCGTTCGTGTACGCACCCCCGACCCACCAAGGTCCCGGAGGCAGCCCCCAACGGCCCCCGCCACCCGAGTCACAGAAGCCCCCCTGAGACGAAGACCAGGGGCACTCGGTGGCATCGAAGAGACTCATGAGGAGTATCGCGTGTCGCTCGACGCCGCTACGAAGAAGCAGATCATCAGCGAGTTCGGTACCAAGGAGGGCGACACCGGCTCCCCCGAGGTCCAGGTCGCGATGCTCTCCCGCCGGATCTCGGACCTGACCGAGCACCTCAAGACCCACAAGCACGACCACCACTCCCGTCGTGGTCTGCTGATCCTGGTCGGTCAGCGTCGCCGCCTGCTGCAGTACCTCGCCAAGAAGGACATCCAGCGCTTCCGTACGCTGGTCGACCGCCTCGGCATCCGCCGTGGTGCGGCGGGCGCCAAGTAAGACGCCGTGAAGGGAGCGGTTCCCGAAACGATCGGGGGCCGCTCCCTTTTGCCGTACGCACGGAAGCCGCCGTACATGCGGAAACCGTCCCGCGGAAGCCGCCGTATGTGCGGAAACGTGCGGAGTGTCACCACCCCTTTGTAGTGTGGTAGCAGAACGCAATATGTACGACGCGATATGTACGACACAGCGTGGGGGCCCCGTACCCGGGTGACCGCACGCACCGAACGAGGAGAAGCGCACCTCGCCGCCGCCGGTCCTCGGTAGTGGCCCCCGGGGGATTGCGAACCCCGAGGGCTTCGATCGAAGACCGGCCCGCACCAGACGGCGCGCTTCTCCGCCACCGTCCCCCTGCCACACGGGCAGGCCCAGGGACAAAAGACGATACGTAACGGAGAAAACGCTAGTGGAGAACGAGACCCACTACGCCGAGGCCGTCATTGACAACGGCTCCTTCGGCACCCGCACCATCCGCTTCGAGACGGGCCGCCTGGCCCGCCAGGCCGCCGGCTCCGCCGTGGCCTACCTGGACGACGACACCATGGTGCTGTCGGCCACCACCGCCTCCAAGAACCCCAAGGACCAGCTCGACTTCTTCCCCCTGACGGTGGACGTCGAGGAGCGGATGTACGCCGCCGGCAAGATCCCCGGCAGCTTCTTCCGCCGTGAGGGCCGTCCCTCCGAGGACGCCATCCTCACCTGCCGCCTCATCGACCGCCCGCTGCGCCCGTCCTTCAAGAAGGGCCTGCGCAACGAGATCCAGGTCGTCGCCACGATCATGGCGCTCAACCCCGACCACCTGTACGACGTCGTCGCGATCAACGCCGCGTCCGCGTCCACGCAGCTGGCCGGTCTGCCCTTCTCCGGCCCGATCGGCGGCGTCCGCGTCGCGCTGATCAACGGCCAGTGGGTGGCCTTCCCGACCCACTCCGAGCTGGAGGCCGCCGTCTTCGACATGGTCGTCGCCGGCCGCGTCCTGGAGGACGGCGACGTCGCGATCATGATGGTCGAGGCCGAGGCCACCGAGAAGACGATCCAGCTGGTCCAGGGCGGCGCCGAGGCGCCGACCGAGGAGGTCGTCGCCGCTGGTCTGGACGCCGCGAAGCCCTTCATCAAGGTGCTCTGCAAGGCCCAGGCCGACCTCGCCTCGAAGGCCGCCAAGCCGACCGGTGAGTTCCCGGTCTTCCTCGACTACCAGGACGACGTCCTGGAGGCGCTCACCGCCGCCGTCAAGGACGAGCTCTCCCAGGCCCTCACCATCGCGGGCAAGCAGGAGCGCGAGACCGAGCTGGACCGCGTCAAGGCGCTCGCCGCCGAGAAGCTGATCCCCCAGTTCGAGGGCCGCGAGAAGGAGATCTCCGCCGCGTACCGCTCGCTGACCAAGAGCCTGGTCCGTGAGCGCGTCATCAAGGAGAAGAAGCGCATCGACGGCCGCGGCGTCACGGACATCCGTACGCTCGCCGCCGAGGTCGAGGCCATCCCGCGCGTGCACGGCTCCGCGCTGTTCGAGCGTGGCGAGACCCAGATCCTGGGCGTCACCACCCTCAACATGCTCCGCATGGAGCAGCAGCTCGACACCCTGTCGCCGGTGACGCGCAAGCGCTACATGCACAACTACAACTTCCCGCCGTACTCCGTCGGCGAGACCGGCCGCGTCGGCTCCCCGAAGCGCCGCGAGATCGGCCATGGCGCTCTCGCCGAGCGCGCCATCGTGCCGGTCCTGCCGACGCGCGAGGAGTTCCCCTACGCGATCCGTCAGGTGTCCGAGGCCCTCGGCTCCAACGGCTCGACGTCCATGGGCTCGGTCTGCGCCTCCACCATGTCGCTGCTGAACGCCGGTGTGCCGCTGAAGGCCCCCGTCGCCGGTATCGCCATGGGCCTGATCTCCCAGGAGATCAACGGCGAGACGCACTACGTCGCCCTCACCGACATCCTCGGTGCGGAGGACGCCTTCGGTGACATGGACTTCAAGGTCGCCGGCACCAAGGAGTTCGTGACCGCCCTTCAGCTCGACACCAAGCTGGACGGCATCCCGGCCTCCGTCCTGGCCGCCGCCCTCAAGCAGGCCCGTGACGCACGCCTCCACATCCTCGACGTGATGATGGAAGCGATCGACACCCCGGACGAGATGTCCCCGAACGCCCCGCGGATCATCACCGTCAAGATCCCCGTGGACAAGATCGGCGAGGTCATCGGCCCCAAGGGCAAGATGATCAACCAGATCCAGGAGGACACCGGCGCCGAGATCACGATCGAGGACGACGGCACCATCTACATCGGTGCCGCCGACGGCCCGGCCGCCGAGGCCGCCCGCGCGACGATCAACGGCATCGCCAATCCGACCATGCCGGAGGTCGGCGAGCGCTACCTGGGCACCGTCGTGAAGACGACGACCTTCGGCGCGTTCGTGTCGCTACTCCCGGGCAAGGACGGTCTGCTGCACATCTCGCAGATCCGCAAGCTCGCCGGCGGCAAGCGCGTGGAGAACGTCGAGGACGTCGTCGGCGTGGGCCAGAAGGTCCAGGTCGAGATCGCCGAGATCGACTCCCGCGGCAAGCTCTCCCTGATCCCCGTGATCGAGGGCGAGGAAGGTTCCTCGGACGACCAGAAGGACGACGGCGACAAGTGACGTCCCGTAGCTCCAAGGCGACGGCCCGCACCTCCACGGAGGCGCGGGCCGTCGCCCGTACCCAAACCCTGATCAAGGGCATGAACGGCATCGGTACGGTCCGCAAGACCACCCTCCCGGGCGGCCTGCGCATCGTCACCGAGACCCTCCCGTCCGTGCGCTCCGCCACCTTCGGCATCTGGGCCCACGTCGGCTCCCGCGACGAGACGCCCGCCCTGAACGGCGCCACGCACTACCTGGAGCACCTGCTCTTCAAGGGCACCTCCCGCCGTAGCGCCCTCGACATCTCCTCCGCGATCGACGCGGTCGGCGGCGAGATGAACGCGTTCACGGCGAAGGAATACACCTGCTACTACGCACGCGTGCTCGACAGCGACCTCCCGCTCGCCATCGACGTCGTCTGCGACATGCTCACCGGCTCAGTCATCCGCGAAGAGGACGTCGACGTCGAACGCGGCGCCATCCTCGAAGAGATCGCGATGACCGAGGACGACCCAGGCGACTGTGTGCACGACCTGTTCGCGCACACGATGTTCGGCGACACCCCCCTCGGCCGCCCTGTCCTCGGCACGGTCGACACGGTCAACGCCCTCACCGCCGACCGCATCCGCCGCTTCTACAAGAAGCACTACGACCCGACCCACCTCGTGGTCGCCTGCGCCGGCAACATCGACCACAACAGGGTCGTACGACTGGTCCGCGCGGCCTTCGAGAAGGCGGGTGCAATGACCCGTACCGACGCCACCCCGATCGCCCCGCGTGAAGGCCGCCGCAGCCTCCGTCCGGCCGGCCGCGTCGAGCTCATCGGCCGCAAGACCGAGCAGGCGCACGTCGTCCTCGGCCTGCCCGGTCTCTCCCGCACCGACGAGCGCCGCTGGGCCCTCGGCGTGCTCAACACCGCGCTCGGCGGCGGCATGTCCTCCCGTCTCTTCCAGGAGGTCCGCGAGAAGCGGGGCCTCGCGTACAGCGTGTACTCGTACACCTCCGGCTTCGCCGACTGCGGCCTCTTCGGCGTCTACGCCGGCTGCCGCCCGTCCCAGGTGCACGACGTGCTGAAGATCTGCCGCGACGAGCTCGACCAGGTCGCCGAGCACGGACTGCCCGACGACGAGATCGAGCGCGCCGTGGGCCAGCTCCGCGGCTCCACGGTCCTCGGCCTGGAGGACACCGGTGCGCTCATGAACCGCATCGGCAAGAGTGAGCTGTGCTGGGGTGAGCAGATGTCCGTCGACGAGATGCTGACCCGGATAGCCATGGTGACCCCGGACGAGGTCCGTGCCGTGGCCCGCGACATCCTGGGACAGCGTCCCTCCCTGTCGGTGATCGGCCCGCTCAAGGACAAACAGGCGTCCCGTCTGCACGAAGCCGTCGCCTAACACCCCAGTTAAGGAACCAAGCAATGAGCAAGCTGCGCGTGGCGGTCCTCGGCGCCCAGGGCCGTATCGGCTCCGAGGCGGTACGGGCCGTCGAGGCCGCCGAAGACATGGAACTCGTCGCCGCCCTGAGCCGGGGCGACAAACTGGAGACGCTCGCCGAGAAGGGCGCCCAGGTCGCCGTCGAACTGACCACCCCCGCCTCGGTCATGGGTAACCTCGACTTCTGCGTACGTCACGGCATCCACGCGGTCGTCGGCACGACGGGCTGGACCGACGAGCGCCTCGCCCAGCTGAAGGGCTGGCTGGCCGGGTCCCCGGAGACCGGCGTGCTCATCGCGCCCAACTTTTCCATCGGGGCCGTCCTCACCATGAAGTTCGCGCAGATCGCCGCGCCCTACTTCGAGTCCGTCGAGGTCGTCGAACTGCACCACCCGAACAAGGTCGACGCCCCCAGCGGCACCGCCACCCGCACCGCCCAGCTCATCGCCGAGGCCCGCCGAGCGGCCGGCACCGCCCCGGCACCGGACGCGACCGTGACCGCCCTAGAGGGCGCCCGGGGTGCGGACGTCGACGGCGTCCCGGTCCACGCCGTACGCCTGCGCGGTCTCCTCGCCCACCAGGAGGTCCTGCTCGGCGGCGAGGGCGAGACCCTGACCGTCCGCCATGACTCCCTGCACCACAGCAGCTTCATGCCGGGCATCCTCCTCGGCGCCCGTCGCGTGGTGACGACCCCGGGCCTCACCTTCGGCCTCGAACACTTCCTCGACCTGGGCTGACCAGCATGCGCGCGAAGATCACGTACGCCATCACGGCAGCCGTCCTGGTCGTCTACTTCGTCCTGGTCGGTAGCCGCGGGGTCATGCTCATAGAGACCGGTACGCCGATCACGATCGCCTTCGGTGCCGCCGTCCTCGTGCTCCCGGTGATCGGCGTCTGGTTCCTGTGGAAGAACACCCAGTTCGTCCGCAAGGCCAACCAGCTCGCCGCCGAACTCGACGCCGAAGGCGGCCTCCCCGTCGACGAGTTGAAGCGCACCCCCAGCGGCCGCATCGACCGCGACTCGGCCGACGAGGTCTTCGCGCGGCGCAAGGCGGAAACCGAGGACGCCCCCGACGACTGGCGCACCTGGTTCCGCCTCGCCATTGCCTACCACGACGCCCGCGACACCCCCCGGGCCCGCAAGGCGATGCAGCGAGCCATCGCCCTCCACGAGGGAAGGCCCGTCCAGGCCTGAGCCGTACGAGCGCCCTCAGCCCGTACGACGATGGGGCCGGCCCGCGCGTGCGGACCGGCCCCATCGTGTCGTCGCCCGGCTCAGCCCCGCCCGTACTCCGCCGCCCACGCCTCGACCGTGTCGGCCGCCCGGTCGAAGGCCTCCGTACGGGCCAGGAAGTCGGCGTTGTGCGTGGTCATCAGCGGCGTCACATACTCCTGCGCACGGTCCCTGCGGACGAGGAGCAGCGCCTGCCCCTGCACGGAGCGCGGCAGCCCGAGCCACCGCACCGGCTGCTGCACGGTACGCACCGACACGGTCGGCTCCCAGGCCGCCGTACGCGTCCTGAAGAAGCCCACCTGGCGTACGCCCCGCGCGCTCACCCAGACACCGACCCGCAGCAGCCGCAGCGCGCAGGCGATGACCAACAGCGCCCCTCCGAAGCAGGCCGCGCCCGCATTCAGGGTGCCCGCCACCGCGATGATGACCGCCGCCGCCAGCACGTACGAGGCGAGCAGCAGCAGAAGCGCCGCAGCGCCCACCCGCCACGGCCCGGGCCGGTAGGGACGCCGCCAGCGGTCACGGTCCTCGAACGGCAACGGCTCGTCCACCGCCTGGTCGAAGGCGCGGTCGGCGGTCAGGAAGGGCAGGGGCACGACTGATCCTCACTCACGCACAGGTTTCGCCGGGTGAGGCTACCGACCCGGGTGCCCACTCACCACCTTCGGGGGGCCAACGGGGGCACAAGAGGGTGCAACCCGGTCCATCCGGACACCTTGTCGGTGCCGGGTCGTAGAGTGGGCGCCGCCCGAGAGCAGCAATGGGAAGGACCCTCCGAGCCGTGACCGACACCCCCGCCGACGATCTCAAGCCCAGCTTCCGCAGTGATGTCACCGTCGAGTTGGTGAAGCACAGCGCGTCGGACTCCGACGTCCTGTGGGCCGCCCGCGTCTCCACCGCCGGCGAGCAGTCCCTGGACGAGCTCAAGAAGGACCCCGAGCGCTCCAAGGGCCTCATCAACTACCTCATGCGCGACCGGCACGGCAGCCCCTTCGAGCACAACTCGATGACCTTCTTCATCAGCGCCCCGATCTTCGTCTTCCGCGAGTTCATGCGGCACCGGGTGGGCTGGTGCATCGCCGGTGACACCGAGATCACCCTGGAGAGCGAGGCCGGCAATCTCCGTCGACGCACCATCGCGGAGCTGTACAAGCTCTGGCACCTCGGCGTCGAGGACCGGCTCCCTCATTCCGCGGGTGGCGTGACCTGGCACAGCCGGGCCGGAAAGTGGATGGCCCAGGTCCGGCGCGGCGAGCAGAACCACTACCTCGGCCTCTACGAGAGCCGCGAGGCAGCCGAGTCCGCCGTGACCGAGTTCCGGGAGCTGCACCCCAGCACCCGTCTCCGCAAACTCGAATCAGTCCGCCGCAACCATGTGCGCTGCTATGACGAGGAGACACTGCTCGCCCAGCGGGCCAGGATCGTCGACGTCATTCAGTCCGGCGTCAAGTCGCTCATCAAGATCACCACAGAGTCCGGGAAAACGCTCCGCTGCACCGTCGATCACGCGGTGTTCACGCCCGAGGGCTGGTGCAAGGCCGGGGAACTGGCCGTGGGGGACTCGGTGATGGTGGCGGACACCGCCCCGCGCCCGTCGCAGGCGCTTGTCCCGCCGAGCCTCCGTCGGGGCATCGGCGTGTGGACCTCCATGCAGCGAGAGCGGCTGATCAAGGAGATCGACACCTGCCACCTCTGTGGCCAGGACTTCCCCCGTGCGGAACTCGCCCTGGACCACGTGGTTCCGGTCGCTGGTGACCTGACCCAGGCCCTCGACGAGAAGAACCTCGCACCCGCGTGTGAGCCCTGCCATGCGATCAAGAGCGCCGGAGAGCAGGCCCTGGACCAGCGCGGCGGCAAGATCGCCAAAGCCGTGCCGGACCGGATCGTCGCCATCGAGCAGGACGGCGAGGAGATGACGTACGACCTCTCCGTGGAGGGGCCCTGGCACAACTTCCTCGCCAACGGGATTGTCGTACACAATTCGTACAACGAGGAGTCGGGTCGCTATCGGGAACTCCAGCCCCACTTCTACGTCCCCGACGAGTCCCGCAAGCTCGTCCAGGAGGGCCGCCCCGGCAAGTACGTCTTCGTCGAGGGCACCCAGGCGCAGCAGGAGCTGGTCGGCCGGGTCATGGAGGACTCGTACGTCCACGCGTATGAGGCGTATCAGGAGATGCTCGCCGCCGGTGTGGCCCGCGAGGTAGCCCGCGCGGTCCTCCCGGTCGGGCTGTTCTCGTCGATGTACGCCACCTGCAACGCTCGCTCGCTGATGCACTTCCTCGGTCTGCGCACCCAGCACGAGCTCGCCAAGGTGCCGTCCTTCCCGCAGCGGGAGATCGAGATGGTCGGCGAGAGGATGGAGGCGGAGTGGGCGAAGCTCATGCCGCTCACGTACGCCGCGTTCAACGCGAACGGCCGGGTTGCCCCGTAAGGAGCCGCTGACTTTCGGCCAGGTACAGATGTACGGGTCAGCCGGGTGAAGTGTCCGTATTGCGGCATTTCGTGAAGTTCATCTAGCCTGATCAAACGGACCCGGCACTGCTTGAACCCCCGAGCAGGCAGTGCCGGGTTCCGCATTTGTCCTGACTTTTCCCGCCTCCCGCGGGCAGACCGCGCCCTGAGCAACGAGTAGCGTGTTACCCATGGCTCCGACCTCGACTCCGCAGACCCCCTTCGGGCGGGTCCTCACCGCCATGGTCACGCCCTTCACGGCGGACGGCGCACTCGACCTCGACGGCGCGCAGCGGCTCGCCACCCATCTGGTGGACGCAGGCAACGACGGCCTCGTCATCAACGGCACCACGGGCGAGTCCCCCACCACCAGTGACGCGGAGAAATCGGACCTGGTACGAGCCGTCCTCGAAGCCGTCGGCGACCGCGCCCACATCATCGCCGGCGTCGGCACGAACGACACCCACCACAGCATCGAGCTGGCCCGCGACGCCGAGAAGACCGGCGCCCACGGCCTCCTCGTCGTCACGCCGTACTACAACAAGCCCCCGCAGGAGGGCCTGTACCGTCACTTCAAGGCCGTCGCCGACGCGGCCGAACTGCCGGTCATGCTCTACGACATTCCCGGCCGCAGCGGCGTCCCCATCGACACCGAGACGATCGTCCGCCTCGCCGAGCACCCCCGCATCGTCGCCAACAAGGACGCCAAGGGCGACCTCGGCCGCGCCAGCTGGGCCATCGCCCGCTCCGGCCTCGCCTGGTACTCCGGCGACGACATGCTGAACCTGCCGCTGCTCTCCGTGGGCGCGGTCGGCTTCGTCTCGGTCGTCGGCCACGTCGTCACCCCCGAGCTGCACGCCCTCGTCGAGGCATACGTCTCCGGTGACGTCCAGAAGGCCACCGAGATCCACCAGAAGCTGCTCCCGGTCTTCACCGGCATGTTCCGCACCCAGGGCGTGATGACCACCAAGGCGGCGCTCGCCCTCCAGGGCCTGCCCGCCGGACCGCTGCGCGCCCCCATGGTCGAGCTTTCGCCCGAGGAGACCGCCCAGCTCAAGATCGATCTTGCCGCCGGCGGGGTACAGCTCTAACACCGGACTTCGCACAGCGCGGCACACCTGACTTCACAACTGAATAGGCAGGACCAAGGTGCCTGCATTCCCATCCACAACTGCTTTTGCACGAACGTCACGCGCGCCACGTGCCACAGAGGTACGTGGCGCGCGTGGTGAGGAGAGTCTTTTGAGTCATCCGCATCCTGAACTCGGCCCACCGCCGCCCCTTCCCGAAGGCGGCCTGCGCGTCACCCCGCTCGGCGGTCTCGGCGAGATCGGCCGCAACATGACCGTCTTCGAGTACGGCGGCCGTCTACTGATCGTCGACTGCGGAGTGCTCTTCCCCGAGGAGGAGCAGCCCGGAATCGACCTGATCCTGCCGGACTTCTCGTCCATCCGGGACCGCCTCGACGACATCGAGGGCATCGTCCTCACCCACGGCCACGAGGACCACATCGGCGCCGTCCCATATCTGCTCCGCGAGAAGCCGGACATCCCGCTGATCGGCTCCAAGCTGACCCTCGCCTTCATCGAGGCCAAGCTCCAGGAGCACCGCATCCGCCCCTACACCCTGGAGGTGGTGGAGGGGAACCGCGAGCGCATCGGCCCCTTCAACTGCGAATTCGTCGCGGTCAACCACTCCATCCCCGACGCCCTGGCCGTGGCCATCCGCACCCCTGCGGGCATGGTCGTCCACACGGGCGACTTCAAGATGGACCAGCTCCCGCTGGACAACCGCCTGACGGATCTACACGCGTTCGCACGGTTGAGCGAGGAAGGGATCGACCTCCTCCTCTCCGACTCCACGAATGCCGAGGTCCCGGGGTTCGTTCCGCCCGAGCGCGACATCTCCAACGTCCTGCGCCAGGTCTTCGCCAGCGCCCGCAAGCGCATCATCGTGGCCAGCTTCGCCAGCCACATCCACCGCATCCAGCAGATCCTCGACGCCGCCCACGAGTACGGCCGCCGGGTCGCCTTCGTGGGCCGCTCGATGGTCCGCAACATGGGCATCGCGAGAGACCTGGGTTACCTGAAGGTCCCGCCGGGCCTGGTGGTCGACGTCAGGACGCTCGACGACCTCCCGGACCACGAGGTGGTCCTGGTCTGCACGGGCTCCCAGGGCGAACCGATGGCGGCCCTGTCCCGCATGGCCAACCGCGACCACCAAATTCGCATCGTCCAGGGCGACACGGTGATCCTGGCCTCGTCGCTGATCCCCGGCAACGAGAACGCCGTCTACCGCGTCATCAACGGTCTGACCCGCTGGGGCGCCAACGTCGTCCACAAGGGCAACGCCAAGGTCCACGTCTCCGGACACGCCTCGGCCGGCGAACTGCTGTACTTCTACAACATCTGCCGCCCGAAGAACCTGATGCCGGTCCATGGCGAATGGCGGCACCTGCGCGCCAACGCCGAGCTCGGTGCCATGACGGGAGTCCCGCACGACCGCATCGTCATCGCCGAGGACGGCGTGGTCGTCGACCTCATCGAGGGCAAGGCCAAGATCTCCGGCAAGGTCCAGGCCGGTTACGTGTACGTCGACGGCCTCTCCGTGGGCGACGTAGGCGAGCCTGCCCTGAAGGACCGGAAGATCCTCGGCGACGAGGGCATCATCTCGGTCTTCATGGTCATGGACGCCTCCACCGGCAAGATCACCGCTGGCCCGCACATCCAGGCCCGCGGCTCCGGCATCGAGGACTCCGCCTTCAGCGACGTCATCCCGAGGATCACCGAAGTCCTGGAGCGTTCCGCGCAGGACGGCGTCGTCGAACCCCACCAGCTGCAGCAACTCATCCGACGCACTCTCGGCAAGTGGGTCTCGGACACGTATCGCCGCAGGCCGATGATCCTGCCTGTGGTGGTTGAGGTCTGACCCTTCGTCAGCGCCCGTTCCGGAGCGGGGCTCCTCGATTTGCATCGGGGCGCCCCGCTCCAGTACGTTTACGGCTCCGCCCAGGGGGGAACCCGGTGCCACCGAGCGTCAGGAGCCACCCGAGCCGGGCGGAAATTCCGACTCAGAACTTCTGATAAAGTTGGAGCCGCCGGAAAGGGAAACGCGAAAGTGGAAACCTGGAAGGCACCGAGGAAATCGGACCGGAAAACGATCTGATAGAGTCGGAAACGCAAGGCCGAAGGGAAGCGCCCGGAGGAAAGCCCGAGAAGATGCTCGGGTGAGTACAAAGGAAGCGTCCGTTCC
>NZ_VTHJ01000149.1 GCF_008386495.1 Streptomyces tailanensis | reverse complement strand
TCGGAAGTGCCGTCTGCCCTGCGGGCGGACGACGGCACTTCCGACGCCCGCCCCAGCACACCGAGTGACCGGAGGTCCCGATGAGCAGAGTCATCCGCGCAGCGATCTTCCAGACCGCCTGGACCGGCGACAAGGAATCGATGATCCAGGTCCACGAGCAGGCGGCCCGCGACGCGGCCGCGCAGGGTGCGCAGGTCATGTGCTTCCAGGAGCTGTTCTACGGGCCCTACTTCTGCCAGGTCCAGGACAAGGCGTTCTACGAGTACGCCGAACAGATCCCCGACGGCCCCATCGTCAAGCGCTTCCAGGCGCTCGCCAAGGAGCTGAACCTCGTCCTCGTCCTGCCGATGTACGAGGAGGAACAGCCCGGCGTCCTCTACAACACGGCAGCCGTGATCGACGCGGACGGCAAGTACCTCGGCAAGTACCGCAAGCACCACATCCCCCAAGTGCCCGGCTTCTGGGAGAAGTTCTACTTCCGCCCGGGCAACGCCGGCTGGCCCGTCTTCGACACCGCCGTCGGCAAGATCGGCGTGTACATCTGCTACGACCGGCACTTCCCGGAGGGCTGGCGCGCGCTGGGACTCGGCGGTGCCGAGATCGTCTTCAACCCGTCGGCCACCTCACGCGGCCTCTCCCGCTACCTCTGGCAGTTGGAGCAGCCGGCGTCGGCCGTCGCCAACGAGTACTTCATCGGCGCCATCAACCGGGTCGGCGTCGAGGACCTCGGTGACAACGACTTCTACGGCACCTCGTACTTCGTCGACCCGGAGGCCCAGTTCGTGGGCGAGGTGGCCAGCGACAAGGAGACGGAGCTGGTCGTCCGCGACCTCGACATGGCCAAGCTCCGCGAGGTCCGCGACCGCTGGCAATTCTTCCGCGACCGCCGCCCGGACGCATACGGACCGATTACGGCGCCGTAGCGAAGCCTTACCCCGCGCCCCCTGTTTTCAGGGGCGCGGGGAGCTGCGCGACCAGCCACGACGAATCCGCACTCGACCCACAACCGAACGGAGCGTGACCGAATGACCGGCCGTACCCTCATCCGTGGCGGTCTCGTCATCACAGCCTCGGACGAACTGCACGCCGACGTCCTGATCGAGGACGGCCGAGTCGCCGCCCTCGCTGCCGCAGGCACCATGGCCTGGACCGCCGACCGCACGATCGACGCCACCGGCAAGTACGTGATCCCGGGCGGCGTAGACGCGCACACCCACATGGAGCTGCCGTTCGGCGGTACCTTCGCCTCCGACACCTTCGAGACCGGCACCCGGGCCGCCGCCTGGGGCGGTACGACGACGATCGTCGACTTCGCGGTACAGAGCGTGGGCCACACCCTGCGCGAGGGCCTGGACGCCTGGCACGCGAAGGCGGAGGGCAACTGCGCGATCGACTACGGCTTCCACATGATCGTGTCCGACGTGAATCAGGACACGCTCAAGGAAATGGATCTTCTGGTAGAAGAGGGTGTTACGTCATTTAAACAATTTATGGCGTATCCGGGGGTTTTCTACTCCGACGACGGCCAGATCCTGCGCGCCATGCAGCGCTCCGCCGAGAACGGCGGCCTGATCATGATGCACGCGGAGAACGGCATCGCGATCGACGTCCTGGTCGAGCAGGCGCTGGCACGCGGTGAGACCGACCCCCGGTATCACGGCGAGGTCCGCAAGGCCCTGCTCGAAGCCGAGGCCACCCACCGCGCCATCAAGCTCGCCCAGGTCGCCGGCGCCCCCCTGTACGTCGTGCACGTCTCGGCGATGGAGGCAGTCGCCGAGCTGGCCAAGGCACGCGACGAGGGGCTCAACGTCTTCGGCGAGACCTGCCCGCAGTATCTGTTCCTCTCCACGGACAACCTCGCGGAGCCGGACTTCGAAGGCTCCAAGTACGTGTGCAGCACGCCTTTGCGGCCTCGCGAACACCAGGCGAAGCTGTGGCGGGGCCTCAGGACCAACGACCTCCAGGTCGTCTCCACCGACCACTGCCCCTTCTGCTTCGTCGGCCAGAAGGAGCTGGGCCGAGGGGACTTCTCGAAGATCCCCAACGGACTCCCGGGCGTCGAGAACCGTATGGACCTGCTCCACCAGGCGGTCGTCGACGGGCGCATCTCGCGCCGCCGCTGGATCGAGATCGCCTGCGCGACCCCGGCGCGGATGTTCGGCATGTACCCGAAGAAGGGCACGATCGCGCCCGGCGCCGACGCCGACATCGTCATCTACGACCCGCACGCCGAGCAGGTCATGTCCGCCGAGACGCACCACATGAACGTCGACTACTCGGCGTACGAGGGCAAGCGCACCACCGGCCGGGTCGAGACGGTCCTCTCGCGCGGCGAACTCGTCATCACCGAGCGGGAGTACACCGGCCACGCCGGGCACGGCGTCTACACCCCCCGCTCCACCTGTCAGTACCTCAACTAGGAGCGGAGCCCATGGACTTCGGACTCGTCCTGCAGACCGACCCGCCGGCCTCGCGTGTCATCGAGCTGATGAAGCGCGCCGAGAACAACGGCTTCACCTACGGCTGGACCTTCGACTCCGCCGTGCTGTGGCAGGAGCCGTTCGTCATCTACAGCCAGATCCTCTCCAACACCACGAAACTGAAGGTCGGCCCGATGGTCACCAACCCGGGCACCCGCACCTGGGAGGTCACCGCCTCGACCTTCGCCACGCTGAACGACATGTTCGGCAACCGCACCATCTGCGGTATCGGCCGCGGCGACTCCGCGATGCGCGTCGCGGGCCGCACGCCGAACACGCTGGCCCGCATCAGCCAGGCCATGAAGGTCATCCGCGCGCTGGGCTCGGGCCAGGAGGCCGACCTCGGCGGCACGGTCGTCAAGTTCCCGTGGATCAAGGAGGACGCCGAACTCCCGGTCTGGATGGCCGCGTACGGCCCGAAGGCCCTGAAGATGACGGGGGAGGAGGCCGACGGCTTCATCCTCCAGCTCTCCGACCTGTACCTCACCGAGTACATGGTCAAGGCGGTCAAGGACGCGGCCGTCGCCGCCGGGCGCGACCCGTCCGCGGTGAAGATCTGCGTGGCCGCCCCCGCGTACATCACCGAGGACGACTCGCCCGAGGCGCTGGCCCACGCGCGCGAGCAGTGCCGCTGGTTCGGCGGGATGGTCGGCAACCATGTCGCCGACCTGGTGTCGAAGTACGGGGAGCACTCCGCCGCCGTACCGGAGGAGCTGACGGACTACATCAAGGCCCGTGAGGGGTACGACTACTCCCACCACGGACGCGCCGACAACCCCGACACCGCGTTCGTGCCCGACGAGATCGTCGACCGGTTCTGCGTCATCGGCACCCCCGAGATGCACATCGAGAAACTGAACGCACTGCGCGAGCTGGGCGTCGACCAGTTCGCCGTGTACGACATGCACGACGCCCAGGAGGCCGTGATCGACGCGTACGGCACGACGGTCATCCCGGTCGTCAACGGCTGACCCGGGTTCCTTTCCCAGGTCAGCCCCTGCAACAATCCGGAACGATCCGCTCCACTACGACGCCCCACCCCCCGACCCCCCCCCACACCTTGACTCCCTTCCCCGGCCGTCCCCGGGGAAGGGGTGGCGGGGCCGGAGAGGGGCGGGCACGTCCCCACGCCGTCCAGCACGCCGAGAGCACGCACCGAACG
>NZ_VTHJ01000148.1:3084-6745 GCF_008386495.1 Streptomyces tailanensis | reverse complement strand
GCGGTCGGCTACATCACCAGCGCCGCCTACGGCTACACCATCGGCAAGGGCATCGCCTACGCCTGGCTCCCGGCCGAGCTGGCCACCCCTGGCACGTCCGTGCAGATCGGCTACTTCGACCAGCGCGTCGAGGCAGTCGTCGCCGAGGAGCCCCTGTTCGACCCCACCATGTCCCGCCTCCGTGGCTGACACCCCGCGTCGCATCCGAGGGAAGGAACACCACCGGTGAACGCACAGCTGCTCGACGGCAAGGCGACCGCCGCCGACATCCGCCGCGAACTCACAGATCGCGTGGCCAAGTTGACCGCGGCCGGCGGTCGCCCGCCCGGGCTCGGCACGGTCCTGGTCGGCGATGACCCGGGCAGCCATGCCTACGTCGCCGGAAAGCACCGCGACTGCGCCCAGGTCGGCATCGCCTCCATCCGCCGGGACCTGCCGGCCGACGCCTCCCAGCAGCAGGTCGAGGAGACGATCGACGAGCTCAACGCCGACCCGGCCTGCACCGGCTACATCGTCCAGCTCCCGCTGCCGCGCCACCTGGACGCCAACGCCGTACTGGAACGCATGGACCCGGCCAAGGACGCCGACGGGCTGCACCCCGTCAACCTCGGCCGGCTCACCCTGGGCGTCGAGGCACCGCTGCCGTGCACCCCGCGCGGCATCGTCGAACTGCTCCGCCGCCACGACGTGCCCCTCGCCGGGGCGCGGGTGTGCGTGATCGGCCGCGGCATCACGGTCGGACGCCCCATCGGCCTCCTGCTCACCCGCCGCTCAGAGAACGCCACCGTCACCCTGTGCCACACCGGCACCAAGGGCCTGGCCTGGCACGTACGCGAGGCGGACATCGTCATCGCCGCCGCCGGCTCGCCCGGACTGGTCACCAAGGACATGCTGCGCCCCGGCGCCGCGGTCCTGGACGTCGGCATCACCCGCACCGACCAGGGCCTGGTCGGCGACATCCACCCGGACGCCGCCCAGGTCGCCGGCTGGATCGCGCCCATGCCCGGCGGTGTGGGCCCCATGACGCGGGCGATGTTGCTGGCCAACGTCGTCGAGGCCGCGGAGAGGAACGCCACCGCCGTATGAACGCGCACGCCCCCAAGTACCCGCAGTACCCGCACCTTTCAACGACGACATCCACCTCCTCGCCGTCGAACGCCGCACCAACCACCTCGGCGCCGAGGCCCCGGAGAACGTCTCCCGCGAACGCGTCCGGCGCATCCGCGCCCGCCGCGTCGTCCTCACCACCGGCGCCCACGAACGCTCGCCGGCCTTCGCGGACAACGACCGCCCCGGCGTGATGCCGGCCGCCTCGGCCCGTACGTACGTCAACTTGCTCGACGCGGCGTCGGAATACGTCTGAGCGGGCCCGTCGCACCACGTTTTTCGTCACGCACATCGAAAGTCGGACGCCTGTGACCGCCACGGCCCACGCCACCACTCCACCCCACCCGGGGACACCGGTCCTCCACCCGCACGGGCTGCCCCGGCCCGGCCGGACGCTGGTCATGGGGGTCGTGAACGTCACCCCGGACTCGTTCTCCGACGGCGGGCTGTCGTACGCCGCGGACGCGGCCGTCGCACATGGGCTCGCGTTGCTCGAACAGGGCGCGGACATCGTGGACGTGGGCGGCGAGTCGACCCGCCCCGGCGCGGCACGCCCGCCGGTGGAGGAGGAACTGCGACGCGTCCTGCCCGTCGTCCGGGAACTCGCCGCGGCGGGCGCGATCGTGAGCGTCGACACCATGCGGGCCGAGGTCGCCGCCCGCGCTCTGGACGCGGGCGCGCGGCTGGTCAACGACGTCTCAGGGGGCATCGCCGACCCGGCGATGCTGCCGCTGATGGCCCGGGCGGGCATGCCGTACGTGCTGATGCACTGGCGCGGGCACGCCGCCGGCATGCAGGCGAAGGCCGTCTACGACGACGTCGTCACCGATGTGCTCGACGAACTGCGGCTGAGGATCGACGCGGCGCTGGAGGTGGGGGTGCGGCCGGGCTGCCTGGTCGTCGACCCCGGGCTGGGCTTCGCCAAGACGCCCGAGCACAACTGGGAGCTGCTGGGCCGCCTCGGGGACGTCGTGGCCCTGGGACATCCCGTGCTCGTGGGCGCGTCACGCAAGTCGTTCCTGGGCAGCCTGCTGGCGGACCGGACGACGGGAGAACCCCGCCCCGTGCGGCAGCGGGACGCCGCGACGACCGCTGTGTCCGTGCTCGCCGCGGCACAGGGCGTCTGGTGCCTGCGCGTGCACGACGTCGCCTCGACGGCCGACGCGATACGTGTGACGGCACGCTGGGGCGTCGACGCGGCGGCGTCGGCACGGTCGCCGCGGAGCTGACTGCGCTGAACGCCGCTGGGCCGAGTGCCTCTGAGGGGCCTCAGCCCAGATAGCCCATCCGGTGGCTGATATCCCGCGCGCCGCCGATCAGCGCGGGTGCCAGCTCGTGCATGCGTTCCTCCGTGAGGCGGTACGCGGGGCCGGAGGCGCTGAGCGCGGCGATGACCTCGCCGTCGTGGGACCGGATCGGGGTCGCCATGGCGTGCAGACCGATCTCCAGTTCCTCCAGCGTCACCGCGTACCCGCGCTCCCGCGCCTCGGCGAGGTTCTTCTCCAGCTTCGTCCTGGCCGTCAGGGTGTGCGGCGTCAGCTTCCGCACCCCGGACTCCGCGAGCACGTCGGCGCGATCCTTCGCCGGCAGGTGGGCCAGCAGGATCTTGCCGCTCGACGTGGCGTGGACCGGGGTGAGCTGACCGACCCAGTTGTGGGTGCCGACGGCGCCCGGGCCGCGTACCTGATACAGGTTGACGGCGTAGTGCTCCTGCAGGACGGCGATGTTGACGGTCTCGCCGATCTCCTCGCTGAGCCGCTCGCACACCGGGCGGCCCTGCTGGGTGATGTCGAGGCGGCCGGTGACCGCGCCGGCCAGGCGGACGATGCCGAAGCCCAGCCGGTACTTGCCCCGCTCCGCCGTCTGCTCGACCAGGCCGCGCGCCTCCAGAGCCCCGAGCAGACGGAACGCGGTCGACTTGTGGACGTCGATCTCGGCGCCCACCTCGCTGACGCCCGCCTCGCCGCGCCGGGCGAGGATCTCCAGGACGCTGATGGCGCGGTCGACGGACTGCACACCGCTCACCGCGGGGCCCGCTGTTTCGCTCTCTGCGGTGTAGTTGCTCATGACGCAACTATACGCATTCGCCGGTGTGGGGTGAGGGGCCACAGTGACTGGACAGGGGGCCGGTTGGGCACTTGACGCCGACTGCCTCTGCGCACTCTAGGGCTGCCCGTTCGTCAGCGGAAGACGACCGTGCACTTGCCGTTCACCAGCACCCGGCTCTGGCTGTGCCACTCGACGGCGCGGGCGAGTACCTGGGCCTCGACGTCACGGCCGATGGTGACCAGCTCGTCGGGGTTGCGCGAGTGGTCGACGCGGACGACGTCCTGCTCGATGATCGGACCCTCGTCGAGGTCGGGCGTGACGTAGTGCGCCGTGGCGCCGACGAGCTTCACACCGCGCTCGTGCGCCTGGACGTACGGCCGGGCGCCCTTGAAGCTCGGCAGGAAGGAGTGGTGGATGTTGATGGCTTTGCCGTCGAGCTGCTTGCACAGGTCGTCGGAGAGGATCTGCATGTAGCGGGCCAGCACCACCAGGTCGATGTCCAGCT
>NZ_VTHJ01000148.1:0-3074 GCF_008386495.1 Streptomyces tailanensis | reverse complement strand
AGGATCTGCATGTAGCGGGCCAGCACCACCAGGTCGATGTCCAGCTCGCGCACCAGCTCCAGCAGCCGTGCCTCGGCCTGGGCCTTGGTGTCCTTGGTCACCGGGATGTGGTGGAAGGGGATGCCGTAGCTCTGCGCCAGCGGCTCGAAGTCGCGGTGGTTGGAGACGATCGCCGGGATCTCGATGTTGAGCGCGCCCGTGGACTTGCGGAACAGCAGGTCGTTCAGGCAGTGGCCGAACTTCGACACCATGATCAGCGTGCGCGTCGGGGTCGAGGCGTCGTGCAGCTGCCAGGTGATGCCGTACGCCTGGCTGACCGGGCCGAAGCCGGTGCGCAGGTCCTCCAGGGAGATGCCGGGGTCCGAGACGTCGAAGTGCACCCGCATGAAGAAGCGGTCCTGCTGCCGGTCGTCGAACTGCTGGCTCTCCAGGATGTTGCCGGAGTGGCTCACGAGGAAGGTGGTCACTGCGTGGACGAGGCCGGCCTGGTCGGGGCACGAAAGGGTGAGGATGAACTCACGGCCGGGCTGCGGTCGAGGAGACATGCCTTCCTCCGTCGGTCGATGATGGTGCGAATTACGCAACATGGTGAGCTATACGCAACATGATTGAATGGGGATGGCCGAGTGGTCAAGGGGTGGCCCGGCGGGAGTGGCCCAGGTGCTCCGAGATCTTCTCGGCGGCCGACCGTGCCACGGCGGAGACCTCCGGCGGCCGCTGCTCGGCCAGTCGGAAGGGTGGCCCTGAGGCGCTGAGCGCCGCCATCACCGGAGTGGGCGTCGCGTCTGCGTCTGTCCGGCGTCCGTTTTCTGTCGGGAGGCAACTTGGCTCGGCCAACCCCTTGACAGTGGATGTCCGCAGGGAGACAGTTTGGTCGGTCGTTGCCTATCGCGAATGATATTGCGTAATGCGCAACAATAAGGGCCCTCGGCTCCCCGGGTCTCAATCGGGCCGGGTGAAACTCTCTCCCTCCCCCGTCGATCGCTCCGGGGAGCGATCTGCGCCCTCCCGCCATCCAGAACATCAGGCCGAAGATCCCGAAGATCGCATTCGGCCGTCCTCTCGACGAGGAGATCGACCGTGACACACGAGGTACGCGCCGTCGTCGCCCGCCAGAAGGGCGCACCGGTCTCGGTGGAGACCATCCTGGTGCCGAACCCCGGCCCCGGTGAGGCGCTGGTGCGGGTGCAGGCCTGCGGTGTCTGCCACACCGACCTGCACTATCGGGAGGGCGGGATCAACGACGAGTTCCCCTTCCTGCTCGGCCATGAGGCGGCCGGTGTCGTCGAGTCGGTCGGCGAGGGCGTCACCGACGTCGCGCCCGGCGACTTCGTCGTCCTCAACTGGCGTGCCGTCTGCGGCACTTGCCGGGCCTGTAGCAAGGGCAAGCCGTGGTACTGCTTCGCCACCCGCAACGCCACCCAGCCGATGACCCTGGCCGACGGCACCCCGCTGTCCCCGGCCCTCGGTATCGGCGCCTTCGCCGAGAAGACCCTGGTCGCCGCCGGCCAGTGCACCAAGGTCGCCCCGGCCGCCTCGCCCGCCGCGGCCGGCCTGCTCGGCTGCGGGGTGATGGCCGGGTTCGGCGCCGCGGTCAACACCGGCGGCGTGGGCCGCGGCGACTCGATCGCGGTGATCGGCTGCGGCGGCGTGGGCATGGCCGCGATCGCGGGCGCCAAGGTGGCCGGTGCGAGCCGGATCATCGCCGTGGACGTCGACGAGCGGAAGCTGAAGTGGGCCGAGCAGTTCGGCGCCACCGACACCGTCGATTCCTCCCGGACCGACGCCGTCGAGGCGATCCGTGAACTCACCGGCGGCTTCGGCGCCGACGTCGTCGTGGACGCGGTCGGCCGCCCCGAGACCTTCAAGCAGGCCTTCTACGCCCGCGACCTGGCCGGCACCGCCGTCCTGGTCGGCGTCCCCACCCCGGAGCTCACCCTCGACCTGCCCCTGCTGGACGTCTTCGGCCGCGGCGGGGCGCTGAAGTCCTCCTGGTACGGCGACTGTCTGCCCTCCCGGGACTTCCCCGCCCTGATCGACCTCTATCTCCAGGGCCGTTTCGGCCTGGGCGACTTCATCACCGAGAGGATCACCCTGGACGACGTGGAGGCCGCGTTCGCCAAGATGCGCCACGGTGACGTCCTGCGCTCGGTGGTGTGCCTGTGACGGCGCGCATCGAACGCCTCGTCACCTCCGGAACCTTCGAACTGGACGGCGACGGCTGGGAGGTGGACAACTTCGTCCTCGCCCGGTGTCCCGAGCACCCGCAGGTGATCGTGGCCTGCGGCTTGTCCGGCCACGGGTTCACGTTCGTGCCCGTCATCGGCGAGATCCTCGCCGACTTGGCAACCGTTGGCGCCTCCGACCACCCCATTGCCCTGTTCGATCCCCGCCGCGTGCGCATCTGAAATTTCCGAAGGTGACGAGATGACCGTTACGAATCTGCCGCCCAGTCTGATCCCCACGCTGTCCGGTGAGTACTACACCGACCCCGAGGTCTTCGCCCAGGAGCAGGAGCGGGTCTTCGAGGCCATGTGGTTCTGTGTGGCCCGCGCCGCCGAGCTTGACAAGCCCGGCGCGTTCCGCGTCTACCAGGTGGGCCGCGAGAGCGTGCTGATCTCCCGCTCGCGGGACGGTTCGATCAAGGGCTTCCTGAACATCTGCCGGCACCGCGGGGCCAAGCTGTGCACCGAGGAGTCCGGCGAAGTGAAGCGCGCCTTCCAGTGTCCGTACCACGCCTGGACCTACGGCCTGGACGGCAAGCTGGTCGCCGCGCCCAACCTGACGTCGATGCCGGACATCGACCGGACCGAGTACGGCCTGATCAACGTCCATGTGCGGGAGTGGCTCGGCTATGTGTGGGTGTGCCTCGCCGACGAGCCGCCCTCCTTCGAGGTGGACGTGCAGGGCGCGGTCGTCGAGCGGCTGGGCGACCTGGAGTCGATCGAGCGCTACGGCATCGGCGACCTGAAGCTGGGCCGCCGTATCACTTACGACGTGAAGGCCAACTGGAAGCTCATCATCGAGAACTTCATGGAGTGCTACCACTGCGCCACCATCCACCCCGAACTCAC
>NZ_VTHJ01000147.1 GCF_008386495.1 Streptomyces tailanensis | reverse complement strand
CCCCCCCCCACCGACGCACGCTGCCCAAGCTGACGCCGACTCATCCCGCCGGTTACATCTCCTGCACCTAAGGACATCGAAAGCCTCCTTCGGTCCACGTGTAAGCCAAGTCAACACCCCGCGCCCCAAAGGGGCGCGGGGAACTGCGCGACCAGCCACAACAATCCCGCACCCGCCAACGAACCCATCACCCCTCCCCAATAGGCGACGCCCACAAAAACTGACGGTGAGCAAAAAACTGACGGTGCATCAGAAAACCCTTCCCTCCTCCGGAGGACTCCGGCATGCTGCGCACCATGCAGACGCAGCTGAGCAACAACCTGGGAGTCGAGCACGCCGTCTTCGGCTTCACGCCGTTCCCCGCCGTCGCCGCGGCCATCAGCCGGGCCGGCGGCTTCGGGGTGCTCGGCGCGGTCCGCTACACGGCGCCCGACGACCTCAAACGCGACCTGGACTGGATCGAGGCGCACGTCGACGGAAAGCCGTACGGTCTGGACGTCGTCATGCCGGCCAAGAAGGTCGAGGGCGTGACGGAGGCGGACGTAGAGGCGATGATCCCCGAGGGGCACCGGCAGTTCGTCAAGGACACCCTCGCCAAACACGGTGTGCCCGAACTCGCCGACGGCGAGGCCTCCGGCTGGCGGATCACCGGCTGGATGGAACAGGTCGCCCGCACTCAACTCGACGTAGCCTTCGACTACCCGATCAAACTGCTCGCCAACGCGCTCGGCTCCCCGCCCGCCGACGTCATCGACCGCGCCCACGAACAGGACGTGCTCGTAGCCGCCCTCGCGGGTAGCGCCCGGCATGCCCGCAAGCACGCCGACGCGGGCATCGACATCGTCGTCGCCCAGGGGTACGAGGCCGGCGGCCACACCGGCGAGATCGCCTCGATGGTGCTGACCCCCGAAGCCGTCGAAGCCGTCGACCCGTTGCCCGTGCTCGCCGCCGGCGGCATCGGCAGCGGACAGCAGGCGGCCGCCGCCTTCGCGCTCGGCGCCCAGGGCGTCTGGCTCGGTTCGCTGTGGCTGACCACCACCGAGGCCGAACTGCCCTCGCCCAAACTGATCGAGAAGCTCCTCGCCGCCGGCTCCGGCGACACCGTCCGCTCCCGCGCCCTCACCGGCAAACCCGCACGCCAGCTCCGTACCGAATGGACCGACGCCTGGGACGACCCGCAGGGCCCCGGCGCGCTCCCCATGCCCCTCCAGGGCCTGCTCGTCGCCGAGGCGGTCTCCCGCATCCAGAAGTACGAGGTCGAGCCCCTGCTCGGGACCCCGGTCGGGCAGATCGTCGGCCGGATGAACAGCGAACGCAGCGTCCAGGCAGTCTTCGACGACCTCACCCGCGGTTTCGAGAAGGCCGTCGACCGCATCAACCGGATCGCCGGAAGGAGCGCCGAACAGTGAGCCAAGCCCCCCAAGGTTTCTGGGCCCAGGCCACCGCCGACCCCGACCGCACGGTGCTCGTCGCCCCCGACGGCGAGGAGTGGACCGCCGGACGCCTGCACGCCGAGGCCAACCGGCTGGTGCACGGACTGCGCGCGGCCGGACTCGAACGCGGCGACGCCTTCGCGGTCGTCCTGCCCAACGGCGTCGAGTTCTTCACGGCGCACCTGGCCGCCACCCAGGCCGGCCTCTACCTCGTCCCCGTCAACCACCACCTCGTGGGCCCCGAGATCGCCTGGATCGTCTCCGACTCGGGCGCCAAGGTGCTGATCGCGCACGAGCGGTTCGCCGAGGCCGCACGCCACGCCGCCGACGAGGCGAAGCTTCCCGCGAGCCACCGGTACGCGGTCGGCGCGGTCGACGGCTTCCGCCCGTACCCCGAACTCCTCGACGGGCAGCCTGGGGCGGCGCCCGACGACCGCACCCTCGGCTGGGTCATGAACTACACCTCGGGCACCACCGGCCGCCCCCGAGGCATTCGGCGCCCGCTGCCCGGCAAGATCCCCGAGGAGTCCTACCTCGGCGGCTTCCTCGGCATCTTCGGCATCAGGCCGTACGACGACAATGTGCACCTGGTGTGCTCACCGCTCTACCACACAGCCGTCCTGCAGTTCGCCGGCGCGTCCCTGCACATCGGGCACAAGCTCGTCCTGATGGACAAGTGGACGCCCGAGGAGATGCTCCGCCTCATCGACACCCACCGCTGCACCCACACCCATATGGTCCCCACCCAGTTCCACCGGCTGCTGGCGCTCCCCGAGGACGTACGCGCCCGCTACGACGTGTCGTCCATGCGGCACGCCATCCACGGTGCCGCCCCCTGCCCGGACCACGTCAAGCGGGCCATGATCGAGTGGTGGGGGAACAGTGTCGAGGAGTACTACGCGGCCAGCGAGGGGGGCGGCGCCTTCGCCACCGCCGAGGACTGGCTGAAGAAGCCCGGCACGGTCGGCAAGGCCTGGCCCATCAGTGAACTCGCCGTTTTCGACGACGACGGCAACCGGCTGCCGCCCGGTGAACTCGGCACCGTCTACCTGAAGATGAGCACCGGCGGCTTCTCGTACCACAAGGACGAGGGCAAGACGAAGAAGAACCGCATCGGCGACTTCTTCACCGTCGGCGACCTCGGCTATCTCGACGAGGACGGCTACCTCTTCCTCCGCGACCGCAAGATCGACCTCATCATCTCCGGCGGGGTCAACATCTACCCCGCCGAGATCGAGGCCGCTCTCCTCACCCACCCCGCCGTCGCCGATGCCGCCGCCTTCGGCATCCCGCACGACGACTGGGGCGAGGAGGTCAAGGCCGTGGTCGAACCGGCCCCGGGATTCACCCCGGGGCCGGCGCTGGCCGAGGAGATCCTCGCCCACTGCGCCCGCGAACTCGCCGGGTACAAACGCCCGAAGAGCGTCGACTTCACCGAGGCGATGCCCCGCGACCCGAACGGCAAGCTCTACAAGCGGAGGCTGCGCGAACCGTACTGGGAAGGCCGGCAGAAGAGCGTGTGACGACAGGGTCGCGAGCGGGCCTCAGGGCTTGCGCGCGACCCCGCCCAGCGCGATCACCTCGCCCGACGGCCCTGCAGACGGGTCAGGCCGCCAGTCGTTCAGCGGGACGACACCCGGCTCCAACAGCTCCAACCCGTTGAAGAATCCGGCGAGTTGCTCCGGGCTCCGCAGGTAGTACGGGACCGCGCCGCTCTCGTTGTACTTGCGGGTGGCCTCGGCGTTGGCCTCGTTCGTGTCCACGCTGTCGTTGAACGCGAAGTAACTCCCCGAGGGCAGGGCCGCCATGAGCCCACCGACGATGGCCAGCGCCTCGTCGTAATCCGCGATATGCCCGCTGACCTGCATCATCGTCAGCCCCACCGGCTGGGTGAGGTCCAGTGTCCGCGCCGCCTCCCGCAGCACGGTCTTCGGGTCGTGCAGATCGGAGTCCACGTAGTCGGTCACCCCCTCGGGGGTGCTCGTGAGCAGGGCCCGCGCGTGGGTCAGCACGAGCGGGTCGTTGTCCACGTAGACGACCCGCGCGTCGGGCGCCACTCGCTGGGCGATCTCGTGGGTGTTGTCGGCGGTCGGCAGGCCGGTGCCGATGTCGAGGAACTGACGTATCCCGGCCTCACCGGCGAGGAACCGGACCGCCCGGCCGAGGAAGGCCCGGGAGTCACGGGCCAGGTCGGTGATGCCGGGGAACACCGTGCGGAACGCGTCACCGATCTCGTGATCGACCGGGTAGTTGTCCTTGCCGCCCAGCCAGTAGTTCCAGACACGGGCCGAATGCGGCACCGACGTGTCGATCTTGGCGATCGCATCTGTCTCCGGGCTTGACGAGTACTGCGCCACCGGGCGGCCTCCTTGTGAGGAACGGTTGTCTGCCACTGGCATGGTGCCGCCCAGCCGGGGGCGGCACCACACCCTTGGCTCATTCACTCACACGAATCACCCTCAGCCGCGGCGAG
>NZ_VTHJ01000146.1 GCF_008386495.1 Streptomyces tailanensis | reverse complement strand
CGCCGGCTACTGGTACACCAACCTCCGGCAGACCGTCCGCTTCGCCCCCGTCATCGACGCCCTCATCGAGAGCGGGTACCGCTCCTTCCTGGAGGTCAGCCCGCACGAGGTGCTGACGCCCTCCCTCAACGGCGCGCTGGAAGCGGCCGATGCCTCCGGTCTCGCCGTGGGCACCCTGCGCCGGGACCACGGCGGCTTCGGCCAGGTGCTGACGTCCCTGTCGCGGCTGTACGACGCGGGCGTGCCCGTCCACTGGCAGCGGTTCTTCGAGAGCACCGGAGCCCGCAGGACCGAGCTGCCGACGTACGCCTTCCAGAGCGAGCGGTACTGGCTGGAGACCCGTACGGACACGGAGGACGTCAGCGGGGCCGGGCTGCGCAGCGCCCGCCATCCGCTGCTGGGCGCGGTGGTGCGGGTCGCGGGACGCGACGAGGCGGTGCTGACCGGACGTCTCTCCCTGCGGAACCACCCCTGGCTCGCCGACCACGCCGTGCTGGGCACCGTGCTGCTGCCCGCGACCGCGCTGATCGAGATCGCCCTCCGCGCGGGCGGCGAACTCGCCAGCCCGGTACTGGAGGAGTTCACCGTCACCGCCCCTCTCACGCTCTCCGAGGACGCAGACGTCGACATCCAGGTCACCGTGGGCGAGGAGCAGGCGGACGGACGGCGCGAGCTGGTCGTCAGCGGACGCCCGGCGCTGCCTGACGAGGAAGCCGACTGGACCATCCACGCCCAGGGCGTCCTGACCGGCGCGGCAGAGCCCGCCGACGCCGCCGCGCCCGCACCGCCCGGGACGGGAGAGCCGGTGCCCGTCGCGGATCTCTACGACCGGCTGGCCGAGCGCGGATACGGCTACGGCCCCGCCTTCCAGGGCCTGACCGCGGCCTGGCGCGCGGGCGGCGAACTCCACGCCGAGGTGGCCCTCGACGACGGCGCCGCCGCCGACGCCGGCCGCTACGGCCTCCACCCGGCGCTCATGGACGCGGCACTGCACGCAGCCCTGCTGCACAGCCTGGACGCCGAAAACGAGGGCGATGAAGGCGCCTTGGCCGGCGGGACGCTCGTCCCCTTCGAGTGGAAGGACGTACGCGTCCACGCCCCGGGCGCCACCGGGCTGCGCGTTCGGCTGACGCCGCTCGGCCGGAACGAGACGCGTCTCGAACTCAGCGACAGCACGGGCCGCGCCGTCGCCACGGTCGGCTCGCTGACGCTGCGCGAGATCCAGGCCGGTCAGCTCGCCGACGCCGCCGACGTGAGCCGGACGTCGCTGTACGGGCTGGACTGGACGCCGCTGTCGCTGCCCCCGGCCAGGCCGGGCGCGTGGGCCGTGGTCGGCCCCGACCACCTCGCCGCGGGCGGGGAGCGGTTCTCGGACGTCGCGGCGCTCGCGGCGTCCGTCGAGGCCGGGGCCCGGTTCGAGGCGGCGGTGGCCGGTCTGGCACCCGCCGGGCAGGACCCTGTCGCGGCGGCCCACGAGGGCGCGCGCCGGGCGCTGTCCCTGGCCCAGGAGTGGCTGGCCGAGGAACGGCTGAGCGAGGTGCGCCTCGTGGTGCTCACGCAGGGCGCCGCGGGCCCCGGCGTGGACGGCCCCGGGGCCGCCGCGGTCTGGGGGCTGCTGCGCTCGGTGCAGACGGAGAACCCGGACAGGATCGTGCTGCTGGACACCGATGCCCCGGAGGCGGTTCCCCTCACGTCCGTACTGGACGCCGGGGAGCCGCAGTTGGCGATGCGCCTGGGCACGGCGCACGCCCCCCGGCTCGTCCGCTCCAGCTCCCGCAAGGCCCCGGAGAGGCAGGCGCGGCCCGGGTCCATCACCGGCGCCGCAGACGGAACTGTCCTCGTCACCGGCGGAACGGGAACGCTGGGGGCGCTGTTCGCCCGGCACATGGTGACGGAGCACGGCGCGTCCCGGCTGCTGCTTGTCAGCCGGCGGGGACCGGAGGCCCCGGGCGCCGACGAGCTCCGGGAGGAACTGTCCGCGCTGGGCGCCTCGGTGGAGATCGCCGCCTGCGACCTGGCCGACCGCAAGGCCGTCGGGAAACTGCTGGCCCGCATCCCGGAAGCGCACCCCCTCACGGCGGTCGTGCACACGGCCGGCGTGCTCGACGACGGGCTGGCCACCGCACTCACCCCGGAACGCCTGGCCGAGGTGCTGCGGCCGAAGGCGGACGCGGCATGGAACCTGCACGAGGCGACCAGGGACCTGCCGCTCGCGTCCTTCGTGCTGTTCTCCTCGGTCGCCGGGGTGTTCGGCAACGCGGGCCAGGCCAACTACGCCGCCGCCAACGCCTTCCTCGACGCGCTGGCCGGGCACCGCGCCGGGCAGGGCCTTCCCGCCACCTCCATCGCCTGGGGGCTGTGGCAGCGCGCCAGCGCGATGACTGCCCGGATGAGCGCCGCCGACGTGGCCCGGCTGGAGCGCGGCGGGCTGGTGCCGCTGAGCACCGAGCAGGGCGTCGCCCTGTTCGACGCAGCGCTCGCCTCGGGCGCTGCGACGCCGGTGGCCGCCGTCCTGGACCCCTCGCGGCCCAAGGACCGCGACATCCCGCTCCTGCGCGAGCTGACCGCGGGGCCCGCGCGGCGTACCCCCGGTGCGGCCGCCACGGCGACGTCCCAAGTGCCGTTCCCGGAGCGGCTGGCCGGGCTCGGCCAGGACAAGCGCACAGAAGTGGCGGAGGACATGGTGCGGGGTGAGGTCTCCACCGTCCTTGGCCACTCCGGCACCGGCGGCATCGACCTCGACCGCCCCTTCCAGGAAATCGGCTTCGACTCCCTGATGGCGGTGGAACTGCGTAACCGTCTCTCGGCGGGCACCGGCACGAGGCTCCCCTCGACCCTCGTGTTCGACTACCCGACCCCGCGGGCGCTGGCCGGCCGGCTGCTGGAGCTGGCGGCGCCCGCTCCCGCCGCCCAGGAGGGCGAGCCGTCCGCCGCGGTCGACCGCCTGGAGGCGTACCTCTCCGGTGCAGGACCGGAGGCGGAGAAGGAACGGCACATCGTCAGCAGGCTCAAGTCCCTCCTCGCCCGCTGGGAGGCCCGGACCGCTTCGCCCTCGGCGGAGAGCGGCCTCGCGGAGCTGGATCTCGACTCCGCGTCCGACAGCGAGCTGTTCGAACTCGTCAACGCCAACCGGAGGGTCTGAAGGGCATGTCCAACGAGCAGAAGCTGCGCGACTACCTCAAGCAGGCCATCCTCGACACGCAGCAGGCGAAGCTCCGCATCCAGGAACTGGAGGATGCGGCGGGCGAGCCCGTCGCCGTCGTGGCGGCGGCCTGCCGGTTCCCCGGCGCCGACTCGCCCGAGGAGCTATGGAAGCTGGTGCGGGACGAGGGCGAGACCATCTCCGAGTTCCCCGCGGACCGCGGCTGGGACCTGTCGGAGCTGTACGACCCCGTCCCCGGAGCGCCCGGCAAGTCGTACACCAAGCACGGCTCGTTCCTCGGCGGCGCCGGGGAGTTCGACGCGGAGTTCTTCGGGATCGCGCCGCGTGAGGCGTTGGCGATGGATCCGCAGCAGCGGCTGCTGCTGGAGACGTCGTGGGAGCTGTTCGAACGGGCCGGGATCGACCCGGCCGACCTCAAAGGTACCCCCACCGGGGTCTTCACCGGGCTGATGCACCACGAGTACAGCGCCCGCGCCCACGAGGCGGCGGAACTCGGGGGCCACGTCCTGACGGGCACCACGGGGAGTGTGGCGTCGGGCCGGATCTCGTACGTGTACGGGTTCGAGGGGCCGGCGGTGACGGTGGACACGGCGTGCTCGTCGTCGCTGGTCTCGCTCCATCTGGCCTGCCAGTCCCTGCGCCAGGGCGAGTCCTCCATGGCGGTCGCGGGCGGCGTGGCCGTGATGGTCACTCCGGGGACGTTCGTGGAGTTCTCGCGGCAGCGGGGGCTCGCGCCGGACGGGCGCTGCAAGTCCT
>NZ_VTHJ01000145.1:415-7290 GCF_008386495.1 Streptomyces tailanensis | reverse complement strand
GCCGCCCCGTGGTGCGAGACCACGGGGCGGCCGCCTGCTGCCGTACGCCGAGGCGTCAGGCCACCTCGTCACCGAGCGGACGCGGGTTGGGAGCGACGTGCTTGCCGCGGGGCCGCCCCGGCGGATGCAGGAAGATGGCCACGAAGCCGGCGAACAGCGAGATGGAACCGGCGAGCACGAAGGCGCCCGAGTAGTCCCAGGTCGCCACGACCACGGCGCCCATGCCGGACCCGAGCAGACCGGAGACCAGCTTGGAGCTGTAGACGAGACCGTAGTTGGAGGCGTTGTTGTTCTCACCGAAGTAGTCCGCGGTCATCGCCGCGAACATCGGGAAGATGGCGCCGCCACCGAATCCGGAGATGCTGGAGAACACCAGGAACAGCGGCAGGTTGCTGATGTTGCCGGACCAGAGGATGCCGTACTGGGACAGGCCCAGCACGATGCAGACGAAGATCAGGCACTGCTTGCGGCCGTAACGGTCGGAGAGCCAGCCGATGACACCGCGGCCGGTGCCGTTGACGATGGCCTTCAGGGACATGGCCGTGGCCACGATCCCGCCCGCGAAGCCCGCCT
This sequence comes from Streptomyces tailanensis, assembly GCF_008386495.1. Classification (GTDB taxonomy): domain Bacteria; phylum Actinomycetota; class Actinomycetes; order Streptomycetales; family Streptomycetaceae; genus Streptomyces; species Streptomyces tailanensis. Next base: position 6,717 of record NZ_VTHJ01000145.1, on the reverse strand, counting down.
CGTTGCCGAACGGCACCTGGAAGGCGATGCCGAAGATGTTCACACCCGAGGTGCACAGCAGGCAGAACCACATCAGCGCGACGCGGCCCGTCCGCCAGGCCTCACCCGGCGTGTACTGCTTCACGGCCGGCGGGTTCTTCTCCAGCGCACGCCGCGCGCGCGGGTCGTCCGGCTTCCGCAGCGGGTCGACCTCGGCCGGCCACCAGTTCTTCGGCGGGTCCTGGAAGAAGTAACCGGCCCCGGCGACGACCGCCGCGAGGAAGACACCGACGGCGACGAGCACCCAGCGGAAGTTCGTCAGGTCCATGTACCCGGTGAAGATGAACACGAAGGGCACCGAACCGTAGGCGAAGCCGCCGTTGACGAAGCCGGTCTTGCCGCCCTTGCGCTCCGGGTACCACTTGCCGACCATGTTCACGCAGGTCGCGTAGACCATGCCGGCGCCCATGCCGCTGAACATGCCGAATCCGACGTACGCGACGACGACATGCGGTGCGAAGGCGAGCGACAGATAGCCGAGCAGGGTGCCGAGGGCGCCCAGCATCATCGCCCAGCGGGCGGGCAGTTTGCCGCTCTCGCGGAGCTTCCCGGCAGGGAAGGCCACCGCGGCCTGGAAGAACACCCAGACACCCAGCATCCAGAAGATGTGCTGGCTGCTCCAGCTGTGCGCCGTGTGCAGGGTTTCCTCGGCGGACGCGAACGCGTACTCCGCCGAGCTGATGCCCATCATGCCCACCCACGGCAGGATGACCATCCACTTGCGTTTGCGGCCCATGATGTCGATGTCGGTCTCACCGATGCGGAACACGCGGCCGTTGGCGTCCGTTACCTCCCTGTACGGGGCGGACGTCGAATAGTCGATGGTTGTCATCTGCTCAAGCACTCCTTGCGTCGAAAGATCTGGCCAGCGCCCCCTGTCCAAATGCCTTTCGTGCGCGCACGGATCCCGGGGACGGCCGACGCGCACCGTCGGGCGCCCCCTCGTGCTCGGTTACGTCATGGACCGCCTCCTCACAGTCGGAAGACCGCGCACCCTTGTGGTGCGCTTCTGGATCCCCACGTCAGATCACCCCGCTCGACCTCAGCAGGCGCAACTCCTCGTCTCCGAGTCCGAGTTCGCTGATGAGGATTTCCTCGGTGTGTTGGCCGAGGAGGGGGGAGGGGGTGATGTGGGTNNNAGTCCGAGTTCGCTGATGAGGATTTCCTCGGTGTGTTGGCCGAGGAGGGGGGAGGGGGTGATGTGGGTGGGGGAGTCGGAGAGTTTGAGGGGGTTGCCGACGGTGGTGAACCGGCCGCGTTCGGGATGCTCGACCTCGACGACGATCTCGTTGTCGGCGAGGGAGGCGTCCTCGATGATCTCTTTGGTGGACAGGATCGGCCCGCAGGGAATGTTGTGTGCGTTGAGCTGCTGGAGCACCTGCCATTTGGGCAGGGTGGCCGTCCATTCCTCGATCAGCTGGAACATTTTCGCCAGTTTCGGCAGCCTGGCCTCGGGGGTGGCCCATTCGGGGTCCCGGGCCAGTTCCGGGCGGCCGATCAGCTCGGTCAGGGGCGGCCAGCCGACGGGCTGGACGATGACGTAGACGTAGTCGTTGGGGCCGCCGGGCGCGCACCTGACGGCCCAGCCGGGCTGTCCGCCGCCGGAGGCGTTGCCCGAACGCGGCACCTCGTCCCCGAAGTCCTCGTTCGGGTACTCGGGCAGCGGGCCGTGCGCGAGGCGCTGCTGGTCGCGGAGTTTGACCCGGCACAGGTTGAGCACGGCGTGCTGCATGGCCACGTTCACCCGCTGCCCGCGCCCGGTGCTCTCCCGCTGGAACAGGGCGGCCAGGATCCCCGCGACCGCGTGCACCCCGGTCCCGGAGTCACCGATCTGCGCGCCGGTCGCCATCGGGGGCCCGTCCTCGAAACCGGTGGTCGCCATCGACCCGCCCATCGCCTGCGCCACCACCTCATAGGCCTTGAAACCGGTGTACGGGCCCTCCCCGAACCCCTTGATCGACGCGTACACGACCCTGGGATTGATCTCCCGGATCCGGTCCCAGGTGAAACCCATCCGGTCCACCGCGCCGGGACCGAAGTTCTCCACCAGCACATCCGAACGCCTGATCAGCTCGGTCAGCAGCTGCCTGCCCCGCTCGGTCTTGGTGTTCAGCGTGACACTGCGCTTGTTGCAGTTGAGCATCGTGAAGTACAGCGAGTCCACACCCGGAACGTCCCGCAACTGACCACGCGTGATGTCCCCGCCCGGCGCCTCCACCTTCACCACATCCGCACCCAGCCACGCCAGCAACTGCGTCGCCGACGGACCCGACTGCACATGCGTCATATCCAGGACACGGATCCCCTCAAGAGCCTTCGNCTGCGTCGCCGACGGACCCGACTGCACATGCGTCATATCCAGGACACGGATCCCCTCAAGAGCCTTCGCCGTCACTGATCACCTCGCTGGTCCGTTGCCTTGAGCGTCCGGGCGGCGCCGATCCTGAGTCCTGCTGCACATTGCATACAGTCGACGAATACTGTATGAAGATTGTTATCCCGCATTCGCTGGGTGATGTCCAGGGGGCGTGCACCACTTTTCAGGTGCGGCGCTTTTGAGACGGGAGCCGAATCATGGACCTGTACGAGCACCAGGCCCGAGGGCTCTTCGAGGAACACGGCATCCTCGTGCCGAGGGCGGAGGTCACCGACTCGCCCAAGAAGGCACGGGAGATCGCCCGCAGGCTGGGTGGCCGCGTCGTCGTCAAGGCGCAGGTGAAGACCGGGGGCCGGGGCAAGGCGGGCGGTGTGCGGCTCGCCGCCGACCCGGCCGCAGCCGAACTCACGGCACGTCAGATGCTCGGCATGGACATCAAGGGCCACACGGTCGGCAAGGTCATGCTGGCCCAACCGGTCGACATCGAGGCCGAGTTCTACGTCTCCTACGTCCTCGACCGCGCGGCGGGCCGTTTCCTCGCCATCGCCTCCGCCGAGGGCGGGATGGAGATCGAGGAGGTCGCCGCCAGTCGACCGGAGGCGGTCGCCCGCATACACATCGACCCGGCCGAGGGTGTCACCTCCGCGAAGGCGGGGGAGATCGCCGAGGCCGGCGGCCTTCCACCGCAGACCGTCGACGTTCTCGTACGGCTGTGGCAGGTGCTGGTCCGTGAGGACGCCGTCCTCGTCGAGGTCAACCCGCTCGTCCGCACTCGGCAGGGGCAGATCCTCGCCCTCGACGGCAAAGTCACCCTCGACGACAACGCACGCTTCCGGCAGACCCGTTGGGGCGCGCAGGAGAAGGAACACGACGACGCGCTGGAGGCGGCGGCAGCGGCCAAGGGCATCGACTACGTCAAGCTCGACGGCGAGGTCGGCATCATCGGCAACGGCGCCGGCCTGGTCATGTCGACCCTCGACGTGGTCGCCGGCTGCGGCGCCCGCCCCGCCAACTTCCTCGACATCGGTGGCGGAGCCTCCGCCCGGACCATGGCCGACGGGCTGTCCGTCATCCTTTCCGACCCGGCCGTGAAGTCGGTGTTCGTCAACGTCTTCGGCGGGATCACCGCGTGCGACACGGTCGCCGAAGGCATCGTACGGGCCCTGGACACCGTCCAGTTGACCAAGCCGCTCGTCGTGCGGCTCGACGGCAACAACGCCGCCCGAGGCCGCGCCGTCCTCGACGAGCACGCCCACCCAATGGTCCAGCAGGCCACCACCATGGACGGCGCCGCGCGCCGGGCCGCCCAACTCGCCACCAAGGCCTGAGGAGACGGAACATGGCGATCTACCTCACCAAGGAGAGCAAGGTCCTCGTCCAGGGCATGACCGGCGGCGAGGGCATGAAGCACACCCGGCGCATGCTCGCGGCCGGCACGCATGTCGTCGGCGGCGTCAACCCGCGCAAGGCGGGCCGTACCGTCGACTTCGACGACCGTACCGTGCCTGTCTTCGGTTCGGTCGCCGACGGTATGCGGGCGACCGGCGCCGACGTCACCGTCGTCTTCGTGCCACCCGCCTTCGCCAAAGCCGCGGTGATGGAGGCCGCCGACGCCGGCATCGGGCTCGCCGTCGTCATCACCGAGGGCATCCCCGTCCACGACTCCGTCGCCTTCACGGCGTACGCGAAGGAGAAGGGCACCCGGATCATCGGCCCCAACTGTCCTGGCCTGATCACCCCCGGCCAGTCCAACGCGGGCATCATCCCGGCCGACATCACCAAGCCCGGCCGCATCGGCCTGGTGTCCAAGTCGGGCACGCTCACCTACCAACTCATGTACGAGCTGCGGGACATCGGCTTCACCACCTGTGTGGGCATCGGCGGCGACCCCGTCGTCGGCACCACCCACATCGACTGCCTGGCCGCCTTCCAGGACGACCCCGACACCGACATCATCGTGCTCATCGGGGAGATCGGCGGCGACGCCGAGGAACGCGCGGCCGCGTTCATCGACAAGCACGTCAGCAAGCCCGTCGTCGGCTACGTCGCGGGCTTCACCGCGCCCGAGGGCAGGACCATGGGGCACGCGGGCGCCATCGTGTCCGGCTCGTCGGGCACGGCGCAGGCGAAGAAGGAAGCCCTTGAGGCGGTCGGCGTCACCGTGGGAAACACCCCGACCGAGACGGCCCGCCTGGTACTCGCCGCGCTGGAAACCGACCGCCGGGCCACTCATGGTTGACCAGGAGTGACTGCCGCGACGGTCCGGCGCGTCCTCCTCACCTACGCGACCACCGGTCGCTCGGCCTGCGTACTGCGGTTCGGCAGACGTCAGGCACCCCCGCCCCCGATTGTGCACCGAGAGCGGAGACACCGAATGACAACCACCCTCAACGCCACGTCACTCGTGGTGAAGTCCGGCACGACCTGGGAAGACGCCTGGCAGCGCTGTCTGGCGGTCGCCCCTGAGGCGTTCCGCGAAGACCGCGTCCTCAACCTCTGGAACTCCGCCTGGCGAGCGGACGGCCGGGCCCTGCCCGCCAGCAGCCCCGTCGACGGCAGCCCGATCGCCGGCCCGCCACGGCTGGACCGGGACGCCGCCCACCAGGCGGTCCGCGCCTCCCTCGACCAGCACCGCGCCTGGCGGCACATCCCGCTTCAGGAGCGCCGCGCCCGGATCGCGGCCACCCTGGACGCTCTCGCCCAGCACCGCGAACTCCTCGCGCTCCTGCTCGTCTGGGAGATCGGCAAGCCGTGGCGGCTCGCACAGGCGGACGTCGACCGGGCCATCGACGGGGTGCGCTGGTACGTCGACGGCATCGAGCCGATGGTCGCTGGCCGGGCCCCGCTGGACGGACCGGTCTCCAACATCGCCAGCTGGAACTATCCGATGAGCGTGCTCGTTCACGCCATGCTGATACAGGCCCTGGCGGGCAACGCGGTCATCGCCAAGACCCCGACCGACGGCGGTGTCGCCTGTCTGACCCTGGCCTGCGCGCTGGCCGCCCGCGAGGGGATACCCGTCACCCTTGTCAGCGGCAGCGGGGGGGAGCTGTCCGAGGCGCTGGTGCGAGCGCCCGAGATCGGCTGCGTCTCCTTCGTCGGCGGCCGCGACACCGGCGCCGCGGTGGCCACGGCCGTCGCCGACCTCGGCAAGCGCCACGTCCTCGAACAGGAAGGACTCAACACCTGGGGCATCTGGAACTACTCGGACTGGGACGCGCTCACGGCCGTCGTCCCCAAGCTCTTCGACTACGGCAAGCAGCGCTGCACGGCGTACCCGCGCTTCGTCGTCCAGCGGCAGCTGTTCGACGACTTCCTGGCGGCGTACCTCCCGGCAGTGCGCACCCTGCGCGTCGGACACCCGCTCGCCGTCGAGAAGGCCGACGACCCCTATCCGGCACTGGACTTCGGGCCGGTGATCAACGCGGCCAAGGCGAAGGAACTGCGCGACCAGATCGCCGAGGCCATCGACCGCGGCGCCGTGCCCCTGCACCGGGGCAGCGAGGCCGACGCCCGCTTCCTGCCCGGCCAGGACACCTCGGCGTACGTCCAGCCGGTCACGCTCCTGAACCCGCCGCCGTCCTCCCCGCTGCACCACGCGGAACCCTTCGGCCCGGTCGACTCCATCGTCCTGGTCGACACGGAGTCGGAGCTGCTGGCCGCGATGAACGCCTCCAACGGCGCGCTGGTCGCCACCCTGTCCACCGACGACCGGGCGACCTTCGACCGACTGGCCCCGCAGATCCGGGCGTTCAAGGTCGGCCACGGCAAGCCGCGTTCGCGGGGGGACCGCGACGAGCTGTTCGGCGGGTTCGGCGCGTCCTGGCGCGGCGCCTTCGTCGGCGGTGAACTGCTGGTGCGCGCTGTGACCCAGGGGCCCGCGGGG
>NZ_VTHJ01000145.1:0-293 GCF_008386495.1 Streptomyces tailanensis | reverse complement strand
GCCCCCCTTCGGGGGGGCCCGCCCGGCGACCGGCGCGACCAGCCGGCCCTGCGCACGCCCCGCGGGCCATCGCATCGCGGTGGCGCCCTCTCGTGCTCTTGGCCGGAGGCCGATCGAGCAGGGAAGCGACATCCTCACGGCGTCCCCAGGACATGCCTCGCGTCCGACGTGACCGACCTGGGCCGCCGTACACACGAAGACGGACCAGTGAGGTGGCGATCATGACGAAGGCTCTTGAGGGGATCCGTGTCCTGGATATGACGCATGTGCAGTCGGGTCCGTCGGCGACGCAG
>NZ_VTHJ01000144.1 GCF_008386495.1 Streptomyces tailanensis | reverse complement strand
CTTCGGTATCAGCGGCACCAACGCGCACCTCATCCTCGAACAGGCCCCCATCGAGGAGGAGCCGGACGACGAGGCCGGGACGCCGCACCCCCCGGTGCTGCCCTTCGCCGTCTCCGCGAAGTCGCGCCAGGCTCTCGCCGCCCAGGTCGAGGTCCTGCACGCCCACCTCGTCGAGCACCCCGAGGCGCGGCTGCTGGACGTCGCCCACTCCCTCGCGACCACCCGCACCGCACACCCCCACCGGGCCACCCTCACCGCGGCCGACCGCGACGACCTCCTCCGCCAGTTGGAGAACCCGGCCCCCGCCACGGCCCACGCCTCCGGGGACGGGGCCGGAGGCAGGACCGCGTTCCTGTTCACCGGCCAGGGCGCCCAGCGCGCCGGCATGGGGCGTGAGCTCTACGAGAGCCTCCCGGTCTTCGCCGCCGCCTTCGACGAGGTGTGCGAGGAGTTCGCCGGGCGGCTTGGCCGTCCGCTCAAGGAGGTGGTGTTCGGCGGTTCCGACGAGCTCGACAGGACGGAGTACACCCAGCCCGCCCTCTTCGCCACGGAGGTGGCCCTCGCCCGGCAGTTCCTGCACTGGGGGGTGCGCCCGGACTTCGTCGCGGGCCACTCCGTCGGAGAGATCGCCGCGGCGCACATCGCCGGGGTGTTCTCCCTGAGCGACGCCGTGACCCTGGTCGCCGCACGCGCCCGGCTGATGCAGGCCCTCCGCTCCGACGGCGCCATGGTCGCGCTCCAGGCCACCGAGGCCGAGGTGCTTCCGCACCTGGAGGGCCACGAGGCGGCGGTGGGTATCGCGGCGGTCAACGGCCCCCGCTCCGTGGTGATTTCGGGCGACGAGGAGGAGGTCACCCGCATCGCGGCGGCCTTCACCGCGCAGGACCGCAAGGCCAAGCGCCTCCCCGTGAGCCACGCGTTCCACTCGCCCCACATGGACGGCATGCTGGAGCAGTTCCGCGCGGAGATCGCGGACCTGCGTTTCGAGCACCCGTCCTGCCCCGTCGTCTCCAACGTCACGGGCCGGCCCGCGGACCGCGGCCTGGTGTGTACCCCGGACTACTGGGTGCGGCACGTGCGGGAGGCGGTGCGCTTCGCCGATGGCGTGACCGCGCTGCGCGAACAGGGCGCCCGGATCTTCCTGGAGCTGGGCCCGGACGGGCCGCTCACCGCGATGGTCGCCGACATCCTGGACGACGACGAGGTCACCGCAGTCGCGACGATGCGACGGGATCGGGACGAGGCGGGCACCGTCGCCGCCGCGCTCGGCCGGGTGCACGACGCGCACGGCACCGTCGACTGGGAGCGCTTCTTCGCGGGCACCGGGGCACGCTCCGTTCCCCTGCCCACGTACGCGTTCCAGCGCAGGCGGTACTGGCTGGACGCCGCCGAGCCCCTGGACGTGGCGGATCTCGGTCTCACGACCACGGGGCATCCCCTCCTCGGGGCCTCCGTCACGGTCGCGGGCGGAGAGGAACTGCTGTTCACCGGCCGCCTCTCCCTGCGCGGGCAGCCCTGGCTGGACCAGCACAGGGTGCTGGGTTCCGCCATGGTGCCGGCGGCCGCGCTGGCGGAGGTCGTCATCAGGGCGGGTGAGGAGGCGGGCTTACCGGTCCTGGACGAACTGGTGCTGGGCGTCCCGCTGGTAATCGGCGACCAGGCCGCCGTCGACGTGCAGATCGTCGTCGGACCGGCCGAGGACGGGCACAGGCCGGTGCGGGTATGCGGCCGTACCGGACCAGACGCCGACTGGACCGTGCACGCGACCGGCGCCCTGCGCGCGGAGGACGCGGAGCAGGAGACCCGGCACGCCGCCGACGCCGCCTTCCCGTGGCCGCCGCCCGGTGAACCCGTCCCGCTCGACGGCTTCTACGAGCAGCTGTCCGACCGCGGCTACGGCTACGGCCCGGCGTTCCGCGGCCTGGCATCGGTGCGGCGGCATGGCGACGAACTGTTCGCCGAGGCACGCCTTCCCGAGACGGACGAGACCGCCGGCTTCGGCATCCACCCCGCTCTGCTGGACGCCGCCCTGCACGCGCTCCTCCTCGACGCGGGCGACCGGCTCGTGGTGCCGTTCGAGTGGAGCGGCGTGCGGCTGCACGCCACGGGCGCCCGTGCCGTCAGGGCGCGGCTGCGTACCACCGGCGACGACACTGTCTCCGTGACCCTGGCCGACGAGAGCGGCCGCCCGGTGCTGACCGTGGACTCCCTCTCCGTACACGAGGTCTCCGCCGACCGGATCGCGCCCGGCACGGACCGCCCCGTCGTGCTCGCCGTGCGCTGGAGGCCCATCGAACCGGCCGGGGGCCGGGACGTCACCGTGGCCGTGCTCGGCACAGGCCGACCCGCGCTGGACGCCCCCCGGCTGACCGGCGTCGCCGCCGCGTGCGAGGGCGAGGAGCTGTTCGACGCGCTGGTGCTGCCCGTGGAGCCCGAGGCCGGGCAGGACCCGGCCGCCGCGGCCCGTGCCTGCACCGGCCAGGTGCTGGAGGTGCTGCGGGAGTGGACGGCCGCGGAGGACGCCCCGGAGAAGCCCCTCGTGGTCGTCACCCGCGGGGCCTTCGGCGACGACGTACGGCCCGAGGCCGCGGCGGTGTGGGGGCTGGTGCGCTCCGCGCAGTCGGAGCACCCCGGCAGGGTCGTGCTCCTGGACTTGGACGACGATCCGGACTCGGCCGCGCTGCTGCCGGCCGCGATCGCCTCCGGCGAGCCCCAGGTGGCGCTCCACGGTGGCACGGCACTGGTGCCGCGTCTCGCCCGTGAACCCGAGAGTCCGGAACGTGACGGGCCGCGGCTGTCCGGGACCGTCCTCATCAGCGGCGGAACCGGGACGCTGGGCAGCCTCGTGGCCCGCCACCTGGTCACCCAGCACGGGGTGCCCCACGTGCTGCTGGCCGGCCGCCGCGGACCCGACGCCCCGGGCGCCGCGGAGCTCCGCGATGAACTGGCCGCGCTGGGCGCCCGGGTCACGGTCGAGGCGTGCGACTTCTCCGACGCCGACGCGGTGGCCCGGCTCCTGGACGCCGTCCCGGACGAGCACCCGCTGAGCGCGGTCGTCCACGCGGCGGGAGTCGTGGACGACGGCGTCATCGGCGATCTGACGCCGGAACGGCTCGACACCGTGCTCAAGGCGAAGGCCGACGCCGCCTGGAACCTGCACGAGGCCACCCTCGGCCACGACCTCGGCGCCTTCGTGCTGTTCTCCTCCGTCGCCGGCGTCCTGGGCACCTCCGGTCAGGCCAACTACGCCGCCGCCAACTCCTTCCTGGACGGCCTGGCCCAGCACCGCGCCGCCCAGGGGCTCCCCGCGACGTCCCTCGCCTGGGGCCTGTGGGAGCAAGAGAGCACCATGACGGCCGGGCTGACCACGTCCGACCGGGCCCGGCTGGCCAGGTCCGGGCTGCGGACCATCCCGGAGGAGCTGGGGCTGGCGCTGCTCGACGCCGCCCTCGCCCAGGACGAGCCGGCGCTGGTCACCACCGCGCTGGACCTCGGAGCCCTGCGCGCCTCGGGCCAGGTGCCGCCGCTATTCCGCGAGTTGGTCCGGGCCACCCCGGCCCGCAGGACCGCCGCCACGGCCGGGACGGACAGCGGAACGTACGAGAGCCGCCTCGCCGCCCGCTCCGAGGCCGAGCGCCGCAGCCACGTCCTGGCGTCGGTCGGACGGGAGACGGCCACGGTCCTCGGCCGGGCGCCGGGCGAGGCGGTCGACGCAGAAGCGCCCTTCCGGGAGCTGGGCTTCGACTCCCTCATGGGCGTCGAGCTGCGCAACCGCCTCGGCACCCTCATCGGCAGGAAGCTGCCCGCCACCCTCGTCTTCGACCATCCGACGCCCGCCGCCGTCGCCGACTTCCTCCTGTCCGAGTTGACGGGCGGCGCCCCCGCCCAGGACGCCGCGGTGGCCGCCGCCGAGGACGAGCCGATCGCCGTCGTCGCCATGGCCTGCCGCTACCCCGGCGGCATCTCCTCACCCGAGGACCTGTGGGACGTCGTACGCCGGGGAGCGGACGGCATCACCGAGTTCCCGGACGACCGCGACTGGAACACTGCCGAGCTGTACGACCCGGACCCGGAGAGCACCGGCCATACCTACACCCGTGAGGGCGGATTCCTCAGCGGCGCCGGGGAGTTCGACGCGGAGTTCTTCGGGATCGCGCCGCGTGAGGCGTTGGCGATGGATCCGCAGCAGCGGCTGCTGCTGGAGACGTCGTGGGAGCTGTTCGAACGGGCCGGGATCGACCCGGCCGACCTCAAAGGTACCCCCACCGGAGTCTTCGCCGGGCTGATGTACCACGACTACGCGACGCTCGCCGGGACCTCGCCCAGTGACCTTGAGGGTTACCTCGCCAACGGCAGCGCCGGGAGTGTGGCGTCGGGCCGGATCTCGTACGTGTACGGGTTCGAGGGGCCGGCGGTGACGGTGGACACGGCGTGCTCGTCGTCGCTGGTCTCGCTCCATCTGGCCTGCCAGTCCCTGCGCCAGGGCGAGTCCACCCTCGCCGTCGCCGGCGGAGCCACGGTCATGTCCACTCCGGGGACGTTCGTGGAGTTCTCGCGGCAGCGGGGGCTCGCGCCGGACGGGCGCTGCAAGTCCT
>NZ_VTHJ01000143.1 GCF_008386495.1 Streptomyces tailanensis | reverse complement strand
CAGACGTTGAAGAAGGCACGGATGCTGTTGTCCCTGGCCCGGGTGACGAGGATGCTCTCGCGACCCACATCGACGGTACGGAAAGCACCGGGCTTCGCGAGCTCGGACGAGCGGGCGACACAGAACCACATGGTCTCGAATATGTGCTCCTGCTCCTGGGCGAAGATCTCGGGATCCGTGTAGGAGGAGCCGGGGAGGGTGGCGATCAGGCTGTCCGGCAGGCTGGTCGAGGTCACGGGGCACTCCTCGGGAGAACGTCGTGGAGGGTCAAGATGCAGGCGTTGTCAGGACGCGGTGGCGGCGAGTTGCTTGCGCCAGCGGGTGAACAGCCGCGGCTGGTTCATCCCGAGGACGGCGACCGGGTCTCCGGCCCGCCGGTAGACGGCCAGGACGTCGCGGTCGTCCGCGGTGCCCGCCTCGATGGTGACGCTGTCGGCGCCGGCCGCGTGACCGGCGAACTGGATCTTCACGCCGTACTGGTCGGACCAGAAGTACGGCGGCCGGGGCACACCCGGTTCGGTCGCGCCCCCGGACAGCAGCGTGGCGATCGCGGCGTCGGGGCGCTCGCGCGCACCGGTCCAGTGCTCGACGCGGCGATGGGTGCCCGCGCGCGGGTCGTACCAGTTGGCGCAGTCGCCGACCGCGACCACGCCGGCCAGGCTGGTGCGGCCGTCGGCGCCGCACTTGACGCCGTTGTCGAGAGCGATGCCGGAACCTTCCAGCCACTCGACGCACGGGCGTGCGCCCACCCCGACCACCACGATGTCGGCGGGGATGCTGTGGCCGTCCTCCAGCAGGACGGCATCGACACGCCTCTCCCCGCTCAGCCCCTTCACGCCCACCCCGCACAACAGCCGTACGCCGTGGTCCGCGTGGAGGGCCGAGACGACGGCGCCCATGGTCTCGCCGAGCGGTCCGGCGAGCGGCGTCGGGGCGGCCTCGACGACCGTCACGTCGAGCCCGAGGGCGTACGCGGTGGAGGCGACCTCCGCGCCGACGAACCCCCCGCCGATCACCACCAGCCGTCCACCACGGGCCAGTTCGTCCCGCAGGGCGCGGGCATCGTCCAGGGTGCGCAGCGTGTGCACTCCGGCCAGGCCCTCGGAACCGGGCAGCGTGCGTGCCGCGGCGCCGGTCGCGATGACGAACCCGTCGGCCTGCACCTCCCGTCCGTCACCGAGCCGGACGACACGCCGTGCGTGGTCGAGTCCGGTGGCGTGTACGCCGAGCAGCCACTCCGCCCGGAGGTCCTCGTCGTCCGTCTCCAGCGCGAGGTCCGCTTCGCCGAGCGTGCCGGCCAGGAACTCCTTGGACAGCGGAGGCCTGTCGTACGGGCGGTGGAGCTCGTCGCCGATGACGACCAACCGGCCGTCGTAGCCCTGCTTGCGCAGTGAGCGCGCCGCCGACAGCCCGGCCAGCGAGGCACCGACCACGGCGACCGTCCTCACGCGGGACCTCCGGCGAGCCGGGCCGAGATGCACGGCGGCAGGTTGGGCGCCTCGGTGGACAGACGGACGTAGACCATGCCGTCTTCGACGAAGACCTCGTGCGTCCGGACCGGCAGCTTGGCCGGCGGGGCGTCGACCGAACCGGTCCTCAGGTCGAACTTCGAGGCGTGCAGCGGGCATTCCACCTCGCAGCCCTCCAGCCAGCCGTCGGCGAGCGAGGCGTCCTGGTGGGTGCAGGTGTCGTCGATGGCGAAGAGCTCGCCGTCGTCGGTGTGGAACACCGAGACCGGCGGATCGATGTCGAGCCGAAAGGCCTCACCTCGCGGAAGATCCGCGAGACGGCACGCGGGAATCATCATGACACCTCGGTGCGTATAACGAAACGGATTGCGGTAAGCGCAACGCCAGTCTGAGGTCGCCCAGAACCCTTGTCAAGGCATTCAGAGGCCGCTCCGGACCGCTCATTTTCGTTGCTCCATGCAAAACTCAACCCATATGGAACAACAGCAGCCCGCCGTATCGGCTCGCGATGACGCGAGCCGATACGGCGGGCGCGTGAGGGTCGCCTGCGGGCGTCAGAAACCGCGGTCGATCCACTCCTGGAGATGCGGGGCCTCGGCGCCGACGGTGGTCGTGTCCCCGTGTCCGGTGTGCACGACGGTCTCGGCGGGCAGCGTCAGCAGCCGGCCCCGGATCGACTCGACGATGGTCGGGAAGTGGCTGTACGACCGCCCTGTGGCCCCTGGCCCGCCGGCGAACAGCGTGTCGCCGCTGAAGAGCGCGGCGAGGGCCGGTGCGTACAGGCAGACCGCGCCAGGGGCGTGGCCGGGCGTGTGCAGCACGGTCAGTTCGATACCGGCCACCGAGAGGCCCTGACCGTCGGTCAGTTCGGCGTCCGGCGCCCTCTCGGGGTGGGTCTGCTTCCACAGCGGCAGGTCGTCCGGGTGGAGGAGGACCGGGGCACCCGTGCGCGCCGCGAGTTCCGGCGCGGCGTCGATGTGGTCGTTGTGGGCGTGCGTGCACACGATCGCGGTGAGGCGCCGGTCGCCGACCGCTCGGGCGATGGCGTCGGCGTCATGGGCCGCGTCGATGACGATCGCCTCACTGTCGTCGCCGACGATCCACACGTTGTTGTCGACGTCCCAGGTGCCGCCGTCCAGCGAGAACGTCCCCGAGGTGACGAGGTGTTCGATGCGGGCCGCCATCAGAGGACCACCACCGAGCGCAGCACGTCGCCGTGGTGCATCCGCTCGAAGGCCTTCTCGACCTCGTCCAGCGCGATGGTCTCCGTGACGAAGGCGTCCAGGTCCAGCCGTCCCTGGAGGTAGAGGTCGATGAGCATCGGGAAGTCCCGGCTCGGCAGGCAGTCGCCGTACCAGGAGGACTTCAGCGCGCCGCCGCGGCCGAAGACGTCCAGCAGCGGCAGTTCCAGCTTCATCTCCGGGGTCGGCACCCCGACCAGGACGACGGTGCCGGCCAGGTCGCGGGCGTAGAAGGCCTGCTTGTACGTCTCCGGGCGGCCGACCGCCTCGATGACGACGTCGGCGCCGAAGCCGCCGGTCAGCTCGCGGATCGCCTCGACCGCGTCGGCGTCCTTGGAGTTGACGGTGTGGGTCGCGCCCAGCTTCTCGGCCGTCGCCAGCTTGCGGTCGTCGATGTCGACCGCGATGACCTTCGCGGCGCCCGCCAGGTTCGCCCCGGCGATCGCCGCGGCCCCCACGCCGCCGCAGCCGATGACGGCGACCGAGTCGCCCCGGCCGACGTTCCCGGTGTTGATGGCCGCGCCGATGCCCGCCATCACACCGCACCCCAGCAGACCGGCGGCGGCCGCCGACGCGGTCGGGTCGACCTTGGTGCACTGCCCGGCCGCGACCAGCGTCTTCTCCGCGAACGCGCCGATGCCCAGGGCCGGCGACAACTCGGTGCCGTCCAGCAAGGTCATCTTCTGCTTGGCGTTGTGGGTGTTGAAGCAGTACCACGACTCCCCGCGCAGACAGGCCCGGCACTGGCCGCAGACTGCACGCCAGTTGAGGATCACGAAGTCGCCGGGCGCGACATCGGTGACCCCCTCCCCCACCGACTCCACGACACCCGCGGCCTCATGGCCCAGCAGGAACGGGAAGTCGTCGTTGATCCCGCCCTCGCGATAGTGCAGATCGGTGTGGCAGACCCCGCAAGCCTCGATCTTCACCAGCGCCTCACCCGGACCCGGGTCGGGCACGATGATCGTCTCCAGGCTGACGGGGGCGCCCTTGCCCCGCGCGACGACAGCACGCACCTGGTGCGTCATGGCCACTCCTCGGCTGGTTGAGACTTGAATCTGATGTTGCTCATTACGGCACGCACCTCACGTGCCGCAACACAGCATGGTGGAGCGTCGACCGGGGGTCAAGGATCGCGACGGGGTTCCCTCAGCCGGGCGGGATCGGGGTCGGAACAGCGAGAACGCCCGGCGGGGCCGTGGCCGACCATGTCGGTGCCACGACCCCGCCGGGCGCGGGTCCGGCCGCTCTCAGTGAGCGGACGAGGTGGGTTGCGTGGATTCCTGGGACTGCTGGGGCTGCGTGGCGTCCGTGCCGTCGTTGCACGCGACGGGGCCGATGCGGAGTTCGAAGTCGCCGTCGTACTTCTCGTGGCCGGCGATGACGGCCGTTTCGATGGCTTCCTTGCCCATGCGCCCGCGGATGATGAGCGGGTCCTGGCGCAGATCGCGGGTGAGCGCGACACACAGGCCGACCATCACCACGGTGAAGGGGGCCGCCGCCAGGATGGTGAGGTTCTGCAGTCCGGTGAGCGCGTCGCCCTTGCCGCCGCCGATGAGCAGCATGACCGCGGCGACCGCGCCGGTCAGCACGCCCCAGAAGATGACGATGCCCCGGGTCGGTTCCAGGGATCCACGCTGCGAGAGCGTGCCCATCACGATCGAGGCGGCGTCGGCGCCGGAGACGAAGAAGATCCCGACGAGGACCATCACGACCACGCTCGTCACCGTGGCGATCGGGTACTGCTGGAGCACGTCGAAGAGCTGGCCCTGAGCGGTCGAGGCGTCGTTGAGAAGCTTCTCGTTCTGCAGGTGCATCGCCGAGCCGCCGAAGACGGCGAACCACAGCAGGCTGACCGTGCTGGGGACCAGGATGACCCCGCCGACGAACTGGCGGATGGTCCGGCCACGGCTGATGCGCGCGATGAACATGCCGACGAAGGGCGTCCAGGAGATCCACCACGCCCAGTAGAAGACCGTCCAGCCGGCCAGCCAGTCGGCGACACCCTCACCGCTCGACGCCTCGGTACGCCCGGCCATCTGGGCAAGGTCGCCGAAGAAGGCACCTATGGAGGTGGGCAGCAGGTCGAGGATGAAGATGGTCGGGCCGACGAGGAACACGAAGACCGCCAGCGACACCGCCAGCACCATGTTGATGTTGGACAGCCANGTCGGGCCGACGAGGAACACGAAGACCGCCAGCGACACCGCCAGCACCATGTTGATGTTGGACAGCCACTGGATGCCCTTGGCGATCCCGGACACGGCCGACGCGACGAACGCCACGGTCAGCACCGCGATCACGGCGACCAGCAGGCCGGTGCCGACGGATCCCATCCAGCCCAGTCCGGTGAAGCCGCTGCCGATCTGCAGGGCGCCGAGCCCCAGGGAGGCCGCGGAGCCGAAGAGGGTGGCGAAGATGGCGAGGATGTCGATGACCCGGCCACCCCAGCCGTTCGCCCGCTTCTCGCCGATCAGCGGGGTGAACACGGCGCTGATCAGCTGTCGGCGGCCGCGCCGGAAGGTGCTGTACGCGATCGCCAGACCCACGACCGCGTACATCGCCCACGGGTGCAGCGTCCAGTGGAAGAGAGTGGTGGCCATGGCGGTCTCCATGGCCTGGTTGGCGTCGGCCGGGTCGGTGCCCGGCGGCGGCGTGACGAAGTGGGACAGCGGTTCGCTCACACCGTAGAACATCAGGCCGATGCCCATGCCCGCGCTGAACATCATGGCGATCCACGAGACCGTGCGGAACTCGGGCTGCTCACCCTCCTTGCCCAGGGTGATCCGCCCGTAACGGCTGACCGCCAGCCAGAGGGCGAAGACCACGAAGCCCGAGGCGGCGAGGACGAAAGCCCAGCCGCCGTTGCGGATGGTCCCGTCCAGCAGCTTCCCGGACACGCTCTCCAGCGTGTCGGTCGCGGTGGCTCCCCACACGACGAAGGCGAGGGTGAGGGCCGCGGCGACACCGAAGACGATCAGGTCGGTCCGGGGGCCGGCGGATACCGCCGGGCTTCCTGGCAGATCCGCTTCGGCGGGATGGCTATGGTTACCATCCCTTTCACGGGTTTTGTTCATCAGCTCGTCCTTTCCACAGACGGCAGTGGAGTCTTTGTCGCGGACGACGACAGGAGAACTCGTCGGTGATTCCGCCTGACCCGGCACGCCGGAGCGGATGGGAGGACGACGAGAGAAGGGGAGGCGGAGCGTCCGCCATGGTGCGTCGTTGCGAATAATGCATCGTCATTCACTATGCGCAACAACCATCTGGGCCCCGGGGAGGGCTGTCAAGGGGTCGGACGTGCTGAGTTGTCCGACTGCAACCAACCAGTCACCACGGACGGACACGCGCGGCGACGCCGACCGGCCAACCCGTCAGCTGCCCGAGCGGGCGGGCATGCGCAAGCCCGCGCCGGTACGCACCCGACGCCACCGTGAGCAGCCGCCGCGC
>NZ_VTHJ01000142.1 GCF_008386495.1 Streptomyces tailanensis | reverse complement strand
AGGCGTGCCGCATGGTGTGCGGCACGCCTCGCCCGTCGTCTGCGAAAGGAGCCGTTTGGACCTGGTCGTTCGTACGGCCTACGGCCGGATGTCGTAGAGGACGTTGAACGGGTCATCGGCCGTGGACCGGGACACGTCGCTGAAGCCCGCCTCGGCGCACAGGTCGCGTACGACCGCCTCGGGCATGCCGCACGTTCCGAGGGCGGCTCCGTCGTTCGCGAGGGAGGTGGTCATGCAGTAGAAGACGCTGAAACCGTAGAACATCGATGCGACGGGGCCGACGTTGTCCTCGGGACGGTCCTCGCAGTTGATCTCGAGCATCAGGTAGTCGCCGTCGTCCTGGACGGCGGCCCTGATGGCGGAAAGAAGCCGCTTCGGCTCCGCCGCGTCGTGGATGACGTCGAAGGTGGTGACGAGGTCGTAGCGTCCGGGAAGCCCCTGGGCGGCGTCGACCGTCTCGAAGGTCACACGGTCGGCGACACCGGCCTTCTCCGCGTTCGCCCGGGCGCGTTCCACCTGGGCCGGGAAGTTGTCGAAGCCCGTGAAACGCGAGCGGGGAAACGCCTTGGCGAGCACGATCAGGGCGCGGCCCGCACCGCATCCCACGTCCGCGACGTCGATGCCCCGCTCCAGCCTCTCGACGACGTGCGGAAAGGTGCTCAGCCAGTCGTCGACCATCACGCTCTCGAACCAGCTGCCGGTGAAACGGCTCATGCCGTCCCACAGGATGTCCGGGTAATCGCCCTGCCGTACGCCTCCGCCACTCCGGAAGGCCTCGATCAGTCGTTCGTACGGCGCCAATGCGGCAGGCATCATCTGATAGACACCGCCGAGGAACATGGGCCCCGGTTCGTCCGCAAGGGCGGGGGCGTGCTCGGCGGGAAGGGCGAAGCGCCCGGGCTCCCGTTCCTCCAGATAGCCCGCGGCGGTCATACCCCGCAGCCACTCACGTACGTAACGCTCATTCAGGTCCAGACGGCCCGCGAGCTCCCGGCTGTCGGCGGGGCCGCCCGCCGCGAGGTCCTTGAACAGACCCAGCCGGTCCCCCAGGTGGCACAGACCGATGGTCATCGTCCCGCTGAGGTCCCCGAGCGCCTTCTCCATGAAGGCTTCGACCTTTGCTTCGTCCACTTCTCGCTGCGCTGCCACCGTGTCCCTCCTGGCCGAGCACGATCGCGCGGTGCGACCGGCCCAGCCAGCCAAGCACCGAGCCGCTCCCTCGGGCCGCCGCCACGACGGGCGGAGAGGCTCGGGCCGGTTCGCCTCACCTGATCCGGGTATCGGAGGCGTACTCAGTACTCGGCATCCGCGGATCCGACTCGAACCGGTCGCGGCGGCGGTCAGTCGTCCTCGTCCCGGTGCTTGCGCTCTGCCTCCCGTTCGCGCTCTTCCTCCTGCTTCTGTCGCCTCTCCTCCCTCTTCGTCGCCTCCTCTCCTCCCGTGTCCACCGTGTCTTCGTGATCTTCCTCGTCCGTGAGGACGCTCGCGGAGGGGAGCGGCGACGCGCTGCGCTCTGCCGGCGGAGTCGATGCCGGAGGCGGGCCCGCGGTGCGGGTGGGGTCGGGGCCGGTCGTCTCCGCTGAACTGTTGTCAGGGGCGAACCACGCCATGCCGGCGAGCATGGCGGCCAGGAAGATCAGCACTCCGGCGACGGCACCCGTCAGCCCCTTTCGACGGCCGGCGAGGCCGCGGATGCTCGGCCGCTGACCGGAGCCACCGTGCACGCGGCCCGTGTGCCCGGTGGTGGACGGCAGCATGTAGGTGGGCGCCCGGGACTCGTCGGCCGCGCGGTGCCGGGCGGATGGTGCAGCCGGTGTGGGCTCGGCCGGGTGGAGAGCCTGAGGCTGGGGAGCCGGTGCGGTGGGGGGCAGGGGCTCGGGGTGGCCCTGCCAGGCGTTGGAGGCGAACCAGTCGGCGGCCTGTTGCGCCGTGGGCCGGTCCTCGGGCCGCTTGGCGAGGAGTCCGAGGAGGTAGTTCTCGAACGCGGGCGGCAGGTGGATGCCGAGGTCGCGAGGTGGTACGGGCGGGGCGTCGAGGTGCTGGTGGAGGATCGCGACGGCGGTGTCCGCGTGGAACGGCGGGCGGCCGGTGGCGAGGTGGTAGAGCACACAGCCCAGGGAGTAGATGTCGGAAGCCGGGGAAGCCGCTTTCCCCAGGGCGCGTTCGGGGGCGAGGTAGAGGCTGGTACCGACGATCTGTCCGGTGGCGGTGAGCGCGGCGGCCGGGTCGTCGAGGAAGCGGGCGATGCCGAAGTCACCGATCTTGAGCGTGCCGTCGGCGTCCAGGAGCAGGTTCGCGGGCTTGATGTCCCGGTGCACGATGCCCTGTTGGTGGGCGGCGGCGAGCCCGGCCGCGGCCTGGGCGGCGATACGGGCGGCCTGCGCCGGGGGCAGCGCTCCCGACGGGGAGAGGGCGTGGGCGAGGCTGTCGCCCTCGACCAACTCCATCACGAGGAACAACCGGTTTTCGTGTTCCCCGAAGTCCAGGACCCCGACCACGTGCGGGTGGTTGAGACGGCCGGCGGTCTGCGCCTCCAGGCGGAAGCGGGAAGCCGCGGTGGAATCGGACTCCTGGCCGAGCAGGAGTTTCACGGCCACGGGTCTGCCGAGGACTTCGTCGTACGCCCGCCAGACCTCTCCCATCGCGCCGCGTCCGATGGGGGCGTGCAGCCGGTACCGGCCCGCTATCAGCACCTGTGCTTCATCCTCACGCCACAAGACGACTGGTTCGCCGCAGGCCAAGGCGCGCTCGAAAGGGCGCCTGATGTGGTGGGGGGAGCCGCAGCGGTCTCACCTTACCGGCCGAGTAACGCCCGGCACCGACGCCGTCACCTTGAAACAAGGGCCGGCCGTCGTCGGATGCCCGCGCCTGTAGTCCGCCATGATCTCCGCGACGGTCCAGTTGTCGCCCTCGGGGTCGTACGGCCGCTTCTCGGCGTTCTCCGTCGGCCGGGTGTCGGCTTTGGGCCTCGATTGGGTAAAGGGTCGTGGTGGGAAGCGGTCCGCGAACAGACCGTTGCATAGTCTAAAGGTGGGGGAGGGGCGCCTGGGCCGGCGGCTCTCCGGGGTTCGCGACGCCGCTGGAGTGCGCCATGACCGGGAAGAAGCCGCCGCCGAGTGCCACGGTGCTGACCTGGATGCCGGGCGGTGTCATGGCGGTGGTGACCGTCGTGGATGTCGTGGTCGGGCCGGGGGTCGGACTGCTGCCGTTGGTGTCGCTGGGGCCCGCGTTCGCCGGGCTGGTCGGCGGGTGGCGTCGCACCGCGCTGACGGGCGTGGTGGCGCTCGTGCTGTGTGTGGGCCTCGGGATCTACGATGGGGTGTTCGAGGAGCGCCGGGGCTTCGCCGCGCTGGGGTCGGTCGTGGGTGTCACTGGTGCGGGAATCGCGGCGGCCGTGATGCGCTCCCGGCGGGAGGCGGAACTGGCCGGCGTGCGCTCGATCGCGGAGGTGGCCCAGCGGGTGCTGCTGCGGCCGGTGCCGCTGACGGCAGGGCCGTTGCAGGCGGCGGTGTCGTACACCTCGGCCGTGGCGGAGGCACGGATCGGGGGTGATCTGTACGAGGTGGTGGCCTCACCGCACGGGATCCGGGTGATCGTGGGGGACGTACAGGGCAAGGGGCTGGCCGCCGTCGAGACGGCCGCGGTGGTGCTCGGCGCGTTCCGGGAGGCGGCCCATGACGAGCCGGACCTGGCGGGAGTGGGTGAGCGGCTGGAGCGCAGTGTGGAACGGGAGTTGGAGGGTGAGAAGTTCGTCACCGCGATCCTCGCCGAGATCGGTTCCGACCACGAGGTCGTCTTCCTGAACTACGGCCATCCGGCTCCGATGCTGGTACGGGAGGACACCACGGCCGACTTTCCCGAGCCGCCCTCCTACGCGCTGCCCCTGGGGCTGGGCGCGCACGGCAACGCCGGACCTCGGCCCTACCGGGTGGGGTTCGCGCCGGGTGAGCAGTTACTGCTGTACACCGACGGCGTCACCGAGGCCCGGGACGAGGACGGGTGCTTCTATCCCCTGGCCGAACGGGCCGCTCTGCTCAAGGACCCCGACGCGCACGGCGCGCTCGACGCGCTGCGCCGGGACGTGGCGGGGCATGCCGCGGGACCGCCCCACGACGACGCCGCGATGCTGCTGCTCCGCTATCACGGGCACGGGAGCGGCGAGAGGCCCGGCCGTGGGGGTGAACCATGGAACGGTCATGGGAGTGGAAAATCTGTTCCCATGGGCTGAGCGGGTGGCGTCCGCGGCGCGGTAGAAAGGTTGTATGGCGCAATCTGAGGCCCCGATCGAGGGCATGGACGATGTCGACGCGGTGACCCGTGCGGTGCTCACCGCGTCGAGACTGCTGGTCGCCGTGTCCGCCCGGTCGCTCGCCGAGGTCGAGGAACGCGTGACGCTGCCTCAGTTCCGCATGCTCGTGGTGCTGTCCACCCGCGGTGCCACCAAACTGGTGACCCTCGCCGACGCCCTCCAGGTCGCGCCCTCCACCGCGATGCGCATGATCGACCGGCTGATCGCGGCCGGGCTCGCCGACCGGCAGGCCAACCCCGACAACCGCCGTGAGACCGTGCTCCGGCTCACGGAGGAGGGGCGCCGCACCGTCGAGGACGTCACCGGTAGCCGTAGGGCGGAGATCGCCGGGATCGTCGCGCGCCTGGCGCCGGACCAGCGGGCGGCGCTCGTGGACGCGCTCACCGCCTTCAACGAGGCCGGCGGCGAACCGCTCGCTCCGGCGGCGGACGACACCGAGCCGTACCCCCTGGGCTGGGTCGACTCACCGGTGGTCCGGGGCGCCTGAGCATCCGGGCTGTTCTTCCTCCTCGGCTGTTTTGCATAATGCAAGAGAGCTGTGAGGGTGTCGTGACCGGCCCTGGGCCCCGCGGGCGTGTGATCGCGGAGGGTGGAAGTACGGGCTGTACGGCGGCCGCCGTCCGTCCGGCCCCGTCCTGGGTCGCCGCGTCGGCGGCGCGGCTCGTGGACATCGGACGACAGGGGAGCGGCGGATGCGCGGGCCGGGTCGGCCGCCGCTCGACGGTGGCCCGGGAGTGGCTGAGCAGGTCAGGACGGCGGTATGGGGCCCCGCCGAGTACGTCGGCCTGCCGCCCCGATGGCTGCTCGTCGAGGGGGTCCTGGTCGGCGTCCTGGCGGCCACCGCCATCGTCGGAGTCGGGACCGCCGGGGTCTGGACCGGGCATCCCGCACTCGCCGCCGGAGAGGGCGGACTGGTGATCGCCGCCGCGCTCACCGTCTACCTGCTCATCACCGGCGCGGGCCGCGCACTCGTCGGAATCGCCGCCGCCCTCGGCGTATGCCTGGCGCTGCTGACCCCGCAGGCGGCCACCTGGCTGGTGCTGGCCGAGCGTGGCGAGGTGCAGTCGGTGGTGGTGACCCTCGTCGAGGGAGGACCGGGAGCCGGCGCCGAGGACGGACGCTACCTGTGCTCCGTGACCGACTCGACCGGTGCTCCCCTCTCGAAGCGGATCTGGCGAGGGTGTGAGGGGTCGACCAGGCCCGGGGACGCCCTGTCGGTCGTGTACGACCCGGAGGGGGCGGTGCCGCCGCGCGGCGTGGCTCCGGGCACGGAACGTGGCCCGTTGACCGAGGTGACGGCGGTCGCGCTCGCGCTCGTCGCCGGGTGCGCGCTCGCCGTCGTACGGTCCTTCCGACTCGGCCCGCCCGCCTAGGTCCTGTCGTCACATTCCCGTCGTCCGCCCGGAGGGCGGGCCGAGCGCCCGCCGCGGTAGCGGCTGATGTCCGCGTAGGTGCGTGCTCTGGGCGTG
>NZ_VTHJ01000141.1 GCF_008386495.1 Streptomyces tailanensis | reverse complement strand
CTAGCACCGTCCACGCAGCGAGTCCCACCTGATCGCGCACGTGAGCCACGACCACCTCGGGTATCTCCCCGAGCTTGGGAACACGGCCCAACCATGCCGAGGACTTCAACATCACCAACAGCGCCAGGCCCCGGCCCGGGCGGTCATGCGTACGCTCACGCGCCCACACCACATCCTCCGCCGACGGCGTGAAGAACTCCCGCAACTCCCGTTCCGATATCAGCCTCTTGAACCTCGGATACGCCGTCCGCTCCAGCGACGCCACACCAACCGCCCCACGCCCGACCGACTGACAGCGGCCACCATAAACAGCGACGATCCCGGTAACGGGGCCAGGGCCAGATCACGGAGCGTACGCACACTCGTATTTGAGTGTCACGCTCTACTATGAAGTGGCGGCTATTACGCGTATCTCCTCCGCCCACCCCCTTCGTGCAACGCGCGTGCGGGACACGCGTGGACCACATCGAGGTGCTCGCCGACTGGTCCGACGAGGACATCGCCGGCTTCGCCGACTACCTCCAGCGCTTCAACACCAGCATCGAGCGCCTGGCCGGAAAGCCCTGGCCACGCCCGTGAGCCACGCCCGGCGAGGCGGCCCTAGACTCCGAGGTATGCGGATCTCCGTCTCCTCCGACATGGACGAACCCGTCGCGCGCTTCCTCGTCAAGGAACTGCGTGATCGGGGCCACGACGTGCTGCCGCACGGGGCGCTACGGCCCGGGGACGACCCCCAGTGGGCGGTCTGTTCGGAGGCGGCGGCCCGGGAGGTCGCCTCCGGTGTGGCGGAGCAGGCGGTCGTGTGCTGCTGGACGGGGACCGGCGCGTCGATCGCCGCGAACAAGGTGCCGGGGGTACGGGCCGCCCTGTGCACGGACGCGTACACGGCGGACGGCGCCCGCCGCTGGAACGACGCCAACGTGCTGGCGATCGGCCTGCGCCTGACCTCCGAGCCGCTGCTGAAGGAGATCCTCGACGCCTGGTTCGCCGCCGAGGCCAGCCAGGACGCCGACGACCGGGAGAACGTGGCTCGCGTCGAGCGGCTCGATGCCGGGCGGGGGACGACTCCGGCCGAGTGAAGGGACGAGTGAAGTCCGGCTACGAACCGGGCTGAATGAAGATCGGCCTGGCCCAAGGGGGCGGTTCCGGTGGCGGTCCGGGCGGCCCCGGTGTCGTCGGGACAGCCCGGGTCGGCGCGCGTTCCGGCATCGGCACGCGTGCCGTACCGGCGGCGCCCCTGAGCACGCGTTCCTTGACCGGTTCGCGCACCGCGTTCGCCGCGCCGGTCAGGACGCCGCCGACACACAGGATGAGCAGCGCGTTCATGGCCGTCTCGCGGTCCAGTTCGCTGCCCGCGAGCGCTCTCGCCATCGCGCCCATGACGAACGGCGGCGCGATCATGATGGCGAGGAAGGTCCGGTCGGCGCCGAGCGCGGCCGCGTACCGGCGGACGAGGGTGCCCAGCTGGGCACCCCAGCTCTGCGCCTTGGGCGGCGGCGCGACGGCGACCAGTGTCTCGTCGGGCAGATAGGGCTGGCCCATGGACGCGGTGACGTAGTGGTGGTGGAACGGCGAGTCCCGGTACTCCCCCGCCCAGTCCCGGTCCTGATCCCGTTCGAAGGCCTCGAACGCCTCCGGCCACTGCTCGAAGCCGAAGAAGGCGAGGGCGTCGTCCGGCGGCCCGTAGTAGGCGACCTTGCCGCCGGGCGCGAGCACGAGGAGCCGGTCGCACACATCGAGACTGAGGACGCTGTGGGTGACGACGATGACCGTACGGCCGTCGTCGGCGAGGCCGCGCAGCATGTGCATCACCGAACGGTCCATGCCGGGGTCGAGACCGGAGGTCGGCTCGTCGAGGAAGAGCAGGGAGGGCTTCGTCAGCAGTTCCAGGGCCACACTGACCCGTTTGCGCTGGCCGCCGGAGAGGCTGTGGATGGGCTGGCCGGCACGTTGTTCGAGGCCCGGCTCGCGGATCACCTCGTCGACCCTCTCCTGCCGCTCCGCCTTCGCGGTGTCCTGCGGGAAGCACAGCTCGGCGGCGTACGCGAGGGCCCTGCGGACGGTCAGCTGGGCGTGCAGGATGTCGTCCTGCGGTACGAGGCCGATGCGCTGGCGCAGCTCGGCGTAGTCGCGGTAGAGGTCGCGGCCGTCGTACAGGACGGTGCCGCTGTCGGCGGGGCGCTGACCGGTGAGGGCGTTGAGGAGGGTGGACTTCCCGGAGCCGCCGGGGCCGACGACGGCGAGGAGGCATTTCTCGCCGACCGGAAACGCGACCTTGTCGAGCAGTGTCTTGCGGCCACGGTCGACGACCACGGTCGGTTCCTGGACATCGAGCGAGATCTCGCCGGTGTCGACGTACTCCTGGAGCTCGTCACCGACCAGGCAGAACGCGGAGTGACCGATACCGACGATGTCACCGGCAGTGACCGGGGCTCGGTCGACGGGGCTGCCGTTGAGGAAGGTGCCGTTGTGGCTGCCGAGGTCGACGATCTCGTACATGCCGTCCGGCCGCGCCCGGAGTTCCGCGTGCCGGCGGGAGACGACGAGGTCGTCGATGACCAGGTCGTTGTCGGCGGCACGGCCGATGCGGACGGTGCGCTCGGGCAGCGGGCGGACGCTGGTGGGCTGCCGGAAGGTGCCGGACGAGCCGGGGCGGAAGACGGCGGTGGGGCGCTCGTGGGCGAAGCCGGCGAGGACGGCGCGGGGGCCGTCGACGAGGCTGCCGAAGCGGATGGCGCTGCCCGGCCCCACATCCCAGGCGTGGACGCGGTGGCCGTCGGTGTAGGTGCCGTTGGTGCTGTTCTCGTCCTCGATGGTCCAGTGGTCGGCGTCCGCCTTGAGCACCGCGTGGTGCACGAGACCCGGTCGTCGTCGAGGACGACGTCACTGCGCGGGTCGCGTCCGACGTGGTACTCGTGGCTCGGGGTCATCACCGTGGAGCCCGACTCGGTCTCCAGGACGAGGTCGGGCGCAGTCGGTGCGATCGACCGCTCTGCCATGCCCGAAATTCTACCGATTCGCCCAGATGTGCACCCGACCGCCGCCCTCGGCCCCGGGGGTCAGGCGGCGGGAGCGGCGATCCGCTGGGCGATCCGCTGCATGCGTACGGCGTCGACGGACTCGGCGAGCAGCTCGTACTCCGTGGTGTCGTCGTTGGTGGCGATGCGGACCAGGTTCCCGGCGGCCAACTCCTCGGCGACCAGCTCTTGTTGGGAGCTGTCGGCAGACCAGGCGCGCAGCAGGCTCGGCACGTCCGGGACGGTGTCGGCCACCGGGACGACCGCGTTCGGCGGGAAGTTCGGGTTCTCGGGCCGCGGGTCGAGGCGTTCGGCGATCCATAACGCGCGATCGCGCATCCACCACAGCGCCAAGGCCAGGGTGGGGGCGCGGTAGGTACCCAGGGGTACGCCTATGCGCTGACCTCCACACATGCCGTACGCGGTGACATGACACAGGAACTCGTCGTGCACGCCTCGCTCCCCCGTTCGCGCCGTCGAACGCCGTCCGGCCCCGCTCGCCGGACGAACCCGCTCTCACCTGGCAGACTTGCTGGTCGCACAAGGGGGCCGACAGTCCGTCACGCAACGTGACGATGTGAACGCGTGCGGCGATGCACTTTGTTCACGCCTCAATCGCCCTCTCAGTCGAGTATCGACACTCCTGACCCTCTGTCACCATGCCAATTCAGCCAGTCTCCTGGCATATGCGAGAGCGCGATTGGCCGAAACGATGCGAAGGCCTCTCCGACCGGGGCTCCCCTCCCATACGTACGTCCTCGATGGAGGGTTCAACGATCATGCTCGGAATCCACGACCGGTACGAGGCGGACAGCCACGCACCGGTCGCACGAACGGCGTGTCAGCCCTTGCCCTCGATGATCGCGTCGATGCGGGCCAGTTCGTCCGCCTCGAAGTCGAGGTTGGCGAGGGAGCCGGCACAGTCCTCGACCTGGCGGGCGCTGCTCGCGCCGATGAGGGCGGAGGTGACCCGGCCGCCGCGCAGCACCCAGGCGAGGGCGAGCTGGGCCAGCGTCTGACCGCGTGACTTGGCGACCTCGTCCAGGGCGCGCAGCCTCCCGACCAGGTCCTCGGTGACGGCCTCGGAGTTCAGGAACGGGCTGTCGCTCGCCGCGCGGGAACCCTCCGGGATGCCGTCGAGGTAACGGGAGGTCAGCAGGCCCTGCTCCAGCGGGGAGAAGACGATGGAGCCGACCTGGAGCTCGTCGAGGGCGTCGAGCACGCCCTCGGTCTCGGGACGCCGGTCGAGCATCGAGTAGCGCGGCTGATGGATGAGGAGCGGGGTGCCCAGCTCGCCCAGGATGCGGGCGGCCTCACGGGTCTGCTCCGCCGAGTAGTTGGAGACGCCGACGTACAGCGCCTTGCCCTGCTGCACCGCCGAGTGCAGCGCGCCCACCGTCTCCTCCAGCGGAGTGTCCGGGTCGGGGCGGTGCGAGTAGAAGATGTCGACGTAGTCGAGCCCCATCCGCGTAAGGCTCTGGTCGAGCGAGGAGAGCAGGTACTTGCGCGAGCCCCACTCGCCGTACGGGCCGGGCCACATCAGGTAGCCCGCCTTGGTGGAGATGATCAGCTCGTCGCGGTACGCGGCGAAGTCGGCCTTGAGGGCCTCGCCGAGCGCGGACTCGGCGGAGCCGGGCGGCGGGCCGTAGTTGTTGGCCAGGTCGAAGTGGGTGACGCCCAGGTCGAAGGCGCGGCGCAGGATCTCGCGCTGCGTCTCGACGGGCCGGTCGGGGCCGAAGTTGTGCCACAGGCCGAGCGAGAGCGCGGGCAGTCTCAGACCGCTTCGTCCGGTGCGCCGGTAGGGCATGTCCGCGTAGCGGTCGGGGTGTGCGGTGTACAACGCGACTCCAGGAGGGGTTTGGCACGGCGGGACCAGGTTCCCGAGAACCGGTGTCCACGATCTGGTTTCGGAAAACCGATGTCCACTCTTTCGCGACCTGGGGGCATTGGTCCAACAGAAGAATCCGATCGGATTCAGCGCATAGGCTTCTCAGTCATGGAACTCCGCCATCTGCAGCACTTCGTCGCGGTCGCCGAGGAAGAGCACTTCACCCGGGCCGCCGAACGGCTGCTGGTCTCCCAGTCGGGTCTGTCCGCCTCGATCCGGACGCTGGAGCGGGAGCTGCAGACGCCACTGTTCGTGCGGACCACCCGGCGGGTGACACTCACCCCGGCCGGGCGGGCGCTGCTGACCGAGGCCGAGCGGATCCTGGCGCAGGTGCGGTCGGCCCATGAGGCGGTGGCCGCCGTGCAGGGTGTGCTGCGCGGCATGCTCGCGCTCGGGTCGGAGCAGTGCATCGCCGGGGTGCCGGTGGCGGGGCTGCTCGCCGCGTTCCGCAGGAAGCACCCGGACGTGGAGATCTGTCTGCGGCAGGCGGGCTCGGGCGCACTCGCGGAGGAGGTCGCGAGCGGACGCCTCGACCTCGCCTTCGCCGTGCGGACGGCGCAGGAGGACACCGACCAGCTGCGTGTCGTACCGCTGTCGAGCGAGCCGATGACCGTCCTGTGCCACCCCAGCCACCGTCTCGCGGCCGCCGGCGCCGCCGTGACCCCGGAGAAGCTGGGCGGCGAGGTCTTCGTCGACTTCCACCCGGACTGGGGCCCGCGCCGCACCACCGACGCCGTCTTCGCCGCCGCGGGCGTCCGCCGGAGGGTCGCGCTGGAGGTCAACGACGTGCACAGCCTGCTGGACCTGGTCGACGAGGACCTCGGAGTCGCCGTCGTACCCCGGCACTTCCGGCACAAGCGCGCCTCGCTCGTCGCGCTCCCGGTCAAGGCCACCGGCGAAACGGTGTACGAGACGGTCGCCC
>NZ_VTHJ01000140.1:3735-9593 GCF_008386495.1 Streptomyces tailanensis | reverse complement strand
GCTGGAACTGCTCGACCCGAAGCCCGCTTACAGCTGACGCTCCGGGGACGAGCTGTGCGGGCGCGGGGCGGATGCCCGATGGTGGACGTATGAATGTGAAGGACGTTCTCACCGACGCGTACGGCCGGATCAAGGAGGAGGTCCACGCCACCGTGGACGGGCTGTCCTGGGAGGACCTCCACTACCGCCCCTCCCCCGACGCCAACTCCATCGCCTGGCTGGTCTGGCATCTCACCCGTGTCCAGGACGACCACGTCGCCGACGCCTCCGGGGGCGACCAGGTCTGGCTGTCGCAGGACTGGGAGAAACGCTTCGGGCTCGGCCTGCCCCGGCACGACACGGGGTACGGGCACAGCGCGGCGAAGGTCGCCAAGGTGCGGGTCGACTCCGCCGATCTCCTCACCGGGTACTACGACGCCGTGCACGAGCAGACCCTCGCCTACGTGCGCGGGCTGACCGGCAAGGACCTCGACCGCATCGTGGACGAGCGCTGGGATCCGCCGGTCACCCTCGGCGTACGTCTCGTGAGCGTCCTGGCCGACGATCTTCAGCATGTCGGCCAGGCCGCCTACGTACGCGGACTGCTTCAGCGCGCGGACTCGTAGCCCGGCAGGACGACATCCCGGAGGAGGGCGTTCCGCTCGTCGAACGGGATGAAGGCGCTCTTGAGACCGTTGACGGTGACCGTACGCAGGTCGTCGAGGGTCCAGCCGGCCTCCTCGACCAGCAGCGACATCTCGCGGGTCATCGTCGTACCCGACACCAGACGGTTGTCGGTGTTGAGGGTGACGCGGAAGCCGAGGTCCTTCAGGGCCGTGATCGGGTGCTCGGCGATGGAGGTGGCCGCGCCGGTCTGGAGGTTGGAGGTGGGGCACATCTCCAGGGCGATACGGCGGTCGCGCACCCAGGCGGCGAGGCGGCCGAGCTTGCCGTCGACGATGTCCTCGGTGATGCGGACGCCGTGGCCGATGCGCTGGGCGCCGCAGACCTGGAGGGCCTGGTGGATGCTGGGCAGACCGTGGGCCTCACCGGCGTGGATGGTGAAGGGGACGCTCTCGCGGCGCAGCTTCTCGAAGGCGGCCAGATGGTCGGCGGCCGGGAAGCCGTCCTCGGCGCCCGCGATGTCGAAGCCGACGACGCCCGCGTCACGGAAGGCCACGGCCAGGTCGGCGGCCTCGCCGACCCGGTCGAACATGCGCATGCCGCACAGCAGCGTCCCGACCCGGACCGGGGTGCCCTGGGCCGCCGCCTTGGCCATACCGGCGGCCAGACCCTCCTGCACGGTCTCGACGACCTCGGACAGGGTCAGCCCACCGTTGACGTTGAGCTCGGGGGCATAGCGGACCTCGCCGTAGACGACACCGTCGGCGGCCAGGTCGAGGACGTACTCCTCGGCGGCGCGCAGCAGGCCCTCACGGGTCTGCAGCACGGCGAGCGTGTGCTCGAACGTGGCTATGTACCGCACCAGGTCACCGGAGTTCGCGGCCTCGTAGAACCAGGCGGCGAGGCCCTCCGGGTCGGTCTCCGGGAGGGTATGACCGACCTCCGCGGCGAGCTCCACGAGGGTGGCGGGGCGCAGACCGCCGTCGAGGTGGTCGTGCAGGACGACCTTGGGGAGGCGGCGGATGGTGTCGGCGTCTACACGCGTAGCTGTCATGGCGTTCGTTCCTCGGCAGGTGGTGCGGTGGTGTGTGAGCGGCCCGGGCAGGTCAGTCGTCGACCGGCTGGAGCAGGTCCCAGCGGTTTCCGTACAGGTCCTCGAAGACGGCGACCGAGCCGTACGGCTCGTGGCGCGGCTCTTCCAGGAACCGCACGCCCGCGGCCAGCATCCGGGCGTGGTCACGGGCGAAGTCGTCGGTGTGCAGGAAGAAGCCCACACGCCCGCCGGCCTGGTCGCCGACCCGGGCGCGCTGTGCCTCGTCCTTGGCCTTCGCGAGCAGCAGCCCGCCGCCCTGCCCGTTGCCGCCCGGCTCGACGACGACCCATCGGCCGCCGTCGGGCCGCGGTTCGTCCTCGACGAGCCGGAAGCCGAGCGCCTCGGTGTAGAAGCGGATCGCCTCGTCGTAGTCCTCGACCACGAGGGTGACCAGGGCGATACGTCTCATCGGGGCCTCTCGGGTGGCTCGGGGTTCCCGGGAGGTTATACGTAACACGAGACGAACGGCAACTGGGATGTCTTCCCGCATGACCTGCCGGGGCTCGGGCCCGGCATACGTGAGGCCCCCCGCAGGGCAGGGGGCCTCGACATCACCGCGCTCCGGCGTAGGCGGCTCACTCGCCCGGCGACGCCTTCCGGAGTGCCGCGATGCACGTGTTGAGCGCCTCCTGGAGTTCCTCCAGGCGCTGGAGCATGTCGTCCTCGTAGATGGCGTCGAGGTCGACGGCGTCGTCGAGGGTCAGCTCCTCGAAGACCTTCGTCGCCTTCTGGAGGCTGCTGTAGAACTTCGTACGGCGTTCCTGGACCCTCAGCTCGGGGTTGGCCTCGACGGTCTGGACGACGAGTTCCTTGACGGTGTCGTACGCCTCCGTCGCCCACTCGCCGGTGTCCTCGTCCTCGTCGAGCTCGTCGATGAGGGACAGATGCCGCTCGGCCTCGGCGCGCAGTTCGGCGGTGGCGTCGATCACCTGACCGGCCGGCGTCTTGACCTGCCCGTTCTCGACGATCTGCCGGACGTACCCGATGCGGCTCGCCGCCTGGGTCTCGCTCGCGACCGCCTTCTTCAGCTCGTCGGTGCGCGCGATGTCACGGGCGAGCTCCGTCTGGAGGGAGGCGTCCTCCTTCAGCCGGTCGAGGAGCGCGGTGCGGGCCGCCTGGGCGGTGGAGGGGTCGGCGAGGATCGCGGCGCGCAGCGCGGTGGGGTTCTCGGCGACCTCCAGGGCCTTGGTCGGCCGGATGCCCTCGGCCTCGGCGGCCGCGGTGATCGCGGTGCCGCGGCCGGAGGTCGCGCTGTTGCGGGAGCTGTAGTACGACAGCCACACGTCGGAGTCCGGCAGGTCGATCTCCTCGCCGGGGGCGAGCGCCTCGAAGTGCGGGACCATGCCGTCGTCGGCCGCCTTGTCCCAGGCCTTGTAGTACCGCATGACCCGCTCCGGGGAGCACCCGGCGAGCTCCGCGAACCGCTTGGCGGACACCTTCGGCGTCTCCCCGGCCAACTCGCCGCCGGGCCGCACACTCCGCGCGACCTTGAGCGCGAACGCCCAGCCGCCGGTGCGGGCGTACACGCCGAACTCGTGGGCGTCGCGGGCGACTTGCTCATCGACGACCTCGGTGTCGGTGTCGGGCTCGGCGACATCGTCCACGGCAGCTCCCGCGGCTTCGTCGCCCGAGGTCTGGGCGGGAACTGCGACGTCGGCCTGGGCAGACGTCTCGGCGTCGGAGGCGCCCGGCTCGACCCAGAATCCCTCGCCCTGCGACGGCACTCCCCCTGCGGTCTCCGGCGCGGCGGGCGTCTCGTCGACGGGTGGTACGGCCGATGCGGAGTGGGCGGTGGTTACGCTCACGGGTGACTCTCCCGGGTGGTGACGAACAGCAGGGGCAGAACAGGCAGCCTATATGACCCCGTTGGCGTCACTTTGCCCTGACGGCTCCCCTAGGCGGCTTCCCCTCGATGCATGGCGTCCAGCAGGGCCATCTCGTCCGCCGTGAGCCGGAGGGCGCCCGCGGCGACGTTCTCCACCAGGTGGTCCGGGTTGCCGGTGCCGGGGATGGCGAGGACGTGCGGGCCCTGGTGGAGGGTCCAGGCGAGACGGATCTGGGCGGGGGTGGCGTCGTGGGCGCGGGCGACGGCGAGCAGTTCGTCGTGGTCCGCCATGCTCGCACGCTCCGGACCGGCCTCGCCGGCGATCGCGTAGAACGGTACGAACGCGATGCCCTGTGCGCCGCAGAGCCGCAGCATCTCGTCGGCGTCGGGGTCCGGGGCGTGCAGCCCGTACTGATTCTGTACGCACACCACGGGCGCGATGGCCTGCGCCTCGGCGAGGTGGCGGGGTTCGACGGCGGAGATACCGAGGTGGCGGATCAGCCCGGCCTCCCTCAGCTCGGCCAGCGCGCCGAAGTGCTCGGCGATGGAGTCCTGTCGCATCCGCCGCAGGTTGACCACATCGAGGTGGTCGCGACCCAACTGCCGCAGATTCTCTTCAACTTGCCCGCTCAGCTGATCGGGGCGGGCGGAAGTCCCCCACTCCCCCGAATACTCGCGATGCGGCCCGACCTTGGTGACGATGACGAGGTCGTCCGGGTACGGGCCGCCGAGCACACTGTTGATCAGTTCGTTGGCGGAGCGCAGTGAGGAGAAGTAGAAGGCAGCCGTGTCGATGTGGTTGACGCCCAGCTCGACCGCACGGCGGAGCACGGCGATCGACTGCTCACGCTCCCTCGGCACCCCGAGATGAAACGCGGCGCTGCCCGTCAGCCGCATCGCCCCGAAGCCGACGCGGTTGACGGTCAGCTCTCCGAGTTTCCAAGTACCGGCGGCGGTCGCGGTGATCGTCGTCTGCGAGGCCATCGACGCAGTCTCG
Source organism: Streptomyces tailanensis (assembly GCF_008386495.1). Lineage (GTDB taxonomy): Bacteria > Actinomycetota > Actinomycetes > Streptomycetales > Streptomycetaceae > Streptomyces > Streptomyces tailanensis. The sequence continues at coordinate 5,075 of NZ_VTHJ01000140.1, read as the reverse complement.
CACGCGCCGCGGAGCCAGCGACCGGGGCACCGGAGCGGGGAGTTCCGGCGACGAACCGGGAACCATTGCAAGGTGTTGTCTCCTGACGTACCACCGCTGGCGGTCGACGACCGCGGGAACGCCTTGGTCTCCTTCATCCGGGGCGCTGAAGAGCCCCCACCCTCTGACGCACCACTGCCGGCGGCGCTGGTCGCTCTCTGGCACGCCGACCGTGTCCTCATGGTCTTCGACCGCTGGCGCCAGGGCTGGGAACTGCCCGGTGGACGTCTGGAACCAGGGGAATCCCCACGCCAGGCGGCCGTACGCGAGTTGCTGGAGGAGAGCGGCCAGCAACCCGACGGCCCGCTGCGGTTCATCGGCCACGCGGGCTTCCTCCTGGCACCCGATCACCGAGCCGAGTACGCGGCACTGTTCGCGGGCCGCACCACAACGATCCGCGGCTTCCAGGCCAACGAGGAGATCGCGTCCATCCGCTGGTGGAACCTTCGGACAGCCATCACTGGACGCGTTCAGCCCCTGGACGTCTACCTGGCCCACCTGACGCGCGAGCGGATTCCGGCCTCTCCAGGCCCAGTGGCTCAACGAGGTGGGCAGCCAAGCCAGTAGCCGAAGCCTCGGCGGGTGTGGATCAGGGCGGGTTCCTCGTGGTCCACCTTGCGTCTCAGTCGCGCGACGAGTTTCTCGATGGCCCCGTGGGCGCGGAACTCGCCCCAGACGTGTCGGCTGATCTGTTCCTTCGACAGCACCCGCTCGGCGTTGGCCAGCAGGTGCTGCAGCAGCCGGTACTCGGCGGGGGTGAGACAGAGCGCCCTTGAGCCGCGGCGCGCCTGGAACGCGAAGTCGTCCAGGACCAGGTCCCCGTAACAGGGCATCCCCTCGTGCCGTTCGGGCCCGCCCCGGCCGCGCAGCAAACCCTGGGCCCGATCGAGGACTTCGACGATCCGTACGGGCTTGACGACGTAGTCCTCGTAGCCGAGGCGAAGGTCGGGGACGAGGTCGTGGAGGGAGTCGCAGCCGGCCAGGAACAGCAGTGGGGGTCGGTCCGCCGGTGCGATACGGCGGCCCCGGACGAACTGCTCCAGGTCCGGCAGCCCGGCGTCCCAGACCACCAGGTCGTACCGGTCCCGCGCGATCCGCGCCATCCCCTCGGCGCCGGTGAGCGCCGCCGCGACCTGATAGCCCGCCAACTGAAGTGTGACGATGAGGAGTTCGGTGACGCCGGGATCGTCGACGACTACCAGGATGCGCTGTCCGTTGCCACGGGGTGACGCCGGTTTCTCGGTGAGCAAACTGCGCATGACAAGACCGTTCGGTGAGGGCCTGCGTGTGTGTGGGGGGGG
>NZ_VTHJ01000140.1:0-3702 GCF_008386495.1 Streptomyces tailanensis | reverse complement strand
TGGGGGGGGCTGCCGGCCGTCAGTCAGCGAGCCGGAGTTCGTTGAAGTCCTCGGCGTGCTCGACGAAGTCATCGGCCAATCGGCTGAACAGGTCGGCGAGTTGACGTACGTCCTCCGGCGACCAGTCAGCCGGAACCGTCCCGATGCCGCGGCGGCTCGCGTCTCTGACGAGGTCGACGTCGGCCAGCCCGGCCTCGGTGATCTGGACGCGCTGCGCCCGGCGGTCGTCCGGGTCGGGGACACGGACGACGTACCCGGCGTTCTCCAACTGCTGCAGCTGCCACGTGACATGGGAAGCCTCCACGGAGAGCCGTACCGCGAGGACCCCCGGGCGCATCGGCTCGCTCTCGGCGATGTTCCGCAGGATCGACACGGAGGCCCGGTCCAGCGACAGTCCGGTCTCGGACATCAGACGCTCGTGCTGACGGGCCCGTCCGGCGAGGTACGCGATACGGGTGAGGAGCCGCTCGATCTCGATCACGTCCGTCGGAGCGGCCGCTGCGGTGGGGCGCGGTGTGAACATACGACCACCGTAGCAGGAATTTGCCTAAGTCAAGCAATATTGAAGGGTGTGAGTTGGGCCCCGACATACGTCGGTTCCCCGGACCGCGCCTGGCCGTCCGGGGAACCGACGTACGGGAGTTGAGGCGGGGCCTCAGCCGATCTTGATCTGGTCCGTGCCGTGGCCGATGTGCGCGACGACCAGTCCGGCGGCGGACACCTCGGCGTACTCGGCGGTGTGGTAGCGGAAGACGCCGCCGACGTGCGGGCCCTTGCGGGACTCCACCGTCCAGCGCAGCTCGTGGAAGAAGAACCAGTCGTCGAAGTATCGCTTGACGACCTCGATGTCGCGGACGGTGTAGTGGTCGTAGAACTCCTGGATGAAGGCCTTCCGGTCGTCCGCGGTGTGCAGCTCCGTCAGGGTGCCGGTCCCCGCCACATAGTCGCGAAGGCCTGTCTGGACCTGGGGGTGCGCCTTCGCGACGATCGCTTCGACGTCGCCCTTGCGGTACGCGTCGAGCAGCGCGGCGTGCACCCCGGCCAGCGCGAACCTGCCGGCCAGCGCCCCGTCGTCGGGGTCGCCCGGCATCGAGTCCTGCTGTGTCCGGCCCCAGAAGAGCTCACCGGTGATGCCCCGGAGCCCATCGTCGGGAACAGCACGATGATGGGCCGCTCGCTCTCGGCGCCGGTGTTCTTGTCGCGTCCCCTGCCCGAGCCGCTCACGAAGGTGTAGTACCAGGAGGTGTTGATCTCCGCGACGGGGCGGATGCCCACCACGGCGGCGTACCGGTGCATGTTGCGGTAGCTGTTCTCGATGTCCTCGTACGTGGCGACGATGCGCTGCGTCGGGATTTCCTTGCCCTCTTCGAGGACGGACACGACGGTGTACGCGTAGGGTCCGCTCGGTGCCAGTGTGGCCAGGATGCCCTCTACGATGTCGACGTACTCGGCCTCCACGTGTTTCCACGCGACCGCCGAGGTCTGCGCCTGGAGGTCCGAGGTGACGAGGAGTTCCTCGACCTTGGCCCGGTCTTTCATGGTCGTTCTCCTTACGGGGCCGAACTGCCCCGGTGGGGGAGTTACTCCGGAAGCGGTCGGGGCGCGGCCCCGACGATCACAGGGAAGCGCAGCGGCCTGACCGCTTGCTCCCGGCGACCTGACATCAGCCCGACGTGACGCACGTCACCCACATCCGCTCGGGAGCCATACCCACCGCTGAGTGATCTTTGGGTGCGGAGGCGGGGAGAATCTCCCTATGACCACGTCACCGCACCCTCTCGTCGTCCAGGCGCGCACACTCGCCGCCGAGGTGCTGGCCCCCCAGGCCGAACGCGTCGATCAGGAAGGGGTGCCGGCGAGCAGCATCGAGGCCATCAAGAAATCGGGGCTGCTCGGGGTGAACGCGCCCGTGGCGTGCGGCGGTTCGGGTGCCCCCAACTCCGTGGCACGCGAGATCGCGGAGATCCTGGCGGGCGCGTGCTGCTCGACGTGGTTCGTGCAGACGCAGCACTACACGCCGGTGCTGACTCTGGCGAAGAGTGAACTACAGGCACGTGAGCTCCTGTTGGGGAAACTGGCCACCGGTGAGCTGCTGTCGGGGGTCGCGTACGCGCATCTGCGACGGTATCCGCAGGTTCCGGTCCGGGCGGTACCGAAGCGGGGCGGGTGGCGGTTCCACGGGACGGTTCCCTGGTACACCGGGTGGGGGCTGAACGATGTGATGCTGCTGGCCGGGGTGACGGACGCCGACGAGGTGGTGTTCGCCTTCACGGAAGCCAAGCCGCAGTCCGGGTTGAAGGCGTCGGCGCCGATGCGGCTGGCGGCGCTCACCGCCTCCCGTACGGTCTCGCTCCACCTCGACGGGCTGTGGATCCCCGATGACAACGTGGCCCTGCATGCCCCGTACGAGACCTGGGCCGCGGGCGACCGGCCCAAGCCGACGAACGCCTCGCCGGCGGTGTTCGGCGTCGCCGAGTCGGCCCTCTCGCTGCTCGACCAGGACGACGCCACGACGAAGGCGCTGCGTATGCGGCTGGACCGGGTACGGCGCCAGGCGTACGCCCTCGCCGACCATCCGGCGCCCCACGAGCACACGGAGGAGCGGCTGGCACTCAAGATGAAGGCGTACGGGTTGCTGCGCAAGGCGACGACCGCCGCGGTCGTGGCCGGCGGCGGGCGCGCCCTGGACCTGGACAACCGGGCCCAACGGCTGGCACGCGAGGCGTTGTTCCTGCTGGTGCAGGGGCAGACCGCCGAGGTGCGCCAGGCACACCTCGACTCGCTGTCCGCCGCGTCCTGACTTCCGCGGGGGTCTTGCGCTCACGCGTAGGCCCCCGCCGCGTATGTGGGGGACCGGTCCCGGGAGTCAGCACTAAGGTCGGCGTTCTTCCCAGATCCAGCGTCTCTCTTCACGTTCCGGAGCCTTGGATGATTCTGCTCTTCGCTCCTGTCTTCTGCATCTTCGCCTGGATGGCGTGGTCGGTCCTTCGGATGAGCCACCTGCCGCCCTGGCGTCAGTGGCTGCCCACCATGTTGCTTACAGCCGCGGCGTGTTCCTGGTTCCTCCTCGCGGCCTCCGACGCCCCGGCCCTATGGGTGTTTTACCTGCCCATCGGCATCGCCCTCGCATCGTGGGCCGTGAGCTTGCGAGAAAGCGTCGCGGCGGGCAGGCAACCGGACGAGGAACCTGTCTGACCCGCTACGGGGTTGCCGTGCGGAAGAGGGTCAGGAGGGCCTGGGCCGGTGGGGCGCCGGCGTCGAAGAACTGCGTGCCGAGCGCGGGTGGCACGGCCATTCCGTGCATGCGGACCTCGTGGCAGGTGAAACAGAACGCCGCCTCGAACAGCGGCATTTCGAGAGTGTCCTCGTACGCCCGCACGCTCCAGCCCGGCGAGAAGCCGCAGCGGTGCTGTTGGCTGCCGGGCAAGTTCTCGATCAAGGCCAAAGCGTCGGCGACCTCGCTCCCGGCCCAGTGGGCGACCACCCTGCCGGGGTACGGGACGCCGCGCCCGGCCGGGAGGGCCGATATGCGTACGACCTCGATCAGAGCGGTGGCGGCAACGGCTTCGGCGGGGAGCAGCATGCGCACAGTCTGCCAACCAACCCGCCGGTAACTTCTGGGAGCACCCCCTCCCCCACCCCTCGCCCTGTCGTCGACTACACATAAAGGGGAAATAAGCGCAGAATGAATGTACGCGGCGC
>NZ_VTHJ01000014.1:163922-200105 GCF_008386495.1 Streptomyces tailanensis | reverse complement strand
CCTGCTCTACAGGAGTCCGTTTCCTCTCCGGCGTAAACACCGGAGTATCCACGGAGGACCCAGATGAACTCCAGGAACTCCACGTCGTCCGACGTGGCGCGGGAAGGCGCGGCCGACTCGACCGCGACCCGGCCATCGGCTCCGGCGTCCGCCTTCCCGTCATCGGCCTGTTCGGTGCCGCAGGCGGTGAGAGCGAGCGCGCACAGCACCGCCGTTGCCACGCCGTCACGGACGCGGGAGCGCCGCCGAACGCGGCCAACACGGTTGTCTTCCCTGGACATTGGCCTCATGTACACAGTGTTGCCGCGAGCAGCGGGCCGGGCCTGAGTACGGATACTCAGCCCCCGCACTCACCCGGAAAACTCCCTCCCCGCGCCGACCCAGCACTCGAACCACACGGTCTTGCCACCCTCACTCCGCGGCTCCACCCCCCACTCGCCGACCGCCGCGTCGAGCAGGACGAGCCCGCGCCCGGTCTCCTTCTCGAAGTCGGGCACGCACGGCAGCGGAAGCTCCGGGCAGCCGTCCGTCACCTCCACCCGCACACCGCCTGTCTGCCGCCGGATCACCAACTCACAGTGCCGGTCCGGGACATGGCGTACGACGTTGGAGAGCAGCTCCGTCACCGCCAGCTTCGCGGGGTCCATCAGCTCGACCATGCGCCAGCGCAGCAGGTGAAGCGCGACGATCCGCCGGACATGCCGGGCCGAGTGCTCACCCACCGTGAAACTCATGCGGTAGTGGGTGGACGGCTCCGGGGGGCGGGCCGGGGAGCAGCGACGGGGGGATAAGCGGAGGAATCGGCTTGTTCACACCACGAGCCTGACGTGCGCCCACTACTCTCGGCCACAGAACGGATACAACCGGTCCCGCTGTGGACCGAGTTGCGCGAGAGGGGACCGTACGTGATCCACCACATCAACGCCCTCGACCCCGGCGCCTCGCCGCTCGACTACTACGGCTACGAGTTGCGGCGCCTACGTGAGGCCGCCGGGCTCACACAGAAACAGCTCGGCGCCATCATCAACTACACCGGCTCGCTGATTGGACAGGTCGAAACCGCGAGGAAGGTTCCGACGCCTGAGTTCAGCGAGCGGGTGGATGCGGCTCTGGGGACGGATGGGCTGTTCACTCGGCTGGTTGACCTGGTGCTTCGCAGTCAACTTCCGGCCTGGTTCAGGCAGGTGGCCGAGCTTGAGGCTCGGGCGATCGACATCTGTACATTCCACACGCACCTGATCCACGGACTCCTGCAAACCGAGACCTACGCGCATTCCGTTCTCGGCGCCCTGCACAAGTCCGACCTCGACGACCGCACCGCCGTGCGGCTGGGCCGTCAGCGCATCTTCGAGAAAGAGGAACCACCGGTCTTCTGGGCCGTCATCAGCGAGGCAGCGCTCTGTCAGGAGATCGGCGGCCCGGAGGTGATGCGGGGCCAACTGGCTCGCCTGTTGGCGTTCGAAGACAATCCCCGGATCAACGTCCAGATCCTGCCGTTTTCGGCCGGGGCACACTCGGGGATGCAAGGCTCGTTCGACTTCTTCCACTTCGCGAGTGACCCAGCCATCGTCTATACCGAGGGGTACGGCAGCGGGCATCCCACCGCGAACCCGGACACCGTCAAGGACTGTTCGCTCCGTTACGATCATCTACGGGCCGCCGCGCTTTCCCTCAAGGATTCGGCGGGGTTGATCCGGCGAGTAATGGAGAAACGCTATGGGGAACAACGCGATTCCGACGGGGCCTCAGTGGCGTAAGTCGAGCTACAGCGGAGACACGGACGGCTCCTGCGTCGAGTGCGCGCCGCTCGGTCCTCTGGCCTGGCGTAAGTCGTCGTACAGCGGCGACCAAGGCGGCTCCTGCGTAGAGATGGCCGAAACCCCCGCCACCACCATCGCCATCCGCGACTCCAAGACCCCCACCGGCCCCCACCTCACCCTTACCCCCGCCGCCTTCACCGCGTTCCTCAACTGGACGGCGGCAAACTAGCGGAGCACCACCGCTCACCCCACGCACCACGGCACCCGGCAGGTATGGGGTCCCATGCCTGCCGGGCACAACGTGTTGATCACCGTCTTGCGGATCGCCCGCCACGTGCGCAGGGAACACGCCAGCTGGACGCGCAGTTCGACCGACTCCCGTGTACCGCTGCTCTGGCCGGGGTTTTCCCAGGCCCACTGGTCCGCGAGATAGTCGTAGGCGTCCGCGGTCGTCAACCCGCTGTCGGGGAAGGCGCGTAGAACGGCGTCGCCGACGAGCCGGGCCCTGCGGGCGGCCACGGCCTCCGCGACGAGTCCCCTGACCCAGGCCAGCCCCTCCTCGTCCGCGTACAAACCGAAGCTCAGGTTGCGCGTCCTCATCCCGCCAGGCTACAGCCGCTGAATGATCGTCCCGGTGGCGAGTCCACCCCCCGCGCACATCGTCACCAGGGCGAACTCCTTGTCCAGGCACTCCAGTTCATGCAGAGCGGTGGTGATGAGCCGCGCCCCGGTCGCCCCCACGGGGTGCCCCAGGGCGATCGCACCACCATTCACGTTGACCTTCGCCAGGTCCTGCTCGAAGACCTGCGCCCAGCTCAACACCACCGACGCGAACGCCTCGTTGATTTCGACGAGGTCGATGTCCTTCAACGACATCCCGGCCTTCCCCAGCACCGCCTTCGTCGCATCGATCGGCCCATCCAAGTGGAAGTGCGGATCGGCGCCCACCAGCGCCTGGGCGACAACCCGTGCCCGAGGCCGAAGCTTCAACGCCCGGGCCATCCGTTTCGACGCCCACATGATCGCGGCCGAACCGTCGCTGATCTGGGACGAGTTGCCCGCCGTATGGACGGCCGTCGGCATGATCGGCTTCAGCCGGGCCAGCGCCTCCATCGACGTATCGCGCAGCCCTTCATCCCTGTCCACCAGCCGCCACATACCCTGCCCGGCCCGCTGCTCGTCCTCCGTCGTCGGAACCTGGACCGCGAACGTCTCCTTCTTGAAGCGCTCCTCGGCCCACGCCACGGCCGCCCGTTCCTGCGACAGCACACCCAGCGAATCAACGCTCTCTCGGGTCAGGCCCCGGTGCTTGGCAATCCGCTCGGCCGCCTCGAACTGGTTCGGGAGGTCGACGTTCCACTCGTCGGGGAACGGCTTCCCGGGCCCATGCTTGGAGCCCGACCCCAGCGGCACCCGGGACATCGCCTCGACGCCGCAGGAGATGCCCACGTCGATGACGCCCGCCGCGATCATGTTGGCCACCATGTGCGAGGCCTGCTGGGAGGAGCCGCACTGGCAGTCGACGGTCGTCGCGGCCGTCTCGTACGGCAGGCCCATGGTGAGCCAGGCGGTGCGCGCGGGGTTCATGGACTGTTCGCCGGCGTGGGTGACCGTACCGCCGACGATCTGCTCGACGCAGTCGGCGGGGATACCGGTGCGGCCCAGCAGCTCACGGTAGGTCTCGCCGAGGAGATAGGCGGGGTGCAGGTTGGCGAGCGCGCCGCCGCGCTTGCCGATGGGGGTCCGTACGGCTTCGACGATCACGGGTTCGGCGGGCATGGGTGCGGGTCCTTTCCTCCGGAACCACGGAACTGAACTGAACCAACCATGGAACTGGTACGCGTTCTAGTTCTGTACAGCAGTCTGCTGACGGCGGCTCCGTTGCCGCAAGGGGCGTGCGGCAATTGAGGCGCTCATGCCCCTTGCTACTTCTAGAACCCGTTACTACGGTCGGCGCAATTCCCCATTGCTGATGCTCCGTCAGGAGTTGCCGATGCCCTGTCCAGCGCTGCCCGACGGGTTCGACTTCACCGACCCCGACCTGCTGCACCACCGCGTGCCCCTCCCCGAGTTCGCCGAACTGCGCCGTACGGAACCGGTCCACTGGGTCCCGCAGGCGCCCGGCATCGCGGGCTTCGAGGACGAGGGCTACTGGGCCGTCACCCGGCACGCGGACGTCAAGTTCGTGTCCACGCATCCGGAGTTGTTCTCCTCGTACCTGAACACGGCGATCATCCGGTTCAACGAGCACATCGAGCGTGACGCCATCGACGCGCAGCGGCTGATCCTGCTGAACATGGATCCGCCGGAGCACACCCGGGTCCGCCAGATCGTGCAGCGCGTGTTCACGCCGCGGGCCATCCGCGCCCTGGAGGACAACCTGCGCAACCGCGCCCTGAACATCGCCGAGCAGGCCCTCGCCCAGTCGGGCCCGTTCGACTTCGTCACCCAGGTCGCCTGCGAACTGCCGCTGCAAGCCATAGCGGAGCTGATCGGCATCCCGCAGGAGGACCGCATCAAGATCTTCGAGTGGTCGAACCGGATGATCTCGTACGACGACCCGGAGTACGCCATCACCGAGGAGATCGGCCAGCAGTCGGCCATGGAACTCATCTCGTACGCCATGAACATGGCCGCCGACCGCAAGCAGTGCCCGGCGAAGGACATCGTCAGCACGCTGGTGGCCGCCGAGGACGAGGGCAACCTGGCCTCGGACGAGTTCGGCTTCTTCGTGCTGATGCTGGCGGTCGCGGGCAACGAGACCACGCGCAACGCCATCACGCACGGCATGCACGCCTTCCTCACCCACCCCGACCAGTGGGACCGCTACAAGCGCGAGCGCCCGGCGACGGCCGCCGAGGAGATCGTCCGCTGGGCCACCCCGGTCAACTCCTTCCAGCGCACCGCCACCCAGGACACCGAACTCGGCGGCAAACTGATCAAGAAGGGGGATCGTGTCGGCGTCTTCTACGCCTCCGCCAACCACGACCCCGAGGTCTTCGACGACCCCGACACCTTCGACATCACCCGCGACCCCAACCCCCACCTCGGCTTCGGCGGCGGAGGCCCGCACTTCTGCCTCGGCAAGTCCCTGGCCGTCCTGGAGATCGACCTGATCTTCAACGCGGTCGCCGACGCGATGCCGGAGCTCAAGCTCGCCGGCGAACCGAACCGGCTGCGCTCCGCCTGGATCAACGGGGTGAAGCACCTCCAGGTGACCACCGCCTGACGGCACCTCACCGCACCGCACCGCTGGACCACACATGCCCGTTCGGTCGCCCGACGTTGCCCTCGAGTCCCTGGTCACGCCACCGGTCTGTCCCGTATGCAGGAAGGATCGCGTCCCACACCGGAAGAGGCCCCGTGCGCGCTCAGGACAACGCCCGCAAGTCCGGCACCGACACCGGACGGACACCGGCCCGCCCTCGGGCCGGCGGCGGCAGCACGCCGCTCCAGCGGATCCTCGCCCTGCAGGGCAGCGCCGGGAACGCGGCCGTCGTACAACTGCTCCGCGAGGCGGGCCACCCCGGGGCGCGGGAGCGGCACGAGCACGGTGCCGGCTGCGGCCACGAGGTGGCGGAGGCCCAGGTGCAGCGGTCCGCCGTCCATGACGTCCTCCGCGGCGGCGGCCGGCCGCTCGACGACGCCACCCGTACCGACATGGAGGCACGCCTCGGCGCCGACTTCTCCGACGTCCGCGTTCACGACGACGGTGCGGCGAGGGCCTCGGCGGCGGCGGTGGGGGCTCGCGCCTACACCTCCGGAAGCCATGTCGTCATCGGCGACGGCGGAGCTGACCGGCACACCCTCGCCCACGAGTTGACCCATGTCATCCAACAGCGCCAGGGGCCTGTCGCCGGCACCGACAACGGGTCGGGGCTGCGGATCTCCGATCCTTCGGACCGGTTCGAGCGGGAGGCCGAGGCCAACGCCACGAGGGCGCTGCGCGATCCGGCGCCGGCGGCGGTGCAGCGGCAGTCGGCGGACCGGCACGCCGAGCACGCCGAGGCACCCGGCGGCTCCCGGCCGGCGGCTGTCCAGCGTACGGAGGCCGCCACGTCGGCGTTTCCTTTGGCGGTCTTCCAGCCGGGCTACGCCTCCGGAGACCAGTTCGCGATCGCCGCGATGCTCATGCAGGACGTGACGAGGCGCGTCTACATCACCTTCACGGAGAAGGAGGAGCAGGCAGCCCAGAAGATCGCGCAGTTCTACTACGAATCCGGAATCGACGACAGCCGGGTGCGCCTGGTCCCAGCCTCGGGGACGACCGTGAAGAAGGCGGCTGCGGCACAGTACATGGCGGATTTCCCCCAGGCGGGGCCGAAGGACGTCGACAAGAAGCTCATCGCTGTCGGTGGCGCGACACAGACCGTCGCCCAAGAGTTCAGCGACGACATGCGGAAGAAAGTCCGAGCCGGCTGGGGGCTGGAGGAGGACGGCGCGGCCGGGCACACGAAGGACACCAAGGTCAAGGATTGGCTGAAGGGCAAGGGGGTGGACGCCGAGGGAAAGACGGTCGCCATCCTCTGGTCCAGGTTCAGCGGCAAGAACAACGAGGTCCACATCGAGCACGATTCCAGCTACGTCGGCATGGCTCAGATCATCGCGGGCCTCAACAGCGTGGACCTGGTGCTGATCGTGGGTGACCCCGCGCCCAAGTCGCGGCCGACGGGAAAATACGGGTCGATCGCGGCCGGCTACAACAACGAGGAGCGGACGGGGGCCGGTCAGGATGTGAAGGTGCCGGACTTCAAGTCCAAGGTGGTCGACCTCACCGCCTTCTGGCAGGACTCGACCGTCAAGGAGTGGGGCGGGGACACACGCACCGGCCAGTTCCTGGTGTTCGACTACCTGAACCGCGCCGGAACCGCCCGCCATCTGGGCTTCCGCAGCGGGAACCTGGAGGCGATGGCCCTGCTGGGCTTCAACGTCAGGTACATGGAGGAGCCGAACAGCATCGGCGGCAGCCGCATGGAGGCGTGGCACGCGGCCGACGGCACCACCGAGACGAGCGCCCGCGGACAGGCACCGGGGTACGAACGCCTCCCGGTCGGAGAGCCGCCGACCCGCTCCGGCAGGTACCAGAAGTCACTCCCGGAGAAGGACCAGACGGGCGCGCAGAAGCATGCCGACTGGCACAACCCGGAGAAGCAGGAGAAGGAAGACTACGCACACCTCAAGAAGACGTCCGGGGACCCTCGTGGCGGCTCGCTGCGCAAGGGCTTCGCCGATGAGGACCTCGCGAACATCGACGCCTACCTGACCAGCGGGGACAGCGCCAAGGGACTCGCCCCTGAATTGATCGGCGAGGTCAAGGGAACGGCCAGGAAACTGGCCGCCGCGGCTGCCAAGCTGGCCGAGGCCACGAAGGCGCACGACAAGGCGGTCAAGGAGGTCAGGAACGCGGAAACGAGCGGCAAGGAAACCCGCATGACAGCGGCTGCGAACCGCGCGAAGACGGCGAGGACGGATCTGACCGCCGCCGAGGCGTCGTCGGCCGACGCGCGGGCGGCCGCGACGCGGCAGTTCCGGGACCTGTGCACCCAGTACGGCACGGGGGACGCCCTCCGCGCGCGGAACCTCTACGCGCCGGGCTTCGCCCACGACCTCTCCCCTGAAGGGGCTTAGCTTCAGGTCAGCGCCGTTCGACTGCTGCCGGTTGCTGGGTGCTGGTTGGTTGTGGTTGCTCGCGCCCCCGCGGCGGAGCCGCATCATGTCCCGCCCCGCGCCCCTTAAGGGGCGCGGTGGTCCTTGGCCCTGTCAGGATGTACGTCAGCGCGAAGCCGCCCCCTACCACCGCCGCGCCTCCCACCGCGTCCAGGATCCAGTGGTTGCCCGTCGCCACGATCGCCACGACCGTGAAGGTCGGGTGCATCAAGCCCAGTACCTTCATCCACACCTTGGGCGCGACCAGCGCGATCGTGAGCCCGCACCACAGGGACCAGCCGAAGTGGAGGGACGGCATCGCGGCGTACTGGTTGGTGAGTTCGGTCAGCTTGCCGTAGTCCGGCTTGGAGAAGTCCTGGACGCCGTGGATGGTGTCGATGATGCCGAGGTCGGGCATCAGGCGCGGCGGGGCCAGGGGGTAGAAGAAGAAGCCGAAGAGGGCGAGGACCGTGGTGAAGCCGATGGTGGTGCGGGCCCAGCGGTAGTCGGCGGGGCGGCGCCAGTAGAGGATGCCGAGGACGCTGAGCGGGACGACGAAGTGGAACGACGTGTAGTAGAAGTCGAAGAAGGCCCGCAGCCAGTCGACCTGGACGACCGCGTGGTTGAACCAGTGCTCGATGTCGATGAACAGGGCCTTCTCGGCGGCGAGGATCTGTGACGCGTGCTCCTCGGCGGCGGCCCGGCTGCCGGTGGCTTCCAGACGGGTGCGCTGGTAGGCGGCGTAGGTGACGCGGATCAGGAGGAGTTCGAGGAGCAGGTTGGGGCGGGTGGCGACCCGGCGCAGCAGCGGGGCCCAGCTGAAGCGGGTCTCGGCCTTCGGGGCGTACTCGGTGGGGATCGGCGTCCGGTAGTACTCCGAGGTGCGGGAGAGGAACGGGACGGCGAGGGCGGCGGCGAGGGCGGCCAGCAGGACGACGTTGTCGCGCAGCGGGTGCAGGACACCCATGTTCGGCACCATCATCTTCGCGGGCAGCGTCATCACCAGGACGACGGCGACCGGCCACACGTACCGGCCGGAGGCCTTGGTGCCGACCCGGCCGACGACCGCGAGCAGCACCCACAGCAGCTGGTGCTTCCAGGACGTCGGGGAGACGGCGACCACGACACAGCCGGTGATCGCGACGGCGAGCAGCAGCTGTCCGTCGCGGGCGTAGTGGATGGCCCGCCGTATGCCGAACACGGCGACCGCGGCCGCGAGGGCGAAGAAGAGCACGATCTCCAGGGGCCCGGTCAGCCCGAGTCGGAGCAGGGCGCCGTGCAGGGACTGGTTGGCGAGGTCGTCCGCCCGGCCGCCGAGGCCGACGCCCGCGAGGTGGTGCACCCAGTAGGTGTACGAGTCGTGCGGCATCGCGGCCCAGGTGAGCGCGGTGACGCCGGCGAACGTGACGCCGGTGGACGCGGCGGCCTGCTTGCGGCCGGTGAACCACAGCAGCGGCACGAAGAGCAGCACGGTCGGCTGGAGGGCGGCGGCGAGCCCTATGAGGACCCCGCTGGTGCGCTCGCCCCGGACCGCGAAACAGCCCGCGAGGACCAGCAGGACGGGGATGATGCTGGTCTGGCCGAGGTAGAGGGTGTTGCGCACCGGCAGCGACAGCATCAGCAGGGTGACCGCGACGGGGGCCGCGAGCAGGGTGCTGCGCCGGGTGACGGGCTGGGGCAGGGCGCGGGCGGCGACCAGGCCCAGGGCGACGACCAGCAGGAGAGTGCCGAAGGTCCAGCCCCAGCCGAGGGCCTGTTCAGCCATTCGGCTGAGAGGTTTGAGGACGAGGCCGCTGAAGGGCGTACCGGTGAACTTCGTCGAGTCGTACAGCGAGCCCGGGACGTGCAGCACGCCCTCGGGCCCGACCCAGGTCTCCAGATCCGTCAGCCGCTCACCCTTGGGCGTGTTCAGCACGACCGCGAGCTGCCGCAGGGCCAGGACTCCGGCGACCAGCCACAGCACCGCCCGTACCGCTCCCAGTCGTGCGGCCACCAGGCCCGTTCCCACGGCACCGCCCGGTCTGCTCTGCTCCGCGTTCGCCACGCCCCGTTGCCCTCCCACCCCGTCGATGTCCCGTCCAGAAGGCTCGCACTGTCCCCGCTGGTGAGACGCGGGCAACCCCCTCTTTACCTGAGAGTCGCCCCTGTTTTGTCCGGATGACAATAGTCCGCGGTACGTGGCCGGCCATCTGGGGGGCATGGCGGGAGTGCTCGCCGCGGATCACGGACGCGGATCACAGATGCACATCACTGGTACGGCTGTGACGGGGCACGGACAAACACCTGGGAGCATGGCCATCGGCACGCGTTTACACAGTAGGAGGAGCACCGGGGGATGGGGACCGACGGTCTTGTACGGGGGCGTGGGCGGCGGTTGTGGGTGGTCGTCCTGGCACTGCTGGGTTTCCAGCTGGCGTCGCTCGTGGCACCGGCGTACGCCTGTGGGTGTGGCGCGATGCTGCCGGACGCGCAGCGGAACGTGTATGTGAACCGCGAGACGTCGATCGTGCGCTGGGACGGCCGCGAGGAACAGATCGTGATGCGGCTGACGGTCGCCGGCGACACCCGGACGGCCGCCTGGGTCATGCCGGTGCCGAACCGGGCGACGGTCGAGCTCGGTGACGCGGCCCTCTTCGACCAGCTCGCCGAGGAGACCGCTCCCGAGTACCGGAAGCGGGAGTACTTCTGGCCGCGGTCGAGCGACTGGCCGTTCGACATCATGGAGAGCGACGGCGCGGGGGCCGCGCCGGGCGAGGGTTCGGTGGGTGTCGTGGGCCGCGAGCGGCTCGGTCCGTTCGATGTGGCCCGGCTGACCGCCACGGACTCCGGCGCCCTCGGCGACTGGCTCGACGAGAACGGCTTCGAGCTCTCCGACCGTCTGGACACGGCGCTCCAGCCGTACGTCGAGCAGGGGTGGGAGTACGTGGCGATCAAGCTGGCGCCGGAGGACACCGGCACGGACATCCCGCTCAGCGGCACCCTCGACCCACTGCACCTCACCTTCGCCAGCGACGAACTGGTGTACCCGATGCGCCTGTCGCAGCTGGCTGCCACACCGCAGGCCCTCAGCCTGTACGTCCTCGCCGAGCACCGTATGGAGCCCAGCTCGACGATCGGCGGGGAGGCCCCGGAGGTGAGGTTCGCCGGACGCATCGGCGTGCAGTACGGCACGCTCGGCGCGCTCACCGACGCGGGCACGGACTACCTCACCGCCGTCGACCAGAACTTCCCGCAGCCGTCGCGGATCTCCGGCGATCACACCCTGCGGCAGACGGAAACCGACGAACCCTACCGAGAGGTCATCTACGTGGACGAGATGTGGACCGTGGGCGGAATCCCCGGCTGGCTGTTCTCCTTCGGCATCGGCTTCGCCGTACTGGTGATCAAGGGGGTGGCCGTCGCGATCGTGCTCCGGCGGAACGCGCGGAAGCAGCCGCCGCCGGTGCCGGTGGGGTATGCGCAGGCTCCGCAGGGGGGATACCCGCCGCCGGGCGGGTACCCGCCGGATGGGTACCCGCCGGGTGCGTATCCGCAGGGTGCGTATCCGCAGGGCGGGCACCCTCAGGGGTCGGACGAGGCGTCCGGCCCGAAGGACTGAAACCAGCGGCGGCCCGTGCGGAATCGCTGGCACGGGCCCCGGGCTGCGCCTAGGATTCGTTAGGGCAGCTAGTTAGCTGACCTAACTAGCCACACGAAGAGCGCAGGAGGCATGGCTTCATGAGTGAGTCGCGGGCCTGGGACGACGTCGACGACTACTTCATCACCCACCTCTCCCCGAACGACGAACCCCTGGAGGCCGCGTTGCGCGACAGCGACGCCGCCGAGCTCCCGCAGGCCAACGTCACCGCCAACCAGGGCAAGTTCCTCCAGCTCCTGGCCCAGATCCAGGGTGCCCGCCGCATCCTGGAGATCGGCACCCTCGGCGGCTACAGCACCATCTGGCTGGCCCGCGCCCTGCCCGCCGACGGCCGGCTGATCTCCCTGGAGTACAGCGCCCGGCACGCCGAGGTCGCGGGCCGCAACATCGCGCGCGCCGGGCTGGACGCGCTCGTCGACGTACGGGTGGGCCCGGCCCTGGAGTCGCTGCCCAAGCTGACCGACGAGAACCCCGAGCCGTTCGACCTGGTCTTCATCGACGCCGACAAGGCGAACAATCCGCACTACGTCGAGTGGGCCGTGAGGCTCACCCGCGCCGGCGGCGTCATCATCGTCGACAACGTCGTACGGGGCGGCCGCGTCGCCGACGCCGACAGCACCGAGCCGGACGTCCAGGGCACTCGGGCCGCCATCGAACTCATCGCCGCGCACCCCAGGTTGACCGGCACGGCGATCCAGACGGTGGGCAGCAAGGGCTACGACGGCTTCGCACTGGCCCGGGTGCTGAACTGAGGTCCTGGCGGGGCTTCTGCTGCTCAGGGCTCGTGGTAGAAACCCACGTTGACGCTGCGCGGGGCCGTGCGGTCGAGGATGACGAGCTCGCCGGAGCCGCCCGCCGGGACCTTCGCCGTACCGCCGTACGGGAGGGGCTGGGGCGGGTGGCCGAGGAGGGCCAGCCGGACCTCGGAGGAGGGGTCGGCGTGGGTGCCGTGCAGCCAGGTCACCTGCCACGTGCCGTCGGGGCCGCACAGGAACTCCAGGTGAACGCGGGACACGAACAGCCAGTCGTCCGGCGTCGCGAGACGGCACACCGCCCGGTCCCGGCCCACCCTGAGCATGGCGCCCGGCTCGCTGGGCGCGTCGGCCATCTGCATTCCGGCCGTCGCCCCGGCGTCCGCCTCGGACACCGAGGCCATGGTGAGTTCGAGCACGTACCGCTCCTAACAGGTCAACACCAATTGTCGCTGCGCACGGCGTATTTGGCGCACGCCGCCGCATGATAATTCCCCAGCTCGTCCCGTTGTGTGGCCTCCGGCACAATGGAGGCATGACCGAGCGAAAGCCACCCGGTGTCAGCTTCGAGTCCTTCGTCGACAAACAGATCCGCGACGCGGAGGCGCGCGGCGACTTCTCGGCCCTCCCCGGTGCCGGACGCCCGCTCACCGGCGACGACACGACGTACGACGAACTCTGGTGGATCAAACAGAAGATGGCCCGCGAGGGCATGTCCGTCCTGCCACCGACACTGGCACTGCGCAAAGAGGCGGAGGACGCGCTCGCCGCCGCGTCCGCGGCCCCTTCCGAACGCGTCGTCCGCAAAATCATCACCGAGATCAACACGAAGATCCGGGAGATGATGTTCAAACCGCCGCCAGGCCCGCCACTGGGCCTGAAGCCGTACGACGTGGAGACGGTCGTACAGGAGTGGCGCGAACGTCACCCGTCCTAGGGGGTGTGGTGAAAGTCCCGCACAGCATCCGCGGCGGGCGCGGGCACCGCACGGGACTTTCACCACACCCCTAAACCGCTTGCGGGCGCCCGGCCCCGGCTCCCGACAATGGCCGCATGACCGCCACGACCCGTACGACCACCCTCTGGACCGTCGCCCCGGAGCCCTTCGACTCCCCCGTCGCCGCCGCGCTCTGGCGGGCGTACTACACCGAGGTCAGCGACCGCTGGTACCTGTTGCGCGAGGGACATGTCACGGACCCCGATGAGCTGGAGCGCGAGGTCGCGGCGGACACCGGGGCGTACCTCGCGCCGCCGGGCGGGGTGCTGCTGGTGGCGCGGTACGGGGGCGAGCCGGTCGGTACGGCGGGGATACGGCTGATGGACGACGACACCACGACCGCCGAGCTGAAGCGGGTCTTCCTGCGTAAGGAGGCCCGCGGCAAGGGCGGTGCCAGGCTGCTCGTCACGGCGGCCGAGGACGCGGCCCGGTCGCTGGGCGCCCGGCGGATCGTCCTGGACACCCGGAACGACCTGGTCGAGGCCCGCACGCTGTACACCCGGCTCGGCTACGAGGAGACCGAGCCGTACAACGACAACGACTACGCCGAACACTGGTTCACGAAGAACCTGGCGTAGCCGCACTCACGTGACCTACATGCGGCCGTTCCGCGTCCGAGCCGCACAGTTCGGTGTTGAGTTCCTCGACCAGGCGGACCAGGTCGGTCGGGCGGTCGGGGCCCCACCAGTCGCCGAGCAGCTCGGCGAGGGACTCCTCACGGGCCTTGGCGAGCCGGTCGGCGGTCTCGCGGCCGGTGTCGGTGAGGACGAGGTCGAGGCCCTCGCGGCGGGCGAGGCGGCGCTCCTCGACCTGCATGGACGCGGCCATGATCACGTCCAGCGGTACGGCGCTGCGCTCGGCGAGGACACCGGGCTCGGCCCAGCCGTACCGCCGGATCCGCAGCAGCAGCCAACTGGCGGCGGGCAGCAGGTCGTAGCCGGCCCGTGCGGTGATCGTCCGGTAGATCTCGCGCCGCCCCTCACGGGACCCGAGCACGGACAGCGCCCGGCACACCTCGTCGTACGACGACCGCTCGACGGGGTTGCTGGCGAACGTCTCCGTGCCGTCCGGCGCTGTCACCGACCCCCGCAGCCGGTCCTCGCGCAGGAACCAGGCGAGGACGAAGCCGAGGAGGGCGACCGGGGCCGCGTAGATGAAGACCTCGGTGATGGCGGAGGCATACGCGTCGAGGACGGGCGGCCGGAGCGCGGCGGGCAGTTCGGCGATCTCGCGCGGGTCCGCCTTGAGCCCGTCGACGCTGACGCCGGGCGGGAGCGGGGCGCCGTCGAGCGCGTCCGACAGCTTGCCGCCGAGGCGCCCGGCGAAGACCGTGCCGAAGACGGCCACGCCGAACGAGGCGCCGATGGAGCGGAAGAAGGTCGCGCCTGAGGTGGCGACGCCCAGATCCGCGTACGGGACGGCGTTCTGCACGATGAGGACGAGAACCTGCATGACGAGGCCGAGGCCCAGGCCGAAGACGAAGAAGTACGCGCTCATCTCGCCGTCGCCGCTGCCCGCGTCGAGCTGGTGCAGGAGCAGCAGCCCGAGCGTGGTGACGGCGGTCCCGGCGACGGGGAACACCTTCCAGCGCCCGGTGCGGCTGACGATCTGCCCGGAAACCGTCGAGGACAGCAACAGCCCGGACACCATCGGCATCATGTGCACCCCGGACATGGTCGGCGACACTCCGTGCACGACCTGGAGGAACGTCGGCAGGTAGGTCATGGCGCCGAACATCGCGAAGCCGATGACGAAGCTGATGATCGCGGAGAGGGTGAAGGTGCGGACCCGGAAGAGCTTGAGGGGCAGTACGGGTTCGGCGGCGCGTCGCTCGGCCGCGACGAAGGCGGCGGCGAGCAGCACGGCCAGGACGGCGAGGCCGATGATCTGCGGCGAGTCCCAGGCCCAGGTGGTGCCGCCGAGGGAGGCGACCAGGACCAGACAGGTGGCCACGGAGGCGATGAGGAAGGTGCCGAGGTAGTCGATGACGTGCCGTTCGGCCCGGCGCGGGATGCGCAGCACGGCGGCGATGACGAGCAACGCCACCGCTCCGACCGGCAGGTTGACGTAGAAGACCCAGCGCCAGCTCAGATGCTCGGTGAACAGCCCGCCGAGCAGCGGCCCGAACACGCTGGCCGCGCCGAAGACCGCGCCGAACAGGCCCTGGTAGCGCCCGCGTTCACGGGGCGGGACCAGATCGCCGACGATCGCCATCGACAGCACCATCAACCCGCCGCCGCCGAGGCCCTGAACCGCCCGGAAGCCGATCAACTGGGGCATGTTCTGCGCCATTCCGCAGAGCGCCGACCCGATGAGAAAAATCACGATCGCGATCTGGAACAGCCTCTTCCGGCCGTACTGGTCGCCGAGTTTGCCCCACAGCGGCGTCGCCGCCGTCGCGGCCAGCAGGTACGCGGTCACGACCCATGACAGGTGTTCGAGTCCGCCCAGGTCACTCACGATCGTCGGCAGCGCGGTCGACATGATGGTCTGGTCGAGCACGGCCAGCAGCATGCCCAGGAGAAGGGCCCCGATGGAGACCATCACGCCACCGGGCACGTGCTGCTCGGTGGCGGGGGCGGCGTGTGGGCGGAGGGTGGCACGGCCGGTGCCGGTGCGGGTTTCGTTGCCGGTGTCGCCGCTGTCGTCGCCAGTGCTGGTGTCGTCGGTCATCAAGACCTCCCGAGGGCCGGACGATCGCGTACAGCGTCCCCAGTGTCCTCTTCCTCAGCTTTCCATTCCATCGTGGCCGGTGTGACCGGTTATGGCCTGTCGAAGACCTGTCGAACCAAACCGGAACCTGCAATTCCTGGGGCGCCTGGGAGATTGTGTGGCGACCGTCTGCATAAACTCGGGAGCCTTCACGGGGAAGGACCGACCACATGAGCGAACCGAACAGTCACATATGCCCGGAATGCGGCACACCCCGCGCCTCGGACGGGACCCCGTCCTGCGGCTGCGCCCGCCGCGTCTCCGACGCCCACCTCGAAGCCCGTACGGCGGAGGCGGCGGCCGCGGAGGACTTCGACCCGCTCCGGATCCGGCCCTATGTCGAACTGGGCGAGGAGAAACCGGGCGACGAGCCGGCGGCCGACGAGAAACGTGAAGCATTAACGATTCAGCTGGGCCGCGTGGAGCCGGACGCGAGCGGAACGGGGCGCCCTGACCACGCCGCCCAGACGCTCGCCATGCCGATGGCTACGCCCATGACCGAGACGAAGCCGGACGCGGCCGACGTACGCCTCTTCCAGGGCCAAGTGCAGGGGCACGGACAGCGCCCCCGTCCGACCAGCTCTTCCCACTCCCCACCGGCGCGGCCTCCGCGGGGCCGGCGACGACGCCGTACGGCCATCGTCGTCGCCCTGGCAGGCACCGCCGCCGCGGGCGTGATGGCCGCCGCCGGACTGGCGAGCGGGCTCTTCTCCTACGACGCCCCCGAGCGGGACAGCGCACTCCCGGACGACGTACGGGCGAGCGCGCCGGACACCTCGCCCGACGGGGACTCGACCCCGGTGGAACCCTCCGGGGAGCCCGGGGGTGAGGCGCGGGCACCGGCGACGCCGTCGAACAGCGCTCCGCCGCCGAGCCCCACCAAGAGCCCGTCCCCGTCACCCTCACAGACGTCCGCCTCACCGTCGCCGTCCACGTCCCCCTCCCCGACGCAGAGCGCGCCCAGCGACAACTCCTCGGGCCGCGCGTCGGCCTCCGGCGTGGAGGAGGGCGCGGGCGACCAGGCCCTGGCCCCCAAGACGCTCCGCCTGGGCGACGACGACCCCGAGGTCACCGAACTCCAGCTCCGCCTGCGCCAGTTGGGCATCTACAACCGCGACATCGACGAGAGCTTCGACACCCAGGTCGAAGAAGCAGTCCGCACGTACCAGCAAACCCGAGGCATCACAAAGGACCAGGACGAGCCGGGCGTCTACGGCCCGGCGACCAGAGCACGACTGGAGTCGGAAACGAAGGAGCCATAACCGGAGGGGGCCGGCCCCCGTCACCACGACGGCGGGACGGCCGCCAGACGGCGGAAGGGGCTGTGCCGGTACGTCACGCCCGTCACGCAGAGCGGCCCAGAGAACCCCAGCCCCTCAACCCCCGAGCAGTAGGGCACCAAGCGACGGTCAGACGCACCGGCACGGCCCCGCCCCCCAACGCACCCCACGCGATGCGCCGTGATGCAGGATGAGTCCATGAGCATCGTCAAGATCAACGTCCTCACGGTCCCCGCCGAACAGCGCGAGGTGCTGGAGAAGCGGTTCGCTTCCCGCGCCGGAGTGGTCGAGAGCTCGGACGGCTTCGAGTGGTTCGAACTCCTCCGCCCCGTCGACGGCACCGACAACTACCTCGTCTACACCCGCTGGCGCGACGAGGCCGCCTTCCAGGCATGGATGGAGGGCCCGATGAAGCAGGCCCACCAGGGCCAGGTCGGCGAGGGCGGCGCCGAGCGCCCCAAGCCGGCCGCCTCCGGCTCGACCGTCTGGACCTTCGACGTCATCCAGCAGACGGGCCCGAAGACCGAGGGCTGAGCCACCGACAGAACAAACGGCAACTCGGCCGACGCCACGGGGTGTGGGCCGAGGCCACCGTCCTCAACGCCGCCCTCGGCACATGGCCATGACGCCCGCGCGGACGACCGTCATCATGGACGCCATGGACACCTCCAGCGCCGAGTGGATCACCATCGCGGCCTACCAGAACCTGCCGGGCCGCCCGCACCCGATGGCAGCCACCCGCGCTTGACTGCGCGACCGCGGCATCGACTGGATGCCCTTCGCCCCGGATGAGATCCAGTGGAATCCGGCCTGCGGCATCGGCCCCGACGGCCACTGGTGGGGCTGGTTCGACATACGCGTCCACCCCGACGCGCTATGGCGACTCGGGCTCCATCCCGACCAGCCCACGTCCAAGGTCAACGGCCCATCTCCACCCGGCTGGTGGCACGCCGCCGCAGAACGCAACGCTCGGCGACGCTAACCGACCAGCACCCGAATCCCCGGCAGCCCACCCTCAACAACCTCGACCCGCACCGACGTAAGGTCGCGCACCACCACGTCCGGCCCGTGCACCCGCGCCCGCTCCCCGATGCCCACAACCCGCATCCCCGCGGCGCGCCCCGCCTCGATCCCGGCGCCGGAGTCCTCGAAGACGACGCACTCCTCGGGGGCGATGCCCAGTTCGGCGGCGCCCTTGAGGAAGCCCTCGGGGTCCGGCTTGCTCGCGCCGACCGACTCGGCGGTGACGCGTACCTCGGGCAACGGCAGCCCGGCGGCGGCCATCCGGGCCGTGGACAGGGGGACGTTCGCGGAGGTCACCAGGGCGTGTGGCACACCGGCCGCGACGAGGGAGGCGAGGAACTCCGGGGCGCCGGGGATCGGGACGACGCCCTCCACGTCGGCCGTCTCCTCGGCCAGCATCCGGGCGTTGTCCGCGTGGTTCCGCTCCATGGGCCGGTCCGGCAGGAGCACCGCCATCGTGGCGTATCCCTGGCGTCCGTGGACGACCTGCATGATGTCGTCGCCGTCGAGCCCGTGCCGCTCGGCCCAGCGCCGCCAGACCCGTTCGACCGCGGCGTCCGAGTTGACGAGGGTGCCGTCCATGTCCAGCAGGAGGGCGCGGGCGGTCAGAACGGTGGTGGCCGTCATCGGCGGGCTCCAAGGTACGAACGGGCGGCGGACGTGCGGGAAGCGGGGCTGGGGCCGAAGATCGAGCCGCCCCCGGAGGGACAAGGCGGCCCCGCCCGCCGGTCAGGGAGTGCGGGCGGGAGCCACTTTGTTTCTCTACGGTACAAAACAAATCCGGCCCCCGCCACCCCCTCCCTCATCCCGTCACGGCCTCCCACAGACTCCACACACCGAGCCCCAGCATCAGCACCGCGGCGATCCGCGTGATGAGCCCCAGCGGCACCCTCTTCATCAGCGCCTTGCCCCCGACGATGCCGAGCCCGGCCACGGACCACAGCGCGAGGACCGCCCCGAGCCCCACGGACAGCGGATCGTCGTACCGCGCCGCGAGGTTGGCCGTCATGATCTGGGTCAGATCCCCGAACTCGGCGACGAGGATGAGCATGAAGCCCACCCCCGAGACCTTCCAGAAGCTCTGGTCCTCGGGCCGCCGGATCTCCGCGCCGCCATCGTCCCCGCCCCTCTTCATCAGCAGCATCGCCGCGCCACCCAGGAACAGCACCCCCGTCACCACATGCACGATCTGCTGCGGAAGCAAGGTGAGGACACTGCCCGCCGCCACCGCCAGCGCCACATGCACGGCGAACGCGGCCGCGACACCGGCGAAGACGTACGAGGCGCGGTAACGCGTACCGAGGACGAGGCCGGCGAGGGCCGTCTTGTCGGGGAGTTCGGCAAGGAAGACGACGCCGAAGACGAGCGCCGTGACACTGAAGCTGATCAAGGTTCCTCAATCGGTCGGGGCCGCCCCACCGAGAGAAATCATCCGCTGACGCGACGCGACACCTCGGCACGGCAGCACACACGTCACCCGTGCCGTAGGGCACGGATGTGCACTGCTTGCCGAAGGTCTCGCTGGCCGACCCCGGTCACGGGGCCCGCCTCCGGGCGCCGGCTCAGACGAGCTGAGCAGTATGTCGACGGTCCGGCGAAGAGCTACTCCCCTTCTGCGCGGCCCATCGTACGCGACCTGTCACGCCAGAACCCACGCCAGAACCCTTGTCGTGTCATGTTCGCGTCATTAACTTCTCACCGAACACACACGCGCCCGTAACACGGCGCGGCCACTCTTCAATCGCTCGCCCACGCACCGCACGAACCGCAACGCCGCACCCCGCTCCAACATCCCCACCCCCCAAGGGAGTTCGCATGTCGAAGTTCTACGCGCGTCGACGGCTCAGCATACTCGCAGCCCTCACCGGGCTCATAGCCTCGGTCGGCCTTTTCAACGGCTCGACGGCCTCCGCCGCACTCCCGACCCCCGTGAGCGCCGCCACCGCCCGCAGCTACCTCTCCACCCTCACCGTGGCGACCGAGGACCGCACCGGCTACAGCCGGGACCTGTTCAACCACTGGATCACCATCAGCGGCTCCTGCAACACCCGCGAGACAGTCCTCAAGCGCGACGGCTCGAACGTCGTCACCAGCTCCACCTGCGCCGCCACAAGCGGCAGCTGGTACTCCCCGTACGACGGCGCCACCTGGACCGCCGCCTCCGACCTGGACATCGACCACCTCGTGCCGCTGGCCGAGGCCTGGGACTCCGGCGCGGACAGCTGGAGCAGCTCCACCCGTCAGGCCTTCGCCAACGACCTGACCCGCCCGCAGCTCATCGCCGTCACGGACAACGTGAACCAGTCGAAGAGCGACCAGGACCCGGCCGAGTGGATGCCGTCGCGCACGGCCTACCGCTGCACGTACGTCCGCGCCTGGGTCCAGGTGAAGTACTACTACGACCTCTCGGTCGACTCCGCCGAGAAGAGCGCGCTCACCAGCTACCTGGCCAACTGCTGAACCGTTCGTAGCGGATCGGCCGCGAAGTAGCCCGGAACCTCCCCCCTGACCTCCGTCGTTCCGTACCGTACGGGGCGACGGAGGAGGGTGAGCCGAGGTGAGCCCGACCGGAAGAGGGCGGGTGATCGCTGATGGCTGGACTGCTTCTGGGGCCGCTGCTGAGATATTTGACATCCGCCCCCTCTTAAAAGAGGGGGATTCCAACCCAGGTGGGTTGAGGTTCACGGGCGCTCGAACGGCCGGTGGCCGCTGTCACCCCTCCGGCACCGGCTGAGCGCCGGGGGCGGGGAAAACCGCCCTGTCCTGCCGCGACGTTGTTCGCTGCGTTCTCATCGGCGTTGCAGGTGAACCCGCAGGACACGCAGACGAAGTCGGCTTGGCTCTTGCGCGACTTCTTCTCGATCCATCCGCAGGCGGAGCACCGCCAAGACGTAAAGGGCGCGGGGACGTCCTCGCCCCGGCCCGGAGCCTTGTCCTCGGTACGCTGCCGCAGCAGCCCCCAGCCCTGGGCGAGGATCACCCGGTTCAGTGCGGCCTTCTGCCTGACCCTCTTGCCGGGCTGCTCGACCGTCCCCTTCGCCGAGCGGGTCATGTTCTTGATGTTCAGCTTCTCGAACCGCACCAGACCATAGGCGCGGGCGAGCATGGTGCTGGTCTTCTCGCACCAGTCCTTACGCCGGTCAGCTTCGCGCGCCTTGAGTCTGGCGACCTTGGCGTACTCGGCGGTCTTGGCCTCACTGCCCTTGGGGGCGCGAGCAGCCCGGCGCTGGTGCTTGCGGATCTGGGCACGTTCCCTGACGGTGAGCTGCGGGCAGTTCAGCTTCCGCCCGTCGGAGAGGGCTGCGGTGATCTTCACACCCCGGTCGATGCCGATGACCTCACCCGTGCCGGGCACGTCGACCGGCTCGGGGAGGACGGCGAACGCAATGTGCCACTGACCGTTACGGAAGGTGACACGGAACGTCTTCGCGGCGGGCAGGCAGGCGCCTTTGCCCTTGCGGGACAGGCGGAAGCGCACCCACCCGCAGCCGGGCACCTTCACCTGCGCCCACCGCCGGTTCAGCTTCCGCACCACGACCAAGCGGCCCATGACCTGCTTACCCCTGGCGTTCAGCTTCGGCGACCCATCCGCCTCGAACTCCGCGACCCGGTCGGTGCCGATGACGCGGAAGCCCTCGTGCACGTACTTCCTGCGCCACGTCGGCTCACCGAAGCCGGAGGTGAACCTGGCGTTCTTGGCCCTGGTGAAGTCCTTCAGGGCCTGCTGCTGCACATCGGCGTTACCAGCGCGCAGCCATTCGTTCTCCCGCCGGGCCTCGGTGAGCTGGCGGCACTGCTCAGCGAAACCGGGCGCGGCCCCACGACCCTGGGACCAGTGCGAGTGCTGCTCGACGGCGAGGTTCCAGACGTACCGGGCGTGCGCGCAGTGGTCGAGCATGATGCTCACCTGCTCGCTCGTCGGGTACATCCGGAAGCGTGACATGCCGTGAACCTAGCCCACACGTTCCCCGACCGGGCAGGCCATCGATCAACATCACCTGTGTGAGTGACCGCTCCCCCTGGTTCGGCAACCAGCTCATGACCCTCACGCTGCACGGCCGGTCGGCACGGCTGCGGCTCGACCAGGCGCGGGCCCGGCGGGACGGGAAGGCCCGGTTGGAGACGGTGGCCGAGTCGGTACTCGTACCTTGAAACCCTTAATACGCCGATTCCTCACAGTTGTTGCCCACGTTGTCCGTGATGCTCGTGAGGCATCCCACACCTGGGCCCTCTGATCGGCCCAGGTCTCTGCTCCCGTGACGTACGACGGCATGATGAGGCGGACCGTCCGCTTCCTGCGGGCGGTTCGCCGCGCCGCGCCCCACGCACACAAGCGCGCCCCACTCGCACGGGAGTTACGCCATTGTCCGAGACCAGTGACGCCGGGATCGACGGAGATGATGTCGGCATCGCCCTCGTCGGCGCGGGTCCGCGCGGCACCAGCGTCCTGGAACGCCTCTGCGCCTCCGCGCCCGAGCTGCTGCGGCCCTGCGCCCGTCTGACGGTCCACGTCGTCGACCCCGACCCACCGGGCCCCGGCCGCGTCTGGCGCACCTCCCAGTCCTCCCACCTCCTGATGAACACCGTGGCCTCCCAGGTCACCCTCTTCACCGACGAGAGCGTCGACTGCTCGGGGCCGATACGCCCGGGGCCGAGCCTGTACGAGTGGGCGGCAGGCGGGTCGGGCACCGACGCCGGACTCGGCCCCGACGACTATCCGACCCGGGCCCAGTACGGCCGCTATCTGGAGTGGGTCTTCGCCGAGGTGGTGCGCGGGGCGCCGCCCGGGATACGGATCGAGACACTCCGCACCCGCGCGGTCCACCTCGACGACGCCCCCGACGGCAGCCAGCGGCTCACGCTCGCCACCGGCCGGGTCCTGACCGGCCTCGCCGCCGTCGTCCTCGCCCAGGGCCACCTCCCCTCGGTCCCCGACCAGTCGGAACGGCGACTGACCGCGTACGCCGACCGCCACGGCCTGCGCCACTTCCCGCCCGCCAACCCGGCCGACCTCGACCTCTCCCCCGTTACCCCCGGCGAGCCGGTCCTGCTGCGCGGCCTCGGCCTCAACTTCTTCGACCACATGGCCCTGCTGACGACGGGACGGGACGGCCGGTTCGTATACGACGCCGAGGGCGCGCAGGGCCTCCGCTACGAGCCCTCGGGCCGCGAGCCGCGCCTGTACGCCGGCTCCCGGCGCGGCGTGCCGTACCAGGCGCGCGGTGACAACGCCAAGGGGCCGTACGGCCGCCACCTCCCGCTCGTCCTGACCCCCGAGGTGATCGCGGGCTTCCGCAAGCGCGCGGACTCCGGGGAGGCGCCCGACTTCCTCGCGGAGATATGGCCGCTGGTGGCGAAGGAGGTGGAAGCGGTGTACTACGAGGGGCTGTTGAAGGAGAAGGAGAGCGAGGCGCAGGACCTCGCCGGTCTCTTTCGGGACGACTTCCTCGCCACGCCTCACCGCAGCCCTCAAGAGGCCGCCGTTCTCGATGAGTTCGGGATCCGGGAGGCCGACCGCTGGTCCTGGGAGCGGGTTTCGCGGCCGTACGCCGGTGTCGTCTTCCCGGATCCGGGGGCGTGGCGGAGCTGGTTGCTGGGGTATCTGCGGGAGGACGCGGCGCAGGCCGCGCTCGGGAATGTCGAGGGCCCGGCGAAGGCCGCGCTCGACGTACTGCGGGACCTGCGCAACGAGTTGCGGCTGGTCGTGGACCACGGCGGGCTGACCGGCGCGTCCCGGCGGGAGCATCTGGACCGCTGGTACACCCCGTTGAACGCGTTCCTCTCCATCGGGCCGCCCCGGCGCCGTATCGAGGAGATGTCCGCGCTGATCGAGGCGGGCGTGCTCACGGTGCTCGGCCCCCGGCTGGAGGTGCGGCCCGAGGATGGGGCGGGGGCAGGGGCCGGTGCCGGGGCTTGGCTGGCGCGCTCCCCCGACGTGCCCGGCTCCGCGGTCCGCGTGACGACGGTCGTCGAGGCCCGTCTCCCGGAGCCGGACCTGCGCCGCACGGCCGACGAGCTGCTCGCCGGTCTGCTGAGGACGGGCGGGTGCCGTCCGCACCGCGTGGACGGTTACGAGACGGGAGGGCTGGATGTGACGGACCGGCCGTACCGGGTAGTCGACCGTCATGGGGTGGCCCACGAACGGAGGTTCGCGTTCGGAGTGCCCACGGAAGGTGTGCATTGGGTGACTGCCGCGGGTGCCCGGCCGGGAGTGAATTCGGTCACGCTGTCGGACGCGGACGCGGTGGCCCGAGCGGCGCTACATGCGACGACTTTCACAGCTTCTCCCCATGGGGAGGCGAAGAACTGGCCAAATGTTGAACTTGCAAGCATCGATTAGCCATGCCTAACGTGGGCTGACCCGCCGGTATTAACCGTCCCCACCGGTCTCACAAGGACCGGGTGATACCGAACGAGTCCCCCACTCATGTCCGGACGCCTCAACAGCGCCCAGCCATACGCCCTCGGGCTGTTCCGCATCGTCATCGGTCTGCTCTTCACCTGCCACGGCGCCAGGAGCCTCTTCGGCGTCCTGGGCGGCGCGGACGGCAAGGGCGCGACCGTCGCCACCGGCACCTGGCCGGGCTGGTACGCGGCCGTCATCGAACTCGTCTGCGGCGCCCTCGTCCTTCTCGGCCTCGGCACCCGCTTCGCGGCGTTCATCGCCTCCGGCGCCATGGCGTACGCGTACTTCAAGGTCCACCAGCCGATGGCCCTCTGGCCGGTCGAGAACGGCGGCGAGGGCGCGGCCATGTACTGCTGGGCCATGTTCCTGCTGATCTTCACCGGTTCCGGCGCGCTCGGCCTGGACCAGCTCTTCGCCAAGCGCTCGACGGCGGAGGGGAAGACGACGGCGCACAAGGAACCCGTGGTCGCCTGCCCCTGACCGATGCCGTGGCCGGATGAGCCGCCAGGGGTGCGTGCGCGCCCCCGGCGGCCCATTCCTCACTCCTCCCGAACCCCCACGAGTGCCCGGCAGCCGGGTGATGCTCCATGGCCGAATGAACAGTGTGCGACGGGCACATGAGCCCCCGTAAGCGTTCTGTGATATCCGGGGCGTACGCTGATCGGCTGTCACGGGATCACCGTGGCGCAGGGGGACAACAGGAGAGTGCTCGGTGCTTGAGAGTCTGGGGTGGCTGGCCGCCGGCCCATGGATCTACGCCGTCGTGGCCGCGTCCATCCTCCTGGACGTGTTCCTTCCGGTGCTGCCGAGCGGTGTCCTGGTCGTCGGGGCGGCGACGGCCGCCGCGGCGGGTACGGCGACGGGGGCGATGCCGTGCGACGTCCCGGACATCCTGATGCTGATCCTCTCCGCGGCCACCGCGTCCGTGCTCGGCGACCTGGTGGCGTACCGGCTGGCCTGGCGGGGCAGCGCCCGCCTGGACCGCGCCATCGCCCGCTCCCGACGCCTGACGACCGCGCAGGAACGTCTCGGCGCGGCGCTCGCCCGGGGTGGCGGCCTCCTCGTCGTCGTCGCCCGCTTCGCGCCCGCCGGCCGCTCCGTCGTCTCCCTCGGCGCGGGCGCCGCGCGGCATCGCGCCCGCGACTTCCTGCCCTGGTCCGCCCTCGCCGGCCTCGCCTGGGCCGCGTACAGCGTCGCCCTCGGCTACCTCGGCGCGCAGTGGCTCGGGCCGACGTGGCTCGCTACGGCGGTGTCTGTCGCGGCGCTGTTCGGGGCGGGGGCCGCTGCGGCGTACTTCATGCGGGGACGCTCCGCTGGGTCGACGGCGACTTAGAGCTCCGCTGGGGCGACGGCCCTTAGAGCTCGGGTCTAACTGTTGTCGGGCGAGTGCAGGTTAGTGGGGGCTGGTCGCGCCCACGCGGCGGAGCCGCACATAGACACGGCCCCGCGCCCCTTACGGGGCGCGGTCCTTCGTGGAAGGGGAGACGGCATGGGGCGTACCGCCTTGGTGGTCGGTGGCGGGATCGGGGGGTTGGCTGCCGGGATCGGGCTGCTGAGGGTCGGCTGGGAAGTGACCGTCGTCGAACGGTCGCCCGTGCTGGGCGATGTGGGCGGCGGGATCTCGCTGCACGCCAATGGGGTGCGGGCCCTGGATGCGCTGGGGGTGGGAGAGCCGATACGGGCGGCCTCGCGGCCGCAGTACAGCGGGGGCACGCGTACCCCGGCGGGTGAGTGGCTGATCCGGATGGACGGGGCGGCGATCGAGCGGGCGTCGGGGGTGCCGGTGTTCGGGATCCGGTGGGCCGAGTTGCACCGTGTGCTGCGTGGGGCGCTGCCGGCCGGGTGTCTGCGGGTCGGCGCGGAGGTGATGAGCGTCGAGCGCGGCGGGCCCGCCCTGGCCGCTCCGGCGCGGGTGTGCCTGGCGGGCGGTGAGGTGCTGGAGGCGGATCTGGTGGTCGTCGCCGACGGCGTCCACAGCCGACTGCGCGGCCTGCTGTTCCCGCACCACCCCGGCCCCGCCTACAGCGGGTCGACCGTGCTGCGTGCCGTCACCGAGCACCCGGTCACGCTCACCGGCGACCTGGAACTCACCTGGGGAAAGGGCGCCGAGTTCGGGCACATCACCTTCCCCGACGGCCGCGCCGAATGGCACGCGGTGATCAAGTCACCGCCCGGTGTGCGGCACACGGACACCCTCGCCGCGCTGCGCCGCCGGTTCGCCGGCTGGCACGAGCCGATCCCCGCGCTGCTGGACGCGACCCGCCCCGACGCCGTACTCCACCACGACATCCACGAACTGGCCACTCCCCTGCCGACGTTCACCACGGGCCCGATCGCCCTGCTCGGCGACGCGGCCCACGCCATGACCCCGAACCTCGGCCAGGGCGCCGGCCAGGCGCTGGAGGACGCCATCGTCCTCGCCGCCGCGATCGCCACCGAGCCCACCGTCGACGCCGCCCTCGCCCGCTACGACGCCGAACGCCGCCCCCGCACCCAGACCCTCGTCCGAGCCGCCCGCCAAGCGGGCCGAGCGGGCCACCAGTTGACCCACCCCACAGCCATCGCCCTGCGCAACGCCGCCCTCCGCCTGACCCCGTCCGGCCTGACCGTCCGAGCGTTCCTCCGACACACCAACTGGACGCCGCCGAGACTGAGTTGATGCGGTGTCTGTGGGTTACGTGTACCCATATCGGCGGTATGGTCCGATCAGGGGGATCGACTCATGGATGCGCACTCGGCGACACAGACACAGGCACGGTTATCGCGAATCAGCGCGATCGTCGTGGGGGCGGGGATCGGAGGGCTGGCCGCGACGATCAGTCTGCGGCGCGCCGGGTGCGAGGTCACGCTGGTCGAGCAGACGCGGCGGTTCACGGAGATCGGGGCCGGAATCCAGCTCGCGCCCAACGCCACCCGCGTACTGCGCCGACTGGGCCTGCTCGACGCGGTCGCCGAACGGGCCAACCGGCCCGCCGAGTTGACGTTCCGCACCTGGTCCGACGGGACCGTGATCACCCGCTACGCACTGGGCCGCGACGCCGAGGACGAGTTCGGCTCGCCCTACCTTCAGGCCCACCGGGCCGATCTGCACCAGGCCCTGGCCGACGCGGTGCCGCCCTGGTCGGTGCGCCTGAACACGGCCGTCGTCGGTATCGATCAGGACGACACGTCCGCCTACGTGACGACAGCGGGCGGCGAGCGTCTGGGGGCGGACCTGGTCGTGGCCGCCGACGGGGTGCGGTCCCCGGCCCGCCAGTGGCTCTTCGGCGCGGACGAGGCCGTCTCCTCGGGTACCGCCGCCTACCGGGCGCTGCTCCCGGCCGCCGAGGTGGCCGACCTCGACCTGCCGGAGTACGCCCTCTGGCTCGGACCGGACCGGCACTTCGTCCACTACTGGGTGCGGCGCGGTGAGCTGCTCAACGTCGTGGGGATCTGCCGGACTGAGGCGGCCCAGGAGTCCTGGACCGCCCGGGCCGAGCCGGGCGAACAGCAGCGGGAGTTCGAGGGTTGGGACCCCCGGGTGCTCAGTCTCCTCGAACGCTCGGGCCAGATGCTCCGCTACGGCATCCACACGCGCGCCCCGCTCACGCGCTGGAACCTCGGCCGGGTGACCCTGCTCGGCGACAGCGCCCACGCCATGGTGCCGTTCCAGGCCCAGGGCGCTGCACAGGCGATCATGGACGCGGCCGTACTCGGCGACGTCCTCACGGGGGCGACACCGGCCGACGTGCCCGACGCGCTCGACCGGTACGCGCGCCGCCGGATCGCCACCGCCACCAGCGTGCAGGCCCGCTCCCAGCGGGCGGGCACGGACTACCACCTGCCGGACGGCCCCGAGGCCCGGGCGCGGAACGCCCGCCTGACGGCATACGCGGCCGAGAACAGGTTCGGCCCGCACTCGCTCGCGTGGGCGGATTGAAGGAGTGGTCCTGTCCGGCTGGAGTGGTCCTATCCGGCCCGGCGTGCGGCGCCGCGGACCTCCAGGCCGGACAGCAGCTCGGCGGTGGCCTCGGCGATCGCGTCCACCGCCTGGTCGAAGACCTCACGGTTGTGGGCGGCGGGCGCGCGGAAGCCGGAGACCTTGCGGACGTACTGGAGGGCGGCGGCACGGATGTCGTCCTCCGTGGCCTCTTCGGGGAGGACGGGCGGTCGGAGAGTCTTGATGCTGCGGCACATACGCCCAGTCTCGCGCACGCGTACGCCAAGGCGGCACACCACCCCAAGCAATTCCTTGGGCATTGGCAAGCTCTCCTAAGGATTGACTCAATCCTCGGCCCCTTGTGATCATCACCGGGGCCGGCCGGACCGCCCGACCGGCCCGATGGAAACGAGGGGGACCATGACTATGACGAACGAACGGCTCACGGTGGCGGTACTGGGCCCGGGCGGCGTGGGCGGCTTGCTCGCCGCCCTGCTGGCCCGCGCCGGCAACCGCGTGATCTGCCTGGCCGGGGAGGAGACTGCGCGGGCCCTGGACGAGAACGGGATCACCGTCCACAGCGCCCGCTTCGGCGAGTTCACCGCCCGCGTGGAGACCGCGACCGAACTCCGCGACCCGGTCGACGCGGCCCTGATCACGGTCAAGCACACGACCCTGGCCACGGCCCTGGACCGCCTCCCCGCGAAGGCCCTGACCGCCGACACCCTGGTCGTACCGTTCCTCAATGGAGTCGAACACCCGGCGTCCCTGCGCGCCCACTACGCCGACGCCGCCCCCGTCGCCCCGGCGACCATCCGCGTCGAGTCGACCCGCGTCGCCCCGGGCGTGATCGAACACGGCAGCCCCTTCGCCGACATCGACCTGACCGGCGACACGGTCCCCCACGACCGCCTCAACTCCCTCGCGGGCGCCCTCGAATGGTCAGGCCTGAACACCCGCGTCCTGCCCGACGAAACGGCGGCGCTCTGGGCAAAGATGTCCTTCCTGGCCCCCTTCGCCCTCCTGACCACCCGCTACGGCCTCCCCTTGGGCGAGATCCGCACCCACCACCGCGACGAACTGACCGCCCTGGTAGAGGAAACGGCAGCGGTAAGCGCAGCCGCCGGCGCCCCCACCGACCCCGCCGATTCCCTCCGCCGCTACGACGCCTTCCCACCCCCAACCAAGTCCTCCATGCAACGCGACGCCGAATCAGACCGCCCCCTGGAACTGGACGCGATCGGCGGAGCGTTGCTACGCGCAGCCGACCGCCACGGCGTACCGGTCCCCGTGGCAAGGAGAGTGGTGGAGGAACTCCGCCGCCACGCTTAGCTGCGGGCAGTCGCGCCGCCGCGCGCGATCTCCGCCATGCGCAGCCGTGGGCAGTCACGCCGCTGGGGCGACTGCCCACCCACCCGTCGTAGCTGCGGGCAGTCGTGCCGCTGGGGCGATGGGGGTCCCCCCGCTCGAGCGAAGCCGAGAGTGGGGGAGGGTGGGCGCAGCGGCACCCGGCAAGGGCCGGTGAGCGAAACCCCGCCCGAGCTCAGCCCAGACGCCGGGCACCCTTCACACCCCCGCCCAGCCCCAACCACCGGGCGCCCTCACACCCGCGCTCCCGCAACCGCCCGCACCGCATGCCGAGCAACCGTGTCCGCGAATGCCCGCGCCGGCGGCGACAGCGCGTCCCACCGCCGTACCGCCCAACCGACAGTGAGAGGCGGCAGATCGACCACAGGAACGAACCGCAGCCCGGGGTGCCCCGGCCCGGTCCACCCCGGTAGCGCGGGCACGACGGCATGCCCGACCCCCAGCTCGGCCAGCAGAATCGCCGTGTCCCAGTCGGCGACCCCCGCCCCGGAGGGACTGGTCGTTATGCCCAACTCCTGGTAGGCGGCGGCGAGATGGGCGTACGACGTGGAGTTCTCCGGCAGCCCGATCAGCCGCATCCCGTCCAGCTCCCGCCCGGAGACCCGCTCCCGCCCCGCAAGCCCGTCATCGGCCCGCACGGCAAGCACCCAGGGCAACTCCGCCACGGCCCGCTGTTCAACCCCCCGCACGGCGGGCCCGAGCGTCACCCACGACAGATCCAGATCCCGCGACGGATCCACCAGCGCGTCCACACACCCGGCACTGGACCGCGCGGTCTGGAACTCCAGACCCACGTCCGGATAGGACCGCCGGAAGTCGACGATGCCCTCCGCCATGAAGTGCCGCACGGTCGTACCGCCGGTGGCGATCCGTACGACACCGCCGTCACCCCGCACCATCTCGGAGAGCCGCCGGAGCGCGAGATCGAGCCCGGCGATCCCCTCCGCCGCCGCCTCCTGGAGCACCCGCCCGGCCCGCGTGGGCACGACCCCGCGGGCCTGCCGCTCCACCAGCCCGACCCCGACCTCCCGCTCCAGCCGCCGTACGTGCTGGCTCACCGCCGACTGGGTGCAGCCCAGCTCACGGGCGACCGCGCTGAGGCTGCCGGCCCGGCACACGGCGACGAAGACACGGAGATCATCGAGGGTCATGACACGCGAAGATACTGCGAGGTGGTCGGTGAACGGGTCGAGGACGCTGCGGCCCCGGTCCCGTGCCGAGGCAATGAGCATGCGCGGTGTCGGCGGCAGGCAATTGGGCTGCCCGTTCCGCACGTCTGGCCCGGGCCTCAGGTGATCGGAACACAGTCGCGGCTCCGCTGGGGCCCGAGGTCGGCGCGTCAGTCATCGAGGGTGCGGGCGTGGGTGGTCAGGCCGGGAAGGCGCACCCTCCTGGCCCGCCGCTGACCCCAGCACCGTGCTTCCGTGTCGCTGCCGCCGATGCGTCATCGGTCCGTACGTCATCGACGTAGGTCGTTCACGGAAGCGCGGCCACAACCCCCTGCTCGGCCACTTCGAGCACCTCGGTCGGTGGTGCGGGCGGCGTTGGCGTAGCGGGTGGCGAGGCGCGCGAACGCGGTGTTCAGTTCAGGCGGGCCGATCACTTCGATGTCGGTGTCGAAGCGGCCGATGGTGGCGGCCAGGCCGGTCCATGACCAGGAGCCGAGGGTGATCCGGCAGCGGGCGAAAACGCGACCCAGCGCCGACCGGGCGCCTTCAGTTGGCCTCGGCGTCGGCCTACGGCGTCACTCTGCGGGCAGGGCGAGCGCCAGTTTGCCCGTGGCTCGGCCGTCGAGAAGGTGTCGGACGGCTGCGGCAGTTTCGGCGAGCGGGTAGACGCGGTCCATGACAGGGCTGAGCGTGCCCGCGTCGATGAGAGTGGTCAGGTCGCGCAGCCCGTCGGCGTGCTCGGAGGAAATGAAGGTGCCCAGGTACTGGCCGGTGAACGGGGACAGCAGCTGGGCGCGGAGCTGCCGGTCAGCGCCGCCGAGCCAGGGGCCGTTCGTCTCGCCGCCGGTGATGACCAGCCTGCCGCGGGGCGTGAGAGCGTGGCGCAGATCCCGCAGACCGCGGTTGCCCGCGATGTCGATGATGGCGTCGTAGCGTTGTGGGCCGGCGAGAAAGTCCTCGCGGGTGTAGTCGATCACGTGGTCCGCGCCCAGCGCCCGTACGGCGTCGAGCTTGAGTGTGCTCGCCACGGCCGTGACCCGGGCACCGAAGGCGTGGGCGAGTTGGACGGCGAAGGTGCCCACGCCGCCGGCGGCTCCCGTGATCAGGACTTGCCGGCCCTCCTGGACCTTGCCCTTGTCGCGGACGGCCTGGAGTGCGGTGAGCGCGCTGACGGGTACCGTCGCCGCCTCCTCGAAGGTGAGTCCGGTCGGCTTGGGAGCGATCCTGTCGGGACGGGTGGCGGCGTATTCGGCGAACGCGGCCACTGCCGTGCCGTAGACCTCGTCGCCGGGCGCGAACCCGGTCACGTCGGAGCCGACCGCCTCGACGACACCGGCGATGTTGCGGCCGGGATTGGGGAGCCTCGGCCTGCGCAGCCCGCTCACGGGCCGGACCGCGTACGGCAGACCGGCCATCAGGTGCCAGGTGCCCCGGTCCACGCTGGAGGCGCGCACCCGCACCAGTACCTCGCCCGGCCCGATGCCGGGCCGGGCGAGCCGCGCCGTGCGCAGCACGGCTTCCGGCTCGGCGCCGTAGCGCTCCTGCACGACGGCCACCATCGTCTTGGCCCCACCGGTGGTTGCGATCGGCTCGCTCAGGTTCCGCATGGTCAGCGCTCCCGGTTCCGTCTGCCGTTCACTTACGACGTAAGTGAAGACTTACGCCGTAAGTACAGCACTTACGGCGTAAGCTCGTCAATGCTGGAGACCACGAGAGGAAGTGACCGTCCAACGTGACCCGACGTACCACCCCGCAGCCCACTCGCGAGACGCTCACCCGGCAGCGGGTGCTGCACGCCGCCGTCGAACTCGCCGACGCCGGCGGCCTGGAGACGCTCAGCATGCGCAAGCTCGGCGAGGCCGTCGGAGTCGAGGCGATGTCCCTGTACAACCACGTGGCCAACAAGGAGGACCTGCTCGACGGCATGGTCGACCTGGTCTTCGGCGAGGTCGACCTGCCCACGCCGGGTGACGACTGGCGACAGGCGATGCGGCAGCGGGCGATCTCCATGCGCCTCGCTCTGTCCCGCCACCGCTGGGCGATCGGGCTGATGGAGTCGCGATCCACTCCGGGCCCGGCCACCCTGCGTCACCACGACGCCGTTCTCGGCTGCCTGCGGCACGGCGGGTTCTCCCTCACCCTGACTGCCCATACCGTCTCGGTTCTCGACAGCTATATCTACGGGTTCGCCCTGCAGGAGAAGACCTTGCCCTTCGACACCCCGCAGGAGACCGCCGAACTGGCGGAGTCGATCATGAGCGGTTTCGGCGACGGCGAGTACCCGCACCTGACCGAGATCGCGACCGCTCACGTCATGCGCCCCGGGTATACCTACGGCGACGAGTTCGAATTCGGCCTGGACCTCATCCTCGACGGGCTCCGGCAAGCGGCGGGCTGACGGGCCGGCGACGCGCCCGCCGCACAATCCGGTTCACACGAAGAGACCCCACTTGCCGGAAGGAACTCGCATCCCGAAATCGAACAGGCGTAGCATTGCCGCGTGGCTAAGACCTATGAATTCCCCAGCGACCTCCTCGCCGGTCAGGAGGAGCTGCATCAGGTCCGGGCCGAGCTCCTGGCACTGCTGAAGCGGCTGCCCTGGTCGGTCGAGCCCCTGGACGCCTTCAGTGACGACAACGGCTGGCGGAAGGTCGAACGGCCCGCCTCCCCCGGCTGGACACCCGACGAGCAGGCCGAGGTGGAGAAGCTCCGCCGCCGCGAGCGGGAGCTGGCGGTGTTCGTGAGCTGCCACCGCTTCTGGGACGAGGTCACCGGCGCGGACCGGGTCGACGCCCGAAGCCGGCTGAAGCACACCCCCGCGACGCTGGCGGAGGAAGCCCCCTGACACGCCGAAGACCCCGGCCACGATCGGCCGGGGTCTTCGTCAGTCATTCATCCGGTGGGCGCGGACGGTTTCGAACCGCCGACATCCTGCTTGTAAGGCAGGCGCTCTACCCCTGAGCTACGCACCCGAGTACGAGTCGACAGCCTACATGGCCCCAGGGCATGCCCCGCAAACCCGAATGCGGCCCGTACCGGGGGTTATCCCTACTCCCGATCCGGGAGCGGCCCGGATCCCCCTGAACGCTTCCCCTCCGTACGGTCGAAGCACATCGCAGGACAGCAGGACAACGGAAGACCGAAGCCCCAGGGGGAGATCGTCATGGCACGTACGGCAGATGCGGCGCGTACGGCAGATGCGGCACGTACGGTACGAAAGGCACACGGCCCGAGGATCGTCCTCACCGCCCTCGCCGTGACCCTCCTGGCCTCCGTCGCCGCGTGTGGCGCGCGCGCGAGCGACGACAAGGATCCGGAGCACCGGAGCTTCGCCCTTGAGGGCCGTACGCTCACCGTCGACTCGGACGACTCCGCGCTCGAACTGGTCTCGGCGGACGTGGACGAGGTCGAGGTGACCCGGTGGTTCGAGGGGCGGGTCGTGGTCGGCGGGGATCCGCGGGTGACCTGGGAGATGAAGGACGACCGGCTGGAGCTGCGAGTGAAGTGCTCCGGGGTCGTCGCCGACTGTTCGGCCAAGCACCGTATCGAGGTGCCGCGCGGGGTCGCCGTCAGCGTGGAGGAGGACGACGGCAGCGTGACGGCGAAGGGCTTCGCGGAACCGTTGAAGATCCGGACGCAGGACGGTTCCGTGCGGGTCAGCGACTCCACCGGGCCCCTGGAGCTGTACAGCGACGACGGCTCGGTGCGCGCGCTCGGCGTCGAGTCGCGGAGCGTGAAGGCCGGCACGAAGGACGGTTCGGTCAAGCTCGAACTCGGGGTCGTACCGGACCTGGTGGAGTCCCGCAGCGACGACGGCTCGATCAGCATCGGGCTGCCGCGCGAGGTGTCGTACAAGGTGACGGCCGGGAGTGACGACGGTTCCGTGGATGTGTCCGTGCCCCGTGACGAGGGCAGCGCGCACGTGGTGAGCGCCCACACCGAGGACGGCTCGGTCACGGTGCGGAACCTGGACTGAATCGTCCTGGGAAACGGCGAACCGTCCGACCCGTGTTTTCGTCCTCGACCGGTGGGAGAATGACACCGGTCGAGGCCGATGACAGCACGGGAGAGGGATGTGACGGCGACACCTTCAGAGCCGTACACGCCGATTGTGCCGCGCGCACAACAACCCCACAGCCGTGCACCACGACCAGCCGACAGCCGTGCGCCCCGTCGTTCCCGGTCCGCCGGCCGTGACACGCTGACGCTCCTCACTCTGCCCGTGCTCGCCGCGCTCGTGCTGCCCGCCGCCTTCGCCGGTGGCGGTACCCGGCGGTGGTTCGGGGGCCGGGCGGAGGGGCAGCGGGCCGAGGCGCAGGCGGCGAAGGACGCGGCGGCGGCCGCGTTCTACGAGCTGGACACCGCGCAGCGCGATCTGCGGATCTCGATCGAGACGATCACGGCGGTCGACGACTCCCCGGCCGCGCGCCGGGCCGTGGCCGACTTCGAGGCGCTGGGGCGGCGGATCGACGAGGTCAGCCACCAGTACATCAACGCCGTCGACGCGCACGACCTGGACCGGGACGACCTGGAGTCGTCCGCCGCCGCCCGCGCCCGGACCGAGCTGACGAAGGCCAAGGACGAGCTGGGGCGGGTCAAGCAGGAGCTGGACCGGTTCGCCACGGGGCTCGGGCCGCTGCTCGGCACGGCCGAGACCCAGCTGGCCCGGCTGGTCCCGGCCGTGGAGCGGGCCCGGCAGGGGCTGCTCGCCGCCTCCAACGCCCTTGATGCCGTACGGGGTTCAGGGCTCAAGGCCGACGATCTCGCCGCCCGCCTCGCCGCCCTCGCGCCCGAGCTGACCAAGCTGAACCAGGGCGCCGGGCAGCACGGCGTACGGGAGACGCTGGAGCGTGCCGACCGGGTCGTACGGGAGGCGGAGGCCGTGCGGGCCGAGGCCGAGCGGCTGCCGGAGCGGGCGCAGGAGATTGACCGGCGGCTGGTGTCGCTGCGTACCCGCGCGGAGGCGCTGGGTACCCGGGCGGGGCAGGTGCCGCAGGTGCTGAGCGAGTTGCGGCGGCGGTTCGTGGCGGCCTGTTGGCAGGACCTTCAGCGGGTGCCGGAGCAGGCCGCGGCCGATGTCGAGCAGGCGCAGTCGAAGTTGCGGGAGGCTCGGGCCGCGCGGGACGCGCAGCGGTGGCCGGACGCGATGTCGTTGCTGTCGACCGTGCGGGAGCTGTTGAACCACACCGATGAGGCGGTTTCGGCGGCGGGTGACCGGCTGCGGCGGCTGAACGCCGTGCAGAAGGATCCCCGGCAGGAGATCGACCGGACGCGGTTCGCCATCCGGGATGCTCAGCGGCTGGCCATGGCCGGGCGCTCCACGCCCGATCCTCGGCATGCCCGGCCCCTCGACGACTCCGTCGGGCGGCTCGATCGGGCCGTCGCGACGTTGGAGGGGCGGCATCCTGACTACTGGCACTTCCTGACGGAGACGGAAGGGGTTCGGCACGCCGTGGCGCGGGTGGTGGACCAGATCCGCAAGGAGCGGGGGGCGGGGACAGGGACGGGGGGCTG
>NZ_VTHJ01000014.1:150616-163849 GCF_008386495.1 Streptomyces tailanensis | reverse complement strand
GGGGGGGGGGGGGGATTTTTTCGCCCCCGCCGCCCTTACCCGTCCCATCCCTGGGGGCTGCGCCCCCAGACCCCCGCCTGTCGCCCTTCGGGCTCGTCCTCGAACGCCGGA
Organism: Streptomyces tailanensis; assembly: GCF_008386495.1. Classification (GTDB taxonomy): domain Bacteria; phylum Actinomycetota; class Actinomycetes; order Streptomycetales; family Streptomycetaceae; genus Streptomyces; species Streptomyces tailanensis. The sequence continues at coordinate 163,738 of NZ_VTHJ01000014.1, read as the reverse complement.
CGGGCTGATTGGTGCACGGCTGGGTTGCCGGTGCCCGTCCCCCGGGCGGATCCTTGAGTGGTACGCAGGCCTCCGTTCATGCCTGAGGAGGCGGACATGGCCACACATGCCACGCATTCGCCGCGGTCGAGGGGGCGGCACGCGGCTCCCCGACGGCGGATCAGGATCGATGAGCACCTTCCCGTCGACCATCGCCTCAACAGGGTCTACCGGGTCGGAGCGGGCCTGATGGGTCTGTTCCTGCTGGTCTTCGGGATCCTGGGGCTCATCGACAAGGTCGGCTGGTTCGACACCCGCGGGGACGAGGTCGTGGGGCTGAGTACCAACGGCGCGCTGAGTGTCCTGTCGATCGCGGTGGGGCTGCTGCTGCTCGTCGGCATGGTGATCGGCGGCAACTTCGCCTCCACGCTGAACATGACGCTGGGCGTCCTGTTCATCCTCAGCGGCTTCGGCAACATGGCCCTGCTGGACACCGAGTCCAACTTCCTGGCGTTCCGCATCCAGAACGTGCTGTTCAGCTTTGTCGTCGGCATCCTGCTGATGACGTTCGGGATGTACGGCAGAGTCGGCTCGGCGCTGCCGCACGACAACCCGTACTGGCGGGCCCGGCACCCGGAGGAGGCCGAACGCGAGAAGCGGCGCGAGGCCGCGGTGGGGACGGTGAAGATGAAGCGGGCCGACGCCCACCCCGAAAACGATGGGGAGGGCGCCGAGTGAGGCTCGTGTACGTCGCGGCCTGGGATCAGGTGCGGTACGCGTAGTAGTTCGCGCGCGGGTACGAGGCGATGATGCTCGCGACCGAACGGCGGTAGGTGTCCGCGTCGTGGTACGTCAGGTACGGGACGCCGCTGGAGCTGCGGTAGGTCGTCATCATGGAGTGGTCCTTGGACCCGTCCGCGTCGAAGTCGACCTGGAGCACGTCACCGATGTCCATCTGGTAGACGTTCGCGAGCGCGGTGGTCCGCTTGGCGGTCTGGGTGAACCAGGACCACTCGTTGACGCCGATCCAGGCGTCGGCCGTACCGTTCGAGGCGTAGTACCAGGTGTCGTACTCCTCGGGCGTGACCGTGGAGATCTGCTTCCAGCCGCCGGCCAGGAGGCCCTGGCTGAGGTAGTTGGTGCAGTCGCCGCCGGCCGCGTTGTACTTGCGGTACGCCGGGTTGTAGTTCTTCCAGTACTTCTCGGTGTACGTCGCCATCGCCCTGTAGTCGTACTTGCCGCCCGTGATGGTCTTCGGGTTGGCGGGGGCGGGGCGGGTCGTGGCGGCCTTGGGGGCGCTGATGACGGCCATCGGCGAGCGGGAGGGCCCGGCGTCCGCCGTGGCCACGGGCTCGTTGATGCGGGGGGCGCCGCCGTCGGTGGAGCGCATCGCCGTCAGCTGCCAGGTGCCGTTCGGCTGGGCGGTGAAGGTCAGTACGTGGTGCGCCTCGAAGCCCGTGGAGGCGGGCTCGTCGCCGCGTATCTTCTTGTACTTCAGGGTCGTGGTCTCGGTGACCTTGACCGTGGCCTTCTTGCCCTTGACCTTGGCGCTGTCGACGGTGACGCCGGTGGTGGCCGAGGTGTAGGCCTCCCCCAGGTCGGCGAGACGGGACTTGGTGACCTTGAGGGCGGACAGCTTGCCGTCCTCGGCCTTCTTCCGGTCGGCGGAGAGCTTGACGCCGCCGGTGGGCTTCAGCGACTTGCGGGCGGCCTTGCTGCCGAGCAGGACGGCCGTGCGGTCGGTGAGCACGTTGTCGGCGACGCGGCCGAAGGCGTCCTTGGTCGCCTTCGTGACCTTGGGTGGCGCCGCGGCGTGCGCGGTGGTGACGGGAAGCAGTGCGGCGGCCAGCGCGGCTGCCGCGAGGGTCGAGCTGCCGAGGCTCAACGTCCTTGATCTCACTGGGATTCTCCTTGACCTCGGGGTGGTCGTACCCGGGCAGCGAATCTTTACATGACCTCCTCAAGTGGAGTAAGGCCAGGGGGAATAACAAGTCAGCGACGTGGGCAGACTATTCGACCACTGTCGACCAGTCCGACGGCGCCTGCGCGGGGTCCAGGGCGCGGAGGTTCGCCAGGGTCTCCGGCTTCTGTACGTCCATCCAGTCGGCCAGTTCGTCGAAGGACACGCACTTGACGTCCTTCTTGGTGCACACGTTCTTGATCACCTCGTCGACGGCGTTCATGTAGATGCCGCCGTTCCACTGCTCGAAGTGGTTGCCGATGAACAGGGGCGCCCGGCTGCCGTAGTAGACACGGTTGAAGCCGGCCATGTAGGTGTCGATGGTCTCCTGCTGCCACGTCGGGTACAGGGCCGGGTCACCCTCGGTCGAGCCGTTCGACTGGTTGTAGAGGAAGTTGAAGTCCATCGACAGGGCCTGGTAGTCGTCGTCGTACGGGAGCATCTGCAGCGGGAAGTCCCACATGCCGTTCTTCTTGCCGGGCCACACCTGGAAGCTGCCCGGGGAGCTGGCGTCGTAGCGGTAGCCGAACTCCTTGGCGGCCTTCATCAGGTTCTGCTGGCCCTCCAGGCAGGGGGCGCGGCCACCGGTTATGGCCTTGAGGTCGAAGGGCAGCGGGTCCATGTCCGTGTAGCCGGTGTTGGTCTTCCAGTTCTCCAGGAAGGAGTTGAACTCCTCGATCTCCTGCTTCCACTCCGCGACGCTCCACTCGCCGCCGCCCTTCGCCTCGCAGAAGTGGCCGTTGAAGTGGGTGCCTATCTCGTTGCCCTCCTTCCACGCCTTACCGAGCTGCTCGATGGTGGTGCGTATGTGCTCGTCGGTGGGGTAGCTGATCGCGGCGTCGCCCTTGTCGTGCTGCGGCGCGTCGTAGAGGGTCTTCTTGCTCTGGGGCAGCAGATAGATGCCGGTGAGGAAGAACGTCATGTGGGCGTCGTACTTCTTCGCCATCTCCCGGTAGTGCTGGAAGAGTTCGTCGTCGCCGGCCAGGGCGCCGTCCCAGGAGAAGACGACGAACTGCGGCGGCTTCTCGCCCGGCTTGAGCGGTTCGGCCTTCAACCGGCCTTTCTGCGGGCCGGTGTAGGAGGTCGAGCCATCCCCGATGATCTTCGTCTTGCCGTCCCACTTGGGTTCGGCGGTCTTGTCGGCGCTCCCCTTGTCGCTCCCGCCCCCGGCGGACGACGCGGTCGGCGTGGTACTGGCCGAACGATTCAGCACCATGTAGCCGCCGGCGAGCGAGGCGACGACGAGGAGCGCGGCCAGGGTCAGGAACTGCGGCCGGGTGGTGCGGCGGGGCGGACGGGCCTTGCGGCGGCGGCCCTTGGACGGCTTGCTGCCAGGAGTCATGTACGGCTCATTCTGCGAGGGTTGGCGGGTGCGGGTGCTCATCGGTGGTCAGCCGATACTCATCGCACTGGACCAGATGTCGTAGGGGACACCGGAGTTGGGCGTTCCGGCGATCCCGTCGAGCGGCAGCGGTTCCAGGCTCTTGCTCAGATCGATGCGGTAGACGACGACCGCGGTCGACACGTCCTGCGTCGTCCCGACGTACCAGGCCGCCTTGTCGTCCTGGGTGGTCCCGCCCTTGCCCGCCACCTCGAAGGAGGCGGCACCGGGCGAGGTGGGGTGGTCGGTGCGGAAGGCGTCCGTGAGCGCCTCGGTGACCTGCCGGGCCACCTCGCCGCCCACCGCGCGCTTCGGCTTCGGCGTGTTCAGGGCCACCTTGGAGCCGTTGTGGGTGATCTTCCGCACTGAGTACGGCTCGGTGTGCTCGCCCAGCGCGGCGAACGTGCTGTAGCCGCTGGCCATCCGGATCGCGCTGGGCGTGGCGCTGCCCACGGACAGCGCGGGCACCTGCGCCCCGAGGCTGGAGGAGAGCAGTCCGGCCGCCTCGGCGGTGTCGCGCACGGTGTCCAGGCCGGTGTCCATGCCGAGCTGCATGAAGGGTGTGTTCACCGAGTTGGCCAGCGCGTCGTGCAGGGTGATCTGCCCCCAGGACTTGTTGCCGTCGTTGTGCGATCTGACCTTGTCGCCGCCGCGATCCCAGTACGGCCCCTCGGGTGTGGTCACCGGGATGTCGTCGTTGCCGTCGTAGACCGTCTGCGGGGTGACAGGTGTCGGCTCGCCGCCGCGTTCCTTGACGACGCCGTGCTCCAGGGCGGCGGCGTAGACGAACGGCAGGAAGGCCGAACCGGACGGGACGGTGGTCGCGTTCGACTCGTTGAAGCCCTGTCTACGGTGGTCAGGGCCGCCGTAGACGGCGAGGATCCGCCCGTCGGCGGCGACCGACGAAGCGCCGAAGTGCGCGGTCTCCGCCTTCTTCGGGGCGTCCTCCTTGACCTCCTTGCGCGCCTTGGTGACGGCGTCGGTCAGCTCGGTCTGGCGGCTCTTGTCGAAGGTCGTGTAGATCTGGTAGCCGCCCATGTCGAACTCCTGGTCGGAGATGTTCGCGGCCTTCTTCACGTACTGGGCCGCCAGTTCGACCAGGTAGTCGCTCTGCTTGCCGGTGTCGTACTGGTTGGACTGGTGGAGCGGCTCGGGGAACTTGGTGTACTTGGCGCGCTCGGACTCGGAGAGCTTCCCGATGGACACCATCCGGTCCAGGATCCACTCCCACCGCTCCACGGCCCGGTCGCGGTTGGCCTGGCTGAGGGAGGGGTCGTAGAGGCCCGCGCCCTTGAGGAGGGAGGCGAGGACGGCGGCCTCGCTGACGTTCAGGTCGCTGACGTCCTTGCCGTAGTACGCCTGGGCGGCCCGCTGGATGCCGTAGGTGCCGCGGCCGAACCAGCTGGTGTTGAGGTAGGCCTCCAGGATCTTGTCCTTGCTCATCTTGTTGTCGAGCTTGAGCGCGATCATCGCCTCGTCGAACTTGCGGCCCAGCGAGCGGTCCTGGGACAGGTACACGTTCTTGACGTACTGCTGGGTGATCGTCGAGCCGCCCTGCGTATCGCCCTCACCGACGGTGCGCACCAGCGCGCGGGTGATGCCGCTGACGGAGATGCCGGGGTCGGAGTAGAAGCTCGCGTTCTCCGCCGCGAGGACCGCCCAGCGCACGTCCTCGGGGACGTCCTTCAGCGGCATCGCCTGCCGCCGCACCCAGCCGGTACGGGCCATGGGGGTGCCGTCGGACCAGAAGTACACGTTGTCCTGCTGGGTGGCGAAGGTGTTGAGGTCGTCCGGTATGTCGGTGGTGGCGTAGGCGATGGTGAGGAACATGCTACTGATCCCGAAGGCCGCGCCCCCGACCCCCAGCCACTGCCGCCAGGACGGCAGCCAGCGGCGCCAGTCGGTACGGCCCGGACGCGGGTACCGCGGACGCATCCGGCGGAGGAAGGGGACGAACGGGGCGAGGCGCGCGCCGACGACGGCGAGAAATCTGGCTCGAACAGACGGCCTGGGCGCCTTGCGCCGCCCCCGCCCGCCCGGCTTCGGCTCCTCCTCGCGGCCGTCGAGCACACCCGGCTCCAACACCCGCAGCTGCATCGTCTCGTCCGCCGGGGCGACCGGGATCTTCAACTGCATGGTGAGGTCGGACTCCGAGGGCACCTCCTGAGGTTCCTCCCGGCTAGCCACGGCGGGCTCCCCCGCACCGGCGACCCGAGCGATGCGCAGCAACGATTCGGCAGTGCGCGGCAACCTTTCGCCCGTGCCCGGCGACTATTCGACCGGGACATCTGGCTCCCGATCGGCACAGGACAGCGATCATGGCCGTCCCCCCTCCCCACTTGGCATCGCCCGTGTGAACAGTCGCAGCCGCCACTCACGCGACTACGAGCCCCCTGTTCCCCCGGCCTTCCGGCCTCCACACAGCGACCACAAATTATCAGTCACTTTCACAACTGCTCCGGTCAGCAGCGTGAAAATTTGGCCAGTGTAATCCAACAGTCGAAAGCGGAACGACAGCCACCGCACGCCCCCCGGCTAACCTGTCCGTATGCCTCGTTACGAGTACCGCTGCCGGACCTGCGGCGACACCTTCGAACTCAGCCGCCCCATGGCCGAGTCGTCCGCCCCCGCGGACTGCCCCTCGGGCCACCCGGACACGGTCAAGCTCCTGTCGACGGTCGCGGTCGGCGGCTCGGCCACCGCGCCCGCATCCGCGCCCCGGGCGGGCGGAGGCGGTGGTGGTGGCGGGTGCTGCGGCGGCGGCTGCTGCGGTTGATCAACACACTTCGATCAACGGCTGTGGGCCGATGCGCGTTCAGTCGGGTTTGCCACCTCGGCGAGCGGTCCACCAGTCCGTGAGGACCCGCGCCCTGTCGTCGAAGCGGCGGTCCAGGAGGGACGTCGGCGCGCGCAGCGGTATCCGGCGCCCGTCGGACACCGAGACGACGACCGTCCGGACCCCGACAGTCCTGCGGACCTCCAGGCCGGTGACGTCTCTCCACTCGATCTCGCGCCGCCCGGCCCCCCGGATGACAAGTCGGCTGTCGGTGAGTTCGACGCCGTATGACGGGGACAGCAGCGGCAGGACCGCGTTCGCGAGCAAGGCCGCCGAGACGCACGACCACAGCTCCCCCGCCGTCATTCGCTCACCGGTGACCGCCAGGAGCACGTACACCAGCGCGGTACCGACCAGCAGGCCGCCCAGCACGGGCGCGGCGACCTGCGCCGGCCCCGGCCGGAAGACCAGCTGCGCTTCCCGAGGAGGGCCGGCACGAAAGGGACGCGGGGCTGTGACATCCGCGGCTCCGCCGCGTGGACGCGACAAGCCACGACGAACCCTCAGCCCGTAACGCACAACACGCCCCTCCCCCTGACCGGCACCGACACCGGAACCCCGCTCAACCCTCCCGCGAGGCTTTCAAAAACTCCCTGAGAATCCGTTCCCCGGCAAGAACCCCCCGCTCCGCCAGCGCGGTAACCGCCGGCCCACCCCACCCCACGTCCGCCAACTCCCCATGCCCAGGCCGCCACGCCCGATCCGCCGCGAGCAACAGATCCGCGTCCAGCAACGAATCCCCCGCGGCCACCGTCAACTCAACCCCCGTCCGCCGCGCAACCTCCCGCATGGCCGCCGACTTGGTGAGCGGCTTCGGCACGGCGTACAGCTTCCGTCCCTGGAGGGACACCGTCCACCCCCGGTTCTCGGCCCAAACAGCCAGATCCTTCACCCACTCCTCGGGCAGCGACTCCCGCTCGACGACGAGGTAGACGAACAGATCCTCCGCGACCCGATGCTTGCGCACCCAGGCCGGATCGGCGGTGGCCGCCAGATGATCCCGCACCTCACTCAAGGGCGCGCACTCGGAGGCGAGCCGGGCGAGCACCCCCTCATGCCACGCCGCATCGGTGACCCCGTCCACCAACAGATGCCCACCATTCGCGCAGATCGCGTACTTCGGCGCGGGCCCTGGCAGATTGATCCGCTGGTACTGCTTACGCGTCCGGGTGGTCGTCGGTACGAACACCGCCGCGTCCCCGAGTTCGGTCAGCAGCCCCGCCGCCGTCTCGGTCATGTACGACAACGGCCGGCTCTCGTGCACCTCGACCGTGAGCAGCCGGGGCGCCCGCGCGTCCGGCATGGTCAGCGCGAGCGCGGCGGCCGAGTAGATGAGCGTGCGGTCGAGATCGCTGGCGACCAGCACGTGAGGCACCTGAGGCATGTGAGGTACCTGAGTCCCGGGCATCAGACAGCCACCGCCTTGCCGTCGGCGCCGGTCGCGCCCCGCGTGTACTGGGGGTGGATCAACCCCACGCAGGTGTACGGCAGTTCGGCCACCTCTTCCACCGGTACCCCTCTCTGTTCGGCGAGCAGACGTACATGGTCGAGGTCCGCGCCCGCGCCGGCCCGCGCGAGGATCTTCCACGGTACGCGGCGCAACAGCACCCGGGTGGTCTCGCCGACACCGGGCTTGACCAGGTTCACGTCGTGGATCCCGTACTCCTCGCTGATCCGCTCGACGGCCGCCCAGCCCTCCCAGGTGGGCGTACGGTCGGCGGAGAGCAGTTCCTTGGTACGGGAGTCCACCGCGTCCGCGACCCCGGCGAACCGGGCGGATATCGCGTCCAGGAAGTCCACGGACACATCGGCCCCGGCCAGCTCCCGGTAGAACTTCGCCCCGTGGAAGTCGTCCGGCCCCACCAGGTCCGACCGCAGCACGGTCCGCGAAATCAGCCCGGACACGGTCGAGTTGAGGCAGGCGGAGGGAATGAGGAAGTCCTCCCTGGTCCCGTACGTCCGCACGCAGGACCCCGGGTCGGCGAGCACGGCGATCTCCGGATCGAACCCGGTGATCCCCTCCGACGCCTCGAACTCCTCGATGGCCGCGGCGAGTTCACGAGTGATCGCTCCCTTCCCCGTCCAGCCGTCCACGAAGACGACATCGGCCGGGTCATGGTGAGCCGCCAGCCAGCGCAGTGCGTTGGCATCGATCCCGCGCCCACGCACGATCGACACGGCATAGTGCGGCAGCTCCACCCCGTGCCGGTACTGCGCCCACCGCCGCATGAGCACCCCCACGGGCGTACCGGCACGGGCGAGCGACACGATGACGGGCCGAGGCGACCGCTCGGCCAGCACGGTCTCGGTCACGACCCCCACAGCCAGGGCGATCCGATCGGAGGAGGCGTCGAGCGCACTGTGGAAAAGAGCCTGGTACTGCTCACTCGGCTGATACTCCACCGGCAACGACTCCGCGTAGTGCGCCCCACCACTCTGGATCGCCTCCTCCCGCTCCTCGGTCGGCGCCTCCAAGGTCACCTCCGAGAGATCCTGGAGCAGCCATCCGACCTCTTCCGGCGCGTAGGAGGAGAAGTCGGGGCCACGCAGGGGCTCGGACAGCATGGGGGACCTTTCGTGGCTGTGCGGGGGCAGGGACGACAACCCCGCCGCGTTCTTCATCACATACGGCGGCACGTACGACGGCACTACGGCGAGCAGCACGCTCGGCGTATGCGCGGCGAGCGTCGCCAGCAGGCCGTCACCGGCGTGCAGCGCGGCCGTGTCCGCCACCGAGTCGACGACGGCCACCACCGCGTCGAACCCGCCCCCGGCCACGTTGTACGCGTACCGCTCCCCCGGCCCGTCCGCGGGCTCGTCGTGCGCGGGGAAGACGATCCGGCTGCGTATCGCGTAGCCGGGGTCGTCCACCGCCAGCACAGGCGACCGCGTGGTCGTGGAGAACCGTATCTCCACCCCCGACACACCGCCCCCCACAACCCGCTCCAGCTCCCTCGCCAGGCACAACGGCGCGTACATCAGTTCCTCGAAGCCGAGCACCAGCACCCGCCGGGCCCCCGGCGGCAGGGCCTCGGCGAGACGGCCGGCCAGGTCGGGCAGCGCGGCCTCCAAACGCCTGCGATGCGCCGGCGTGAAGCCATGGCGCCCCCCGTCCGGCACCCCGGCCGGCCAGTCCAGCTCCACCCTGGTGACCCGCGGCGCCGCGCCTCCCGAGGCGGGCACCCCGGCCGCACCCTCGTACTCCGCGACCAGCGCCTGCCCCTTCTCCAGCACCCCCTCCGGCAGCCGCACCGTCCCCTTCGCCGCGGCGACGAGATTCACCCGCGCCCCGATCTCCCGCGCGAACTCGGCCAGCCGCCCCTGATCGGCCGCCGACCTCATGTCGACGAGCGCCACGACGACGTACCGGTCACGCGGATACCGCTCGTGCAGGGCGCGAATGGTGTTGAGGACCGTGTTCCCGGTGGAGAACTCGTCGTCGACGAGCACCAGCGGCCCCCGCCCCGCGAGCAGCGTCGGATCCTCCGGCAGCAGCAGATGCGAGGTCGCGTGGGAGTGGGACTCCTCGAAGCCACCGGCTTGTTCGACGCCCGCGACGGGCCGCCGGGTGGAGTGCAGGTAGGGCGCCTCGCCCACCCCGTCCGCGACCGAGTGCCCGAGCCCGGTGGCCGTCTCGGCGTATCCGAGGACGACGGCGTTCCGCGCCCCGGCGGCGCCGAGCAGTTCCCGCACCCGCCGTCCCAGCTCGAACCCGTGCCCGTACACGACGGCCGGCGACTGCGGCACATGCTTGCCGAGCACGTTCGACACCAGCAGATGCGCCCGCTTGGGGTTGCGCCGCAGCGCGAGCCCGAGCAGCCCGCTCAACTCCCCGTCCCCGACCAGCTCGATCCCGAGCCGCTCGGCGACCCAGGTCCCGGACCAGACCGGGGCGACGGGGCCGGTCGGGTCGGTCGTGTCGTTCGTGTCGTTCGCTGCGTTAATCATCGATTCCTTGTCGGTACGACGTAGGTACGGCATCGGTACGGCGTGAATGCGGGCGTGGGAGGTCAGGACTGTCAGGACTCGAACCGGATCTCAGTCGGGCAACCCCGCCGCCAACAGATCCACGAACCCGATGTCCTCCCGGGCCACACCGAAGACCTCGGCCCGCTGCAGAACCCTCTCCGCCCAGGCCCGATGCGGCTTGACCTCGTTCATCTTGTTGCGGGAGGCGGAGCGCAGGACTCCACCGCCGCCCCGCTCGGGCCGCAGGATGTCCTGGGCGTCGCCGTACTCCTCGTGGCTGACCACGGACAGCGCGTGCACCGGCAGCACGTGCGAGGGGTGGATGCAGGTCTTGCCGAGCAGCCCGTTGGCGTGGTCGAGGGAGATCTCCCGGAGCAGGCCGTCCAGGGCGTGCTCGATGAGCGACTCGCGCAGGTCCACGGCCCGGTTCGCGAGGAAGGGGCTGGTGCGCAGCTGCGGCTTGAACATCCGCTCCTGGACCCGGAAGTACTCCCACACCGGCCCGGTCACGGTGAACCCGGTCCCGTCCGCGCGCCCCAGCACGTTCACCACGTCCGCGATCACGGAGGCGACGATCTGGACGTCGTACGCGGTCATGTCCGGCGGCCGGCGCAGCGCGTACGAGGAGCAGAAGTCGGTGACGCCGAGGCGCAGGGCGAGGACACGGTCGCGGTACTTGTCGACGGTGTGGGCGATGCCCTGGAGGGCGTCTACGCGCGTCTCGCGATACATCAGCTCGGGCGATTCCAGTACGGGCATCGCGAACAGCCGCCGCCCGCTAGCCGCCTCGGCCGCGGTGAGCGCCTCCAGGAAGGCGATACCGCGATCCTCGGTGAACTTCGGCAGTACGAATCCGGACAGACGCCGCACGGCGGGGCCGAGGCGCCGTACAAGGTCGGGTATCTGCTCCGGGAAGCGGACCCGGATGAACAGCAGCGGAAGCTCGACATCCGGCCGTCCGGCGAGGTCGGTGAACTGCCCGACCAGGTTCTCCTCGGCGCCGACGACCTCCGCGTCGTCGATCGAGTCCTCCAGGCACAGCACCATGGAGACGACTCCGCGCCCGACCTGCTTGACGATGTCGTCGGCCAGCCGCTCCCGGGTCGCAGGGCTGTAGAGCGTGGCGCCGAGGGCGGCGGCGAGCACGCGGGCCGGGGAGTCGGCGTCGAACTCACCCGGCTCCCGGTGGAAGAGGCGCTGACGCTCCTCAGGGGCGATATGCCCGAAATGACGCATGTGGTTCCCCCGTGGCTGCTAGGCGGCCGTCGCGATGGTGGCCGGTAATAGTACGTACAAATGTGTGACATCAGTTCCCGCCGGGCGTGAAGATCTGGTAACCCGGCCATGTCGGGCACTCGACGGTTCCACAGACGTTCCGCAGGTCCACAGACCGTTCCGCCGACGCGTCACCGGCGGTTCCTCGCCCCCGCGTTGTCGTGATCAGGACCGAGAGGGCAGGATGACGGCATGACGCACGCGATGCTGAAGGGGTCGAACGTCCCGATCGAAGCCACGGCGGTCCGCGCCGTGCTGCGCTGGGCGCCCGGACAGGGTGCCCCGGAAGTCGACGCCTCGGCGCTGCTCCTCGGCCTCGACGGACGCGTACGGTCCGACGAGGACTTCGTCTTCTACAACCAGCCGCGCCATCCCTCGGGCACGGTGTGGCGGCTCGGCAAGAAGCGGGTCGCCGAGGGCCTCACCGACACGATCCAGACCGATCTCGCGGGTGTCGAGTCCGCCGTCGGCCAGATTCTCCTCGTGGCCTCCGCCGACGACGTCACCTTCGATCGCGTACGGTCCCTGCGCATCCTGATCTACGACGCCACGGTCGCCGACGCCGAGCCGCTGGCCTACTTCGACATCAGGCCCGAGACCGGCGAGGAGACCGCCCTCATCTGCGGCGAGCTCTACCGCCGCGGCGGCGGCTGGAAGTTCCGCGCGCTCGGCGAGGGCTACACCAACGGCCTCCAGGGCCTCGCCGTGGACTACGGCATCTCGGTCGACGAGTCGGAAGCGGCGGCGACCACCACCCAGACCCCGGCCCCGGAAGTCTCGGCCCCGCTTCCCCCGGAGCAGCCCGCCACCGGAGTCCCGTCCCAACCGGCGTACGGCTACCCCCCGGCGGCCCCCACGCACCAGCCGTCCCAGCCGGCCTACGGCTACCCGCACCCGGCCACAGCAGCGGCAGCCCTGGACCCCAACTTCCGCCTGCCCCCGCAGGGCCCACAGTTCATCGGCCGCTGAGGGACTTGTAACCGGGGGCACTTTCAGGGTCAGGCGTCAGCGATCCGCCTTGCTCTTATATCCCCGCCCCCACTGCAACCCCCACCCATACAACCGATCAAGCTCAGCCTGGAAGCCGTACACGAACTTCACTTCCCGGCGCACAACGATCTCGCCCTTGACGTTCTCGATCAGAACCACCGCGCACGACCGCGCCTGCGAGTGCCGCTCGTCCAGACCTATCTCGATCCGCGGCCCATTGCTGGGGTACAGCGTGACGACGGCGTGCGTACGGTCGAACGCCGGCGTCTGGTCGTAGATGTAGACGAAGACGAGCATCCGCTTGAAGTCGTCCCGGTGGTCGAGGTTGATGTACATCGTCTCGCCGGACCCCGACCCGAACCGGTCGTCGCCGCTGAGCCGCATGTACGGCGGGTCGTTGATGTCGCCGAGGAAGCCGCCCAGCGGCTGGACGACCCCCTTGGTCCCGTCGGCCAGCTCGTACAGGCACCCGAGGTCGAGGTCGACGTTGACCATGGACTGGCTGTGCGCCTGCACGGGCTCCGGCTTCAGCGCCTGGAACGGATGCCGCAGCACACTCTGCCGTTTGGGCCCGCTGATGTCGGACGTCCGCATCCGCCAGGACAGGTTGACCCGCAGATGCCCTGCGGCGGCGTTCTGCTTGCTGAGCGACACCTTCTGGTGCCGTTTGGTCAGCTCGATCGCGTTGGTCGCCGCGCTGCCCGCGTCGAACTCCGAGGCCCGTCCGCGCCA
>NZ_VTHJ01000014.1:33039-150469 GCF_008386495.1 Streptomyces tailanensis | reverse complement strand
GCCGACGAGGAGGAGTCCTCGTCGGCCGCCCCGCTCAGAGCGTTCCCTCACCCCGAGGGTGGTCACACCCCGGAAGAGACCTCCGCCTTGTCGGCGGCGTCAGCTTTTCCCTCCGCGGCCGCCAGCGCCTTGTTGCGGCGGACGGAGGACCAGAAGGACCAGCCGATCAGGATGACACCGATGGAACCGGTGATGAACTCGTTGATCTCGTACTGGATGGTGACGAGCAGGATCGCGGCGAGCGCGCCGATCGCGTAGTGCGCGCCGTGCTCCAGGTAGACGTAGTCGTCGAGGGTGCCCTGGCGGACCAGGTACACGGTCAGCGACCGGACGTACATCGCGCCGACACCGAGGCCCAGCGCCATCAGGACGATGTCGTTGGTGATGGCGAAGGCGCCGATGACACCGTCGAAGGAGAAGGACGCGTCCAGGACCTCCAGGTAGAGGAACATGAAGAACGCGGCCTTGCCGGCGAGGGCGACGGCCGAGCGCGGCTTGCCCGTGCGCTCCGCCGCTTCTTCCTCCTCGTGCTCGCGCTCCTCCTCTTCCTCGAGCTTGTCCTCGAAGTAGCCGGAGAGACCGCCGACGACGAGATACGTGATGAGGCCCGCGAGCCCGGAGATCAGAACCGTCTGCGCCTTGTCGACGTGCGCGCCGCCATGCTGGTGGGCGTTGGTCGCGAAGGTCATCGAGGTGATCAGCAGGACGATCATCGCGATACAGGCCGACAGCATGTCGATCTTGCCGAGCTTCGCCAGCGGCCGCTCCAGCCAGGCCAGCCACTTGATCTCCCGGTCCTCGAAGATGAAGTCCAGGAAGATCATCAGCAGGAACATACCGCCGAAGGCGGCGATCGACGGGTGGGCGTCGGTCACGTACTGCTGGTACTGGTCCTTGTCGGTGAGCGCCAGGTCGACGGCCTCGATCGGGCCCAGCTTGGCGCTGATCGCGACGATCACGACGGGGAACACCAGGCGCATACCGAAGACGGCGATGAGGATGCCGATGGTGAGGAAGATCTTCTGCCAGAAGGCATTCATCTTCTTCAGGATCCCGGCGTTGACCACCGCGTTGTCGAACGACAGCGAGATCTCCAGGACGGACAGGATCGCGACGATACCGAACGCGGCCCATCCACCGTAGAGAACCGCTGCGACCAAGCCGAGCGCGGTGACCGCGAACGACCAGCCGAAGGTTTTCAGAACCACTGGCTACCCAATCGTGTGTGTACGGCGTTCCCCCGCGCCGCGCGCGGCTTTACGAAACTTTGAACCGAAGTCTAGTCCTCTGCCCCTCGTGGCCCACACAACCCCGGCTTTAGCTCATATTGCGCAACAAGTACCGTCATTCACAACACGTCGCACCACATGAAACTAAGAAACGTTGACCCCGAAGTCCAGTGCGATGCCGCGCAGACCCGACGCGTACCCCTGGCCGACCGCCCGGAACTTCCACTCCGCGCCGTAGCGGTAGACCTCGCCGAAGATCATCGCGGTCTCGGTGGAGGCGTCCTCGGAGAGGTCGTAGCGGGCCAGTTCCTGGCCGTCGGCCTGGTTGACGACGCGGATGAAGGCGTTGCTGACCTGGCCGAAGGCCTGGCCGCGGTTCTCCGCGTCATGGATGGAGACCGGGAAGACGATCTTGTCGCAGTGGGCCGGCACCTTGCTGAGGTCGATGATCAGCGACTCGTCGTCGCCGTCGCCCTCGCCGGTGAGGTTGTCACCGGTGTGCTCGACCGAGCCGTCCGGGCTCGTGAGCTGGTTGTAGAAGATGAACCACTCGTCCCCCAGCACCCGTCCGTTCTGGCACAGCAGCGCGCTGGCGTCCAGGTCGAAGGCGGCTCCGGTGGTGGTCCTGACGTCCCAGCCGAGCCCTACCATCACCTTCGTGAGGTTCGGCGCGGCCTTGGAGAGGGAGACATTGCCCCCCTTGGCGAGCGTGACACCCATGCTGCTGGTCCTCCCCGATTTGGATCATGTGTGACGAGCACATCCGGCGCCGCTGTCGAATGACAGCGGCGCCGGACATTGGTGAGTCTTGTGGGACTTCCCCCGAGACTCAGACGTTCACACCGAAGTCCGCGGCGATACCGCGCAGACCCGAGGCGTAACCCTGGCCGATGGCACGGAACTTCCACTCGGCTCCGTGCCGGTACAGCTCGCCGAAGACCATGGCGGTCTCGGTGGAGGCGTCCTCGGAGAGGTCGTAACGGGCGATCTCCGCCTCGCCCGCCTGGTTCACCACGCGGATGAACGCGTTGCGGACCTGGCCGAAGGACTGCTGGCGGTTCTCGGCGTCGTAGATCGAGACGGGGAAGACGATCTTCTCGATCTCGGCCGGGACACCCGCGAGGTTGACCTTGATCTGCTCGTCGTCGCCCTCGCCCTCACCCGTGAGGTTGTCACCGGTGTGCTCGACCGAGCCGTCGGGGCTCTTGAGGTTGTTGAAGAAGACGAAGTTGGCGTCGCTGCTGACCTTGCCCGAGGCATCCAGCAGCAGGGCGCTGGCGTCCAGGTCGAAGTCGGTGCCGGTCGTGGTGCGGATGTCCCACCCCAGACCAACGATGACCGCGGTCAGGCCCGGGGCCTCCTTGGTCAGCGATACGTTGCCGCCCTTGCTGAGGCTGACTCCCACGAGTCCTCCCTATGTCGTCAGGGGCGGGGAGCCCCGTGTTGCGTTGGTATCGGATCAACGTGTCGATCCTAGTGAGGGGTTCCCGCCCGCCGCAGGCCCTGGGACGGACAAATCACAGGGTGTCGATTCACAGGGCGCCGAGGGCGGCGACGTACTCGTTCAGGTCACGGGCGTCCGGCAGGGCGTTGACGACGGTCCAGCGGACGACGCCCTCCTTGTCGATGATGAACGTGCCGCGCACCGCGCAGCCCTTGTCCGCGTCGAAGACGCCGTACGCGCGGCTGACCTCGCCGTGCGGCCAGAAGTCGGACAGCAGCGGGTACTCCAGCCCCTCCTGCTCCGCGAACACCCGCAGCGTGTGGATCGAGTCGTTCGACACCGCCAGCAGCTGCACGTCGTCGTTCACGAACTTCGGCAGGTTGTCCCGCAGCTCGCACAGCTCGCCGGTGCACACGCCGGTGAACGCGAACGGGTAGAAGAGCACCACCACGTTCTTCTCCCCCCGGAAGTCCGAGAGCTTCACGGTGGCGCCGTGGTTGTCCTTGAGCTCGAAGTCGGGGGCCTTGTCGCCGACCTGGATCGCCATGATTCTCCTGCGTCCCTTCCTGGGCTGTACGGGTGGCCCAGCCTACGCAGAAGAGCGGGGCGCCCCATCAGGGGCGCCCCGCAAAAAGGGGCGCGAGGCTCAGTCGATATGCGGCTCCGCCGCGCGTGCGCGACCAGCCACCACGAATCCGCAGCCGCCGACGCACAGAACCGCCCGAGCTCTCAGGCGAACGTCACCTCTTGGACTTCGCGGCCTTCGGCGTCACCAGCCGGCTCCCACTCCAGTCCTTGCCGACGCTGACACTCTTCGACGCGGACAACCCCGCAGTCGTCGCGGCCTCCGAAATGTCGCTGGGCTCCACATAGCCGTCCCGCCCGGTCTTGGGCGTCAGCAGCAGGATCGAGCCACCCTCCTCGATGTACGTGGTGGCGTCCACCAGCACATCGGTGAGGTCGCCGTCGTCGTCGCGGAACCACAGCACGACGGCATCGGCCACGTCGTCGTAGTCCTCGTCGACGAGCTCACTGCCTACGACTTCCTCGATGGACTCGCGGAGCTCCTGGTCGACATCGTCGTCGTAGCCGATCTCCTGGACCACCTGCTCGGGCTGGAACCCCAGCCTGACGGCAGGGTTCGTCCGCTCCTCCGCGTGGTCCGCGGTCGCGCTCACGGGTTGCCTCCTGATCATGTTCGGGTGGGGTTGCCCCCGGGATATCAGCCACGCGCGCACGCGAGGCGTTGGCCGTAGTCCACACGGGCGGGACGGATCGCGCAAGTACCCAGCCTCGGAGACCGCCGAAACGGTGACGATCCGGGCCGTGTCACCGCAACTCTCTGCGCGGACTCACAGGCACAGGTGACACACGACACACCCATCTGCCCGGTTTGTGCATTCGGTAAGCATCCGGGGGTACGAGGGCCGAATGGCTCTACTACCTTTACGGAGCAAGTAATCGCCCTGGTTACCTCTCGGTAGAGATGACGTTTGCGCCCCCGAGGTACACGATGGGGAACGGTGCAGGCACCCATGAATACCCATGAAGAGTGGCCCTCTGACAGCTAAGGAACAGCGTGGCTTCCGGATCCGATCGCAATCCGATCATCATTGGCGGCCTTCCGAGTCAGGTCCCTGACTTCGACCCCGAGGAGACCCAGGAGTGGCTGGACTCGCTCGACGCCGCCGTGGACGAGCGCGGCCGTGAGCGTGCGCGCTATCTGATGCTCCGGCTCATCGAGCGGGCCCGCGAGAAGCGCGTGGCCGTGCCCGAGATGCGCAGCACGGACTACGTCAACACCATCCCCACCAAGAGCGAGCCGTTCTTCCCGGGCAACGAGGAGATCGAGCGGAAGATCCTCAACGCGACCCGGTGGAACGCCGCCGTGATGGTGTCCCGGGCGCAGCGCCCCGGCATCGGCGTCGGCGGTCACATCGCGACGTTCGCGTCGTCCGCCTCCCTCTACGACGTGGGCTTCAACCACTTCTTCCGGGGCAAGGACGGGGGCGACGGCGGCGACCAGATCTTCTTCCAGGGGCACGCCTCCCCGGGCATCTACGCCCGCGCGTTCCTCCTCGACCGGCTCGGCGAGCCGCAGCTCGACGCCTTCCGCCAGGAGAAGTCGAAGGCCCCCAACGGCCTGTCCAGCTACCCGCACCCGCGCCTGATGCCGGACTTCTGGGAGTTCCCGACCGTGTCCATGGGCCTCGGTCCGCTGGGCGCGATCTACCAGGCGCGGATGAACCGGTACATGGAGGCGCGCGGGATCGCGGACACCTCCAAGTCCCACGTCTGGGCGTTCCTCGGCGACGGCGAGATGGACGAGCCGGAGTCGCTCGGCCAGCTGACGATCGCCGCGCGCGAGAGCCTCGACAACCTGACCTTCGTCGTCAACTGCAACCTCCAGCGCCTCGACGGCCCGGTGCGCGGCAACGGCAAGGTCATCCAGGAGCTGGAGTCGGTCTTCCGGGGCGCCGGCTGGAACGTCATCAAGCTGGTGTGGGACCGCACCTGGGACCCGCTGCTCGCGCAGGACCGCGACGGTGTGCTGGTCAACAAGATGAACACCACGCCGGACGGCCAGTTCCAGACGTACGCCACCGAGACCGGCGCGTACATCCGCGACCACTTCTTCGGTGACGACCACCGGCTGCGCGCGATGGTCGAGAACATGACCGACGACCAGATCCTGCACCTGGGCCGTGGCGGTCACGACCACCGCAAGATCTACGCGGCCTACAAGGCGGCTTACGAACACAAGGGCCAGCCGACGGTCATCCTGGCCAAGACGATCAAGGGCTGGACGCTGGGCCCGAACTTCGAGGGCCGCAACGCCACGCACCAGATGAAGAAGCTGACGGTCGCCGACCTCAAGGGCTTCCGCGACCGCCTCCACCTGCCGATCTCCGACAAGGAGCTGGAGAGCGGGCTTCCGCCGTACTACCACCCCGGGCGGAACTCCGAGGAGATCCAGTACATGCACGACCGCCGCAAGGGGCTCGGCGGTTACGTCCCCACGCGTGTCGTGCGCGCCAAGCCGCTCCCGCTGCCGGAAGACAAGACGTACGCGAGCGTGAAGAAGGGCTCCGGCCAGCAGTCGATCGCCACGACCATGGCGTTCGTACGACTGCTGAAGGACCTCATGCGGGACAAGGAGATCGGCAAGCGGTTCGTGCTGATCGCGCCGGACGAGTACCGCACGTTCGGCATGGACTCCTTCTTCCCGAGCGCGAAGATCTACAACCCGCTCGGCCAGCAGTACGAGTCGGTGGACCGCGAGCTGCTGCTCGCGTACAAGGAGTCGCCGACCGGGCAGATGCTGCACGACGGCATCTCCGAGGCGGGCTGCACGGCGTCGCTGATCGCGGCCGGTTCGGCGTACGCGACACACGGCGAGCCGCTCATCCCGGTGTACGTCTTCTACTCGATGTTCGGTTTCCAGCGCACCGGCGACCAGTTCTGGCAGATGGCCGACCAGTTGGCGCGTGGCTTTGTGCTGGGAGCGACCGCCGGGCGTACGACGCTGACCGGTGAGGGTCTCCAGCACGCGGACGGCCACTCGCAGTTGCTGGCCTCCACCAACCCGGGCTGTGTCGCCTACGACCCGGCGTTCGGGTACGAGATCGCGCACATCGTGAAGGACGGTCTGCGCCGGATGTACGGCGAGACCGCCGACGGCAAGCCGGGCGAGGACGTCTTCTACTACCTCACCGTCTACAACGAGCCGATCCAGCACCCGGCCGAGCCCGCCGATGTCGACGTGGACGGCATCCTCAAGGGCATCCACCGCTTCAAGGCCGGCGAGTCCGGCGCGATCCCGGCGCAGATCATCGCCTCCGGTGTCGCGGTGCCGTGGGCGGTCGAGGCGCAAGCGATCCTCGCCGACGAGTGGAACGTCAAGGCGGACGTCTGGTCGGCGACCTCCTGGAACGAGCTGCGCCGCGAGGCGATCGACGTGGAGCGGTACAACCTGCTGCACCCCGAGGAGGAGCAGCGCGTCCCGTACGTGACGCGGAAGCTGAACGGCGCCGAGGGGCCGTTCGTGGCCGTCTCCGACTGGATGCGGTCGGTGCCGGACCAGATCTCGCGGTGGGTGCCGGGGACGTACCAGTCGCTGGGCGCCGACGGGTTCGGTTTCGCCGACACGCGGGGTGCGGCCCGGCGGTACTTCCACATCGACGCCCAGTCGATCGTGGTCGCGGTGCTGACCGAGCTCGCCCGCGAGGGCAAGGTCGACCGGTCGGCACTGAAGCAGGCGATCGACCGGTACCAGCTGCTCGACGTGGCCGCGGCCGACCCGGGCGCGGCGGGCGGCGACGCGTAAACACTGCGCTGGCTGAGCCGTCCTGAAGCTCGGTGTCAAGGGGGTGGTGGACCCATGGGTTCACCACCCCTTCACGTTTTCTACGACGCGTTTTCTACGATGCGGAGCATGAAGCAGCGATCGGGCTCGGCGCAGGCCCGTTGGGAACAGCACACACAGCAGCCGCTGTTCGGTCTGGCCGCGGTCTTCGCCGTCGCGTACGCCGTACCGATCGTCCAGCCGGACGCGAGCGCGGACGTGAAGTGGTGGTGCGAGGTCACCGAGTGGGCGGTGTGGGGCGCGTTCGCGTTCGACTACCTCGTCCGGGTCGCGCTCGCCGAGCGCCGGCGGGAGTTCGTACGGTCGCACTGGCTGGACCTGTGCGCGGTGGTGCTGCCGATGATCCAGCCGCTGCGATTGCTGCGGGTGGTGGCGACGTTGTTGCTGGTCGGGCAGCGGGCGCGGATCGCTTCGCAGATACGGCTCACGACGTACGTCGGCGGGTCGGTGGTCGGGCTGCTGATGTTCGGGTCGCTGGCGGTGCTGTCCGTGGAGCGGAACTCGCCGGACGGGAACATCCATACGCTGGGCGATGCCGTGTGGTGGTCGTTCACCACGATGACGACCGTGGGGTACGGGGATCACGCGCCGACCACTGGGCTGGGGCGGGTGTTGGCGGTTGGGCTGATGCTGTCGGGGATCGCGTTGTTGGGTGTGGTGACCGCGAACATCGCCGCGTGGTTCATCGCGCGGTTCGAGAAGGATGACGCGGAGGAGCGGCGGCAGACGGCGGCGATCGCTGAGCTGACGGAGGAGGTTCGGTTGCTGCGGGCGGAGGTCGCGGCGTTGCGGTCTTCTGGAGGGGCTGTGCCGAAGCAGCGCCTATGACCGTAGGGCCACTGAGGGCCCCTCGGCTTTGGTTGCCGAGGGGCCCTGCCCTTTTCTCTCACTGCGGACCGTTCGAGTACAGAACGGCGGGTACCGTTCCTGTGGACCGAGCGTGAGTGAGCCCGCTCAGCCGCACGCCCCGAACGGTCTTGGGCGCTCCCCCACTGCCTCAAGGGCGTGGGAGGTACCCCCAGGTCCCCGGCGTACTCAACCCCGGGGCGGCGACACGCATCCTGTACGTGGTCCGAGCCCGGGAGGCCAGTTCCCTGCGCGACCTGGCCAATTGGGTGCAGTTAGAGGCGACGGAGAGGCCCTGAACCATCACTCCGGTGGAGCAGGGGCCCCGCACGCTGACGCCGTACCCGGCGTCCCAGATCGCAGGATCACGTTAGCCCGGTCGGACCAGGACTCCACAAGCCCGCAAGTGGATGATCACACGATCGAGCTAATTCCGTCTGCGCGCGCCGCTCCCCTCCGGCAGCGCGCGCAGGACCTCGGTCCGCCACTGTGGTCCAGGGTGTGTGTCCGGTGCGAGCGATCTTTAGCCTTGTCACCCTGATAGGTGAACGCGTCAGATGTGCGCGGCTCCGGCGCCCGCCTCCGCGTTCTCGCCGCGCTTGGTCAGGAACGCGACCAGGACCGCGACGGTGGCCACTCCGGCAGCGACGAGGGATGCCAGGCTCATGCCGGAGATGAACGTGTCGTGCGCGACGTCGGTGATCTTCGCGGCGATCTCCACCGGGGTGCCTTCGGGCACCGGGGCGGCGCCCTGCTGAACCGCCTGCGAAGCCTGGGCCAGTTGAGCGTCGGTGAGCGGCGGAAGGCCGGCGTCCACCCAGTTGCCCGCGAGATCGCTGTCGACCTTGGACGTCATCACAGCGCCCAGTACGGCCGTACCGAGGCTGCCGCCGATCTGCATCGCGGCCTGCTGGAGACCACCGGCGACACCGGACAGTTCCAGCGGGGCGTTGCCGACGATGACCTCGGTGGCGCCGACCATCACCGGGGCGAGGCCGAGGCCGAGGAGCGCGAACCAGAGGGACATCGCCGCGCTGCCGGTGTCGGTCTCCAGCGTCGACATGCCGTACATGGCGATCGCGGTGAGGGCCATGCCGCCGGCCAGCGGAACGCGCGGGCCCAGCTTGGTGATCAGTACGCCCGCCAGCGGTGAGCCGACGATCATCATTCCGGTGAGCGGGAGCAGGTGCAGGCCCGCCTCGATGGGGCTCTGCCCATGCACGTTCTGCAAGTAGAACGTGACGAAGAACAGGCCGCCCATGAAGGCGATGGCCATGAGGACCATCAGGACGACGCCTGCGGAAAGGGGGACCGAGCGGAACAGCGCCAGCGGGATCAGCGGCTCCTTCACCTTCGTCTCCCAGAAGGCGAAGAGGGCGAAGCCCGCCACGGAGGCGATCAGGAACGCCCACGTCTGGCCGTCGCCCCAGCCCCACTCCGGGGCCTTGATGAGCGCCCAGACGAGGCTGAACATGGCCGCCGACAGCAGGGCTATGCCCAGGGCGTCGAAGGAGCGCGGGGCGTTCTCCGCCCGGTGGTCCAGCAGGATCAGGGCGCCCAGGACCACGGCGAGGATGCCGACCGGGACGTTGATCCAGAACACGGACTGCCAGCTGACGTTCTCGACGAGGAAGCCGCCGAGGATCGGGCCGCCCGCGGTGGAGGCTCCGATGACCATGCCCCAGATGCCGATCGCCATGTTCAGCTTCTCGGCGGGGAAGGTGGCACGGAGCAGGCCGAGCGCGGCCGGCATCAGCAGCGCGCCGAACAGGCCCTGGAAGACGCGGAAGGTCACCACGAAGGCGACCGAGTTCGACAGACCGATGGCCCCGGAGGCGGCGGCGAAGCCGACCACGCCTATGAGGAAGGTCTGCCGGTGGCCGAAGCGGTCGCCCAGCTTGCCGGCGGTGATGAGGGTGACGGCGAGGGCCAGGAAGTACGCGTTGGTGATCCACTGGACATCGGCCCAGGTGGCACCCAGATCCTTCGCGATGGCCGGGTTGGCGATCGCCACGATGGTGCCGTCGAGGGCGACCATCATGACGCCGACGGCCACGGTGAGGAGAGTGAACCAGGGGTGACCGCGCAGGCCGCGGCCCTGGCTCGGTGTCGGGTCGGACGGGGCTGCTGGCGCCTTGTCCTCCGGTCCCGTCTTGTCGACAGTGGTCTGACTAGTCATGCGTTCGAGGCTAATGACAGCCGCTGACAGTTGACAAACCAATTCACAAGTCGGTAACTGTCACGTCACTTGCCGCAAGGGCGGGTGGAGACGAGGGTTCATGAAGACGGTGACGGCGACACCGGAAGGGCGGCCCGGGCTGCGCGAACGCAAGAAGCGGCGCACGCACGACGCGCTGCTGCGGGCCGCGCTGGAGCTGTTCACGACGAAGGGGTACGAGGCGACGACGGTCGACGAGATCGCGGAGGCCGTCGATGTCTCGCAGCGCACGTTCTTCCGCTACTTCGCGGGCAAGGAGGAGGCCGCCCTCGCCGTCCAGGACATCGCCCAGGACTACTTCGCCGAGGCGGTGCGCGACCGCCCGCCGCACGAGGCGCCCCTGGAGGCCATGCGCAACGCCGTCCTGGAGGGCTGGGACGACATCACCGAGGCCGTCGAACAGGTCGTTCCCGTCGACCTCTACCTGCGCTCCTATCGCATGGTCGAGTCGACGCCCGCGCTCCTCGCCGCCCATCTGCGCCGCTCCGACGAGACGGCGGAGGCGATCGCGCGGATCATCGCCGAGCGCGAGGGCGTCGACGTGGACGCCGATCCCCGGCCGCGGGTGACCGTCGCTCTCTTCTCCGGAGTGATTCGTGTCACCGAGCGCTTGTGGGCCCTGGGCGAGGACCTCACCATGGACGCGATGCGCGACCTGATGGCCGCTCACCTGGACGCCGTACGGCCCTCGCTGGCCGAGAAGTGGCGTACGGGCTGAAACACACGGGGAACGGCAGCATCGGGATGTTCTTTGCGCACTGTACGGAACAGGGGTCCGTGAAACGTGATCTCCCCCACTCGGTTAACGCGAGACCCTTCCGTTCTCTTAGTGTGTCCTTTCAGTGACTTCCTTCGACTCCTCCCCGCAACTGAACGTCTGGCGCGCACTACTGGCGCTGGCCGTGGTTTTCGTGATGCTGGCGACCACCGGCTGGACCGCGCTCCGCAGCCATAGAGGGGAGTCGCCGCTGCAGGCGTCGCTCTCCGCGTGGCAACGCGGAGACCTCGACGGACGCGATCTGCCGGACGCCGAATCGTCCCCGTACCGACTGGCGTCGTTCTTCGACTCGCTCACCGCACGCCAGCGCACCCGGCTCGCCCATCGCTATCCGCTCGCGATCGGCAACATGAACGGCGCCCCCGTCGAGCTGCGCTACCGGGCCAACCGCATCGCGCTGAAGCAGCAGAACAGACGCGAACGCGAACGCATGTACGACGAGCGGCTCTCCGCTACCGGCCAGCAGCAGGCGGGCCGCCGGATGCACCGCTACGACATGCTGGCCGCGAAGAACCGGCACATCCTCGCGTTCGACCCCGAGGGCGCCGGCCGGGTCGCCGAGGTCTTCGGGAACCTCGACAAGGCCGAGCGCGTGTCGGTCGTCGTCCCCGGCGTCGACACCAACGTCCTCAACTACCAGCGCACCAACCGCAGGTACTCGGCGCCCGCCGGCATGGCCAAGGCGCTCTACAAGGCGGAGCGGGCGGCGAGCCCCCGGACGCGTACGGCCGTCATCGCCTGGGCCGACTACACCGCGCCCGACGGCCTCGGCCTGGACTCCGCCACCGCGCTCCGCGCCGAACAGGGCTCGATCCGGCTGAAAGCGCTGGTACGGGCCCTGCCGGGCGCCTCCACGGTCGCGCTGGTGTGCCACAGCTACGGCTCGGTGGTGTGCGGGCTCGCCGCGAGCGCACTGCCGGCGCGGGTGACCGACATAGCGGTCGCGGGCAGCCCCGGTATGCGCGTCGAGACGGCCTCCCAACTGCGTACGTCGGCCCGGGTGTGGGCCATGCGCGACGCCGACGACTGGGTCCAGGACGTTCCCTACCTGGAGGTCGGCGGGCTCGGGCACGGTGCCGACCCGGTCTCCCCGGAGTTCGGGGCCCGGATCCTGTCGGCGTCCGACGCCGAGGGGCACAGCGGTTATTTCGAGCCGGGAACCGAGAGCCTGTACAACTTCGCCGAAATCGGCATCGGCGCCTACGAGTCGGTGCACTGCGCGCAGGAGGATGACGTATGCCTGGAGGGTCTGCCCGACGCCGCCGCGGCCTGACGCGCGTAGAGGACGGAAAAGTGCGGTTCGCCACGGGTCGGGACTTCGTCGCCTCGCGCGCATACGATGAGCCGCATGGGTGATGTACTGGCCGGATTTCACGCCGCCTGGGAGTTCGAGTCCGACTCCGTGCTCATCCGCTTCGAACGGGGGATCCGTACACCGAAGCTGTTCGCCGCGCTCGGCGAGCGGCGCGTCCCGTTGGAAGCGATCGCGGACGTGACGCTGACACTGGGTAAGCGGGGCAACGTGGTACTGCGGATCGTGCCGAGACCGGGCGCCGATCCGCTGATGGAAGCGGCCGCCGACCAGCTCAAGCAGAGCTCCGATCCGTACCGGCTGGTGATGCCGGCCGAGCGGGAGACTCTCGCGGAGTACTACGCCGATGAGCTGCGGGCCCGGTTGACCGAGTCGGGGCCCGCCGAACGGTTTCTGGTGGCGGCGCCCGAGGTGCCGTTGCAGTTCAAGGCGTACGACGGGAAGGCGTCGTTCGACGGGCGGGCGGTGTCGTTCCGGTGGTCCTGGACAGGTGCGTCGTCCACGAAGTGGAAGGCCGGGGACCAGAGTTTTCCGGTGAGTTCGCTCAGTGGGGTGGAGTGGCGGTCGCCGGAGCTGTTCGAGGGGTATCTGCGGTTGCTGCGGCGGGACGCGGAGCAGCATGCGCAGCCCGATCAGGATCCCGCGGCCGTGGTGTTCGGGCTCGGGTACGGGCCGGTGCATGAGTCGTTGCCGTTCGCCGCGGCTGTGCTGGCGGCGGTGCGGGAGCGCTCCGCCGGGTCTGGGGATGTGGCCTTGGCTGCCGTGCCTCGGCGGGATCCGGCCGACATCGCCGACCGGATCCGGCATCTTGGGGAGTTGCATCAGGCGGGGTTGGTTACGGATGAGGAGTTCAGTTCGAAGAAGGCGGAGTTGTTGGCTGAGCTTTAGGGGATTCGCCGTTGGGGATCGCCGATTGGCCGGCTGCGGGTTCGTTGTGGCTGGTCGCGCCCACGCGGCGGAGCCGCATATCGATACAGCCCCGCGCCCCTGACTTGGCTGTGCTTACTCCCTGCCTGCGGATGTGAACCGCATATCCGCGTAGCGGTCTCCCGCCACCTTCGCCGCTATCGGTTCCAGCAGCGCCATGTCCTCCTCGCCCAGGACTATGCGCGTGGCCGCCGCGTTCTCCTCCGCCCGTCCCGGCTTGCGCGTGCCCGGGATCGGGACCACCGGGAGGCCGTGCATGGCTGACTGCTGGTGGACCCAGGCCAGGGCGATCTGGCCGAGGGAGGCGTCGTGGGCGTCGGCCACGGCGCGGATCGGGTCCAGGAGGGCCGCGTTGGCCGCCGCGTTGTCGCCCGTGAAGCGGGGCTGGTGGCGGCGGAAGTCGTCCGCGGTGAGGTCCTCGGCCTTGGCGAAGGAGCCGGTGAGGAAGCCTCGGCCGAGGGGGGAGTAGGCGACGAGGGTGACGTCGAGGTCGCGGGCCGTGGGGACCACGTGGGTCTCGATGTCCCGGCTGAAGAGGGACCATTCCGACTGGAGGGCGGCGATGGGGTGCACGGCGTGGGCGGTGCGGAGTTCGCCGGCCGTGACCTCGCTCAGGCCCAGGTGCTTGACCTTGCCCTCGCGGACGAGGTCGGCCATGACGCCGACGGTCTCCTCGATGGGGACGTTCACGTCGCGGCGGTGCATGTAGTAGAGGTCGATCACATCGACGTCGAGGCGTCGCAGGCTCCCCTCCACGGACTCGCGAATGTGCGGGGCGTCGTTGCGGATGATCCGCTTGGTGGGGTCGTCCGGGTCGACCGCCAGGCCGAACTTGGTGGCGATGACGACCTCGTCGCGGTGGGCCCTGACGAAGGGGGCGAGGAACTTCTCGTTCTCGCCGGCGCCGTAGGCGTGGGCCGTGTCGTAGAGCGTGATGCCCAGTTCCAGGGCGCGTTCCAGGGTGGCCCTCGACTCCGCCGCGTCCGAGGGGCCGTACGCGAAGCTCATGCCCATGCAGCCGAGGCCCTGTACGCCGACCTCGGGGCCGTCCGCTCCCAGTCGTGCCTTCGCGATCTTGCGGTTCGTCATGAGGCCCTCTCCGACGCCAGGGCCTGCCCGGCGTCCGCATAGAAATTGATCTTCCGGTCGAGCACGCTCAGGGTGTCCTGGAGCTCGGCGATCCGGGCCAGGACGTCCTCCCGGGTCGACTTGAGGAGGTCGAAGCGCTCGGCGTAGGTGTGGTCGCCCTCGCGCACGAGTTCCGCGTACCGGACCATGTCGGCGACCGGCATACCGGTGAGCCGGAGCTTGCCGACGAGGTCGAGCCAGTCGAGGTCGCGGTTGCGGTAGCGGCGCTGGCCGGTGTGGGAGCGGTCGATGTGCGGCATCAGGCCGATCCGCTCGTACCAGCGCAGGGTGTGCGCCGTCAGTCCCGTGAGGGTGGCGACCTCGCTGATCGTGTACTTGTCCTGTCCTTCCGGCCGCCGCTCGTACAAGGGCAGTCCGGCGCAGTTCTCGGTCCTGGTACCTGTCGTCGTCTCCACCACCGTCATGGCCTCAACGCTAAAACCCTGGAGTGCGCTCCAAGCAAGCGGAATCCGATGAAATTCCGGCGACATCCGGCGAGTTGGCTGACTACCGTGCCGATCATGAGTCTCGTACGACGTGCCACGGCCGAGGACGCGGAGGAAGTGCTCCGGCTGCGTCAGGTGATGATCGACTCGCTGCGCGGAGCGGACCGCTCCACCGACTGGCACGAGGAGTCCCTGCCGACGGTACGCCGCAGACTCGCCGACCCGGACGGGGACTTCGCGGCCTTCGTGATCGACCATACGGAGCAGCCGGGCGCCCTCGCCACGCTGGTGGCCGGGACCATCGAGTACCGCATCGGGCGGGCCGGGAACCCGCACGGCTCCGTCGGGTATGTGTTCAGCGTCGCCACCGACCCCGACTCCCGGCGCCGGGGCCACGCCCGCGCCTGCATGGAGGTCCTCCTGGACTGGTTCCGCGCGAAAGGCGTCGCCCAGGTCGATCTGAACGCGTCCGCCGAGGCCGAGCCGCTCTACGCTTCCCTGGGCTTCGTCCGCAAGCCGGACCCCTCGATGCGGCTGAACCTCTGAGCCGCATAGTCTCGTACACATGTCCTTGCAGAGCCTCGCCCTGATCGAGAACTGGCCGGTACCCACCGCCGCCGCGGCCGTCGTGCGCGCGGACGGCACCGTACTGGGGGCCCATGGCCCGCTCGGGCACCGGTTCCCGCTGGCCTCGGTCACCAAACCGCTCGCCGCGTACGCCGTGCTCGTCGCATACGAGGAGGGGGCGATCGAGCTGGACGAGCCGGCGGGGCCGGAGGGGGCGACCGTACGGCATCTGCTCGCGCACACTTCGGGGCTGGCCTTCGACGAGCACCGGGTGACGGCGGCGCCCGGGGGGCGGCGGCTGTACTCCAACGCCGGGTTCGAGGTGCTCGGGGACCATGTCGCCAAGGCGACGGACATCCCGTTCGCGGAGTATCTGCGGCAGGCGGTGCTGGCACCGCTGGGGATGGCGGCCACCACGCTCGACGGCTCTCCGGCCAAGGACGGCGTCTCGACCGTGGACGACCTCGTACGGTTCGCCGCCGAGGTGCAGGCCCCCCGGCTGCTCGACCCGCGCACGGTCGCCGAGGCGATGACCGTACAGTACCCGGGAACGAAGGGCGTGCTGCCGGGCTACGGCCACCAGAACCCCAACGACTGGGGCCTCGGCTTCGAGATCCGCGACGCCAAGTCGCCCCACTGGACGGGAACTTCGTCGTCCCCGGGGACCTTCGGGCACTTCGGGCAGTCGGGTACGTTCCTGTGGATCGACCCGGCGGCGGGCGTGGCCTGCGTGGCGTTGACGGACCGGGCGTTCGGGCCGTGGGCGGTTGAGGCGTGGACGCCGTTCACAGATGCGGTGCTGGCCGAGTTGGTTTGAATGCTCCCCTCCCTGTTGGGAGGGGATTCCTGGCTCAGGCCGCCTCCCGGAGCGGCGCTCCGGGTGGTCTTATGCCCTCGACACCAGCCGGGTTCAGACCTGCCCGGAGGAGCATCACGCGGGCGGAGTTCTTGTCCCTGGAGGAGACGGCTCCGCACGCGGTGCAGGTGTAGGTGCGTTCGGACAGCGGCAGTGCGTGCTTGGTTCTCGCTCCGCACGAGGCGCAGTCCATGGTGGTGTACGGCGGGTGCACGAGACGGATGTCCCGCCCGTGCTTGCGGCCCATCTCGATCAGGGCCTGCTTGGTGGCGCCGATCGCGGCGTCGGCCGCCTTGCGCGCCATCGACGTCCTGGTGAGGAACTTCGGTTTGAAGTCCTCCACCGCGATGGCGTCGTGGTCGGTCACGACCTTCTTCGCCCACTTGCGGCCGGTGTCTTGCCGCTGCCGGGCGATCTTCTTGCACGCCTTCGCCCGCAGGTGTCTGGCCTCGCGGTAGCCCTTCGAGGCCGCCTGTCCCTTGGCGGGTTTGCGGCGGGCCATCATCCGGTCGTACCGCGACAGCTTCTGCTGGGCCTTGCGGCCGTGCTGGGCGTGCGGGAGATCGTGGGCGCCGCTGGTGGTGGTCGCGGTCTCCTTCACGCCCCAGTCGATACCGATCACCGCGCCGGTGGCGGGAAGCGGCTGGACTTCGGCGGGCACGACGAAGGAGGCGTACCAGTGGCCGAGGCTGTCGCGGTACACGCGCACACTGGACGGCTCGGCGGGCAACTCGCGCGACCACACCACCCTCAGCACGATGCCGCCCGCCAGGTGCAGGCGGCCGTCCTTGAGACGGAAGCCACGCTTGGTGTAGTTCAGCGTCGGGTCGGCCTCGCGCTTCTTCTTGTGCTTGGGCATCCCGGCCCGCTGCTTGAGTGGCATGCGTTCCTTGATGTCCTTCTGCGCCTTCGCACGCGACGTGCCGAAGTCCCGGATGATCTGCTGCTGCGGCACCGAACTGCCTTCACGCAGCCACGGCGTGCGCGCGCGGGCCTCGGTCAGCATCTTGTCGAGCTGGGCCGGGCCGCACGTCAGTTTCTCTTCAGGGTGCGCCTTGTTGTGCGCGTACACAGCCCTGGACTTGGCCACGCACTCGTTCCAGATCCACCGGCACCGGTCCCACTCCGCCAGCAGCTGCGTAAGGGCGGTCGACGACACACGCAGCCGAAACGTGTACCGGGCATGCCCGCCCTCCCCACCCTCCTTCACCACCAGCACGACACCCCCTCCCACACCCCGCCCGCTCATCCCGGCTTCCATGACGAGACCGTACGTGCGATACACGTACACCCGTGCCCCATCACGCCACAGTCACCACAACCAGCGAACATGGGCACGCGCGTCCGTTTTTTCGGCTCGCCCTCGGCGGTCTTGCGGGCGCTCCGCGCCCCGGGAGACCGGACACGGCGACGCTCCGCGTCACCGTCACGAGATGCGATTCCCCCCCGGCGTGAACGCCGGGGCATCCTCGCAAGAAATAGGTGATTCCCCCGTTCTCCGGCGAAGTCGCCCCGGAATCGGGCACATTCAGTACATGACCGGTTACGAAGACAGGGTGCCTGGTTATCTGACCTTCCGGGTCGCCCCGCAGGAAGGCCCCATCGCGGCATTCGCCGAGCAGGAGGCATGGGAGGCGCGGGAGCGGTATTCCGGGCTGATGGTTGTGGGCCTCGGGGAGTTCTTCCATGCGCGGGAGCTCGACGCCGGAGGCTGGGAGCTGTCCGAGTACGGCAGCGACACCCCGCAGGGCTCCAGGGACATGCTGGGGTCGCACTTCCGGAGGCGCTCCGCGGAAGCCGAGAAAGCCGGCGACGCGAAGGCGCAGAAGGCGTGGATGGCGGCCGCCCTGCGTATGGACCGGGAAGTCGTCGACGACCTCCGTGTCCGCGGCGAACGGTTCCGCATCGTGCGGGCCTCGAAGTTCATCCGCATGGGAAGCGGCGGGCCCGAACCGCCCCGGCCCTCGGATCCCGACCCGGCGGAGGTCGGTGAGGCCTACCGTGTGCGGTCACGCACCAAGGGCTTCGTCGTCGATCCGTACACCAGCGCCGGGCTGTCCGACAGCCTGCTCAAATTTGATCTCCTGCAGCTCGTCGCATCCGCCTCCGGCACACCGGACGACGTACTGGCCGACGCACGGCATGCCGCTGTGACCTACCCGGGCGGTGTGCTGCTGCCGGCGGTGTTCATGACCGCCGAGCGCGTGGACGGGGAGTGGAGGTCACACAACCCCGGGGCATCGCACGCCACACCGCAGGGGGCACGCGACAGCCTGGCGACATGGCTGCGGGTCATGGGGCCGTTCACACTGCGGCTGTCGGACGAGAAGAAGGCTGAGTACGCGCGAGCGGCCGACCGGTTGGACGAGAAGCGCGGCAACAGTCTGAGCATCGACGGGACCCGTTTCCGTGTCACCCGCGTCGAGCGGCTGATCCGTATCGGACCCGACGGTCCGGAGGGCCCCCGGCCCAGCGACTTCGACCCGGAGCCGCCCGTGGAGGTCCACACCCGGCAGCTGAAGGAGCAGGGGCTGTGGACGGAGGAGGACGAGGACGCGCCGATCGAACTCGACGAACGGACCCTTGAGCTGAAGGCCCTGTGGGATCAGGAGGAGATCCGCCGCGCGGCGGCCAGGGAGCGGAGGGCGAACAACAAGCCCGGCTGAGCCAGGCAGGAACCCTCGATCGACTGCCTGGCCCCGCTGACTACTTGGCCCGGCACTCGAACCACACCGTCTTGCCTCCTCCGGTGGGGCGCGACGTCACGCCCCACCGGTCGGTGACCGCATCGACGAGAAGCAGGCCGCGCCCGCTGTCGGAGAGCGCGTCCCCGCTGCCCGGGACCGGCAGCCGCGGGCAGCTGTCGCAGACCTCCACCCGCACCGCGCCGGGCAGCAACAGAAAGCAGATGCCGCAGCGGCGGCCGGGTACGTGCCGGACGACGTTGGCCAGGAGCTCCGTCAACGCCAGTTCGGCCGCGTCGACCAGTTCGAGCAGGCCCGAGCCCCTCAGATAGAGCCGCAGGATGCGGCGCAGGTGGCGTGCCGAGTGCTCGCCCAGCGTGAACTCGGCGCGGTACTGCGGCTGAAAGTCCGCTTCCTGCGGAGCAGTTACGTGATTCATGTCACCAGAGTGCGACGCACCGCATACGCTCGGCTACGCAACGAAACGAACGCCGTGAGGCGTTGCAGGCCGGAGGTGCCGTTGTGGCCAACATCCAGATCCTCGATCCCACCGCTTCCCCGCTCGACTACTACGGCTGGGAACTGCGCCGCCAGCGCGAGGCCCACGGCCTGACACAGGGCCAGCTCGGCGACATCATCTTCTGCACGGGCTCGCTGGTCGGCCAGATCGAGACCACGAAGAAGGTCCCCACCCGCGACTTCTCCGAACGCGTCGATGCCGCCCTCGGCACGGACGGCGTCTTCTCCCGGCTGGTCGGCCTGGTGCTGCGCAGCCAACTGCCCACCTGGTTCCAGCCGTACGCGGAGATGGAGGCGAAGGCGACGTACATCTCCACGTACCAGGCCCAGTTGGTGTACGGGCTGCTGCAGACGGAGGAGTACGCGCGGGCGGTGCTGGCCACCGGCATGCCGGACGACCTGGAGGGCTTGGTGGCGGCCCGTGTGGAGCGCCAGCGCATCCTGGAGCGTGAGCAGCCGCCCCTCGCCTGGGCGGTTCTGGACGAGGCGGCGCTGCTCCGGCCGATCGGCGGCCGTGACGTCATGCGGCGCCAACTGGCCCGTTTGTTGGAGTTCACGGGTCATCGCTGGATGCACATTCAGGTGCTGCCGAACTCGGCGGGTGAACACGCCAGTCTGGCCGGTTCGTTCAACCTGCTCCGCTTCGACGACGACCCGGACATCGTCTACACGGAGGACCTGATCTCGGGCCATATGACGGCTAACCCCGAGACCATCAGGGAGGCATCACTCCGTTACGCTCGACTACAGGCCGCAGCCCTCTCCGTAGAGGATTCCGCGGCACTGATCGCCCGCGTAATGGAGGAACGCTATGGAGACCAGGCCCAGCCTGAGGAACGCACGGTGGCGTAAGTCCAGTTACAGCGGAAACACCGGTGGCGACTGCGTCGAGGTGGCCCACGGCTGCCCGACCGGTGCCGTCCCGGTCCGCGACAGCAAGAACCCGTCCGGCCCCGTCGTGACCGTCGGCGCGTCCGCCTGGCAGGCGTTCGTCGACGGTCTGCGGTAGTCCACAGGCCCGTCCGATTGTCAGTGGTACCCCCTAGGCTCCTCCTCCGTAGCCGTTCGTGCGGCAGAAGCGAGTCAGTGGAATCGGCCAAAGGATCAGGCCGCCCCTCCGGCCCCACCACCGTGTCCGTTCACCTGACTGCCATCTCCTAGAACAGCAGCTCGGCGAGCCGGTCACCACAGCGCAGCAGGCGACCAGCAGCACTGCCACGAAGGGGTGACGCTTCCCGCGCCGGCACCGCGGATCGGCCAGTGCCCGCAGCCGCTCGGCCAGCGGGCCGATCGCACGGTGCTGACGAGTAGGCGACTTGACCAGACAGACGGTGGCAGACTGACGGCACATCGAAGCTCCGTTGCGGGACGGCGACTTGGGAAGGTCACCTCCACAACGGAGCTTCGTTGCGTCCGGTCGCGCACCCGACCAGCATCGTCATACCGCCGTGACCTGCACATCCGCGAGATCACCACGACTTTGCAATCGCCCTGGTCGATAACCCCGACGCCTGCTGAAGCGGCTGTCGGCGGGCGGCCTGCGCACGCCCGCCGAAGCTCACTGGTACTGCGCGGCGCGGCGACGTCGGGAGGGCTGTGTCATATCGGCCATGACTCCGGCTCCCAGCCCAGGCGTCTCGTCCCAGGTCCGGACCTTGGTCGCTACCCGTGCCAGACGGGAGTCGCCGGGGCGCACAGTGAGGTAGAACAGGCCCTCGTAGGGGCGGCGGTCCTCGCCACCCCAGCGGACGACCCCCTCGGTGTCGGCGACAATGTCACGGATGATCAGCTGCTGTCCTGCGCTGAAGCCGCCCCGCACCCCAGGCGGGTAGAAGTCCGGCCGGATCACAACGGCGGTGCCGGACGCCTGGTTGGATTCTGGGAGCGAACTGTCTCGGACCGCGGACGGTGCCACCCAGCCTTCGACCGGGTTGGGCTCGCCGTGCAGGCCGAGGGCGTCGACCTCGTAGTGGAATCGGCGGATCACATGGACCAGGAGCGTTTCCGTGTCTCCCATGCGTACGGTGACGCTGAGGCCGGTGCCTTCCACGTGACGGGTCACGATGTCACCACCGTCGTCCGTGGCTTTCTGCATCTCCCACCGGTTGGCGGACGGACGGCCCGTGAGGAGGCGGCGGCGTCGAGCTTCGACGCGTCGCAGAGCCTCCTTCAGGTCGTCGTTCCTGAGAGGCTGGGGCGCGGCGATGGCCGGAGTGGCGAGGAGACCGGTGGAGGCGAGGCTCACGGCGGCTGTGACGCCGACCGCCGCGGTGAGAGCGTGTCTGCGGGTCATATCGGTGTGACTCAACGGGTCAGGCCTTTCTTCCGTGTTGTCGTGCGCTGCTTGTGGTGGAGAACGGCGGAGACGACGGCGCAGACGAGACCGAGCAGCAGCAGGACGGCGACGGACGGGTTGATGTAATCGGGGATGACGACGGAGTAGTCACGGCCGTTCGACGCCTCGCACACGAGCCGCAGCGGGATGAAGTCAGCTCGGCGGCCGACCAGTTTCGATATCCCCTCGGGGCGCTGCCGCTCGCACGGTTCGCCCTGTTTCTCGTCTTCGAGGAAGAGAAGGTGGAGACATCCCCACAGATAGAGGGCGAGCGCCACCGCGACGGCCGCCAGGGACATGTCCCGCCATACGGCGAACGGGGTGTACCTCCGGCGGGCGTGCCGTGCGAACTGTGAGCACAGGTAGACGGTGAGGCCCAGCAGGGTCGCCGCTCCGGTGAGCAGGAGGATGAGAAGCACTCCGGGGCTGTGCTCTTGCCAGGGGTCGGATGTCGTGATCATGAGCGGTCAGGACTCGCGGACGATGCGGTTGTACTTCTCGAAGATCGCATAGAGCGGCATCCGCAGCTGCGCGTGGGACTCGGCCAGGTCACCGAAGCCCTGGTAGCGGCGGAGGATCTCGAAGGTCTCCGTGTCGGTGTAGTCGAGGGCGGGGCGGCGGATCGGGGTCTCGGCATGGTCGCCCGCCTTTCCGTCGGCCGCCCAGATGTGCAGGTGCGGGACGGTGCTCAGATTGAACGCGTTGTCCTGGTTGGCCTTCTGCCACATCGCCCATCTGTCGCCGTCGGAGGCCGAGTTGAGGATCTCACCCTCCAGGAGCCCCGACCGGATGGAGTTGTTCCGCGACAGGATGCACGTACGTCCCGAGATCTTGGCGATGCCGGTGCTGCTGTCGACCGTCCTGCTGACACCTGGCAGGTCCTTGCCCCAGTCCGGGATGATACCGGTGTGGTAGAACACCACGCCCGCGTCCTGCGCCACGTCCACGTAGCTGTAGTGGCAGAACTCCCAGAAGGCCGACGTCTGGATGAGCGACTTGCGCATGCGGTACCTGCGGGCCGCCGACGTGATGGCTGCGTCGTGACTCATGATCGTTTCAAGGCACTGCCGTCGGGTGTAGACGTAGCCCGTGCTGCCGGGCTTGCCGATCGACTCCATGTAGTCGTCGGCCTCCTTCAGCAAGGCGTCCCAGTGGTCCATGTCGAAGCCGATGTCGAGCTTCTGGGACGGAGCGGGGTGGAAGTCGCCCTGGCCCAAGTCGCGTCCGGAGGCGATGTTGTTGTCGATCTCGATGCGGCCGCCACCTGAGCCGACCACCTTGGTGACGATCTGGTCGAAGGCCCAGTTCTCCGGCATCGAGTAGCCGAGGTTGCCGGAGAAGCCGGACGACATGTTGGACACGAAACTGGCGCTCGCATAGCCCTCCTCGGAGATTCGGGAGCATGCGTTCCGTGGGCCGTAGACCCCGATCTTGTAGGGGCTGCCCAGCCGGTCCATCTCGTCCCTGACACTCCGGAAGTACGGCAGGATGTGCGAGGTGACCTCGTCGTTCACCGCGTCGTAGTCGACCGCGAAGTAGATGCGTGAGCCCGGCTTGAATCCGTGCTCCTCTGCCTTGAACGCGGCGTTCAGGCAGTCCGTGACGCCCTGCGAGACGCTGTAGTAGTCGACCGAGCGCGCCCACGTCTGGTAGATGGGAAAGCAGCGGAGCCCGTACTCCTTGATTGTCGCGAGCTCGCCGGGCTGGATCTCCTTCTCCGGGAGGTCGGTGGTGGAAGGGTTGTACAGGTAGCGGCCGATGTACTTGTAGCCGGCGTCCTTCAGCGCCTGCGCACGGGCGGGCGTGATCTTCGTGACGCCGTCGCACGCCTCTCCCTTGCGGGACTGGTCGCCGTAGGAGACCAGCAGCGAGGACCAGGTCTGGAAGTCGCCCTGTCCGGTTACGGGCAGCTTGAGGAACGCCTGGAATTCCCGGACGGAATTGGCCAACACAGCCTGGAACGAGCTGGTGAAGGTTTCCGGGCGGCCGTTGAGCGTCATGGCCCCGGAGAAGAGCTGTACCCACACGCCCGAGTCACCGGTGGACAGGGTGCGGTTCTTCAAGCCGGACTGCGTGCCAGGCCCGAAGACTCCGTTCGCGACACCATCGGCCATGCCCAGTTCGTACTGGACCGCCAGAATCAGCGACTTGGCCACGTCACGGGAGTGATGGCCGTCGCAGGGGATGATGTAGAAGTCCTTGCGGAGGAGGTACTGGCCGTTCAGCCACTGCTGGATCAGGCGGATGGTGCTCGAACCGTTATTGACGGTGACGTAGGCGTCCATGTTGAACAGACCCTTGACCACCTTCGGCCACAGGGCATCGTCCGGATAGGGAACATGCGCGCCCATGTCCTGCTTGATTTTCCACACCGCGGCCTTGACACGGTCGTTGTACTTACCATCGATGTCACCCCCGTCGTAGCCCTTGCAGTACAGGGCGGACTGGATTATTCGGCAGAAGTTCGCCGACGGGATGGTGGTGTCGTCCAGTTTTCCGTACTTCTCCCCGATCGCCGCAAGGGTGGTCGGACCGAAATTGTTCGACAGGGTCGTGATACCCATTTCATACTGTAACGCCCGGGTAAGGGCGTACATCACGGTCCAGCCGGTCTGCCCGTTCTCGTCCAGCTTGGAAATGCCGAGCGTCGCACCGTCGCTGTACGTCGCGTTGATGAACTGCTGAGCTCGACGCACCATTTCGTCAGCCATAAAGTCCCTTTCATGGAAATGGAGAAGAAATATCCAGGCGTGCGGAGGCAGGGGAATTCGTTCCCTGCGTGTTTCAGGGGGGCTCGATCCAACAGGTCTCGGACTCAATCAGGGAAGGGCCCCGGTTCGCGGCTCCCGGACGGCACCTGCGTCGGCGGGGACCGTCGAGACAAGGCCGCCAGCTTATCGACGGTTGGTCTGCGACAGCTCGCCCGTTGCGGCCCAGCAGAAATTAGCCAGTGGTTCAATACTTACTGGAAGGCAGGTGCCGCACACGGGCAGGTGGATATATTCGCCACTACCCTGAGGCACCTTTTGCCGGAACTCCACTCGGACCGCCGACGTTCTGCTCGGCGGCAGTGATGCCGTCCGGCGCTGAGGGCGTGTTCATGGGGTGCAGGTGTCCAGCATCTTGCTGAGCATGGCTTTCTCGTCCTGGGTGACGCTCAGTTTGTAAGCGGCTTTGACGGTGGTCCAGGAGCGGCCGTAGGTGCACCAGTAGGACATCTCCGGTGGCTGCCACTGGTCCGGTCCTTGGTCGCCCTTCGAGCGCTTCGTGGCGGCGGATACGGCCAGCAGCTGCGGATGAGTGAGGTCGTTGGCGAAAGCTTCGCGCTCGTCTTGTGTCCAGGTGTCGGCGCCAGAGCGCCAGGCGTTGGCCAGAGGCACAGTGTGGTCGATGTCGAGGTCGGCAGCGACGGTGAAGGTCTTGTTCTCGTAGACGCTCACCCACTTCCCGGACACGGCCCGGCACTCGTCATCGCGCTGTACATCGGAGCCGTCGCGCTGAAGAACCATTTCGCGGGTGTCACAGTTGTCGCCTTGGGAGGACCAGTGAGCGAACTTCGCGCGGCTGTAGCCCGCCATCGACCCCTGAGCCGCCACTTTCAGACCATTCAGCGCGGTGCGGGCCGCTTCGGTGGTTGGCAGCCCCGGAAGCTTCGGCGCTGCCTTTTCCTGCCCGCCATCTGCTCCTGCAGCGCTGCCTTCAGTGGGAGCGGTGACGCCCGCAGGGGTGACGCCACTGGCGTCGGGGGTCGGCTCGGTCACCGTTGAACACCCTGTCAGCGTGACGGCCAGGACGGTCACTGCCAGCCCCCATGTCCGTCGCCGCTGCTCATGGTTCGTGTTCCGCACTCTGGCCTCTTCCGGCTCGACAATCGGACCTCGTGCACGCTATCTGCCCAGGGTGTGGAGGTGGCCATGTTCACGCCACATACGTTGATGGGCGATCAGGTGGTGACGTACCGATCCGGACATCGGGTGCAGCAGCGCCCAGGGTCGAAGGGGGCTGCCGCTATCGCGCTAATACCGTTATGCCGGCCCGCGTGGCGGACGGGACCTCTGTCCGGGCCGAGCTCCGAAGCGGCAGGATTTCGTATGTGCGCTGTCGGTCTCTGGCTTGCACGCCGTGACTGGATCACCGTCGGTTGACGAATTCCTGAACTGGGGGTCCCTGCACGCGATACCGAGCTCACGTCCCTGCGTTGCCGGTAAGTACCTGGCCGAAGACGTCGTAGACGTTGACGCGGGTTTGCTGCGGTTCTATGTAGGCGGTGAACGTCTTCACGATGGTTTCTGCCGTGGACATGGGGTCCTTGACCGGGGTCGGGCCGCCGTTGATGTCGGTGGAGATGAAGGCTGCTCCGGATTTGTCGTCCCAGTCACCGATGATCCTCTGGACTCGCGCGGCCGCCTTCTGCTGGCTCCTGTCACCGTGCTTGTCCACCCACGACCGAAACTCCCGCGCCTGCTCGGAGGACTTGGCCCGATCGGTGTCCTGGGGGAGTTTCGTGGCCACGCCGGTGGGACCGGGCCCGACTGAGTCGTCTTGAAGACTGCATCCGGTGAGCAGCGCGGCCGTGGCTGCGATGCCCAGCAGCGGGGTGATCACTGCGCGCATGGTCTCTCCAGCGTGGGGGGCGAGAGGAGCCCTTCCGGTGCCGAAGCCCGGAAGGGCGCAGGACTCAGTGTGTCAGAACAGGATGGCGTCGGCCTTGTCGTTCCAATTGCCGCTGACGGGGTAGTCGTAGCTACTGAAGCGGGGCCAGATGGTGTAGCCGGAGGCGAGGATCAGTTTGGGGTCGGGCAGATTGTTCCGGATGTCGTACAGGGTGACACCGCGCTGGGAGCGCATGACGGCCGCGCTGGACGCCTTGTCCCGGAAGGAGGGCGAGTATATGTCGAGGTGGCGGGTCTTGGAGGTGTCGTAGGTGGGCCACTGCAGGCGGTGCCCCTTGTAGTTGGCGTCCTGCCACAGGCAGACCCACCCGCTGCGGCAGTCGTCATAGGCGAGCACGGAAGCGCTGCCCATGGCCTGTCTCGCCTGCCCGGTGAGGGCAGCAGCGGCTCCCTGTCGGGCCTCCTTGGTGGGGGCGGCGCTGGCCAGACGAGTGTTGGCCTCGGTGTCGTCGTCGAAGCACTCCATGGTGCCGTCCTCGTCGACCTCGGCGCAGATCTGGGCACCTTCCCAGTCGCCGGCCGGATCGATCTTCTCGCCGTTGTAGTACATGTCTATCTCGAGATCGGGGTCGGCCGCGGCGTGCATCTCGGCCTCCTCCTCAGGGGAGAGGAAGCCAGTGATCACCCCAGGTGTCTCTTCAGTGTCTGCCGCAACGGCGGGGGCTGTGGTGGCCGCGAGCGCGAGGGCAACGGCAATAGCGAGATGACGAATGCGCACGTGTGGTCTCCCTGGGAAGTAGTCGGTTTGTAGGCAGCGTGGAGCTGGCCGGACAGGAAAGAAGGTGATGGGGTTTGCCTGACCGCTCTCAGTCGGCGGTAACGGGCAACCGGACAGTCGATGCTGCGATATTGAGCGAACGGCGACAGATCAGCGGATCTCAATGCATCGGGAGAGAAGCACGATCACCCTCGCCGGAGCCGGATTTCGCACACCGTGCTGTCCGTAAGGAAACCCTGCGCAGGCGCCTGCCTGAAGGCGAGGCCGTTCGGCAGCCGTGCAGTATTCCCCCAAAACACGATCCATCCCCCAGATTGAGCACCGAACGTGACACGGCCTGCTGTCCGCAGCTCTATGCGTGTAGCGAGCAAGGACGTCTTGCCGCGCAACTCGGGTCACTGTAGTTGCAGCCGCTATGGGTCAGACATCCCTGAAAATGCGCCTGGCCGGATCAGCCGCCGCGTGCCGCGGTCAAACGGAATCTGCACTCCACACATCACAGTAAGCGCTTGCAGTCTTCCGTCGGGAAAGCGGAGGGAGTAATTCCCGTGGAGGGTGTTGATCAGGTTGGCCGGATCCAGTTGGCGGGCGGATCTTGACTGAAAATGTGCAACTGCCGTCGAGCAGAGATCAGTTACGCTGACCGCTGCCGCATGGCAGACCAGCACATGCCCCGAAGGGCAAGCCTCATCAACGGCCGCACGGAGCTAAGCAAGCCCCGATCAACTACAAACGTGTCCACCTTAGTTCCCACCTCGATCAGGCCGCACAGAAGATCTCACCCTTCGAGCAAGAGGCACCAGCTCCGAAATCCCGCCGCGCGCCGCCGCACCCAATGAGAGGTGCGCATCGTGAAGTTGTTGCTCACGGGTCTGGTGAGTGGGTCGGGGCACGTTCGATCGTGCCGTCTTCGCCGCGGCGGCCGGCATACACGATGGCGCCGCACATGGCGTTGCCGACCCACGTGCCGGCGAAGCGGACTTGGGTGCAGCTCTCCTGAAGTGACTTGTTGACCTGCGTAGTTGTGGGTCGATCTGCCGTGATGGCGTGGTGGCTTCTACCGTTTCGGGTGGGAGCGAGGGTGATGTCAGATGAGTTCGCTGATCGAAGAGCTGCATCGGCATGAGGCGGCAGCGCGGGAGGAGGCGGCCGGGCTCCGCCGTGAGATCGACTCGTTGAACGAGCGTCTGGCGCAGGCCGAGGAGCGTTTGGCTCGGTTGGAGATCGCCCGGGAGACGGTCGCCGAGATCCTCGGCGAGGCGGGCTCGGATCATGTGGAGGCCGGTTCGGCCGTGGTCGCGGAGGCGGGAGCGGTGTCTGTGGAGTCCGCTCCGGCCTCGCCGGTCGGAGTGCTGACGGTGCCGCCGTGGCGACCGGGTATCGCGGTGGCGGTGCTGCCGAAGGCGTATCAGGACATCGTCGAGGTCCTGGTCGATGCCGGGCATCCGTTGCGGGCTGCCCAGGTGGCCACCGCGGCCGGGTTGAGCACTGACAAGTCGAAGGTCGAGGGACTGCGTGCGAAGTTGAAACGACTCGTGAACCGCGGCCGGCTGACCGAGGACGGGCCGGGCCGCTTCACGACTGCCGGCCGGAAGGACGGAGCACAATCGTCAAGGCGGCAACGGGAGTAGGACTCTTCTCCCTAGATTCGAAGGCGCCAACCAAACGTCCTCGGAGAGAAGAGCCCGTAGAACGGTACGACACACCCTCGACAGCTGACCCCTTTGACCGTTCGGGCAGTCGGGGACCTTCCTGTCGATCGACCCGGTGGCCGGGGTGGCCTGTGTCGCGTTGACCGATCCGGCCTTCGGGCATGGGCGGTTGAGGAGTGAACGCCGTTCACGAATGCGATGCTGTCCGAGATCGGTCGGTAACCGCTCCCCGACGGACAGTGGTTGATCCGTTCGGATAACCTCCCCCTGCACACACGCCACAGCGAACGCAGGGCCTCGGGGGAGAACGATGAGCGGGGTACAACAGGGCGGGCAGTTCCGCCCGCTGGAGGACGGCGACCCGAAGGCCGTGGCGGGCTACCGGCTCGCGGCGCGGCTCGGCTCGGGCGGCATGGGCACGGTGTATCTGTCGTACACGCCGGGTGGCCATCCGATCGCCCTCAAGACGATCCGACCGGAGCTGAGCGAGGACCCCGAGTTCCGCCGCAGGTTCAAGCAGGAGGCCCAGGCCGCCCAGCGGGTGCAGGGTCTGTACACCGCGCCGGTCATCGACTACGACACCGAGGGCGCCCAGCCGTGGCTGGCCACCGCCTACGTGCCCGGTCCGTCGCTGCACGCGGCGGTCGCCGAGCACGGTGCGCTGCCGGTCTCCTCGGTCCTGCTGCTGCTCGCCGGGGTGGCGGAGGCGCTCAAGGTCATCCACGCGGCGGGCATCGTCCACCGCGATCTGAAGCCCGCCAACGTGCTGCTCGCCTCCGACGGCCCCCGGGTCATCGACTTCGGTATCGCCCGCGCCGCCGACGCCACCGCCCTGACCGGCACGGGCGTCTCCATCGGCACCCCGGCGTTCATGTCGCCGGAGCAGGCGGCCGGGAAGCCGATCACTCCCGCGTCGGACGTGTTCGCGCTGGGCCAGGTGGCGGCGTACGCGGGGCGGGGCAGCGGCGCGTACGGCGAGGGGCCCTCGCACGCCGTGCTGTACCGCATCGTCCACGAGGAGCCGGACCTCTCCGGCTTCCCGGACGAACTCCGCTTCATCGAGCGCTGCCTGGCGAAGAACCCCGAGGACCGACCCTCGCCCGAAGAGGTCATCGCCCTGTGCCAGGAGGCCTCGCCCACCCCGTTGGTCCAGTCCGGCTCCTGGCTGCCGGAGGCGATCGGCGCCGACATCACGCGCCGGGTCTCGGCGTCGGCCGAGCTGCTGGCCGCGCGGAACAAGGCGGCGGAGGCCCCGACCGCGGCGCCCGCGCCCGTACCGCCCACCGCCCCGGTGACCCAGCCGGACGTTCAGGCCGCCGGCCACGCCGCACCGCCGGTGCACGCGGCCCCGACCATGCACTCCGGGCACGCCGGTCCGGCGACCCCGCCCCCGCCGGGTCCGCCGTCGACGCCGTACCCCCCGCAGCCGACCATGCCGTACCACCCGCAGCCGGGGCCGCACACCGTGCCGACCGGCCACCAGGCGCCCTACCCGCAGCCGCCGCACACCTGGCACCCCCAGCCGCGCCCGCTCGCCGTCAAGCCGCGCAGGAGCGTGGGCAGTTGGATCGGGATCGGCATCGCGGTGGTGGTCGGTCTGGTGTGGGTCAGCGGCTGTGTGTCGTTCATCAAGGAGTTGGGGGCCTCCTCGGACAGCTCCTCCAGCGGCTCGGCCTCCGGTGGGAGTTCGGGCTCCGGCAGTTCCTCACCGCTGCCCGACCCGAAGCCGGTGACGTACAAGGGCATCGACGTCACCAAGGGCTATTACGTCCGGTTCGCCGACTCGCCTCTCAAGCCGGTGGACGGATCCGGCGACGCGTACTCGATCGACGACAGCGACCTCTACTACGACGACAAGTGGTACTACTCCGAGGACGATTCACCGGTGCTGGGCAGCAACAGCGAGAAGCTCGTCCTGCTGAACAACGCTCAGAAGGGCTCGCTCAAGACCTGCCGGAACGAGACGAGATACGCGAGGGACATCTCGCTCTCCCGAATCACGAAGGGCTCCCAGTTGTGCGTGCACACCTCCTCCGGCCATATCGCCCTGGTCACCTTCAAGGGCACGGCATCGCAGTCCGACCCCAGCGACTACGTCACGCTGGACATCACGGTATGGCGTAACGCGG
This sequence comes from Streptomyces tailanensis, assembly GCF_008386495.1. Taxonomy (GTDB): domain Bacteria; phylum Actinomycetota; class Actinomycetes; order Streptomycetales; family Streptomycetaceae; genus Streptomyces; species Streptomyces tailanensis. Next base: position 119,642 of record NZ_VTHJ01000014.1, on the reverse strand, counting down.
AGGAGCCGACCACCGACAATTGACGGCCCGTCACTCGGCCAGCTCCCAGATCAGCACCTCCACCGAGGCGGAAACGGCGTCCAGCTCCAGCCCCTTCTCCCCCTCGGCCCGCACCGAATCCCCGGGCTCCAGCTCATGCGACCCGACCCGCACCGCACCCCGTACGACGTGCAGATACGTGCGCGGCGCGTCCGGTACGGCGGTGCGCTCCCCCGCCGTGCCCAGCCGCCGTACGTGCAGCATGGCGCCCGCCTCCGGGACGGCGTACGGCGTGGAGTCGGCGATGCCGTGGACGATCTCGTACGACGGGTCGCCGCCCGGGTCCAGGGGGGCCAGCCACATCTGTACGAAGGTCAGGGGCGCGGAGCCGTCGTTGCGTTCCACGTGGCGGACGCCCGCCGCCGAGCTGAGGCGCTGGACATCGCCGGGGCGGACGAGCGTCTCGTGGCCGGTGGTGTCGCGGTGGGTGAGCTCGCCCTCGACGACCCAGGTGACGATCTCGGTGTGGCTGTGCGGGTGCTCGTCGAACCCGGCGCCGGGGGCGAGGCGCTCCTCGTTGCAGGCGATCACCGCGCCGAAGCGGAGGTTGTCCGGGTCGTAGTGCGCCCCGAAGGAGAAGGCGTGCAGGGAGGCGATCCCGGACTCGGGGTCGCCTCCGGGGTAGCGCTCGTGGGCGCGCCGTACGTCGATCACGCATCCAAGGTATCGCCGGTGCCGTTCAGCCCGTCCGGCGTTTGAGGACGAGGCCGTTCAGGCCGAAGCGGGGGTCTGAGGGCGGCAGCCCCCAGCGGCACGCGGCCCCCGGCCCACGACCCACGGCGCACGCCAGCGCAGCGATAAGGCAGTCTTGTCCCGTGCCCGAACCCGAAGCCAGCAAATCCGAACCCGTACCGCACGTCCATCCGCACGCCGGAACGTTGCGGCGGTTGGAGAAGTCGTCCGGAAGCCTTGCCGCGCAGGCCATCGCGCGGATGGACGAGACGCTGCCCTGGTACCGGGCGATGCCGCCGGAGAACCGGTCGTGGATCGGGCTGGTGGCCCAGGCCGGTATCGCCGCGTTCACGGAGTGGTTCCGGCGCCCGGACGCTCCGCAGGCGATCTCGACGGACGTGTTCGGTACGGCGCCGCGTGAGCTGACCCGGGCGATCACGCTGCGGCAGACCGTGGAGATGGTGCGGACGACGATCGAGGTCATGGAGTCCGCCATCGACGAGGTGGCCGCTCCCGGTGACGAGTCCGTGCTGCGCGAGGCGCTCCTCGTCTACGCGCGGGAGATCGCCTTCGCCACGGCGCAGGTGTACGCGCAGGCCGCCGAGGCACGAGGTGCCTGGGACGCCCGCCTGGAGTCGCTGGTAGTGAACGCGGTGCTCAGCGGGGAGGCCGACGAGGGGGCGGTGAGCAGGGCCGCCGCCCTCGGCTGGAACTCCCCCGAGCATGTGTGCGTGGTCCTCGGCACCGCCCCGGACGGCGACAGTGAGCTGACCGTGGAGGCGATCCGGCGGGCGGCCCGGCACGCCAAGCTTCAGGTGCTCACCGGGGTGCTCGGCGACCGGCTCGTGGTCATCGCCGGTGGCAGCAACGATCCGTTGCAGGTGGCGAAGTCGCTGATCGGACCGTATGCCGCGGGACCCGTCGTCGCGGGGCCGATCGTGCCCGACCTGCAGGCCGCGACCCGGTCCGCGCAGGCGGCGGCCGCGGGGCTCAAGGCCTGTTCCGCCTGGCAGGACGCGCCCCGGCCCGTGCTGGCGGACGATCTGCTCCCGGAGCGGGCCATCGCGGGGGACCCGAGCGCCCGTGAGCAGTTGGTGGAGGAGATCTACAGACCACTGGAGGAGGCCGGCTCCGCGCTCCTGGAGACGCTCAGCGTCTATCTCGAACAGGCCTCAAGTCTGGAAGGCGCGGCCCGGATGCTCTTCGTCCATCCCAACACCGTGCGCTACCGGCTTCGACGTGTGACTGACGTCACCGGTTGGTCTCCTTCAGATGTACGCTCTGCGTTCACACTGCGGATCGCGCTGATCCTGGGGCGTCTGGTGGATGGGGATCTTCAGCTCTAGGGTTTTGTCGGGGGGCTACAAATCCCCCTCGCGTTCTTCGTCCCTGTCCCCACGGGCGGCGTCGGCCGTCCCCAAGAGAGAGTGTGAGAGTGCTCGTACTCGTCGCTCCCGGCCAGGGCGCCCAGACGCCCGGCTTCCTGACCCCCTGGCTCGAACTCCCCGGTGCCGCCGACCGCCTCGCCGCGTGGTCGGACGCCATCGGGCTCGACCTCGTCCACTACGGGACGAACGCCGACGCGGACGAGATCCGGGACACCGCGGTGGCCCAGCCGCTGCTGGTCGCGGCCGGACTGCTGTCCGCCACGGCACTCGGTGACGTAACCCCCGGCGCGGTCGCGGGCCACAGCGTCGGCGAGATCACCGCCGCCGCGTTCGCCGGTGTCCTCGACGACGACGCCGCCCTGGCCCTCGTGCGCAAGCGGGGTCTGGCGATGGCCGAGGCCGCCGCGATCACCGAGACCGGGATGTCCGCGCTGCTCGGCGGCGACCCCGAGACGACCGTTCCGCATCTGGAGAAGCTGGGCCTGACCCCGGCGAACGTGAACGGCGCGGGCCAGATCGTGGCCGCCGGCACCCTGGAGCAGCTGGCAGCGCTGGAGGCGGACAAGCCCGAGGGCGTCCGCCGGGTCGTGGCCCTGAAGGTCGCCGGCGCCTTCCACACGCACCACATGGCCCCCGCGGTCGACGCGCTCGCCGAGGCCGCCGCCGGTCTCTCCCCTGCGGACCCGAAGTTCACGTACGTCTCGAACAAGGACGGGAAGGCCGTCGCCACCGGCGCCGACGTGCTCGCCCGGCTGGTCGGCCAGGTCGCCAACCCGGTCCGCTGGGACCTGTGTATGGAGACCTTCAAGGAGCTGGGCGTGACCGCGCTCGTCGAGGTGTGCCCGGGTGGCACGCTCACCGGTCTCGCCAAGCGCGCCCTGCCGGGCGTGCCGACGGTGGCGCTCAAGACCCCCGACGACCTCGACGCCGCTCGCGCGCTCGTCGCCGAGCACCTCAACTAGGAGCCCTGGAGCATGTCGAAGATCAGGCCGAGCAAGGGCGCCCCGTACGCACGCATCCTCGGTGTCGGCGGCTACCGCCCGGTCCGGGTGGTGCCCAACGACGTGATCCTGGAGAGGATCGACTCCTCCGACGAGTGGATCCGCTCCCGCTCCGGCATCGAGACCCGGCACTGGGCGAACGACGAGGAGACCGTCGCCGCCATGTCGATCGAGGCGTCCGGCAAGGCGATCGCCGACGCCGGTATCTCGGCCGAGCAGATCGGCGGCGTCATCGTCTCGACCGTCTCGCACTTCAGCCAGACCCCGGCCGTCGCCACCGAGATCGCCGACAAGCTCGGCACCGACAAGGCCGCCGCGTTCGACATCTCGGCCGGCTGCGCGGGCTTCGGCTACGGCCTGACTCTCGCCAAGGGCATGGTCGTCGAGGGCTCCGCGGAGTACGTCCTTGTCATCGGCGTCGAGCGGCTGTCCGACCTCACCGACCTGGAGGACCGGGCCACCGCGTTCCTCTTCGGTGACGGCGCGGGCGCGGTCGTCGTGGGTCCCTCGCAGGAGCCGCACATCGGCCCGACGGTGTGGGGCTCCGAGGGCGACAAAGCCGGAACGATCAAGCAGACGGTGCCGTGGAACGAGTTCCGGATCGGTGACGTCGACAAGCTTCCGCTGGACAGCGAGGGCAACGTCAAGTTCCCCGCGATCACGCAGGAGGGCCAAGCGGTGTTCCGCTGGGCCGTGTTCGAGATGGCGAAGGTCGCCAAGGAGGCGCTGGACGCTTCCGGACTTTCGCCGGACGACCTGGACGTCTTCATCCCGCACCAGGCCAACGAGCGGATCATCGACTCGATGGTGAAGACACTCAAGCTGCCGGAGCACGTCACGGTCGCCCGTGATGTGCGCACCACCGGCAACACCTCGGCCGCCTCGATCCCGCTCGCGATGGAGCGGCTCCTGGCGACCGGCGAGGCGAAGAGCGGCGACACCGCGCTCGTCATCGGCTTCGGGGCGGGTCTCGTGTACGCAGCGACGGTCGTTACCCTCCCCTAGGCAACCGCTGCCGGATCATGCGGTCCGGCACGGGAAACGCAACACCTGCCGCCGACGCGGCGGACGCCCAACCCTCTGGATATCTACGAAGGAGCGCCCTCATGGCCGCCACTCAGGAAGAGATCGTCGCCGGTCTCGCCGACATCGTGAACGAGATCGCCGGCATCCCGGTCGAGGACGTCCAGCTGGACAAGTCCTTCACCGACGACCTGGACGTCGACTCCCTGTCCATGGTCGAGGTCGTCGTCGCCGCCGAAGAGCGCTTCGACGTCAAGATCCCGGACGACGACGTCAAGAACCTCAAGACGGTCGGCGACGCGACCGACTACATCCTCAAGCACCAGGCCTGATCCACCGGATCGGGCCGCCCCGGCCCGGTCCCCGGATCAGTCCGCTTTGCCCCGCCACCCGGCGGTGGCGCCGCTGATTCCTCGTAACCGTTGGAGAAAATTCCCGTGAGTTCGACCAATCGCACCGTGGTCGTCACCGGTATCGGCGCAACCACACCGCTGGGTGGCGACGCGACTTCCACCTGGGAGGGGCTGGTCGCCGGACGTTCCGGTGTCGGCCCCCTGGAGCAGGAGTGGGCCGCCGACCAGGCGGTCCGTATCGCCGCGCAGATCGCCGTGGAACCGACCGAGGTCATTCCGCGCCCGCAGGCCCGCCGACTGGACCGCTCCGCGCAGTTCGCGCTGATCGCGGCCAAGGAGGCGTGGGCCGACGCCGGTTACACCGAGACGTCCGCCGACGACGGCACCGTCGACGCCGACCGGGTCGGCGCGGTCATCGCCTCCGGCATCGGCGGTGTGACGACCCTCCTCGACCAGTACGACGTGCTGAAGGAGAAGGGCGTACGCCGTGTCTCCCCGCACACCGTGCCCATGCTGATGCCCAACGGCCCCTCCGCCAACGTCGGTCTGTACGTCGGCGCGCGCGCCGGTGTGCACACCCCGGTCTCCGCCTGCGCGTCGGGCGCCGAGGCCATCGGCTACGCCATCGAGATGATTCGCACCGGCCGCGCCGATGTCGTGGTCGCCGGTGGCACCGAGGCCGCCATCCACCCGCTGCCGATCGCCGCGTTCGGCAACATGATGGCGATGTCCAAGAACAACGAGAACCCGCAGGGCGCGTCGCGTCCCTACGACACCGGCCGCGACGGCTTCGTCCTCGGCGAGGGCGCGGGTGTGATCGTCCTGGAGTCCGCGGAGCACGCCGCCGCGCGTGGCGCCCGTGTCTACGCCGAGGCAGTCGGGCAGGGCATCTCGGCGGACGGCCACGACATCGTGCAGCCGGAGCCGGAGGGGCGGGGCATCGCCGCCGCCCTGGAGCACCTGCTGGAGCGCACGGACCTGGACCCGGCGGAGATCATGCACGTCAACGCGCACGGGACCTCGACGCCGGCCGGTGACATCGCCGAGCTGAAGGCGCTGCGCAAGGTGTTCGGCGACGACACCGACCACTTCGCCGTGTCCGCGACGAAGTCCATGACGGGGCATCTGCTGGGCGGTGCCGGTGGTGTGGAGAGCGTCGCGACGGTGCTCGCGCTGTACCACCGGGTGGCTCCGCCGACGATCAACGTGGACAACCTCGACCCCGAGGCCGAGGCCAACGCCGACATCGTGCGGGGCGAGGCGCGCAAGCTTCCCGTCGAGGGCCGCATCGCCGCGCTGAACGACTCGTTCGGGTTCGGCGGGCACAACGTGGTGCTGGCGTTCCGGACGGTCTGATTTCCCGTCGTACGAACGTGAAGGGCTCCCACCGGTCGGTGGGAGCCCTTCGTTCGTGTCCGGACTTGTCGCTTACACGACCTGGTGCAGCCAGCGGACCGGGGCGCCCTCTCCCGCGTATCTGAAGGGCTCCAGCTCGTCGTCCCACGGCTTGCCCAGGAGCTTGGCGATCTCCGCCTCCAGGTCCGTCTCTCCGCTCCGGGAGCGCGTGAGCGCCGCGCGGAGGCGGTCCTCGGGGATGAGGATGTCGCCGTGGATACCGGTGACGGCGTGGAAGATGCCCAGGTCGGGGGTGCAGCTGTAGCGCTCGCCCTCGGCGGTGGGGCAGGGCTCGGCGGTGACCTCAAAGCGGATGAGGTGCCAGCCGCGCAGCGCCGAGGCGAGCTTGGAGGCGGTGCCGGCCTGGCCCTGCCAGGAGAACTCCGAGCGCCAGTGGCCCGGGGCGGCCGGCTGCCGGATCCAGTCGAGGTTCACCCGTGTCCCCAGAACCCCCGCGACGGCCCACTCGACGTGCGGGCACAGCGCGCGCGGCGCGGAGTGCACGTACAGAACTCCACGTGTCGTCACCGGGGCCTCCACAGAGCGGTGCTTCTTGTAACTTGACGGAACGGCAGTGGCGGAGCGGGCCACGTGGCGAGGCTACCGTGCGGTGGGGCAAGGAGTGTGACGTACCGTCGGAGCCGGCGCCAGGAAGAACTCGGGTTTCATCCGAGTGGACGCCTGTACGTATGGGAACAGTTGCACCTTCCGTCCCGTCAAACCCAATCTTTCTCCGTCGGCGGGCCCCCTCGTCGGGAACTCTCGTGCGTTGTCATGAGTGGGGGTTGCACGTGTACGGAGAGAAGAGGGGACCAGGGATGCGGAAGCGACGCCACCGTGCGCACCGTTCGAGGGTGGGGGTCGGTGCCGTCGTGGCGGCGTTCCTGCTGGGTACGGCCGCGTGCGACGCCAGCGGTGGCGACTCCGCCGCGCCCCGGGCCACCGAGGCGAAGACCCGGCCCTCCGCGTCGCCCACCCCCACCTGGGACAGCACCCCCGAGTCGCTGGTCGCCGTCGGGGACTCCATCACCCGTGGCTTCGACGCGTGCGAGGTGCTCTCCGACTGCCCCGAGGTGTCCTGGGCCACCGGCAGTGACGCGTCCGTCGACAGTCTCGCCGTACGGCTGCTGGGCAAGGCCGGGGCAGGCCAGCGGAGCTGGAACTACGCGGTCACCGGGGCCCGGATGGCCGACCTGCCGAGCCAGGTGGCGCGGGCCGTGCCCCGGAAGCCCGAGCTGGTCGCGGTCATGATCGGCGCGAACGACGCCTGCCGGGCCACCGAAACCGACATGACCCCCGTCGCCGACTTCCGCGCCGACTTCGAGGACACGATGGCCACGCTGCGCAAGAGCCTGCCGAAGGCGCAGGTGTTCGTGGCGAGCGTGCCCGATCTGAAGCGGCTGTGGAGCGAAGGGCGGACGAACCCGCTCGGCAAGCAGGTCTGGAAGCTGGGCATCTGTCCGTCGATGCTCGCCGACCCGGATGTGATGACCTCGGCCGCGACCGAGCGGCGCGACGCCGTCCAGGGACGCGTGGTGGCGTACAACAACGTCCTGCGCGAGGTCTGCGCCGAGGACCGCCACTGCCGCTACGACGGGGACGCCGTCTTCGACTACCGGTTCGGGCAGGCGCAGCTCAGCCAGTGGGACTGGTTCCATCCGAGCGTGAACGGGCAGGCGCGGCTGGCGGAGATCGCGTATCGGGTCGTGAGCGGGAAGGGCGCGTGACCTGGGGTTCCGGGGTGACCGTGGGTTCCGGGGTGACCTAGGGTTTCGCTCATGACCGAACTTTTCGGCACACTTTCCGACGGCACGCCTGTTCATCGCTGGACGCTGGAGCGGGGTCGCACGCGGGTGCGGATCCTGACGTACGGCGGGATCGTGCAGTCCGTCGAGGTCCCGGACCGGGACGGGCGATCGGCGGATGTGGTGCTGGGGTTCGCGGACCTCGACGGATATCTGCGGAATCAGGGGCCGTTCTTCGGGGCGCTGATCGGGCGGTACGCCAACCGGATCGCCGACGGGCGGTTCACGCTGGACGGACGGACGTACGAGCTGGCGCGCAACAATCCGCCGAACTCCCTGCACGGGGGTGCGGTCGGATTCGACAAGCGGGTGTGGGACGTGGAGGCCGTCGAGGGCGGTGTGCGGTTGTTCCGCGTCAGTCCGGATGGGGAGGAGGGGTTCCCCGGGCGGGTGTCGGTGTCCGCTACGTACACCTTGGAGGAGGGCGGGGGTGCGCTGCGGGTCTCGTACGAGGCGGTCACTGATGCGCCGACCGTCGTGAACCTCACCAATCACTCGTACTGGAACCTCGCGGGGGCCGCCGCCGGCAGCGCGGGTGGGCATGAGCTGCGGATCGAGGCGTCGCGGGTGACGCCGGTGGACGCGGATCTGATTCCCACGGGGGAGTTGGCCGCGGTGGAGGGGACTCGGTTCGACGGGGAGTGCGGAGGTGGTGGCGGAGTTGTTCGAGCCGGGGTCGGGGCGGGTGTTGAGTGTGGCTACGACTGAGCCGGGGATGCAGTTGTACACGGCGGATCACTTGGAGGGCCCGTTCGGGCCCGGGGATGGGATCGCCTTGGAGACGCAGCACTTTCCTGATTCGCCCAACCGGCCGCACTTTCCGAGTACGGAGTTGCGGCCGGGGGCGGTCTATCGGTCGGAGACGGTTTATGGGTTTGGGGTGCGGTAGGCCCCTTACGCTCCGATAGTCGCCCTTACGCGGCGGTCTGCGATTGAGCGGGCGGCCTCTACCTCGTACGAACCGTTCACGTATGTCCAGGAGTTGGTTGCCTCGTCCCAGGTCTCGAAGGCTCGGCAGGGCAGTTCGACAACTGCCTCTACGGTCTCGCCCGGAGCCGCCTCCACCGTTGCGAAGCCGGCCAGCCAGCGGGGCGGGCGGGTCGCGTCCGGGGTTGTCGGGGCCAGGTAGAGCTGTACGGTTTCTCGGCCTGGGCGGTCGCCGGTGTTCCGGATGCGGACTGTCGCCGTGCTCGGTCCCGTGATCTCGATCGACTCGTAGGTCCAGTCGGTGTAGCCGAGGCCGTGGCCGAAGGGGTACGTGGGGGTCTTGTTCTCCCTTTCCCAGGCTCGGTAGCCGATGAAGAGGTCCTCGTCGTAGGGGAGTTCGCCGTTCGACGGGAGGACTCGGGTGACCGGGGCCTCGGTGAGGGTGCCCCAGGTGGTGGGGAGGCGGCCGCCGGGTTCGTGGGTGCCGGTGAGGGTGTCGGCCAGGGCGGCGCCGCCTTCCTGGCCGGGGAACCAGGTGAGGAGGATCGCGGCCACCTCGTCGCGCCAGGGGAGTTCCACCGGGGAGCCGGAGTTGACGATCACGATCGTGTCGGCGTTGGCGGCCGCCACGGCGCGGACCCGGCCGGCCGCGTCGTGGTGCCCACTCCGCCGGACTGTACGCCGGTCACATAGCCGGAGCCGATCTCACCGGTCAGGTACGGGTCCTCGCTGTACGCCTCGAAGTGGCGGCCGCCGAGTGGGGAGCGGTGCAGGTTGACCGTGGGGGCGAGGAGGACGTGGACGCCCTTGCGGCGGGCCTCCTGGGCCAGCAACACGCCTGTCCTGCGAGCCAGTTCGGGGTCCCAGGTGGCGGCGAGGGCGGTCGGGGAGGGCAGCGCGACGGACGGGTCGTCCGCCGTCCAGCGCACTCCTCGTACGCCGATCGGGCCGTCCGACATGACGAGGGACCGCAATCCGATCTCGGGCAGGGCGGGCAGGGTCCACATGTCCTGGCCGGACAGCAGCCGGGCCTTGGCGTCGAGGTCGAGCTCGGCCAGGGCCGCCTCGACCACCGCCTCGCGTGCCTTGTCGTCCCGCTGGGCCGTTTCCGCTTCCGCCACCGTCTTCGCCACTGCGGCACCTCCTCGTCGAAAGCCTGGGCCTCTCCATCCTGCACGTGTCACCAGTAGATGGGTAGGTTTCGTTATGTTTCCGTAATAGTGGGTGGCGGTGCATGTCGTACGGTGGCGCCATGACGGCCAGGACCAGAAGTGAGGAACGGCGCGCGGAGATCGTGCGGGCCGCACTGGCGGTGATCGCCGAGCGTGGTTATCGCGGGGCGAGCCTGGCCGCGGTCGCGGAGCGGGTGGGGCTCACCCAGCAGGGGTTGCTTCATTACTTCCCCACGAAGGAGGCGCTGCTCGTCGCCGTGCTCAAGGAGCGGGATCAGTGGGATGCCGTGCCGGATACGACGTGGCGGGTGGATCTGCTTGCCTCGCTGGTGGAGTACAACGCCATGCGGCCCGGGATCATCCAGACCTTTTCGGCGCTGCTGGGTGAGAGTGTCACCGAGGGGCATCCCGTGCGGGAGTACTTCACCGAGCGGTACGGGAGGGTGCGGGCGACCATGGCGGAGGTGCTGCGGGCCGAGTACGGGGAGCGGCTGCCGAATGGGCTGACACCCGAGCGGGCGGCTCCGTTGCTGGTGGCTGTGATGGACGGGTTGCAGTACCAGTGGCTGCTGGATCCGGAGGGGGTTGATATGCCGGGGGCGTTTCGGGACTTCTTGACGTTGCTCGGGGAGGGCGGGGGCGCGGGCCGGGGCTGACTGGTTGCCCGGCGGTTGGGGCTGAGCGGGGGTTGGTTTCGCTCACCGGCGCCGGCCGGGTGCCGCTGCGCCCACCCTCCCCCATCGCCCCAGCGGCACGACTGCCCGCAGCTACCAGAGGGCTCTGTGGATGGCGTATGCCTCGGGTGTCACGGAATACTTGCCGCCGTCCGGCGACACCCCCACAGTGACGGAAGGACCGAACTTCCTTGATGCCCATACGTGTTCGGCTCGCCATGCCCGTAGTACTCGGACTGTCGGCCGGCCTGGTGGCCGGCCTCGTGGCTTCCCCGGCCGCCGCCACTTCGGCGGTGGCCTTTACCGTCGAGGAGCGGCGGCTCGATCGGGCCGCGCCTCAGGAGATTCTTCGGCGTTCCGGATTCGACAGCGTGGCGGCGGAGTTGGCGCGGGCGCTGGGTGGGGCGCGGTCGTATGCGCAGGCCGAGCGGATTGTCGTGCGGGAGGGGGCGCGGTTGTGGACGCGGGCGGTGGAGCGGGCGCAGGGGCGTGGGCCGGTGGAATATGAAAAGCGCGAAGCGCTTCCTTGGACGGGTGGTGGCGGGCGACGGGTGGGCCTGAGTCGGGATGATGATCGGCCGTTGTACTGGGCTCGGTTGGGGATGACTCGGGAAGTGCGGGGGTGGGAGCCCCGGTTCGGGTTGTCGGATCGGCAACGGGCTGCTCTGCTGGGCGCGTTGGAGCGTGCTTCGCGGGGGCAGGACGACATCCGGTATTCAGGCTCCGGCGGGGGCAAGGGGCTGAAGCGGGTGCTTGTCACCGGGTTCGATCCGTTCACGCTGGACCGGGATGTCCGGATCTCCAATCCTTCCGGGGCCACGGCTCTCGCCCTCGACGGGACGGTGATCCAGACCGCCGACGGGCCGGCGCGTATCGAGACCGCCGTCTTCCCCGTGCGCTGGCAGGACTTCACGGACGGGACCGTCGAACGCACGCTCCGGCGGCAGTTGCCCCACGTGGACCTCTTCGCGACCGTCAGCCAGGGGCGGGTCGGCCGCTTCGACATCGAGCGGACCAACGGGGCCTGGCGCGGCGGCTTCGCCGACAACGACAACGTCGGGCGGACCGGGACCATCCCGGTCACCGGCCCCGCCTCGCAGCCGCAGTGGACGTCGACGACCTTGCCGTACGAGGCGATCGTCGGCGCGAGCACGGGACGTTTCCCCGTGTACGACAACACGAGCGTGACCGAGATCCCGGCGGGCGGTACCGCGGCGGTCGTACGGCCGCAGGGGCCGACCCCGGGCTCGACCGCCCGGGCCGGGGGCGGCGGTGACTACCTGTCCAACGAGATCGCCTACCGGGCGACGCTGCTGCGCGACCGGCTGGGGTTGCACGACACGCTGCCGGGCGGGCATGTGCACACACCCGTGCTGCAGTTCGGGGCCGGCAACACGGATCCGGCGACCGGGGCGGTGACGGATCCGGAGTTCGTACGGAACCGGCTGGACATCATCGCGCAGGTGCGGGCGATCGTGACGGTGGCGCTCGACGCCAGTGCTACGGAGTCCGCGGCTTGACGAACATGGGGTTGGCCGGGCCCTGAGCCGGGGTCTCGTCCTCGTCGTTCGTCTCCTCGCCCAGCAGGTCGCGGGCCATGAGCGTGGCGCCCGCGACCGCGCCGGGCATGAGGAAGACGGCGACGAAGGGGACGAGGAAGGCGAGGCCGAGGGGCGTGCCGAAGCCCCAGATCAGTGTCTTGCGGGAGCGCAGGAGGGCGAGGCGGTCGCGGAGTTCGACGCGGCGGCGCTGGAGGGCGACCGCCGTCAGCTCCTCGGTCAGGAAGAAGCCGGTGACAAAGACGCCGACCACCGGGACGACCGTCTGGCCGATGAAGGGCACGAAACCGAGCGCGAAGAGCAACACGCCCCACAGAGCCGCCCGTATGACGATACGGAGGCTGTCCCGGGCCGAGAGCCACAGCTCCCGCCCGAGCGGCAGGCCGGACTCCGGGGCCGTGCCGTCGGGTGAGACGTCGCGGTCGACCTTCTCGGAGAGGTTCTCGTAGAAGGGCTGGCCGATGAGGAGGGTCACGGCCGTGAAGGTGATGACCGCGAGGAGGAGGGCCAGGGCGAACAGGACGGCGATGAGGAAACCGCGGAAGAGGCCCAGCCAGGGGCTCGACCAGTCGTCCGCGAAGGGCGTGGCCCAGGTGACGAAGTCCGGGGCCCACACGGCCAGTGCGACCAGGGCGCCCAGGTAGAGGACCATCGTGATCAGGCCCGGGATCAGGCCGAAGCCGTACTGCTTGCCGTGCTGGGCCACCCAGCGCTGTCCTCGTAGCAGGTACTTGAAGCCCGTCCCCAGATCGCTCATGGGACGAACCCTATCGAGGGGGACCGACAACGGCGCCGACCGGGTTTGCGAAGGCACCGTTCCTGGCGGTGAAGGCGAGTTCGGCGAAGCGTTCGCCGATGTGGCGGTGGGTCGCGGCGTCGGGGTGGAGGTCGTCGGGGAGGGGGAGGGTGGTGGCGTCGGGCTCGCCGTAGAGGGCGCGGCCGTCGAGGTAGTGGAGGTGGGGGTCGTCGGTGGCGCGCTGGGCCACGATGCGGCTGAGTTCGTCCCGGATGATCCGGAGGGTGAGCTTCCCGGTCGCGCTCTCCGCCGGGTCGCCCAGCGCGCGGAAGCGCAGGCGGCCTTCGGCGATGTCGGTGAAGTCCGGGGCGCAGGGGCCGGGGGTGTCCTCGTGGATGGGGCACAGGAGGGGCGAGACGACCAGGAGGGGTGTGGTGGGGTGGCCGTCGCGGAGGGTGTCGAGGAAGCCGTGGACGGCGGGTGTGAAGGCGCGCAGGCGCATCACGTCGTGGTTGACGACGTTGATCCCGATCTTGACGCTGATCAGGTCGGCGGGGGTGTCGCGCATGGCGCGGGCGGTGAAGGGGTCGAGCAGGGCGCTGCCGCTGAAGCCGAGGTTGATCAGTTCGACGCCGCCGAGAGAGGCCGCGAAGGCCGGCCAGGTGGTCGTGGGGCCGGCGGCGTCGGAGCCGTGGCTGATCGAACTGCCGTGGTGCAGCCACACCTTGCGGTCCGGGTCCGGTTCGGCGGGCTCCACGGGGGCGTCGGTGCGCAGGGCGACGAGTTCGGTGGTCTCGTTGTGCGGGAGCCAGATCTCGACGGTCTTGAGGGCGTCGGGCAGGTCCGCGAAGCGGAGGGTGCCGGGTGTGCCCGGTCGACTCTCGACGGTGCCGGTGGTCATGTCGATGGTCACGGTGTTGCCGCCGGGCACGCTCGCCCGGCCTGCCGGACGGCCGTCGACAAGGAGTTCGTACAGGCCGTCGGGGCGGGGCGGGGCGCCGACGTAGGCACGTTTGGTGGGCAGGGTGTCGAGTTCGACGGCGGTGGCCCGGGTACGGAAGACCAGTCGTACGCCCGAGGGCTGGGCCTCGGCCATGGCCAGTTGCGGGTCGGTGCACTGGGCGCGGGCCCGGGCGGGCAGCCGGTGCGGGAGGACGCCGTGCTCGGTGCGCTCGATGTCGAGGGCGCCGCGCAGGAGGTCGGCGGTGATGGGGGTGGTGATCCAGTCGGGTGTGGTGTCCATGACCTCAACCTTGTTGGTCGGCGGGCCAGTTGCGCAGCAGGGCGTCGAGAGCGTCGAGGATCCGCTCCCAGCTCTCCTGCGGGTCGGGGGCGCTGTGGCTGAAGCCGCCCGCCGACTCCAGGCTCACGTAGCCGTGGAAGACGCTGCCCAGCAGCCGGACCGCGTGGGTCTGGTCGGGTTCGGCGAGGTCGTAGCCGCGCAGGATCGCCCGCGTCATCCGGGAGTGCCTGCCGCCGGCGCTCGCGGCCGCCGACTCCGGGTCCAGCTTCAGCCGGGCCGCGTCATAGCGGCCGGGGTGCTCGCGGGCGTAGTCGCGGTAGACGTTCGCCAGGGCGGCGAGGGCGTCCTTCCCGGCCCGCCCCGCGAGCGCGGTGGCGCCCCGGTCGGCGAGTTCCTCCAGGGCCAGCAGGGCGATACGGGTCCTGAGGTCCTGAGAGTTCTTCACATGGGAGTACAGACTCGCGACCTTGACGTCGAACCGCCGGGCGACCTCCGAGACGGTCACCGCGTCGAAGCCGATCTCGTCGGCCAGCTCCGCGCCCGCCTGCGCCAGGCGTTCCGGGGTGAGCCCTACGCGTGACATGACCATCCTTTCGCTCGCCGATGTCGATTGTGCAGTTACCTAAAGCCTTTAGGCAACTGCCACTCATCTTTAGGCCGAGAGATCGAGCCGGCGAAGCGCGTCCACGGGATACGGCGTCTGCCTGCTCTCGCCTCTGAGGCGGCGGAAGAAGTCCGCCATCACCGTGGCGAGCGGGGCGTGGCGGGTGATGATCGCCTCAGCGGTGTCGGGGATGCCGGTGGGGCGCTCGCCCCGGCCGTACGCGCGTATCCGGGTCTCGCGTTCCTCGCGCTTGTCCGGTCCGCAGCCGTAAAGGTCGGCGACCAGCCAGTTCACCAGGTGGTTGAGGGCGTAGCAGCGGTCGTAGGAGCGGTGGCGGTCGAAGAATGCCTTCTCCTGCGGGGACAGGTCGAAGCGGGAGGAGAAGGAGAGGCCGTAGTCGGTGAAGTAGAGGCGGTGGCCGTCGGTCAGGATGTTCTGGAAGTGGGCGTCGAAGTGCAGCAGGCCCCGGCTGTTCATGAACGAGAGTCCGGCCGCCAGCTCGCTCTCCACCATGGCGCAGGCCCGGTCGGCCGCCTCGGCACCGGCGGCGGTGCGTTCGCCCAGCCACTGGTGGAGGTTGCGCGGGATGTACTCCAGGAACAGCGCGACACTCGCGGAGGACTTCTGGAGGGCCTCGATGCGGTCGCGTACGTGGGGTCCGCCGCCCCAGAAGGCGACGACGCGTTCGATGTCGGCCAGTTCCTCGGGGAGGGGCGTGGAGTCCGGCACCACCCGCCAGTGGTACATGAGTGGGAAGCCGTCGTACGCCCCCGCCAGCGCCCAGTTCGTCGTCATCGTGTGGACGGCGAGCTCCCGCCATACGCCGAAGCCGGGGCCGCCGATGCCGTAATGGCAGTAGAGGGGAAGGCCGAAGAGGTTCGCCGTGGAGTGGACGTGTTCCGGGCGCCGCTCCGGGTCTGTGAGGGGCACGCGTTTGACGAAGACCGGGGTTCCGGCGACCTCCAGCAACGCTGACTTGCCGCCGATACCGGTGCCGAGCGGGGCGGCCGTGTCGAGGAGTTCAGCCAGGGCGTGGTCGCTGTGCAGGGCGAGGGCGGTGGAGACGGCGCCGTGGGCGGTCAGACGCGCACCGCGTGACATGTCGGAAGAGTTCACCGCTGATGCGTAGCACCTGGAGGCGGCTCACGGGACGTAATCAGCGTCGGGATCGGGGCCGTTCGAGGCGCTCGTGACGGTGGCGCCCTCTTGTTGCCCAGGAGTCGAACAGGTAGACCACCTGTGGTCGACCGCACGTGGTCTACATCCGTATCCGCCCTCGCACTGGCACCCGCACCCCCGCACCCCCGCACTGGCACCCGTACTCGCACTGGCACCGGCACATCCGAGGAACCCCACTCCAGGAGGTAGCGTGCGTCCGCCGAGACCCGGCCCGAGATCCGCACTGTTCAGCAGATCCGCACTGTTCAGCCTTGCCGCCGTCACTGTCACCGCAGGATCGCTCCTGATCGCCCCGCACCCCGCGGGCGCCGACCCGAAACCCCCCGTCCGCGAGGGCTCCGCGCTGCCGCAGGGCGCCGCCAAGGCCCCGGCGAGCGCGGCCCAGCGAGCCCTCACGGCACCGGTCGCCGACCTCGCCGACACGGCCGATTCCAGTCGCGGCTACCCCCGCGAACAGATCCTCTCCCCCGACCCGGAGAACCCCACCGACAAGTCCCTCAAGCTCGGCCTCACCCCGTACCACGCCATCGCGCCGAAGCTGAACGCCCTCCAGACGCTCGGCGACCGGGTGAGCGTCGAGATCGCCGGGCGCTCGGCGGGCGGCCACCGGCTCTACCTCGTCACCGTGACCGCCCCGGAGACCGCACGGCAGGCCCGCGACCAGGCGCGTATGCGCGAACTCATCGAATCCGCCCCGCAGTTGGCGGCCAAGGACCCGGCGGTCAAGCAGAAGTACAAAACACCCGTCTTCTTCAACAACAACATCCACGGCAACGAGTGGGAGGGCACGGACGCGGCCCTGAAGCTCATCGAGCGGCTCGCCACCGCGAGCGACACGAAGACGAAGGACCTCCTCGCCCACTCCCGGCTGTACTTCAACATCACCGCCAACCCGGACGGCCGTGTCGCGGGCACGCGGACGAACGCAGGCGGCTTCGACATGAACCGGGACTTCGTGACCGCCTCGCAGCCCGAGGTACGCGCGATGCGGCAGATCCAGATCGACAAGCAGCCGGCCGTCATGCTCGACCTGCACGGGTACGTCAACGGCACCCTCATCGAGCCGACCACTCCCCCGCACGGCGAGAACTACGAGTACGACCTCTTCCTCAAGAACACCTACGCCAACGCCCTCGGCATGGAGTCCGCCGTCAACGGCCTCGGCTACACGCCCGAGAAGGACGGCGTCGACCCGGTCCAGATCCCCTTCCGCGACTCGGCGGAGGGCTGGGACGACTGGCCGCCGATCTTCACCCCGCAGTACGCGGCCTTCCACGGCACGGTCGCCGCGCACACCGTGGAGATACCGCTCCAGGTCAACAACGCGGCGTACGAGTCGCTGCCGGTGAGCGAACTGCGCCGCCGGTCCGCGATCAACGTGGACGTGGCGGGCGCCACCATGGACGCGACCCTCGACTTCGTGCGGCAGAAGCGAACTTCCCTCATCGCCGACCAGATCGAGGTCTTCCGGCGCGGTGCCACGGGCGCCGCCCAGGTCCCGGTCTCCGAGGAGACCGTCCCCGGCGTGCCCGGCATCGGCCCCGAGGACGTCTACACGACCGAGTTCCCGCGCGCGTACGTCATCCCGGCCGGCACCGCCCAGCGGTCCGCCACGGCCGCCGCGCGCCTCGTCGACCACCTGCTCGCCAACGACGTACGCGTCACCCGCGCGACCCACTCCTTCCGGCTCGGCGGACGCGCGTACGCGAGGGGCTCGTACGTCGTCGACATGCGCCAGCCCAAGCGCGGCCTGACCAACGTCCTGCTGGCCGACGGGCGGGACATCAGCGACAAGGTCTCGGTGATGTACGACATCTCCGGCTGGAGCCTCGGGCGGCTGTGGGGCGCGAGCGTGGTGGAGGTCGAGAGCGGCCGGCTGTCGGCCGTCCCCGCACGCCCGGTGACGGCGGCGGCCCGCGTCGGCTACGTGGCCCCGCGCGGCGATCTACGCCTCCGCCTCGACTCCCCGCAGGAGATCGCCGCGCTCAACTCTCTTCTGAGCGACGGGGTTTCGGTACGGCAGGCGGCCGACGGAAGTGCCCTCGTGCCGTCCTCGGCGCGGCGGAAGGCCGAGGCACTCGCCAGGTCGTACGACGTGGCCTTCGACGCGACGACGACCGTCAAAGGCACCCCCCTCCACCACGTCCGCGTCGCCGCCGCCGTCACGGCAGGCGAACTGTTCGCTCTGCGGGAGATGAACTTCGACGTCGTCCCGGTGTCGACCGCGATCCTCAACGCGGGCTTCGACTGGTCCAAGGCCGATGTGCTGTTCGTGTCGTCCGGACTGTCGTACGGCGGTCTGAACACGTCCGCCCGTACGGCCCTGACCGGCTTCCTCACCACCCACGGACTGGTCGGCCGGGGCACGACCGGGGCCGCACTGAGCACCGCCACGGGACTGCTGAAGGCGACCGCGGTGGAAGGCAACGGGGACGCCAACGGCGTGGTCCGCGTGGTGAATTCGGGTGATGGCGCCGTCACCGGCGGAGCGCCCGACCATGGCTTCGTCTACGCGCCCGTCTGGTTCACCGACCTCGGCCCCGAGGTCACCGTCGAGCAGTCGTACGGCACCGGCAACCCGCTCGTCTCCGGCCACTGGCGCCCCCTGGACGACGGCACCGGCGGCCCGGCAGCGGCGGCGGGGCAGGCATCCGTGGTCAGCGACCCGAACGCGGTCCTCTTCGGCACGGAAACCCTCTTCCGCGCTCACCCGAAGGGGGAATTCCCGCAGGTGGGCCGGGCGTTGCTGAACGTATCGAACAACGGGAGCGCGAATGATCGATGAGACCGGTACGGTCACCGTCCACGGCACGGTCGCCGACGGCTTCGAGGCGGTGCGCGCGGAGTTCGCCGCGTTCGTCGCCACCGAACGGGCCGACTACGAGGGGCAGTTGACCGCTTATGTGCACGGGCGGCGGGTCGTCGACCTGTGGGCGGGGCAGCCGGACGGGGACTCGCTGTACGGCGTGTTCTCGTCCACCAAGGGAGCCGCCCATCTCGTCGTCGCGCGCCTCGTCCAGGACGGTGTGCTGGAGCTGGACCGTGAAGTCGCCTATTACTGGCCCGAGTTCGCGGCCGAGGGCAAAGGCGCGGTGACCCTGCGGGAGCTGATCACACACCGGGCGGGGCTCATCGGCACCGACGCCGGGTTCACGGAAGAGGAGTTGGCGGACGACCGCGTCATCGCCGAACGCCTCGCCACCCAGCGCCCGTTCTGGCGCCCCGGCAGCGCCTTCGGCTACCACGCGTTCTCCATCGGGGCGCTCACCGGAGAGGTCGTACGGCGGGCGACTGGCCGCACGCTCCAGGAGGTGTACGAGGAACGGGTCCGCGCCCCATACGGCCTCGACCTCTTCCTGGGGCTGCCGCCCGAGCACGAGCGCCGCTTCCGCACCGTACTGCCGATGACCCCGACGCCCGCGCAGCAGGCCGAGCTGGACGCCGTACCGCGCGGCCCGCACACGCTGTCCTCGATCGCGTTCAACAACCAGGTGCCGGACCCGGGAGAGCTGACGGACTTCCCGAACTCCCCCGCCGTCCGCGCCAGCGGCCAGGCGTCGGCGGGCGGCATCGCCTCCGCGCGCGGCCTCGCCGGGATGTACGCGGCGGCCATCAGCATGGTGGACGGCCGACCGCCGCTGCTGAAGCCCGACACCATCGCCGAGGTGGGCCAGATCCACTCCCTCGGCTTCGACCTCGTCGCCCGCGACCGGAGGGCGTTCGGCCTCGGCTTCCAGGCCACCGCCGAGAACCTGTACCCCTTCCTCGGCGCCGGCACCTTCGGCCACAGCGGCGCGGGCGGCAGCCAGGCCTTCGCCGACCCCCGCAGCGGCCTGGCGTACGGCTACACCCGCCGCCGGATGGCCTTCCCGGGCGGGGCGGCGCCGGAGAACGAGGGGCTGGTGCGGGCGGTGCACACGGCGGCACTGGCGAGCTGAGACCCGTACGTTCGCGCACATGACGGAGTCCGCACCCCACGTCCAGGGGTGCGGACTCCGTCGTGTGAACGACGGGATCAGGCGGACGTCACGGTCGTGGGCTCAGAGCTTGACGATCATCTTGCCGGTGTTGTCGCCGCGCAGGACGCCGAGGAAGGCTTCCAGGTTGTTCTCGATGCCTTCGACGACGGTCTCGCGGTACTTGAGGGCGCCGGAGGCGACCCAGGGGCCGACTTCCTGGACGAACTCGGGCTGGAGGTCGTAGTGGTCGCCGACGAGGACGCCCTCGACGCGGAGCCGGTTCTGGAGGATCTTGACCATGTTGCGGGGGCCGGGGGTCGGCTCGGTCGCGTTGTACTGGGAGATCATGCCGCAGATCACGGCCCGGCCGCGCAGGTTGAGCGCGCCGATCGCGGCCTCCAGGTGTTCGCCGCCGACGTTGTCGAAGTAGACGTCGATGCCGTCCGGCGCGGCCTCCTTGAGCTGCTCCCAGACCGGGCCGTTCTTGTAGTTGAAGGCGGCGTCGAAGCCGTACTCCTCGACCAGCAGCTTGACCTTCTCGTCGGACCCGGCGGAGCCGATGACCCGCGAGGCGCCCTTGAGCTTGGCGATCTGGCCGACCTGGCTGCCTACGGCACCGGCCGCGCCGGAGACGAACACCGCGTCGCCCTCCTTGAAGGCGCCGACCCGCAGCAGGCCCGCGTAGGCGGTGAGGCCGGTCATGCCGAGGACGCCGAGGTAGGTGGAGAGCGGCGCGGCGTCCGGGTCGACCTTGACGGCCTGCGCGGCGTCGAACGTGGCGTACTCGCGCCAGCCGCCGAAGTGCAGCACGTGGTCGCCGACGGCGATGCCCTCGGCCTCGGAGGCGACGACCTCGCCCACGGCGCCGCCCTGCATGACCTTGCCCAGCTCGAAGGGGGCGACGTACGACTTGGCGTCGCTCATGCGGCCGCGCATGTACGGGTCGACGGACAGGTACTTGTTCCGCACGAGGACCTGGCCCGGGCCCGGCTGCCGGATCTCCGCCTCGACCAGGGCGAAGTCCTCGTCCTTGGGCCAGCCGACGGGGCGGCTGAGCAGGTGCCATTCGCGGTTGATCATCATGGAGCCTTTCCCATTTAGTTCAGTACCTGAAACAACCATGCTCATGAATATTTCATGTTGTCAAGTAACGGGGTACGCTGGAGTCCATGGCCCCACAGAAGACGACCCCCCGCATCGACCCGCTGACCCTGGAGGTCATCGAACTCATCGGCACGGTCGTGGCCCGCTACCACGAGGAGTACGAGGACGCCGCCGCCGGCCACGCCCTCACCGGCGCCCAGGCCCGCCTCCTCGGCCTCCTCTCCCTTGAACCCCTCCCCATGCGCCGCCTCGCCCAGAAACTCCGTTGCGAGCCGTCGAACGTGACGGGGATCGTGGACCGGCTGGAGAGGCGCGGGCTGGTCGAACGCCGCCCGGACCCCAAGGACCGCCGCGTGAAGCTGGCCGCCGCGACGGCGGAGGGGCGCCGGGTGGCCCGCAGCCTCCGCGAGTCTCTCGACTTCGCACGGGAGCCGCTGGCGGGGCTGTCGACCGAGGAGCGGGAGTCGTTGCGGAATCTGCTGCGGCGGATGCTCGGGGAGTAGCCGCCCGATCGGTGAGTCAGGCCGCCGAGTGCCGACCGCCGGGCGGCGCCTCGTCCGGCTCTCGGCTGCCGTGGGCGGTGAAGACGAAGGTCGAACTGTCGCCGTCGAGGTCGATCGTCAGCGACGCGTCGAGGGCGTTGGCCAGACGGGTGAGCAAGGGCAGCGTCGGCACGGAGTCGCCGCCCTCGATGTTCGAGATCTGCGGCTGGGTCATGTCGGCACGGCGCGCCAACTCGGTCTGCGAAAGGCCCAGTTCCATACGGCGGTCGTAAACGGCCTGGCCAAGAGCGAACGCGTACCCGGCCTCGACGTACGCCGGAGACTCCTCGACACGTTCCCCCAGGAGCCTCCGGGTCCGGCGCGTCTTCCACTGAGAGTGGTTCACGAGATCTCCTCCTCGCTGCGGATCCGGTCGTAGTCGTGCTGGGCAGGGCCGTGGTCCGCCTCACATGCCTTCTGAGCATGCTTGGCACGGTCGACCTCGTCAGCCTCGCGCTGCCTTGTCTTGCGGAACACCGTTCAGGAGCACGATCCGCCGCTCGGGAGCAAGCCAGTACGTGGTCCGGACCGCATTCCCCTCCATCATGAAGCGCAGCTCGCGGACCTTGCCGCCGAGATACCGGGAGTACGGCTCCCCCAAGGTCGTCGGCTGAGCCGCGAGCATGTCGGCGGCACGCTCAGCCTTGCCGTAGTGCTGGTCCGAGAGGAGCTCCAGCCATTGCCGAACCTCCGGCTCGATCTCGATCTGCCACGGCTCGTCCACATCGCCGACTACACAGATATCTGTATACCGCGGCCCTCAGCCCTCGCTCCCCAGGTCTCACTCGATGTGCCGCGATCGCCAGCGCGGGGCCTGGTCGTCCGGTACGTCCGGGGAAGCGAAGTGGAACGGTACGCCAAGGTGGTGGGCCAAAGCCTGGCCGGTCTCGGTGGCGGGGGTGGCCGGTGAGGGGCCGTCCCGGCGTTCGTAGATGGTGGCCAGGTGGGCTTCTCCTGGCGGGTCTTCCAGGATCGCGAGCAGGACGACGAACCAGCTGTGGACCGTGTCTCCGTCCCAGACGGCCTCGATCGCGGCTGCCCGGCCGGGGTGCGCGGTGGCGCGGGCGGTGAGGGAGGGGAGGTCGAGGGGGTCGGGTGGGGTGCGTTGGATGTGGGCGGCGAGGGCCTCGTAGCGGGTGTGGATCAGCTTCTCCGCCTCGTGCAGGGGCAGGCCCTGTTGGCGTAGGGCCTCCCACACCGTCCTGACCGCCATCACGTAACCGTCGCGCAGGACGTTCGTGTCGGCCTCCTGGCGGGTTTCGTCGTCCAGGCGGGTCCACCAGTCGTGCAGCGGGTCGGCGGAGCGGTCGGCGGGGAGGTGCGTCATGGGGCGAAGGTATCCCGGTGGTGGGAGGAGGAGGCGAGGAATTCTGTTGCCCGGGTCGGGGCCGGCTGTGAGGGTCGCCCTCATGGCCAACTTCCTCGCAACCGACCGTACTTCGCTCGCCTACCACGCCCTCGGCGACGGGCCGCCCCTGGTCTGTCTTCCCGGTGGGCCGATGCGTGCCTCCGCCTATCTCGGCGACCTCGGGGGGCTGTCCGCGCATCGGCGGTTGATTCGGCTCGATCTCAGGGGTACGGGGGATTCCGCCGTCCCGGAGGACACCGCGACCTACCGTTGCGACCGGCAGGTCGACGACATCGAGGCGCTGCGCGTGCATCTGGGGCTGGAGCGGATCGACTTGCTCGCCCACTGTGCCGGGGCGAATCTCGCGGTGGCGTACGCCAGTCGGTATCCGGAGCGCGTGGGCCGACTTGTGCTGGTCACGCCCAGTCCCATCGGTGTCGGGATCTCGGTCGGCGTCGAGGACCGGCTCGAGGTCGCGCGGGCGCGGGACGGCGAGACGTGGTTCGGGGAGGCGTTCGCGGCGTTGGAGGAGATCGCGGCGGGGCGGGCGGAGGGCGGGCACTGGGAGGCCATCGCGCCGTTCTTCCATGGGCGTTGGGACTCTGCCGCCCAAGAGCTGCACGCCGCCGACTCCGCGCAGAAGAACCAGGAAGCCGCTGGCGCCTTCGGGGCGGGCGGGGCCTTCGACCCCGATGGCAGCCGGGCGGCCCTCGCCCGCTTCGGGGCCCCCGTCCTCGTGCTCGCCGGGGAGGTCGACCTCAACTCACCGCCGCGCGCGATGGCCGAGTACGCCGAACTCTTCCCGGATGCCCGGCTGGTCGTTCAGGGCGGAGCCTCGCACCATCCTTGGATGGACGACGCCGGGCGGTTCACGGCTACCGTCGCGGAGTTCCTGGCCTGACGGCGAGTTCCTGACCTGACGGCCGACCCCCTACGCGCACCACCAGAGGATCTTCTCGCATGTCTCCGAAGGCGAGGGCTCCGGTGTCGGGTCGTCGGCCGTCGGGTCGTCGGTGGTGGGCTCGGTCGTGGGGTCGGGGGCCGAGGAGACGGCCGGGGCCGAAGGGGTGGCGTCGGGGCGGGTGCCTGCCGTGGCGAACTCCGACTCGCGTTCCTTCTTGTCCTTGTCGGACTCGCCCTTGTCGGCCTTCTCCGACTCGGAGGCCGAGGGGGAGGCCGAGCCGGAGGGGGTCGTGGACGGGGAGGCGTTCTTGCCGGAGGCTCCGGGCGTGCCGTCCTTTTCGGACGTCCCGCCGTCGGGGGAGGCCGAGGCGCCGCCCGCGGAGTCCTCGTCCGCCGCCGTGGTCGTCGAGCCGGAGCCGGGGGTCTCTATGCCCAGTTCGGCGAGGCTCAGGGCGCCGGCGGCCAGCAGCAGGCCGCTGCCGATGAGCAGCACGCGCTTGCGGCGGCGCCGGTGGGCCGCCGCCTTGCGGTCGCGGCGGTTGGAACGCGTCCCCGCGCTTCCCGCACTCCCCGCGCTCCCCGCACTCCCCGCGCTCGCGCCGCGCTCGCGGGCGCCTTGGCGGCGCGCGGCGCGGGAGCCCGGTTCGCTCTCCGCCGCGGCCTCCGGTTCGTCGTCGGGGCGCGCGTCGGACTCCTCCGCGTACGCGTGGAGTTCTTCGACCGAGGTGCCGCACCCCGGGCAGGCGAGGGCGCCGTTGAGGTGCCTTCGGCACGGGTGGCAGTAGTCCATGACGCGGGAAGACTAGGTAACCGACCCGCACCTTTCCTAGCGGCTGCTGTGAAAGTTGTGTGCGGAACTGGCCCTTCCTGTTTGGTCGGTCGAGGTCAAGCCCGACCATTCGGCGCGAACGTCACGGCGAACGCCACGCGGCCCGTCGCACGGCGTACGTGCGACGGGCCGCGTCAGCCCGAATATCTTGCCTCGGCTTACGTTTGCTTCCGCGCCGTCATCGCCCGCTGGATCAGGATGAACGCGCACAGCAGCACACCTGTGGCGATCTTCGTCCACCACGAGCTGAGCGTGCCCTCGAACTGGATGATGCTCTTGATCAGGCCCAGCACGAGAACGCCGAACAGGGTGCCCAGGACGTAGCCGGAGCCGCCCGTCAGCAGCGTGCCGCCGATGACGACCGCGGCGATCGCGTCGAGCTCCATGCCGACGGCGTGCAGCGGGTCACCGGACTGGATGTAGAGCATGAACAGCAGGCCGGCCAGGGCCGAGCAGAAGCCGCTCACGGTGTACACGGCGATCTTCGTGCCGCCCAGCGGAAGCCCCATCAGCAGCGCCGACTGCTCGTTGCCGCCGATGGCGTACACCCGGCGGCCGAAGCGCGTGTAATGCAACACGTAGAACGCGGCTCCCAGCACCACCAGGGCCACGATGGCGCCGATCGACAGCTCCCCCAGTCCGAGCGACACCCGTGTCTGGGCCATGCTGCTCACCGTGGAGTCGCTGATGGAGATGGACTCCTTGCTGATGACCAGGCAGAGGCCCCGGAAGAGGAAGAGGCCGGCGAGGGTCACGATGAACGGCTGGATCTCGAAGTTGTGGATCACATAGCCCATGAGGAAGCCGCCGAACGCGCCCACACCCAGGGCGAGCGGGATGACCAGCAGCAGCGGCAGGCCCTGACGTTCCACCAGCCACGCCGTGAACATGGTGGTGAAGCCGATCAGCGAGCCGACGGACAGGTCGATGCCGCCGGACATGATGACGAAGGTGGCGCCGACGGCGGCGACCAGCAGATAGCTGTTGTCGATGAACAGGTTGAGGAAGACCTGCGGTTCGCCGAAACCGTAGTTCTGGTAGCGGCTGAGACCGCCGATGTACATCGCGAGGAACAGGCCGGCCGTGACCAGGACGGGCAGCCGCCGGTCGCCGAGCAGGCGTGCGGCCGCGGACGCGGACGCCGGTGACGGCGTGGACGGACCGCCTTCCGGTGCCGTACGGGTCTTGGTGGTCGCGCTCATCGCGACACCTCCATCTTCGGGGCGGCGTCGGCCGGCGCGGCGGGCGTCACCGGGGCGGCGGCCCGCCCGCGGGCGCCGAAGACCTTGGCCCGGAACTTCGGGGACTGCAGCAGGCAGACGACGATGACGACGGCGGCCTTGAAGACCAGGTTGGTCTGGGTGGGCACGCCGATGGTGTAGATCGTGGTGGTCAGGGTCTGGATGACGAGGGCGCCGATCACGGTGCCGCCGATGGAGAACCGGCCGCCGAGCAGCGAGGTACCGCCGATGACGACCGCGAGGATCGCGTCCAGCTCGATCCACAGGCCGGCGTTGTTGCCGTCCGCGGCCGAGGTGTTGGAGCTGATCATCAGGCCGGCGATGCCCGCGCACAGGGCGCAGAACATGTACACCATGATCTTGATGCGCATGGACCTGATGCCGACCAGGCGGCTGGCCTCGGCGTTGCCGCCGACCGACTCGACGAGCAGGCCGAGCGCCGTACGGCGGGTCAGGGCGATGGTGACGGCCACGACCGCGGCGACGACGAAGATGGAGAAGGGCAGGGTCAGCCAGTAGCCGCCGCCGATCAGCTTGTACGGCTCGCTGTTGATGGTGATGATCTGGCCGTCGGTGATCAGCTGGGCGACACCGCGTCCGGCGACCATGATGATGAGGGTCGCGATGATCGGCTGGATGCCCATGCGGGCGACCAGGAAGCCGTTCCACAGGCCGCAGAGCACTGCCGCCACCAGGCCTATGCCCATGGCGAGGAACACCCCGGCCAGCGCGTTCTGGTCGGCCTGGTCGCTGATGTACGAGCAGGTCAGGGCGCCGGTGATGGCGACGACGGCGCCGACGGAGAGGTCGATGCCGCCGGTGGCGATGACGAGGGTCATGCCGACGGCGACCAGGATCAGCGGCGAGCCGAACAGCACGATGGAGACGAGGCTGCCGTAGAGGTGGCCGTCCGTCATCCGGATCGCGAAGAAGTCGGGGGTGAAGGGGACGTTGACGAGCAGCAGGGCGATCAGGACCGCGACGGGCCAGAACAGGTGGTGGTGCGTCAGTGCTCGCCAGCGGGAGGGGGTGGTCACTGCCGGGGTACTCACTGGTGCTCTCCGCTCGCGATGGTCTCCAGGATCTTGCTGGTGGTGATCTCCGGCCCGTTGGTCAGCTGCGCCACGAGTTTGCGGTCGCGGAGCACTCCGATGGTGTGGCTGAGGCGGAGGACCTCCTCCAGTTCGGCGGCGATGTACAGCACGGACATGCCGTCCTCGGAGAGGGAGACCACGAGCTTCTGGATCTCGGCCTTGGCGCCGATGTCGATGCCGCGGGTCGGCTCGTCGAGGATCAGCAGCTTCGGTTGGGTGATCAGCCAGCGGGCGAGGAGCACCTTCTGCTGGTTGCCGCCGCTCAACTGGCCGACGCGGGCCTCGGGGTTGGCGGGGCGGATGTCGAGGGCCTTGATGTACTTGGCGACGAGTTCGTCGCGCTGGGAGGCCGGGATGGGCCGGGTCCAGCCGCGGGACGCCTGGAGGGCGAGGATGATGTTCTCGCGGACCGTGAGGTCGGGGACGAGGCCTTCGGTCTTGCGGTTCTCCGAGCAGAAGGCGACGCCGGCGCCGATGGCGTCGTTGGGGGCGCTCATCGAGACCTGCTTGCCGGCGATGGTCACCTTGCCGCTGTCGGGCTGGTCGGCGCCGAAGAGCAGCCGGGCCAGTTCGGTGCGGCCGGAGCCGAGCAGTCCGGCGAGGCCGAGCACCTCGCCCTTCTTGATCTCCAGGTCGAAGGGGGCGATGCCGCCGGTGCGGCCGAGGCCCTCGGCCTTGACGAGCGTCTCGCCGACGTCGGAGCGCAGCTGGTGCTCGTGGAGCTCCTCCAGCTGGTCCAGGGCCTTGCCGATCATCAGCTCGATCAGCCCGACCTGGTCGAGGTCGGCGACCATGTGCTCGCCGACGAGGGTGCCGTTGCGCAGGACGGTCATGCGGTCGCAGATCTCGTAGATCTGGTCGAGGAAGTGCGACACGAAGAGGATCGCGACGCCCTCGTCCCGCAGGCGCCGCATCAGGCGGAACAGTTCGAGGACCTCGTCGCGGTCGAGGCTGGAGGTGGGCTCGTCCAGGACGAGCACCTTGGTGCCGGAGCCCTGGCCGTCGCTGTCGCCGTGGCCCACCGACCGTACGATCGCGACCAGTTGCTGCACGGCCAGCGGGTACGAGGACAGCGGCGCCGTCACGTCGATGTCGAGGCCGAGGCGGTCGACCATCTCCGCGGCTTCCTTGCGCAGCTGCTTCCACTGGATGCGGCCGCCGCGGGTGGGCTCACGGCCGATGAAGATGTTCTCCGCCACCGAGAGGTTGGGGCAGAGGTTGACCTCCTGGTAGACCGTGCTGATGCCGGCGTGCTGGGCCTCCAGCGGGCTGCCGATCCGCACGGTCTTGCCGTCGAGGGTGATGGTGCCGCCGTCCAGGGTGTGGACCCCGGTCAGCACCTTGATGAGGGTGGATTTCCCGGCCCCGTTCTCGCCCATGAGGGCGTGGATCTCGCCGGGGAAGAGCCGGAAGTCGACGCCCGACAGAGCCCGTACCCCCGGAAACTCTTTGACTATGCCCGTCATCTCCAGGACGGGCCGCGGCTCTGCCATACCTCTCCCTAGTGAGGGGGTCACCGGCTTTGCCGGTATGGAATTCGTTCCGTGTCAGGTTGATTACGCCCCGCAAGGGGTCGGTTCGGGCTGGACCGCAGCCTTTTGGCTGGAAGCCCCCACGTGAGGCGGAGTCACGGCAGCGCTCCTACGAGCCGCTGCAGGCCCACAGGGCCCGACCGACCGAGATTCGGTCGGCCGGAGGCCCCTGCCGGTGGGTGCGGTCGGTCAGTACTTACGGGTGGGGAGCGCGTCCTTGGCCTGGTCCTGCATGAAGTCGCTCTCCTCGGTCTTGATCCAGCGCTCGACCGTCTCGCCGGCGTGGACCTTCTTCACGACGTCCATCAGCTGGGGGCCGAGCAGCGGGTTGCACTCGACGATCGCGTTGATCTTGCCTTCGGACATGGCGATGAAGCCGTCCTTCACACCGTCGACCGTGATGATCAGGATGTCCTTGCCGGGCTTCTTGCCGGCCGCCTCGATGGCCTGGATGGCGCCCAGGCCCATGTCGTCGTTGTGCGCGTAGAGGACGTTGATGTCCGGGTTGGACTGCAGGAAGGCCGACATGACCTGCTTGCCGCCGGCCCGGGTGAAGTCGCCGGTCTGCGTGACGACGATCTTCCAGTCGTCCGCGTGGTCGGCGTCCATGACCTCCTTGAAGCCCTTGGCTCGCTCGATCGCGGGGGCGGCACCGGTGGTGCCCTCCAGCTGGGCGATCTTCACGTCGCCCTTGTGGCCGGCCTTCTCCAGGACCTTCTCCAGGATCCGGGCGGCGCGCCGGCCCTCGTCGGTGAAGTCGGAGCCGACCAGGGTGGCGAAGAGGGACTCGTCGCTCTCGACGGACCGGTCGGTCAGGACGACCGGGATCTTCGCCGCCTGGGCCTCCTTGAGCACGGCGTCCCAGCCGGTGACGACCACCGGCGAGAAGGCTATGACGTCCACCTTCTGCGCGATGAAGCTGCGGATGGCGGAGATCTGGTTCTCCTGCTTCTGCTGCGCGTCGGAGAACTGCAGCTTGTAGCCCGCCTCCTTGGCGGCCGACTTCACCGAGTCGGTGTTGGCGCTGCGCCAGCCGCTCTCGGAGCCGACCTGGGAGAAGCCGAGGGTGATCGTGTCGCTGCCGCCGGAGGAGGAGCCGGTGGAGGAGCTGTCCTCCTTGGCGCAGGCCGCCAGACCGGCCGTGGCCGCCACGCCGACCGCCGCAGTGAGGAAGTTCCGTCTGTTGAGCATGTTCTTCTCCTTTGAAGAGCCGGCCCTGGGATGGACCGCTGGTACTCGTTGGCTACTCGGTGGGACCGGCTGCACTGCGTCCAGCCTGTCGATCATCGTTCGAAATGTCGGTCACGCTCGGCCCGGAGAACGAAAGGCGACCGGGTGGTGCGGTGTCAGCCGGGAGCGGCTCCCGGCTGAGGAAGGTACGGGAACGTGCTTGCGCGGACGACGAGTTGGGGCTCGATGGAGACCTGGGACGTACCGCAGGGGGTACGGCCCTCGATCAGGTCCAGCAGCAGGGCGATGCCCTGCTTGCCCACCGCCGCGAAGTCCTGCCGGACGGTGGTGAGCGGCGGGGCGAAGAACTCCGACTCCGGGATGTCGTCGAAGCCGGCCACCGCCACGTCCTGGGGAGTACGTACGCCCGCCTCACGCAGCGCCCGCAACACCCCCAGTGCCATCTGGTCGTTGGCCACGAACACGGCGGTCAGGCCGCGTCCCACCCAGCCCGCCAGTTCCTGGCCGGCCCGGTAGCCCGACAGCGGACTCCAGTCCCCCCGCAGCAGCATCGGTGGTTCGATGTCCGCCTCTTCGAGGGTCGCCCGCCAGCCGTCGGCCCGGTCCGCCGCCTCCTGCCAGTCCTCGGGTCCGGCGAGATGCCAGACCCTGCGGTGGCCGGTGGCGAGCAGATGGCCGGTGGCCAGCCGTGCGCCCAGGTTCTGATCCACGTTGACGCTGGGGATCTGCGCGCCGGAGCCGGTACCCACGGCCACCACCGGGAACGGATGGCGGAGTTCGGCGAGGGCCTCGACCGCCGACCGCTGCGGGGCGATGGCGATGACCCCCTCCACCCCGCCCTCACTGAGCCGGTCGAGCGCCTCGGACAGCGTCTCCACCGTCAGCCTGCGCAGACTGACCGTCGAGACGAGATAGCCCTCGGCGCGCGCCGCCTCCTCCAGCGCGAACAACGTACTGGCCGGGCCGTAGAGCGTGGTGTTGGAGGCGACCACACCCAGGGTCCGGGTGCGCCGGGTCGCCAGGGCCCGTGCGGAGAAGTTACGGCGGTAGCCCATCTCCTCGATCGCGCGCAGCACCTTGGCCCGTGTCTCGTCCCGCACGTTGGGGTGGTCCCCCAGCACACGGGACACGGTCTGATGGGACACGCCGGCCTGGCGTGCCACATCGGCCATGGTGGGCGGCCGAAGCTGCGATTGGGTCACGGCCGCACCTCCTTGGCGGTCGTCGGCTGACAGGACCTGTGACGTGGGCGGACGACTCCGCGCCGCCGGCGTCACGCCGGGGTTCCGGACAGCCCCAGGAATGCGGGCGATAAGGCGAGTTGGGGCTCTGCCGACACGACGCTCGTACCTCCTGGTGCCGTTGTGCGACGACTGATGAACGCGGAGGTCATTGTGAGCGCTAACAATTCATGGCGGTCAAGGGGTCTGCGCCAGGGAAGTCGTCACGGTTGAATAACGCAGCGGGCGGAGGGGGTTGGACTGCAGCAGTCGTCTTGCCTGGTCAGACACCCTCCGAGTGGCACCATGGGAGGCATGCACACGCCCCCGAAGAGGCCGGCGGCCCTCGCGGCACACCCCCGCCGCAGCCGCCTCGCGGGCCGCCTCCGCCGTCGCGTCCAAACCGTTGTTTGTAGACCCATTGACACTCGCACAGGGTCGTCCCTACTGTCGCGACCAGCATTTCGAACGAGTGTCGATATTTCGAACAGACTACAAAGGACAGGGAGTACCGTGCGCATCACGGGAATCAGCACGCACGTGGTCGGAACGCCGTGGCGGAACCTGACCTACGTCCAGGTGCACACCGACGAGGGACTCACCGGCGTCGGCGAGACCCGCATGCTGGGCCACACCGACGCGCTGCTCGGCTATCTGCACGAGGCGAAGAACAACCACATTCTCGGGTCGGACCCCTTCGCTGTCGAGGATCTCGTCAAGCGGATGAAGTACGGCGACTACGGCCGGGCCGGTGAGATCGTGATGTCCGGCATCGCCGTGATCGAGATGGCCTGCTGGGACATCAAGGGCAAGGCGCTCGGCGTGCCGGTCTGGCAGCTGCTCGGCGGCAAGGTCACCGACAAGGTCAAGGCGTACGCCAACGGCTGGTACACCACCGAGCGGACGCCCGAGGCGTACCACAAGGCGGCCCAGGGGGTCATGGAGCGCGGTTACCGGGCGCTCAAGATCGACCCGTTCGGGACCGGCCACTTCGAGCTGGACCACGAGCAGAGCCTCTACGCGGTCTCCCTGATCGAGGCCGTGCGCGACGCCATCGGCCCGGACGCCGAGCTGATGCTGGAGATGCACGGCCGGTTCTCCCCCGCCACCGCCGTCCGCCTGGCCAAGGAGCTGGCGCCCTTCAAGCCCGCGTGGCTGGAGGAGCCGGTGCCGCCGGAGAACCTGAAGGCGCTGGAGAAGGTCGCCGCCAAGGTCGACATGCCGGTCGCCACGGGTGAGCGCATTCACGATCGCATCGAGTTCCGTGAGCTCTTCGAGAGCCAGGCCGTGGACATCATCCAGCCGGACGTCGGTCACATCGGCGGTATCTGGGAGACCCGTAAGCTGGCCGCCACCGCCGAGACGCACTACATGCTGGTCGCGCCGCACAACGTGGGCGGGCCGGTCCTGACCGCCGCCTCCCTCCAGGTCGGCTTCACCGCACCCAACTTCAAGATCCTTGAGCACTTCAACGACTTCGCGGACGCGGAGATCAAGAAGGTCATCAAGGGCGCCCCCCAGGTGAACCCCGAGGACGGCTGCTTCCACCTCTCCCACGAGCCCGGTCTCGGGGTCGAGCTGGACGTCGACGCCGCCGCGGAGTTCCCGCAGCAGCAGGCCCGCTTCGACCTGTGGGCCGACGGCTGGGAGCAGCGCAAGCCCAAGGGCACCGAGTGAGCGCCCACCCACCGGCCCGGCTTCGGGAGGACCCAGTGAGCACCGCCGTCGTGATCGAGGCTCCGGGCGAGCACCGGCTCGTCCCGCACGAGCCCCGGCAGCCGGAAGCGGGCGAGGCCCTGGTCCGGGTGCACGCCTCGGGGATCTGCGGCAGCGACCGCGAGGTCTACCAGGGCAACCGGCCGGAAGGGTACGTCCGCTACCCGCTCACGCCCGGCCACGAGTGGTCCGGGACCGTGGAGGCGGTCGGTGACGGCGTCCCTGCGAGTCTGGTCGGCCGCAAGGTCGTGGGCGAGGGCTTCCGGAACTGCCAGGTCTGCGACCGCTGCCACGCGGGCGAGACCACGCTGTGCACGGCGGGCTACGAGGAGACCGGCTTCACCCAGCCGGGCGCCATGGCCACCACGCTCACGCTTCCCGCCCGCCTGCTGCACGTTCTTCCGGACGACGCGGATCTGACGGCGGCGGCGCTGCTGGAGCCGGCCGCGTGCATCGCGGCCGCGGCGCTCAAGGCGAACGCGGTGCCGGGCGAACGCGTGGCCGTGGTGGGCACGGGGACGCTCGGGATGTTCGCCGTTCAGTTCCTGAAGGCGGGCTCGCCGGCCGAGCTGCTCGTCGTGGGGACGCGTCCGGACCGGGCCGAGCTGTCGAAGCGGTTCGGCGCCACGGACTTCCGCACCAAGGACGAGGAGCTTCCCGACGACTTCGACGTCGTCATCGAGACCGCCGGGTCCGCGGACGCGGCGCGCACCGCCGCCGCCCTCCTGCGCCGCGGTGGACGGCTGATCCTGACGGGCATCCCGGCGCCGGGCGCGGACGGGCTCGACCCGACCGATCTCGTCGTACGGCAGCTGGAGGTGCAGACCGTCTTCGGCGCTGCGCCGGAGGCCTGGGCGCACACCGTGCGGGTCTTCGGTGCGGGACTCCTCGACCCGCTGCCGCTCGTCACGCACGAGCTGCCGCTGGCGGAGTTCCCGCAGGCCATCGAGTTGGTGGGGTCCGGCGACCCGAAGGTCGGAAAGGTCCTGCTCCGGCCATGACCCACCCCTGAGCCGTACGCCGGTACGGGGTACCTGACGACTTCGTACCGGCGTACACCCAAAGCCCCGCACGACCAGAGCCGCGCCCCTCGCCCGAAATATCGAACATGAAGGACAGCTTGTGACCGACACCACCGCTTCGACGCCGCGCCGACCCGGCGAGCAGGCGCTCGCCGCACTCGGCCTGGGCGCGCCCGCCCTCGATCCCTCCGACGCCTCTCCGCACACCTTCCCCGGCGGTGGCCGCTGGCGCACCGAGGTGCCCTCCGTAGAGGGCCCCGAGGCGCTCGGCGTGGTCCTCAAGGAGGCCTCGCGGCTAGATGTGCCGATCCACCGGATCAGCCAGGGCAGCGGTATCTGGATGCTCACCGACGCCGAGATCACCGAGATGGTGGAGGCGACCGCCGAGCGCGACATCGAGCTCTGCCTGTTCACCGGCCCGCGCGGCACCTGGGACATCGGCGGCTCCACCCGTACCGACTCCAAGGGCGCCGGGCTGCGCGCGCGGGGCCATGACGCGGTCGCGGGGTGCGTCGAGGACGCCGTACGCGCCACCGAGCTGGGCGTGAAGTGCCTCCTCGTCGCCGACGAGGGCGTGCTGTGGACGCTGCACCGGGCACGGGTCGCCGGGATCCTGCCGGCCGACACGACGCTCAAGGTGTCGGCGCTGATCGGTCCGGTCAACCCGACGGCGTACGCCGTGTACGAGAACCTCGGCGGCGACTCGATCAACGTGCCGAGCGACCTGACGCTGGACCACCTCACCGAGATCCGCCGGGTCTCCGCCGCCCCCATGGACATGTACATCGAGGCCCCCGACGATCTGGGCGGTTACATCCGGATGTACGAGGTCGCGGAGCTGATCCGGCGCGGCGCCCCGCTCTACCTGAAGTTCGGCCTGTCGAAGGCGCCCGGGATCTACCCGTACGGCAACCACATGCGCGACCTGACCCTGTCCACCGCCAAGGAGCGGGTGCGGCGCGGACGGCTCGCCCTGGACCTGCTCGCACGGCATGGAGCCGACGGGGACATGGCTCCGCTCGGCTCGCGTCTGCCGGGCGACCTGAAGCGGTTCGAGACTCCCGCATAACGAACCGGACACCAGGTTTACGCCCGCATAACGAACTGGACAACTGCCTTCACAAAAGAAGACGCAGTCACACAGAATCCCCCACATCTCTTGTCTCGGTCTCTCCCTCGCACTGCCTACAGGGCGCCCGTACCGCACGACCGATCCTGCCTCACACATCAAGGAAGATGATCATGCGAATTCGCAGAGCCGCACTCTCCGGTATAGCCACCTCCGCCGTCCTCGCCCTGACGCTCTCCGCCTGTGGCCAGAGCTCCGAGGGTGGCAGCGCCGAGGAGACGGGCAGCGCGAAGGGCGGCACGATCGGTATCGCGATGCCGACGAAGTCCTCCGAGCGCTGGATCGCCGACGGCAAGAACGTCGTCGCGGACCTGGAGTCCAAGGGCTACAAGACCCAGCTGGTCTACGGCGAGGACGACCCGGACCAGCAGGTCTCGCAGATCGAGAACCTGATCACGCAGGGCGTCAAGGCGCTGATCGTGGCGGCCATCGACAACAAGTCGATGAACAACGTCCTCCAGCAGGCCAAGGACGCGAACATCCCGGTCATCTCCTACGACCGCCTGATCCTCGGCACGGAGAACGTCGACTACTACGCGTCCTTCGACAACGAGAAGGTCGGCGAGCTCCAGGGCAACTACATCGTCGAGAAGCTCGGCCTGAAGGACGGCTCCAAGAAGGGCCCGTTCAACATCGAGCTCTTCGCCGGCTCCAACGACGACAACAACACGCGCTACTTCTTCCAGGGCGCGATGAACGTCCTGCAGCCGTACATCGACAAGAAGCAGCTCGTCGTGGGGTCCAAGCAGACCGAGCTGACCCAGGTCACCACCCTGCGCTGGGACGGCGGCACCGCCCAGAAGCGCATGGACGACATCCTGACCTCGGCGTACAAGAGCGAGCGGGTCGACGCGGTCCTCTCCCCGTACGACGGCATCTCCATCGGCATCCTCTCGGCGCTGAAGTCGGACGACTACGGCTCCAAGAGCAAGCCGCTGCCGATCGTCACCGGCCAGGACGCCGAGGTCGCCTCGGTGAAGTCGATCATCGCCGACGAGCAGTCGATGACCGTCTACAAGGACACCCGTGAGCTCGCCAAGGTCGCCTCGAACATGGTCGACGCGCTGCTGAACGGCAAGAAGCCCGAGACCAACGACACCGAGACCTACGACAACGGGTCCAAGGTCGTTCCGGCGTACCTGCTGGAGCCGGTCAGCGTCGACAAGGCCAACTACAAGGAGACGGTCGTCGACTCCGGCTACATCAACGAGAGCGACCTGAAGTAACCAGGCGGAATCCCCGACCCACCACTGATTGGAAGGCACGACCATGGCGGGACCCGTCCTGGAAATGCGCTCGATCGTCAAGACCTTTCCCGGCGTCAAAGCGCTGTCGGACGTCACACTGACCGTCCAGCAGGGCGAGGTCCATGCCATCTGCGGGGAGAACGGCGCCGGTAAGTCGACCTTGATGAAGGTCCTCTCCGGCGTCCACCCGCACGGCACCTACGAGGGGGACATCCTCTTCGAGGGCGAAGTCTGCGAGTTCAAGGACATCCGCGCGAGCGAGCAGCACGGCATCGTCATCATCCACCAGGAGCTGGCGCTGTCGCCGTTCCTCTCCCTCGCGGAGAACATCTTCCTCGGCAACGAACACGCCAAGGGCGGGTTCATCGACTGGCGCGAGACCCTGCGGCACGCCACCGAGCTGCTGCGCCGGGTCGGCCTCTCCGACCACCCGGACACCCGCGTCGCCGACATCGGCGTGGGCAAGCAGCAGCTCGTCGAGATCGCCAAGGCGCTGTCGAAGAAGGTGAAGCTGCTGATCCTGGATGAGCCGACCGCCGCCCTGAACGACGAGGACAGCGGCAAACTCCTGGATCTGATCCTGGAGTTGAAGAAGCAGGGCATCACCTCGATCATCATCTCCCACAAGCTGAACGAGATCCGCAAGGTCGCCGACTCGGTGACGATCATCCGGGACGGCCAGACCATCGAGACCCTCGATGTGAAGGCCCCGGAGACCACCGAGGACCGGATCATCAGCGGCATGGTCGGCCGCGACCTGGAACACCGTTTCCCGGAGCGCACCCCGCACGAGCCCGAGAAGGGCGCGGCGCCGGCCCTGGAGATCCGCGACTGGACCGTGCACCACCCGATCGACCAGCAGCGCAAGGTCGTCGACAACGTCTCGATCCAGGTACGGCGCGGCGAGATCGTCGGTATCGCCGGCCTCATGGGCGCCGGCCGCACCGAACTCGCGATGAGCGTCTTCGGCCGGACCTACGGCCGGTACGCGGGCGGCACGGTCCTCAAGGACGGCGAGGAGATCCGTACCCGGACCGTCCCCGAGGCGGTCAAGAACGGCATCGCCTACGTCACCGAGGACCGCAAGCACTACGGCCTCAATCTCATCGACACCATCAACCGGAACATCTCGCTCAGTGCGCTGGGCAAGGTCGCCAAGGGCGGTGTCGTCGACGAGCACGAGGAGCGGAAGGTCGCCGAGGGCTTCCGCAAGTCCATGAACATCAAGGCGCCGACCGTCTTCGAGCCGGTGGGCAAGCTGTCCGGCGGCAACCAGCAGAAGGTCGTCCTCAGCAAGTGGATCTTCGCGGGTCCCGATGTGCTGATCCTGGACGAGCCGACGCGCGGTATCGACGTCGGTGCCAAGTACGAGATCTACACGGTCATCGACAAGCTGGCGGCCGAGGGCAAAGCGGTCGTCTTCATCTCCTCCGAGCTGCCGGAACTGCTCGGGATGTGCGACCGCATCTACACGATGGCCGCAGGGCGGCTGACGGGTGAGTTCCCGCGTGCCGAGGCCACGCAGGAATCGCTGATGCGTCAGATGACGAAGGACAAAGAGGTAACCCGATGAGCACGGATGTGACCGCCAAGAGCCCGGCCCCCGCGCCGCCCGGCAAGAGCGGAACGGCGGCGGGCGGCGGCCTGCTCCAGCTGGTGCTGGACGGCATGCGCCGCAACATGCGGCAGTACGGCATGCTGATCGCCCTCGGCCTGATCGTGGCGCTGTTCGCCGTATGGACCAACGGCGACCTGCTGCTGCCGCGCAACGTCTCCAACCTGGTGCTGCAGAACAGCTACATCCTGATCCTCGCGATCGGCATGATGCTGGTCATCATCGCGGGCCACATCGACCTGTCGGTCGGCTCACTGACGGCGTTCGTCGGCTCGATAGCCGCCGTCTTCATGGTCAACAACGACATACCGTGGCCGCTCGCCGTGCTGCTGTGTCTGGCCGTGGGCGCCGCCGCGGGTGCCGCACAAGGGTTCTTCATCGCGTATCTCGGCATACCGTCGTTCATCGTGACCCTGGCGGGCATGCTGGTCTTCCGCGGTCTCACCGAGATCTTCCTGGAGGGCCAGACCCTCGGCCCGTTCCCGGAGGGCCTGCAGAAGGTCGCCAACGGCTTCCTCCCCGAGGTCGGCCCGGAGACCAACTACCACAACCTGACACTGCTGCTGGGCTTCGCCCTCATCGCGTTCGTGGTGATCCAGGAGTTCCGCGACCGGCGCCGGCAGCAGGAGTTCGCGCTCGACGTGCCCCCGATGAACCTGTTCATCCTCAAGCTCGTCGCGATCTCCGCCGCCCTGCTCACCGTCACCATGCTGCTCGCCAGCTACAAGGGCACCCCGATCGTCCTGCTGATCCTCGGCGCGCTGGTCGTCGGCTTCGGCTACGTGATGCGCAACGCGATCATCGGCCGCCACATCTACGCCATCGGCGGCAACCTGCCCGCGGCCAAGCTGTCCGGTGTGAAGGACAAGAAGGTCACCTTCCTGATCTTCCTCAACATGGGCATGCTCGCGGCCCTGGCGGGTCTGGTCTTCGCCGCCCGCTTCAACGCGGCCTCGCCCAAGGCCGGCCTCAACTTCGAGCTGGAGGCCATCGCGGCCGCGTTCATCGGCGGCGCGTCGATGAGCGGCGGTGTCGGCACCGTCCTCGGCGCGATCATCGGTGGTCTCGTCCTCGGTGTCCTCAACAACGGCATGAACCTGGTCGGCATCGGCACCGACTGGCAGCAGGTCATCAAGGGCCTGGTGCTGCTGCTGGCGGTCGGGTTCGACGTGTGGAACAAGCGCAAGGTCGGCAGCTGACCGTACCTGGAAGGGGCCTCGCCGAGCGGCGGGGCCCCTTTTCCATGCGAGTTGTTCATGCGCGTTGTTCATGTGAGAGGAGCAGTCTGTGAAGGAACTCTTCGGCAAGCTCGCCGACGGCACCGAGGTGTACCGCTGGTCGCTGGAGAACGGCGGGACGAGGATCAAGGTCCTGTCGTACGGCGGGATCGTGCAGTCGTTGGAGATCCCGGACGCGAAGGGCACGTACGCCAATGTCTCGCTGGGCTTCGACACCATCGAGGAGTACGTCGCCTCCAGCCCGTACTTCGGGGCGCTGATCGGGCGGTACGGGAACCGGATCGGCGAGGGCCGGTTCGTACTGGACGGCGAGACGTATCAGTTGTCCGTCAACGACGGCGACAACAGCCTGCACGGCGGTGCCCAGGGCTTCGACAAGGTCGTCTGGGAGGTCGAGCCGTTCGAGAAGGGCTCGGACGTCGGCCTGTGTCTGTCGTACACGAGCGGCGACGGGGAGATGGGCTACCCCGGCACGCTCGACGTCAAGGTCACCTACACGCTCACCTCGCGGGGCGAGTGGCGTATCGACTACGAGGCGACCACCGACAAGGTCACGGTCGTGAACCTCACCAACCACGTCTACTGGAACCTCGCGGGTGAGGGCAGCGGGTCCGTCCACGACCACGAGCTGGAGATCGCCGCCGGCCGCTACACCCGCGTCGACTCCGGGCTCATCCCCACCGGCGAGTTGGCCCAGGTCGAGGGCACGCCCTTCGACTTCCGGCGGGCCAAGGCGATCGGGGCGGATGTCCGGGTGGCCGATCAACAGCTGCTGTACGCCAAGGGGTTCGACCACAACTGGGTGCTGGACAAGGGCGGGACGGCGGAGCCGGAGCGGGTGGCTGTGCTTCGGGAGCTGTCGAGCGGGCGTGTGCTGACGGTGGCGACGACCGAGCCGGGGCTGCAGTTCTACTCCGGGAACTTCCTGGACGGCACGCTCGTCGGGACAAGTGGCAGGGCCTACCGCCGGGGCGACGCGGTGTGCCTGGAGACCCAGCACTTCCCGGACTCGCCGAACAAGCCGGGGTTTCCGTCGACGGCGCTCCGGCCTGGTCAGGTGTACCGTTCGACGACGGTGCACTCGTTCGGCGCGTAAGGACGCGGCCGCTCAGCGCGTAGGACAGCCGTGGGAAATTGACCGCGTTCACAGGTCCCTCACAAGTTCCCACCAAATTCTCAGTCGTTGAACAGCGCCACCCCAGCCTCCGTACATAAGGGCGGCCCGTGCTCCCCCGCGCGGGCCGCCCTTAGTCGTCGGACCCGGTCGTCCCCAGCGGGTCCGCCCCCTAGCGGAGGTTCCATGGCCGACAACGTCACCTCGTTGTTCCGCAGTACAGCGGCGCACAGCCCCTCGATGGCGTCGCTGACTCGCGAGGGCGGCGACGGGGTGGGTCCGGTGGACTTCTGCATCCCGTGCAACCCGTACTTCCCCACGCCCGCCATGTTCGACGACATGGCGGGCAAGCTGCGGGACATCATCACGTACTACCCCAGCAGCGCCGACACCATCACCGCCGAGCTGTGCAACCTGCTCCAACTGCCGCCGCAGTGCGTGGCGATGGGCAACGGGTCCACCGAACTCATCACCTGGATCGACCACTTGCTGGTCCGGGAGTCCCTCGCCGTCCCCGTCCCCACCTTCGGCCGCTGGACCGACCAGCCGATGGAGACCGGCAAGCGGGTCGACATGTACCCGCTCCAGGAGTCCAGCGGCTTCGCACTGGACCTCGCCCAGTACGCCGAGTTCATCCGCGCCCGCGGCACCCGGGTCGCCGTCATCTGCAACCCGAACAACCCCGACGGCGGCTTCATCCACCGGCACGCCCTGGTGCAGTTCATGGACGCGATGGCCGACCTGGACCTGGTCGTCATCGACGAGTCGTTCCTGGAGTTCGCCGACGCCGAGCAGGAGCCGAGCACCGTCCAGGACGCGGTCATGCGCCCCAACGTCGTCGTACTGCGCAGCCTCGGCAAGAACTTCGGTCTGCACGGCATCCGCTTCGGCTACATGGTCGCCAACCCGGCACTGGCCGGGAAGGTCCGCTCGATGCTGCCGAAGTGGAATCTCAACTCCTTCGCCGAGCATGTGGTGTTCATGCTGAAGAACCACGGCGCCGAGTACATGGAGAGCCTGCACCAGGTGCGCCGGGACCGCCTGGACATGGCCCGCCAGCTCTCCGCCCTCCCCGGTCTGACGGTCTACCCGTCGCAGGGGAACTTCCTCTTCGTGCGCCTTCCCGTCGGCGCCGAGGGCACCGTGGTCCGCGACCGGCTGCTCACCGAGCACCGGATCCTGGTCCGCGAGTGCGGCAACAAGGTCGGCTCGTCCAGTCGCTTCCTGCGGCTCGTGGTCCGGCCCCAGGTGGACGTGCGTCGCCTGGTGTCAGGCCTGGAGTCGGTTCTCTACGGGTCCAGGAGGGGAGCCGCCGTACCTGAGCTGGGCACCGGGACCAGCTACAGCTCGGGTACGGCGGCCGTGGACAGGCTGATGGGCGAGACCAACGGCGCCGGCATGGCGGGCCTCGCCGCGCAGTCGATGAACATGCCCGCACCGGCCCCCGCCGCGATGACCTTCGCGGCCCCGGCACCCACCCCGGCTCCGATGCAGCCGGCCCCGGTACCGGCCCAGATGCCGGCGCCCGCGCCCGCCGCCGCCTCCATGCCGGCCCCCGGCCTCCAGCCCGTCGCCCAGACCGGCATGCCCGGCCTCGCCGCAGCCGCCGCGGGCCGCCGCGCCACGGGCGCCGCCCAGGGGCTCACCGCGGCCCAGGTACGCGGCCGCACGGAGCCGGAGCCGGTCCCTGAGCCGCAGGGGTGGCCGTCGGCGGGGGCGATGTACAACCAGGTGGGGTGACATCGGCCGGAGCCGTGTGAGACGCCCCCGACGGGCCCTGTACGGGCGCCCGTTGGGGGCGTCTTCCATTCAGTCCTGGTAGAGCTTGTTGCGACCGGGGCCGCCGGAGAGGAAGTCCTTGCCCCTGCCCCCGTACAGGGTGTCGTTGCCGCTGTTGCCGTAGAGCCGGTCGTTGCCGTCCTCGCCGTACAGCCGGTCGTCGCCCTGGTCGCCGTAGATCCTGTCGTTGCCCTTGCCACCGCGGAGGAGGTCGGCGCCTGCCTTGCCGCGCAGGACGTCGTTGCCAGAGTCGCCGAAGAGGGCGTTGGAGTCGTCGTCCTCGCTGCTGGGGCCGCCGGTGAGGCTGTCGTTGCCGGCGCCGCCGCGGCACTGGGAGACACAGTTGGTCATGGTGTCGTGGCCCCGGCCGCCGAAGGCACCGACCCACCAGACACCGCCACCGCCGTCCGTGCGGTCGTTGCCGTTCTCGCCGTAGAGCACGACGGAGTTGCTGCCCAGCAGGACGTCGTTGCCGGAGCCTCCGTAGATCGAGGCGTACGCGGAGAGGGAGCTCGCGATGGTCGCGGTGTCGTTGCCGTCACCGAGGTTGACGTCGTAGATGTCCGAGTCGTCGGAGCCCATGGGGATGAGGACGTTGCACTCGGCGATGGTGTGGTCGTACTCCCTGGGGTACGAGCACGCATCGCCCGCGGCAAGGGTGATGTCGTACCGGT
Organism: Streptomyces tailanensis; assembly: GCF_008386495.1. Classification (GTDB taxonomy): domain Bacteria; phylum Actinomycetota; class Actinomycetes; order Streptomycetales; family Streptomycetaceae; genus Streptomyces; species Streptomyces tailanensis. The sequence continues at coordinate 77,375 of NZ_VTHJ01000014.1, read as the reverse complement.
CGTCGAACGTGAGGGCGTAGTACGCCTCCCAGTCCGACTCCCCCGGCACGACCTTCCCGGTGACCGTCAGCCGGTTCGCCTGCCCCGGCGCACCCTTGAACCACAGCTCGCCCTTCTCGTACACGAGCGCGGCCTTGCCCGCCGGCGCGGCCTGCGCGGTAGGCACGGCCAGCAGGGCACCGCCAAGCGCGATGGTGAGAGCGACGGCGGTGGTGAACGTTCTGCGTCCAGCCATGGTGAAGCGACCCTTCGCGAGACTGTTCGAGTGGAGGTCTGTGCGGGTTACGACACGAATGCACGGGCGGAAGTTGTACGAAACGCCGCGACGGACAGCACCTCGTAAGGGCTTCACCCCGCAGCCCCCGCCTGGAGTCCCAGGAGTTCACCTCGGATTCACCGCGACCTGAACGACGCGGGCGTCGAATCCGTACTTCCCTTTGTCCACAGGCCACTTGCGGGTCACCCCCGTCACAGCCTCGGACACAGCCTTGGAATCAGAACGCAACGCCACGGCCCCGTACCGCGCGAGCGCGCGCCATACGATCAAGCCTTCGCGAACGCGTGCGTGCATGCGTGCGAGGCCCGTGCCCGTATGCCCATGTGCCATGTACTCACGTGTGTCTCAGGTCCGGCTGGAAGTGGTGAACCGTGCGTCAGAACGCCCGGATGATGGTGGCGGCCACGGCCGCGCTGGCACTCGCGGCCGGGCTGTCCGGCTGCGGTGGGAACGCGGGCGCGGAGGCGGGCTCGGTCTCCCTGACCGTCGTCGCGACCAACTACGGCGACAACGTCCACAAGAACTCCGAGGGCTACTGGGGCCGACTCACCCTGGCCTTCACCGCAGAGCACCCGGACATCGACGTGGACGTCCAGGTCTACGACCCCGGCGAGATCGACGAGAAGGTCGCCGAACTGGTCGAACAGGGCAGGGCGCCCGACATCGTGCAGACGGACGGCTACTCGGAGTACGCCGCCGAGGGCCTCCTCTACAGCGCGGACGAACTGCTGTCGGTCCCGGTCCAGGCCTCCTTCGTACCGAGCCTCGTGGACGCCGGCGAGATGGACCGGCGGCAGTACGGGCTGCCGTTCACCGCGAGCACCCGGCTGCTGTACTACAACAAGGACCTGTTCGCCGAGGCGGGCCTGGAGCCCCCGAAGACCTGGGACGAACTGCTCGTCGCCGCACGGCAGTTGAAGACGCGGGGCGTGACGTACCCGATCGCCGTGCCGCTCGGCCCGGAGGAGGCCGAGGCCGAGACACTGATGTGGCTGCTGTCCGGCGACGGTGGCTACACCGACAGCACCAACAACTACGACATCGCCTCCGCCGCCAATGTGGAGACGCTGACCTGGCTGAAGGAGAACCTGGTCGACGAGGGCCTCACCGGCCCGGTCGCACCCGGCGAGCTGAACCGCGATGCCGCCGTCCAGGCCTTCCTCACCGGCGACGCGGCCATGGTCAACGGCCCGCTCTCCCTGATCCGCCAGATCGACGACTCCTCCGACTCCGTCCCCTACGGCTCCGTCCCCCTGCCGAGCCGCGACGGCGAGACCACGCCCACCATGGGCACCGCCGACTGGGTCATCGCCTTCAAGAACGACGACCACCGCGCCGCGATAGGCCAGTTCCTCGACTTCCTCTACGGCGACAAGTACGTCATCGAACAGGCCGCCCAGTACGAACTCCTCCCCGTCACCACCCCCGCCGCCGACGCGATGCGCGCCGACAAAGACCACCGGTCCCTGTGGAACGGCCTCGACACCCTCCAGAACCTCCAGCTCTACCCCGTAGCCGAGACGAACTGGTCCCAGGTCGCCACCGCGCTCCGCCGACGCGTCGGCGGAGCGATGACGCCGAACGGCAACCCCAAGGCGGTGCTGGAGTCGATAGCGGCGGTCACGAAGGACGGCACCTCATGACAAGGGGACGCCTCATGACGAGGGGCGGGCGAGCGAGCCCATGACCAGGTAATTCAACATTCCCTCAACTTGCCTGTCTCACAAGCGACTTGACGACAGTTCACTTTGCCGAACTGACAGCCGACCGACAGCTTCCATCCCTACGGTGCCGTGTCCATGACAGACACTTCAGTGCCCCCAGAGGCAAGTTCGATCGGGCGTCGCACCGTACTGATCGCCACGGGCGCCACCGCCGCCACCCTGGCGGTGGGCGCCGCCGCCACGCCTGAAGCCCCCACACCCGAGACGGTCGACACCGGGAGCATCGCTCCTGTGGCCGCCGCGGCCGTCTGCACCCTCACGAAGGAGATGACCGAAGGCCCCTACTACCTCGACGGGCAACTCGTCCGCACCAACATCGCCGAGGACAAGACCGGCATCCCGCTCCAGCTCACCCTCACCGTTGTCGACGACGACACCTGCGCCCCGCTCAGCAACGCCCTGGTCGAGCTCTGGCACGCGGACGCGCTCGGCGAGTACTCCGGTTTCGTCGGCAACAACGGCCACGACGAGCCGGACAACGGCACGTTCCTGCGTGGCGGCGTCCTCACGAACTCCAGCGGCGTCGCGAGGATCACCTCGGTCTACCCCGGCTGGTACCGGGGCCGCTGTATTCACATCCACCTGAAGGTGCACACGAACGTCACCCTGACCTCGGACGGCTCGTTCACCGGCGGCCAGGAACTCCACACCGGCCAGCTCTTCTTCGACGAGACCATCACCACGAGGGTCGCCGCGCTCTCCCCGTACTCGACCAACACGGCCCCCCGCACGACCCTCGCCCAGGACTCCATCTACGACGAAGGCGGCGCCGCTTCCGGCCTCCTCACCCTGACGGCCCTGGGCAGCACACCGTCCGCGGGCTACGCGGGCACGCTGACGGTGGGGGTGGAGTCGAGCTGACCTAACCCAAACCAGGGTCCGCCCCCGGCCACCCCGGCTCCCTCCCAGACCGTGCGGGAGGGGGCCGTTGCCATTCCCCCGGAGTTAGCGGCCATGCGACGCAAACCGATCAACCGAGCCCGGCCAAAAACAATCACACCCCGATCGGTTTCCTGCGATTACGGCCATATCCCATGCCCTCTCGACCCCCTGGGTACGCATCGGGCGAGTACGGCTAGCGTGGGCAACGTGCGCCAGTTCGCCTTTGACGCCCAGCGAGAGGAGGCGGCAGGGATGCCACGCGGGGAAGCAGACGGCGGAGCCGATGGCCCCTGCACCGAGGGCCCAGCCCTCGCCCCCGAAACGCTCTTGCTGAAACGCCACTTCACCGCCGACAACCTCCCCCAGGTACGCGCCCGGGTCGAAGACGCGGCAGCCGCGGCGGGCCTGACCGGCGTACGGCTCGGCGAGTTCACCCTCGCGGTGAGCGAGATCGCCACGAACGCGGTCGAACACGCCGGCGGCCAAGGCCACCTGGAACTCCGCCGCCTCCCCACCGAGCTCGAATGCCGCATCACCGACCACGGCCCAGGCTTCACCCCCACCCTCCCCGACCTACTTCCCGGCCTCACATCCAACTGCCCCGGCCGAGGACTCTGGCTGGCCCACCTGGTCACCGACCGCCTGACGGTCACGGCGGACAGGCCGGGGACGGGGACGAGGACGGGGACGGGGACGGGGGCAGGTTCGACGGTGACTCTGGCGATGCGGCTGGGGTGAAGCCGGGCCGTCAGACCAGTCGCTCGCCGCGCGCCGGAGCGCCCTCGGAGCTGTGTCGCGAGGGCGCTCCTGGGGCAAGCGTGGTGGTTACTTTCTCCAGGCCCAGTGCAGGCGGTCCAGGCCGGTCTGGTTGTTCAGTTTCAGGGTGAGGTTGGTGCCTGTGCCCTGGAGGGTGGTGAGGGAGTAGGTGTCGCCGTTGCGCAGGCCGGGCCAGTAGACCGAGCCCAGGCCCAGTTCGCGGATGGTGTCGGTGGCGGCCTGGATGTAGGCGATCTCGCTGGAGCCGTTGATGGGGCCGTTGTAGTTCAGGCCGGAGGTCATGGTGGCGCCGAACTCGTCGAGGATGGTGCGGGAGGCGCAGTCGCCTATGCGCTCCTTGAAGTCCTGCTTCCACTGGTCGTAGCTGGTCCAGTCGGTGTGCCAGAAGCCGTAGTTGTGCAGGGCGATCCGGGTGCCGTTCAGGCGGCTGTCGGCGCAGACGGGCTTGACGTCCTCGCTGTACTTGATGCCGCCGACGAGGATGCGGTCGCGGGGGATGAAGCGGTGGGTCGTCAGCCAGTTGGCGGCGATGTCGCGCCACTCCTGGGAGGTGTAGCCGAAGGGCTCGTTCATCGGCTCGAAGTAGACCTTGGCGTTGCGCCCGTAGGCGGAGGTGAGCCGCGCCCACATCTGGTCGTAGGAAGCCTGGTTGTCGATCCTGCCGTCCTTGGCGTTGTCGGCCTCCCAGTAGCCCAGGATGACCTTGAAGCCCTTGGCGGTGGCGGCGTCGATCGCGCCCCGGTACGACTTCCAGAACGGGCCGTTGACGGAGGTGGGGTTGACCGGGAGGCGGACCGTGTTGGCGCCCAGCTTGGCGAAGCCGCCGATGATCGCTGCGGACTTGGCGCGGGTCGTGGTGTAGCTGTCGGAGGCGGACAGGCCCGAGGGCACGACCGCGTCGTCGGCGTAGTTGTCGCGCGGGTCCGCCCAGTTGACCCCGCGGAAGTCGCTGACGGGCGGCGGCGCCGCCTTGGTGGACGCGGGGGAGGCGGACGCGGGGGAAGCGAGTGCTCCCCCGAAAGCCGTGGCGCAGGCCAGCAGTGCACTGAGGCCGGCTGTCCGACGGTGGTTCTTCCGTGGCACGACATCCCCATCTCAGATCGGCGGCTCGATGGCTTCCGCAAACTAGAAGATGATCTGAACAGAGGTCAACACATCTGCACACAAAGTCTCATCCGGCACACGCACGCTGCCCCAACTGGGCAGTAATTGACGGGAGTTGAGACATACATCCCCAGCACATTCACAGCAGCACATTAAGGATTTCCTCAGGTGCGTTTCTAACTTCTTCTGCATGACGGAGAACACGACACCACACAACGCACATCAGGAACCGGGCCAGGAGGTCGGTGGGAAGCATCGGCGGGACAAGAGTGTTCAACGGCGGCGAGTGCTGATCGGTGGGGCGTCGGTCGCCGCGGCCGGTGGGCTCGCGGCGGCCGGGCTCGCGGCGGCGAACACGACCGAGAACTCCACGGCGGAGGGTACGACCGCGGCGTCCGCCTCGGCCTCCGAGTCGGCGTCCTCTTCCTCCAGCAGCGTCTGTGTACTGAACGCCGAGGTCACCGAGGGGCCGTACTCGCTGGAGGGCGCGCTCGTCCGGGAGGACATCAGGGAGGACAAGGAGGGCTTCAAGGTTCAGTACACGTTCACTGTCGTCGACGTCGCGAACGACTGCGCGCCGCTCGCAAGCGCCCTGCTGGAGATCTGGCACTGCGACCACCTCGGCGAGTACTCCGGGTTCGTCGGTGGCAACGGGCACACATACGAGGACAACGGGACGTTCCTGCGCGGCGGTCAGATGACCGACGAGAACGGGCAGTGCAGCATCACGTCCATCTGGCCGGGGCACTACGTTTCCCGCGCCGTGCACGTCCATATGCGAGTGCACACGGACGTCACGCTCACCGACGACTCGTACACCGGCGGCGAGATCATCCACACCGGGCAGCTGTTCTTCGACGAGGCCATCAACGAGGAGATCCAGGCGACCTCCCCGTACTCGGACAACACCACGCCCGAGACGACCCTGTCCAACGACAGCATCTACGACGACGAGGGCGCGTCCAGTGGGTTGCTGACGCTCACCGCGCTCGGCAGCAGTGTGTCCGACGGGTACAAGGCGACCATCACGGTCGGGGTCGATAGCGCCTGACGCACAGGGTGAGCTGCGGCCCGGGGGATCCGAGACCGTGCCGGATCCCCCGGCCGGGGCCGCCCAACGCAGTCTCAGGCCGTCAGCGGCTGCCGCTCCTCGCGCGCCGGCTCCGCCGTCCGGTCCTTCAGATGGGCTCGGATCGAGTACGTCAGGGCGGCAGCCCAGAGGGCGTAGACCGCGACGTACACCACCGCACTCACCGCCCCGGACGCAGCGATCCAGTCGCTCTTCAGGAGCGTACGGACGTTGGTGACGATGATGACGCCGCCCACCGCCGAGCCGAGGACCCGCGGGGGCACGAGGCGGACGAGCCAGGCGGCGATGGGGGCGGCGACCAGGCCGCCGAGGAGGAAGGCGCCGACCCAGAGCCAGTCGAGGCCCTGGGAGCCGAGGGAGAAGAGGAAACCGAGGCTGGCGGCCACGGCGACGAGGAACTCGCTCGTGTCGATGGAGCCGATGACCTTGCGGGGCTCCATGCGGCCGCTGGCGAGGAGGGCCGGGGTGCCCACCGGGCCCCAGCCGCCTCCGCCCGTCGCGTCCAGGAAGCCGGCGACCAGGCCCAGCGGGGACAGGAACCGCTTCCCCAGCGGCTGGCCGAGGCGCTCCTTGGGCAGGCCGCGGAGGGTGAAGCGGGACAGGACGTAGAGGCCGAGGCCGAGCAGGATCAGCGACATCACCGGGCCGGCGACCTCGGTGGAGAGGTTCGACAGGACCGTGGCACCGAGGAACGCGCCCGCCGCTCCCGGTACGCCGATCCTGGCCACGACCTTCCAGTCCACGTTGCCGAAACGCCAGTGCGAGGCGCCCGACATGAGCGTCGTACCGATCTCGGCGAGGTGGACCGTGGCCGAGGCGGCGGCCGGGTTGGTGCCCATGGCGAGCAGCAGCGTGGTCGAGGTCACGCCGTAGGCCATGCCCAGGCTGCCGTCCACCAGTTGGGCGCCCAGGCCCGCCAGCGCGAGCAGTACCAGCGTCCGCATGTCTCTTATGCCCGTCTTTCTTTCCTGGTTTTCCTACCGGATAGGTAGGGATTGACCGGGCCACTGTACGGGGCCAAGCTGAGGAAAGACTTAGGACGAGGTAACGATCTGGTGGAGGCCCATGGGCTCTACGAGCTCTACATCTGATCTTGCGCAGTGCTCCCCCCGTTTACGGGGCGGTGAAGCGCATCCCAACACTGCTCTGAACGCGCATGTTCGCATGGGTCCGCACTGTTGCCCTCGGCCCACGGGCCGCTGCTGCCCCTCGACGTACTGCTTAACCACGATCAGCGGTGCCATGGGGGGCTGGTCAGCTTGGAGAGCTGGACCTTGGACGGACAGGGGTGACCACGTCGGGTGGTCGGTGACGGCTGCCCGCCTGTCGAGGTGTTGAAGGCCGATGCTCAGGCGCACGCGGCCCGCACTATGTGGAATCTGCTGCATGCCTGGTGGCAGATGATGCCGAAGGACAAGCGGACTCTCGCGAACGCGGACGCCGCGATTCGCGAGGCACGCAAGGACCTCGACTTCAAGGGTTCTCCCAGGCCGCCGGTTCCGCCGCCAGCTTCTTCACCGGGTCGGGCAGGGCGTCCGCCGCCAGGTCGGCGATCGTGACGCCCTCCAGGATGCGGCGGACGTTGGCGCGCAGGGCGATCCACAGGGGCAGCAGGGGTTCGGCGGAGCCGGTGTAGGTGAGGCCGGTGGGGCGTTCGCCGCGTACGGACACGATGGGGCCGTCGACGGTACGGATCACATCGGCGACGGTGATCTCGGCGGCGGCGCGGGCGAGTTGGTACCCGCCGCTGCCGCCCCGCCGGCTGGTGACCAGTCCGCCGCGCCTCAGGTCGCCGAGGATCCCCTCCAGGAACTTGTGCGGGATCTCCTGCACGGTCGCGATGACCTCCGCCTTCACCGGCCCGCTCTCCTGCCGCACCGCCAGTTCCAGTACCGCCCGTACCGCGTAATCCGCCCGTGCAGAGATCCTCATGGGCAACATTGTCGACCACGGCAGGCCCTTCGGGGGCCGCGCCCCGAAGGGGCAGAACGACCCGAGCTCTCAGCCGAGCCGGATCACATTCCAGGACAGCGGTTCGAGGACGGCGGTCAGCTTGCCGTCCTGAAGGCTCGTGCCGTCGTCCACCACCCGCGGCTTCACCCTCTCCGGCTCCGCCAACGTGTTCCGCGCGTCCGGGTCGGCGTCCGCCAGCACGCTGTGCTCGACAATCCGGCTCAACTCCAGCCCGTTCAGGGCGACTTCCAGCGGCAGCGCCACGTCACGACTCCGGTTGACCGCGAACACGGTCACCGACCCGTCGTCCGCCCGTACCGCCGTCGCGTGCAGCAGATCCGCCTCGCCGTACTTCTTCGTCTCGTACGTCGGCGAGTCGACGCGTACGTCGAGGACCTGGCCGCGGCCGTACCGGGAGGCCTGGGCGAAGGGGAAGAACGTCGTCTGGCGCCAGGCGGGGCCGTCCGGCTCGGTCATGATGGGGGCGATGACGTTGACGAGTTGGGCGAGGCAGGCGACGGTGACGCGGTCGGCGTGCCGCAGCAGGGCGATGAGCAGGGAGCCGAAGACGACCGCGTCCATGACGCTGTAGTTGTCCTCCAGCAGGCGCGGGGCCTCCGGCCAGTCGAGCGGGTTCTCCTTCGCGTCGTCCTCCCACTCCTTGAGGTACCAGACGTTCCACTCGTCGAAGGAGAGGTTGATCTTCTTCTTCGACTTCAGCTTCGCGCCCACGTGGTCGGCGGTGGCGATCACGTTCTCGATGAAGGACTCCATGTCGACGGCGGAGGCGAGGAAGGAGTCGTAGTCGCCGTCGATGGGCCAGTAGTAGGCGTGCAGGGAGACGTGGTCGACGAGGTCGTACGTCTCCTCCAGGACCGTCGCCTCCCAGGCGGCGAAGGTCGGCATGGACTGGCTGGAGGAGCCGCAGGCGACGAGTTCGACGCCCGGGTCGATCTGGCGCATGGCGCGGGCGGTCTCGGCGGCGATGCGGCCGTACTCCGTCGCCGTCTTGTGGCCGGTCTGCCAGGGGCCGTCCATCTCGTTGCCGAGGCACCAGAGCTTGATGCCGAAGGGGTCCTTGTCGCCGTGGGCGGCCCGGAGGTCGGACAGGGCCGTGCCGGCGGGGTGGTTGGCGTACTCCTGGAGTTCGAGAGCCTCGGCGACGCCGCGGGTGCCGAGATTGAGGGCCATCATGGGCTCGGCCTGGGGGCCGATCTTCTTCAGGAAGGCGATGTACTCGGAGAGACCGAAGCGGTTGGTCTCGGTGGAGCGCCAGGCGAGGTCGAGGCGGCGGGGGCGATCCTCGACGGGGCCGACGGAGTCCTCCCACTTGTAGCCGGAGACGAAGTTGCCCCCGGGGTAGCGGATCGTGGTGACGCCGAGTTCGCGGACCAGGTCCAGGACGTCGGTACGCAGGCCCGCCTCGTCGGCCGTCGGGTGGTCCGGCTCGTAGATGCCGGTGTAGACGCAGCGGCCGAGGTGTTCGACGAAGGAGCCGAAGAGTCGAGGGTTGACCTCGCCGACCTTGAAAGCGGGGTCGAGGGTGAAGCGGGCGGTGCGGGTCATGGGGGGGCCGGGTCCTTCGGGTCGGGGTGTGGTGTGCGGTGCAGGGTGTTCACTGTTCGGTATTCCGGATGCTGATCGTTGAGGCGAACGGGACGTTATGGTCGGAGGCGAGGTGAGTCAATGGGGGCGTGCGCCCAAGACGTCGTCGCTGGATAATGGAACTGCTAGGACCAGCTCCGCACGACAGCAGTCGCCAGTCCCGGCAGGACCAGGGCTTCTCCCGCACCGACTTCACCATCGACTGGGGTACCGAGAGCGCCGTCTGCCCGGGCGGACACCGCAGTTTCGAGTGGTGGGAGCAGAAACACCACCGCAACGGCACCCCGGTGCGCAAGGTGTTCTTCTCCGCCGAGCACTGCCGCCCCTGCCCGAAACAGGCGCAGTGCACCAAGCCCCTGTCCGGCCGCCGGGGCAGGGGCATCACCTTTCTCCCGCGCGAGCGCCACGAGGCCCTCGAAGCCGCCCGCCAGGCCCAGGACACCGACGCGTGGAAGGCCCGCTATGCGATCCGGGCCGGCGTCGAGGGCACCATCTCCCAGGCCGTCCGCGTCACCGGCCTGCGCCGCACCCGCTACCGCAACCTGCCCACGACCCGTCTCGGCCACGTCTTCGCCGCCACCGCACTCAACATCATGCGTCGACCGATGGCTGACCGGCACCCCGCTCGGCGGCACCCGCTGCTCCCGCTTCGAAGCCCTCATACTCGCCGCCTGACAACCCAATTCGCGGCATTGTCAGCAGAGTCCTTCAGGCCGGGGGTGAAGCGCATCTCGTCGTGGCGACGCGGAGCGTCGCGGTGTTGTTCGAAGAGGCCGCTGCCCTTGGAGTTCGTGGCGGAGCCGTACCGGGACGGGCTGACCGTGGACGATCTGCGGCGGACACATCCGCGGCTGATCGCCGTCATCAGCGGCGCCCCGCTCGAAAGCGGCGGAGACGGCCTGAGCCGGATTCCGGTGATCGGCACGTGCCCGGGCCCCGACGAAGCCCTGGGTTTCGGCCGGCCCCGGTTCACGGTCACCGTGCATCCCGATCCGATCACCACGGCGGGGCAGGTGGCGTTCTACCTCGCCGAGAAGCACGACGTACGGCATGTGCTGGTCTTCGGCACGTACGGGCAAGGGAACGTGGAGGCGGAGGTGCTGAAGGAGGCGTTCGGGGACGAGGAGCCGTTCGGCGCCGTGGAGAACGCCCGTCAGACGGTCACCACGGTGATCGACCACCCGGAACTTCTCAGCGCCGCCGAGCTGCGGACCGTCCTCGACGAGGCGGATGCCGACGCCGCGTATCTCATCGCCCAGAGCTGGGAGGTCGAGCCGGGGACGCGCGCACTGCTCCGGGCAGGGTTCCGCGGCCCGGTGTTCACCTCGCCGGGTGAGCCAGAGGGGTGCAGTGCGGGCGGGCGGTCGGAGACCGACGAGGGCAAGGTGCCGGACGGGGTGTACCGCGCCCGCGAGGTGGCCCCTCGGACCGTCCGCGCGGACGAGTGCGTACCGACGACGGCCTCCAGGTGCCCGTGGATCACGAAACTGCCGGACAGGCTGGGTGCGATGGAGGAGTACGAGGCGGCCCAGGGCGTGGTGCGCGCGTTCGCGGGCGTGGACGACCGGCTGTCCACGTGGCCCTCGCCCGAGGAGTTCGGTACCGCCCTCGGGGAAGAACTCGACGGTCAGATCGTGCTGAGCCTGTCGGGCTGGTACGAGCTGAACGGCGACCACACGCTCAGCCTCGGGCACGATATCTGGATCGAACGGCGGACGAGGGCGAGTGGACGGTGCTGGGCCCGGTGGCTGCGCTGCTCTACGGAGGCAAGTGAGCGCACGGTCCGCGCTACGGCACCCAGTGCCCCCGAGTCGCACAGGTCGTTGAGCATCGGCTTGTTGCGGCAGCCCCTTGTGCGGGTGGGGCCTGGTTGCTCTCGCCCGCGCGGCGGAGCCGCGTGTCGGCACAGTCCCGCGACCCTTTGGGGCGCGCTGTCGGGGGGGCCGGGGAGCAAGCGCAGGCAACTATCGTTGGGATTGCTTCAACGATCGTTGGGTTTTCGTGGTGTCGGGGCCGCCGGGCCCGTAGGGTCGGGCCGTGTTCGCGCTGCCCGATGTTCTGTCCGAGACCCTCGCGCTGCTCGACGCCCGGATCGCTCGGGGCGGTGTCGAGCGGGGGCACGTCCTTGACGTACGTGTGCTGTCGGAGCGGACCGCGCTCGGAGAGGATGAGGTGCGGGCGCTGCTCGAGGGAGGCGTGGCGCCGCCGGTCGACCGGATCGACGATCGGGTGCGGGGGCGGGTGCGTGCGCTGCACGAGGCGTATGCGGGGCGCAGCGGGAAGCGGACCGGGGAGGTCTGCAAGGAGGTCGCGGAGCGGCTGTCGATCAGTCCGGAGTGGGCTCGGCAGTTGCTGCTCGGCAAGAAGATGCCGAACGTGCCCGACCTCACCGAACTCGCCGAGTTCTTCGGTATCGAGGAGGGCACCCGGTTCTTCACCGACCCGGCCGCCACCGTGCTGAATCGGGAACTCCACCGTGTGTTGAGGACACTTGAGGGCGAGAGCGAGGAAGAGGGACCGCTCGTCGAGTTCGCCACCCGGCACGGCGTGGTCACCCTCGCGCTGCGCGGGCGGCCGCTGAGCCTGACCCGGCGCAAGCAGGACGCCCTCGCGGTCATGCTCGAAGGGCTGCTCGGTGTCGACGAGGAGGAACCCGGGCGATGAGCCGACGCGAACGTACGGGAGATGGGGGTCTGTGGAAGGCCGCCGCCCAGTTTCGGGCTGCCTTACGGCCCTCCCGGTCCGGTGGTGAGATGCGGAAGTTGACCGTCGGGCTCAGCAGAGCGGTGCGGGGCCGGCTCGATGGGCCCGTCGGAGTACGGGAGTTGGGGGTCGCGCTGTGTGCCGAGATGAGTGCTCGGCGTGGGGGGCGGCCGGTGGAGTTGCGGTTCGAGCGGTTTCCGGACGAGTTCGAGGTGACGGGGCTGTGGATGGAGTTCCCGGACTTCGACCTGGTGATCGTCGAGGAGCGCGCGGAGGCCGTGCAGCAACTGGTCATCCTGGGGCATGAGTTGTGGCACATGCACGCCGGGCACTGTCATCTTCATCAACTCTCCCCTGAGCTGTCGGCCGCCCTGGTGCAGGGCGGCACCCCCATCGCCGCCCGCAACGGCTCGCGCGCGTCGGACGAGCGGGAGGCCGAGGACTTCGGGCATCGGCTCGCCACCGCCTTTCGGTCCTGGGTGGACACCGGGCAGGGGGGAGACCATCCTGCCGACCCCGTGGGACAGGCCATCCAGGCTTCCTTGGGCTATCGCAAGCCCCGCCGTGGATGAGGGCGGGCATGAGGACGGCCATGAGCCCCGCCGACTTCTTCGGTGAGCTTTACATCTCGTTCTGGATCCCCACCGCGGTACTGACCGCCGCCCTGGTGATCAAGCTGCCCAGCATCGTGAAGCTGTGGAAGGACTCGCTGTTGCGCGCGGTCGGCGGGCTGCTGCTGCTCGCCTGCTGTGTGTTCGTGTTCGCGGTGCCGTCGATCATCGCGTGGACCAACCGTGTCGTCGGCGTGCCGAACATCGCCGCGCCCTGGGTGTACTCCCTCATCACCGCGTTCTGCGCGTCCTGTCTGCTGCTGATCGTCGCCTGGCGCAACGGCCCGGCCGACCGGTCGGCGACGACCCGGCGCGCCCGGCGCTGGGTCGTCGCCGGGTACGCGTCGGTGATCGTCGGCCTGTGGGTGCTGTTCGCGCTGGCGGACGTCCCCCGGGAGCGGCTGCGCGACCTCGACACGTACTACGCCACCACGCCCTTCATGCGCGAGGAGATCCTGCTCTATCTCGTCGCGCACACGGTGGCCTGCGTGATCACGTTCCGGCTGATCCGCAACTGGGTCCGTACGGACGGCCTGGACCTGTGGCTGCGCGGCGGTCTGAAGGCGCTGGGCGCCGGTTACGCGCTCAACCTGGTGTTCGACGCCTCGAAGCTCACGGCGGTGGTCGCCCGCTGGACGGGGCACGACCTGGACTGGCTGAGCACCCATCTGGCGCCGCCGGTCGTCGCCGTGGCGGCCATCTTCATCGCGGTCGGGTTCATCCTTCCGCACGGCGGCCAGTATCTGCACGACCGCTGGCGGGTGCGGAGCAGTCACCTGCGGCTGCGGCCGCTGTATCTGCTGACCAGGACCTTCAACGGCTCCCGTGTCCCCTTCGCCCTGCGCGCCACACCGGAGCTGCGCCTCACCCGCCGCGAGACCTTCATCCGCGACGCCCTGCTCCAACTGGCCCGCCACCTCGACGAGGACCTCCGCCGACGCGCGTACGACGCTGCCCTTGGCCTCGGCCACGAGCCCGGCCGGGCGAAGGCCCTCGCCGCCGCCGTGACCATCCGGGATGCCATCGCCGCGCGCGAGGTCTCGTCCCAGGGGGCCGGCAGCCCTGTCGTCAACCCTTCCGACCTGCTCCAGGACATCGAGTCCTTGTCCCAAGTGCTTCGCCAGACCGCCGAGATCGAGGCGGTGCGTGCTCTCGCGGCCGTCTCCGCAGCAGAGAGCAGCGTGCCCCGACAATGAGTGAACGCCCCTCCCCCGGCCGGCCCGACGGGCCGCTTCGCTCCGCCGTCGTGCTCGGCGGCTCGCTCGCCGGGATGCTGGCCGCCCGCACGCTGGCCGGGTTCGTGGACAAGGTCACCGTCGTCGAGCGGGACGCGCTGCCCGACGGGCCGGGGCCGCGCCGGAACCTGCCGCAGGCCCGCCACGCCCACATGCTGTGGTCCGGCGGGGTGCGGGCGCTGGAGGACCTCGTGCCGGGCGCCACCGAGCGGCTGCTGGCGGCGGGGGCGCACCGGCAGGCGGTCACCACCGACATGGTGATCCTGTCGTCGCAGGGCTGGTGCCGGCGCTGGCCCGTGTCCCACCGAAACCTGCTGTGCAGCAGGGACCTGCTGGACGCGACCGTCCGCGCGGACGTCCTGGACGACGACCGGGTCGAGCCGGCCGAGCGCACCGAGGTGCTCGGGCTCGTCGGCACCGGGGCCGCCGTCACCGGGGTGCGCGTCCGCCACGACGACGGCACCGAGCGCGTCCTCGACGCCGGTCTCGTCGTCGACGCCACCGGCCGCTCCTCCCGTGCGCCCCAGTGGCTGGCGGCGCTCGGGCTGCCCGAACCGCGGCGGCGCGTGGTCGACTCCGGTCTCGCGTACGCGACCCGCGTCTACCGCGCCCCGGAAGGGGCCCGGCGGGGCTACCCCGTCGTCAGTGTGCAGCCCGACACCCGGCAGAAGGGCCCCGGCCGGTCGGCGTTCCTCCTGCCGATCGAGGACGGGAAGTGGATCGTCACCCTGTCCGGAACCCGGGGCGGCGAACCCTCCCCGCACAACGACGACTTCGTACGGTTCGCGCGCGAGGAGCTGCGGCACCCGGCCGTCGCCGAACTGCTCACCCACGCCGAGCCGTTGGGCGATGTCGCGTTCACCCGCTCCACCGCCAACCGCCGTCACTTCTACGAGCGGATGCCGCGCTGGCCGGAGAACTTCACCGTCGTCGGGGACGCGCTCGCCGTGTACAACCCGGTCTACGGGCACGGCATGGCCATCGCGGCCCAGAGTGCCGTGGTGCTGCGGGAGGTGATCCGCCGGCAGGGGTGGGGCGCGCCGGGTCTGGCCCGGCGGGTCCAGAAGGCGCTGGCCCGTCCGGTGGGTACGGCCTGGGATCTCGCCACCGGCCAGGACGTGTTCTACGAGGGTGCCACGGAGAGCGGCCCCACCCTGCGGGACAGGGCGGTGGCCGCGTACGTCAACCGTGTGCTTCTCACCGCCACCGGCAACGGCCGTATCGCCCGCCGGCTGACCGATGTGACCTCGCTGGAGCGCGGCCCGGAGGTGCTCCTCAGCCCCGGCGTGGTCCTGGCCGCCGCCCTCGGCCCCCTCAAGCCACCGCTCGAGGGGGTGCCGCTGACAGCGGAGGAGCGCAAGGCGGCGGGGCTGTGACGAAGACGGCCGGATTGACCCCGGAGGCTCAGCCGGCGAACGCGGGCTGGGCCAGTCCCTTCCCCGCCCCCGGGACCACCAGCAGCGAGCCCGACAGCGGGTGCGGGGTCTCGGTGCCGATGCGGGCCGTGGTGATGTACAGGTCGGTCAGGTCGGCGCCGCCGAAGGCGCAGGCCGTGGGGCGGGGGGTCGGGAGGTCGATCACCCGGTCCAGTTCGCCGGAGGGGGTGTAGCGGCGGACGGCGCCGCCCTCCCACAGGGCGACCCAGACACAGCCCTCGGCGTCGACGGTGAGGCCGTCGGGGAAGCCCTCGCCGTCCTCGATCGTCACGAACGGGCGCCGGTTCACGGGCAGTTGACCGGTCTCGTAGTCGAAGACGTCGATCCGGCGGGTCGGCGAGTCGATGTAGTACATCAGCCGTCCGTCGGGGCTCCAGCCGGTGCCGTTGCTGACGGCGACATCGTCGAGGACCGTCGCGGCGAGCCCGTCGGCGGTGAAGTGGGCCAGCGTGCCGCCACCCGGGGCCTCGTCGTAGCGCATGGTGCCGGCGAAGAGGGAGCCGTCGGGGGCGACGGCGGCGTCGTTGGCGCGGCGGCCGGGGACCGGCTCATGGTGCAGCCAGCGGAAGCCGCCGTCGGTGTCGCGCAGCCCGACGCCGTCCCGGAGGTTGAGGACGAGGCCGCCACCGGCGCGGGGCTTGGCGGCGCCGACGTGCTGCTCGGTGACGAGGACCGTGCGACGGCCGGAGGCCGGGTCGTACGTGTAGACCCGGGAGCCGAGGATGTCGATCCAGATCAGCCGCTGGGCGTCGGCGTCCCAGGTGGGGCCCTCGCCGAGGGGGGCCTCGGCCCGTACCGCCACTTCGTATGTGCTCATGCCACGCTCCGGTGTCCGAGGCGCTCGGAGAGTTCCGCGGCGCCCTTGGCGGCGAGCTGCTCCAGCTCGATACGGCGCTCGTCGCTCCAGCGGATCATGGGAACGGAGATCGACAGCGCGGCGACGACCTTGCCGGTACGGTCCCGGACCGGGGCGGCGACGCAGGAGACGTCCGGGTTGGACTCGCGGCTCTCCACGGCGAGACCTCGCTCACGGATCCGCGCCAGGGCCTCGCGCAGGGCGGCCGGGTCGGTGATGCTGTTGGGCGTCATGGCGAGCAGGTCGGCGTCGTTCGGGACGCGGGCGTTCAGCTCGGCCTCGGGAAGGGAGGCGAGGAGCATCTTGCCGACGGAGGTGCAGTGCGCCGGGAGGCGGCGGCCGGCGGCGGAGACCATGCGGACCGCGTGCGTGGAGTCGACCTTGGCGATGTAGATGACGTCCGTGTACTCCAGGATCGCCACGTGCACCGTCTCGTCGCAGGTCTCGGCGACGGACCGGGCGACCTGCTGGCCCTCGGCGGCGAGGTCGAGCTGCTCGGCGTACCGGCTGCCGAGCTGGTACGGGCGGACGCCCAGGCGGTAGCGTCCGGGCTGCCCCTGCACGGGGACGATGTATCCCCGGGCGGCGAGCGTGGTGACCAGCTCGTGCACCGTGGTGCGGGGCAGCTGGAGCTTGCGCACGATGTCGGGGGCGGACAGTGTGCCGTCCCCGTCGAGGAAGAGCTCCAATATGTCGAGCGCCCGGGTCACGGCAGGTACTAGGCGTCCCACGGTCGGCTCCCTCCCTTGTGTCTGTGGTGACTATGTTCGAGATTTCAACAGTCGATCGGCATGACGAACACAGGCTAGTCATATTGCCTGTCACCGGGCAATGGGCGAGTAACGGTGAGGTGGTGGGGTCAGGTGCCGGGGTCTGTGGCTTGGGCGTTGCGCCAGAGGGTGACTTTGAGCTTGGTGTAGGTGCTGGGGGAGTTTTCCATGCCGTGGTCCCCTCCTATTACAGGTAAACGCGGTACAGGCGCTCGTCGAAGTGCCGCACCACACAGTGGGCACGCCCGGGCGGCGCGCCTCGCCCAGCGGAAGAACCGCGTCAGGCCGTTTCCCCGGCCCGGAGTAGCAGCAGATCGAACTCGGGTCCGTCGGGAGTGTTGCGATACGGACCCGCGTACACGTACCCGAGCCGCGCATACAGGTCCTGGCCGCGCCGGTTGGAGGGCAGGGCGAGCAGAGACGACCACTTCGGGTTGATGGCCTGGAGTAGTGCGGCATGCAGCCGCGTGCCGATCCCTCGGGACTGCCACGGAGGACGTACGGCCAATTCACACAACCCCATCAGACGCTCCGTGCGGGCTCCTTCGGGAACCTGCTCGACCAGGCCAGGACCGAACCAGTAGCTGGCAGAGCACGGGAAGGCGTACCCGAAGCCCACCGGAGTGCCGCCCGCGTAGGCGACGACCAGAGCGAAGCCGGGATGTTTCAGGTGGCCCTCGACCTGGTGGCGCAGGGCGGGCACGGACAGGCCCAGCGCCTCCGCGCCCGGATTGTCGACGAGCTCGGGGTGGGCGTCGGCCCAGATGTCGGCGAGCACGTCGAGTATCGGCGGCACCTGGCCGGGCCCGTAGGTGCGGATCAACACATTGGTACGGGTGCTCGGGGTGGTCACCGTCTCCTCCTCAGCTGACACCGGTGGTGGTGCGGTACTCCTCCAGCCAGTCAGCGACCGCCGGCACGGCGGCGTGCCGCTGGAGCGCGCTCTCGACGTTGTGCAGCTGCTTCAGCAGCCGGTCAGAGCGCACGGCAGGCAGGTAGGCCAGAACGCGGCCTGCGGCCTCAGCTGCGGCCTCCGGCTCCGGCCGTCCCCTCACCGCATGCTGTATGGCCACGTCCGCTGTGTACAGGGCACGATTACGCGCGAAAGCGTCGCCGTGCAGCAACACGGCCTGCTCGGCCCCGGCAGCCGCCCGTTCGTGCTGGTCGAGGTCGGCCCGCGCGAGTACCTCCAGACCGGCCAATTCGGCGGGCGTGTAGAACGTTGTTGCGCGACATGGGACGCCATCCGGGGAGGGGACAGGGCGACAGTTCTACGGACCTGAAGTCCTTGGGGTGTAATCGACGGCCCGGTCCGGACACATACGGGGTGAGAGCACCAGAGGACGGGGAGGGCGCAGCATGGGGCAGGCCGCGGATGACTGGGGCAGTTTCGAGGCGATCTACCGGTCCACCTACGTGCCTGTGCTGCGTTTTCTGCGACGTCGTGTGGCGTGGGATGACGCGGAGGATGCGGCGGCGGAAGTGTTCGCCACCGCATGGCGCAGGCGGCAGGACATGAAGGGCGAGCCTCTTCCATGGCTGTACGGGATCGCCCGGCACGTTGCGGCAAACACGTTGCGGTCGTCCGGTCGGGCGGCGCGACTCAGTGCTCGTCTCCTCGACTGGTCGGCGGGTGAAGACGTGCGAGCCGCCGAGGACGAAGTCCTGGGACGCATGGGAGCGGTGGATGCCTTGGCCCAACTGTCCCCGGATGATCGCGACGCGCTGATGCTCGTGTCCTGGGACGGACTGCAGACGAGCGACGCGGCCAGGGTCATGGGACGCAGCCGGGGCGCATTCGCCGTCCAGTTACATCGGGCCAGACGGCGTCTGGAACGAGCCATGACCGAAGAGGGCTTGAGCCCAGACGAACTGTCGTCGTTGGCGCTAGAGGGGAGAGCGGGATGAAGCGGGATGTAGAGCGTGTGCGGAGGTTGCTGCCCAATGCCATGGACCCGGCTGGGACGCCAGTGTCTCCCGGGGATTCTGCCCAGCTCTCCGATCGCGCTGAGCATGAACTGGCAAAGCTCCGCGTGTCGGCGGACGCAGAGGTGAGGGAGGCGCCCCGCAGTTGGCCGAGGCGCAGGATCGTGCTCACAGGTCTGGTTGCCTCGGCAGCCGCCAGTGCTTTGGTGGTCAGCGGAGGCGTGCCATGGCCGGGGTCCGGAGGAGGGGCGGTTGCCTATGCCGTGACCCCTCCGGTGCTGTCCCTCACTCCGGTGGAGGTAGCACCGCAGGACTTCCTGCGGGACTTGGCGACAAGGGTGGCAAAGCTGCCAGGCGAGCGCATCCACGGGCCATACGAGTACACCAAGGCGTGGGGATGGGCGCTGAACACTGCTGGTGACGTGCCTGGCGGAGTGGCGAATGCGGCGGTGCCTGAGGAAACGGAGTCGTGGGTCAAGGGTGACGGGTCGGGCCGCAGGCGCATCGTGCACGGGGAGCCAATCTTCCCCAACCACGAACAGGAGAAGGACGCCAGGGACGCTCAGCTCATCGCCGGAAAGAAGATCGAGGACACAGAATACGGCCCAGGGAAATTCCCAGCCCCGGAGAGCGAGGCTTGGAGGGACGTCGCACCGTTCTCCACGAAGCCCAAGGAATTGGCACGACAACTCGGTGAGGTGAACTGGGAATCCGGGTTGCTTGTCCAGGGCGTCGCGGACATGCTGCGCTACGTCGGCAGGTCGGGGCCGGTGGATCCGGCTCTCCGCGCCGCAGCCCTGGAGGTTCTGGCTGAAGCCCAGGACGTAAGCGTCTCCACGACGACGACGTGGCAGGGACAGAAGGTCATCGCGGTGACTCAGGAGGAGACCTGGAAGGGGAGCACTTCGCGTCAGTCGATCCTCTTCGACCCCCGCACCGGCAATCTGGTGGGCAGCGAGGAAGCGCTCCTCGGGAACGCGCGCGCATTGAGGATCAAGGTGCCGGCGACGACATCCGTGAGCGAGGTGCTGGCACGAGGCACGGTCGGGAACATCGAGGGAAGGCCAAAGTCATGACCGAGCGGAAGCGACCGAGGCCCCCATGGGTCGAGACGATCCAGCTACCTGGCCACGACGCCTCGCGTGGCGAGCCGAAACCTGAGCATCTGGTCGAGGACGTGAGGCAAGGAGTCCAGGGCAGACTGTTCACGGCGGGCGCCCTGCTCCCGGAGGCGCCACAACTGCGGCGAATGTACGCACTGAGCCAGGACGGCATACGGGACGCTCTGTCGTGCTTGCGACGTGAAGGAATTACAAACCTCCACGATGAGTACGAAGAGACGTACTTCATCGACGACGACTACATACGCGACATGGGGCAGGAATCTCGGTGACGCCAGGTGGCGCGTCCGTGAGTCGGACACGCCACCCGACCAGCCAGGAAGTGACTAACTAGAGGCGACATGCCTTGAAAAACTCTGCCTTGTCGTTTCTCGCCGAGCTCAGGCTGGAGACCTTCGTCCAGGGTTCCTCCACCCAGAGCTTGTTCCCGAGGAGGTCATAGACGGTGACTTTCATGCCCCAGAAGTCGATGTCCCTGGTGGTGTTCACCCAGGAACTGATTTTGCGGCTGAAGTCGTAGTTGTCGAGAATCATTGGGGCGCTGCAGTGGGCGTGATTCCACTGCAAGCGCCGTCCGCCGAAGTTGCTGTTTTGGTAGAAGCAGTACCAGCGGTTGTCGTTTTTGCCTGCGGGACAGTTCTCCCAGTCGACCGCCTCGGCGGAGGTGTCGTCCGGCTCTGGTACCGCGGCTGGACTGGACGGCGGAGCGATCTCCTGGCCTGGCAGTGGGAGGACGAGGACTACTTGACCGTTCTCGTCCTGCCAAGAGATCTCGTTAGCGCTGATCTGGACACCGCCTGCCGTGACAGCAAGGGTCGCGTCCATTTCGCTCTGGAGAGCCTCACGCTGCTCGGCGCTGAGAGCTTGCACGTCGGCGCGGCTGTCCGCCGCCGAGGCGCGCGGGAGACTCGCCGGTTGTTCCTGTGCTGTGGCGTGACTGACGGTGAGTGTTCCCAAGAGCGCTAAGGCTCCGAGGGAAACCGGAAGGGTCCGTCTTAAACGACGTGCCATCACCTGGTTCTCCGTTCGATTGTTCCGTCAGGGACGAGACCAGAGTGAACAGTGTTTCGATAAACGTGCAACAAACCTGCACGTCACCGTCGCATACGGAATTTCGGCATCGGGGTAAGTTCGAGGTCCGAGAGCGTGAATGGCGAGCCCTGGACGACCTGGGGGCCGCTTCGAAGCCGCCGCCCGCCTCGATCCTCTCGCCGGCCGCTGGCCGACCAAGCTCTTGGGCTGCGCGACCAGCCTCGACGACTGGGCAACCGCCACCGAGGACTCCTCCACCGGCCGCCGCATCGGCCCGCACGTCGACAGCTTCGACCGGCTTCCGTACCCCACCCGCCACCAGGGCCGTCAGCGGCTCCGTCTCAACCTCGGCCCCGGCCCTCGGTATCTACTGATCGGCGCACAAGACATCCAGCAGATCTGCCGCACGCTCCGCTTGGACCTGGAGCGGCACTACCCCACACCGAGGACATACGCCGGTACGTCGCGGAAGGGCACCCGCTGCGCTGCCTGCGCATCCGCCTCGAACCGGGGGACGGGTACATCGCCCCGACCGAACTCCTGCCCCACGGCAGGAATCAACCAGCCTCCGTAGCTGCCTTCTGGCTCGGACGCCCGCCGCAGCAAACGTGATGGAGAGGGGCCGCTTCAGGTCAACGACGGCCCAGGGGGCCTGCTTTGAGGGTGGCGAGAAGGGCTTGGAGGGGGGCCGGGGTGGTGGTGAGATGGATGGTGGGGTGGTCGCTTTCGCGGAGGTGTATGGAGGTGAGGGAGGGGGCTATCTCGATGCAGTTGTCGCCGCCGCTGCCGCCCCCCGAGAAGGACGACTTCTGCCAGGCGAGAGACTTGAACACGTTGGCCCCTTTCACAGTTCGTGGGCGATGCGGGTGATGAGATCCCGGGAGGCATCCGGGGGCAGGGCTGTTGTCGAGACGCGTTCGTAGCGTTGGCGGTACTCCTTCAGCCGCGACTCGGCGTCGAAGAAGTCACCTCCGTGGCCTGTGTCGATCTGCACGGTGTCGAGTTGAGGCACGGGCCCGTGGATGTACAGCATCGAGTACCCGGCACCGGCGAAGTCCTCGCTGTCAAAGGGGACTACGCGCACGGTCACGTGGTTCAGTTCCGAGATGGCGAGGATACGCTCCAACTGGGCCTGCGCCGCTTTGCGGCCGCCCACGCGGAGCCGGAGCGCCGCCTCGTGGATCACCGCTTCGTACGGCGTGGCGCGCTCTTCCGAGAGAATTTGTTGCCGATGTGACCGGAACGTCACAAAGGCATCCTGCTCCTGGAGGGGCCAGGTCAGCAATCCGTATCTGAACGCTGCCCGCATGTGATCCTCGGTCTGCAACAGGCCTGGGATGTGCGCCATTTCAAAGGTCTGGATGCGCACCGCGTGATACTCCGCCTCCGCCAGGTCGAGCCCTGAAGGAGGGATGATCCCCCGGTACTCCTCCCACCAGCCCTTGCCCCGTTCCGTGGCCATGGCAACCAGCGCATCCACATACGCCTGGTCGTCACACGCGCAGTGAGCCGCGAGGCGCCGGATGCGGTCAGGGCTGATTCCGCTGCGGCCGGTCTCAACATGGCTCTGCTGCATGTGGTTCGAGCCGATGAGCGGGGCGGCGGCTCGGGCGGTGAGCCCGGCGCGTTCGCGCATCTTGCGGATCTCGGCACCGAGGCGTTCCTGTCGACGGGTGGGGTTGCTCCTCTGCGGCATCGGTATCTGCCCCTGGCCTTTCTGCTGCACGAGTATCCGGGCCAAGCATGGCACGGGTCACTCGACAGGGCGGCGTTCTCACGTAGAGGTTGCGACACGTAGACGTTGCGCCCTACCTTCTGTGATGTGCCCGGCACGCTGGGTGTCGCCGACCCCCGCCGTGCCTCAACTCACCCATGCCCCAAGCAAGTTGGAGTTGATGAGCCATGCCCAAGTACCAGCTCAACTGCCCGAACCTCCCCACCACCCCCCGCGTCGCCCGCGAATTCGTGACCACAGTCCTCCGCACCCTCAGACTGGACGCCCTCATCGACGACGCGGTGCTCTGCACCTCCGAACTGGTAACCAACTCCTTTGCGCACACCGAGGGCCGGGGCACCCTGTTACTGCTGGACGCCGACAGCCTCCGCAACGCCGTACGGGTCACGGTCTACGACGAGTCCCAGAAGCCCCCGCGCCGGCTTGAGGGCTACGACCCCGAATCGGGCCGGGGGATGTGGATCGTCGACACGGTCACGGACGGCCGCTGGGGGACGGAGTCGCTGGGCGCGTCGGGGAAGGGCGTGTGGTTCGAGCTGGGGGACGAACAACCCCGCCGCCCACCGAAGGTGCGGAAGGCCGCAGGGAAGGCCGCACGGAAGCCCGGTCCACCTGCCAGTCCCGTACCTCTGTCCCTTCCTCGGTGACGACCGTCCTGACGACCGCCCTCAGGTCGAAGGGCGAACGGCGCCGCTCGTCGTACGGCCATGGACCGTTGGATGGACATCGTCCGTCAGCGTCTGCCGCGTGGATCTCCCAGTTCGCCCCGCAGTCGCTGCGCCCTCAGCACCAGTTCCAATTCGAAGCGGCGGTCCGGGTCGTCTATCTCGTCGCCCCAGAGTTCGCGGATCTGGCGGAGGCGGTAGCGGACCGTTTGCGGGTGTACACCGAGTCGGGTGGCTACCTCGGGGGCGCCGCCGCGGGTCTCCAGCCAGGCGAGGAGGGTCTCGGCGAGGCGGCGGCCGTGGGTGGGGCCGCAGTGGGCCAACGGCGCCAGGCAGCGTAAGGCCAGGTCGTCGATCAGCTCCTCCGGCTGCAACAGCACCAGCGCCTCGGTGTGCTCGGTGCAGTGCAGGACCTCGCCGCCGGGGAGTAAGCGGCGTTCCATCAGGCGTACGGCGGCCTCCGCCCAGCGCAGTGACTTCGCCGCCTCGGCCAGCGGCACGGGCGGGCCGATCGCGCCGGACCAGCCGGTGAGGGCGCGGTGGAGGAGTTCGGGGCGGCCGGCGGCGTCCGGTTCGGGGACGACCATGCGCGGCTGCTCGTACTCCATGTCGAGCAGAACGCCCTGGCTGACGGCCGGGGCCATGGCCTCGCGGGCGGGGCGTAACAGGACCCCTACCGCGACCTTCTCCGGAAGCGGCCAGCCGATGCGGGCGGCGCGTTCGGTGAGCGCGTCGGCGGGGTCGCCCCGGTGGTGCTCGGCGAGGAGGAGTTCCATGAGGCGGCGTTGCAGTCGCAGACGTTCGCCGGCCTGCCGGGCCGCCGCCTCCGCGTAGCCGCGAACGGACTGGTCGACCAGGCCGTCCAGGTACTCGTATCCGGCGTCGACGAGCTCGTACATCGCTGGCGGCGGGATCTCCACGCGCTGGCCGATCTCCGCGAAACGGCGCCAGGCGAGCCGTACGCCGAGGCGGTAGATCGCCTGGAGGGAGTCCAGGCTGCGGCCGTGCAGGCCCTCGCCGCGGCCGAACTCCTGGAAGACGCCCGGGGGAACGCGCGGCCGGCCCTGGGCGGTCTCCAGGTGCTGGACGAAGACCTCGATCGCGCGGCGGATGCCGATGAGGGCCATCGGCTCGCCGGAGTCGTCGAGGACGACGGGCAGGTGCGGGTACTCGCGGCGGATCTCGCGCAGGATCTCGTCGGCCAGCGCTGGGGCCTCGGCCATGGCGATCGCGGCGAACTGCCGTACCTGCGGACGCGGCACGTCGTGCCAGGCGGAGCGTACGGTGACGGTTCCCGGGCGCCCGGTCACCTCTCAGCGCTCCTGGCCGGTGTTCTCGTACGTGATGAGCGGGGTGTTGGGCTGTTCCGGGGTCGCCTCGAGCAGCGCGACGATGCCGAGCGCGGCTCCCACGGCGAGCGCGGCGGCGGCCACCATCGTGAGGGTGGCGGCGAGCAGTCTGGACATCGCGAGGTCAGCCTTTCGTCGAAAGGTCGTCCCCACCCAGGGCACCCCGCACCTCGCTCCGGCCCAGTATCAGCAATGCATTGACACTGCGTCAAGAGTCCGCCTACGGTTCCCGGCCCAGCGGGGTGTCGAGGGCCTGTCGTCAAATTCCCGTCGTCGCCCGAAGGGCGGCCTCGCGGCGTCAGGTGCGTGCTCTCGGCGTGCCGGGCATAGACCCTCGTACTGGACGTACTTGGGTCTATGCCCGGTGCGGCGAGAGTGCGTGCATGGCGTCGCGAGGCAGACGGGAATTTGACGACAGGCCCTGGTGCCCCCGTTTCGCACGCGCACGATCTCCACAGCTCTGTGGAGGGATCGACCCTCCGCACGCCTACCCGAGTCGCACCTCCCAACGCCCCTGGAGTGCCCGGATGCGCCGTACAGCCTCACCTTTCTCTTTAATTCTGCTGGGTCTCGGGACCTTTCTGCTGGTGCTCGCGCCGCTGCTCGCGTGGTATGTGACGCCGCGGGCGGCGGTGAACCCGATCGACATCGACACCACCGCCGTCTACACCGGCACGGGCGACGTCTTCGACGTGGAGCAGGTGAAGACCGTGCCGGACCAGAAGATCACCGTGACCCAGCGGGTACGCGGTGACGTCGCCGACAGCGAGCGCAGCGGGGCCGCCGTCTGGGACGTGACGACCACGGTCGACACCGACAAGTCGCTCCCGGCGGCCGATCCGCACGACGCGCTGGACTTCACCCCGCACCGCTGGGTCAGCGACCGGAAGACCAACCGGCCGGTGCACTGCTGCGACGAGAAGCCGTACATCGAGGGCGAGGCCTACCTGAAGTTCCCCTTCGACGTGCGGGAGCGCTCCTACCGCTGGTGGGACAACACGCTCGGCGCCACGGTGACGCTCCACTACAAGGACCGCAAGAAGATCCGCGGCTACGAGGGGATGCGCTTCACGGCGAAGGTCCCGGCCACCAAGACCGGCACCCGGCTCGTCCCCGGCGCCCTCGTCGACGAGCCGAACCGGCCGCAGGTGCTCGCCGAGGAGTGGTACGCCAACCACGGCGTCGAACTCGTCGTCGACCAGAGCACGGGACGCGTGCTCTACGCGCAGACCGGGCCGCGCCGCACCCTGCGGGCGCCGGGGGCGGACGAGGACGCGGCGGTACTGCTCGACGCGGAGAAGCTGGCGTTCACGCCGGCGACGCAGAAGTTCGCGGTCGAGCAGGCGGAGAAGGACAGCGGACTGCTGCGGCTGGTGGGGCAGACGGTTCCGGTCGGTACCGCTGTGGCCGGTTTCGTCCTCGCCGCGGCGGGTGTCGTTTTGGTCGCGCGCGGGAGGCGGCGACCCGATACGTCCGAGTCATCCCAGGAACCGATCACGATGTGACAGGGCGTCAGCTCAACAAACCCCGGAAATTGTCACGTCGGTGAGTAGCAGCTTCGAACCACGCGGCGAAAACTGTCCACCCCACCTGAGCACAGCCCACCCACACCTCGGTCCTACGTCCCACACATCGGCCCTACGTCCCGCCTCCCCCCACACGCGATCGGAACATCCCTCACAGCGACTGTTTTGTCCCCGCTGAGTTCCGCACCCCGAGACGAGTTGGAGCACCCATGCCCCAGCACGTGCCGTTCTCGCTGGTCGACGCGTTTCCGCGTGGCGTCCGGCACCTTCCGGCAGGCGCCCCACCGCCGCGCCGAATCGTCTTCCTCGCCCGCCGTGACCTCGGTAACCCGGCGGCGGGGGGCTCCGAGCTCCTCGTCGACCGGCTCGCCACGGGTCTGACCCGGCTCGGTCACCAGGTCACGCTGCTGTGCGGCGGGCCCGCGGCCTACCGT
Organism: Streptomyces tailanensis; assembly: GCF_008386495.1. Taxonomy (GTDB): domain Bacteria; phylum Actinomycetota; class Actinomycetes; order Streptomycetales; family Streptomycetaceae; genus Streptomyces; species Streptomyces tailanensis. The sequence goes on along the minus strand of NZ_VTHJ01000014.1, from coordinate 50,564 downwards.
GACTACCGGGTCGTGTCGGCGGGTGGTGACCTGAGCCATCATCTGCGGGCCAGGACCGCGTTCGCCCGGCAGGTCGGTGACTGCGATCTGCTGGTCGAGGTGTGCAACGGCATGCCGTATCTGGCGCCGTTGTGGCATCACGGGCCTACGTTGTGCCTGGTCAACCATGTGCATACCGATCTTTGGCAGTTGCGGTTCGGTGGAGCGATGGCGCCGGCCGCGCGGCTCGGGCGAAGACTTGAGCACTGGTCGCTGACGGCTGCGCAGCGTCGCAACCTCGTGGTCGCGGTCTCCTCCTCCACCGCGACCGCGCTCCGCTCGATCGGCGTGGAGCGGGAGCGGATACGGGTCGTCCACAACGGGGTCGAGGAACCCGGGCCGCGGGGTGAGCGGTCGCCGGAGCCGTTGTTCGTGGCGGTGGGGCGGCTGGTCGAGTACAAGCGGATCGATCTGTTGCTGCGGTTGTGGGAGCGGGTGCGGCCGGTTACTGGCGGGCGGTTGGTGATCGTCGGTGACGGGCCTGAGCGTGGGCGGTTGGAGGCGTTGGCCGGGCCGGGGGTCGAGTTCGCCGGGCATGTTTCCGAGGTCGAGAAGCATCGGTTGTTGTGTGCGGCTTGGTTGCTGCTTCATCCGTCGGCTGTCGAGGGGTGGGGGCTTGTTGTGACCGAGGCCGCGGTTCGGGAGACGCCGTCCGTTGCCTTTGATGTGCCTGGGTTGCGGGATTCCGTTGTGGACGGGGAGACCGGGGTGCTGGTTCGGGGGGAGTCGTCGTTCGCTGCGGCGTGGTGTTCGCTGGCGTTGTCGACGGACCGGCGGGTGCTCATGGGTAAGGCGGCTCGGGAGCGGGCTGCGGATTATCGGTGGGGGCATACGGTTCGGCAGTTCAGGGCGGTGGCCTCGGAAGCGGTGCGGGGTTGGGGGTCGTGAGCGCCAAATGGGGTGCCGCGTCCGACCGTTGGCGGCTGCGGGTTCGTGGGGGCTGGTCGCGCCCGCGCGGCGGAGCCGCAAATGTCACAGCCCCGCGCCCCTATGTGAGCGGCGGTTTCAAGGACCCCTCTCTGCGGCGGTCCATAAGCCTCTTCCATGCCTTCTTGCGTGAGCAGGACGATCCCGAGTACTGCTACTCCCTTCTCGCTCGCGATGCCGTTGATCAGGTCGAGGCATACAGCGGCGGGCTCGTCGACGGGCTGACCGTCGTCGATGTCGGCGGCGGTAGTGGGTACTTCACCGAGGAGTTCCGGCGGCGAGGAGCCCGCGCCTATCTCTTCGAGCCGGACCTACGCGAACTCGGAGGCAAGCCGCCCGACGGGGCCGTAGTCGCCGACGGATATCTGTTGCCCCTCGGTGACGGGGTCGCGGACGTCACCTTCTCCTCCAATGTGCTGGAGCACGTCGCCGATCCCCCCACCTTCCTCAGTGAACTCATCCGCGTCACCCGGCCCGGCGGGCTGATCTACGTGTCGTTCACGAACTGGCTGTCCCCCTGGGGCGGGCATGAGTGGGCGCCCTGGCATTACCTGGGGGCGGAGCGGGCTCGGGCCCGTTATCGGCGGCGTACCGGGAAGGACGCCAAGCACACGCTCGGCGAGAACCTCTTCGCCGTGCACATCGGACGCACTCTGCGGCAGGTGCGCGGACGGGACGACGTGACGGTCGTGTCGGCGCGTTCCCGCTACTGGCCGTTTCTCGCGGAGACCGTCGTGAAGGCGCCGGGGCTGCGTGAGTTCGCCACCTGGAACCTCCTTCTCATTCTCCGGCGGTGTCCACCATGACGAGCACGGTCCAGGCTCCACCCCCCGCGCCGGTACGGCCGACGGGCACGACCGAGGGACCTCCCGAGGGGCCTCGGTCGCGGCACTGGCTGCTGGGGTTCTGGGCTGTGGTGTTCGTGTTGTTGGTCGCGGTGCGACCTGGGCAGCAGACCTTCGACACCAAGTTGGGAGTGACGACCGATCCGTGGCAATTCGTGGCCGATCTCGGTCAGTTGTGGCATGACCGGGGTGGGTTCGGCGGGATCCAGGATCAGTACGTCGGCTATTTGTGGCCGATGCTGCCGTACTACGGGCTGACCGATCTGGTCGGGCTGCCGGTGTGGCTCGCGGAGCGGTTGTGGCTGTCGCTCATCGTGTCCGTGGCTTTCTGGGGTGCGTTGCGGCTGGCGGAGCGGTTGGGGGTGGGGAGCCGGTCGTCGAGGCTGCTCGCCGCTGCCGCGTACGCGTTGTGGCCCGTCTTCACCACCGTCGTCGGGTCGACCTCGGCGGCCGCGCTGCCGGGGGCCTTTCTGCCGTGGGTGCTGTTGCCGCTGACGAATGAGCGGTACAGCGCGCGGGTGGCGGCGCTGCGGTCGGCGGTCGTCATTCCGTTCATGGGCGGGGTCAACGCGGCCTCGACCCTGGCGTCGCTGTTGCCCGTCGGGCTGTATCTGCTCAGCCGGCCGCGCGGGGCCCGGCAGCGGAGGCTGATCGCCTGGTGGGTGCCGGGGGTGATCCTGGCGACCGCCTGGTGGGTCGTCCCGCTGTTGCTGCTCGGCATTCACGGCGAGAACTTCCTTCCCTACGTGGAGAGTTCGCAGACGACCACGGCCACGATGTCGGCCACCGAGGCGTTGCGCGGCGCGGGCAACTGGGTGGGGTATCTGCACTTCGGCGAGGCCTGGCTGCCGGCCGGGTGGTCCGTCGCCGCCTCCGGGATCGTGATCGTGTGCTCGGCGCTCGCGGCGGGGCTGGGGCTCGCCGGCCTGGCCCGGCGGGACATGCCGGAGCGGCGATGGCTGGCGCTGACCGTGCTGGTGGCCGCGCTCATCACCCTTGCCGGGTACGGGGGTTCGTTCGGGGCGCCCTTCCACGGGGTGGTCCAGGACTGGCTGAACGGGGGGCTCGCGCCCTTCCGGAACATCTACAAGTTCCAGACGGGGCTGGCCCTCGCACTCGTCCTCGGGCTGGCCCATCTCGTGGGGGTGGCCGCGCAGCCGCGTGGCGCCCGACGGGTGCGGGGGCGGCGGTTCGCTCCGCTGGTCGCGGCCGTACTCGTCCTGCCGGGGCTGCTGTGGCCGTACCTCAACGGGTCGGTGCTGCAGCCGGGTTCGTTCCAGGAGCTGCCCAAGTACTGGCAGGCGACCGCCGATTACCTGGCGAAAGAATCCCCGGATTCGCGGGCCTTGGTCGTGCCCGCCACCGCGCACGGCATCTACACCTGGGGCTCCTCCATCGACCAGCCGCTCGACGTGCTCGCCGAGTCGCGCTGGGCCCAGCGTGACTACGTGCCCTTCGGCACCCCGGGCAACCGGCGCGCCATGGACGCCGTCGAGCAGGCGTTGCTGACGGGCGGCGAAGTCCCGGGGCTCGCCGACTACTTGGGCCGGGCGGGCCTGTACTACGTCGTCGTACGCAATGATCTGGACCCCGACCAGGTCGGCCAGGTCCCGACCACGACCGTGAAGCGGACCCTGGAGCAATCCGGGTACGAGCGGGTCAAGGGGCTCGGGCCGCTGATGACCGGCGGCCGGATCGCCGAGGACACTCCGCTCCAGGTCGAGGGGCTGTATGCGCGGCAGCGGGCAGTGGAGATCTACCGGCCGGCCCAGGACGTGCCGCGTCCCGGCCAGGCCGGGCTGAAGGCGATCGCCGACACCGCCGTCGTCTCCGGCGGTCCCGAGTCGCTGCTGCCGCTCGCCGCCGATCCGTCGCTGCGCGACCGGGCCACCGTGCTGACCGGCGACAACCATCCCGGGCTCGGCACCCCGGCGGTGCAGGTGGTCGGTGACGGGCTGCGCCTCGCGGACACCCGGTTCGGGCTGGTCAACGCCAACACGTCGTACACGTACACGGCGGACGAGCGGAATCCGAGCGGGAGTGCGCAGGACCCGGGTGAGAAGCCGAAACAGATCCTGCCGGTGACGGGGCTCAGCCATCAGACGGTGGCCGAGCTGCGGGGCGCGGATTCGGTGACCGCCTCCACCAGCGGCAACTGGCTGTTCCATCTTCCCCAGTACGACCCGGTCAACGCCTTCGACGGGGACCGGAGCACGGCGTGGGCGGAGGGTACGGCCGGGTCGGCGGACGGTCAGTGGCTGCGGATCGGCTTCGAGGGGAGTCAGGACGTTCCGGCGACGTTCGAGGTGACGCCGTTGCCGGCCGATGGTGTGCGGTCGGCGCCCACACGGATCAAGGTCGAGACCGAGCGGGGGTCGCGTTCCACGAATCTGCGGGCGGACGGCTCGACTCAGACGGTCAACGCCCCTGCGGGCGACACAAGTTGGCTGAGGATCACGATCCTCGACTCGGACCAGCGGCATGCCGGGCTCGTCGGGGCGGGCTTCTCCGAGATCGACATCCCCGGCGTCCAGGTGACCCGGATGCTGCGGCTGCCGGTCGACGCCGAGGACCCCGACACGCCGGCCGCCTCCGCCGAGACGATCTCCCTGCACCGGGCCGCCGACCCCACCGGGCTCTCCCCCACGGGCACGGAACCCGGGCTGCACCGCACCTTCGCCACCTCCACCGCCGGGACGTACGAGGTGAAGGCCACCGCCGTACCCGTACCGGGCGACGAGCTCGACAAGCTGCTGTACGAGGTCGCGCCGGACCAGCAGACCCGGATGACGGCGACCGCCGACTCCACGGCCGCGCTGGGCGCCGGGCTGTCCCCGCGCAACCTCACCGACGGGGACCTGACCACGGCCTGGATCGCGGGCGACAAGCCGACGATCCACCTCAGCTGGAACGACAGGTGGCCGATCAGCTCGCTCGTCCTCGCCCCGGCGGGCGGACTGTCCACCCGGGCGACCCAGGTCGAGATCAGCTCGCCGGACGGTGCCGTCATCGCCGGTGTCGACGAGAACGGCTGGGTCCGCTTCGAGCCGATCAACACCGACCGTCTCGACATCACCATCACCGAGACGGCCCCGCTGACCGTCCACAACCCGGTCGCCGACGACGACCTGCAACTGCCGGTCGGCCTCACCGAGGCGTACATCCCGGCGCTCGACCAGTACCGCACCCCGCAGCCGGCGCCGACCCGGGAGTTCGACCTCCCGTGCGGCGAGGGCCCGGTGGTCGAGGTGGACGGGAAGCGGTACGAGACGAGTGCGCAGGGGACGGTACGGGACCTGGTCGAGCGGCGGCCGATCGATCTGACGCTCTGCCAGAACGACCGGTCGCCGGGGCAGGTGGATCTCGGTGCTGCCGAGCGGCACAGCTTCGAGTCCGAGGACTCCGGCGCCCTCGCCGTCACCGCCGTGACCCTCACCCGCGGCACGGTCCCCGAACCCACGGCCACCGGTCGCGAGCTGCGGATACGGGACTGGCTCGGCGACCGCCGCGAGGTGACCGTCGGCGACGGCGCCGCCTCGTACCTCACCACGTACGAGAACTTCAACGACGGCTGGAAGGCCACGCTGGGCAGCCGCGAACTCACCCCCGTACGGCTCGACGGCTGGCAGCAGGGCTGGCGGATTCCCGGCGGCGCGGGCGGCGCGGTCAAGCTGTCGTACGAGCCGTCCGTCACCTACGAGGCCGGGCTGATCGGGGCGGGGGTCGGCCTCGCGGTCCTGGTCGGTCTGGTGCTGTGGCGGCGCCAGGAGCCCAACCCGGACGCGCCGCGGACCGTGCCGCCGGGCCCCGGTCTGTGGCTGGGCACGGTCGCGCTCACCCTCGTCGGGATCGTGATCGCGGGCCTCTTCGCCCTGCTGGTCCCGTTCCTGGCCCTCCTCGCCTGGAAACGGCACACCCTGCTCGTACCGATCGCCTTCCTCGCCCTCGCCGGGGCCGGTGTCGCCGCCGCCATGGGCGCGGGCGAGCCGGTGGCGGCGGACACGGGGGCGTTCGGGCCGGTGGCTCAACTCCTCGCGCTCGTCGGGCTGTTCGCGGCGCTGGTGAGTGTGGGGGTGGGGCGCGAAGCCGTACGTACCCGATCAGGGTCCACGTGGGAGTTCGAGGTACCGCCGGGGGCGGAGGCGCCGACGGAGCCGTTGCCGCAGCGGCGGCGGACCACCGGGCGCGTCGCGAGCCCGACGATCTCCGCGCGGGGGCCCGGCTCCCTGCAAGGGGAATCCGATCCTCCGACCCAGCGGATCGGGTTCACGAAGCCGAAGTTCAAGGTGACGCCGCCGGAGGGCGACGACGACGGCGTCGCGGGGAGGGGTGAGCCGGTATGACGGCGGTGTCGCATCCCGCGCGGGACGGCGCGGCCCATGGGGGTGACCCCGTGCGCATCCCGTTCCCGGTGGTCGACGAGGTGTCCCGGCACTGCCTCCAGGAGGAGGAGCCGGAGACCGTCCACATCGAGGTCCACCTCCCCGGCCGGCTCGACCCCGACCGCCTCCGCACCGCCTTCACGTCGGCCCTCCACCACCACCCCCGCATCCTCATGCGCGAGGCCCCCTTCCACTGGTACAGCCGCCGCTACGAGTGGGAACTGACCGCTGCCCCCGAGGTGGAGGTGGTGACGTTCCCGCCACCGGGGCCGCATGCGCTGCGGGACGCGCGGACTCGGGCGCTGGTGGAGGCGCCGCCGCTGTCCCTGTCCCCGCCGATCCGCCTTGAGGTGGTGGCGGGGGCGGGGCCGGCGGTGGGGAGCGAGGCGAGCGACGCGGTCGGCGTTGGCATAGCTGCGGGCAATCGTGCCGCTGGGGCGATGGGGGTCCCCCCGCTCATGGGGGTCCCCCCGCTCGAGCGCAGCCGAGAGTGGGGGAGAAGCCGAGAGTGGGGGAGGGTGGGCGCAGCGGCACCTCGTAACCGCCGAGCAGCGGACCCGCCCCCGCCCAGCGACACCCTCGGGCGCCCAGAAACAAAGGGCACAGTCCTCTTCCTCACCATCAACCACACCGCACTGGACGGCCCCGCCTGCCTGCGCATTCTCGCCACCGCGGCGCAGCTGTACGGCGGCAAGGACAACTCCCCCACCGCACCCCCGGTCAGGACGACCACCCAGGAACCAAGCCCTCCCGAAACAGAGACCCCCTCCAACTGGACCCCACCCGCCCGCGTCGCCCCCGGCACCCCCGAACCCTCCCCCGGCAACGGCATGCTCGTCACCGAGCTCCCCGTCCCCCGCCGCCCCAAGTCCGCCCCGTACACGGTGAACGACCAGCTCATGGTCACCACGGCCCTGATGCTGGCCCACTGGAACCGCGAACACGGCGCCCGCCCCCGCCCCCTCCGCATCACGATGCCGGTGGACGACCGCCCCCGGGACACGGAGATGCCCATCGGCAACGGCACCCGCCTGGTGGAAGTCCCCTTCGCCCCAAGCGAGTTGGACCCGTCCCACACTCCACTCCCCACCCTCCTCCGCCGCACAGCCGAACGCACCCGCGCCCTGAAGTCCCTCTCCCGCCCTCAACTGGGCCACGGCGCCTCCCTGTTGACGGCGCCGATCGTCCCCGTGGCGTGGCGCGCCGCCGTCACCCGGGGCCTGCGCAGGGCGGCGGCCCCGTGGACGTCGACGACCCTGCTCAGCAACATCGGCCGCGTCCCGTACGCGCTGGACTTCGGCGAGGAGGCCGGCCGCGCCCACGCGGTGTGGTTCTCGGCCCCGGCCCGCATGCCCCGCGGTCTCACAGTGACGACGGCCTCCACGGCGGGCCGCCTCCACCTGGCCCTGCGCTGGTCCCGCGCCCTGCTCAGCCACGGCGACGGCGCCCACCTCCGCGACCTCTTCGAGCACTACCTGCACGCGACGGAAGAGGACACCCGGTAATGCCGACGACCACGACAACCAGCCCTCTTCCAGCGGGACTTCGGGACTTCTACGAGGACCCCTCCGTCCCCGTCGCCTCCGGCACCCCCCGCAGCCTCGCCCAGGCCCGCATGCTGGCCGAGGCCCTGGGCCAGGCCGCCGCCACCGGCCCCCGTACCGTCCTCGACATCGGCTGCGGCGACGGCACCGCGGCCGCCACCGCCGCGCCCCTGCTCCCCGGCCACCGGATCATCGGCGTCGACTGGTCCCAGGACGCCCTCAGACGCGCCCGTACCCGCATCCCGTACGCGATCCGCGGTGAACTGACCGACGGCGGGCTGCCGTTCGGACCGGACTCGGCGGACGCGGTGCTGTTCAGCGAGGTGGTCGAGCATCTCGTGGACCCGGACTCGGCGCTGGACGAGATCCGCCGCGTCCTGCGGCCGGGCGGCCATCTGATGCTCTCCACCCCGAACCTGGCCGCCTGGTACAACCGTGCCCTGCTGCTGGCGGGCGTCCAGCCGGTGTTCTCGGAGGTGAGCCTGCGCGGCATCCACGGCCGCCCCGGGACGGAGGTCGTGGGCCATCTCCGGCTCTACACGGCCCGCGCGCTACGGGAGTTCGTGGCCGCGTCGGGCTTCGAGATCGTACGGCTGCGCGGGGCGCCCTTCCACGGCGTACCGCGTCCGCTGCGGCCGTTGGACCGGCTGGCCTGCGCGGCCCCGTCGGCCGCGTCGATCCTGCTGCTGCACGCGAGAAAGCGGGCGTGACCATGTGGTGGGGAGTGGCGGCGGCACTGCTGGCGAACGCCCTGTACAGCACCGGATTCGTCCTGGAGAAGCGGGCGCTCGGCTCGCTGCCCCAGGTGACCGTCCGGGAACCCCTGCGGCTGCTGCGGCTGGTGCTCGGCAGCCCGCTGTGGATCGGCGGCTCGCTGTCGCTGGCCGCCGGGTTCGCGGCGCAGCTCGCCGTGTACCGGACGCTGCCCATCGCCGCCGCGCAGGGCATCTTCGTATCGGGTCTCGTGCTCCTCGTCCTCCTCTCCGCGCGGCTGCTCGGCGAGGAGACGACGGGCCGCGAGCGGTACGCCCTCGCCGCCATCCTCGCCGCGCTGCTGATGGTGGTGCTGTCGCTGGACGAGCGCTCCGACACGGTCAGCCGGGCGGCGCCGTACGCGCTCGTCCTGACGATCTGTCTGCCGTCGCTGGCGATGGGCGTGTGGCTGTACCGCTCCGCCGAGCGACGGGCCCGGCACCGGCACCGGCTGCCGACCACGGGCGTGGAGTACGGCGTGGCGGTGGGCCTGCTGTACGGGGTCAGCTCGCTCGCGATCAAGGGCGTGTCGAGTTATCTGACGGCGGGTGGGCTCGGGGACGCGGTCGTCGGTGTGCTGCGCTCCCCGTACCCGTATCTCCTGCTCTTCACCGGCGCGTTCGGGCTGGTCATGTCGCAGGCGGCGCTGCAACGGTGCCGGGCCTCGCTGATCGTGCCGGTGTGTACGACGGTGACGTGCCTGTTCACGGCCGTGCTCGGCACGCTCTCGTTCGGCGAGTCGCTGCCGGACGATCCGCTGCGGCTGGCGCTGCGGCTGTCCGGGACGGTGCTGGCGGTCGCCGTACTGCTGAGCATGCCCAAGCACGACCCACCGGCGCCGCCGACGGCGCCCCAATCCCCTGTTTCGGCCAAGGAGTTGACTCCGCCATGAACCCCGACAACCCGTTGCTCCAGATCCTGGCGTGCCCGCTGGACAAGGGCCCGCTGCACCTGGTGGTCCATGAGGAGGGCCCGGGCGACTCGTCGCAGGCGTCGGAGTCCTCGGAGTCGCTCTACAACCCCCGCCTGCGCCGGCGTTACCCGATCGTCGACGGCATTCCGCAGCTGTTGCCGTCCTCGGGCGAGCAGGTGACGGAGGACGAACACGAGAACCTTCTGAAGAGGATGAGCTCATGACCACCCTGGCCGCCCGTCTCGCGCCGCTCCTGCCGGACCGGCTGGTCGCCGCGGCCGCCCGGCTCGTCTACCCGCGCTTCGAACCCGAACTGGCCCGGCTCGACGAACTGTGCCCGCCGGACTGCGGTACGGCCGTGGACGTCGGCGGCTGGTACGGCCCCTGGACGCGGCGACTGTCGAGGCGAGCCGGACGTGTGGTGACCGTGGAGCCGGTGCCCCGGCTGGCCCGGCTGCTCACCTCGGCGGCCCCCGCCAACGTCCGCGTCGTCCAGGCCGCCGCGTCGGACCGGCCCGGCACGGCCCGGCTCTGGCTGCCGCCGCACGACGACGGCGAGCGGGGTGTGTCGTCGCTGGTCCGGCGGGACATCCACGCCCGTGCGCTGGACGTCCGGTGCGTCACGTTGGACGGGCTCGGCCTTACCGATGTCGGCTTCATCAAGATCGACGTCGACGGCAACGAACTGGCCGTCCTGCGGGGCGCGTCCGGCCTCCTCGTCCGGGATCGGCCTGCGCTCTTCGTCGAACTGGAGTCCCGTATCCAGCCGATCGCCCCGGTCGTCGACCTCCTCGCCGGCTTCGGCTACGCCGGCTGGGTCCTCCCCGGGCGGCCCTGGCTCCCCCTCGATCCGGCCGCTCTGGAGGCCCACCAGGCCCGGACCTCGTACGTCGCCTCCCGGGGGCTGCTACGAAGGGTGCTGCCGTTCGGGGGGCCGCGGTATGTCAACTCGGTGCTGTTCCTTCCGGACGGGCGGCGGCCCTCCGCCTCCGGCGCGGTACGCCACGATGGGGCACATGTCTCCCGAGAAGCGATCCGGTAGCCCCTCCGGGCCCTCGTCACGTCCGTTCACTCCGCTCGACTTCCAGTTGGTACTGCTGCGGCGCATGGCCGACCACAATCCGGAGCTCGTCGAGGACGCCCGGCATGAGCTGGGCGTGTCGATCGCCGAGATGCGGGAGGCGAACCGGCGGTGGCAGGCGATGGTGCGAGCCCCGCGGGGGCGGGGCGCCGCGTCTCGGTACCGGTCGGTCCTGGGGGCTCCGGAGTCGGTCGTGCCCCGGAAGATCGGTGACCTGGAGTGTGAGGCGTGGTTGTGGCCGGTGCCGTTGTGGGCGGATCTTCGGTTCGAGGTGATGGTCTCGCCGAACGGGGTGGTGTGGAACGAGTGGCTGGTGCGGGCGCCGGGGGCGGCCGGGCCTGAGCTGCGTTCCCTGGAGGACCTCGTTCCCTGGTCCTGCACGGTGGACGAGGTGGCGCGGGCGTTCGCGCCCGCTCGGCCGTTGGAGGGGACGGCGCCTACGCGGTGGGGGTTGGCGTTTGTCGCGCCTGATGCGCGGGGGGTGCGGCGTGAGTGTGTCGCCGAGTTCACATGGGGCCTGTTGCAGCGGGTCGGCATTGGTGCCTGAGAGCTCGATCACCTGCGTATGACGGCGACTGCGGGTTGTTTGTGGCTTGTCGCGCCCACGCGGCGGAGCCGCAAATGTCACAGCCCCGCGCCCCTATTTGGTGCGGGCCGGGGTTATGGACGTGACCGGTCGGCTGTGTCCATCTTTGCCCCAAAGCCGGACCCAAGTAGGCCATTCGCGAACATCCGCCCGATGGCACCGTCCCTGGGCCTACGGTCCGTGCAGAGTCCCGAGTCCTCGCAGTCCTCGCAGTCCTCGTCCTCGCAGTCCTCAAAGGGAGGCGTCCCGATGACAAGCCGGCACCCCGCGGAGCGAACCGTGCCTGTTGAGCGGCTTCAGCTGGGTGATCATGCCTGTATGGGGGCTGGTGGCGACGGGGATGACGGCGAGTCGCCGTGGAAGGTGTTCACGGCGTACACCCGGACGAGTCTGGCGCGCGGGGAGAAGATCCTGCTGGTCATGGACCCGGACGACCTCAGCGACGACGAGGTCGTCTCCCTGCTGGACCGGGGCGGCGGTCAGGTCGTGACGGCACGGGCCAGTGGGCAGCTGTCACTCAAGCGCAACACGGAGATGTACGTCCCGGACGGGCGGTTCCTGGAGCAGCGCACGATCGACGCGTACACGGCGGAGGTCGACCGCGCCTTCAGCGAGGGCTGGTCGGGGCTGCGGGTCACCGCCGACATGAGCTGGGCGTCACGGGTGAACCTCGACCAGGACCGGCTGCTGGACTACGAGGCGTCGGTGGCCCCCCTGTTCACGGACCCGCTGTTCACCGCGATCTGCTGGTACGACCGGCAGCGGTTCGGCGACGGCATGGCCGCCGATGTCGGCAAGGTCCACCCGCTGCGGGTCATGGAGCGACTGGACGCGCTGGACGTCACCGAGAGCCCGGACGGCGGCCGGATCGCCGGCTCAGCGGAGCCGAGTACGCGGACGGAGTTCGTCGAGGCCCTACGTGAGGCGCTGGAGCGGCGTGAGGACTCCGGGCCCCGTCGCGTCGTCCTCGACCTGCGGGACCTGTGCTTCATGGAGGCGCACTGCGCCTGGCAGCTGATCAGCCTCGCCTCGTCACTGCCGACCGGCAGCGAACTCACCGTGCGCTGCGGGGAGTTGCTCGGGCTGGTCCTTGATCAGCTGGGCGCCGGCGAGGTGCCGCAGCTGGTGGTCAGCGTGGAGGAGGAGCGGGAGAGCGGGAACGACGGCGGGGAAGGGGCGCGGTGAGCGACGTGGGGCGTTCGGTCATCGCCAGGGGTAGGTGTGGGGAGCGGCTGCTGCGGATGGAGTACGACGCGGCCGAACTGCCCCTCCTGCGCAGCCTGATCGCGGACGGTGCCCTACGGGCCGGACTGGACGGCCCCGCAGGCGGCACCTTCGTACAGGCCGCTTGGGAACTGGCCGCCCACTCCGTGACCCACGACGGCAGTACGGAGACGACGAGGACGACGGAAACGAGGCGGACAACCGGGTGCATCGAACTGCGTGTTCTGGCAGGCGAGTTGCGCTGTGAGGTCACGGACAGCGGACCCGGGCTTCTCGCGGCGCGGCCCGACGCGCACGGGCCGCGTCTCGCCCGGTCCCTCGTCCGGTCGCTGGCCGGGCGCCTCGAACTCCACGCCACCCCTCAGGGCACCACGACGACCCTCTCCGTCCGCGTCCCCGCTCCCGATGGTCCCCACGGCTACGGCTACGGCTACGGCTACGGCCGCGACCGCGCGCTGAACCAGGCCGCCACCTGACTGCGGTTGTGGAAGCCCAGCTTGCCGAGGATGCGCTCGACATGACCCTCGGCGGTACGACGGGCGATGACGAGGTGGTCGGCGATCTGCTTGTTGGTGCGGCCCTGGGCGACGAGGGCGGCGACCTGGAGTTCGCGCCGGGTGAGCGGGACGGGCTCTGGGCCGCCGGGGCCGGGGGCGGAGTCGGGGACGGAGCCGGGGCTTCTGCCCGGGATCGAGCCGTTGTCACGCACGACCGGCGGCGCGGAGCCCGTGTGCGACGCTGCCGCGGCCGATGCGTCGGCGCCGCCGGTCGAGCCGGGGCCTTCGCCCACGACCGCCGTCCGGTCGGCGTTCCCGCCTACGGCCGGGGCGGTGTCCTCGTGGGGCCGCTCGCCGAGGGCGTAGGCGACGGCCTCCGCCACGGACAGGCCGGCACCGTGCCGGTGTGCCCGTTCGTAGACGTGGTCGCCGAGGGCGCGGCGGGCGTGGTGTTCGGCGGTCCGGGGGCGGCGGCCCGGGTGCGGGGACTCCGTGGGGTTGCCGCCGATGTCGTGCCAGATGCGGTCGACCGCGCCGCGCAGTACGGCGGCCCGCTCGGCCTCGCCCGCCAGGGCCTCGGCGGCGGCGAGCAGATCGAGAGTGCGGGCGAGACTCTGGTGCTGCCGCACGGTGTACGGCAGCCGCAGACAGGTCCGCGCGTGCGCGGCGGCCCGCTCGTACTCCCCCATCGACCAGTGCGCCAGCGCGAGCGTGCGCAACGCCCAGGCCCGGGCCCACTGTTCGCCGTGCGCCTCGCACAGGGCGACGGCCTCGGCGCACAGCGGGATCGCCTCCGCCGCGCGGCCCCGGCTGACGAGGGTGCAGGCCAGCTCGACGCGGGTGAGGACGACGAAGTTGGCGGTGCAGGTACGGGCGCGGGCAGGGCCGAGGGCGCCGGCCGGGACGGGGGGCGGGGCAGGCACCGGGAGTTCCTTGTCGGCCGCCGCCGCGGCGTACGCCGGGTCGAGGCCGGCCAGGACGGCGGCCGAGCGGCTGTGGACCAGCGACATCAGGGCGCCCGCCCACAGGGCCCGGGTCAGCGCCACGTCCGGCCGGGCCCCGGCCAGCAACGCACCGTCCATCCAGTGCCGCCCCTCCCCCCAGATGCCGCACGCCACCCAGTGGAACCACAGACCGGCGGCCAGCCGTAGCCCGTGCTGGGCCTCGCCGGGGGTGGTGAGGCAGAAGTCCAGCGCGGCCCGGTAGTTGTCCTGGTCGATCCGCAGCCGCTCGGTGATCTCCATCTGGTCGGGCCCGAACCAGGCCTGCTCGTACTCGGCCCCCAGCCGCGCAAAGTGATCCCGATGCCGCCGCCGCGTCTCCGTCGCCCCGCCCAACTCCTGAAGCTTCTCCAGCCCGTAGTCACGCAGAGAAACCAGCAGCCGATACCGCACCCGCCCCCCGTATTCCTCCCGCACAAGCACCGACTTGTCCACCAGCCCGGCGACGGCGTCCAGCACGTCGACCGGGTCCATGCCCTCTCCCCTTCCGTCCCCGCCGCAGACCGCCTCCGCCGCGGCCAGGTCGAAGCCGCCGACGAAGACCGACAGCCTTGCCCACACCAACTGCTCCTGGGGGGTGCACAGTTCGTGGCTCCAGTCGACGGCGGAGCGGAGGGTGCGGTGGCGGGGTGCGGAGGCGGGGCTGCCGCAGGTGAGGAGTTGATAGCGGTCGTCGAGGCGTTCGACGAGCTGGTCCACGCCGAGGGCGCGGACCCGGACCGCCGCCAGTTCGATGGCGAGCGGCAGGCCGTCCAGGCGGCGGCAGAGCCGGGCCACCGCTTCCTGGTTGCCCTCGCCGACCGTGAAGCCGGGGACCACGGCCGCCGCCCGGTCGGCGAACAGCCGCAGCGCGGGGAAGCTGTCGACCACCGAGGCGCCTGCCGACGGGCCCAGCTCCTCTGCCGCGGGCGCGGGCAGCGGCGGCACCTCGAAGAGCTGCTCGCCGACCAGCCCGAGCCGATGCCGGCTGGTGGCGAGGATCCGTACCCCCTCGGTCGCCGCGAGCACGGTTCCCGCGAGCACCGCGCAACTGCGCAGCAGATGCTCGCAGTTGTCGAGGACGATGAGCAACCGCCGCTCCCGCAGGTACTCGACGAGGATGTCCAGCGGCGGCCGTACGGTCTCGTTGCGCACGCCTAGCGCGTCGTTCACGGCGTGCGGGACGAACACCTCGTCCCGCAGGGCCGCCAGCGGTACGAGCCACACCCCGTCCGGGAAGGCCCGCGCGACCTGCCCCACCACATGCCCGGCGAGCCGGGTCTTGCCCACCCCGCCGGGTCCGGTCAGCGTCAGCAGTCTCCCCGCCGACAGCAACCGCCTGACATCCGCCGCCTCGTCCCGCCGCCCCACGAAGCTCGTCAGCTCCGCCGGGAAGCCGGAAGTGCGCCGCGACTCCGATCCGCACACGATCCCGGTCACGCCCTCAGTTGTGGTTCCCGTACGAGCTGTTGTAACCACGAAGGGTGGGCGGCGGGCACGGGCGGAACGGCGGCTTCCTGAATTTGCCGCCTCTTCGAGTGAGGTACCCAGGTGGGTACGGGGATCAGCGCGAGGCGCCGGCCGCCGCCAGGATCGCCTCGACCACGCGGGGCAGCGAGCCGGTGTGCAGCCGCAGGAAGAGGTTGGGCTCGATGAGCTCCAACTCCATCACGCACGGCTGCCCGTCCTCACCGGTGACGAGGTCGACCCGCGCGTACAGCAGCTCGGACGCGCCCGGTACGGCCACGGGTACGGCGGCCAACGCCCGCTCGGCGACGGCGAGTTCGGCCTCGGTCGGGGTCCAGGGCACCAGGTCCGGGTGGGCGACCTTGTCGGCGTCGTACGCCGTGCCGGGCGCCAGCACCGCCCCCTTCCGACTGGCGTGCAGCAGACGGCCGCCGAAGAACTGCAGCGCCCGCTCACCGGCGGTGTCGATGCTCGTCACGAAGGGCTGCACCATCGCGGTGAGCCCCTCGGCGTGCATCCGCTCGACATGCCGTACGGCGGTGTCCCGCCGCTCGGGGGTGTACCGCGCGGCGAACCGGGCGCCCGCGCCGGAGGTGGGTTTCACGACGTACTCGTGCGCGGTAGGAAGGTCGACGGGGTCGCCCGGCGCGAGATAGGCCGTGGGCACGACGGGCACCCCGGCCTTCGTGAGATCCCCCAGGTACCGCTTGTCGGTGTTCCACCGCACGACCTCGGCCGGATTGGCGAGCCGGGTGGCGTTGCCGCACTTCTCCACCCAGGCCGCGAACTCGGCCGCGCGCCAGCTGTAGTCCCAGGTGGACCGGATGACGACGAGGTCATGACCGGACCAGTCGACCGCCGGGTCGTCCCAGCTCACGGCCACCGCGTCCGCCCCCGCCTCCCGCAGCGCGCCCACCAGCCCCGGCAGATCCCGGTCGACGGTGGCCCCCGGCTCGGGGTCGTAGGTGGCGAGGGCTATGCGGGGGGCGGCTGTGCGGGCCACGGGCACTCCATTCTCGTATGACCGTTCTTGTACGGCTGTCGCCCTTGTGCTGATGCGTGGGCGCTCCGGCTCAGGGTACGGCGGGCCCCGTGAGGAACCGCCCCCGCTCGTCGTACGGCCAGACGTTGGGGACGCAGCCGTCCATGCCCTTGATCTGCTGCATCATCGCCGGGGCCGGTTCGCCCTCACCCGGGCAGCCGGCGTGGCCGTGGCCGAGGAAGTGGCCGACCTCGTGGTTGATGATCAGGGCGCGGTAGGCCTTGACGTCGTCGGCGTAGACGGGGGTCGCCAGTTCCCAGCGCTTGAGGTTGACCATGACGTTCTCGCCGGCCTGGCAGTTGTACTCGCCGCGGGTGTTCAGACCGAGCTCGCCGCAGATGTCGTCGACGGTGCCGGGGGTCGCGACCTTGACGACGAAGTCGGTGGCGCCGCCGGAGACCCGCTGGAACGCCGACTTGCCGTCCGTCGTCCAGCCGCGCGGGTCACGCAGGATCCCTTCGACCTCCTCGGCGACATCGGCGGCGGACAGCTCCAGGCCCTTCTCGACCTCGACCCGGTAGCGCCAGGTCCGCCCCTGCCCCGCCTTGGCACTGGTGCCGGATGCCGTGGTGAAGGTCCCCGGCCCGGTCTCGGGGATGGCGATCCGGGACGAACCGGGTGACGTGCTCGGGGACTTGCCGGGTGTCTCGGTCGGCGACTCGCTGAGGGTGGCGTCCGGCGACGTACTCGGTGGCTTACTGGGCGACGTACTCGTACTCGGCGAAGGGCTCCCCGACTCGCCCGCGGACCCGCTCGCGGACTCGCTCGCCGACTCACTCGGCGATGAGCTGGGCACGGCGTCGGCGGACAGCTCCTCCCTGTCGCCGGGCGCCCAGACCACGGCCGCGAGCCCGGCGGCACCGACGACGGCCATCACCGCCAGCCCTCCCCATAACGGGCCCTTCCAACGACGTGCGACGCTCTTCTTCGCCCGCCGCCCAGGGGCGCCGCCCCGACGTCCGGAGGTCTTCGCCCGGCACGCAGGGCCCTTGCCTCGACGCCCGGGTGTTGCTTTGTGCGCGGTCATATTCCTTCAGAGTGTGATCAGCGTGTGATCGGATGTCGCCCGAGTGATCACGGAACGATAACGGATGTTTGATCCGTCCCGGTGGCGTTCCGGACCACGCGTGGGACAACTCACCCGACAACTCGCCACAATCACACGCCAGTTGACCTGTCAGTGGGCGTTCACATAGCTTTTTTTCGGTATGCAAGTTTTGCCCATGCCTCGCTTTGGGCGCATTC
>NZ_VTHJ01000014.1:0-33032 GCF_008386495.1 Streptomyces tailanensis | reverse complement strand
AGTGGGCGTTCACATAGCTTTTTTTCGGTATGCAAGTTTTGCCCATGCCTCGCTTTGGGCGCATTCGCCAGGTAGGGGCTCTTCGTACTCTGCAGGGCCGAGCACTCGACTGTCCGTCTCGTGCGGCTTCATAACCGAAAACCCGTCTGATTTGAAAACACCCCAGAATCACCCGAGTTTCAGCGGAACCCACCCCTCCGCCGTACTCATGATCACGCTGCGCCGTGAGCGAGCGCAAGCCGTACCCCAGCGACCTGTCCGACGCCCGATGGGCCCTGATTGAGCCGACGTTGACGGCCTGGAGAAAGGCCCGCCTCGAACGCCGGCCGACGGGGCAGCCGGCCAAAGTCGAACTGCGCGACGTATTTGACGCACTCCTCTACATCAACCGCACCGGAATCCCCTGGAAATACCTCCCGCACGACTTCCCAGGCCACGGCACCGTCTACTTCTACTACGCCGCCTGGCGCGACGAGGGAATCCTCGCCCAGCTCAACTACGACCTGACCGGCCTGGCCCGCGTGAAGGAAGGACGCAAGCCCGAACCGACCGCCTCCGTGATCGATACCCAGAGCGTGAAGACCTCCACCAACGTGCCCCTGACCAGCCAGGGAACCGACGCCGCCAAGAAGATCGTCGGCAGGAAACGGGGCATCCTCACCGACACCATCGGCCTCATCCTCGCCGTGACCGTCACCGCCGCCAGCCTCTCGGAAAACGCCCTGGGAATACGCCTCCTCGACCAGGCGAAGGAGAAGTACCCAACCATCTCCAAGAGTTGGGTCGACACCGGCTTCAAAAATGCCGTCATCGAACACGGCGCCCGCCTCGGAATCGACGTCGAAGTAGTCAATAGAAACCCGGACAAGCGCGGATTTCACGTCGTGAAGAGGCGCTGGGTAGTAGAGCGAAGTATTGGTTGGATCATGATGCACCGCCGTCTCGCCCGCGACTACGAGACCCTCACTGCCAGTTCCGAAGCCATGATCCACATCGCCTCGATCGACAACCTCGCCAAACGCATAACGGACGAGACCACGCCAACCTGGCGAGGAACCTACTAGGGCATACAGGGCAATACGCGTATATCAAACGCCCTCTNCCACGCCAACCTGGCGAGGAACCTACTAGGGCATACAGGGCAATACGCGTATATCAAACGCCCTCTCAGTTGACCTTCACCTTCGGGGAACCCCCAGCATCGAGAGCGGAACGAGGAACGGCCAGGACCGAAGGGGGAACCCGGGAACCATGGGGATGATGCTGACGATCGGGGCCTTCGCGAAGGCGAGCCGCCTGTCGCCGAAGGCACTGCGGCTCTACGACGAGCTGGACCTGCTCCGGCCCGAACGGGTCGACCCCGACACCGGCTACCGCCACTACGCCCCCGAGCAACTGGAGCGGGCCCGGCTGGTGGCGTGGCTGCGCCGGCTCGGCATGCCGCTGGCCCGCATCCGTACGGTGTGCGCGCTTCCGCCGGGCCCGGCGGCCCAAGAGATCCGGGCGTACTGGGCCGGGGTAGAGGCCGAGACGGCGACCCGACGCGACCTGGCGGCGTTCCTCGTGGACCACCTCACCCCTACGTCCGAGGAGGACACCACCATGCTGGAACTCCGATACGCCGCGCTCTCCGACACCGGCCTGGTCCGCCCCGCCAACCAGGACACCGCCTACGCCGGCACCCGCGTCCTCGCCGTGGCCGACGGCTTCGGCCCGGCCGGGGCCCCCGCGAGCACGGCGGCCGTGGAGGCACTGAAGACCCTGGACCGCGAGACCCTCCCGGCGGGCAGCGTGCTGAACCTGCTGGAGGACGCGGTACGGGGCGCGACGACCGCGGTACGGGACATCGCCGGCGGCGAGGACGGTACGACCCTCACCGCGATGCTCTGGACCGGTTCCCAGCTCGCCCTCGTCCACATCGGCGACTCCCGCGCGTATCTGCTCCGCGACGGCGTACTGTTCCGGATCACCCACGACCACACCGTCGTCCAGTCGATGATCGACGAGGGCCGCCTGACCCCCGAGGAGGCGACCGCCCACCCCCAACGCGCCCTGCTCCTCAAGGCGTTGACCACCGACGACACCATCTCCACCCCCGACCTCCGCCTCCAGGACACCCACCCCGGCGACCGCTACCTCCTCTGCTCCGACGGACTGTCCTCAGTCGTCCCGGACCCGACCATCCAGCGGATCCTGGGCTCGGTCCAGGACCCGGAGACGGCCGTACGCCGTCTGATCACCGAGGCGAACGAGGCGGGCGGCCCGGACAACGTGAGCTGCGTGGTGGCCGACGTGGTGGAGGCCTGGGCTTCCCCTCGTCGTGAACCGTCCCAGGCGGACGGGCATGGGGACGGGGAAGACACTCTCCCCCGATGACGTACCGCCCGGCCGTTCCTCGATGATCCGGTCCGCGCGCTTACAGGTGGCCGACGAGTTCGGCGAGGAAGTCCGCGTTGGCCTGGACGTCGTGGCCGAGTACGAGCTGGTGGTGCGGGAGCGCGGCCAACTGCTCGGCGACGGCGGCGCGGGCCGGGTCGTCACCGCCGCCGTTGGTGCCGGGGGCGAGTCCGAAGTGGTCGGGGTAGCGGTCCTCGGTGGCGCCGCTCATGAAGTCGGCCTCGCCGAGGGCCCGGTCCCCGTCGACCACGTCCGGGACGGCGGAAGGACCGACACAGGGGAACAGCAGCGCCGCCACACGTCCGCCGGTCGCCAGTTCCATGCCGAACCAGGTGGCGAACTGGTCGGGGAACACCTGGACCTTCCTCTCCCGCTTGCCGCCCGGCTCCCACAACGGCTCGCGTCGGCCGGCCGGCAGGGCGTCGGTCACGTCCTGGTGCTGGGTGGGGTGGAGCTGCTCGCCCGCCTGGAGCCGCTCGCGCACGACGTCGTACAGGCCGAGGGCATCGAGCAGACCCAGCCCGACGGCTGCCGCAGACGGCCACGGCAGTACGCGCAACTGCTCGCCGACCACCTTGACGAACACCCGGTCGTTGGCTAGCAGCTGGGCCCCGCGGCCGGCCAGCAACAGCGCCGTGGTGGTCTTGCCCGCCCCTTTGGACCCGAAGGCGAGCAATGCCTGGTCGTCACGGACGACGGCGGAGGCGTGCAGGAGCGTCCACCCGCCCCGCGGCAGGGTACTCACGGCATCTCCAGTCGGGTCAGGTGGCCGGTCAGGGACGGCCGTAGCGCCTGGTAGGCGGTACGGAGCTTGGTGAGTCTTCGAAGTTGAGCGGTGCAAGCGCATCGATGGCAGGGGCGGCTCAAGGCGGTGATTGGCAGATTCGTTCCAGGCCTGGGGTCTGCGACCAGGTCCGCCCGCGCCGGGAGTGGAACGGATCCGCCAATCACCGGACGCGTCCACCGCTTGACTTCAGCTTCGCCATCAACCAACTCCGCGACGCCGGCCACACCAACATCGCCGCCGGACTCCGCACCACAGCCCTCCGCCCCTACGAGCGGCCACTGGCCCTCCGCGGCCTCAAATGACCTGCGCCGGTGCGCGATCAAAGGACTTTGCAATCGCCCTGGCCTCGGACCCGACAGTCTCCCGGCTGATCGACACGCTCGCAGCGGGCGGGCACCGCGCCCTGAACGCGAAACGGTCTGCCGACTCCGTCGGCAGACCGTCAAGAAAGATCGAGGCCAGGACGACTACTCCGGCTGACTCGCGGATGTCTCCCCGCCGCTCTTCAGCTTTGCTGAAGGTTATGCCGGGCGAGCGGCAAGAAATGCTGCCGCTCGCCCGGCATTAATTCCGGTCCTTATGCATCCGGAATAATTCAGACTTCGACGCCTTGGAACAATCAGGGCTTGGGCGTGCAGCCGTTCGTGCTCTTGGTCTGGCATTCCGCCCAGTGCATCGAGGAAGTGATGCCGGTCAGTTTACCCATGCTCCCGACGTAGTACTGCTTGCAGTCACCGCCCTCACGCCACTTCTCGATGTTGAACTTGCGGTACTCGACCATGGGGCGCGTGTACCCGCGCTTCTTGGAGTCGACGACCATCTTGTTGGTCACCTTGACGCCCTTGGTGACGCTCTTCGTCACCTCGTAGCCGGTCTTGGCCTCGACCTGGCCGATGCCCCAGCTCACGCTGCCGCCGGCCTCGGCCTTCCAGGTCGACGAGCGAGTGGTGCTCCTTGTTACCGAGATCGACAGAGTGGACTTGGAGGAGCTGCTGTTGTACTTGCTGTTCGTGGGGCCCGTCGCCTTGTAGGTGGGCGAGCCGTACTTCACCACCTTGTAGTAGGTGGAAGGTTGGCAGGCCGCCGCGGCAGGGGTGGACATCGCCGGAATCATGGCGAGACTGCCGATGACAAGCGCGGCACTTGTCGCCGTCGAGCCAAGCGCTCGCTTCATGGTCGTATTCATTTTTTCCCCGTTTTCTCTGACTGACGCTACCCCTCAAGTGGCTGCGCCGATGAAGAGGAAATTAATCATGCGTGGCAGCCCAAGCAAGGGCATTGCGCGAAAATCCTGGTGTCATCCTCAGAGAATCCTCAAATTCACGCAAGCGAAGGGTGGGGTGGGTTGCCCGTGGATTTACTGCTCTGTCCGTTCTGCGAGAGGGGGTGAAAGGTCGACATGCGAATGAATCGGGCACACGAGGAGGGCGGTGTGACGCCCGTCACAAGGCATTCCCGGTGGCGGCGCAGGGCGGGGGCACCGGGAATGCCTTTCGGTCGACGGCGCGGAGCGGCGGTAATGGGTGACTCGCACTCTCTCGCTGCTGGTTGGCAGTCTTCGCGTGCGCGTTCGTCGCTTGTGTTTCCTCCGGTACCTGGCCTCGCGCTTTCGCGCGTGGGACCGTCCAGCTCTGGACGCACCTTGCAGCCACGGAAGGTGAGCGGCGTCGGACGAGTCGGCTCAGGCGGCGGGGGCCTCGAAGCGGAACTCAGGGGTGGCGCGCGTGACGATCCGTGCGTCGGCTTCGAGGGCGGTGGCCAGTTTTTCGATGAGTTCGAGCGTCGGGTCGATTCCGCTCTCTTCGATGGACTCGATGTCCTCTTCGGTCATGCCGGCCCGGCGAGCCAGTTCGGCAGTGCTCCAGCCGAGGGCCGAGCGCCGGTCGTAGACCGCCTGAGCGAAGTCCATCCGGCGCCCCGCAGCGCGGTAGGCCGGGTCTTCGCGGTGCTCGGGCGGGACCTTCCAGCTTGTGTGATATCCGCTGCTCATCGGGCCTCCTCGCTCCTACTGTAGATGTCGTGCTCGTCAGCTGGAGGGTGCTCGGCCTCGCAGAGCTTCCGGGCTCTGTGTGCTCTCAGGACTTCATCGGACTCCCGCATCTTCGTCTCGCGGAACACGGTGAGAAGAACGGCCCTGCGGCCGGGCGGGACAAGTACGAGTGCCAGGCTCTGAGGGCCCCACAGCGATCGCCCGGCCAAGCCTTAGGCCGGCGAGTCCCCCGGATCCCAGTGCAGCAGGCGGACCTTCGCGACCGTGCGGACATGGCGGCGCATCGCGGTGGCCGCCTGTCTGGGCTGTCCGGCCGCGATGGCGTCGAGGATGGCCTGGTGCTGGGCCAGGGAGCGGGTGGGGCGGCCGGGCTGGCGGAGGGATTCGGTGCGGCTCTCGGCGATCTGGTCGGCGATGGAACGCATGAACTCGGCGAGCAGGCTGCTGTGCGCGGCCGCCGTGACCGCCGCGTGGAAGAGCCGGTCGCCCTCGGTGCCGTGTCCGTCCCGCTCGATCTCGTCCGCCATGTGGGCGAGCGCGTCCCGCATGGCGGTCAGGTCCTCCTCCGTCCTGCGTTCGGCGGCGAGTTCGGCGAGCTTCGTCTCCAGCGCCTCGCGGGCGTCCAGGACGTCGGGGAGGCGGCGGCGACGTTCGACCATCCTCTCCACCGGTTCGACGTCGAGGCTGTCCCGGACGAGATACGTCCCGCCGCCGTGCCGCGCCTCCACCAGCCCCTGGACTTCCAGTACCACGATCGCCTGCTTGACCGAGGCCCGGCTGACCCCCAGTCGCTGGGCCAGATCACGTTCGGGCGGAAGCCGGTCGCCGGCCTTCAGTCCGCCCTCGGCGACGTACTGCCGCAGCCGGTCGAGAACCTGCTCGTAGAGGCGCTGCTTGGTCATGGGGCGTAGGGCGTCGGTCGCGTCGGTCACGGGATCCCCTCTCTTTCGGGAGCGTAACACCGCCCCTCGGCAGTGGCCCGGTGGCCGAGTGGCTGAACCAATTTTCGCGAGGCCCCTTGACGCCGCCCGCGTACGCCCCCACGCTGACGACGCGAAAGTGGCTCAGCCACTCGACCACTACCCCAGCCTCCGCCGGCCGCTCCGGGACCCAACGACGGGAGCCCGTATGTCCCCCGAACTGATCTCGATCCTCGTCCTCGCCGTGGTGTTCGTCATCGCCACCACCCGTTCCGTGAACATGGGCGCGCTGGCCTTCGCCGCCGCCTTCGGCGTGGGCGAACTCGTCGCCGACCTCGACGCGGACGGCATCTTCGCAGGCTTCCCCGGCGACCTGTTCGTCGTCCTCGTCGGCATCACCTACCTCTTCGCGATCGCCCGCGCCAACGGCACGACCGACTGGCTGGTGCACGCCTCGATCCGGCTCGTACGTGGCCGGGTGGCGCTGATCCCCTGGGTGATGTTCGCCCTCACCGGCTCCCTCACCGCGATCGGCGCGATCAGCCCGGCCGCCGTCGCCATCGTCGCCCCCATCGCCCTGAGCTTCGCCGCCCAGTACGGCATCAGCCCCCTCCTCATGGGCGCGATGGTCGTCCACGGCGCCCAGGGCGGCGGCTTCTCGCCGATCAGCATCTACGGCACGATCGTCAACGGCATCGTCGAGCGCGAGAAGCTCCCGGGCAACGAAATAGCCCTCTTCCTGGCCTCGTTGATCGCCAACATCGTCATCGCGGCAGTGGTCTTCGTACTGTTCGGGGGCTTGAAGCTGTGGAGACAGGAGGGCATTGCCGCAGCCACGGGCAGCGGCACCCCCGCAACCGCCCCCACCACCGGCACCACGACCGCCGTAACCACCCCGCCCGACACCCTCCACCTCACCCCCGCCCGCACAGCCACCCTCACCGCCCTGGCCTCCCTGGTCATCGCCGTACTCGCCTTCGACCTCGACGCAGGCCTCACCGCGATCACCCTCGCAGTCGTCCTCAGCGCCATCTGGCCGGACGACAGCCGCAAGGCAGTCACCCAGATCGCCTGGTCCACGGTCCTCCTCATCTGCGGCGTCCTCACCTACGTCGGTGTCCTGGACGAAATGGGCACGATCACCTGGGCGGGCGAGGGCGTGAGCGACATCGGCGTCCCCCTCCTCGCCGCGCTCCTGCTCTGCTACATCGGTGCGATCGTCTCGGCGTTCGCCTCCTCCGTGGGGATCATGGGCGCGCTGATCCCCCTGGCCGTACCGTTCCTGGCCCAGGGCGAGATCGGCGCGGTCGGCATGGTCGCGGCCCTCGCCGTCTCGGCGACGGTCGTGGACGTCAGCCCCTTCTCCACGAACGGCGCGCTGGTCCTCGCCGCGGCACCGGACGTCGACCGTGAGCGTTTCTTCCGACAGCTGATGATCTACGGAGGGATCGTGGTGGCGGCGGTACCGGCGGTGGTGTGGCTGGTGCTGGTGGTACCGGGCTGGGAGTAGGCCCACCCGAGAGGACCACGACAATCAAGGCGACCACTGAGGCAACACCAAAGGAGTACGACACGTGTCCCCTCTCTTCCCGGCCCTGACGGGCACCCCGGCCGAGCGCCCCGCCCTCCGTTTCGGCGACCGCGGGCTGACGTACGGCGAACTCGGCACCGCGGCCGGCGCGCTGGCGGAACGGATCCGCGGGACGGGCCGGATCGCCGTGTGGGCGACACCGGCGCTGGAGACGGCCGTCGGTGTCGTCGCCGCCCTGCTCGCCGGTGTGGCCGCCGTACCACTCAATCCGAAGTCCGGGGAGAAGGAGCTCGGCCACATCCTGTCCGACAGCGCGCCGTCACTCGTACTGGCCGCCCCCGGCGACGAACTCCCCTCGCCCCTCCGGGACTTGGATCGCATCGACGTCGACGTACTCGCGACCACCGGGACCGTTCCCGAGGACCAGACCCAGGACGACGACCCCGCCCTCGTCGTCTACACCTCCGGCACCACCGGCCCCCCCAAGGGCGCGGTCATCCCCCGCCGCGCCGTCGCCACCACCCTCGACGCCCTCGCCGACGCCTGGCAGTGGACCGAGGACGACGTACTGGTCCACGCCCTGCCCCTCTTCCACGTACACGGCCTGATCCTCGGCATCCTCGGCCCGTTGCGCCGCGGCGGATCGGTGCGCCACCTGGGCAGGTTCGACACGGAAGGGGTCGCCCGGGAGCTGTCGTCCGGCGCGACGATGCTGTTCGGCGTCCCGACGATGTACCACCGCATCGCGGAGGCCCTCCCCACCGACCCGACACTGGCGAAGGCACTGGCCGGCGCCCGGCTCCTCGTCTCCGGCTCGGCCGCTCTCCCCGTGCACGACCACGAGCGGATCGCGACGGCGACCGGACGCCGGGTGATCGAGCGGTACGGCATGACGGAGACGCTCATGAACACCAGCGTCCGCGCCGACGGCGAGCCCCGCGCCGGTACGGTCGGAGTCCCGCTGCCCGGCGTGGAGTTGCGGCTGGTGGAGGACGACGGCACACCCCTCACGGCGCACGACGGGGAGTCGGTCGGCGAGATCCAGGTACGCGGCCCGAACCTCTTCACGGAGTACCTCAACCGCCCCGACGCGACCGCCGCCGCGTTCACCCCGGACGGCTGGTTCCGCACCGGCGACATGGCGGTCCGCGATGCCGACGGCTACGTACGGATCGTCGGCCGCAAGGCCACCGACCTGATCAAGAGCGGCGGTTACAAGATCGGCGCGGGCGAGATCGAGAACGCGCTTCTCGAACACCCGGCGGTACGGGAGGCCGCCGTGACCGGCGAACCGGACCCCGACCTCGGCGAACGCGTGGTCGCCTGGATCGTCCCCGCCGACCCCCAATCACCGCCTGCGGCCGAGGAGTTGGCGTCCCACGTAGCCGCCCGCCTGGCCCCCCACAAGCGCCCCCGCACCGTCCACTACCTCACCTCCCTCCCCCGCAACGACATGGGCAAGATCATGAAGCGGGCGTTGCGGGCCCATGACTGAGCGCCTCTCCGCCCGCGAGACCATCGCCCTGGTGACGGACGACTTCACCGAACTCCCCACCCCCGCAAAGGAGTACGCCCCCGACGGCCCCCTCTCCTGGCAGGGCTACGACGCCTCGCGCGCCCGCGCCGCCGAGCGCACCGGGGAGGAGGAGTCGGTGGTGTGCGGGCGGGCGACGATCGGTCCGACGACCGCCGTACTGATCGCCTTCGAGTTCGGCTTCCTCGGCGGCTCGCTCGGCGAACGCACCGGAGACCGCCTGGAGTCGGCGTACACGTACGCGCGCGAGCACCGTCTCCCGGTCGTCTCCCTCATCGCGACCGGCGGCAGCCGTATGCAGGAGGGCATGCGCGCCCTCACCCAACTCCAGCGCGTGGCCCGCCAGTCG
This sequence comes from Streptomyces tailanensis, assembly GCF_008386495.1. Taxonomy (GTDB): domain Bacteria; phylum Actinomycetota; class Actinomycetes; order Streptomycetales; family Streptomycetaceae; genus Streptomyces; species Streptomyces tailanensis. Next base: position 23,524 of record NZ_VTHJ01000014.1, on the reverse strand, counting down.
GCCCTCACCCGCGAGGCCGGCCTGCCCCAGCTCGCCGTCCTCCGCGACCCGACGACCGGCGGCGGCTGGGCCACCCTCGGCGCCGGCGCCGATGTGATCCTGGCCCTCCCCGCCGCCCAGGTCGGCTTCGCCGGCTCCCGGGTCCGCCCACCCGACGCGGACCCGGCGGCGTACACGGCGGAGTCCCAGGTGGCGACGGGCGCGGCGGACGCGGTCGTACGCCCGGAGGAGCTACGGCCGACGCTGACCCTGTGGCTGGAACTCCTCACAAACCCCGCAACGGAACCGGCATCCCCGCCCCCCGCCCTGTCCGCGTCCCCCACCCCCACCCTCCCCGCCACCGGCCGGGAGGCCGTAGAGCGCGCCCGCTCCCCCGAACGCCCCCGCGCCGACGCCTACTTGGACGCCTACTTCACCCACCGTACGACCATCAGCGGCGACCGCGTCGGCGGCGGTACCGACCCCGGCATGCTCTGCGGCTTCGGCGAACACGACGGCCGGACGATCGCCTACGCCGCCCAGCTGGGCACGCCCACCCGCCCCGCCGGCTACCGCACAGCCACCCGCCTGATCCACCTCGCCGACCGCCTCGGCATCCCCGTACTGACCCTGGTGGACACCCCGGGTGCCGCGAACGACGCCGCCGCCGAACACCAAGCCGTCGGCACCGCCATCGCCGACCTCTTCACCGCCGTGGCCACCGCCCGCACCCCCATCACCACCCTCCTCATCGGCGAGGGTGGCTCCGGCGGCGCCCTCGCCCTCGCCGCCCCCGACAACACCTGGGCCACCCCGGACAGCTACTTCTCGGTGATAGCCCCGGAGCTGGCCGCCGCGATCCTGAAGCGGCCGGAGGAACAGGTACGAACGACTGCCGATGAACTCAGGCTGCGGCCAAAGGACTTGGTGGACCTGGGGGTGGTACGCGGCATCACCGGCAGGTCGGCCGGGGCTTGAAGGAGGTGCCGGATGTCGTCGCCGGCGGGGCCTCATGGTCGACATGCCATGCACGGCCGAGCCGGGCGCCGCGCACGCGTTCCAGCGCCGCAGGGCCGAACCCTCCCACACGCAACAGCCTGGCGTCGGTGCGCAGGCGGAGCTCCGCGAGCGACATCACGCCCGCGCGGCTCAAGGCGTTGGAGAGCCGGTGGCCGAACTTGTCGTGTCCCACTGCGTTCCGCAGGGCCAGTCTCGGCTCCGTCCAACCTTCCCGCCTCTTCCCGGTGATGCTGCTCGATCCTCTGGTGCTTCCCGCCCTTCCTCCATCAGGCTCCTGGCTCTGGACGACGGATCCCACAGAGGGATCGCAATCGAACCATCCGACTCGACGACCATGAGGATGTCGTCGACCAGAATTCGCGGCGCACGGAGCGTCAGCATGCCCTGGTAGGCAGTCTCCGTAGGCACATGTGCCGTGGCTCCCTCCGGCTTGATCCTTAACCTGTGCGGAGAGGCCGTGAGACATAGCTGTACCTGTACGTGTCGTACACGGCCCCGGCCGGGGAGATCAACACCTACGCCAAACACCTCCAGGGCTGGCTTGCCGAGGGCAGGTGGAGGGAGAGCAAAGCCGGTGGCTGGCACCGTGGCGACCTGGCCGTCATCACCACCGAGTACGACCTCCACCCCCAAGACGAACGCGCCGACCGACCCACCCCCGACGCCTTCCGTTCCCTGGACGTGCGGTTCGCCTCCGAGGGCTACCTCACCCCGCCCCGCCCCATGCGCCAACTTCCGTGGGACGTCCTCGCCGGCGGCATTCGGGTCAAGGAACAGCGGGGCAACCCGGCGTACGCCGAGGATCTGACAGGCATCCTCGACTTCCTTCCCTTCCAGGTGGAAGTCGGCTGCGGCACGAGCATCGAGGCCGGCATCCCGCCCCTGCACTATCTCCACGAGGTCTACCGGGTCACCGACCGGCGCGACAACACGCTCACCCAGTCACACGCCTTCACCCTCAGCCCACAGGCCGACACACTCGTCCAGGAGATGCTCCTCGCCACCCCGACCAAGGCCGAGCACCTCACGCGGATGTTCGCCACGTGCTTCGTCGCCGAGCCGACCCCCGCGCACCGCGCCCTCAAGGCGCTGCACGACGTCGGGCACATGGTCGGCCCGGTCATCACCCACAACTTCGACACGCTGTCGGCGCGCGCGGGCCTCCCGGAGGTCTTCGTCCGCCGCTACGACCAGAAGATCCCGCCCGTGCCACTCCTCGACGAGGCCAAGGCCCTGCTCGTGGTCGGCCTGCACGCCGACCGGCGGGAGGTACAGGCTCGTGCTCGTGAGAGGGGCATGCGGATCTTCTACGTGGACCCCGAGGGCCTGATGGAGAACGGCACCTTCAAGGAGTACCCGATCGAGGGCGCCCGCGAAGGCGACGTCGTCGTCCGGTCAGAGGCCATCCCCGCCCTGACTGGGCTGTGCGACCTCCTCGACGTCACCCTCTGACCACCCTCTGGCCAAAGGCCAACCTCCCCCGGTTCAGGGGCGATAGCGTCGTGGGGGGTACTCCCGTGCGCCCCACGACAACCACCCACACCAAGGGACAGCAATGCGCGTTTCGGTGATCGGCTGCGGGCACCTCGGCGCCCCGCACGCCGCCGCGATGGCCGAACTCGGCCACGACGTCATCGGGGTCGAACTCAACCCGGAGACCGTCAAGAAGCTCCAGACCGGTCGCGGCCACTTCTACGAGAACGGCCTCGACGAGCTGCTTGAGCGACACGTCTCCGCAGGGCGGCTGCGGTTCACCACCAGCCTGAACGAAGCCGCAGAGTTCGCCGACCTCCACTTCGTCGCAGTCGGAACCCCACTGCGGGCCGATGGCCGGGGCTACGACGTGGGACAGGTCGTCGGCGCCGTCCGCGCTCTCGCACCCTTGCTGAAGCGGCCGACCACCATCGTCGGCAAGTCCACCGTCACCGTCGGCACGGTCGCCCGCCTCCAGGAAATCATCAGCGAGCACGCCGGATCAGACGGCGTCGACCTCGTATGGAACCCCGAGTTCCTGCGCGAGGGCTACGCCGTCGAGGACTCCCTGTACCCCGACCGCGTCGTCGCGGGTCTGACCTCCCCGGAAGCGGAGAAGGCCGTACGCGAGGTGTACGCGCCGATCCTGGCCCGCGGGAACGTCGAACTGATCGTCACCGACCCGGCGACCGCCGAAGTCCTCAAGAGCGCGGCGAACGCGTTCCTGTCCACAAAGATCAGCTTCATCAACGCCATGGCGGAGGTCTGCGAGGTCACCGGAGCCGACGTCGCCACCGTGGCGTACGGCATCGGTATCGACCCTCGCATCGGGCACGGTGGCATGCGGCCGGGCATCGGATACGGAGGCGGCTGCCTCCCCAAGGACGTTGCGGCCTTCACCCACCGTGTGGGGGAGATCGGAGCCACCGGCGCCGCAGACCTTTTGAACGCGGTGGAGAGCGTCAACCACGCTCGTATGGACGCCGCCCGCGACCTTGTCGAGAAGGCTCACGGCGGACCGCTCGACACCGCGACGATCGCTGTTCTCGGCGCCTCCTTCAAGGCGGGCACCAGTGACGTACGCAACAGCCCCGCGCTGCGTCTGGCGGGGCTCCTGCATTCTTCGGCCGCCCGCACCGTCATCTACGACCCCGAGTCGGTCACCGCCGCGCGGCATCTGCACCCCGAGTACATGTACGCCAACGACATCGACAGCGCTCTGCACGACGTGGACATCGTCGTCCTGGCCACCGAGTGGCCCGAGTTCACCAAGGACGCCGCACTTCCCGCAACAGCGGCCCGCGCGGTGCGTCGCCAAGTTCTGGTCGACGTACGTACGGCCATCGACACGGCCGCATGGACTGCGGCCGGCTGGACCGTGCACCAACTCGGCCGCCCTGTACAGCAGCCAACGGCCTGACCCAACCCGGCAGGCCCCGGACTACGGGAGAGCAACATGTCCCAGACCGACAGCCTTGACCTGTTCGACCAGATTCGAGAACTGCGCCGCCGCGACGAACGGCGTAGCCGGGCCGAATACTCGGACGTGCTGACACTGCTGCTCGTGGCCAAGCTCTCCGAAGAGAGCAACGAGGCGATGGAGTTGTACCGACGCTCTCGCGGCTGGGGCACGGACGGCGTCACCAACGCCGAGCCAACCGACGTATACGACGAGCTGTGTGCCGCGATCATGGCCGGCTTCGTCGCCCTGGACCGCATCTGCCCAGACGCCCGTGTCCACTGGGAGCACTACCTGGCGTACGGGTACGAGCGTGCGGCGCGTGAGAACAAGGACGCCGCCGCGAACTCCTAGCTCGGCGCTCGGCTACGCGACACCCCCACGTTGCGGCTTACGGTGGGGGTGTCGTTGTCGCGTACGTGCGGAGGAACTACCACTGTGGCTGACGCCCCGAAGAAGACACCCGGATGCGTTGCGGTGATCGTCAACAGCCGCCGTGAAGTGCTGCTACAGCTTCGGGACGAGAAGCCCGATATTTGCTGGCCGGGATACTGGTCTCTTCCTGGAGGCGGATCGGAGCCGGGTGAGACCCCGATGGACACCGTTCTCCGGGAGCTCAAGGAAGAAACCGGTATCACACCGGACACGATCGAAGAGGTCACGGTAGCCGCGTACGAGCCCGGCAAGACCGCACCTCATGTGTTCCTCGGCTCCTGGGAAGGCGCGGCGAGGGAACTCGTTGTCGGTGAAGGCCAGAAACTACGCCTCACCGACGTCGGGCAACTGCCTGAAAAGATGCCACCGCACATTCGGCATTACATCCTTCAGCTCGCAGGATCTGATCGCTGATGTGGAGGCGTGGTCAGGACCGCCAGCGCCGGCGGACGGGTGAGGAGTTCCATCCGCAGGGGCAGCGCAGGACGCCGGGCTCATCGTCCTGGGGAACACCCCCCGCCCGCGCAGGGTTGTCACTCACCGCCGCCACCGCCCTCGACCTCCCCTTCATCGGCTACGCCCGCACCCGCCAGATCGCCCGGCAGCTGCGGCGCGCCGACTGCGAGCACACCGTCGCCTCGCTCAAGCCCCTCTACCAGGCGCCGCTGCCCAGCTGACCGATCTTCGAGGGACGCCCCGCAAGGAACCACCCGTCCGGCCGCACCCCCACCCGGCCCACCCCAACAGGCACCCGCCCCACCCCGGGACACACGATGCAAGGGAACCAGGGAACCGGGGATCGCCGTCCGGCGGCCCGTACGGTCCATGTCTCGGAAGGATCCGCCCCCATGACCGCCATGACCGCCATGACCGACAGTCTGGAGCAGTTGCGCCGCTGCCATTTCGCCGTTGACCTGGGGGCGGCGCGGACCCGGGTGTATGTGAAGGGCGCGGGTCTGGTCGTGGACCAGCCGAGCGTCGCCGCCGTGAACACGCGGACGGGGGCGCTGATCGCGGTCGGGGAGTTCGCGGAGCGGATGATGGGCCGTACGCCCGACTACATCAGGGTCGTACGGCCCGTCTCCGGCGGCACGGTCGTCGACATCGAGATGGCCCAGCGGATGCTGCGCCAGCTGCTCGGCGACAAGGTCCGCCGCAACCTGCGCCGCAAGCCCGTGCTGCGTGCCGCCGCCTGCACCCCGCACGACGCGGACCCCCTCGCCCAGCGCGCCACGGTCGAGACGCTGGTGGGCCTCGGCGCCCGCCGCGTGGAACTGGTCGACACGCTCATCGCGGCGGCGGTCGGCTGTGGCCTGCCCGTGGAGCAGCCGGAGGCCACCATGATCATGGTCTGCGGTGCCGCCGCCACCCAGCTGGCCGTCCTCTCCCTCGGCTCGGTCGTCAACGCCGTACGCATCCCCGTCGGCGGCGAGGCCATCGACCACGCGATCGTGCAGCACCTGCGCCTGCGCCACGAACTGACCCTGCCCAGCCAGTCCGTACGGCCACTCCAGCTCGCCCTCTCCGGCAACGGCCTCACCCCTCACGGCCCCGAGTCGACGGAGATCCACGGCCTGGACGTGGCGACGGGGCTGGCCCGTTCCGTCCAGGTGGACACGGCCGCCGTACGCGACGCCATCCAGACCCCCCTCACGGCCGTCGTCGACGGCATCGGCAAGGTGCTCCGCGACTGCCCGCCCGACCTGGTGGCCGACCTCGCCGACCGGGGCATCATGATGGTCGGCGGCAGCGCCCTCCTCCCGGGCTTCGACCAGATGCTGCGACACGCCACCGGCATGCCGGTCCACATCGCCGAACGCCCCGACGTGTGCGCCGCCCTGGGCGTCGGCGCGATGCTGGAGGGCCGCATCGCACCGATCTCCCTCTACTCGTCGGACGACCGGGCCGACCCGATGGGCGACCGAGCCCATCCGCTGGACGACGGCAGCGACCCCTTCGGCGACCGAACCGATCCCTTCAGCGACCGAACCGATCCCTTCGGCGACCGAACCGACCCGCTGGACGACTGAGGTGAGCCACTGGGTCGGCCCCATGGCCGTTTGCCTCGTATCGGTACAACTCCGCCGCCGCTAGGGTGGGTTGATCGACGACCGCGGCCACGGAGGTGAGCGCACGGATGGCTGGGCCCGTGAGCCGGATCGGCATCACCGGACACCGCGACATCCCGGACGCCGCCCTGTCCGCCGTCCGCTCCGGCATCCGGACGGAGTTACAGGGCCGTCCGGGCACCCGGGCCCTGAGCAGCCTCGCGGCCGGCGCGGACCAGCTGTTCGCGGAGATCGCCCTGGACTGCGACATCCCGCTGACCGCCGTCATCCCCGGCATGGACTACGAGACCCATCTCGGCGACGACGAGGTGCGGGCGTCGTACCGCCGGCTCCTCAAGTGCTGCGCCGAGCGCGTGGAACTGCCGTACGAACGCACCCACGACGAGGCGTACTACGCGGCCGGCCGCTACATCGTCGACCACGCCGACCGCATGGTCGCCGTCTGGGACGGCGCCCCGGCCCGCGGCCTCGGCGGCACCGCCGACATCGTCGCCTACGCGCGCCGGACGGGCGTACCGGTGACGGTGCTGTGGAGCCCGGGAGTACGCCGCGCCTGACCCGGAAAAGGTTCAAGACCCGAACCGTACGAGCCAGTCCGTGTGCTGCGGCGAGACCAGCCGCTCCGCCTCCGCCACCGCGTCCGCCCACCCCTCCTCCTTGACGGTGGTACCCATGGCGATCCGGAGCGTGTCGAGGTCCTGTTCGACGAGGGAGTGGGCGTAGGTCAGCGGGCGGTGTCGGCGGACTTCCTGCCAGGCGACGCCGGCGGCGGCAGCGGCGCTGAGTACGCCGGTGGGGTCCAGGCGGCTGCCGATCGCCCCGACGGCCCTGAGGACGGCGGTGAGCAGGGCCAGCGAGGTCAGCAGGGTCGTCACGCCGGACCAGCGCACGGACGCCCGGTGGGCCTGCCCGGCCTTGCTGCCGTACCAGGTGAGTTGCTCCACGACCCGGTCGCGGAGGTAGATGTCGCGCCGGGCGGCGAACGGCTTGGCGCGCACCTGACGCATCCGCGCGGTGATCTGCCCGAGGCCCAGCTCGGCGGCGCTCTCCCGCGAGTCCTCCCAGCCCACCTTGCGCAGTTCGCTGAGGCGTTCCTCCAGCCGTTCGGCGAACAGGGCGTCGGGGTTGCGGAGACCGGAGTGAAAAGGGCCACCGTGGACCATGTACTGCCACGCCAGCGACTTGATCACCTCGGCGGCGGCCCGGTGCGCCTGCCAGTGCGCCCGGGCGCGGCGACGGGAGGCGTAGACGCCGATCACGATCGTCAGGGCGTAGAGCACGGCGGCGATCCCCGAGGGGATACGGCTGCCCACCCGCTCGGCGAGCGAGGCGGTCGCGGTGGCCAGCAGCAGGACGACCAGCTGCGTACGGACGACCCGGAAGGATTCACCTTGATGGGCCAGCGCCTTCTCGTCGCTGACGCGGAACAGCGGGGGCAGATCTCGGTCACTCACCGTAGTGCTGGGGCCGGGCGTGGCAGCCATGAAGACCTCGCACGGATGCAGGGAGTCAGCAGGACGTCAGCGGGACACGAACGGGACCTGAACGGGACGGTCATGCTCTCGTCAATCTTGAAAATGTGCCACCCCGCCACCTCCGGATACCGCATAGCAGGGCGCGCCGCCGCGTGATAGAAGGGTCGCGAAAGTATGTGGTCTGTCGTCCCCCCTCATGTCCGAGCCTCGACCAAAAGGATCTCGTCCAGCAAGGGACCGATGGCAGAGTCCCTTCAAGCGAAATGGAGCGACGAGAGATGAACCTTTCCATCAAGGCGACGCGTGGTTCGGACACCGCCCGGTCGGCCCACAAGAAGCTGGCCCCGCTCGCGGCGGTCGCCGCGGACGCGCCCCGTACCCGGCGGTCCACCGGACGGGTGACGGACGCGCGCGGGTCGCAGCTCGCCAGGGCCGGCTTCACGTCCAGCATCTGACGTAGGCCTCCGGGGCCCCAACCTCCTTGTCGATCAAGGAAGTTGGGCCCCGTCGTCATGTCCGCCCCGCGCGGTCCGAAGGCGTACACTGCCCGAAGTGAGCGACCCCGCGATCCAGCAACTCGTACTCAAGATCCACAGCCGATGCGATCTGGCGTGCGACCACTGCTATGTGTACGAGGCGGCCGACCAGACGTGGCGTTCACGGCCGACGGTGATCTCCGAGGAAACGCTCGACCAGGTCGCCCGTCGCCTCAGCGAGTATGTGGTGGCGAGAAAACTGGAATCCGTCACCGTCATTCTGCACGGCGGTGAACCGCTGCTCGTCGGCCCGGCCCGGCTGAGACGAATCTGCGCGGAACTCACCCGTGCCCTGTGCCCGGTCACCGCACTGGATCTGCGTATTCACACCAATGGTGTGCGGCTGAACAGAGATCACTTGCGGGTGTTCGACGAATTCGATGTGAAAGTCGGTATCTCCCTCGACGGTGACCGTGCCGCCAATGACCGTCACCGGCTCGACCGCCGGGGTCGCAGCAGTTACGACCGGGTGGTGCGGGCGATCGAGCTCCTCCGGCTCCCGGAGTACCGGCATCTCTATCAGGGGCTGTTGTGCACGGTGGATGTGGCGAACGACCCGGTGGCCGTGCATGACGCGCTGACCGCCCTGGATCCGCCCCGGATCGACTATCTGCTCCCGCACTCCACCTGGGACGCCCCTCCCCCCGGCCGTGAGCCGGGGGGCTCGGCGACGCCGTATGCCGACTGGCTGCTGAGGATCTTCGACCGGTGGGAGGAGCAGGGCCGCCTGATGCCGGTGCGGACCTTCGACTCGGTGCTGAGCACGCTGCGCGGCGGGCCGAGCCTCACCGAGGCGCTGGGGCTGGCGCCGTCCGATCTGGCGGTGATCGAGACCGACGGCACGTTCGAGCAGGCGGACTCGCTCAAGACGGCGTACGAGGGCGCCCCGGCCACCGGTTACGACGTCTTCCGGCACGGTTTCGCGGAGTTCGCCGAGCATCCGGGGGTCCGCGCCCGCCAGTCGGGCCTCGCCGGGATCAGCGAGACCTGCCGCCGCTGCCCGGTCGTGCAGTCCTGCGGCGGTGGTCTCTACGCCCACCGGTACAGCGCCGAGCGCGGCTTCGACAATCCTTCGGTGTTCTGCGCCGACCTGAAGGGCCTGGTGGAGGGCGTCGCCGAGCGGATCACCGAGCGTGCGCTGCACCCGGCCGTCGCCGACGCCGATGAACTACGGCTGGCGCAGCTTGAGTTGGACCGATCGCTGCTGGCCCGGGCGAACGCCGCGCTGGCGGGGAGACCCGAGTGGGACGCGGCCTGGCGGCTGCTCGTCCGGCTGGACTCCGACGAGAGTTCCGCCTCCCACCTCAACACGGTCCTCACCCACCCGTATCTACGGCCCGCGCTGCGCCGTTCCCTGGACGGCCCCGCCGACCTCCCCCGGCTGATGGCCACGGTCACGGCGGCCGGCGTACTGGCGGGGGCGGAGGCCACGCTCAGCTGGGACCAGCCGGGCCGGGACCTTCACCTCCCGGCCCTCGGGACGCTGCGGCTGTCGGCGCCCGGACGGGTCGAGTGCGCAATCACCGCGGACGGCCTCCGCGTGGGCGGCACCGGATCCGACGGCGGCGAACTCACCGCCGAATGGCGGCCGTTGGAGTCGGTCGAGCTCACCGACGGGCCACCACTGCTCCTCGACGACGCCGATCCCCACCGCGACTGCTACCCGGTGCCGGTCGCGGCCCCGCTGCCCCCGAGCGACCTGGCCCTCTTCGGCAAACGGCTGCGAGCGGCCCACGAAGCCCTGGACGACCGGCGGCCCGGCTGGCGCGAGGGCGTCAACGTGCCCCTCATCACCACCGTCACCCCCCTCGCCCCGGGCGGCGGACTGCGCCTCGGCTCGCACGCGTTCGGCGCCCTGGGCGTGGCGGTCGACTTCGAGCCCGAAGAGTTCGTACGCGAACTGCCCTTGCTGGGGCGCGAGTTCCGGCTCAGGGCGCTGGGCGAGGTCACGGACCTGGCTGTGCCGGGCAGCGCCGCCGGGCGGCTGCTGGACGAGGCGAGCGCATGGGTGGGGAGGGCGGTCGCGGACGAGGACGACGCCGTCGAATCGCTGCGACGGGCGCGGCATGCCCTGGACGCTCTCGCCCATCGCCCGGGCAGTGAACTGACGGAGAGCGGAGCCCACTTGGCCGACGAAATGCGTGAGGAGCTGGCGGTCCCGCATGGATGACATCACTCGACTCCCGGACGCACTGCGCGAGTTGGGGGTCCGGCCCGGCGGTGTCCTCATGGTGCACTCCTCGCTGGGCGGAACCGGGTGGAGCCCGGAGGAGGTACGGGACGCCGTGCTGGCCGCGCTCGGGCCCGACGGCACGCTCGTCGTGCCCGCCTTCACTCCGGAGAACTCCGACACCTCCCCCGCGTATCACCGCCATACCGAGGGGATGACCGAGCGGGAGAAGGCCGCGTTCCGGGCGTCGATGCCGCCGTTCGAGCCGGACGCCACGCCCTGCCCGGCCATGGGCGCGTTCGCCGAGTGTGTGCGGACCACCCCGGGCGCGGTCCGCAGCGCTCATCCGCAGACCTCGTTCGCCGGACTCGGCGCCCGGGCCGAGGAGTTGCTCTTCGGCCACGACCCGCACTGTCACCTCGGTGAGCGGTCCCCGATGGCCGCGCTGTACGCCGCCGATGCCCAGGTACTGCTGCTGCGGGTGGGTTTCGAGGTGTGCACCGCCTTCCATCTCGCCGAGTACCGGATGAACCCGCCGGCCCCGACCCGGACGTACCGCTGTGTGGTGAAGGACAAGGGCAACTGGATCGAGTACGAGGATCTCTCCCTCTACGACGGGGATTTCGGGGAGATCGGGGCGCGGTTACCGCATGACTTGTTCAAAGAAAGGGAGTTCGCGGGAAAACCGGCGTTTCTGTTCGGGATGCGCGATGCTGTCGACACGGCCCGGCACCTGATGTCCGGATATCGCGCTGAAATGACGTGAAACAAACCATGTGCCCGGGGGTTGATCGGGCACATTGTTGGTTCCGGCCGGATGGCGCCCAGGCGGGGTACGAGGCATCGACAGGGCGGGGGGCGTGTGAATACAGCTGCACGGGGGCGGGCTCCGGACAACCGTCCGTACTTCTTTCTCAGTTACGCGCACACTCCCCCTTCGGGACCGGACGGTGGCGACCCGGATCACTGGGTGCACACCCTGTTCAAGGATCTGTGCGCGGATGTGCTGGCTCTCACGGCGCATCCGAGGGGGACGCCGGTGGGGTTCCTGGACCGGGAGATGCGGTCCGGGGAAGGATGGCCGGACCGGCTGAGCGAGAATCTGGCGCACTGCCGGGTGTTCGTGCCGCTGTACTCGCCCCGGTATTTCTCCAGCGAACCCTGCGGACGCGAGTGGTTCACCTTCGCCGAGCGGATACGCGAGGCACGCGACGCCGGCCTCGGCGACATCCCGGCCATCGTCCCCGTGCTGTGGACGGGTGGCGTCGACCTGGAGAACGTGCCCGAATCCGTACGGCAGATCCAGGTGGACCGCACCAAGTTCGGGGAGCGCTACGCCTCGTACGGGATCTACGGGCTGATCAAGCTCAAGCGGCTGCGGGACGAGTACGAGGAAGCCGTGTTCGGTCTCGCGCAGCGGATCGTGCACGTCGCCGAGACGACTCCGCTGCCGTCGAGCCGGCCCCGCCCTTACGAGTCGACGCACAGCGCGTTCCGGCCGCACGGTGAGGGCCCGCGCCGGATCCATGTCACCGTGGTGGCGCCCAGCCGCGGTTCTGTGCCCGAGGGCCGGGACGCGAGCCCGTACGGCGAGGACGCCACGGAGTGGAACCCGTACCACAGCGAGTCGAGGCGCCCGCTGTCGACGCTGGCGGAGGAGCTGATCCGGTCCCTCGACTACCGGATCACGGTGTCGGACTTCGACGTCCCGGACCCCGGCGCCGAAGGTCTCACCACGGCCGGGACCGACGCCGACGCGGGCGGACAGCCGGCCGAGGGCCACCCCGGGATCCTGCTCCTTGACCGCTGGGCCCTGCTCGACAAGGAGCGACGGCACCGGCTCAAGACGTTCGACGCGGCCGCCCACCCCTGGGTCGGCGCGATCGTCCCCTGGAACCGCCTGGACCTGCAGTGCCGCGGTGAACAGGGCGAGCGGCTCAAGGAGGAGCTGGAGGACACCCTGCCGCTGATCCTGGAGCGGGGGCGCCGCGCCAAGTGCTGGGCCGCGGTCAACGGCGTACCCACCCTGAAGCAGTTCACCGAGGTCCTGCCGGTGGTCGTGGCCCAGGCGACCCGGCAGTACCTCCGCCACGCCAAGGCCCATCCGCCGCCGGGCCCCACCACACCCCGGCCCCGGCTCAGCCTCGCCCAGCCGACCGACCCCGATGCGCATCCCGACCACGGAGGAGAAGCATGACGGCCCGTCAGGACGGACGCATCATCACCTTCTATTCGTACAAAGGTGGTACGGGCCGCACGATGGCCCTGGCCAACGCGGCGTGGATCCTGGCCGCCAACGGCAAACGCGTCCTGGCCGTCGACTGGGACCTGGAGGCCCCGGGTCTGGACCGCTTCTACCAGCCGTTCCTGGACCTGAGCGTGCTGGCGTCCACCACCGGCGTCCTCGACATGATCACCGAGTACTGCTGGGCCGCGACCACCGGCGGCCCGCGCACCGGCCCCTGGCACAAGGACTTCGCCCGCGTCGAGCAGCACGCCGTGTCCCTCGGCCCCGAGCGGCTCGGGCTGTCGTTCCCCGAAGGCGGTTCGCTCGACTTCCTGTCCTCGGGGCGGCGCAACCGCGAGTACTCGGCGACCGTGTCGTCGTTCGAATGGGACAACTTCTACGAGCGGCTCGGCGGCGGCCAGTTCCTGGACGCCCTGCGCGAGGACATGAAGGCGTCGTACGACTACGTCCTCATCGACAGCCGCACCGGCCTGTCCGACAGCGCGGACATCTGCACCATCCAGATGCCCGACGTCCTCGTCGACTGCTTCACCCTCAGCGGCCAGTCGCTGGACGGGGCGGCCGCGGTGGCCCGCAGCGTCGACGGCGGCCATCACAAGCGGCGGATCCGGGTGCTGCCGGTGCTGATGCGCATCGACGAGGGCGAGAAACGGAAGGTCGACGCGGGACGGGCGCTGGCCCGGCTGCGGTTCGAGGGCCTGCCCCGGGGCCTCGACGGCGAGGAACTCGGCCCCGAGCAGCTGGACGCCTACTGGGGCGCGATGGAGATCCCGTACGTGCCGTTCTACGCGTACGAGGAGACGCTCGCGACGGTCGGCGACAAGAGCAACATCGCGAACTCCCTGCTGTCCGCGTTCGAACGGCTCACGAAGGTGATCTCCGACGGCGAGGTCACCTCGCTCCCGCCGGTGCCGGAGCCGGTGCGGCAGCGCTGTCTGGAGGCGTTCACCCGGCGCCAGCCGATGACGGACATCGTCGTGGTGTACGCGGCGGAGAACCGGATGTGGGCGGACTGGGTGGAGGCCATCCTCCGGCAGTCCGGCTGCAACGTCACGCTGCACGACGTGTCCGCCGGGCCGCCGGAGCGCCTGGACACGGTGACCCGTACGGTCCTGCTGCTGTCCCACGCCTTCCAGAAGTCCCGGCACGCCCAGGGAATCTGGCGCTCCCTCGCCGACACCGCGCTCGGCATGCAGCGCACCACCATGGTGCCGCTGCGCGTCGACGAGGTCAGGTTCCCCGACGCCTACCTCGAACACACGCCGGTCGACCTGCACCGGCTCGACGAGCCGAGTTGCGTCGCCGCCCTGCTCGGCGCGCTGAAACTGCCGGAGCGGCCCGACGACCTGGGCGTCGTGGAGCCCCGCTTCCCGGCCGGCGCGCCCACCGTGTGGAACATGCCGCAGCGCAACACCACCTTCACGGGCCGGGGGCGGATCCTCGACGAACTGCGCGAACAGCTGCGTGGCGGGGCGTCCGCGGTGGTGACCCAGCCGAAGACCCTCTTCGGCCTCGGCGGCGTCGGCAAGACACAGGTCGCCCTGGAGTACGTGCACCGGTTCATGGCCGACTACGACCTGGTGTGGTGGATCTCCGCCGAGCACGGCGACGGCGTCGCCTCCTCCCTCGCCGAACTCGGCGCCCGGATCGGCGCACCCGGCGGCGACGACATGACCCTGGTCAGCCAGGAGACCGTCCGCATGCTCTCCGAGGGCGTGCCGACCAATCGCTGGATCCTCGTCTTCGACAACGCCGACAACCCCGAGGCACTCACCCCGTTCTTCCCGCAGGGCGGCGGCGGGCACATCCTCGTCACCTCACGCAACCAGACCTGGGATCAGCGCGGCACCTCGCTGCCCGTCGACGTCTTCCCCCGCCAGGAGAGCGTCGAGCACCTCTCCCGGCGGGCCCCCGGCCTGAGCGCGGAGGAGGCCGACCGGGTGGCGGAGGCGGTGGGCGACCTGCCGCTGGCCGTGGAGCAGGCGGCGGCCTGGCTCGCCGAGACCGCCACACCCATCGAGGAGTATCTGCGGCAGCTGAACGAGCAGACCACCGGTGTGCTGGACCTCAACCAGGCCGCCGACTACCCGCAGACCGTGGCGGCGACCTGGAACATCTCCATCACCCGGCTGCGGGAACGCTCCCCCGCCTCGGTCCGGCTGCTCCAGCTGTGCGCCTTCATGGCCCCCGAGCCGATCTCCTCGCACCTGCTGTACAGCAAGGAGCTGCTCGACGAGCTGAAGAAGGTCGACCCCAGCCTCCAGGAGAGCCTGATGCTGGGCCGTGTCATCCGGGAGATCGGCCGCTTCGCCCTCGCCAAGGTCGACCAGGCCAGCACCAGCATCCAGGTGCACCGGCTGGTGCAGGCCGTGATCCGCTCCCGGCTCACGGAGGAGGAGCAGCGGCAGGCCCGGCATGTCGTCCACGCCATGCTCGTCGGCGCCCGGCCGCCCGGCGACGAGCCCATCGACGACGCCGAGACCTGGCCCCGGTTCGCGATCATCTGGCCGCATCTGGCCGCCTCCGAGCTGCGCGACTGCCACGAGGCCGAGCCCCGCCGGCTGCTCATCGACCGGGTCCGCTATCTGTGGAAGCGCGGCGACTTCCCCGGCGCCCGGAAACTCGCCGAGGACCTCCTGGCGTACTGGAAGGAGACCCTCGGCGAGGACGACATGCAGTACATGTACCTGCACGGTCAGCTCGCCAACGTGCTGCGCTCCCAGGGGCGTTTCGTGGAGGCCCGCGACATCGACGAGGCGGTGCGCGAGCGGCAGCTGAGGGTGCTGGGCCCCACCCATCCGCACACCTACGTCACCACCTCCAGCCTGGCCAGCGACCTCGCCGCCCTCGGCGAGTACACCAAGGCGGTGATGCTCGCCCGCGAGGCCCACCAGGGGTTCAGCCAGATCTTCCACGAGTCCAACAGCCGCACCCTCAACGCCGCGAACAACCTGGCGCTCGCGCTGCGCATGGTCGGCCACTACGACGAGGCCCACGATGTCGACCAGGACACCTACGCCCGCCGCCGCGAGGTCCTCGGCCCCGACCACCCCTACACCCTGATCTCCGCCCAGGGCCTCGGCCGCGACCTGCGCGAGGTCGGCCGCTACACCGACTCGGTGGCGGTGCTGTCGGAGGCGTACGAGACCCACAAGCGGATCCTCGGCAAGGACTTCCCGGGCACGCTCAGCTGCGCCAAGTCGCTCGCCGTGTCGCTGCGGCGGGCGGGCCAGTTCGTGGACGCGCACCGGCTGACCCGGGCAACGCTCACCCAGTACCGGACCCAGTACACCAGGGACAAGTACCCGGACCCGATCCCGGACTCCCTGGCCTGCGAGCTGAACCTGGCAGCCGACCTGTACGCCGCCGACGAGCCCGACCGGGCGCGGGAGACCGTCAGGAGCGTGCTGGAGCACTATGCGAAGGTGCCGGGCGAGGACCACCCGTACACCCAGGCCGCGCTCAACAACCTCGGCATCTACCTCTGGGCCTGCGGGGACGCCGACGATGCGGAGAAGACGTTCGCGAGGGTGACCAAACGCATGGCCATAGGGCTCGGCGACGAACACCCCCACACCCTCTTCGCCCGCGCCAACCACGCCAACGTACTGGCGGAGCAGGGCCACCCGGAGGAGGCCTGGGCGCTGGAGGAGCCGGCCCGCAACGTCCTCAAGGAAATCCTCGGCCCCCAGCACCCCGAGACCCTCGCCGTCATCAGCAACTCCGCGCTGACGCTGCGCTCGCTGGGCCGGGAGGAGGAGGCCCAACGCCTCCGCGAGGCCACGTTGGCCGACCTACGCCGCCTGAACCGCCAGTTGGGCGAGGGCAACGGCATCACCCGGCTGGTGGGGCAGCGCCGCCGGGTGTACCGGGATCTGGAGCCGCTGGCGGTGTGACGGGGCGCGTCGGGGCTCGGGGGGTGCGGGTTCGTGGGCGGGTGCGGATGGTGTTGTGGTTGCTCGCGCCCACGCGGCGGAGCCGCATATTCAATACAGCCCCGCGCCCCTAAAAGACACCGGGCGCGACCTCGTCTTTAAGGGGCGCGGGGCTGTGACACTGTGCGGCTCCGCCGCGTGGGCGCGACCAGCCACGACGCACCCGCAGACGAAGCATCGACCGCGCTCAGGCTGTTGAGGCGACGGACGGCTCCGTAGCGGTCAACAGCCAGCTCAACACGTCCGGCAGCGCCCGTATCGCGGCGAAGTGAGCGGCAGCGGGCTCGCAGACGTCGACGGCGCCGGGGATGCGGTCGGCGAGCCAGCAGGAGTGGGCGGACGGGGTGAAGACGTCCTTCCCGGCGTGCCAGAGCAGCACCGGCACCCTGATCTCCGTGGGGTCGAACCCCCAGGGGCCGGTCAGCGCGAGCGCGTCGTCGATCCAGCCGTACGGTGAAGTCCGCAGCGCCTCATGGTAGTTGCGCAGCAGCATCGACCGGATGCCGCTGTCCGAGACGATCACCCGGTCTTCGTCCGTGAGATCGCCGCGCAGCTCGTCCAGCAGCCGGGCGGGGTCGGAACGGATGGCGGCCGAGCGCGGGATCAGGTCGGCCACGAACCCCCGGGGATCGGTCAGCGCCGCCTGGAACTCACGGACGTTGTGGGGCGCCATCCCCGCGAACCAGTCGAGCCCCTCCGCGTCCTGCGGCGCGAGCGTCACCAGCGCGGCCGCCCGGGTCACCCGGTCCGGCAGCAGCGCGGCGCAGGCCAGCGCGTGCGGGGCCCCGCCGGACCGGCCCACCACCGCGAAACGGTCCAGGCCGAGCGCGTCCGCGACGGCTTCGACATCCTCCACGACGTCCACGACACGCCGCCCCGGCCGGCGGTCCGAACCCCCGTACCCGGGACGGTCGTAACTGATGAGCCGTGCGCCGCGGTGGTAGAGGAACATGGACCGCGGTCTGGGCCCGACCCTGCTGCCCGGCATCCCGTGCAACAGGAACACCGGCCGGCCGTCCGGATCCCCCGAGCACTCGACGCGCAACCGCCGCCCGTCGGGCGTCCGGACATGGTCCGGCACCCGCACGAGGTCATGCACAGCGCTTCCCCCTCCCTCGGTCCGCAGACCGGGACCACGCTGCCCGAACCCTGCCCAGCCGCCTACCCCGCGAAACGAATATGCAGGTCAAATGGGATGGAAACAAAGGAATTTGATGTAGCGTCAGTTTGCTCTTGACTTCATCACGCCTTCACGTCAGATTCGAGACTCCGCACCACATCCGGGACGCAAGTAGTCAAACGTCTCCCGGGGAACAGCACGGAACAGCACGGCCACCCATCCCTTCGCCAGGCTGGAGCGACCTGCATGTCCAAGAGCGCGGATCCTGACAGACGTACGACCGCACCGGAGGGGCCTTCGCGGCGCCGGGTGCTCGGTACCGCCGCGGGGGCGGGTGCCGTACTCGCGGCCGGTGGGCTCACGGGCACGGCCGAGGCCGCCGCCCCGCCCCTGCTCGGCACCTACGACGTCGTCGTGATCGGCTCCGGAGCCGCCGGGATGACCGCCGCGCTGACCGCCGCCAAGCGGGGCCTGAGCTGTGTGGTCGTGGAGAAGGCGCCGACCTTCGGAGGGTCGTCGGCACGGTCGGGGGCCGGGATCTGGCTGCCGAACAACAGTGTCATCAAGGCCGCCGGTGTGCCGGACACCCCCGCCAAGGCGGCCCAGTACCTCGCGGCCGTGGTCGGTGACGACGTGCCCGCCGACCGGCAGCAGGCCTTCCTGGACCACGGGCCCGCCATGCTCTCCTTCGTCATGGCGAACAGCCCGCTCCGGTTCCGCTGGATGGAGGGATACAGCGACTACTACCCGGAGCTGCCGGGCGGGCTGCCGAACGGCCGCTCCATCGAACCCGACCAACTCGACGGGAACATCCTGGGCGACGAACTGGCCCGGCTGAACCCGCCGTATCTGTCCACTCCGGCCGGCATGGTCGTCTTCGGCGCCGACTACAAGTGGCTCGCCCTGACCGCCGTGAGCGCGAAAGGGCTCGCCGTCGCCACCGAGTGCCTCGCGCGGGGTACGAAGGCCGCGCTGCTCGGGCAGAAGCCGCTCACCATGGGGCAGGCCCTGGCGGGCGGACTGCGCGCCGGGCTCCTCGCCGCCGACGTACCGGTGTGGCTCAACACCCCTTTGACGGAACTGTACGTGGAGGGCGGGACGGTGGCCGGGGCGGTCGTCACCCGCGACGGCGCCCCCGGTCTCGTACGCGCCCGGCGCGGCGTCATCGTCGGCTCCGGCGGCTTCGAGCACAACGCGGCCATGCGCGCGCGGTACCAGGAACAGCCGATCGGGACCGAGTGGACCGTCGGCGCGAAGGAGAACACCGGGGACGGCATACGGGCCGGACAACAGCTGGGCGCGGCGACGGACCTGATGGACGACGCCTGGTGGGGGCCGGCCATCCCCACCCCCGGCCAGCCGTGGTTCTGCCTCGCCGAACGCACCCTCCCCGGTGGCCTGTTGGTCAACGCGGCGGGCGCGCGCTTCGTCAACGAGGCGGGGCCGTACAGCGATGTCGTCCACACCATGTATGAGCGCGACACTCCGTCCGCCGCGCACATTCCGGCCTGGCTGATCGTCGACCAGAACTACCGCAACCGGTACCTCTTCAAGGACATCGCGCCGACGTTCCCGTTCCCCGACGAGTGGTACGACGCCGGGGCCGCCCACAAGGCGTGGACACTGGACGCGCTCGCCACCGCGATCGGCGTACCGGCGGCCGCCCTGCGCTCCACCGTCGACCGCTTCAACTCCCTTGCCCGGCAGGGCGAGGACACCGACTTCGGGCGCGGCGACAGCGCGTACGACCACTACTACACGGACCCCTCCGTGCAGCCCAACTCCTGTCTGGCACCCCTGTGGCTGCCGCCCTACTACGCCCTCCGCATCGTCCCGGGCGACCTCGGCACCAAGGGCGGCCTCCTCACCGACGCCCGCGCCCGCGTCCTGCGCCCCGACGGCTCGGTCATCCCCGGCCTGTACGCGGCGGGCAACGCCGGCGCCGCTGTGATGGGCCGCAGTTACGCGGGGGCCGGGTCGACGATCGGGCCCGCGATGACCTTCGGGTACGTGGCGGCGCTGGACATCGCGGACAACCTCTAGATGTGCTGTTCGGAGAGCCTGAGGTCGATCCACGGGATCGTGTCGCCGTCCAGCAGATAGCGCTCGATCTCCACGAAGCCGTGCTTCAGCGCGAACCGCAGGCCGTCCTCGTTCGACGACAGCACGCAGGTCTCGACGGTCCGCGCACCCCACTCCCGCGCCCGCCGCAGCGCCCGCGCGTACAGCTGCTCGCCGAGCCCCCGCCCCCGGTGCTCGGCGAGCACCCGGGCGATGACCGTGGCCGTGGCCGTGTCCCCCTCGGGCGGGCGGACCGTCGAATTGCCGACGAGGACGCCGTCGACGTACGCGAGTTCCAGGTGGTTGCGTACGGCGCGCTCGCGGACGTCGTCGAGGGTCAGGAGGTGCGCAGGGATGATCGTGTTGTGCACGTACCGCCACGCTTCGAGTTCGGCGTCGCCGGCGGTGCCGTCCAGGTGCTTGATGTCGAGGTCGGTCACGACGTCAGCTCGTCGCTCGTATCGCCCTCGTCGCTCTCGTCGCTCTCGTCGCTCTCGTCGTCGAGGAGCGCGTACGCCCGTACCGGGAATGTGCCCATGCCCTCGACCGCCGGGGGCGCGGCGTGGAAACGGAAGCCCTGTGGGGGTAGTTGCTCCAGCCCTCGCAGGTGTTCCACGACGGGGATGCCGGCCGCGAGGAGGCCGGTGTGGGCGGGGCGGGTGCCGTCGTCGGTGTCGTCGATGTTGAGGGAGTCGATGCCGACGAGGGCCGCGCCCTGCTCGACGAGCCAGGCCACGGCGTCGGCGGTGAGATAGGGGTGGCCGTGGCCGTACCGCTCGGTGCCGAAGTGCCGGTCCCAGCCGGTGTGGATCAGTACGGCCCGGCCGGTGACGTCGTACGGCAGCAGCGCCGCCCGGTCCACGGCCCGGCCGTCGGCGTCCTGGACGCGTACGACGATGCCGTCGAGGTCTGTGAGCCGGTCGATGGGCAGCCCGGCGAGGTCGTGTCCGCCGCTGAAACGGTGGAAGGGGCTGTCGAGGTAGGTGCCGGTGTTGGAGACCATCGAGATCCGGCCGATGGCGAACTCGGTGCCGGGCGCGTAGATCCCCCGCGACGCCTCCCGGGTGAGGTGCTCGCCGATCTCGGGGCCGGGCAGCCCCGGGTAGGTGATCAAGCCGTGCCGGATGGTGTGGCTGAGGTCGACGACCCACCGCCCGCCTCTGCCCTGCGGGGCCTTCCGGGGTCCGACGGTCGTACCGTGCATCTCGTTCATGCCCCCGATCCTTCATGCGGTTTCACTTCACCACAAGCAAGATTCAGTGAAGCGGCACTACAGTGCGGCGGCGGGGCGGTTGCCGGCCCGCGCGTGCCGACCAGGAACTCGCCGAGGCGCACCGCTAACTGGCCGAGCTCATCGGCCGGTTGAACGGCCCGGTGACGATCGCCGCGTTCTCCTCGGCGCGGCTCACGCGTCGGTCGTGGTCTCCGAGGCCATCTCCGACAGGGCCTCCTCGACCACGGCGCTCGCGCGCTGCTCGGGCACTCCGGCGGCGATGAGCGTGGTGGTGGCGATCCGGCGTCCGGCGTCCTCCAGCTCTCCGGTGTCGACCGTCTCCAGCAGGGCGACGTGCATCGCCTCCAGACCGGCGCTGAGCACGGCCGGCGGCAGATGCGTGTGGAAGATGCCGTCGCGCTGCCCGCGCTCCAGGATGGCGGTGACCTCGTCGCGGGCCGGCGCCAAGGTCTCGGCGACGCGCTCGGCGCCCAGGTCCCGACGGGCCAGCGACAGGAGCATGCGGTAGCGGTCGCCGACGGGCCAGAGCGAGAACACGAAGTGTGCGAGTGCCAGCTCGGCCGACTCCGTCGCCTTCGCCCCGAGCACCACCGTGTTCCGGATGATCTCGGCGGCCTCGTCGGCGAGTGCCTCCAGCAGCGCCGCCCGCCCCGGGAAGTGCCCGAAGAGGGTGCGCCGCACGACACCGGCGGCCCGCGCGAGCTCCTCCAAAGTGACGTCGGGGTTGCGCCCCAGCTCCTCGCGGGCCGTGGCCAGGATGCGCGCCCGGTTGGACCGCGAATTGCGGCGCAGCGGCTCGCGGGCCACGGGCTTGGTCACGGAGCAACCTCGAAGGGTCGGCGGGAGTCAGTGGGCCCATTTTCGCACGGCGGGCCCGGCGTGACGGGAGTCGTGACGGGAGTCGGGCATCACTCGCCCCGGCCCGGGCCACGGCCCCGAGGTGCTCCTCTACCGCTTCGCGGCTCATTCCCGTTCCCGCCCACTGAACGTCAGACCGCGCTCATTCCCGCCCGCTGAACGCCAGCCGGACCCCCAGTCCGACCATCACGACACCCGACGCCCCGCCGATCCACGACAGCCGGCGTGGGGACCTGGCGAGCCAGTTGCGGGCGGTTCCGGCGAGGAGGCCCCAGGTCGCGTCGGAGATCAGGGCGATCAGGACACAGATCGTGCCCAGCAGCAACAGCTGGACCTGCGCGTTGCCCGCCGAAGGATCGACGAACTGCGGCAACACCGCACCGAAGATCAGCAGCCCCTTGGGATTGCTCACCCCGACGATGAAGCCCTCCCGGAAGACCCGCCCCGGACGTCCCGCCTCCGACGCGGTCTGCTCCTGCACCATCAGCAGCTTGCGGTGCCGCCAGGCCTGAACACCCAGGTAGACGAGATAGAGGGCACCGGCGAACTTCAGGATGGAGAACACCAGGTAGGAGCGGGCGAGCACCTCCCCGAGCCCCAGCGCCACGAGGACCACCTGAACGAGGAGCCCCGCCTCGTTGCCCACCGCCGTGGACACGGCGGCCCGCCGGCCAAGGGCCACCCCCCGGCTCACGACGAACAGGACACTCGGCCCGGGCACAGCGATCAGCACGGTCACAACGGTCAGGAAGACAGCGAGACGCTCTGATCCGATCACCTCCACAGTCTACGCACGATGCCCTCAACACCGTTCCTAAAGACTGAGCGGGAGTGAGTCCTGTTGCCAGAACTCGTGCTCAGCCGAACGCCCCGAACGGTGTTGGGCGTTCTGGTCGACCGCTTTCGCTCCGCATCCGGCGCGCACGGATCGTGTCCGTGGTCCGGGGATGCGGGGGCGGGTTCCCTCACGCCCCGGAGCCACCGGTGCGGCCTGGACGGTCCAAGGTGGTGGCGGGTGCTCAGCAGCCGCTTCCCACCCCGCACCACACGCACCACACGCACCACACGCACCACCCCGGTCTCCCGGTCGGACCGCACCGCCTGAAGCCGGTCTTCGAGCACGTGCAGACGGCGGGACTTGGCAAACCACTCCCGCTTGCTGTGGTAACCGCCCGGAGCGTTCTTGCCGCCCTTCTGCCCGACCGGCACAGACAGCCGGTGCGCGACGGTCCGCACGCCCGCCTCCAGGCTCTGGACGTGCGCGAGCTGACCACGCCGGGCCAGCGCCCACTGATCATGGGTGGCCTTCGTGACCGACCCCGCCCAGCGCGAGGACGACTCGGCCGTAAGGACCCGCTTGCGTTCCGCCCACGCCTCGGCATCGTGCTCCAGCCCAGCCGCGCACCGCGCCTTCAGATCCCGCGAGGCCAGCGAACCCAGATGGTCACCGAC
>NZ_VTHJ01000139.1:5623-5951 GCF_008386495.1 Streptomyces tailanensis | reverse complement strand
AGCATGGACCCCAACTCCCCTTGCGTGACCTGCGAAAACGCTAACTACCCGGCCTTGGGACAAGGCCCACAAGCTCCGCTCCTACGGCGCGGCCCACCGCGAGGTCATGCCCTCCGTCGAGCACCGCTCCCACAAGGGGCTGAACAACCGGGCGGAGAACAGCCACCAGCCAACAAGGCAGCGCGAACGGGCGATGAAAGGCTTCCGCAGCGTCGGCGCAGCCCAGCGGTTCCTGTCCGCGTTCAGCGGCATCTCACCCCACTTCCGACCCCGACGGCACCTGATGACCGCCACCGAACACCGCACCGAGATGATCAACCGCTTCGCA
>NZ_VTHJ01000139.1:0-5613 GCF_008386495.1 Streptomyces tailanensis | reverse complement strand
TGACACCCGGGCCAACCACACCTGGCGCACCGTCAGACACCCACATGTCCAACAACGTGACAGCGCCGCTGGGAGTACTGCTGGCAAATCGGCGGCTGAGGTATCCCGAGGCGCCATGGGCGGCCTGGGCGGGGCCCGCCCAGGCCGCCCATGAGGACTGGATGAGGACCTCACGGAAGGGGGATGGCGACCACCTTGAATTCGGCCGCCGGGTTGCCGACGTTGGAGAAGTTTTCGCCGAAGTTGGCGTCCACTACGTAGAGGCGGCAGCCGAACGCCTTGGCCGCGGTCGGCCATGCGGCGCCCGGCACCTCGGTCGTGCCGAGGATCCGTCCGGCGGTCAGCGACCGCGAGAGCTTGATCTCGACCACGCCCTTGGGGTTGGCCACATACAGGGTCCGCCCGATCAACTGCAGACTGTCAGCCCCGTCCCACGTACCGTGGAGGGTGATCCGTCGAGCGTCGGCCACCCCGGCGGTGCCAGTCGGCACGCGGTAGAGAGCTGAACCCCCCTCGGCGGTCTCGGACTGGGCCACGATCAGGTGCCTGCCGTCGGGCGTGGCGTCAATGCCGTTGGCGTTGAAACCGGCGCTGGTGGGGGCCCAGTCGCCACCCAGCACCACCTTCTCGGGCGAGCCGATCTTTCCGTTGGCCCCGATCGGCACCCGGATGAGGGCCGGGCCGCGGCTGTCGGTGAACCAGGCGGCGTCGCGGGTCACGGTCACGTCGTTGAGGTACGCGGCGTCGGGGACGGTGACGTCGGCGAGCAGTGCGCCGGACTTCGTGTCGTACACGCGGAAACTGGTGACGGTGCCGGGGACGAAGGCGTCGCCACCACCGGCCACCCACAGTCGGCCGAAGCGGTCGATGTTCATGCCGACCGCTATCCGGTGCGGGCCGGGCGACGGGGCGAACTGCCTGACCACCCCGGTCTTCAAGTCGAAGCGCTTGATGGAGCCGTCAACCAGTGAACCGGTGTAGGCCACGCCCTTGTCGATGGCGATGCCCTCGGGGGAGAACCCGTTGGGCAGCCGCACCACCTGGGGGGACGGCTTGGCGGAGTCCACGGCGGGGACTGGCCTGGCCGCGCCTGCTGCGGGGAGCGGCCCGGCCGATGCCGGAACTGCGGACAGACCGGCGATCACCAGCGCGGTCATGAAGAGGGGCAGGACTCGTGGCATGGAACTCCTCCGCATGCGTCCCATGGAGTTGCTCTGCGAGCCGGACGGCTCGGTGTGCGATGCCGCGGCACGCACACCGCCACGGCTGGTCTGGTTGGTCATCACAGCTCTCCGTAAGGTGTCAGGCGGCCCGAGAGGGCCGGGTGTGGCTGATGGTGTTCTGCCGGTCGTCGCTCACGTGGCGCGCGACGAGTGGCCGTCCGGCTCTCCGGGGCACCCGAGCGCCGGGGCCCTGCCGGGTCACCATGAAGTCGGTGGATTGGTGCGGCTGCGACTACTTCCCGGCAGCGCCCAGGGGAAGGATCGTGCGGAAGGTGAAGACCGCGGCAACTGCCACCACGACGTGCATGACGAGCAGCGCCACCACGCCGACCGCGTCGGCGTGCGGTGTGTAGTCGCTGACGAGCATGGCGAGGTCGGGGATGAAGGAGACAACGACCACGGCGGGGACGAGCTTGCGCAGCAGCGACTCAGGGTCCTTCGAACTTCGCCGGACGATGCTCCAGCCGATGGCGCCTTGAGGCCTCGTCGACAGCAGTGAGGAATGCACGGGTGCGCTGAGCGGTCGCGCAGGTGTCGATCAGGACACCGCCGTCCTGGCTCAGGACGGCGCCGGCGTTGTTCAGCCGCCAGGTGCCGTCGGGCTGGACCCAGGCGTGCACGCCGGGCACGATCTCCACCGGGTGCGCGTCCCGGTCGCCGGACCGGCTTGGGGGCTTGGGCACGGAGTCGGACGCCGACCGCGGTTGGTGCTGCTTGGGCAAGGCTGGTCCTCCTGTCAGGGGGCATACCTGGTGGTGTGCGGGGGTCAGGCCAGCTGGTCGCGGAGCCACTGCAGGCTCCAGGGGACGATCTCGTGGGCCTTCTGCATGGCGCAGTGGGTGGCGTTTGGGACGAGCCGGACGACGGTGTTCGGGCGGGACTCCAGGGGCCTGGAGTCGTCGGCCGGGACGTGCTGGTCCTGGTCTCCGTTGACGTACAGCAGCGGCACGGGGTCGCTGCCCCAGTCGTCCAGGAGCCCCTGCGTACGCAGCGAGAAGGCGGCCATGGCGGCCTGGAGTTGGGCGAGGCTCGGCTCGGCGTCCAGCCGCAGGGAGTTGCCGAAGACGCCGGGCATGCCGAATCGGAGCCGGGCGGCGGCCTCGGGGGAGAAGGCGGTGTCGATGAGCCCGCCGATGCTCACCGCGGCGTCGACCATCCGGCGCAGGGCCAGCTTGATCGTCCAGTGCCCGCCGAAGCTGAAACCGACCGTGCCCACCTTGCGCGCCTCGGGAAAGCGGCGGCGCAGCCAGTCGAGGACGTCGCCGACGTACAGCTCTCCGTCGGGTCCGCTGGCGACCGGCGATTCTCCGGTCCCGGCCATGTCGACGGTGGCCACCCGCGCGCCGACCAGTCGAGCCGTCGCGAGCGCGGTGGCATGCACCTCGACCTTCCAGGTGTCCACGCCGCTGAAGACCAGCACGATCGGGGCGTCCGCGGGCAGGTTCTCGGGGACGTAGAGGTGGGTCGGGACCTGCACGGTCTCTCCGCGGAAGTCCACGTCGATCACGTGGCGCTCGAAGGGCACCTCGAAGTCCGACGAGGCCTCCAGGAAGGTGCGCAGGTGGTTCTCGTAGGCCCGGGTGTGCGCCGCGTTGCCGCCCAGGACCGGGAACTTGGCGATCCCGTACAGGTGGCTGGCCTTCAGCAGATCACCGTCCTTCTCGGCCTGCTCGGCAAGGATCGACCACTCGTGCGCCCAGCTCCCGGGGCCCTCGGCCCATAGGTCGCTGATGCGACGGGACATCTCCTCCAGGACAGCGTCCTCGGTACCCCCGAACCGCCACTGGGGCGCGCGCTCCTCGATGAGTTCGGCGGGGTCTACGGCGAAGGTGAACGGCATGATGCAGCCCTCCAGAGGGTGAGACGGCGAGACAGTGAGTCCCCGTTCCCTCTAAGTGTGCACCATGGTGCACTCATGCACTAGTGGTGCATCTATAGAATGGCGTCAGTGGCAATCGAGTACACCGACCGTGACTTCCAGGCGAGGGAACACACGTGACCCGTTCACCCGCGGCGGCCAAGAGCCCTGCAGACCCGACCGAGCAGCCGATGGGCCGCAGGGAGCGGCAGCGGCAGAGGATCCGTTCCGCGATCCTGGATGCCGCCCTGGAGTTGTTCGCCGAACAGGGCTACGCCGCGACGACCATCGACCAGATCGCGGAACGTGCCGACCTTGCCCGCCGAACCGTCTTCAACCATTTCCCCCGCAAGCGCGACATGCTGGATGCTTGGAGGATCGAGCGCCGGGATCTCGTGGCCGCCCGGCTGGGTGACGGCGGCGTCCGCCAAGCCCCCGCCCGCCGCCAGCTCGAGCTCCAGATGGAGGTCCTGGCCAAGGTGAACGAGGAGAACCCCAGGATGGCCCGTGTCCTCTCGCTGGGCTGGCTGAGCGAGCTGGGGACTTTCGAGAGCCCCTTCCCGGTCTTCGATTCGTTCCGCGACAGCGTCCGCCTCGGCCAGGAGAACGGCGACTTCCGTCCCTCCGTGACCCCGGAAACCGTCGCGGAGGCCCTCAGCGCCTGCTACACCGAAACCCTCCACCGCTGGCTCCAGGCACATCAGCACACCGACAAGCCATTCCCTCTCGGCCCGGCCCTTCGGGCGAAACTCGATCTCCTTCTCGACGGCCTGACGGCACCTCAGGACTGACGGCACGCCACATCCACATCCCGCCGCGGCCGGCATGCCGACCTGGCAGACCTCGGCGGAGGCTCAGGTGCGCACCAGGGCCTCATGCCGGCACGACTGCCTGGTCCGGACTTCGGGCTCGCGCTCTCAGCTGGGGACGCGACGGCGCTTGCGCCGCTGCAAGGGTGTTGACCTGTGGGGATTTCGGAGTGCTGGCGCTGATGCGCGGGCCCGGTCGCACTGCCGCTCGGTGGCGGGGCAGGTGGTCATGTGGTTACCCGCCCGGGTCTATCCCCCGCTGAGGGTATCCGCGTCCGCGCGGAACTCATTCGTTGGCATCACGGAGCGTGCGCAGGATGCGCTCCAGGCAGCGGCGGTCCTCGGATGAGAGCGGTCCGGTGACGTGGCTGCGGAGATGGGAGACGTGGGCGGTGATGGCGCGGTCGAGCGCCTCGGCGCCCTTGTCGGTCAGTGCGGCGAGTGCGGCTCGTCGGTCGGCAGGGTCGGGATCGCGGCGGATCAACCCCTCCTTCGCCATGCGGTCGGCGAGCCGGGTGAAACCGCCCGAGCTGAAGGACACGGCCTCCGCCAGATCCGTCATGCGCAGCCGGTGCCCGGGGGTGCGCCCCAGTCGCAGCAGCACCTCGAACCAGGTGTCCGGGACTCCCAGGTCCCGGTGTACCAGGGGCCTGAGGCGAGCGAACGCCTCCACGAACAGGCCGTAGAGTCGGGGATGACAAGGCACCGGCCGGGGTGGCGGCTGGCGTAGGCGTGGGCGTTGCGAGCTGGTCGCCGCGGCTGACGGAGGCAGGCAGGGGGATGAGCGCGGCCGGCTTGGCGAGGGTCGTTGCTCCAGCGCGGCCGATGACCAGGTCGGCGAGCCAGAGCGCGTCGGTCATCTCCTCGTGCAGATACTCCAGTTGCCGGTAGTTCTCGACGCCGGCAAGGGCGGGGTCGAGGTTGCCCGTGCCGCAGATGGCACCGTCGCGGCACCGGAGAAGGACCACACCGTCCGTTGCCAAATGATCTCCGGGGCTGGGCGGGTCGACAGTCCCTAGCGTCGGCCGCGCAAGAGCGATCCGAGCACCAGACCGGCGCCCAGACCGATCAGGGCGCCAGCCGATGCCCGCCATGCACGCGACGCCCCCGCAACGGGCGCGGCAGGTGGACTGGGGGCAACCGTCGAGCGTATCGGCGGTCCGGCAGCGATAGCGCGAGCATGCTCCTCGCCCACGATGGCCAGGAAGCGACGACCGACACGGCTTCCGGACGAACCGGCGATCCACGAGGCGTGAGCCCTGCTCCAGTAGTGCCGCCCCGCCTGTCCGGTGAACATCCCGAACAGCATGTCCCGCAGCAGGCTCTCGCGGATGGTCCCGATTTCGAAGCCCATCCATGCCTAGTTCATCATGAGATCGGCATAGACGTGCCGCTTCTGCTCATGCGGATCGGCGATGTCCGTGTCGCCCCAAACGGGCTGGAAAAGCGCCATGTCGTCAAGCTCCAGCCGGACCAGCTCAAGGTAGTAGCTGCGAATCCCCTGGACCTGCTCCGCCCTGGCCTGCAGGTTCTGAACGATCAGAGAGACGGCCACACCGGCCAACGCCAGCGCCGAGACGATCGCCGACGTGAAGCCGTACGCCGCGCCGATATCACTGAGCCTGTTCCAGTCCACTCCCTTGGAGCTGGATATCTGGGTCTTCAAAGTTGAGCGGTGCGGAGGTGTCCGCGGGCTCGGCGTGTGGTGACGCAGTGTGTCCGT
>NZ_VTHJ01000138.1 GCF_008386495.1 Streptomyces tailanensis | reverse complement strand
AACATGATCTTGAACGCCCTCTCTTCATGCCCGCGCACCAGCCCAGACATCGGACTCATTCGTCTAGGTGCCGGGCTCCGGGGCGCGCGTGGGCGCCGGTCACCACTACTGGTCTGTTTTCACCATGCGTTGAGCGGGGTGGGGGTTGCGGTGGATGTCTTTCGCCCCCGCCGCCCCTACCCGTCCCTCCCCCACTCTCGGCTTCGCTCGAGCGGGGGGACCCCCATCCAGGGGCGCTGCCCCTTCGACCCCGGTCGCGGGAGAGCTCGGGGGGTTCGGGTTCGTTGGCGGGTGCGGGTTGTGTGTGGTTGCTCGCGCAGTTCCCCGCGCCCCTGAAAAGCCCGGGGTGCCCCCGGCTTTTCAGGGGCGCGACCAGCCCTCAGGGGGCGAAGCTGACGGCACAGGAATGGCCTCGCCTCGATCGGGTACGCGAGGGGCGTCGTGCCTGGGACGGATCTTGTCCTGGGCGGGCCGTCCGCGACTACCTGGGGATCTTCCATGGACATACCCTCGAACAACCACGACGCCGCCCGGGCCGCCTCGCCGGCCCAGCAGGCGCTGACCGCACTAGCCCTCGACACCGGTGACACGGCCGCGCTGGACACTCTGGCGGGCAGTGACGTCCTGGTGCCCGTGCCGGACGACGCCGATGAGGCGGCCGTGAACGATCCGACGGCCGTGGCGCTGCCTGTCCTGGAGCAGCCGGGCGGGGAACAGGTCGTGCCGGTCTTCACCTCGGAACCGGCGATGGCGGAGCTGCTGCCGTTCGTGTCCCGTTACCGACTGGTGCCACTGGGTGTCCTCGCCTCCCAGTGGCCGGACGACGACCTGTCCCTGACCATCGACGCCGGCTCACCGCACGGCCTGACGCTCGACGCGCACGACGTGGGCACCCTGCTGGGGCGGCGCGGGACCTGACCTGGGCCGACCGGTCAGCCTTGCTGGAGCACGCGGGCCAGGACCTCGCGTTGCAGCGGCAGTACCTCGGCGTGCAGGTCGCGGCCCTTCGCGGTGAGGGTGACCCACACGCCGCGCCGGTCCTCCGCGCAGACGGACCGCTCCACCAGGCCGTCCTTCTCCAGCCGCCCGATCAGCCGGGACAGCGCGCTCTGGCTGAGATGGACCTTCTCGGCGATGTTCTGCACCCGGCAGAGATCACCGGTGTCCGCGGCGGCGGCCATGCCCGACGCGAGGATGTCGAGCACCTCGAAGTCGCTGGCGCCGAGGCCGTGCGGATGCAGCACCCGGTCGATCTCGCACATCGTCCGGGCGTGCACCGACAGGATGTCCCGCCACTGCTCCTCGAGCCGGGCACCGGCCGTGTTGGCTGCCATATGTGCACGGTAACAGAGGACGGGACGGTCGTTTCCCGTGCAACTAGTGCAGGAACATCCACCCCGCGCGCTACTCGGCGGCGGTGTCCTGGAGCAGCCCGATCAGGTTCCCGTCGGTGTCCTTCGCCGAGGCGATCAGCCTGCCGCCACCGACGTCGTGGACGTCCTCCAGCGTCTCCGCCCCGGCCGCGAGCAGCGCCGCCAGCCTCGACCGGATGTCGGTGACGTGCCAGTACGGCACCGGACCCGTCATGCCCTTCGCGTGACCGTTGGGGTCCAGGCCCACGTCCTGCCCGGCGTCCTTGAACCCGACGTAGTACGGGGTGTCCGCGTACGGTTCGACCTCCAGCAGGGCGCTGAACAGGGCCTTCGCCTGGGTGAGGTTCTTGACGGGGTAGATGATGGTCTTCAGTCCGGCGGTCATGGCGTACGCCTCCGTGAGTTCTTTCCGGCTGATCGGGATCTGTCGACCACGCTAGGGCGGGGGAGCGGCGGGCGGCTTCTCCGATCCTGACCGGTCGCCTCCTGACCGGTCGCCCCGCCGCGGCTCATGCGGGCCGGAGCCAGATGGTGGCGAGCGGGGGCAGGGTGAGGCGGATGCTCGCGGGCCGGCCGTCCCAGGGGTGGGGCTCGCTCTTCACCGGCTCGGGGTTCGTCACCTCGCCACCGCCGTAGCGGGCGGCGTCCGTGTTCAGCACCTCGTGCCACACCGGGACGGCCTCGGGCACCCCGAGGCGGTAGTCCTCGCGGACCACGGGGCTGAGGTTGGACACCGCCAGCAGCGGGGTGCCGTCCGCGTCGTAGCGCAGGAACGCGAAGACGTTGTCCTCGGCTGCGTCCCCGCGCACCCACTGGAAGCCGCCCGGATCGCTGTCCCGTTGCCAGAGGGCGGGGGTGCGCCGGTAGACGGTGTTGAGGTCGCGGACGAGGTCCTGGACACCCCGGTGGTCGCCTGCGGAGCAGTACCCGGGATCGAGCAGCCACCACTCCGGTCCATCTGGCTCGGACCACTCCCCGCCCTGGGCGAACTCCTGCCCCATGAAGAGGAGTTGCTTGCCGGGGTGGGCCCACATGAAGCCCAGGTAGGCGCGGTGGTTCGCCCGCCGTTGCCACCAGTCGCCCGGCATCTTCGACACCAGCGCCTGTTTCCCGTGCACGACCTCGTCGTGGGAGATGGGCAGGACGTAGTTCTCGCTGTACGCGTACACCATCGAGAACGTCATCTCGTTGTGGTGGTACTTGCGGTGCACCGGCTCATGTTCCATGTAGCCGAGCGAGTCGTGCATCCAGCCCATGTTCCACTTCAGCCCGAAGCCCAGCCCGCCGCTGTCGGTGGGCCGGGTCACGCCGTCCCACGCCGTGGACTCCTCCGCGATGGTCACCACACCCGGCGCCCGCCGGTACACCGTCGCGTTCATCTCCTGGAGGAAGGCGACCGCGCCCAGGTCCTCCCGCCCCCCGAACACATTGGGAGCCCACTGACCGGATTCACGCGAGTAGTCGAGGTAGAGCATCGACGCCACCGCGTCCACCCGCAGGCCGTCGATATGGAACTCCTCGCACCAGTAGACGGCGTTCGCCACAAGGAAGTTGCGGACCTCGGTGCGCCCGTAGTCGAACTCGTACGTCCCCCAGTCCGGATGCTCGGCACGCCGTGAGTCCCCGGGCTCGTACAGGGGATCCCCGTCGAAGCGGGCCAGCGCCCAGTCGTCCTTGGGAAAATGAGCCGGCACCCAGTCCATGATCACGCCGATGCCGGCCCGGTGCAGGGAGTCGATGAGGTACCGGAGGTCGTCCGGGGTGCCGAGGCGAGCCGTGGGCGCGTAGAACCCGGTGACCTGGTAACCCCAGGAGCCGCTGAACGGATGCTGGGCCACCGGCATGAACTCGACGTGCGTGAAGCCGAGGTCCCTCACGTACGCCGGGAGCTGCTCAGCGAGTTGACGATAAGTCAGTCCCAGTCGCCAGGACGGCAGATGGACCTCGTACACCGAGAACGGCGCCTCGTGCACTGGGGTGTCCCCGCGCCTCGCCATCCACTCCTCGTCGCCCCACTCGTAGTGCGAGGCCGTCACCACGGAGGCCGTCGCGGGCGGCACTTCGGCGCGGCGGGCCATCGGGTCGGCTTTGAGGGAGCGGCCGCCGTAGCGGGAGGTGATCTCGAACTTGTACCGGGCCTCCTCGCCGACGCCGGGCAGGAACAGCTCCCACACCCCGGACGAACCGAGCGAGCGCATCGGGAACGCCGTACCGTCCCAGCAGCCGAAGTCCCCGGCGACACGCACTCCTTGGGCGTTCGGCGCCCACACCGTGAAGCGGGTGCCGGTGATGCCCTGGTGGGTCATCGGCTCGGCGCCGAGGGCCTTCCAGAGTTGTTCGTGGCGACCCTCGCGGATGAGGTGGAGGTCGAACTCGCCGAGCGCGGGCAGGAAGCGGTACGGGTCGTGGACCTCGTGGTCGGCGTCCTCGTACGAGACGAGCAGCGTGTACGCGGGGACGGCGTCGAGCGGGAGTACGCCGGAGAAGAGGCCGTCGCCCTCCGAGGTGAGGTACCTGCGCTCACCGTCGATCACGACACGCACGGCGTGGGCGTACGGGCGCAGCGCCCGAAAGGCGATCCCGCCCGGCACCGGGTGGGCGCCGAGCAGGGCGTGCGGGTCGTGGTGGGCGCCGGCCAGCAGGCGCCCGCGGTCGGCTGGGGAGAGGGGAGGTGCGTCCGCGCAGGAGCCGGGCGGGCGCGGCGGCGGACCGGCCGACTCGGGGGGAACGGTGTCGCGCAGTGCCACGGTTTCAGCCTCCTCGTACGGCGAGACGTTCGATCGCCGCCATCGGTACGGGCAGCCAGTCGGGCCGGTGCCGCGCTTCGTACAGAACCTCGTAGACCGCCCGGTCCGTCTCGTAGGCGCGCAGCAGACCGTGCTTCTCGCGCGGGTCCCAGTCGGCCCGGGCGGCATAGCCCGCGCAGTAGGCCTCCCGGCAACGGCGTGCCCACTCCGGGCGCCAGGGGCGGCGCTGCCGGGCCGCGTAGTCGAAGGAGCGCAGCATTCCGGCGATGTCCCGCACCGGGGACTGGGTACCGCACCGCTCGGCGAGCGGACGGGACGGCTCGCCCTCGAAGTCGATGACGAACCACTCCCGGTCCGCCCGCAGCACCTGCCCCAGGTGCAGATCGCCGTGGACGCGCTGGGCGGGCGGCCCGACATCGCAGGACAGCAGCGCGCGGAAGGCGGTGCGCAGACCGGGGACGAACGGCTGGAGCGCCGGTACGCAGTGGGCGGCGGCCTCCAGCCGCTCGGTCATCGCGGCCGCCGTCCGCGCGTTCTCGTCAAGGGGCCCGACGGGGAAGGCCGACGCCAGCGCGAGGTGCACCTCCGCGGTGGCCTGCCCCAGCTCACGGGCCTCGGCGGTGAAGCCGTGACCGGCGGCGAGCGCGCCCAGCGCAAGCGTCCAGCCGTCCGACGCGTCGGGCAGGAACGGCTGCAGCACACCGAGCGTCGCCGCGAACGGATCCGTCGTCCGGAACCAGGCCACCGGAGCCGGAACCCGGCCACAGCCCTGCCCCGCCAGCGCGCCCGGCACCTCCAGATCAGGATTGACACCGGGCTGGATGCGCCGGAACACCTTCAGGATGAACGCGTCGCCGTACACCAGCGAGGAGTTGGACTGCTCGGCGTCCAGCAGCCGCGGCGCCAGCCCGGCGGGCACCCGTACGGACGGATCCGCCTCGAAGCGCAGCGGGCCCACCGTGCCGGGATGCCGCAGCCGCTCCAGGAGCAACTGTGCCGACCGGGTGTCGTACAGCGCGTCGTACACCGTCAGACCGGCCAGCGGGCCGTCGTGCGCCCGCCCGATGAGGGCCCGGCCGAGGCCCGGGGGCAGCTGTTCGCGTACACCGAGCAGCAGCTGGTAGCAGTCGCCGGAGGAGAGGGCGCCACCGGGCGCGGGCACCCCGCGGAGACCGACATGGCTCGGGTTCGGGTGCCCGGTGTGGACGAGCAGATGCAGACAGCCCGGGTACAGCTCCGTCATGGACAGCAGGGCGAGGTCCGTGACGGGCCGGTCCTTTCCGGCGAACCAGCGTTGCCGCGGCAGCCACTCGCGCAGCAGCCCGGCGAGCGAGGTCATCAGGTCGGCGGCGACCCCGTCGCTGCTCGGCCGGAGCAATGCGGTCTTCGGCATGGTGACGCGTCCTTTCGCCGGCCCACGCTTCAACGCCCTCGGGCAGCGCGGGAGAGGACTCGGGAGAGCCGGAACCAGTAGAAGCCGTGGCCCGCGAGGGTGAGGAGATAGGGCAGCTCGCCGATGGCCGGGAAGCGCACGCCACCGATCAGTTCGACGGGGTGTCGTCCTTCGTAGGCGCACAGGTCGAGTTCGGTGGGCTGGGCGAAACGGGAGAAGTTGTGCACGCACAGGACCAGGTCGTCCGCGTACTCCCGGAGATAGGCCAGCACGGCGGGGTTGGACGACTGCAGTTCCGTGTACGCCCCGAGGCCGAAGGCCGGGTTCTGTTTCCGGATCTCGATCATGCGGCGGGTCCAGTGCAGCAGCGACGACGGGGAAGACATCGACGCCTCGACGTTCGTCACCTGGTAGCCGTAGACCGGGTCCATGATGGTCGGGAGGTAGAGGCGCCCCGGGTCGCAGGTGGAGAAGCCCGCGTTGCGGTCGGGGGTCCACTGCATGGGGGTGCGTACGGCGTCGCGGTCGCCGAGCCAGATGTTGTCGCCCATGCCGATCTC
>NZ_VTHJ01000137.1 GCF_008386495.1 Streptomyces tailanensis | reverse complement strand
CGGTCACGGTGTTACTCACTTGATGTCTCTTCCATGATCATCAATTACACCGGTGAGCGTACAGACCCTGTGAAACTCGACGGCCACTTCCGCGGCGAGATCGCACGCGAACAGTGGGAGCGCGAAGGTCCTGGTTGGCGCGGCACCGTCAACTTGAGGGGCTGTCTCGGATCTGGGACGATCGCCAGGTTTGTTGATCTTGCCGGGGAGGGGGGGGCCGCTGTGGGGACCGGGGCGACGGTGTCGTACAAGGGGTTCAGGTTCCCGGCCGAGGTCATCTCCCATGCGGTCTGGCTGTACTTCCGTTTTCCCCTCGCCTTCCGTGAGGTGGAGGAGCTGCTGCTTGCCCGCGGGATCATCGTCTCTCATGAGACCGTCCGGCAGTGGTGTGACAGGTTCGGGCCCGAGTACGCCGCTGCCTTACGCCGCCGTCGGCCGCGGGCCGGTGATAAATGGCATCTCGATGAGGTGTTCATCAAGGTCAACGGGGTGCGGCAGTACCTGTGGCGGGCCGTGGACCAGGACGGTCATGTGCTGGACATCCTGGTCCAGTCCCGGCGGGACGCGAAGGCCGCGAAGCGGTTCATGGCCAAGCTGATGAAGAAGCAGTGCCGCGTCCCGCGGGTGCTGGTCACCGACAAGTGCCGCTCCTACGGCCCGGCCCACCGCGAGCTGATGCGGTCGGTGGAACACCGCTCCCACAGGGGCCTGAACAACCGGGCGGAGAATTCTCACCAGCCCACCCGCCAGCGCGAACGGGCCATGAAGTACTTTCGCTCGCCCCGGTCGGCCCAGAAGTTCCTCGCCGCGTTCAGCCAGATCTCGCCCCATTTCCGGCCCCGCCGTCACATGATGACCGCATCCGCATACCGGGCCGAGATGACCACCCGCTTCGCCCTCTGGGACCACATCACCGGCGTCACCGCCCTGCCCACGGCAAGCTGAAACCAGGGCCGCCCTTCGGCCCCATCACGACCTGACACACCCTCAACCAACCCGCCAACCGACAAGTTGACGACGCCCGACGGAGTACTACGGCCTGGCCATCGCGCAGATGCGCGCCGAGGGCCGCGCGGTCGACGACGAACTCCTCGCCCATACCTCCCCGGCCCACAGCGAGAACGTGAACTTCTTCGGCACGATCAACGTCGAGGTCGACACCGAACTCGCCAAGCTCGACCCGGCCGGCTACCGGCCGCTGCGCTCACGCCGCCCAGACTCGACGTGAGCCGCCGGGCATAGATCGTTTCCGCTGCTGCCAATTCCACTGACGTTGGGGAGTGTCATGAATCATGAAA
Organism: Streptomyces tailanensis; assembly: GCF_008386495.1. GTDB lineage: Bacteria > Actinomycetota > Actinomycetes > Streptomycetales > Streptomycetaceae > Streptomyces > Streptomyces tailanensis. The sequence goes on along the minus strand of NZ_VTHJ01000137.1, from coordinate 4,791 downwards.
TACCTGAGAGTCCGGTAGGTGCGGGCCGCGAACGAGCGGCCAGGCTGCCGGGGGGCATGGCTTCCTGGCCGGTCGCCGCCTGCGGCTCATTGTTCACACGAGCGCCGGTGTGGGAGCGGGCAGGTAGGGGGTGATGTTGCTCCAGGCGCGCTTGATGTATTCCTCCTTTTCGCCGACCGGGGCGACATAGTGCAGCGCGCTTTCGGCTGCGTTGTTGCCCTTGAGGCGGGCGATGATCCAGGCGGCGAGGTAGTGCGAGGCCAGGCAGCCGCCGGCGGTGGCGATGTTGTCCTTGGCGTAGAAGGGCTGGTTGAGCACCTCGACGCCGGCGGCGATGACCCAGGGCTTGGTGGTCAGGTCGGTGCAGGCAGGGATGTCGTTGAGCAGACCGAGCTTGGCCAGCACGAGCGCGCCGGAGCACTGCGCCGCGATGAGTTGGCGCGAGGGGTCCAGGCCGCGCAGGATGTTCATGATCGCCGGGTCCTCGACGACCTCGCGGGTGGCGATGCCACTGCCGACGATGACGGCGTCAGCGGCGCACACCTCCCCAAGGGTGGACATCTGTTCGATGACCACTCCGTTCATCGACGTCACCTTGGGGGCGGGGGTGGCGATGGTGACGCGCCAGTCGTCGGCCTTGATGCGGTTGAGTACTCCGAGCGCGATCAGAGAGTCGAGCTCGTTGTAGCCCTCGAAGGTGAGGATGGCGATGTGCACGGCGGTTGTCCTTCCGTATAGGTGGGGTGGGTCTTGACGGTAAGGACCCGCGAACATGACGGTCAAAGAATTGTCATGGATACAATTCGGTGCATGGCAGCCTCGCGGTACAAAATGCTGGTCGACGCGCTCGCATCCGACATCCGGACGGGGCGGCTCGCCGCAGGCGTGCGGCTGCCGACACACCGCGGGCTCGCCGCCCGTGAGGGCATCGCCGTGGTGACCGCGACTCGGGTGTACGCCGAGTTGGAAACGATAGGTCTGGTGAGCCGGGAACAGGGCCGCGGCACGTTCGTGCGTGACATCGCGGTTCCCGCCGGTCACGGCATCGATCAGCAGGTCGTCGCCACGGATGCGGTCGACCTCACCTTCAACTATCCGTCGTTGCCCGGCCAAGCCGATCTCCTACGGCAGGCCCTGCGGGAGGTGGCCACCTCCGGTGATCTCGACTCACTACTACGCTACCAACCACATCGAGGGCGCCCTCAGGACAGAGCCTCGATCGCACGGCACCTGAGGCGTCGAGGAATCACCACCGACGCCGATCGGATCCTCATCGTCAACGGTGCGCAGCAGGGCCTGGCTATCACTGTCATGGCCGCGCTCAACGCCGGCGACGTCGTCGCGGTCGACGCGCTCACCTACCCGGGTTTCAAGGTGCTCGCGCACGCCCTTCAACTCGACCTGGAGCCCATACCCACCACCACGGACGGGCCGAATCTCGATGCTCTTGAGAAGCTGTGCGCTACCCGCCCTGTGCGCGCGATCTACACCATGCCCACCTTGCACAACCCTCTGGGCTGGGTCATGCCGGCAACGGACCGAACCCGCCTGATCAAGATCGCTCGACAGCACGGTCCGCTCATCATCGAAGACGCCGCATACGCCTACCTGGCCGAGGACCCTCCACCGCCTCTGGCTGCAACCGCGCCGGACATCACCGTCTACGTCTCGACGCTGTCCAAGAGCGTCGCCACCGGCCTCCGGGTCGGCTTCGTTGTCGCCCCGCCATCTGCGGTGCCGTCGCTCGAACGCGCGATTCGGGTGACTACCTGGAACACCCCCGCCCTCACCACCGCGATCGCCTGCCGCTGGCTCGACGACGGCACGGTGGACCACCTGGAAGCGCAGAAACGAGAGGACGCCAAGGCCCGCCAGTCACTCGCCAGACAAGAGCTGGCAGGCCTACCACTCATCGGCCACCCCTCGTCCTACTTCACCTGGCTGACGCTGCCCGACGACGCACGCGCCGATCGCCTGACCGCCGCCCTCGCGCGCCGGCGCATCTCGGTGACCACAGCGGAGCCGTTCACCACCTCGACGCACACGCCGCAGGCGATCCGCCTCGCTCTGGGCTCGACCGATCTGGACCGTCTCCAGTCGACGCTGCGTACAGTGCGACAAGTCGCCGTCGAGGACGCCTACACCTGAACTCCCCTCGACCAGCCGATTCACGCTCCGCACCGACGTCTGCGTACGAAAGTCCGTCGGCGCTGAAGGCCTGGGGCCCCGGCGGCCTGCGACCCGAGACTGATGAGGGAATCACCGCAGCCGTCTTCTCACGGAACCGACGGCCTCAAGTCTCAACAGCCGCGAAGGAACGACGTTGGGCCTGCGCCAGCGTGCGCCACAGCTCGTGGAGGGGGCGGCTGGCCGTGAAGTGCGTGAGGAAGCAATTCGGGACCAGGGCGCCAATTTCGACTGTCTCACAAGCATGGATGTGACACAGGACCTCGACCGCCACACGGCGCCCACGTCCCCGCAGATCAGTCTGTGTCAAAAGCTAGTGCCACAACGGAGTGTCAGAACCCAGGCAGCGGAATCAAGTTGTGGGACAGTGACCCACATGGATCTCGCGTACTGCAGAGTCAGCACCACCGCGCAGGACCTCGCCCGGCAGATCGACGCGATGCGCGCCGCCGGAGTCGCCGAGGAACACGTCTACGTCGACAAGCGCACCGGCGCGAACATGGACCGCGAAGGCCTGACCGCACTACTCGGCTTCGCACGGCCCGGCGACCGGATCAACGTCCTCACCCTGGACCGGCTCGGCCGGAACATGCGCGAGACCCTCAACCTCATCCACGACCTCACCGAGCGCGGCATCTTCCTGCGCACACTCGGCGACAAGCTCGCCGTGGACACCAGCGAACCGGGCCCCGGCACCGACATGGCCATCGCACTGCTGGCGATGTTCGCCCAGATGGAACGGATCTACATGCTGGAGCGCGCCGCCGGCGCCCGCGCCGCCAAGGAGGCCCGCGGACTGCCGACCGGACGCCCGGCGAAGCTCAACGCGACCACCCGCGCCGGAGCCGCCCAACGGATCAAGGACGGCGCCATCCCCGAACAGGTCGCCGCCGACCTCGGCATCAGCCGCTCCACGCTGTACCGGGAACTACGCAAGCACCGCGAAGGCACTGCTGCCGAACCCGCCGGGCAGGAAGGATGACTATCAAGGCAGGCCGTATCACCGCAGTTCAGGTGCTGCTTCGTCGGTTTCTCGGGGAGAATTACGGCCTGTACCACACCATCCCGGTGTCAAATCATGTGACACCAAACTGCACTCCCTGTATGACTCCTACTCGACCGCCTCATTCGCTGACGATGCCGCTGACGGCGCTGGAGCCCGGCCCGTCGGCTTCGGCGTCCCCGGTGCCTACCGCCTTCGCGGGGCCCGACAGGCCACCGTCCGCGCGCTTGACGCCGGTGACCGCGCTGGCGCCGTCGCGGGCGACGGCCTTCCCCGTCGCGACGGCCGCATCGCCGGCCGAATCGGCGACGAACACCAGCAGTTCGCGCAGCTCCCCCGCCGCGCGCTCCCGCCCGTCGGCATCGAGACTCTCCAGCAGAGCCTCGAACCGCCCCTGCCACAGGCCCTCCTGCCGCAGCCGTTCCGTGGTGATGTCGGCCGAAGCGCCCGGGGCCAGCGCCCGCGCGGTGTGGTCCAGGCGTTCGAGCTCGGCGCGTTGCCGCGCGGCGTCGCCACGGCCGAAGAGATCCGCGACCCGCCGACGCAGCCCGTTCCACGCATCGGTCCCTGCAGCCTGGACCACCGCGCCACCACCCGCCGCCGCCAACACCGTCAACGCCTCGACCAGCATGTCCCTCACCCCTTCGCACAGATCGGCCGCCCACCATCGTCCCGACACCGGGCAATCACACACCATCCACCCACCAACACGATCAGTAACCGCAAAGAGTTCCCGCCCGGGCCGCTTGTACGGCGCCCCGACCACGTCCCCGGGCAACGCCGAACCCCCGTCAACGGGCGGAATCGGGTGAGCTGACGGTTCCGTCACCGGCCACACATACCGTTGACCTTGATCCGCGAAAGGGATTGCGCGTGACACAGACGCGTACACGGCATACGGGACAGCCGCGGCCTACGGGTACGCCGTGCTGACCTTCGTGTCTCACGAACGGTCGTTACCCGACACCTCTGCCTTCCTTTTCCGCCTGCTCTCGCCAATAGGCCACTCCCTCCTTCGCCATCTGGACATAGGGATGGTGAGGGCCCAACACTCGCTCTGCGTGTTCCTGCAGGTCGGCGGACTCGGATGCAGCACCTGCTGCATCCCCCGCTTCCCCCCGAAAATGAGCGGCGCAGCCTTGAGCGGTCAGAGTGTCGAGGTGATCAGGGCCCAGCACTCGCCGTGCGTGCTCCAGCAGCTCCGCGTAGGCGCTGGCCGCACCGACCGCATCCCCCGTTTCCGCCCGCCAGTGAGCGAGTTTGTTCATGACGTTCAGGTTCTGGGGGTTATCGGGGTCCAGCACACGCCTCCCGTCAGTCAGCAGTGTGGCGAGCGCGGTGCCAGCGTCGGGTGTATCCCCGGCTTTCCGCTGCAAGGCCACAAGGTTGTTCCGGGCGGCGAGGGTATGAGGGTGGTCGGGACCCAACACTCGCAGATAGTCGGTTAGCAGTTCCGCGTAGGCAGTGCCAGTTTCGGGCGTATCCCCGGCTTTCCCCTGCCACCAGATGAGGTTGTTCCGGGCGGCGAGGGTATGAGAGGGCGTTTGATATACGCGTATTGCCCTGTATGCCCTAGTAGGTTCCTCGCCAGGTTGGCGTGG
>NZ_VTHJ01000136.1 GCF_008386495.1 Streptomyces tailanensis | reverse complement strand
CCGACCGCCGCCCGGCGGTGTCCCGGGGCCTGGACCGCCGCCAGGTCGTCCTGCCCACGGAACTGGTGACCCGGCATTCTTCGTGACGTCTCAGCAGGGCGGGTGCGTGACCGTGGTCAGACGTGCCCTCGGGGCTCGGGCGGCTGGGAGAGCTCGGGGCGACCCGGGGAGGTGCCGTCCTCGTCCAGTTCGTCCGGTTCGTTCAGCTCGTCCGGTCGTACATGGGCGAGCTTGTCGGGGTTGGTGACGATGTAGACAGAGCGGACGTGATCGCCCTCCGGCGTGAGATCCATGACCATGACGCCATAGGGGGAGTCCCCCGCGAACAGCACCGCGGCGTCGTCGCCGTTGACACGCCGGTAGCGGATGTCCACATCCTCGGTGCGCCGGGTGGCGTAGCCGACCAACATGCGGGCGACCTTGTCCCGGCCGTGGACCGGGCGGAGGCCCGCGGTCGGCCGTGCGCCTCCGCCGTCGATCCAGACCGTCACGTCCGGGGCGAGGATCTCCATGAGGGCACCGATGTCACCACCGAGCGCGGCCGCGACGAACCGTTCGGTCGCCTCCCGCCGGACACGAGGGTGCGCCCGGTAGCGAGGGCGGCGTGCGTGGACATGTGAGCGGGCACGGCGGGCCAGCTGGCGCACGGCGGTGGCACTGCGGTCGAGCATGTCGGCGATCTCGGTGTGGGGATAGCCGAACACTTCGTGGAGGACGAACACCGCCCGTTCCAGAGGCGTGAGGGTCTCCAGGACCACCAGCATCGCCATGGAGACCGCGTCCGTACGTACCGCGTGGTCGGCGGTGTCCGGGGCGAGGCCGGTGGCGGCGTCGGAGACAAGCGGGTCGGGCAGCCAGGTACCGATGTATGCCTCGCGGCGGGAGGCTACGACGGTTCGCCGGGCGAGCGCGTGGTTCACCGCGATCCGTACCAGGTAGGCGCGCGGGTTGCCGATGTCCGCCAGCGGGGCTCGGCGGTTCTTGCCGGACCAGGACAGCCAGGTTTCCTGGAGCACGTCCTCGGTGTCGGCGACACTGCCGAGCATGTTGTAGACGACGGAGAACAGCAGTTCGCGATGGTCGACGAAGTACCGCGTCGGGGTGTGCGCCGGGTCGCGCCGCCGAGTTCCCCCGCCCGGTTCGCGGGGTGCGTCCGGTGCCGCCGCGCCGCCCGTTGCCGGGCCGTCATCGGATATCGCTGCCATGGGTCGCCCTCCTGTTCGGCGCTCACTACTGAGAGGGACGGGGCGTTCGGAGTGTGACATCCGCGCGGCGACTGCTATGCGGGTCGCCGACCGGCCCTTCGGAGCCGTACGCGCCCGAGTGGTACGGCGGCACGGTCGAACCCGAGGTCATTTCTTGCCGCCGAACGCCTCCTTCCGGATGACATCGAGGACGCTCGGAACACCTTCCGTGGTGCGGACATCGATGAAGGCGCGCACATGACGGCCGCCGGTCGCCTCACGCAGCAGAGCGTTTCCCAGATCCGCGCGCGAGGTGAACCGGCCGGGAAGGCGCGAGGTGGCGACCTGGTAGTCGCTGACGGCGTTCGTGTCGAAGAGACCGGCGGGGCGGACGACCGTCCACTCGTGATGACTGTCGCTCACGATCCGCTCCATGCGCCGCATGTCGTCGTACACGGTGCGCCCGATGGTACGCGCGATGAAGGGCTCGAGCACCGTCCGGAAGAAGAAGGTCTCGCCGGGTGCCGACACGCCGAAGAGCACGGTGGAAGTGACGCAGACCAGACGTCGGACGCCGTGTTTTGTCATGGCCTGTGTGATGTGGGTGATGCCCTCGGAGTACACCGTGACGGGGTTTCGGCTGTAAGGCACCCCGAGCGTCGATATCACCGCTTCCTGCCCGGCCACAGCGCGTTCGACGGCGGCGGGATCCTCCACGTCCGCGCCGACCACCCGCAGCCGCGGGTCACTCAGCGGGAACTCCTCGGGGCGGCGCGTGACGGCGACGACCGAGTGCCCTTCGGCGACGGCCTGCTCGGTGACCTGCCGTCCGGTCGGTCCGTTCGCTCCGAATACGACGAGCTTCACTTGGATTCCCCTCTGCTTGCTGTTCCGCGGACGACCGTGCCCGCGGGCTTGGGAGTGCACGCGGTGTCGTCGTCCAGGCCGGTCTTGTCGCATAGGAGGGTCCGACGGCGCCGAATGTGACACGCCGGGCGGCGCTGGGGCCAACTCGGCCGCCGAGCTGTGAAGCCACAGCGCTGTCGCCGAGCAGTTGTCCGCCGCCTTCCCTGGCCGAGTGCTCACCGTCGGCCACGGTGTGCCTTCACCGCCGCTGGCTTCGAGATCAACGTACACGGTGAGTACCACGCCGCCGTCCACCGCGACCTCCCCGAGAGCCAGAACGTCGGCTTCCTCGTCGACGACTCGCTCTTCCACCCCGGCGACGCGCTCACCGTCGCGGACCCCGCCGTGCAGACGCCGCTGTTCCCGATCGTCGCCCCGTCTGCTCGACACGCTGATTCGCATCGCTGACGCCATCGGCGTCGAGCTCGTCGACCTTGTGCGGTGACCCGCCGCTGCGGGGGACAGCGACGGGTCACCGGGCCGCCCACCCCACTGAACGGGGTCACCCTCGGGGCGGCCTCATTCTGGCGCCGGGAGAAGCGAAGGACCGGCGCCAGGGTGAGGCCAGTGATGGATGGAAGCCTGCCGCCGGCGATCCACATACCGACGGCAGGGCCACCTACGGTCCCCCCGACCCATGCACGCGGGCAGCCGCCCTCCCGACGCCGACCGCAGGACCAGCGGCGTCGGGAGGGCCTCAACTCCCCAGGTCTACCGGAGCAGACTGGTTTGCGGCGCCCTCTGACACAGCTCCTTGTGGAGGGGCAAGTCGGCTGCGGCGGTCGACCCCGAATCGGGGACGAACGTCGTGTACTCCTCGTCGTCCAGGATTGGCTCCTGGCAGCGTCCGCAGATCATGTGCCCTCCCCTCGGGCCGCGCGCCTCGTCGTGCGATGCGCTCCCGGGACGCGCACCTGATCGGCTACTCCCTCGTCAACCAGGCCCAGGTGCGCACCGACTTGGGCGATGGGCATGCGGTTGTCGACCTGTGCGAGGCAGCCTTGGAGGACTCCCGCCGCCTGGTGCCGAAGGTGCGGATCATGGCCATGCAGCAGCAGGCGCACGGCGCCAGCCTCACCGGCGACCGCACAGCTGTGGACCGGCTCATCGACGAGGCGGACGGGCTGCTCGCCCGGGTCGACGATGACCTTCCATGGGGTAACGCGTGCAGGCGTACGCCCGGTTACCTGGAGGTGCAGCGTGCCACCTGCTACGGGAGGCTCGGCCTCGGGTCGGAGGCTGTCTCCCCGTGGTCACAGGTCATCGACGTGGTGCCCCAGACCGCACGCCGGGACCGCGGCGTGTACCTCGCCCGGCACGCCACTGCGGCGGCCGAAGCGGGTCAACCAGATCACGCCCTGGAGATCGCGCGGGAGGTTGCGGACATCGCGGTCGAGACGCGATCGGCTCGCATGCGGCGAGAGTTGGTCACTCTGGAGCGGGCAATGCGGCCGTGGCAGGATGCCGCGGTCGGCCGGGGCCTCGCCGAGGTCCTGGCGTCCGTGACCGAGGGGAGTTGAGCGTGGCAGAGGTACCGGTGCCGCTGACCGAGGACGAGATCGCGGCCGCTCTGGAGACCGTTCCGGGGTGGCGGCGCGAAGGGGATGAGATCACCCGCTCGTACGGGATTCGGTATCACGGTGGCGTGGCGATGATCGTGCACGTCGCGGACGTCGAGCGACTCATCAGCCACCACGCGGACATCGATCTGCGGTGGGGGAAGGTACGGTTCGCGATCACCATCCACGACGCTGCACACAAGCTCACAGCTGCGGACTTCGACCTCGCGCGACGTATCGACGCCATCGCGCAGGCGCACATGGCCGAACCTTTCGACGACTGAGCGTGTTCCCGCCTTGTTCCCGAAGACAGCACAGAATCAGGGTCTTCAACTGTTGGTGGTTTTGCTGCGGTTTCCTGCGTGAATCGGGTGTGGCTGCCGGGGTGCGTGTCTTTGTGCGGGGGTCGATCGTTAGGCCGATCGGATGCGGGGATGTGCCTGATTGGGGGCCGGGGAGGGGGTGGTGGGTGTGGGCCGGTTGGTGGCGACGGCGACGTGTACCGCCTTCGGTGGTGTGGTCGAGGGCAGTGGCGAGCGGGTGGGTCAGCGGTTGCTGTACCAGCGGGTGTCCTTCCTGGCCTCCTTGTGTCAGGGACTGACCGGGGCTCTGGTGGCTTCCCGGTGGGACGAGGACTCGCTGGATGTGCTGGCCGCCGGTGTCGACGGGCAGGGCAGGGATCTGCCGTGCAAGGGGTGGATGGCGATGCGCCGCCTTGACTGGGCGGGGGATGCCGTGGCTGATGAGGGGGTGTACGTCTCGGACCGGGTGCGCCGGGCGGCCCAGGAGTACGCGGCGCGCACCCTGCGTCTGGCGCTGCACCGGCGCACGCTGGTGGCGGCGGTCCTGGCCACCTGGCCCGCCGATCCTGCTCGCCGTACCGGGGCGGAGTGGACGGCACTGCGGGCGCTGCTGCCCGCCGGGGTCAGCGGTGCGGAGATCCGCAACCGCACCCGCCAGGTACGCGCCCATCTGGCCGAGCACGGGAAGCTGCCCGCCGGACTGTGCGAGCTGGAGGAGCCACCCCAGATCGCCGCGCAGGTACTCCTTGCCGCGATGGACCGCCAGCAGGTCACCCTGGAGCGCCTGGGCGACACCACGGCCCGGCTGTGGGTGAAGCTCCCGCTGTGCGTCACCGACGGCCGCCCCCTGATCTTCGACGCCACCGCCATCAGTGCGAAACTGCACCGGCTGCGCACCCACCGCGAACACCTCGCCGCCAAACGCGACCACTACCGCGCCCTCGCGGACGGGCTCGGCTCACCGCACCTGGCCTGGGCCGAACTCCACCGGCGGGCCCACGTACTGGAGGTCGAGCATGTGCGGGTGTGTGACCGTATCCGCCGCCTGAACCAGGCGCTGGCGTGGTCGGCGGCCCGCTGGGCCGTCGACCAGACCACCGCGCTCGGCGCCACCGTCATCTACCTCGAAGACCTCGCCACGTTGGAGGCGCGCGGCCGCAGGCGCGGTAACGCCCGGCTGTCCGGGCAGGTCCGCGGCACCGTGGCCGAGGCGATCCGGCACCTGGCCGCGAAGGCGGGCATCGCGGTGGTCACCGTCCCCGCCCGGGGCACCTCCGCCCTGTGTCCCGGCTGCCTCCGGCCGCTCACCCACCATCCCGCCCCCGACCGGCTCGATGAGCGCGGCTGGACCTGGGCCTGCGCCCACTGCCACCTGTCCATGGACCGCGACCTGGCCGCCGCCCGCCGGATCGTCTCCCGCGGCCTGCTCGCCCAATCCCACACCACAACCGACCGCACCACCGGCGCCCGCACCATCCGCACCGTGGTGGAGGGCCCCGTCCACAGCGTGCGCCGCCCGAAGAAGACCACCCGCCGCCTGCGCCGCGCCCACCGCCAAACGGCCGCACCACCCCGGCCGTCCGGGCCGAAGACCACCCCCGGCAAGATGCGCCCCACACCGGCCCGCCAATCCCCGGCCCGCCGGTCGACGACTTCCCGCCGTACGCCCGACGTGCGTACGGTCCCCGCCACCACCCCCACCGGGGCGGTCAAGCGTCCGGCGGGGCATGACACCCAGACACCCACACCTCACGGTCGGGTGCCAGGTCATGGAGTACCCGTCCCGTCCCGGCCGGAGCCTCCTCCGGCCGGCCGGGTGCGGCTCTCCCGCGGAACCTGTCGACGACGCACCAGCGTCGCCGAGCGGACCGGCTTCCACCACCTGCACGCCACCGAAGTCCACCCCCTCACCCCGAGGTTCGGACCCGGAACAGGCGACCGCACACGGCCACGCCGCGCCCTAAAAGCCTGAAACCCTCAGGCACACACAGAGTTCCAGAGACGCTCCCAACCTGGTAGACGCCGCATGGACCCCTGTACCGGGGGTTCCGGAGGATGTTCCAGGCGATCACCGACGGCGCGCAGCGCACGGTATGACGAGGAAGGAGAAACCGTAGGTGATCGAGGCGGAGTTGAAGGCCCGCGTGCACTCACCCGAGGCGGTTGTGCGGCAGCTCGACGAGCGTGCCGAAGCCCGCGTCGAGGTGTACCGGGATACGTACTACGACCGGCCGGACGGCTCGCTCAGCAACGCGGACCAGGAGTTGCGAGTCCGGACCGTGCACGGGGCCGAGGGGACAAGGACGGTGCTGACCTTCAAGGACGCGGCCGTTGAAGAACGTTCAGGGTCGAAGCCGGAGCACGAGACCCGTGTCGAGGACACTGATTCAGCGCACGCCATCCTGCGCGGTTTGGGCCATGTCGAGTCCATCGCGTTCGAGAAGCGGTGCCGGAACTACGACTTCGAGGCGCACGGTCGGAAGATGCTGGCCACCCTGGTCCGGGTCCCCGAGATCGACGGTACGTTCCTTGAGATCGAGACGCTTGTCGACGAGAAGGACGTAAGGGCAGCGCTGGACGACGTCCGGGCTGTCTTCGCGGGGCTGGGCATCGGGCCCGAGGATCTGACCCGGGATACGTACACGGGTGCTGTGCGCGCAGCGCGGGGCCACACCGGGACATGACGAAAGGCCCCTGGAATTCGCCTTTCGTAGATCGGGGGCTTGATCATTAGATGGCCGAGCTCTTGTCCCGCTGCCCCGATCTGGACGCGGTCTTCGCCGAGTCCGACGTCATGGCGGCCGGCGCCCGCCAGGTCCTCCGTGAGGCCGG
>NZ_VTHJ01000135.1:19711-21406 GCF_008386495.1 Streptomyces tailanensis | reverse complement strand
CGAGGGTGTCGGGGTGGTTCGCGCCGAGGACGCGTGCGCGGGCGGCGGCGACCTCGCTCGCCATCCGGTACGAGTCCTCCAGGCGCCCGAGCCTGCTGAGGTTGAAGGCGAGGTTGTGGCGGCAGCGCAGGGTGTCCGGGTGGTCGGGGCCCGCGAGGCGTTCGCGGGCGGCGAGGACGGACGTGTACGCCTGATGGGCCTCGAAGTGGCGGCCCAACTGGCCGAGGACGTAGGCCATTTCCTGCCGGGCGGCGAGCGTGTCGGGGTGCGCCGGGCCGAGGACGCGCTCCCGGGTGCGGGCGACGTGGGCGAACTCGCGCAGCGCGTCGGCGGGACGGCTGGTGCGGCTGAGGGTGAAGCCGACCTCGAAGCGGCTGGCGAGGGTGTCGGGGTGCTCGGGACCGAGGGCGTGTTCACGCTCGACGGCCACCGCCCGGTGCACCTCACCGGCCTCCGTCCAGCGGCCGAGACGTCCGAGGCTCAGGCCCGCGTTGTGCCGCCCGGCCAGGGTGCTGATCAACTCCGGTGACGGGGTGGGCCGTTCGGCGCGTACGGGCTCTTCGGCGGGGCCGGTGACGGGGCGGGCGATCCACTCTCCGGTGAGACCGGCCGAGGCGTCCGGCGGGGTGAGGCCGCCGAGGCCGGTTCCGGCGGCCTTGTGGCCGGTGGTCATGCCACGGGTCCAGGAGGGCAGCCGGGGCTCACGCGGCGACGACCGGTCGGGGCGTGCCCGTACGGGTTCGGCGTCCGGCTCCGCAGGCGGCGGGACGACCGTGCGCACATGGGCCGGGGCCGCGCCGGTCGCCGTACGCCCCTCGCCGACCCGGCGACCCAACTCGCGGGCGTCGTACGGCCGTTCCTCGGGCTGCTTGGCCAGCAGGTCAAGGATGATCCGGTCCAAGTACTCGGGCACCTCCTCCCGATGGCTGCGCGGTGGCCGTGGCGGGGTGTCGCGGTGGCCCATGAGGACCGCCCAGGCGTCGTCGAGGTCGAACGGCGGTACCCCGGTCGCGATCTCGTAGAGGACGCACCCGAACGAGTACAGATCGCTGCGCTGGTCGACCTGCCCGCCGCTGATCTGCTCCGGGGACATGTAGTGCGGGGTGCCCATCGCGATGCCGGTGCCGGTGAGACGGGAGGTGAAGCTGACGTCACGGCCGAGACGGGCTATGCCGAAGTCGCAGATCTTCACGGTGCCGTCCGTGAGCCACATGATGTTCGCTGGCTTCAAATCGCGGTGCACAATGCCCTGTTGATGGGTGTACGCGAGGGCGGAGGCCACCTGGTCGGCAATCTCGACGACGTCGGCGACGGGCAGCGGATGGTGCTTGTTGTCCTCCAGGAGCTGGCTGAGGTTGCGGCCCTCCAATAACTCCATGACGAGGAAGAGCACTCCGTCGGACTCGCCGAAGTCGTGGACGACGGTCACCCCCCGGTGCTGGAGGGCGGCGGCCACGCGCGCCTCGCGCCGGAACCGTTCCCGCAGGACACGGGTGAACGACTGGTCGGGCTGGGTGTTGATGGGCTTGAGGCACTTGACCGCGACCTGCCGGCCCAGCGACTCGTCTCTCGCGCGCCAGACCTCGCCCATACCGCCGCGCCCGATCAGATCGAGCAGCCGGTACCGGCCCTGGATCAGCCTGGTGTCCGCCATCGCCAACGATGCCCCCGTCCGTACGGACCCGCCCCTCCCCC
>NZ_VTHJ01000135.1:12612-19676 GCF_008386495.1 Streptomyces tailanensis | reverse complement strand
CCCCCTGCCCAGCCCGTCCAGTATGGCGACCTATCTGCTGACTTTGCACGGTGCCGGGCGCGCGCCGGGGCCGAGCCGTGACATGGCGCGCAGGATGTGTTTGGGCGGGAGTTGCCAGCGCAGCCGGGCGGGAATCGAGCGCAACAGGATACCGGTGAGCCGCAGGCGCCGGGTGACGACTGCCGGTGCCGGGGCCGGTCTGCCGTACAACTCATGGGCGTACGGCGGCAGAGAGGCGTACGCCAGGTTCGCCACGCGCCGCCACAGTGCTTCACGTGCCAGTACGAGCAACGGGTGCGTGGGCGGTCTGCGCAGGAAGTCGTCCACCTCTCGGGTCTCGGTTCCGGCGGCGAGCTCGGGCCGCACCTTCTCGAAGTAGGCCGCCAACTCCTCCTGATCGCCCGGAACTTCGGCGGGATCCAGTCCCACCAGACGGGCGGCGGCCCGGTGTTCGCCGACGTACCGGTCGGCGGCGGCCTCGGTGAGGGGAAAGCCGGAACGGCGCAGCACGTGCAGATAGGAGTCGATCTCGGCGCAGTGCACCCACAGCAGCAGTTCGGGCTCGTCGACGCGGTACCGCTCCCCCGTGTCCGGGTCGACCCCCGTGAGCATGCTGTGGATCTTCCGGACTCGGGCGGCCGCCTTCTCGGCGGCCTCCGTGGTGCCGTACGTCGCCGTACCGACGAAGTTGGCCGTCCGCATCAGCCGGCCCCAGGCGTCCTTGCGGAAGTCCGAGTTCTGCATGACCCCGCGCACGACCCGTGGGTGCAGGGCCTGGAGGTAGAGCGCGCGGATGCCGGCGACCCACATCATGGGGTCGCCGTGCGCCTGCCAGGTCACCGAGTCGGGCCCGAAGAGGCCGGGGTCGGCTATCGGGGGATCAGCAGTTCGATGCGCGTCCACGTGGCCAGTGTGACCGGGGTTTCCGGTTGACACCAGAGCGTTACGTTTGCGTGCCTGCCATGTCAGCTCGCCGTCGGCCACGTACGGGGGTAAGGGACGCGCAGGGACTCCGGTACGACCGGGGTGTGGTCGGCGGCGGCGTGCAAGCGGCCGTCACGCAGGGCAAGGGCGCCACTGCGGAGCATCGTGCCGGTCAGCTCCGCGGCGAGTGCCTCGGGGGCGAGTCCCAGGAGCCGCGCCGCATCTACCAGCCAGGCCCTGGCATGCAGATACGGCTCGACCTCGGCGGTCGGGATGCCGCCCCTGATCATCAGCGCGAAGGCGAGGATCCGCCGGGCGCCGTACCAGACCGCCCCCTCCGGATCGTCGACGAGGCGCTGCGCGCGACGCAGCGCGGCGGCGAGTGCGGCGCCCGGGTCGGCGGGGAGCGGGCCGTGCGAGGGCAGCAGCACGCGCGGGCCGAGATCGGCCATGCGCTTCAGCGAGGCGAGCGCGGTGGCCGCCGCCTGGGGCCCGTCGAGGGCGAGGTTCACCCAGCCGACGTCGTAGTCCGACAGCGCGTCCCCGACCACGAGAAGCCGCTCCTCCGGCTGCCACAGAGCCAGGTGTCCCGGCGTGTGCCCCGGGGTGCGGACCACCTCCCAGTCGGCGTCGCCGAGCCGTAGGACCTGCCCGTCGTCAAGCGAGAGGTCGACCGTGTAAGGGGCGACCGGCTGGTCCAGATACTCCGCCGCGCAGCAGCCCGGATCCCGCCGCGCTATCGCCTCCGCCTCCGGCGCCCCGGCGGCGACAGCCGCGCCCCGTGCCTGGAGGAGGGCGTTGCCGCCGACGTGGTCCGAGTGCCAGTGCGTGTTCACCACGAGAGCGATGTCGCCCGCGTGCGCGCGGGCCCAGGCCGCGGTCTCCTCGGCGTGGCCGACGAACCCGCTGTCGACCAGGGTCGGCCGCCGGCCGTGCAGCAACAGCATGTTGGCGTCGGGGAACGGCCGTTGCCACCAGGTCAGCCAGGGCGGCAGCGGCTGCGGGCTCACTGCTCGGGTCCGTTCACGCGTATCAGCGTCTGCTGTCCGTTGGCGACGAGCCCCGGCCGGCCGTGCTGGACGCCGAAGACGTCCAACTGGCACACGGTCAGGGTGCGTCCGGGCTTCAGGACCGCTCCGACTGCCTCGATGTGGTCGCCGACGGCGGGTGCGAGGAGGTTGATCTTGTACTCGACGGTGAGTACCTCGGTGTTCTCGGGGAACAGCGTGTAGGCCGCGTAGCCGCCCGCGCTGTCCGCGATCGCGCTGGTGGCGCCGGCGTGGAAGTAGCCGTGCTGCTGGGTTACTTGGGGCCGGCTCGGCAGCACGATGTGCACGCGGCCCGGCGCGATACGTGTGAGCCGTGCGCCGAGGTGCCGCATCAGCCCCTGACGGCCGAAACTCTCCCGGATGCGTGTCTGTACCTCCGGGCTCGCCTGATCGTGGGATTCCTGCTCTGTCCGGTCTTCCACATGCTCTCCTTCGGCGACATCAGGGCGGTGCGTACGAGGTGAGGGCGGATGCGTCAGCCGGCCAGGCGTTCCACCAGCAGGAATCCGCCGATGACGATCATCATGGCACCGGAGGCCCGGGTGACGGCCCGGGCCGCCGAAGGTCGGGTCCTCAGGACGGTACGGGCCAGCAGGCCGACGGCGAGATAGACGGTCGCGCAGGCCGCCATGTGGAGCGTGCCGAGGAGTCCGGTCTGCGCGGCGACCGGCCAGCCCGTGGCCGGGTCGATGAACTGGGGGAACAGGGAGAAGTACAGCAGCAGTGCCTTCGGGTTGAGGCCGCTGATCCCGGCTCCCTTGAGCATGATCTGCACGTGGGAGGAGCCCATGGCCTCCTCGGAGGCCGTCAAGGTGGCAGGCTGCCGCAGCACGCCCCAGCCGAGCCACACCAGGTAGCCGGCCCCGGCGACGGTCAGTGCCGTGAGCAGGGCCGGCGAGTTCGCCACGATCACCACCAGGCCCGCGACGGCGAGCAACGTGTATCCGGCGTATCCGGCTGTCAGCCCCGCCACCGCCGGAACGACGGACCGGTCCCGCAGTCCCGCCGAGATCGCGTACGCCCAGTCCGCGCCCGTGGAAAAGATCCCTCTCGTGGGCTTCGTTACGAGAGGGAGGCTAGGCCGGATCTGCCCGAAAGTGTTCTCGCATTTACTCCATGATCGCGCCTCTTGAAGGAGAATCTTCTCCATGGACGCCTTGGACCGGAAGATTCTTACCGAGCTACAGCTGGACGGCCGTCTCACGGTCACCGAGCTCGCCGCCCGTGTGAAGCTGAGTGTGTCGCCCTGCCATCGCCGCCTTCGCGACCTCGAACGCGAGGGCGCGATCCGCGGCTACCGCGCCGTCGTCGATCCGGCCGCCGTCGGCCTGAACTTCGAGGCTCTCGTCTTCGCCACCCTGCGCTGGGAGGACTCCGACACCGTCACCGCCTTCGAGGAGGCGGTGGCCACCGTCCCGCATGTACTCCAGGCCCAGCGCCTGTTCGGCGAACCCGACTACCTCCTGCGCGTCGCCACCGCCGACCTCACCGCCTTCCAGCAGCTCTACGACCAGCAGCTGGCCCGGCTCCCGGGCGTCCAGCGCCTGACCTCCACCCTCGTCATGAAGCACGTCGTCGACAACCGCCCGCTGCCGGAACAGCCCGGTGTGACCGGGCCTTCCGGTTGACGCCGCCTGAGCCTGCTGAGGTGACTGAGCCTGCTGACCTGCGGTGATGTCGGCCGGGGTCAGCAGGCTCCGCGCCGGTGTGGCTCACTCGAGCCATCCGGCCGCCTGACGCGTGCGCGGCCGGGGCGCGCCCATACCTTCGATGTCGCGTTCGGCGGCGTTCAGCAACTGCTGGGCCAGGTCCCGCATGGCCCGGCCCGCCGCCAGTTCGTCGCCTATCTCCGGCACGTCCGTGTCCGCCGGATGGCAGTGAGCGCTCCCGCGGCCGGTGAGTGCCGTGCTTCCGGTGTCCAGTGCCACGCGCGCCCTCGTCGTCCCCTCGTCGTCCTCGAAGAGGTGGAGTCGGACCTTCCATTCGACCGTATGCGGCATCGCTGTCCTCCTCACATCGATCTCACATCGATACGTCCTGGATACGGCGCCGGACCCGGTCGGCGAGAGCGCTCAGCTGCTCGGAGACCGTCGCGCGAGGCGCCTGGGGTCCTCGGATCCGACGGGCCGCCGGCGGCAGGCCGTCCAGGTCCGCGGCGAACCTCGTGCGGCACTCGTCGAGCGAGGGCCTGTCGCCGGTGCGCCGTCCACCCCGCATCACCGTCTCCAGCAACGGTCCGGCGTCGTCGGGCGGCGGCTCGTCGGCGAGGCCGATCACATCGGCGTATCCATCGGCGTATCCGGGGCGGCGGAACACCTGTTTGGGGCCGGGGGCCGTCACTTTCGCCGCCGACAGCTTCATCACCGGCCGACCGTCGTACTCGACCATCTTGTACGCGGAGTCCAGGTACGGGGCGTCGGCCGAAACCCCGACCCGCGTGCCGACGGCGTACGTGTCGATGGGCGCGCCGGAGCGGACCAGTTCGTCCACGGCGTACTCGTCGAGGCCGCCGCTGGCGACGATCCGGACGTCCGGCAGACCCGCGCCGTCGAGGACGGCCCGCGCCCGCACCGCCAGGGCCCCGAGGTCACCGCTGTCGAGTCGTACGGCCGAGCCCGGCCCGCGGTCCAGGTCTCGCAGGACGCGCGCCGCCACGCGAACACCCGCCTCGGTGTCATAGGTGTCCACCAGCAAGGTCACCGGGCCGGGATGGCAGCGTGCGAAGGCGAGGAACGCGTCCTCCTCCGTGGCGAAGGCCTCCACGAAGGAGTGGGCCATCGTGCCCACGGCTGGGATGCCCAGGGCGGTCGCCGCGGCCACGTTGCTGGTCCCGGCGAAGCCGACCATCGCACCGGCACGGGCCGCCTGGAACCCGGACTGCGGGCCGTGGGTCCGCCGCAGGGAGAAGTCCACGACCGGGTGTCCGGTGGCCGCGAGGACGCAGCGCGCGGCCTTCGAGGCGAGCGCGGTCTCATGGCTGAGCCGATTGAGCACGTACGTCTCGACCAACTGCGCCTGAGGCAGCGGCGCGGTCACCTCCAACAGCGGCTCTCCGGCCAGCACGATCCGCCCTTCCGGTACGGCCCGCACATCACCGGTGAACTTCAGGCCGAGCAGAGGATGCAGGTCCCGCGGCGGCCGGTGCAGCGCCGAGGCGAAGGCGTCGACGTCCTCGGGGCCGACCCGGAGACCTGACAGATAGGACAGGGCCGACTCCAGCCCCGCGGCGACCAGGAAGCCCCGCTCGGCAGGCAGGTCGCGGACGAAGAGGCTGAAGGTCGCCGGGCCGGTCATGCCCTCGAGCAGATAGGACATGGCCATCGTGACTTCGTACAGATCGGTGGTCGTCGCGTCGGACATGTGCGTCACCGTCCGGTCACAGGGCCGAAGGTCCGTCACGTCCAGCTTCGTACGAGACGGAGGCCGCCGCCATACGGCCCTGTTTCAGTGCGGGAGCGTCAATCGGACCGTCTCGCCGGGCCATACGCGGACGCTCCGGTCGGGCAGGCGTACGTCGATCGGTTCGGCGTCGGACAACGGCACCTGGATCTCCAGCAGCCCGCGTTCCAGGCGCAGCCGTACGCCCCAGTGGCCCTGGTAGCGCAGGGCGAAGCCGTACGAGGAGAGTTCGGGCAGCGGTACGGGGTCGAGCCACAGGGCACCGTCCCTGGTCTCCAGACCGGTCAGGCCGCGCTGGACCAGGTCGAGGGTGCCGGCCATGGCGCCGAGGTGGATCCCCTCGCCGGTGGTGCCGCCCTGTACGTCGGCGATGTCTCCTCGGAGCGCCTCCTGGCAGAACGTCCAGGCCTCGGCGCGCCGTGCCCTCGCCAGCACGCGGCCGTGCACGAGGCCGCTGAGCGTGGAGCCGTGGCTGGTGCGGTGCAGGTAGTGGTCGACGGTGCGGCGCCAGGTCTCCTCGTCCAGTCGCACGCCCAGCCTGCGGAACAGGCCCTGGAGTTCGGCCGGGGAGAAGAGGTAGCCGAGCATCAGGACATCGGCCTGTTTGGATGCCTGGTAGCGGTTGACGGTGTCGCCCTCCGCCTCCAGGATCCGGTCGAGGCGGCGGATGTCGCCGTACCGCTTCCGGTAGCCGTCCCAGTCGAGTTCCTCAAGTTCGCCGTAGCCCTCGAACTGGCTGATGACGCCCTCGTGGAAGGGCACGTGGAGGGTGCGGGAGATGTCCTGCCACTGCTCGATCTCGCCGCCGTCCAGGCCGGTGCGTTCGACGAGTTCGCGGCGGCGGGGCTCCGGCAGGATGTCGAGGAGTTCGAGGGTGCGGGTGAGGACCCAGGCGGCGGTGACATTGGTGTACGCGTTGTCGTCGAGTCCGGGGCGGGCGGCCCAGGGATAGGCGTCGTGGTACTCGTCGGGGCCGACCACGCCGCGGATGCGGTGGCGGCCGAGGGTTTCGTCGTACTCCGCCGAGTCCGCCCAGAAGCGGGCGATCCGCAGCAGCATCTCGGCGCCCTTGGTGTGCAGGAACTCCGTGTCGCCGCCGGCCTCGCAGTACTGCCACACGTTGTACGCGATCGCCGAACCCACATGGTGCTGGAGCCGGGAGTGGTCGGGCAGCCAGCGTCCCGAGCGCGGGTTGAGGTGCAGCCGCTGGGTCTCCTCACGGCCGTCGCTGCCGCTCTGCCAGGGGTACATCGCGCCCCTGCGGCCGGCGTCCCGAGCGGCGGTCCTGGCCTGTTCCAGACGCCGGTGGCGGTAGCGCAGCAGGGCGCGGGAGACCTCGGGGAAGTGCAGGTTGAGATAGGGCAGGACGAACAGTTCGTCCCAGAAGACGTGGCCGCGGTAGGCCTCGCCGTGCAGTCCGCGGGCGGGCACGCCGACGTCGAGGTCGGCGGTGTGCGGCGAGAGGGTCTGCAGGACGTGGAAGAGGTGCAGCCGCAGGATGCGGCCCGCCTCGCCGGGCACGTCGAGTTCGGCGCGGCGCCAGAGCTGGTCCCAGGCGGTGAGATGCGACTCCAGCAGCTCTTCGAAGCCGGGCGCGCGGCCCACCCGGTCGATCGCGGCGTACAGCGGGTCGCTGATCGCCGGGTCGTGTGAGGTGTGCAGGGCGACGGTCTTGTCGATGGTGGCGGTGCG
>NZ_VTHJ01000135.1:7797-12596 GCF_008386495.1 Streptomyces tailanensis | reverse complement strand
GAGGTGTGCAGGGCGACGGTCTTGTCGATGGTGGCGGTGCGTTCGGGGGCAGCCAGGTCGAGGGTCAACTGCTGGATGGCGTACGGGTGGTCGTGGTGAATGCGGATGGCGACGGGTGCGTCGGCGGTGAGCCGGGAGGCCATGCCGATCCGGATGTCCGAGGTGTGGGTACGGCAGCGCAGCCACACTGTGCCCGGGGCGGCGGCCGTGCCGGTGTGCACATGGGTCAGGTGACGGCCGTCCAGGTCCCGGTAGCGCGCCACACCGGCGTTGGTGACGCTTCCGTCGAGAGCCGCCTCGACCTCCAGTGGCCCGGAGAACCCTTCGGCCGTGAACTCGGTGCGCAGCACGGCCAGATGGGGGTCGGCCATGTGTACGAGCCGAAGCTGGCGCACCGTCAGTGCCTTCGGTGTCCGGCCGTCGCCCAGGTCGTACCGCGTCCGGCGCTCCAGCAGGCCCGAGGTCAGGTGCAGGACCAGCCGGTGGTCGAGCACCGTCGCCGTGTCCGGTGTGAGCCATCGCCCTCCGGGCAGCCGGAACCGCAGCGGCAGCCAGTTCGGCAGGTTGACCATGTCCTCGTTCTCGACGGAGCGACCGGCCACCTCGGAGGTCAGGCGGTTGTAGATGCCCGCCGCGTAGGTGCCGGGGTAGTGCACGTCGTCCGCAGCGCACTCCGGGAGCGCTCCCCGGGTGGCGAAGTAGCCGTTCCCGAGCGTGCACAGCGACTCCCGCAGCCGCTCGTCCGCCGGTTCGTAGTCCTCGTACTCCCACGTCGTGGTCGTCACGCCGGTGCTCCTCGCACGAGCAGTTCGCCCAGGTCCCGTACGACGATGTCGGCGCCCTGCCGCAGCAGTCTCGCCGCGGATTCCTTGCCGGTGGCGCGGTCCACGCCGACGACCAGGGCGAAACCGCCCTGGCGGCCCGCCTCCACACCCGCGAGGGCGTCCTCGACGACGGCCGCCCGGTCGGCGGGGACGCCGAGCCGGCGTGCCGCCTCCAGGAACAGGTCGGGCCGCGGTTTGCCCGGCAGGCCCAGGCGGGCCGCCTCACCGCCGTCGACCAGGGCGTCGAACAGGTGGAGTACGCCGGCGCGGGTCAGCAGTTCGCGGGCGTGCCGGGACGCGGAGGCCGCGGCCATGGGCACCGCCGCGCGGCGCAGGGCGTGCAGGAGGCGCACCGTGCCCGGGTAGGCGTCGATGCCGTGCTCACGCAGTCGCTCGGTGAACAGCCGCTCCTTGTGCGCGGCGACGGCGAGGACCTGCTCGGGGGGCGGATCGTAGCCACGTGCAGCGAGGAAGGCCGTGGCTCCGTCGACACGGGACTTGCCGTCGACGTACCGCAGGTAGTCGTCGCGGGGGTCGAACGGCCGCCGATGGCGCGGGTCCGCGGGCGGGTGGTCGCGCAGGAAGGCGTCGAAGGCGGTCTGCCATGCGGCGGCGTGCACCCGGACCGAGTCGGTGATCACTCCGTCGGTGTCGAACACGACGGCCTCGACCTTGCGCAGTACGGGTGAGAGGGCGTCGGCCGGGTCACGTGTGCGACTCGACTCGGTCATGGGGACTCCTTCATGTGAGAGTCGATCTCCCGGGTTTCCATGGCGGCCCCTCACCCGGTCCCGCTCGGCCCCTGGGCGATGTCCAGGACTTCCCGTACGGGGCGCCGGGGTGTCGCGGGGCCGTGGGGGCCGTATCCGATGCGCAGCACCATCTGGACGTGGCCCGTGCCCGAGAGCGGGTCGCGGGCCAGCAGGCGAAGGTCGGGGGTTTCCCGGGGGTGGGACGTCAGGGAGGTGGCGAGGCCGGCGAGGGTGGCTTCGAGGAGGACGCGTTCCAGCGCCTGGCCGGCGATCAGCCAGTCGGCGGGCGCGTCGCCGCGGGTGCTCAGCAGCGCGAGGTGCGGATGCCGCTCGAACCCGGTGGTGCCGCGGTCGGCCACCGGCCGCCGCCCGGCGAAGTCGCGGAGGGGAGCCCTGCCGTCCCTCCGACGCGGCCCGAACGCGTACTCGGGGACGCCGTCGGTGGCGATGTCCGCCTCCGGCCCGAGCCGGGTCCAGCGGTGCAGGTCCTCCGTCCCGGCGGGGTCGAGGGCGTCGCGGCTCTCCGCGTCGCGGACCAGTTCCAGGAGGGACTCGGTGTGCCAGGGCCCCGGGAAGAGCAACTCGGCGCCCTCCCCGGCCGCCGCCGCCCGCAGTGCGGTCCGTACGGCGTCCGGGATGTCCTTCTCCTCGAAGGGGTAGCGGCTGGAGTGGCGCTGTGCGATGGCGGGATGCAGACGTGCGAGGTCGTCCGCCTCCTGCTCCGGTTCATCGGGATCGTCCAGGTGCACGGCGGCGAGCAGCAGCGGATCCGCGGGCTGGGGCAGCAGCCGGTTCCGTACGGTGAATCCGGCGTACGCGGCGGCGACGCGCAGATTGAACAGCGCGGCCCCGCATCCGATGTGCAGGGCACGGTGGCCGGGGTCGGTGCGGTGCATGGCACGCTCCAGATCGGCGCGCAGCAGCAGGACGCCCTGGTCGGTGTGGAAGCGGAAGCTCCACGGCTGGGCGTTGTGCAGGGAAGGGGCCGCCGCGGCTGCCGCGACCAGGGTGGTCACCGTGTCCATGTCGATCTGTCGCCTGGCCATCGCAACCTCCTGCCCCGCCGCCGGGCGGCGGTCCGGGTCGGCGGGTGCCCGACGCATGCTCACGCCTTGCCGCATGCTCACGCCTTGCCGCATGCTCACACCCTTGCGGGAACGAGCGTGTTGTCGCCGGTGCGGCCCGCGAAGTAGTCCTCGATGTTGTGGACGGTGGTGTCGGCGATCTGTCCGACGGCGTCCCGGGTGAAGTACGCCTGGTGCGAGGTGACCAGGACGTTGTTGAAGGTCATCAGGCGGGCGAGGCGTTCGTCGGTCATCACCTCCAGGGACTTGTCGAGGAAGAACACCCCGGCCTCCTCCTCGTATACGTCCAGTCCGACCCCGCCCAGCCGCCCGGCGCGCAAAGTTTCCAGCAGGGCGTCGGTGTCGACCAGGCCGCCGCGGCTGGAGTTGATCAGGACGGCGTCGTCCTTCATCATCGCCAGGGCTTCGGCGTCCACCAGGTGGTGGGTGTCGCTCGTCAGCGGCACGTGCAGACTGACCAGGTCCGACTCGGCGAGCAGTCGCTCGTTCTCGACGTACTTCGTGCCCAGGGCCAGGCAGTCGGGGTTCTCGGTGATGTCCCAGCCCAGCAGTCGCATGCCGAAGCCATGGGCGATCCGGGCGAACGCGGTGCCGATCCTGCCGGTGCCCATCACTCCGGCCGTACGGCCGTGCAGGTCGCGGCCCATGAGTCCGTCGAGCCGGAAGTCGAACTCACGGGTGCGGTGGGCGGCCCGTACGATCCGGCGGTCGACGGCGAGCGCCAGCGCCCAGGCGAACTCGGCGACCGAGTACGGCGAGTAGGACGCCACCCGCGCCACCGTCAGCCCCAGCCTCTCGGCCACCACCAGGTCGATGTTGTTGAAGCCGGTGGCCCGCTGCGCGATCATCCGCGTGCCGCCCGCGGCCAGCGAGCCCAGCACCTCCGCGTCCAGCGTGTCGTTGACACCGCAGAGCACAACCTCGTGGCCGGCCGCGGTCGGGGCGGAGTCCCAGTTCAGGAACAGTCCCAGGCAGCGCAGCCCGTGACGGCCGGCGAACGCGCGGTCGAAAGCCGCCCGCAGCAGCGGCTCCTCGTCCCCGAGGACGCCGTACGCGACGATCTCCATGTGTCCTTCTCCACTCATGGACGACAGGTCACCCTTCCACCGTAGGCCGGGGCGGCCGGCGTGGCCGGTGAGGTGATGTCGTTGACCGCCACCACCTCGACCGGGGTGCCGGAGGCGTGCTCCGCGCGTTCCAGCACGCACCGCAGGTAATTGCGGCCGATGCGGTCGCAGCCGTTGATGCCCACGCGTACGCCCATGTCCCTCGTCCTTCCGACCGGTGCCCAGCGGTGTGCCGGGACGCGCCCCCAGCCTGCGGGCGCGCCGGCGGACGGCGGATGGGCCGGACGGGGGCGGGCCGAGGGACGTTCGGCCCAGCGGAGTCCAGCGGGGCCTCCGCGGGAGCGCGGCTCGCGGCTCGCGGCTCGCGGCTCGCGGCTCGCGGCTCGCGGCTCGCGGCTCGCGGCTCGCGGCAGACGGTCACCCCGCCGCCGTCCGGCGGACGCACGTCGAGCGGGAAGACCCGTATCGGGTTGTCGCGTCCGGGCCGATCGGCCCACCGCCCGGGACGGCCGGCACGTGGCGCCGTATCGCCCTCCGTCCGAGCCTGGAACGGCAAGCGGCGCGAACCCGGCCGAGAGAGCTGAGGAGCGCGACGTCATGGTCCGTTACGTGTACGACTTCCACGAGGGCGGTCGTGATCTGGCCGACCTGCTGGGCGGCAAGGGAGCGAATCTGGCGGAGATGGCCCGGCTCGGTCTGCCGGTGCCGCCCGGCTTCATCGTCAGTACCGAGGCCTGCCGTGCCTTCCTGTCGACGGGCGCGGAACCCGAGGGCCTGTCCCGGAGGTCTCCCGGCATCTGACCGCCTTGGAGGAGTCCGCCGGGCGCCGCCTCGGGCAGCCGGACGATCCGCTGCTGGTGTCCGTACGGTCCGGCGCCCGGTTCTCCATGCCCGGGATGATGGAGACGGTCCTCGACATCGGCCTCAACGACGATTCCGTGCTGGGCCTGGCCAAGGTGTCCGGCAGCGAGCGTTTCGCCTGGGACTCCTACCGTCGCCTCGTGCAGAGGTTCGGCAGCACGGTGATGGGAGTCGACTCCGCCCTGTTCGAGCAGGCCATGACGCTGCTCA
>NZ_VTHJ01000135.1:1530-7769 GCF_008386495.1 Streptomyces tailanensis | reverse complement strand
GGCCATGACGCTGCTCAAGGATCTCCGGCACGTGCCGGACGACGTTCACCTGGACGCCGGCGACCTCGCCCAGCTCATGGAGACGTACAAGAACCTGATCCACGACCGGACCGGCGAGGACTTCCCCGAGGCCCCCGCCGAGCAGCTGCGCCGGGCGATCCAGGCCGTCTTCCGGTCCTGGAACGGCGAACGGGCGCGCCTGTACCGGCGCCGTGAGCACATCCTGGACGATCTCGGCACCGCGGTCACCGTGCAGCGGATGGTCTACGGCAATCTCGGCGCCGACTCGGGCAGCGGGGTGGCCTTCACCCGCGACCCGGCCACCGGGCGTACGGGCCTGTACGGCGACTACCTGCCCAACGCGCAGGGCGAGGACGTCGTCGCCGGAATCCGCAACACCGCGCCCCTGGCCGAGTTGGAGCGCCTGGACGCGCGGTCGTACCGCCAGTTGCGGGACCACATGCGGACGCTGGAGAGCCACTATCGGGACCTGTGCGACATCGAGTTCACCATCGAGCGCGGCAGGCTGTGGATGCTGCAGACCCGGGTGGGCAAGCGGACCGCCGAGGCCGCGTTCGCCATCGCCGCGGAGCTGGTCGACGAGGGGCTCATCACCCCGGCGGAGGGTCTGGCCCGGGTGAGCGGGGAGGGGCTGGCGCGGCTGATGTTCCCGCGCTTCGACGCCTCGGCGACCGGTCAGGCGCTCGCCCACGGCATCGCGGCCTCGCCGGGGGCGGCGGTCGGCGCGGTGGTCTTCGACTCCGCCGAGGCCCGCGGCACCCTGCCGGACCCGCGCGACACCGAACTGCTCGGCGCCGTGAACCGTATGCACGAGGACAACCCGATGCTCGGCCTGCGCGGCGTGCGGCTCGGCCTGGTGATCCCGGGGCTGGTCGCCATGCAGGTGCGGGCCATCGCCGAGGCCGTCGTGGAACGTACGAGGGCCGGGGGCTCCCCCGAGGCGGAGATCATGGTGCGGCTGGTCGGCGCCGTCGAGGAACTGCGGCTGGCCCGTGCGGAGGTCGAACGCGTCCTCGCTGAGGTGTCCGAGGAGTCCGGCGTCGCCGTGCACTGCCCGGTCGGCACCATGATCGAACTGCCCCGGGCCGCGCTCACCGCGGACCGGATCGCCGAGGAGGCGGAGTTCTTCTCCTTCGGCACCAACGACCTCACCGAGACCACCTGGGGCTTCTCCCGCGACGACGTCGAGGCCGCGTTCTTCTCCGTCTATCTCGACAAGGGCGTCTTCCCCGCCTCCCCGTTCGAGACCCTCGACCGGCAGGGCGTGGGGCGCCTGGTCGGGATCGCCGTCGCCGAGGGCCGCGCCGCACGGCCGGACCTGAAGATCGGTGTCTGCGGCGAACACGGCGGCGACCCCGACTCCGTGCACTTCTTCCACGGCACGGGACTGGACTACGTCTCCTGCTCACCGTTCCGCGTCCCCGTGGCCCGACTGGAAGCCGGACGGGCGGCGCTGCCGGGAACCGACGGGAGCGACAGCCGGTGACGTCCATCCAGCCCATCCCGGTCACGGCGCTCTTCGTATGCGTACGAGAGTGAGAGCGTGATCGGTTACGACGCTCTGGACGGCCTGCCCGTACACAATGCCCTGCCGGGGGAGAGTCACGAGATCCGGCGGAGCCTACGCTCGTGCAGGACCGCGGCGTACACGTCCGCCGTCGTCGCCGCGGCCGTGTCCCAACCGAAGGAGCGGGCGTGCCGGGCCGCGGCCTCGCCCATCCGGGTGGAGCGTGCGGGGTCGTCGGCGAAGCCGGACAGCGCTTCCGCGTAGTCCACCGGATCGTGCCCCGGTACGAGAGCGCCGCTCATCCCGTCCTTCACCGCCACCGGCAAGCCGCCGACTTCGGCAGCGATCACCGGGGTGCCGCAGGCCTGCGCCTCGACGGCCACCAGGCCGAAGGACTCGCTGTAGGACGGCATGACCAGGACGGACGCCGCCCGGTACCAGTCGGCGAGCTGGTCCTGACCGACCGGCGGCCGAAACAGCACCACGTCGGAGATGCCGAGACAGGCCGCCAGCTTCTGCAGCCCTTCCGGCCTGGCCAGGCCGCTCCCGCTCGGCCCACCCACGACCGGCACCACGATCCGCTCACGTAGCCGCGGCCGCCGCTCCAGCAGCCGGGCCACCGCGCGCAGCAGGACGTCCGGCGCCTTCAGCGGCTGTATGCGGCCCACGAACAGGGGGATCAGCGCGTCCTGCGGAAGACCGAGGCGGGACCGGGCCACGGCCCGTCCGGCCTCGACACCGGAGGCGTCGAGTCGGAAACGCTCCAGGTTGACACCGGGGTGGACGACGGCGACCCGGCCGGGGTCGGCGTCGTAGTGGTGGAGGAGTTCCTCCGCCTCCTTCTCGGTGTTCGCTATCAACCGGTCGGCTGCCCGAACGACTTGGGTCTCACCGATGACGCGGGAGGCGGGCTCGGGGGTGTCGCCCTCGGCGAGGGAGGCGTTCTTGACCTTGGCCATGGTGTGCATGGCGTGGACGAGTGGGACGCCCCAGCGCCGGGCGGCCAGCCGGCCGACGTGGCCCGAGAGCCAGTAGTGGGAGTGGACCAGGTCGTAGTGGCCGGGGTGGTGGCCGGCCCAGGCCCGGGTCACGCCGTGCGTGAAGGCGCACAGGTGGGTGGGGAGGTCCTCCTTGGCCAGGCCCTCGTAGGGTCCGGCGTCCACGTGCCGTACCAGGACGCCGGGGGCGAGCTCGACGACGGGTGGGAGCGCGGCGGAGGTCGCCCGCGTGAAGATGTCCACTTCGATACCGGTGACGGCAAGTCGCTTGGCGAGCTCGACGATGTAGACGTTCATCCCGCCGGCGTCGCCGGTGCCGGGCTGGTGCAGGGGTGAGGTGTGGACGCTGAGCATGGCGACGCGGCGGGGGCGGCTGTGGGCGCCGGGTGGCCGCGATCGGGGCGGGCCGACGAGGGTGTTGTCGTGGCCACGGCTGCGCTGGAACCCTACGAGCCGGGTCACGTACTGGCTCCTGTCGTTGCCGCGGCATCCAGGTCGACGCGCTGCTCGCCCGCGTACACATTCATGGAGGCGCCGCGCAGGAAGCCGACGAGCGTGAGCCCGGTCTCCGTCGCCAGGTCCACCGCGAGGGAGGACGGCGCCGAGACCGCCGCCAGCACGGGGATGCCCGCCATGACGGCCTTCTGCGCCAGCTCGAAGGACGCCCGCCCGGACACCAGCAGAATGGTCCGGGACAACGGCAGTTGGCCGGACTGGAGCGCCCGGCCGATCAGCTTGTCGACGGCGTTGTGCCGGCCGACGTCCTCCCGCAGGTCCAGCAGTTCGCCCTCGGGCGAGAACAATCCGGCGGCATGCAGTCCACCGGTGCGGTCGAACACCCTCTGCGCGGCTCGCAGTTGGTCAGGCAGGGCAGCCATCAGCTCGGGGCTGACCCGGACCGGGGGCGTGTCGGCGATCGGCCACCGCGCCGTGGTCCGTACGGCGTCCAGGCTGGCCTTGCCGCACAGGCCGCACGACGACGTGGTGTACACGTTCCGCTCGAGCGTGATGTCGGGCAGCGGCACGCCGGGGGCGAGCTGCACGTCGACGACGTTGTACGTGTTCGAACCGTCGTCCGTGGCGCCCGCGCAGTACACGATGTTCGCCACATCCTCGGCCCGGCTCACGACGCCCTCGCTCACCAGGAACCCGGCGGCGAGCGCGAAGTCGTCCCCGGGCGTGCGCATGGTGATCGCCAGCGGCTTGCCGCCGAGCCGGATCTCCAGTGGCTCCTCCGCCACCAGCGTGTCCGGGCGCGTACTCACCGCACCGTCCCGCACCCGGACCACGCGCCGTCGCTCGGTGACCCGTCCCATGGCCTCACTCCCAGTTCTGTCGGTGGACCTTGTCGATGAGCATGGCTGCTGCCCTTTCTCCTGCTTCGTCCCTGTCCCGTTCCGTCCGTCTCCTCAGCACTCGATGACGTTGACGGCGAGGCCGCCGCGGGCGGTCTCCTTGTACTTGACCTTCATGTCGGCGCCGGTCTCCTTCATGGTCTTGATGACCTTGTCGAGGGAGACGTGGTGGCGGCCGTCGCCGCGCAGCGCCATCCGGGCGGCGGTTATGGCCTTGACCGCGGCCATGCCGTTGCGTTCGATGCAGGGGATCTGGACCAGGCCGCCGACCGGGTCACAGGTCAGCCCGAGGTTGTGCTCCATGCCGATCTCGGCGGCGTTCTCGACCTGTTCGGGGCTGCCGCCGAGCACCTCGGCGAGACCACCGGCGGCCATCGAGCAGGCCGAGCCGACCTCGCCCTGGCAGCCGACCTCGGCGCCGGAGATGGACGCGTTCTCCTTGAAGAGCAGGCCGATGGCGCCCGCCGCGAGGAGGAAGCGGACGATGCCGTCCTCGTCGGCGCCCGGCACGAAGTCGAGGAAGTAGTGCAGGACGGCGGGGATGATGCCCGCCGCGCCGTTGGTCGGGGCGGTGACGACCCGGCCGCCCGCGGCGTTCTCCTCGTTCACAGCCATCGCGTAGAGGGTCACCCATTCCATGGCACGGCCCGCCGGGTCGCCCTCGCCGCGCAGCGCCCGGGCCCCCGCCGCGGCCCGGCGGCGGACCTTCAGACCGCCGGGGAGGATGCCCTCGCGGCCCAGTCCGCGTGCGACACAGGCCGCCATGACCCGCCAGATCTCCAGCAGGCCGGCGCGGATCTCCTCCTCGGTGCGCCAGGCCTTCTCGTTCTCCAGCATCAGCGCGGAGATCGACAGGCCCGTCTCCTTCGTCAGGCGCAGCAGTTCGTCGCCAGTGCTGAACGGGTGGGCCGGCACCGTGTCGTCGGGCTTGATCCGGTCCGCGCCGACCGCGTCCTCGTCGACGACGAAGCCGCCGCCCACGGAGTAGTACGTCTTCTCCAGCAGCGGCACGCCGTCGCCGTCGTACGCGAAGAGGATCATGCCGTTGGCGTGGTATGGCAGCGACCGCCGGCGATGCAGGACGAGCTGGGTCGAGGCGTCGAAGTCGATCTCGTGGACCGGGCCGATCTCGGCGCCGAGGAGGCGGATGCGTCCGGTGCTGCGGATTCGCTCGACGTCCAGGTCGGCCTGGGCGACGTCGACCGTGTGCGGCTCGTAGCCCTCCAGGCCTAGCAGCACCGCCTTGGGGGTGCCGTGGCCGTGGCCGGTGGCGCCGAGGGAGCCGAACAGCTCCGCCCTCACCGCGGCGGTCTGGGCGAGCACGCCTTCCTGCTTCAGCCGGGCGACGAACATCCCGGCGGCGCGCATCGGGCCGACGGTGTGCGAACTGGACGGGCCGATGCCTATGGAGAACAGGTCGAAGACGCTGATTGCCACGCCATGCTCCGTGGGATTGGAGGGGCGTGCCGAGTGGTCACGGCGCGCCCCTGCGGGAGGGTGTCGGTTACAGGCCGGGGTAGAGCGGGTGCTTGTCGGCCAGCGCCTTCACCCGGGCCTTCAGGGCCTCCACGTCGTACGACGGCTTCAGTGCCTCGGCGATGACGTCCGCGACCTCGGTGAAGTCCTCGGCCGTGAAGCCGCGGGTGGCCAGGGCGGGGGTGCCGATGCGCAGGCCGGAGGTGACCATCGGCGGGCGCGGGTCGTTGGGGACGGCGTTGCGGTTGACGGTGATGCCGACCTCGTGGAGACGGTCCTCGGCCTGCTGCCCGTCCAGCTCGGAGTTGCGCAGGTCGACCAGGATCAGGTGCACGTCCGTGCCGCCGGAGAGCACGTTCACCCCGGCCGCACGCGCGTCCGGCGCGGTCAGCCGCTCGGCGAGGATCTTCGCGCCCTCGACCGTACGGCGCTGACGCTCCTTGAACTCCTCCGACGCGGCCACCTTGAAGGAGACCGCCTTGGCCGCGATCACGTGCTCCAGGGGACCGCCCTGGAAGCCCGGGAAGACGGACGAGTTCAGCTTCTTCGCGAAGTCCTGCTTCGCGAGGATGATGCCGCCGCGCGGGCCGCCCAGCGTCTTGTGCGTGGTGGAGGTGACGACATCCGCGTACTCGACCGGGTTCGGGTGCAGCCCCGCCGCGACCAGACCGGCGAAGTGCGCCATGTCCACCCACAGGTACGCCCCGACCTCGTCGGCGATCCGCCGGAACTCGGCGAAGTCGAGCTGGCGCGGGTACGCCGACCACCCTGCGATGATCACCTTCGGCCCGTGCTCCTTGGCGAGACGCTCCAGCTCCGCCATGTCGACCAGACCGGACTCGGGGTCCACGTGGTACGGGACCACGTGGAACTGTTTGCCCG
>NZ_VTHJ01000135.1:0-1503 GCF_008386495.1 Streptomyces tailanensis | reverse complement strand
CCACGTGGAACTGTTTGCCCGAGAAATTGATCTTCATGCCGTGGGTGAGGTGGCCGCCGTGCGCCAGGTCCAGGCCGAGGATCGTGTCGCCGGGCTGGGCCAGCGCGAAGAGCGCCGCCTGGTTGGCGGAGGCGCCCGAGTGGGGCTGGACGTTGGCGTACTCGGCGCCGAACAGATCCTTGACCCGGTCGATGGCGATCTGCTCGGCGATGTCGACGTGCTCGCAGCCGCCGTAGTAGCGGCGGCCGGGGTAGCCCTCGGCGTACTTGTTGGTCAGGACCGAACCCTGCGCCTGCAGCACGGCGACCGGCGCGAAGTTCTCCGAGGCGATCATCTCCAGGGTGGACTGCTGGCGCCCCAGCTCCGCGTCGACCGCGGCGGCGACCTCGGGGTCGAGCTCGTGCAGGGGCTGGTCGAACAGGGTCATCGGCGGTCTCCTTGCGTGTGGGCACAGTGGGCGGCGTAGGCATCGGGGGTCAGCACGCCGGCGATGTTCTCGACCCGCAGCCGGAACAGCCAGCCGCCGGTGTAGGGGGCGGCGTTGACGACGCCGGGGTCGTCGGCCAGCACGGGGTTGACTTCCAGGACCCGGCCCGAGGCGGGGGCGTACAGGCCGCTGACGGCGGTCCGTGACTGGATCTGTCCGCAGCTCTCCCCCGCCTCGACCCAGGAACCGACCGCGGGCAGCCGGAGGTCGACCACGTCACCGAGGGCCTGCGCCGCGAACGCGGTGATGCCGACGGTGGCGTTGCCCTCGTCCACGACGAGCCACTCGTGGTCCCAGGTGTACCGCAGGTGCCGCGGAATGCTCGTGGCGGTCTCTTCTGCGGATTCCAGGGAGAGTTGACGCCCGGGGTTCATGACACGACGGCTGCGGCGGCGGGGACGAGGGTGCGGCGGAGCCGGTTGAAGAACTTCGGCTGGTTGAGGGAGAGGACGGCGACGGGGGTGCCCTCGCGCCGGTAGACGGCCGTGAAGGCGCGGCTGTCGACGTCGCCTTCGACGATCTCGGGCTCGGCGCCGGGGGCGACGTATCCGGCGACCTGGATGCGGGCCTGGTACTGGTCGGACCAGAAGTACGGCGGGGTGTGCGGGGCGGGGGCCGAGACACCGGTCAGGAGTGTGCGGGCGGCGGTCTTCGCCTGTTCGGTGGCGTTGCTCCAGTGCTCGATGCGGGCGTGCCGTCCGGTGAACGGGTGGGGGCAGCGGGCGACGTCACCGACGGCGACCACGCCCGGGACACCGGTCGAGCAGCCGGAGTCGCACACCACTCCGTCGTCCACCTGCACGCCGGAGCCGGCGAGCCAGTCGGTGTTGGGCCGCACGCCCACGCCGGCCACGACGATGTCGGCGGGCAGCACCCGCCCGTCGGCGAGCCGTACGCCGGTGACCCGACTCTCGCCGATCAGTTCCGCCACGCCGGTTCCGCACAGCAGCTGAACGCCGTGATCGCTGTGGAGCGAGGAGACCACCAGCCCCATCTCACGCCCGAGTTGGCGCTCC
>NZ_VTHJ01000134.1 GCF_008386495.1 Streptomyces tailanensis | reverse complement strand
AGCATGGATCCACAGCGATCAGAGCCAGCCCTTGACCAGCCCACCTGCGGCTTAACTACGCGGCATTGCCGCTAAAGCGACGGGCTTGCACAACGGGCGTCACTGGCTGTGGCGCTGCGTTTGCGTCCAGCCCCACCGGCACGCTGTCGCGGTGGTGGGGCAGGGGCCGTTGACTCGGCCCCGCGTCGCCACAACTCCCACGCTCTGGCGCGGATGTTGCGGGAGCTGTTCCGGTCCGCGTGATCAACGAATCCGCAGGACCGGCACGCGAAGCGGGCCTGTGAGACCCGGTTCGCTTTCTCGATGTGCCCGCACTCGGCGCAGGTGCGCGAGGTGTACGCCGGATCAACATAGACGACCGGCACTCCCGCCCGGCGGGCCTTGTACGCGATGAAGCTGCCCAGCTGGGCGAAGGCCCAGCTGTGGAGGGTGGCCCGTTGGGGCTTTCGAAGCCGTACCCGTTCACGGATGCCCGTCAGATCCTCCAGGGCGATCCCGCGACCGGTGCGTTCAGCCTCGGCCACCACATGCTTCGCGATCTTGTGGTTGATGTCTCTGGCCCGCCGCGCCTCCTTGCGCCTGCGCTTGTTCAGGCGGCGTTTGGCGGACGGGGTGTTCTTCTTCTGCAGCTTGGTGCGCAGTTTCCGTTCCCGCACGCGGGTGCGGTTGAGCTGACGCCCGGCCATGATCTCGCCGTCCGAGGTGGTGGCGATATTCACCATGCCCAGGTCGATGCCGAGGAAGTCCACCGGGTCGGTGTTCAAGGACTGTTCGGGGACGTCACAGGTGGCCAGCAGGAACCACATGCCGTCCCGGCGCACCAGGTCCGATTCACCTTTGCGGTACAGGGCGAGGGTGGCCAGCTGCTCCTGGCTCGCAGTGAAAGCCACCTCCTTGACCCGCCCGGCAGTCGTCCAGATCGAGATGCGCCGCTCGGCGATCTGCCAGGACAGCATCCGGTCGTCATACGGCTGCCCACCCTGCGGGCGGAAGACAACCGGCTTCTGCACCGCCCGGCGATACCGCTTCGAGCCGGGCCTGCCCAGATTCCCCGCCTTCAGGTTCGCCTTCAGCGTGGCGTACGCGTCGCAGGTCTTCTTGATCACGTGCTGGGCAGCCTGCGCCCCCAGCCCCCACCGGGCCTTGATCTGGTCGTAGGTGTGCTCGCGCAGCGCGAAGTTCCGCTTCACGTCCTTCTTGAACGCCACGCCGCTGGCCCAGGTGGCCGCTTCGTTGCAGGCACGCAGGGTCGCCTCAAGTGCCGCCGCCTGCACAGGCGTCGGCAGCAGCTGCACCTGCACCACCAGCTTCACGATCACCCAACGTACGCGCGTGCACGACAGCCCACCGCATGTTCACCATCTGCCACCCGACCGGGTGACATTTCCGTCGAGCAGCAGCACCGGCTCCGCCGGAAGCGACACCCGGCCGCTTCGCGGCCCAACACGCACCAGCGACACCGCGGCGCTCCGCGCCGCGACCACAAGGATGCGATTCCTCCCGGGCGTGAACGACTCCGTTGGGAAAGTCGTGATTCGAGCGGGGCTGTGTCGTTCGTCTTACTGATGGCTATGGTCGTTGGCGGGACAGGGGGATCCGGATGTTGAAGCAGCCCAAGCGGAACATGAACAAGCTCCGCTTCGACACCGAGCACCGCTATCTGCCGCGCGAGACGAAGGCATCGGTGCGCACGCTGGCGGACAACACCAGGGGCGGTGACGCGAACCTGCTGCTCCTGGGCGGCAACACCGTCACCTCCGATGTCTCCGGCGGGAGCAACGACCCGGGCCCGGACCCGACTCCCGAGCCGACGCCGACACCGACCGATCCGGACGATCCGGACGATCCGACGGACAAGCCCTCCGATCCCGCGACGCCCCCGGCCAGCGGCGGCGGCAGCGGCAGCGGCGGCAAGGACGAGCAGGACCCGGAGGGGGACCTCGCCGACACCGGTACCGGCACCCCGGTGGGCCTGATCGCCGGACTCGCCGCGGCCCTGGCCGCCGTCGGTGGCGGACTGGTGTGGTGGAAGCGCCGCCGCACCGCCGACCAGGAGTAGCCCGACAACAGCGCTCCCACAACGGCTTCGGCCCCGCACCCCATGCATCGGCTGGGTGTGGGGCCGATGCCGTCCACCGCCTCACCCCTCCCGCAACTCCTTCGCCAAGGCTCCGTCGCCCTCCACCTCGACCCGCCTCTGCCGTACGGCGTCCCGCAGGCTCAACTCCCCCCGGCCGAGCGCACCGCAGGTCGCCGCGTCGATCGACAGCCGGACGTCCGGTGACTCGGGCGCGGCCCCCTCCCCGTAGACCGGCCCTTCTTCCGCACCGACCCACACATGGAACCGCCCCTCCTCCAGCCCCACTTCGACAAGCCCGGCGGCACACCCGTCGAGCCCGCGCAGCAGCGGCAGGGCGAACCAGTGCGCGCGTACGGCGTCGGTGGCCCGGCGCTCGCCCAGCGCGGCCGAACCCCACGCCCCGAGCGCCTGCAGCACGGGCAGCAACTCGCGCCCCCGCCCGGTGAGTTCGTAGACGTAGGCAGCACCCGGCGGCGGCAGCCGACGCCGCGTGGACAGTCCGTCCCGCTCCATGTCCTTCAGCCGCGAGGCAAGAACATCCGTGCTGACACCCGGAAGGTCCGCGTGGAGGTCCGTGTAGCGGCGCGGACCGGCCAGCAGTTCGCGCACGATCAGCAGGGTCCAGCGGTCGCCGACGAGGTCGAGCGCCCGGGCGGCGGAACAGTACTGGTCGTAGCTTCGGCGAGGTGACATGCGACGCAGTCTAGACATGTCATTGGACTTTCCAAGTGCTGACTTGGTAAAACCAAGTAACACCAGATACTGGAGGGGCGCATGGAGTTCCGGCAGTCGAACAAGCTCAGCGAGGTCTGTTACGAGATCCGCGGCCCCGTGATCGAACACGCGGACGCGCTGGAGAAGGCCGGCCACAGCGTGCTGCGCCTGAACACCGGCAACCCCGCGCTGTTCGGCTTCGAGGCGCCCGAGGAGATCCTCCAGGACATGATCCGGATGCTCCCGCAGGCGCACGGCTACACGGACTCCCGGGGCGTCCTCTCGGCCCGCCGGGCCGTCGCCGGGCGCTACCAGAACCTGGGCCTGGCCGTCGACGTCGACGACGTCTTCCTCGGCAACGGCATCTCCGAGCTGATCTCGATGGCCGTGACCGCGCTGGTCGAGGACGGCGACGAAGTGCTCATCCCCGCCCCCGACTTCCCGCTCTGGACGGCCGTCACGACGCTCGCGGGCGGCAAGGCGGTCCACTACCTCTGCGACGAACAGGCCGACTGGTACCCGGACCTGGACGACATGGCGTCGAAGATCACGGACCGTACGAAGGCCGTGGTCATCATCAACCCGAACAACCCCACCGGCGCGGTCTACCCGAAGGAGATCATCGAGGGCATCCTCGACCTCGCCCGCAGGCACGGCCTGATGGTCTTCGCCGACGAGATCTACGACCAGATCCTGTACGACGACGCCGTGCACCACTCGGCCGCCGCGCTCGCCCCCGACCTGGTGGTCCTCACCTTCTGCGGCCTGTCCAAGACGTACCGCGTCGCGGGCTTCCGCTCCGGCTGGCTGGTCGTCACCGGCCCCAAACAGCACGCCCGCAACTACCTGGAGGGCCTGACCATGCTCGCCTCCATGCGGCTGTGCGCCAACGCGCCCGCGCAGTACGCCATCCAGGCCGCGCTGGGGGGCCGCCAGTCCATCAATGAACTGACCGCGCCGGGCGGCCGGCTGCACGAACAGCGGAACGTGGCCTGGGAGAAGCTCAATGAGATCCCCGGTGTGTCGTGCGTGAAGCCGAAGGGCTCGCTGTACGCCTTCCCCCGCCTCGACCCCAAGGTGCACAAGATCCACGACGACGAGAAGTTCGTCCTGGACCTGCTCCTGAGGGAAAAGATCCAGGTCGTCCAGGGCACCGGCTTCAACTGGCCCACCCCCGACCACTTCCGCATCCTCACGCTCCCGTACGCGGAGGACCTGGAGGCGGCGATCGGGCGGATCGGGCGGTTCCTCAGCGGGTACCGGCAGTAGGTCGGGACCGCGACCCAGGGCGCATCAACGGCAGGTCCTCGCCCCAGGCATCCAGGACGGGTCCGTGGCCGGCCTCTCGTGCCGCGGCCTCGACCTGGACGAAGAGTCGCCGTTGTGCGTCCGTGTCCCCTGTCGCCGTGATCCGCCCGAGGCTGTCGAGGAGTGTCGTCGTGTGCCAGCCCGGCAGGGGGAACCGCTCCAGTTCCCACTCCAGGTACTTGTTGTAGGGGCTGGGGCGGTGGTGGAGGGTGAACAGGAAGTCCAGCAGGAAGCGGACGCTGTCGGCGGCGTCGAGCCGGGCTGCCAGTCGGTGGCCGTCGCGAGCGTTCTTGATCGACCGGTAGAGGGAGTTGGCGTAGGCGTCCAGCAGACCGGCCGCCTCCCGGAACGCCTCGTCGGGGTCGAGGCGCGCCTGGGCTGCGACGAGCTCCGCGATGCCGCCGTCGAGCCGGTCGAGCACGACCCGGGCCCGGGCGAGGGCGTACCTCTCGTGTCCCCCGAGTCGGCGGAAGGCGCCGACCGTGGTGACGAGCAGGTCGAGTTCGGCGGACCTGTGGCCGTCGAGCCGTGTGAGGTCACTGTCGACCCCGTCGGCGAGGACGACGTACACGTCGTGGTCGGAGTGCTCGGTGGCCATGCCGTCGTGCGCGTGCGAGCCCTTGAGGACGAGTCCGACGACGGCGGGGTCGTCGGTGACGCGGTCGAGCAGGGCCTCGTAGGTGAGAGGGAACGAGGGGAACATGTCGTGATCTCCAGTGGGGGCGGGGGCTGGACATGCCGGATCGCCCTCGCCGACCGCCGAACGCCGACGGACCGACGAGGACACGGCCGTACCGTCCATGGCGGCGGCGCCACCGCCGCCTCCGAGATCAACGCATGGTCGACACGCTAATCCGTCCTCGGCCGTTCCCGCAGCCGCTTTCCGGCTCCGGGATCCACGGCCGGATCCGACGGGTAGCCCTTCCCCATGACTGACCGACCGCTGCTGCTCCTCGACGTCGACGGCCCCCTCAACCCCTTCGGCGCCCGCTTGTGGCGACCCCGTGGTTATGTGACCCGCCGGGTGCACCCCGCCAACTGGTCGGCGCGGCAGAAACCGGGGTCGCGGCGGCTGCGCCGGGGGCTGCGGATCCGGCTCAACCCGGCGCACGGGGAGCGGCTGTTGGCGCTGCCGTACGAGCTGGCGTGGGCGACGACGTGGATGCACGAGGCCAACGAGATGATCGGGCCGGTGATCGGGTTGCCGCGGGATCTGCCGGTCATCGAGTTCACGAACCTGTTCGCCGAGGACCCGGAGGGGCTGTACTGGAAGACGCGGCGGGTCGTGGAGTGGGCGGCGGGGCGGCCGTTCGTCTGGGTCGACGACATGATCACCGATCTCGACGTACGGCATGTCGCGGAGCATCACGAGGGGGCGGCGCTCCTGCTGCGGATCGACCCGCGCAAGGGGCTGCGGGAGCCGGAGTTCGCGGAGCTGGAGCGCTGGGCTCGTAGCCTGTGAGGTATGGGTGATCTCTTTCTTGTGCGGCACGGTGAGACCGAGTGGTCGGTGTCCGGGCAGCACACCAGCTGGACCGACATCCCGCTGACGGACAACGGGCGGGCGCAGGCCCACGGCCTCGCCCCGCTGCTCAACTCGCACCATATCGGCGCCGTGTTCGTCAGTCCGATGAAGCGCGCCCGGGAGACGGCAGAGCTGGCCGGTCTCGCCGGGGCGCGGGTCGACGCGGACCTCCGCGAGTGGGACTACGGCGGGTACGAGGGGGTCACCACCGTCGAGATCCATCGCACCCGACCGGAGTGGTTCCTGTTCACGGAGGGGGTCGCGCCCGGACCGCCCGAGCATCCCGGGGAGAGCCCGGAGGAGGTCGGGGCGCGCGCCGACCGCATGCTCGCGAAGGCGCACGCCGCGCTGGCGAACACCGAGGGGTGTGTGGTGCTGGTGGCGCATGGGCACTTCCTGCGCGTCCTCACCGCCCGCTGGCTCGGGCTGCCGGCGTCGGGCGGGGCGCTGTTCCAGCTGGCCACGGGGACGGTCTGCCGGCTCGGCACGGAGCACGGTCGTCCGGTCATCGCCGGGTGGAACATCAGGCCCTCGTAAAAGTTGGAATGTCAGACCCTCCTCGTAGTCTTCGAGTGGGTTGATCGACGCCCATGAGTCGACGCTCCCCGGGGGAAGGAGGGTGCCGTGACACGACCACCGACCGCTGCCCAGCGGCGGATCATCGAGGCTGCCGAGCCGGTGACCGGGCGGCTGACGGGTACGGAGGCTCAGCTCGCGGCGCTGGTCAAGCGAGGGCTGGCGTTCCGGCATCCGCGCCCGCCGCACGACCACTTCCTGACACCGGCGGGCCATCGCATACGGGAGGTATGGGAGGCCGCCGCCCAGGTGCCCGAGGCGGCCCTGGCTGCCGATACGCCCGCCCCCGCCCCCGCCGAGTCCGGGGTGTTCGCGGCACGGGTCGGCGGTGAGGAGGCCACCGCGGCCGGGCCCGCGCGCATACGTGAGGTGCACAGTGCCTGGCAGGGGCTCCTGGAGCTGCGCCGGATGACCAATCCCGGCGGCGCCAGGGACCGCCCGTGCGGCTGGGAGCGGACGCATCTGGTGCAGGCGGCCGCGCTCGCCCTGGAGGCCGCGGGCCATCGCCCTGCCGGGGCGGACGCGCGGGCCGGTGGCTACCGGGTGCGGGCGACTCCCCAGCCGGAAGCCGTCGCCGTGCACGAGCCGGCCCCCGAGGCCCTGCGGGCCTGCGCGGCGACGCTGGAGAAGGCGGGCTGGCAGACGGGCGAACACACCGATCCCCGTACGCGGCAGCGGTATCTGCTGGCTTCCCCACGGCGGGCGTGATGGACTGAGCAAGCGCTCAGAATCATTAGCTCGATCGTGTGACGATCACCGACGTCCGCGGACTGATGGACCTCACGGTCAGCAAGCTGGTCGCCGATCCTCGCGAGTTGTTCCGGGCACTGGCCCCGTACCCGCGTCGTTCGGGCTGTGAGCATCAGCTCACAGCCCGAACG
>NZ_VTHJ01000133.1:568-7193 GCF_008386495.1 Streptomyces tailanensis | reverse complement strand
AGCATGAGCATCCCGATGCCCACGCACACCAGCCCCGTGACCAGCGACTTCACGATGCACAGTGCTCAGTGGGATACACAGGCTGTCGGGTGAGACGACGGGTTATCAACGTGACGGCCGCGAGGGTGAGCATCGCTTCGCTGGGCACTGTCAACTTTGACGGGATGTCAGATGATCAAGAAGGAGATCGGTGATTTCCGCTGACATCCCGTCAAAGTTGACAGTGCCCTGGTGGCCGCAGCATAAGGCGGGCCGCTGACAACCGCTCGGTCCGCGATCTGGTCACCGGTCTCAACAGCCGCCCTTTTCCGCCTCCGCCTGGGGCCCCTGCGGTGAGCCGCCCGCCGTGACCGGGATCCGGGCCTGCAGGCCGGGCCCGTCCCGGCCACACGGGGCGCGGTGGCATCGGCGCTGCAAGGCGGGCCGCCCGCGTACTGCCGAGGCGTAGTTCAGGTGGCCTGCGGCCAGGCGCGCAGCAGGGCGGCGATCCTCTTGGCGGTGCAGGAGGGATCGCGCAACAGGTCACGCAGAGCGACAGCGTCTTCACGGCTAGGCTTGACCGGGACACCGGAGGCCTCCAGGTACATCACGCCGGTCGCGGCAGCAACGGCCATGTTGGAACGCTCCAGCCAGCGGCAGCGGCCGAGGATGTGTACCAGGGCGGCGGCGCGGGCGTAGGGACCGTCGTAGACGGGTGTTTCCAGCAGTTCGGCTCGGTGGCAGGCAACCGCCGCTACCGGTACCCCGTAGTCGTCGGGGGCGGGATCACCTGCGCCTGCGAGTTCGGCAACCTGGAGAATCCATGGGACATCGATGTACACGTGCATTATGCGGCGTGCGCCCCCGGTGCGTAATGGCCCCCGTCTTCCGCCTCGTCGAAGACGGACTGGTGCTCGTCGAGAAAGCGCCGGGCGGCGTCCAGGCCCTGCTGCCTCAGCCCTTCTGTGTCCTCACGTACGAGGCCGGCGATGTAGTCGCCGAGGCTCAGGCCGCGATCAGCGGCACGGGCTTCAGCCAAGGCTTTGATCTCGCTGTCGACGCGCGCGCCCAACTGTGTCTTCGTCTTCGCCATAACCTGATGGTAACAGCTGTTACCACTCGGCGGAGTGCTGTCCGCCGAGGCCAGGCCTGCAAAGCCGACGGCTGAGTTCACATCGCTCGCCCGCGTGCACCGGCGTACCCAGGGCCCCGGAATTTCCCGTGCGCGGGCGAGCCGGCTGTTGGTGAAGAATGCGAGCATGCCGGGTGGGAACAGGCGCGCGAAGGCGCCGAACGAGTATGTGGTGACGGGTACTTGGCCAGAGGCCGAGTTGGAGGAGCACCGCGGTGCCCGGGTGATGCAGGCGCTGTCCCGCAACCTGAGGGACACGATGCAGAGACCTGCCCGGGAGAGCTGCGTGAACCGGCAGGTGATCGCAAACGTCCTGCACGGAAGGGTATGGCCGGACATCATCACGGTGGCGGGCCTCGAAGCAGCCCTGGAAACCCAGCCGTGGCCCGCCGAAATCTCGGCCTCAGCACCGGCTGCGGAGCAGCCAGCGCGCCTCAGTGCTGGATTAGGCCGCCGACCGGAACGGCAGCGACGTGGCCGGTCACCGGAAGCGTCTGAGCCAGGGCGAGGCCGACATCGACCAGCGATGACCGGCGCAGGCAAGCGACATCGGGAATCGGAGTCCAGACCGACTCGACGGTTTCGCCGTTCGGCTCCGGCCGGTGCTGGCCACCAGTGATACGGACCTGGTAGAAGACACCGACATTCTGGTGCTCGATTCCCGCACGCGCGACGGCCGCGGGGATCACCCTGGAATCCACACCCAGCAGGCGCTCGACCACCGCGGAGCAGCCGGTCTCCTCAGCAACCTCCCGGACCACCGTGTCAAACGGATCCTCCGCGTGCTCGACCCTGCCGCCCGGAAGAGTCCAGTTGTTCGACGCGTGATGGGCGAGCAGTACCCGCCCGCCCTCGATGCACACGGCGTACGCCGCCAACCGGAAACTCATTCCCCTCACACCTCCCACCGGACCCTATCCCGCCGTCCAAGATCCATGCGGCGCCATGAGCGCAGAGTGGAGCCAGATCAACTTCTTACGCCTGGAGCCACTTCAGTTCCGTGTGGTGGAGCCCAAAGAAGTGCTTACAGACACCGGGGGCACTGACAGAAACTCTGACGTTGGGGCAACGACGACGGCGAGTCGTTTGAACTGGTGGAGCAGGGCGAAGGTGGCTTCGACAATGTGAGCTGGCCCCGTTCGACAGCGGGATTGGGCCCCACTTGGTGATCTCACGGGCATGATCTGTCACCGTGCTTTGGCCCCACCTGTGTGCTTGGTTGGTGCTCCGTCCCTGCTTGGCATGGCGGTGATTATCGGGTCGCCGCCGGTCGGGGCTCGCTGATAGACAGATGCGATGGCGGATGAGTACGCGCAAGGATTCCAGGCAGGGCAGTCGGGGCTGATCGTGAAGGTTCCGGAGGCGGAGCCTTTGGTGCGAGCGTGGCGTGACCGGCTTGACCCCTCGGCCCGTGCGGGTGTTCCGGCGCATGTCACCGTGCTCTTCCCGTTTCTCGACGCGAGCCGCATTGACGAGGGTGTCTGCGCCGCGATCGGCGAGGTACTCGGTCGGCACCAGTCCTTCGAGGCCCGGTTCGACCACTGCGGCCGGTTCCCTGGAGTGCTGTATCTCGCCCCCGAACCGGACACTGGCTTCAGGCGTCTCACCGAGGCCATCGTGGAGCGGTGGCCGGAAAGCCCGCCGTTCGGTGGGCAGTTCGACGATGTTGTCCCGCATCTGACCGTCGCCCAGGGCCAGGACGAAACTGTCGTGGAGAAGGCCGAGGCCGATCTGCTCACCGGTCTCCCCGTCGTCGCGCAGGTCTCGTCGGTCGACTTGCTGGTCCACGACGGGACGCGGTGGCGGCAGCGGGCCTCCTTCCCGCTGGGGTAGGCGCGGTTGCGCTGGTCGGTCAGCCGTTGCCCTGTTGGTTCTTGGCGTGTGCGAGGCGGTAGGAGTCGGTGCCGGTCTCGATGATGTTGCCGCCGAAGGTGAGCCGGTCCACGATGGCCGCGCAGAGCCGGGGGTCGGTGAAGGTCTTCGTCCAGCCTCCGAACGATTCGTTGGAGGCGATGGTCACGGACGCCTTTTCCTCGCGCTCGGTTAACACCTGGAACGGCGCTGTCACGTTGTTGGACATGTGGGTGTCTGACGGTGCGCCAGGTGTGGTTGGCCCGGGTGTCAGCCTCGACTCAAGCTGCGGTGAGCTGGCCGGTGGCGCCGGTGATCTGGTCCCAGATGGTGAAGCGGTTGATCATCTCGGTGCGGTGTTCGGTGGCGGTCATCAGGTGGCGTCGGGGTCGGAAGTGGGGTGAGATGCCGCTGAACGCGGACAGGAACCGCTGGGCTGCGCCGACGCTGCGGAAGCCTTTCATCGCCCGTTCGCGCTGCCTTGTTGGCTGGTGGCTGTTCTCCGCCCGGTTGTTCAGCCCCTTGTGGGAGCGGTGCTCGACG
This sequence comes from Streptomyces tailanensis, assembly GCF_008386495.1. Taxonomy (GTDB): domain Bacteria; phylum Actinomycetota; class Actinomycetes; order Streptomycetales; family Streptomycetaceae; genus Streptomyces; species Streptomyces tailanensis. Next base: position 3,688 of record NZ_VTHJ01000133.1, on the reverse strand, counting down.
AAGGGCATGACCTCGCGGTGGGCCGCTTTGTAGGAGCGGAGCTTGTCGGTGACGATCACCCTGGGCACCGTGCGGGTCTTCTTCATCAGCCTGCGCGGGAAGCGTTTGGCCGCGGCCTTGTCCCGGCGGCTCTGTGCCAGGATGTCCAGGACGTTGCCGTCCTGGTCGACCGCCCGCCACAGATACTTCTGTTCCCCGTTGATCTTGATGAAGACCTCGTCCAGGTGCCACTTGTCACCAGGTCGGGGCCGGCTGGCGGCGCAGCGAATCGGCGTACCGTTGCCCGAACTTGGCGCACCAGCGGCGCACTGTCTCGTAGGAGAGGACGATCCCGCGCTCGAGCATCAGCTCCTCGACCTCGCGGAAACGACAGCGGGAAACGGTGATACAGCCACACGCAGTGGGAGATGACCTCGACCGGGTACCGGTGCCCCTTGTACGACGGAGCCACGGCCCCCACGGAACAGCCCCCTCCAGCACGATCAACCAGAAGATCATCCCACCCGCTCAGCCAACGTGACAGCGCCCTCGAAAGGCATGGGAGGCGCCCCCATCGCGCATACGACCATGGACTGCGCGTCGTGCGGCGCGAGAAGCACGTAGGTGCTTCGTCTTTCACCCTCACATGGTCACCGTGCATGCCGCGCGCCGCGGCCCGAGTCGTCGACCTTCACGACTGATGCCGAGGCGCGCGGCGCGCGGGTGCCTGCCTATGTGGTGCGCGCGTCCACCGTGCCGTCATTGGACCCGTTCGACGCAGACCCGTTCTCCAGGCCCTCCTCGAACGCCGTGACGGCCTGGCCGATGAGCCGCTGTTCCTGTTTCCTCCGCTGAGCGGCCAGATTGGCGTGGTGTTCTCGGCGGAAGGCCTTGGCCGTGGCGAGGCACATCCCGATCATCACCAGGCTGAAGGGCAGTGCCGTGATGATCGCCACCGTCTGCAGCGTGGTCAGCGACCCGGTTCCCGTGCCGCTGGCGACCAGCAGTGCGATGGCCACGGCCCCCTGGGCCGCGCACCAGAACACGCGGCTCCATGTCGGCGGCTCGGGGTCGCCTCCGGAGGCCAGCACGTCGACCACGTAGCTGCCGGAGTCGGAGGAGGTGACGAAGAACAGCACGATCAGCAGGATCGTCGCCCCGGCGACGAGCGCGCCGCCCGGCAGGCCGTCGAGCAGCTGGAAGAGCGCGCTGTCCGTACCGACCGTGCCGTCCTCACCCACCATTCCGCCCTCACCGACCGTCTCGCGGTGGAGTGCCGACCCGCCGAGGACGGCGAACCAGAAGAAGGTCAGCAGAGTCGGTACCAGCAGCACGCCCGTGACGAACTCGCGAACGGTCCGCCCGCGGGAGATACGGGCGATGAAGACGCCGACGAACGGAGCCCAGGAAATCCACCAGCCCCAGTAGAAGACCGTCCAGCCGCTGACCCATGCGGTCCCCTCCTCGCCCTGTGAGGCGCCGGTTTCGAAGCTCAGCGCGAGGAGGTTCTGCAGATACGCGCCGATGTTCTCGACGAAGCCGTTGAGGAGGAACAGCGTCGGGCCCGCGACGAGGATGAACACCAACAGCGCGCCGGCCAGGCCCATATTGATGTTGGACAGCCACTTGATGCCCTTGCCGACGCCTGTGACCACGGAGATGGTGGCCAGCAGGGTGATGCCGATGATGAGGGCGACCCGAAGGGGCGTGCCGGGGTCGGTCACCCACCCCTGGAGGCCGAGCCCCGCCGAGATCTGCAGGACGCCGAAGCCGAGCGAGGTGGCCACGCCGAAGACCGTGCCGACGACGGCGATGGTGTCGATGGCGTCGCCCCAGGCGCCTTTGATCCTGTCGCCGAAGATCGGTTCCAGAGCCCAGCGGATCGAGATGGGACGACTCTTGCGGTGCACGGCGTAGGCGACGGCGAGACCGACCACGACGTAAATGGCCCAGGGGTGGATTCCCCAGTGCAGGAACGTCTGGACCATGGCGAACTCGCTCCGCGTCGCCTCGGCCTCACCGACACCCGGCCTCGGGGAGACGAAGTGGTTCAACGGCTCGGCGACACCCCAGAAGACGAGCCCGATCCCCATACCCGCAGCGAACAGCATCGCCAGCCACGAGCCCATGCTGAACTCGGGTCGCTCGTCGTCCTTGCCGAGCTTGATGTCTCCGAAACGGCCGATACCAACCCATAGGACAAATATCACAAAGAGTGAGACGAGAGCGGTGTAATACCAACCGAGACCGCTAATGATCTCTTCCTGCACCGCACTGATGACGCGCTGTGCAGAGTTCTTGAAGATCGTGGTGTAGAGGACGAAGGTGACGATGATGACCGCGGACGGCCAGAAGACGCGTGGGGCGATCGACGCCAAGGGGGAGCGGGTCCCGGTCTTCTCTTGATCCGGAATATCTGCCGGTGATTTCGTCACTTGGGGAGCGGGCATGCTCTCTTTCCTCGTGTCGTCGGGCTCGGGCACGGTTGGCCGGACGCTTTGGTGCGCCCTCTGCGACGTCAGCGGCTTCTGCTGACTCGGACAGCCTTGGGCTGGATGGCATAGGAGTGACAAGTGTTGCGCAGTGAGAGATTGTCATCTGTAGGCGCAACAGCGAACACGCCCGCTGTACGGTAGTCAAGGCCCCTCACACCACACGCTGGGCTTCCAACCGGCATCGAAATCGATTCGTGACCCGTGGCGCGACGGTTGCGTAGAAGCTCCTCCAGCGAGTCGCCGGCCGCGGATCAGGATCCCGGTCCGGATCACTTTCCGTGCCAGGGCCACCGTTTTGACCGCCGCCGACATTTGTCGAAAATCGCTGTAGTCGGGTCGGATCTCTCGGTCATGAGTACCGGCACGGTCCAGATTTCACCACGCGGATGCCAGGGCCGCACGGCATCAGGAGGTCCTCGGGGCCTGGGGGTCAGGACGGTTACCGAAGCGGGTGAGGTGAGTGCGGTGGCAGCTACGAGTGCGTTGTCAATCCCCTCGCAGCGTGGAGACGATCTATGCGGCCAGTCCCTCGGCGAGGGTGGCCCGGTACTCGCGTTCGTAGTCGATCGGGCTCTTGAAACCGCACACGCTGTGTAGCCGCCTGGTGTTGTAGAAGTCGGTGATCCAGGTGGCGATCTTGATGCGG
>NZ_VTHJ01000133.1:0-558 GCF_008386495.1 Streptomyces tailanensis | reverse complement strand
GGGTGCGGAAGGTGTGCCGGTGGACGTACTCGACCTTGAGCACGCTGTTGAACGCCTCGCTCACGGCGGCCGGGGCACCCCGTCGGTGCCGGGCCCGTCGGGGAGGCCGGACTCCACCTCGCGGATGTGGCGCTGCCAGGCCAGTGCCTTGCGGCGCGCGTGCTCGGGTGCGGTCTCGAACAGCCCCCACCGCGTCATCGCCTGGGGCGGCACTGTCAACTTTGACGGAATGTCAGATGATCAAGAAGGAGATCGGTGATTTCCGCCTTCGAATCTGCGGGCGAAGCGCTGGATTGACGCGTTACAGTCAGGCCTCGGTCCGGGAATGCCTTGTTGATCATCTGGCATTCCGTCAAAGTTGACAGTGCCCGCGCTACAACACCCGCCGACGGCACTCGGCGAACGGACAGCAGGCACCGATCACCTACGAGCAGCAGTCAGCTACCCTGACACTTGCCGCATAACGACACGAACAGGTGTCCACCCTTCGGGGACAAGGCCCAAGGCCGGGTAGTTAGCGTTTTCGCAGGTCACGCAAGCCAGTTGAAGGATTTCTGA
>NZ_VTHJ01000132.1 GCF_008386495.1 Streptomyces tailanensis | reverse complement strand
TTTCACCACACCCCCTAACCACAGCGACGACGAGACAGGAAGCACCACGGCATGCCCCCCGAGGACCGCACCCTCAGCCCGTACACCGGCTACACCCGCGCCCACTGGGAGGCGGCCGCCGACTCGCTGCTGGCGGCGGTGGAGCCGTACGCCACCGCGGACGGCGCCCTGTACCAGCTGCCCGGCGACCGCACGAGCTGGTCGGGCAGGCTCTCCGATGGCCTGGAGGGATACGCTCGTACGCTGCTCCTCGCCGCCTTCCGCCGGGATGAGAAGGCGCTCGCCCGGTACGCCGACGGCCTCGCGGCCGGCGTGTCCGGTGTCTGGCCGCGCATCGAGGACCGCAGTCAGCCCCTCGTGGAGGCCGCGTCCATCGCCTTCGCCCTGCGCCTGACCCGCCCGCTGCTGTGGGACCGCCTCGACGACTCCGTGCGGCAGCGCGCGGCGGCCTGGCTGGGCGACGCGCTCACCGCCGAACCATGGCCCTGCAACTGGGAGTTGTTCCCGGTGACGGTCGGCGGCTTCCTCGAAGAGATCGGCCACGAGCAGGAGTTGGCGCGTCGGGTCATCGAGCACCGCCTCGACCGCATCGAGCAGTGGTACCTGGGCGAGGGCTGGTACACCGACGGCGACGGCCGCAAGTTCGACTACTACAACGGCTGGGCGATGCACCTGTACCCGGTGCTGCACGCCTGGCTCGCGAACGACGAGCGTCTGCTGGAGCTGTACGGCGGCCGGCTCTCCCGCCATCTCGAGGACTACGCCCGCCTGTTCGGCGGCGACGGCGCCCCCCTGCACCAGGGCCGCTCCCTGACGTACCGCTTCGCGACGACGGTTCCCTTGTGGCTGGGTGCGTTGACGGGCCGTACGCCGCTGTCCCCGGGGGAGACGCGACGGCTGGCCTCCGGCGCGCTGAAGTACTTCCTCGACCGGGGCGCGGTCGACGACCGGGGCCTGCTGTCGCTCGGCTGGCACGGCCCCGACTCGGCCGTCCTGCAAGGCTATTCGGGCCCGGCCTCCCCGTACTGGGCCAGCAAGGGCTTCCTCGGCCTGCTGCTGCCGCCGGACCACGAGGTGTGGACGGCGACGGAGGAGGCGGCGCCGGTGGAACGGGGGGACGACGTGCGCCCGATGGGCCCGCCCAACTGGCTCCTCCAGTCGACGAGTTCGGACGGCATCGTCCGCCTCCACAACCACGGCAGCGAGGACGTCCGCTACGACCCGTTCTACACGCGGCTCGCGTACTCGACGGTGACGGCGCCCGTACCCCTGGCCGAGCCTCCGGAGTCGTACGACAACAGCGTGATCGTCGGCGGCGACGCGAGCCGGACGGACATCGAGCCGCTGGGCGTGGGGGAGGACTGGGCGGCATCCCGCCATCCGCTGGCCTCCGGCGCCGAGGTCACCAGTCTGGTGGTGGCAAACGGCGCGGCCGAGGTGCGTGCCCATCTGGTGGCGGGCGCGGCGCCCGGCACGGAGGTGCGGGTGACGGGCTGGGCGCCCCCGGCGGACCAGCGGGCGGAGCTGCTGCCCGTCCATGGCCTCTCGGGCTCGGGAGGGTCCGTGGTGACCGGTGTGACGGGCGACGGCCCCACGCTGTTCGTCGCCCTGGCCCGGCTCACCGGGGAGCCGGAGCCCCTGCCCCTCCAGGACCTGGTGTCCGTGGAGATGCAGGGGGAGCACGGACTCGGCGTCCGCTGGGCTTCGGGAGCCGTCCGTCACTTCGTCTTCACGGCTTCAGACGGGCGATCTTCAGCGTCTTCGTGGTCGGTGACGCCCCGTTGAGCGGGGTCGAGTAGGACGGGGTCACCGGGGCGTACGCCCACGCCAGGGGGGAGTCCTTCAGGACCGCGATGTCACCGCTGATGCGGGCGTTCACGACCTTGTCCGCGCCCTGGAGCTTGCCGTTCCAGTCGACGAGGCGGAAGTGGGTGCCCGTGAAGGTGCCGGTGCAGGTGCCGTTGGCGCACTTGGCGTTCTTCAGGGTCTCGTAGGAGACGAGGAGCCGGTTCTTGCCGTACGGGGCGACGCGCACGTTGACGTGCTCGGTGCCCTTGGCGGATGTGAGGTAGACCGGCTTGCCCGAGGGCGTGTTGCGGTTCTTGAGGAACGCGATGGCCACCTGGTGGGTGCTGGTCTTCGGCTTGACCGTCCAGCCCCGGCCGCTGGAGTCGTCCGGGTTCTTCTTGGCGGAGGCGGCGCCGCGTGAGGCGAACGCGGTGGCGTAGCGGCCGGTGGAGGACTTCACGAGGTCGCCGGTGCGGCCCGCGAAGGTGCCGCCGCAGTAGCCGGCCCAGCACTGCTCGCGCTGGACGACGGGCGCGTTGTCCGGGGCGGCGATGCCGGTCGAGACGAAGAGGCCCGAGCGCCAGTCGTCGAAGCAGAGGGAGGTGAAGGCGCCGGACGACTCGGCGCGCAGGGCTATGCCCTCGTTGTGCGAGCAGCCCCAGTTCCAACCGCCGCTGAGCTTCTTGCCCTTGGGGCCGACGTACGCCATCTTGTCGCCGAAGTGGCCGTCCGCGAAGCCGCCGGCGCCGTGCACGACGAAGTAGGCGCCGTACTTCTTGCCGTTCCAGGCGAGCTGGCCGTCGAGCAGCGGGGCCGTGTCGTTGGAGGAGGTGCCGGTGAGCTTGGTCCGCCAGGTCTGCTTGCCGTTGCTGTAGCGGATGAGCGCGGCGGCGGTCTCCTTCCACTTGTTGCTGTCGGAGACCCGGGTCAGCAGCGCGAACCCGTCGTTGTGCGCGACCAGCCCCCCGACCTCCTTCGTCCCCTTCACGACCGTGTCGGCGCCCGAGCGCTTGCCGGCCGCCGTCAGCGGGGTGACGTGGATGCCGTCCGAGGCGGGCCAGGCGACCCGCAGCGTGCCGTTCGGCGCGACGGCCGTCGCCGTCCGCGTCCACTCCCGGCTGTTGTTGTAGCCGGCCGAGAGATAGGGGAACTTCGCGGACAGGCTCACGGTCGTGTTGGTCACGGTGAGGCCACCGGCCGCGGCGGTCGTCGTGGGCGCCGCACCAGCGGTGGCGTACCAGGCGCCCGCCAGCACGGAGGCCGCCGCGAGCGAGCCGATGACAGGCTTGCGGAAGACACGGCGACGACGGTGCGCGGGCGGGGCCGAAGGGGCGGAGGACGTGGGTGTTGCGGATGTCACGCCCTGTGGTTGCCGCCGGTCGGCGAAAGGTTGCCGCCGACCGATCATGGAAAATCACGCCCGAGGCCAGTGCTCCAGCGCCACATGCAGCGCCTCGACCGCCCGGTCCCAGGACGCCCGTACGTCACGGGGGTGGCCGAAGGCGCCGCTCGACTCCAGGTGGCAGTAGCCGTGGAAGGTGCTCCGCAGCAGGCGTACGGCGTCGGTGAGGTCGGGCTCGTCGAGGCGGTAGGCGCGCAGCATCCCGTAGGTGATCTCGGCGGTGCGGCGCAGGGCGGGGGAGTCGGTGACGAGGTCCTGGTCCACGGGGATCTGGGTGGCCGCGTACCGGCCGGGATGTTCGAGCGCGTACTCCCGGTAGGCCCCCGCGAACGCGGTGAGCGCGTCCTTCCCGGCACGGCCGGCCACCGCCTCCGCGATCCGGTCGATCATCTCGCCGCCCGCCAGCAGCGCGACCCGGGTCCGCAGCTCCCGCAGATTCCTGACGTGCGAGTAGAGGCTGGCGTCCTTGACGCCGAAGTGCCGGGCCAGCGCGGACAGGGTGACGTTCTCGAACCCGACCTCGTCGGCGAGATCGGCCGCGGCCTCCACGACCCGGTCGACGGTGAGCCCGGCACGGGCCATGGAGACCACCCTCTTCACCTATGGAACGCAGAGCCTCAGGCTACCGCCCGGTGATCGGGGAACGGACCGCCTGCCGCGTATCGGCGCAGGTCAGCCGATCGGCGCGTACAGCACGCCCAGCTTGTCGATCTCGCTGCCCGAGCGGCCGGTGAAGCCGACGATCTGCCAGCCGGAGGGGGCGGTGAAGGTCTTCGTGTCGGAGGTGGCCGTACCGGAGGTGAGGGTGCGGCCCTTGTCCGTGGTGAAGGCGGCGGAGAAGATCCGGGTGTGGCCGTCCTTCTGGCCCTGGGTCAGCTTGACCGAGGTGAGGTGTTCACCGGAGGTGAGGGTGAGGGAGGTGGCCGTACCGCCCGTGCCGCCGTGGGTCAGGGTCGTGCCACCGTCGTGCGTGAGCGATACCGCGTCGAGGCGGGAGCCGCCGCGCAGGGTCAGCGTGCGGGGCGAGACCGTCGAGGGGAGGTTGTCCGCGTCGTTGTACGCCGTGCCGTGCGGGCCACCGAAGAAGTCGCTGGCGCGGAGCCCCGAATTCAGGGTCCAGGAGAAGTCGACGGTGTGCGGGAAGTGGTCGGAGAGGTTGGCGCCCGCCGAGTCGAGGAATTTCGCCCACTCGTTGTTGTAGCGGGTGGCGGTCAGGTTCACCACGTTGCTGTCACGGTAGAGGACCTTGTCGACGACCTCGCAGTCGTTGGTCGGGGCCGTCGTGGGGCAGACCAGCGCGTCGCTGCCCTGCGCCGGGGCCGTACCGTCCTTGATCAGGTCCACCCACGGGTCCGTGAGGCCGTTCTCCGTCACGAGCGTGCGGATGTTGTCGCCGGCGCGCGTGTAACGGGTGTTGGTGTCACCCATGACGATCACCGCGTTGCCCGCCGAGTTCGACTTGATGAACTCCGAGAGCTGGGTGACGTTGGCGCGGCGGGCGGCGAGGGCGGCGTCGTCGGAGTCGGCGTTGGTGTGCACGTTGTAGAGGTCGACGAAGACGCCCTCGGCGAGCCGGACCCGGGCGAGGGAGAAGCCCTTCGGGGTGAGGCAGTTGGTGCCGGTGCAGTCGTTCCACTTCACCCGCTGGAAGTCCTCGAAGGCGTAGTCCGAGAGGGTGTTCAGGCCGTCGCCGAAGGGCACGCCGCCACTGGTCGCCGTGCGGTACGGGTGGTCGTCGCCCGCGTACAGCGCCGCGTGGTAGTTGAAGTCCTCCTGGACGTTGACGATGTCGTACGCCCCGAGCCGCGGGGAGATCAGCGGGGTGTTCGTCTCCGGGTTGCCGGAGCTCAGCCCCTCCGGGAGGCCCGCGACGTTGTACGTGAGCACGTTGAACGTGCCGGTGGTGGCGGCCGCGGCGGGGGACGCGCCGGTGGTCGCGAGGCCGGTGACGGCGAGGGCTGCGGCCGCGAGGGTGCCGATCAGTCTTCTCATGGGGACTCTCCGGGGGCGGGGCAGGGGCGAGGGGAAGGTGAGCGGTGTTCAGGTTCAATGTCAACCAGTGTGACGTGCAAGGTGAGTTGGGGAAACAGTGGGGGACGTGGCGATCCGCCGTATCCAGGGAACCTGGCGGCCACTCCTTGATCTTTTGACGTTCACGTTTCGCCTCGATCCTCCACAGGCGGCGCGGTAGTCGTGTCGCGGAAGGCAGCCGCAGAAGGCAGCGGCATCAGGAGGCGTTTCATGGGACACGGGCACGCGCACGGCCACGGACATCACCACCACGGACATGACCACGACCACGATCATGAGCACGAGGCGGCGGCCGCCCTCCCCGCCGCCTTCGACAGCTCTGTGCCCGACGAGGCGCTGACCCCCGAGCAGCAGTCCCGCCGTGGCCTCCTTCGCCGCGCCGGTCTCCTTGGCGCGGGCCTGACCGCCGCGAGCGTCCTCGGCCAGGCGGCGGCGACCGCCCCCGCGTACGCCGGCACGAACAGCCGCAAGCGAGGCGGCTTCCTGTGGCTGGCCGGTGACCACCACATCCACACCCAGTACAGCAGCGACGGCAAGTACCGCGTCGTCGACCAGGTCCGCCAGGGCGCCAGGCACGGCATGGACTGGATGGTCATCACCGACCACGGCAACGCCACCCACGCCAAGATCGGCGTGGAGAAGGTCAACCCGGACATCAAGGAGGCCCGGGCCGCGTACGAGGACACCCTCGTCTTCCAGGGCCTGGAGTGGAATATCCCGGCCGCCGAGCACGGCACGGTCTTCGTGCACCCCGGCAAGAACGAGGTCGCCGTCCTCAAGCAGTTCGAGACCGACTACGACGGCAGCGTGAAGGGCGCCTCCGACTCGACGCCCGCCAACGAGGCGCTCGCCATCGCGGGCCTGGGCTTCCTCGCCGAGCAGGTTCAGCGCCGCAAGATCAAGGACGCCCTGATGCTCGCCAACCACCCCGCCCGGCGCGGCGTCGACTCCCCGCACGAGATCCGCGGCTGGCGCGACGCGACCGGCGCCGACCGCCAGATCGCCGTCGGCTTCGAGGGCGCCCCCGGCCACCAGGCCGCCGGCCTGCCCGCCCCCCTCGGCATGGCCCGCGCCCGCGGCATCTACGACAACAACCCCAACGCCAACTCCTTCCCCGGCTACCCGCTGGAGAGCTACCGCACCTGGGGCGGCTTCGACTGGATGACCTCCACCGTCGGCGGCCTGTGGGACAGCCTCCTCGCCGAGGGCAAGCCCTGGTGGATCACCGCCAACTCCGACTCCCACCAGGTCTACGCCGACACCGCCGTGCGCGGCGGCCCGGACAGCGACTACGCGGCCAACGGCAAGCACACCGACCCGGTCTACGGCGGCAAGATCGACATCACCCAGGGCGACTACTGGCCCGGCCAGTACAGCCGCACCCACGTCGGCGCCGACGGCTTCTCCTACGCCGCCGTCATGGACGGCATCCGCGCCGGCCGCATCTGGGTCGACCACGGCCGGCTCATCAGCGGCCTCGACGTCCGCGTCTCGGGCGGCAGCCGCTGGGCCACCCTCGGCGGCGCCCTGCACGTCAAGAAGGGCACCAAGGTCACCCTGACCGTCGACGTGGCGCTCGCCGGCGGTCCCAACTGGGCCGGTTTCATACCGAAGTTGGCCCGCGTCGACTTCATCCAGGGCGACGTCACCGGCGCGGCCGCCGACAAGGACACCTTCACCGCACCGACCGCGAAGGTCGTGAAGTCGTACGAGGTGAACAAGTCCACCGGCACGGTCCGGCTCACCTACGAACTCGGCCAGGTCGACCGCCCGCTCTACGTCCGGCTGCGCGGCAGCGACGGCAACCGCTCCGCCGTCGGCCCGATGGGCGCGGCCGTCGACCCGGCGGGCCCCGCCATCGACGTCGTCGGCGACGCCGACCCGTGGCGCGACCTGTGGTTCTACTCCAACCCGGTGTGGGTCCTGCCGTCATGATCGTTACGATGGATGTCCTGACCGTGGACGCGGGTGTCAGGGACCTGCGCGCGGCCGATCACCTGCTCCACACGCTGGCCGCCGAACTCGCCCTCCCGGAGGGTGCGTTCGGCTGCACGCACCTGGTGCGCGGAGACCGCCCGCGCGTCGCCCTGTCCCTCGCACTCCCGTCGGAGCCGCTCCTACGCACCGCCCAGGAGCGGCTCACGGCCCGGGGGTACGAGGTGACACCCGGCATCCCCGACCCGACGGGCCGCGCGGTGCTCTACCCGGGCGTCTCCACCCTCACCGGCACGCTGACGATCGCGGAACTGCTCTCCCGCTCCGCGATCGCCCGCGTGACGGTCCTGGGCTCACCCGGCCAACCGCCCCCGGACACCGTGCTGGTGACACGGGATCACGTACGCCCGCACTGGCACGACGGCGAACTCGTCCTCACCGCCATGCCCGCCGCCGGCGGCACCCTCGTCCCGTTCGAGGTACCGGACCCGACACCGTGCTGCGCGGACCACTGAGACCCCGTGAACAAACTGATCATTTCCGGTGTTTGGCGTCCTTGGTGCCAGCCAGGCGCCG
>NZ_VTHJ01000131.1 GCF_008386495.1 Streptomyces tailanensis | reverse complement strand
CGGCGGGCACCTCGTACCGGCCGAGAGTGGCGACCTCGACGCCCGCGAGGACATCGTGGACGAGATCGAGGATCAGCTACTCATGCTTTGTCACTGTGGGTAACTGCTTCTGGACCTTCCCGATTGCCTTGCCAGAGGGCGGTGGTGAGGCGATGGCGCCGTACAGGGTGCTGCCCAGCTCAACGGCGTGTCCCCCATCACTTGGTGCTTCGGCCCGCATGCGCGCGGAAGACCCTGTCCTCATGCGGACCGTAAGCGAGGTCGAACACGACCAGGACGCCGGTGCGACGGTCCCGTCCCTCCTCCGCGTCTCGTAACTGGACATTGATACGGCGGTCACGGATGGTCCCGATGATCGCGGGGAGTACCGCGACTGCCAGTATGGCCAGAGTGATCACGGTCTGGACGGCGGTGTCGAATGTGTTGTTCATGGCTCCCATGCCTGGTCATTGGCACGACTCGGCGACAGCGGCAGGACTGCCAACTGGCATCAGATTCCGGCCACATTTGTGTGCTTATGAGAGCCCTTCGACGGCAGCGGCGGCCACAACCAGGTCCTGCCATGACATGCCCACACTCTTGAAAAGCTTCGGCCTCAGGTGCCGGACGTTCACGGCTCCGCGCACAAGCTCGGACAGGTTGCCAGCTATCGCCTCCGTACCGATGTCGCCGGAGCGCAGAGGAATCAGGATGTCGCCTGCCTCACTCAGCGCCGCGGTGCGCGCTTCGACAACGACTGTGGCCCGGGCGACGAATTCGGTGTCCACCTCTCGGGCCGTCGGTTCGTGAGATCCGATGGCTACGACGACTGTGTTGGATGCGACGGCTGCGGCCGGGAACAGCGGCGTACGCGATGTCGTGCAGCAGGCCACGATGTCGGCGGTCGCGACGGCTTCTGAGGGAACCGTCTCTGCGTCCAGGTCGGTCTTCTGGCAGCGCTCGACCAGCTTCGCTGCCTGCTCTGGGCGACGCGCGACGACGCCGACCGAGGAGATGGGGCGCACGGCCCGGATTGCCTCCACGTGGCCCCATGCCTGAGGTCCGGCGCCGAAGACGACGAGTCGTTCGGCATCTGGGACCGCCAGGTGGTCCACGGCGACGGCGGAAACCGCGGGGGTGCGCAGCAGGGTCAGGGCGGAGCCGTCGATCAGAGCTGTCGGGCGGAGCGTGGCCGCGTCCATCAAGAGGTAGGAGGCGATGATGCGTGGCTGCCCGCGGGCGGGGTTGTGGGGAGCGACTCCAGCGATCTTCACTCCGGTGTACGAGGATGTCGTGGAGGGCATCAGCAGCAGCTGGCCCGCGTCGACGTCGAGCACGGTGCGGGGGATGTCCGCTTCGGGGTCCAGCCCTGCGCGCAGGGCTTGTTCCACTGCTTGGATGGCTTGTGGCATGGGCAGGCGGCGCGCCAGTTCGTCGGCGTCGATCAGTGGCAGTGCTGTGGGGTTCACGCACTCAGTTCCTTCAGAACGTGTGAGGTCTTCTCCAATGCGGCTGCCAGTTGGGCCGGTTCCTGCCCGTAGGTGAACCGGAGGTGGTGCTCGGTTCCGAAGTGGGCGCCGGCACCGACCAGCACGCCGCCGCGGGCGTGCAGTGCCTCGGCGACTTCGGTGCTGGGCAGGTCCAGGTGGTAGCGGACGAAGGCCAGGGAGGTGGCCTGGGGCGGCACGGCCGACAACAGCTGGTCGTGGGAGTCGATCCACTGCTGCATCTGGGTCCAGCTCTCGCGGAGGAAGCCGCGGTAGCGGTTCAGCAGCCGGGCGCGGGTGACGGGAGTGAGCGCCAGTTCCGCGAGAGCCATGGCCGGCCCGGCCGCGGAGACGGTGGTGTATTCGTGTCGTTGGCGAAGCTGCGGCGTGAGCGTGGGTGGTGCGATCAGCCAACCGAGACGCAGACCTGGCATGCCGAATGCCTTGGAGAGGCTACCGACGCACACGACTCGGTTGTACCGCCCCCAGAAGGTGGGACTGGCCTCATCGGTGTGGAGTTCGGTGCCGCGGTGCACTTCGTCGGAGAGGATCCATGCGCCTACACGGTCCGCGATGGAGACGATCGCCTGTATCTCCTCCTCGGTGAGGATGGTGCCCGCCGGGTTGTTAGGGGTTGTCACCGAGATGGCTCGGGTGTCTGGGCGGACCGCTTTTGCCAGCGCGTCCATGTCGGGTCGCCACCCACGCTGCGGGTCCAGTGGGAAATCCTCGACGACGGCGCCCCGGTTGAGGGCGGCACCCCAGACCTGACGGTAGCTGGGCGACATGGTCACCACATGGTCCCCAGGTCGGATGAGGGTCTCGACGGCGACTGTGTTGGCCTCTGCCGCCCCGACCGTGACGATGACCTCCGAGGCATGGTCCGCGCTCCCGGCGTGCCACTGCGCTATCTGCGCGCGCAGTTGGTCGGTGCCGCATGTCGGGGGGTAGCTCAGCTCGCTGTTGAGAAGTCGACTCAGGGACTGCTCACTGTCCACGAGGTCGCGCAGCCGGATCGGCCGACAGCCGCTGTCGGCCAGGCTGTACGTGGCGGTGGCTCCCAGTCGCCCCTGCCATTCCAGCAGTTCGAACGGGGTGAAGGTCATGGATATCCCCCAGGGACTTGGCGGAATGAACGCATGGGAGGTGGCGCTACTCGGCGCTGTCCACCTTGGCTGGATCACGTTCGACGACCGGGCCGAGGACAGTGTCGATGCGACGCATCAGCGCCGGGTCGATACGGACGCCCGCAGCCTCCGCGCTCTCACGTATCTGCTCCGGCCGGGAGGCGCCCACGATGGCCGCGGCGACGTTCGGGTTCTGCAGCGTCCAGGCGACAGCGAGCTGAGCCTGGGTCAGGCCCAGTTCCTGAGCGATGGGGGTGAGCTGCTGCACCCTCTCGAGCACTTCGTCACGCAGGAAGGTCTTCACCCAGCCGGAGCCCACCTCGTCCGTGGCTCGCGATCCGGCGGGCGGAGGATGCCCGGGCAGGTATTTGCCGGTGAGTACGCCTTGGGCGAGGGGCGACCAGACGATCTGGCTGAGCCCCTCCCGTTCGCAGAGGGGTACGACCTCCTCCTCGATGACACGCCAGAGCATCGAGTACTGGGGCTGGTTGGATACGAACTGGTCCAGGCCCAGTTCGCCGGCGAGTTTCATGGCCCGTGCGATCTGGTCCGCGGTCCACTCCGAGACGCCGATGTAGAGGACCTTGCCTTGCCGGATGAGGTCGTCGAAGGTCTTGAGGGTCTCCTCCAGTGGAGTCCGGTGGTCGAAGCGATGTGCCTGGTACAGGTCGACGTAGTCGGTGCCCAGTCTCGACAGTGAGCCGTTGATGGCCTCGGTGATGTGCTTGCGGGACAGACCACCGTCGTTCGGACCGGGACCGGTCGGGAAGAACACCTTGGTGGAGATCACCAGGGACTCGCGGCGCTGGCCTTTCAGCGCCCTGCCGAGTACGGCCTCGGCGGCTGTGCCCGCGTACACGTCGGCCGTGTCGAACGTGGTGATTCCGGCGTCCAGTGCGGCGTGGACGCACTGGACGGCCTGGTCGTCGTTGATCTGGGCGCCGTGCGTGAGCCAGTTGCCGCAGGCGATCTCGCTGACCTGAAGTCCGCTACGGCCCAGTTGTCGGAATTTCATCCGCAATCCTCACTGCTGTCGTCCCCACGCGGAGGCAGGGGCGTGATCCGCACGCGGTTGTCGTGGAAGACCGCTCCGCCGCCCATGTCTGCGTCCCGTTCGTCGACGGTGGCGTTCGGGCCGGAGCCGTCAGTCAGTTTGGGCCAGTGGCCCTTGGTCGTCATGGCGACTCCTGGGCGTACGACGTCGTCGATCCTGGCCAAGGCATCGAAGGCGCCTCGGCTGTTGGCCACCTCGACGCGGTCGCCGGCCGCGATGCCGCTCGCCGCGGCGTCCTTCGGGTGCAGCACCACATACGGCGGGCCGGCCCGGCGGCGCAGCGCCGGCTTGTTCCCGAAGATGGTGTTGAGGAAGAAGTGGTTCGCAACGGAGAGGAGGACGAAGGGCAAGGACTGTGCCAGTTGGCTGTCGTGGGTCTCCGTGGCCGGAATGTATCCGGCCACGGCGTCGAAGCCGTCCGTCCGGGCGGTCTCCGAAATGAACTCGAGTTTCCCCGAGGGGGTGGGGAATCCGTTCGCGAAGGGCACGTACCCCTTCGGGTAGNNNAAATGAACTCGAGTTTCCCCGAGGGGGTGGGGAATCCGTTCGCGAAGGGCACGTACCCCTTCGGGTAGGAGAGCCGCGCCCATCCTCTGTCGCGCAGTGTGTTCACGGTGATGCCGGCCAGGGACGGATGCTGTGAGTCGAGGAGTTCGCTCGCCAGTTCTTCGTCGCTGGCGTACAGCGCCGGTTCCGTCAGTTTCATGGCCCTGGCCAGACGCCGGAAGGTCTCGGTGGTGGACAGGCACTCCCCGGGTGGGGCAACCGCCGGTTCGTTCCAGGTGATGTACAGATGGCCGTAGCCGTCGTGCACGTCCAGGTGCTCGGGCTGCATGGTGGCGGGCAGCACGATGTCTGCGTAGTCGGCGGTGTCGGTCTGGAAGTGATCCATGACCACGGTGAAGAGGTCTTCCCGGGCCAGTCCCTGGCGGATTCGGTTCTGATCGGGGGAACTGGCCAGTGGGTTGGCGCCGTAGACGATCAGGGCCTCGACAGGCGGATCGTCCGTCTCCAACAGCCCTTCGGCCAACCGCGTCATGGACAGGCTCCGAACGGGACGGCTCAGCAGATCGTCCCGGTAGAGGGCCTCACGGTTCCCGCCGAAGTAGCCGTCGGTCGAGTAGAGCAGACCGCCGCCGGGTCGCCGCCAGTCGCCGGTAACGGCGGGCAGGCAGGCGAGAGTTCGCAGGGCAGTGCCGCCCCCGGCGTGGCGCTGAATGCCCTGCGACACCCGTATGGCGGTGGGCCGGCTGTTGGCGATACGCCGTCCGAGCCGGACGATCTCCTCCTCAGCCACCCCTGTTTCCCGCGCAGTGAGCCGCGGGCTGAACTCCAGCACTCTCTTCCGGAACGCTTCCCACCCCACGGTGTTGGTCTCCAGGTACTCCCGGTCCTCGGCACCTTCCTGGAGAACCACGTGCATGAGACCGAGGGCGAGCGCCGCGTCCGTGCCCGGAAGGGGCGCGATGTGCTCGTCGGCCTGGGCCGCTGTGCGGCTGCGGACCGGGTCGATGACGACGACATGTGCACCGTCGCGCCGTGCACGCTGGATCACCTTCCACAGGTGGCGGTGGGTCGTGAGGGGATTGCTCCCCCACAGCAGGATCAACCGGGAATGAACCAGATTCTCCGGATCGATCCCGGTACTGGTGCCGAGTGTGTACTGGAGTCCGGCGAGACCGGCGATCGAGCAGATCGTCATGTCGTGGCGCGAAGCACCCAGTACGTTCCAGAGCCTGCTGCCGGCCCGCCCCCTGAAGCCCCTGGAGAAAGCCGAGGGTTCCGGTGCCCTGGTACGGCCAGATCGCCTCGCCACCGTGACGTTCGATGGTCTCCTTCAACCGCCGCGCGATCTCGCCGAGGGCGCTGTCCCAGCTGATGCGCTCGAACCGGCCCTCGCCCTTGCGGCCGATGCGCCGCAGCGGGTGAAGCAGCCGGTCGGGCGCGCGCGTGTGCTCCAGGAACTGGTTGACTTTCACGCACAGGGTGCCCCTGGTGTAGGGATGGTCCGGGGTGCCGCGCAGCGCGACGGCCTCACCGTCTTGGACTGTCACTTGCCAGCTGCAGCCGTCCGGGCAGTCCAGCGGGCATGCTCCGGGGACTTGCGTGACACTCATGTGCCCTCCCTTCCAGATGGCCCCGGCGCTGCGCGCCGAGCGGCCAGCTCTGTGCGCAGCGAGGGCGAAAGGACGCCCCGCATCACCTCCCGCGCGGTTCCGGTCAAGCTGACCTGGCCGTCCCGGGCCACACTCACCTGGACTTCACCGCCAGGCATGCGGACTCTCACGTCCCGGCCGACGAAGCCGCGCGCGTGCGCCACGGCCGCCGCGGCACACGCGCCGCTCCCCGAAGCGGGTACATGGCCGGCGGCACGCTCCCAGACCACCGCATCCAACGTGTGGTCGTCGTGTACGCGCACGAACTCCACGTTGGTGCCGTCGGGATAGCGGGAATGCCAGGCCAGAGCGGGGCCCAGGCGCTGAGCCAGTTCCCCGTCGATCCGATCCCTGAACACGACGGTGTGCGGAACTCCCAGGCTCAGGTCGGTGACGGTGACCGCCGCGTCCCGCCCTTCACCGGCGAGGGGGACGGCAACGCCACCGATGCCGATGTACTCGTCGCCCTCCACGGTGGTGAACCGCGGCAGCCCCATGCCCACGCGCACCAGGCCGTCGGCGAAATCCACGATCCGGACCTCCGCGTCGCCGCCTCGTGTCCGTATCGTGAACGGCTTGCCCGCACGCCACTGCTCGAGGTGGTGCTCGGCGAGGCTCAGGGCGAACATGCGCAGTCCGTTGCCGCTCATCCCGCACTCGCTGCCGTCCGCGTTGAAGATGCGCAGCGCTACTGGGGTGTCGGGCTTGGGGGATTCCAGCGGCCCGAGGAGCAGCCCGTCCGCCCCTGCTCCGTAGTGCCGGTCGCAGAGCAAGCGGACGGCTTCAGGGGCGGGCTCGGGGCCGAGGGCCGTATCGCCGCATCGGGGGTCGACGAGCAGGTAGTCGTTGCCCAGCGCCTGGTACTTCACGAAGTCGACCATGGGCTGACGGCTACGGCGGGTCAGTTCTTCGGGCGGTTGGCGAGGGCCGCCTCGTCGTGCTCGTCGCCGTACCACTTGTCCCTCCAGCGGGAGAAGGCGATGATCACGATGTCCCGGTGGCCGGGCCCGCCGTCGGCGGAGGTCACGTCCGTGACGTCGTGCTGGAGTGCCTTGCCGTCCAGAAGGACGGCCTGTCCGGCCGCCAGTGTGCCCGTCCAGAACGGCGCGTCGGCGCCCGGCTTCCACAGACGGGTCTCGCTTCCGCCGACGTTGTTCCGCCGCAGTACGGCGATCATGACGTACTCGTGGCCGTCGTGGTGCACACCCTCCGGAGTCAGTGGTCCGGGGCGCTGGCCGTCGGCCCTGGTGCGGTTCTGGTGAACGTTGATCTGCCAGTCCTCACCGCGGTCCAGACCGATCGCATCCGCACCGAGTGTGATCACCGGTGTGAAGTCGGCGAGGATGGTCTCGTACGTGCGGCGGATACCACCGCCCACCTTGTTGAACGTCTTGTACGCGGTGTAGTCACGCTGCGCCAGCTTCTCGTAGAGCCAGCCCTTGTCGCGTGCGGGTTCCGGCGTGAGCCGGTACTGGGCGAACCGTTTGAAACGCGTGCCGTTGCCCATGTACGGGTCGAGCGGGAGGTCTTCGTAGCTCTGGAGCATCTCCGGTGTGGCCGGAGGGAGATCGATGATCGAGAATCCTTGAGGGCCGAGTGCCATGACGCAGAGCCTTTACTGTCGGATCGGTCAGTGAGCGGCGAGACCGGGCATGCGTTCGTCGAGGTAGCGGGCGGAGGAGTTGAGCCGCCACAGCGTTCCGCGGGCGATCGCGCGCCGCATGCGCTCGGACTCGGCAGCCGGGACAACCACGTTGTGGAACCAGCCGGCCGCATGCCGGGAGTCGATGGTGATGTGCAGCTTGTGGTAAACGATGCCGACGTCGGGCAGCCCGAGCCGCTCCCAGGCATGCACGACCTGCACGAAGCGGTCGGGCGCCAGCCACTCGGTCATCCCAAGGAATCCGACGGCTTCCGGGTACAGGTGCCGGTACCGGCAGAGAAGCACCGCGAGATTTCCGGACAGAAGCGTTGTTGGCGGTGAGTGACCGCTCCAGTTCATCGGCGGGAATTTCGAAGACCCGAAAGATCTGATTGAAGAGATGGGTATGGACCTGCGACGGGTCCCCGTTTCCCATCTCGTCCCAGAAGTTTTCAGCTATCTCCATCTTCGCGGCGCCGCTGGTGCCGACCTGCATCATGGCGAGCAGATCGTCGAATCGCCCGTCGACGACCGATTCCTGGATCACGTAGTTCCGCAGGTCGCCTTCCGTTGCCTGATTGCGGATGAACTCCCGGTAGTACGGGTGCTTGTAGACCCGGTGTTCACGGGCGAGTTTCTTCAGCCACGAGAGGAACGCGGAGGGCTCCGTCGGCGCGGCGTCGAGTGCGCCGGGCTCCAGCATGGCGTCTTCGGCGTCCATGGTGGCCTGCTCGAGCAGGCGGAGTACCTCTTGGACGACCACGGATCCCTCAGCGGTGGGCGCCTCGGGTAGTTGCGTCGAGAGCCCGTAGATACGGGAGAGCAGCAGTTGCTGGCCGTAGAAGGCTGCCTGATCACCGGTTGCGGACTGCGCGTTGAGTTCGCTGACGGCTTTACGAAGATCCGCCCGCTCGCCCGGGGCCAATGAAGCGTCAAGATATTCTGCGGAACGATTCAGCAGCGAGGATATTTCCCCAACCACCGGATAGGCGTCCAAGCCCGTTTTCTGATCGAGTAAGTGAGCTGTACTCACACAGCCTCCTGTCGTATGCCGATTCTCCATGCCAACGGCATGGCCACCCGCGGAACGCTAACTTCTCTGTTGTTCAGGCATCTACATCGCATCGAGAGGTTGACTGATGAGAGGGCTTGACAGGGCTGGTACGGGGGCGAGTGTCTGCTGCACATGGATGGCGCTATGCGCATCATTCGCTACAGTAAGTAAAGGCGGGCGGTGGGCCCCAACGGCCCACCCCCCGCCTTGTGCATGGTGCTTCGGCGTCAGTCCTTGGTCCGCGTGGCCGGATGCGACGCGCGCTGACCGTGGTCAGCACCTGGGTCGGGCGTCCTTCGGGAAGCCGCTCGGCCTACCCCCTCGTCGGCGGCAAGGAAGAGAACGGCGAACAGCAGAAGGGCCGTGCCGGTGAGGACGATCGCGTTGAGCCGCTCGCCGAACACCAGGATGCCGATAACAGCCGCGGTGAGCGGCTCCACCAGGGCGACCACGGAGGCCGTGGTCGCCCGTACGACGCCGAGGCCGACGAAGAACAACGTGTACGCCAGCGCCGTCGGCACAGCGCCCACGTAGAGGATCAGGCCCAGGGTCCACGCCGGACGCTCCATGTCGGGCAGCAAGCCCTCCAGCAGAGCCATCGGCAGAAGGCAGACCGTGCCGACCGCGAAGCCGGTCACCGTGGACTCGAACGCGCCACCGGCGTTCTTTCGGCCGGAGAAGCGGCCCAGCAGAGTCACGCCCGCGTAGCCGACCGCGGAGAGCAGCCCGTATCCGATGCCCAGGAGGGGAGCCGGACCGGTGCTCCCGTCCGCGCCCCCCATCAGCAGCACCAGGCCGACAACGCCGCTCGCCACCGCGGCGGTTCCGGCGGCGCCGGTGCGCTCGCCCAGCGTGAGCCGGGCTCCGACGGCGACCAGTACCGGACCCGAGCCCAGGGTCACCACCGTGGCCACGGTCAGTCCGGCCTGCTGCACGGAGGCGAAGTAGGCCGTCTGGTACACCGCCAGTCCGAAGCCTGTGATCAGGGCTCGCCGCGGGTTCGCCGCGAACGTCGCGCGCAGCGACAGCGCCGTCTCCGGCCGCCGGGACCGTCGGACCAGGTGAGCTGACAGAAGCAGCCCGAGCCCGGTGAGGAACCGCCAGAAGGAAACGGAGATGGGGCCGATTCCGCCGACGTCGTACAGTTCGGCGGCCACTGCGCCGCCAGTGCCCCATGCTGTGGCCGCAATTGCGACGTAGAGAACACCCTGCCGAACGGGCAGGGCAGAAGAGGACTGCAACTGAGATCTCCTCGATTGATTGCCATCACGATGTCTCCGTGGGCAACCCGCGCAGCCACCCCGGTAACCCTGGGATGGCTCTGCATGACTGCCCGCCTTAAGCGGCGGGCGGCGGAGGCGTCAGAAACAGTTGCATGTGATCACCCTACCCGGCAAAGGGCAGGCGTCCCAGCATGGGCTGGGACCTGTCCACCGCTCAGGGACAGATCCCCTCGTGTGACCTGTGCGTTCTTCAAGCACCGTCAGAGGCCATCCGCAGGAAGGCGAAGCGCGCTGTCGTACGGGCCGGGCGGGATGTGGAGGGTGGCGGTGTCGTAGTCGCCGAAGCGCAGCACGTTGTCCCTGCGGTGCGGGCTGAGCGCGGCGATGTCGTCGGGGCTCAGCTCCCAGCCCTGGGCGGCCATCTGGCGCAGTGTGTCGGTCATGTCGATCGTGGTGGAGAAGATGATGCTGTTGGCCATCAGGTCGAGGAACTTGACGGCTTTCTCCTGGAGTTCGGGATCACGGGAGCGCAGGTAGCCGTCCCCGCCGAAGTGCAGCCACTTCGTGTACCCGTTGTATGCCTCGGCCTTGTTCGTGGCCCTGGTGATCTGCTCCCGCAACTGCGGGTCCGACAGGTAGCGGAGCAGAACGATCGTCCGGACGGCGCGGCCGACCTCGCGGAAGACCCGGTAGATCTGGTTCTTGCGGGAGTGGTTGTTCAAGCGCCGCAGGAGGGTGACGGAGGACACGGTGCCTTCCCGTACCGACAGGCCGACCTGCATGAGGTCCTTCCAGCCGTTCTCGATGAGCTGCCAGTCGATGCAGGTGCGTGGGTCGGCGGAGAACAGCGCGTCAATATGCCGGTAGCGCACCTGGGGAGCAGGACGGTGGAAGGTGAGGTCCTGGAAGTTGCGTATCCGCGGCAGCAGGTCGATGCCGAGCAGGTGGGCGAGCCCGAAGACCGGGAAGGACTGGCCCTGGGTGTCGGCGTGTACGGTGTCCGGCTTGACCTCCGACTCGTTCGCAAGGAGCGAGTCGATGAGGTAGACGGCTTCCCACACTCCGCAGGGGATGAACCGGGAGAAGAGCGCAACGTAGGTGTCGGAGACGAGATGGTGGGCGATCCCGCCGTAGCCGCCGTAGCGGATCGAAGTCTCGGCGAGGAGGTTGTCGATGACGGTGTCCATCATGGTGCCGTCCACCGCCGCCACCGACCCGTCACCCCACGCCGCCGCCAGGTCGAGGCCGGCGTGGGCGTTGACCACGTCGGCTCCGCACCGGTTGAGAACCGGGATGGTGAAGTGGCGCTTGGCGATCGCGCCGAGTTCGTGCGCGGCCACGCTGCCCCGCATGTGGCGCACCGCCTGGGCAGGGCCGAGCCCGGAACCGTAGACGAACGCGGTGGTCACGTAGCGCGGCAGTGGCTCCTTCAGCTTCGGCTCGCTGCCCGAGCGCGGGCCGGGCCGTTTCCACCAGTCCGTCCAGTGCGCCGCCCGCGCCAGATGTTCCAGCACACTGCGGGCGGGAAGCCGCTCGGAGAGAGCTTCTTCCAGCTTCTCCGCGGAGGCGGTGCGCTCGCCTGCTCTGCGTACGGCAAGGGAGGGGACGCCGGTGACCGGGTCGATGGTGAGGTCTTTGTTGTCCGGATACCCGGCGTCCACAGTCTCGGCGATCATGGTGAGCCGCTCGCGCAGCCGAACAGTGAACTCACTCGCGGTGGCCGGGAATACGGCCTGCTCGCAGAAGCCCGCGAGCTTGGACTCGCACTGCTCCCAGGGCAGGAGCATGCGCGTCCAGTCACCGTAGTCCTCGGCGCCGATCACGGCGACATCACCGCAGCGCAGCTCCTCCACGAGACAGGCGAACACCATTGCCTCGAAATGGCGCCGGCCCAGCATCCCCGGCTCTTCACGGGAGTAGACAGTCTTCAGCCACATCTTCGGCGCGAACGACAGGTCCAGCCGTACCAACTCCCCGTTCTCGCCCTTGTGGGTGGGATGCGTGTCCGCCACGAGGGGCCGGGTGAGGTGCTGGTGAGCGAGGACGTGGTCCAGCGCATCCAGCACACTGCGGTCGGTCGAGGTCGCGGTGAACGACAGACGGCGGGCGATCTTGAACATGGTCGGCCGGTCCGGCTTGAAGAAGCGCTCTACCAGCGCCGTGTAGTTGCTGCCCCGGTAGGCGTCCAGGGCCTCCAACTCCGCCAGCTGGGCCTCGAACCCGCCCGCCGTCTCGATCGCAGCCCGGGCGTTCTTCAGCGCCAGCAGGTCATCCAGCGACGCCTCCCTCTCCCACCCGCCAGG
>NZ_VTHJ01000130.1 GCF_008386495.1 Streptomyces tailanensis | reverse complement strand
GGCTCGATGATCTGGATCAAGGAGCTCGCGCGGGCCACCCCTTGATCGAAACCAGATACAGGCCCTAGACGCGTTAGGGTTTCCGCTCCAACGTCGCTTGCCTGCATCCGTCGAGACAATTCCCACGCGGCCATTTCGTCATCGGTTTTCGGCGTAGCGGCGACAAACCAAGCAGGTGCCGGAGCAATCGGCAGAGAGTCGGACGCCAGCAATTCGTCCAGCTCTCTGGACGTCAGTTCTAGCCGCTTTGCCATTTTCGGCCGCTGATGTGACTGGGGGTCGACCTCGCCCTTTTCCCAACGCTGCACCGTAGTGCGGTCGACTTGCAGGGCATCCGCGAATTGCTCTTGCGTGTAGCCGCTCGCCTTCCGGCGCTGCGCGAGGCGCTGCCGCTTCCCTGCCATTCCGGTACTCCGTCCGGGGTCCTGTCTTCCCTGGTCAGCGTACCGCGTGCAGCCAACATGCCGCCCAAATGCGGCACTTCTGCCGTGGTGCGGCCTGCGTGCAGCAGGGAGCGTAGGCAGACAGCAAGGACCCCCGCGCCGTGCGACCGGCCGGGGGCGTGGACCACCTGAAGGAAGCAGGCAGCCACCATGTTCGTATCACGAACCCTCGAAAGGGTGAGATCCGCATTCCGGCGACGCACCCCCGGCAAGCACAGCCGCGCCGCAACGCCACAAGCACCCCCTGCACCGCCCTCCAACCGGCCGTCGCCGGACGTCCTGGGCGCCTGCCTGGTCACGGCGCGCAGAACCCGCAGGGGCAGGCACGGCGCGCCTCCGCGTGCCACCCAACCGCAAGCGCGCGCTACGTACTTCCCTCGGCGTCCATGGGAGAACACGGGCGCCCTGGTCCGGCCCTACGTCGCACAGTTGGGCGCCTCGCCCCGCAGCGTCCGCGCAGGCGCCCAGGAAGCGCACCGGGGGACGTCATGAGCGACTGCAAGCAGTGCCAGGATCTTGAAGCGCTCAAGGATTCGACTCCTGACCAAAGCCTGAAATCCGACTGCGTCGTTTTGCTGCGCCGTCATCCGGACCATGGGGCCTATCCGGCATCCGTCACGCAGGCCCTACGGACCCCGAAAAGGGGCACGCGATGAACGCCCGCAAGGCTGGACGCCACCCCGTGATCGGCAAGCGCGTAAGCGGCCCGAGCGGGAAAGCCGGGATTCTCACTGACGTGCTGGGCAAGACTGCCTATCTGCGCCCCGAGCACGGCGGGCGGGAATAGCCCGTGCCCCTTGCCAATGTCGAGGAAGTTCCGGACAGCGCCCGGGATCTCAACAGGTTGAGCGCCAAAGTGGAGGAAGCCAACCGGCGTAGCAGGGGGGCACTGTGAAGCGCGCGATCATCAAGGCGGCGCAGTGGACGCTCGGGCCGGAAACCGCCGAGGGGGCGCCGGACGGCATCTATTCGGCCGAGTGCATGACGTGCGGGGCGCAGGTGCAGCCAACTGGCAACAAACGTTTTGCCAGTTGAGGTCTGGGCGCTGAAACACACGGGCCTGAATCCGACGCATCGTCAGTTCAAGGCGATGGCAGAGACGTTCTGGCGCGTGAGTCCGTCTGAGGGCAATCCCTACGCCGAGCACGACGCCCAGGGCGTGTAACCGCCCAGCACCAAATCCGATGGCTGCCGCTTCCGGGGCGTCGCGAGGCCCAAGGGCAGCAACGCATGACCCCCGTCCCGTTCCCCCGCTGGGACGGGCCCGCGCCCCCGACTGCGAGCGCTCCGGCCGCAGTTGGGGGCGCCTCATCACGTGCGAGGAGTGACGACATGGCAGCGGAAGGCAACTGGTGGAGCCGCCACGCCGGTCCGCCTCTCACGAGAGACGGTTGCCTGTTCTGGCCGCGTACTGCGCGGAGGGGCAGGCACGTAAGCCGTTGTTTCACCCGACAAGGAATGTGACATGCGCACTCGGTTTGTGGCGGGTGGGGCGGTTCCCCTGTCGGGCCGCCCATGCCCCTCCCGGTACCTGTGACAGGGCCGCTACTAGGCGAAATTGGATGGGCATGAACAACAGGTCGATGGTGCTTGTGGTCTCTCTCGTGGTCGCCATCGTGGGCGCTGTCATCTACAACGCGACGGACAAAAGCGACTTGGAGTCTCTGCTGTTCGGTGGGGCGGTGTTCGGCGGGACCATCTTGGTGATGTGCGCACTTGCCGCGCTGTGACCACTACGGAGTGGGTCCCTTGCGCTGTGGGCAAGGGACCGCTCTCCGGGCGGGGAGCCGTAAGGGTGGGGCGGCGGGGGCGAAACCCCTCGCTCAGCCCACCGCGGTGAGCGCCTCCCGTACGGCCACCAGATCCGCGTCCGACGCCAGCCCCGCGTGATACAGCCGCATTTCGGTGGCCCCCGACTCGGCCACTCGCCCGGCATCCTCCGCCAGGCTCCCCGGGCTCCCCCCCATCCCCGACACGACCCCGAAGTTGGCGGCCAGGACGGCACCACCCGCGGCCCCCGTCTCCTCCGCGAACGCGGGCAGCAGCCCCGGGCCGCCCGCGCAGGGGACGACGACCCCATCGGCCACGCCGAGGATGTGCGCGGGGTCGACCCCGGGGTTCGCTCCGCAGTGGTACGTCACCGGGTCCGCGTGGAGCAGCACCTGAAACCCCTCGGGTGCGGCGGCCCGTACCGCTGTGACGGCCGCCTCCTGGAGGGAGCGGGCGATGCCGTCCCGCCACTCCCGCGTACCCGTCGCCAACTCGGCGCCGAGCAGCTTCTCGATCGCCGGCCAGCCCTCGTCGACGGTCGCGCCGCGCCACAGGGGCTCCAGCGCGTCGCGGACGGACGCTGCCAGGGCGTCCGGGTCCAGGCCGGCGGCCCCGGCGTACCCGTCCCGGCAGGTCGCGCAGAAGCACAGCGACATCAGGTACTGCCCGGCGTCACCGAGGCCGATCCCAGCGGTCTTGTCGTGGGCGTGGAGGTGGGAGAGGCCGTACCAGCCGAGGGACTCCAGTTCGGTGCCGCGCGCGCCGGGCCGGACGGCCGCCTCCGCCGCCAGGTCGACCAGGTACTCGCGGGTGGCCGGCTGGGCGATGCACGGGGCCCAGGGGTAGCGGTCGCCGTACGCGTTGACCACGGAGGTCGACGGATGCTCGGCGCCCATACGGGAGTTGTGCGCGAGGACGACCCAGGTGTGCACCTCGAGACCGGCGGCGGCCAGCGCCTCGGCCGCCTCCCCGTACGCGTCACCGGGCGCCCACTCACCCGCCGCGTACGGCCGCAGCGTACGCCCCTCCCAGCGCGCCCCCGGCGGGTACAACACGGCCGCGTGCCCGGCGGTGACGATGCGATGCCGGGGATGGCGGGGGGTGAGCGCGCGGGTGGAGTGGTACGCGGAGGCGAGCGTCACCTGTCGCACGCCCAGCCCCGCGATGCGCTCCGCGGCGGCCGGATCCCCGTTGACATCCCAGGGGTAGACGAACGTCGACGCCTTCACTTGCCCTCCACTCTCCGCGCTTTCCGCAGTCTCAGCGCTCTCAGTCCTCTTCGAGCAGCGCGTACCCGCGCTCGATCAACTGTCCCAGTTGCTTGACGTGTTCCTCCGCCGGCTCGTGCAGCGGCGGCCGTACCTCTCCCACGTCCAGCCCTCGTAGCCGTACCCCTGCCTTCACGAGTGACACCGCGTAGCCGCGTCCCTGGGAGCGGAGTTCGACGAAGGGCCGGTAGAAGCCGTCGAGCAGCCGTCGTACGAGCGTGTCGTCGCCCGACCGCAGCGCCTGATGGAACGCCAGGGCGATCTCCGGTACGAAGCAGAAGACGGCCGACGAGTAGAGAGTGATCCCGAGGACGTGGTACGCGGGCTGGGTCAGTTCGGCGGTGGGCAGGCCGTTGAAGTAGAGGAAGTCGCCGGGGACTTCGGTGCGTACCGTGCTGACGATCCGCTGCATCAGGTCGAGGTCGCCGAGGCCGTCCTTGAGGCCGACGATGCCCTCCGTGCGGGCCAGTTCCACCACCGTGGCGGGGGTGAACACGGCGTTGTCGCGCTGGTAGACGATCACGGGGAGGGAGGTAGCGGCGGCGAGGCCGCGGTAGTGCCGCAGCAGGCCCTCCTGGGCGGCCACGACGAGGTAGGGCGGCATGGCGAGCAGACCGTCGGCGCCGGCCTCCTCGGCGAGACGCGCGTAGCGGACGGCGAGGGCGGTCCCGTAGCCGGCGCCGGCCACGACGGGGACCCGTCCGGCCGTCTCGGCCACGGCCGCCCGTACGCACTCCTGGAACTCCTCGGGCGTGAGCGCGTGGAACTCGCCGGTGCCGCAGCAGGCGAAGACGGCGGCGGCCCCGGCCTCGACACCCCGGCGGATGTGCGCCCGGTAGGCGTCGAGGTCGATCGTGCCATCCGGGCCATACGCCGTGACGGGGAAGAACAGCGGCCCGCTGGGGACACTGAGCCGGGCGGCGAGAGTGGCAGACGGGGCTGACGTCACGGGCTCTCCCAAGTCCATGTCGCTGATCAGTGTTTACATTTCTGAACAAGAGCACGCTAAGGCGCCCCCTTGGGGCCGGTCAAGCCGGGCAACCCGTACCGCACCAGCGATTTCCCGCCTCCGCGCCCACTTGACGCATGGGACCCGCACTCCCTAGCGTGTCCACGAATGTGAATGACAGACGCACATGTGCACAGATGGCGATGCAAGGAGATCCCCGGATGCCCGCTCCCCGCACCGTTCTGCTCACCGGCGCCGCCGGTGGCCTCGGCACCCTGATGCGGGAGCTCCTCCCGGCGTACGGCTACGAGCTGCGCCTCCTCGATGTGCGCCCCGTCGAGGGCGAACCGGACGCGATCACCGCCGACCTCGCCGACAAGGAGGCCCTCCGGGAGGCCGTACGGGGCGTCGACACGATCATCCACCTCGCGGGCATCTCCCTGGAAGCCCCCTTCGAGAAGATCCTCAAGGCGAACATCGAGGGGACGTACAACCTGTACGAGGCCGCCCGCGAGGAGGGTGTACCCAGGATCGTCTTCGCCTCCTCCAACCACGCGGTCGGCTTCGCCCCCCGGCCCCAGGGCGACGATCCCCTCATCCCGATCGACACCCCTCACCGCCCGGACACCTTCTACGGCCTGTCCAAGTCCTTCGGCGAGGACCTCGCCCAGTTCTACTGGGACAAGCACGGCCTGGAGACGGTCTCGGTCCGCATCGGCTCCTGCTTCCCCGAGCCCACCAGCGTGCGCATGCTCTCGCTCTGGATGAGCCCGGCCGACGGCGCCCGCCTCTTCCACGCCGCCCTGACCGCCGAGAACGTCGGCCACACCGTCGTCTACGGCTCCTCCGCCAACACGCGCCTGTGGTGGGACCTCACCTCCGCCCGCGCGCTGGGCTACGAGCCGCAGGACGACTCCGAGCCGTACGCCGAGAAGCTGATCGCCGAGCAGGGCGAACTGGCCCCCGGGAACGTGGCGCACGCCCACCTGGGCGGCCACTTCGTGAGCGAGCCCCCGATCTGGCCGTACTGACGGCACAGGCCGTCCTGACGGCGACGGCACAGAGGGCTCGTACGGCGCACGGATAACGAGGGCGTACGTCGTACGAGAGGAGCGGGCGGGCACCGAACGGGCCCGCCCGCTCCCCTATTCGGGCATCAGCGCTGCCCGATCCCACGCCCGCGATCTAGGGGGTGTGTTGGAAGTCCCGCACAGCACCCGCGGCGCCCGGCACGCACCCTGGCCACGCAGGTCCGAGACGGTCACCCACCGAGCCAAACGGTCAGAAACGGGCAGCATCGACTCGACAACAGAGCTGTTCAGACCCGCACCACCGCTGTAGAAATTCCCCCACAGGCCCCAACCGGGCCCGAACGGGCAACACGATGCGAACGCCACGGAGGCGATCGAGTCACATCGAGTCATACAGCACAGCACGGAAGCGGGTGTCGACGATGACGACGGCCAAGCCGACGGAGACGACGGCCAATGCGGCGAAGACCGCCGAGGACCGCCAGCGTGAGATCGTGCGCATCGCGCGAACCACCGGCTCGGTCGACGTCACCGAGCTCGCCACCGAACTGGGCGTGGCCAAGGAGACGGTGCGGCGGGATCTGCGGGTCCTGGAGGACCACGGCCTGCTCCGCCGGACCCACGGCGGCGCCTACCCGGTGGAGAGCGCCGGCTTCGAGACGACGCTCGCCTTCCGCGCCACCAGCCACGTACCCGAGAAGCGCCGGATCGCGGCCGCGGCGGCCGGGCTGCTCGGGGACGCCGAGACGGTCTTCGTCGACGAGGGCTTCACCCCGCAGCTCGTCGCCGAGGCCCTGCCCAGGGACCGCCCGCTGACCGTGGTCACCGCCTCCCTGCCGGTCGCGGGCCTGCTCGCCGAGGCCGAGAACACCTCGGTCCTGCTGCTCGGCGGCCGGGTGCGCTCCGGCACGCTGGCGACCGTCGACCACTGGACGACGAAGATGCTCGCCGGCTTCGTCATCGACCTGGCGTACATCGGCGCCAACGGCATCACCCGCGACCACGGCCTCACCACCCCCGACCCGGCGGTCGGCGAGGTCAAGGCGCAGGGGATCCGGTCCGCGCGGCGCACGGTGTTCGCCGGTGTGCACACCAAGTTCGGAGCGGTCAGCTTCTGCCGGTTCGCCGACATCGGCGCACTGGAGGCGATCGTGACGAGCACCCTGCTCCCCGCGGCCGAGGCCCACCGCTACTCCCTGCTGGGGCCGCAGGTCATCCGCGCCTGACGTCCGGTCCACTGCCCCCATTTGAAGATCCAGTAATCAAACCCACCCACCTATATGGCACCCCCAGCCCCACCACCGCCCCCTTTGCTCCCAAATGTCCAGGGGCACTCCATGCGAACACAGAGCCGACGCGCGCCACGCCACCTCCTCCTCATGGCCGCCGTAGGGACGCTGATCACTCCGCTCGCCGCCTGCGCCGGCGCCGGCGGGTCCGGATCCACCGGCGGCGACTCCATCAACGTCCTGATGGTGAACAACCCCCAGATGGTGGAGCTGCAGAAGCTGACCGCCGCCAACTTCACCAAGGACACCGGGATCAAGGTGAACTTCACCGTCCTCCCCGAGAACGACGTCCGCGACAAGATCAGCCAGGACTTCGCCAACCAGGCGGGCCAGTACGACGTCGCCACCCTCAGCAACTACGAGATCCCGATCTACGCCAAGAACGGCTGGCTCCACTCCCTGGACTCGTACGTCAAGAGCGACACCGTCTTCGACCAGGACGACATCCTCACCCCGATGACGCAGGCCCTCACCGCGGAGGACGGCAAGCTCTACGGCGAGCCCTTCTACGGCGAGTCCTCCTTCCTGATGTACCGCAAGGACGTCCTCGAGAAGGCGGGCGTGACCATGCCCGACAAGCCCACCTGGAAGCAGGTCGCCGGCCTCGCCGCGAAGGTGGAAGGGGCCGAGTCCGGTATGAAGGGCATCTGCCTGCGCGGCCTGCCCGGCTGGGGCGAGGTCATGGCGCCGCTGACCACGGTCGTCATGCCGGTACTGCCGTACCGGCCACAACAACCTCTGCGAGCGCTGGGCCGCGATCGGGGTGACGACAGCGGGGGGCGCGGCGCAGTATGCGGTGGCGCCGGTGGCCAACTGTGTACGGCTCCCTGACCACGTCCGCACGCAGGACGCGGCCCTGGTGGAGCCTCTGTCGTGCGCGGTACGCGGCTACGACGTCCTCCAGTCCCGCCTCGGCGCCCACGTCCTGATCTACGGCTCCGGAACCATGGGCCTGATGATGCTGGAGCTGGCCAAGCGGACGGGCGCGGCGAGCGTGGACGTGGTGGACGTCAACCCGGCACGGCTGGAGACGGCCCGCCGCCTCGGCGTCTCGGCGTCCGCCGCGAACCCGGACGAACTGGACCGCCCGCAGGGCTGGGACCTGGTCGTCGACGCGACCGGCAACGCGGCGGCGATCCAGGACGGCCTGGACCGGGTGGCGAAGGCGGGCACGTTCCTGCAGTTCGGGGTGGCGGACTATGCGACACGGGTGACGATCGACCCGTACCGCATCTACAACCAGGAGATCACGATCACGGGTTCGATGGCGGTCCTCCACAGCTTCGAACGCGCGGCGGAGCTGTTCGCGAACGGCGTCCTCGATCCCGAGATCTTCATCAGCGACCGCCTGCCGCTGGCCCAGTACCCCCAGGCACTGGACCAGTTCGCGTCAGGAGTGGGCCGCAAGATCGTCGTGGTCCCGTAGGGTCCTCGCCCCCGCCGCCCCTACCCGTCCCATCCCTGGGGGCTACCGCCCCCAG
>NZ_VTHJ01000013.1 GCF_008386495.1 Streptomyces tailanensis | reverse complement strand
CGCGGCTCCATCCTCTGGCTACGCAGCCTGCCAGCCCTCCCGTGATCTCAACTCAGAACAGGCCCTAGACCGCCTCGGCGGTTTCGGGGAGGTGTGCGGCGAGCTCGTCGGTGAGGACGACGACCTCGGCGAGGTCGCCGAAATCGCGTACGGCCGTGTCGACGGTTTTGCGGATACGGGTGTTGACGCGCTCGGAGCGCACTTTCTCGGCGACCTCCATGGCCCGCTGCGCCATGGCCACGCTCTGCTCGGGCTCCCGCTGGAGCAGATGCACCGTGGCCATGCCGATGAGGTTCAGCGCGTACGACCGCTGGTGTTCGGTGTCCGTCGAGAAGAGCTCGACGGCGCGGCGCATCACGGGCTCGGCCAGGGAGGCGTAGGTGGGGCTGCGGCCGGCGACATAGGCGAGATCGCGGTAGGAGTGGGAGTTCTCGCCGTGCAGTTCGGCCTCGTTGAAGAAGCGGATCCAGTCGGGGTCCGGGTCGTCCCATTCCTCGGCGTCGGTGAAGGTGTCCTCGGCCATCCGCACCGCCCGCTTGCACTTTCCGGGCTGGCCCATGTTCGCGTAGGCGCGGGCCTCCATCGCATACAGCATCGACTGGGTGCGCGGGCTCGCGCAGTCGCGGCTGCCGTACTGGGCGAGGTGGATCAGTTCGAGCGCGTCGTCGGGCCGGCCGAGGTGGATCATCTGGC
This sequence comes from Streptomyces tailanensis, assembly GCF_008386495.1. Lineage (GTDB taxonomy): Bacteria > Actinomycetota > Actinomycetes > Streptomycetales > Streptomycetaceae > Streptomyces > Streptomyces tailanensis. The sequence continues at coordinate 166,767 of NZ_VTHJ01000013.1, read as the reverse complement.
GGCTCATGCTGGAAAGGACGTACGAGCCGAGGGGCTTGTCGCCCGCCTCCTTGGCGGCGTGCAGGGCGAGGACGAAGTACTTCTGGGCGGTGGGCTGGAGGCCGATGTCGTACGACATCCAGCCCGCCAGCTCGGCGAGCTCCGCCGCGACCTTGAACAGGCGCCTGGTGGTGGCCTCGGCCTGGGGCTCCTGGAGGAGGTCGGTCACCTCGTGCAGCTGGCCGACGACCGCCTTGCGGCGCAGACCGCCGCCGCACTGGGCGTCCCACTTCCGGAACATCGCCGTGGTGGACTCCAGGAGTTCCAGCTCCGGTTGGGAGAGGCGTCCGCCGCGGCGGACGGCGACGGGCGGCTCAGGTTCCGAGCGGGGGGCGGGGGCCGCGGGGACGAGCCAGCGCTGCATCGGCTCGATGAGGGCCGGGCCCGCGGACAGGGCCAGCGAGCTCCCGAGGAAGCCGCGCCGCGCCAGCATCAGGTCGCTGCGCGAGAACTCGCTGATCAGCGCCACGGTCTGCGGGCCCGTCCAGGGCAGGTCGACGCCGGACACCGACGGTGACTGGTGAGCGGCGCGCAGCCCCAGGTCCTCCACGGCGACCACACAGCCGAACCGCTCGGAGAACAGCTCGGACAGGATCCGGGGGATCGGCTCGCGCGGGTTCTCCCCGTCGAGCCAGCGGCGTACGCGGGACGTGTCGGTGGAGATGTGGTTGGCCCCGAGCTGGCGGGCGCGGCGGTTCACCTGCCGGGCGAGCTCGCCCTTGGACCAGCCGCTGCGGACGAACCACGAGCCCAGCAGTTCGTTCGGGCGCTTCTCAGCGTTCGTGCCGCTTCCGCCGTTGCCGCCCACTGGAACGCCCCCATCCCTGAAACCACCTGTGCGCTTGCACGCTGTGTGCGCAAAGCCTTACCAGAATGCCGGTTACCACGCCGTACGCCCGATGGTTCTCACCCCTCGAACGGAAAGACGACTTGCCTCCGGCATACCCACGAGCGCGAACGTCCCCAGGCCCCGTGCACTCAAAGTAACCCCACGATCACCGTTCAGCCATGGCGGTCCCGTAAACGCCACCATTCGCCACCCCTTCGGATGAACTCATGAACGTCAGTACGCGATTCACTTGACACATGACGGCCGGGAGTGGGCGGAGTGACGCACTCAGGGGCGCGTGTCACAGACCGCACCACCGGATGTGCCGCCTGTGCGCCATTCGGGCGGCGACACAGCGTTACATTCCGCCTCCGTCGCGTAACCACCGGCGCGCTGGACCCGTTGGAGGGGGCATGGGCTTCACGATCGGCGGCATTCGGGAGATGCGTATCCGGGAGATGCGTTCGGGCACGCGTCGGCGTGGCCGTACCTCGGAGTGCACGGCCGTGGCCGAGTTCACCAGCCTCTGGGGATGGGACGTCGTCCCCGGCGCACGGACGGCTTCGGGCGCGTGCTCGTGCGGCAAGGCGCGCTGCGCCGCGCCCGGCGCACATCCCCTCGACTTCGCTCCCCCGGTCCGCGCCGGGGCCACGCTCGACCAGGTGACCGAGGCCTGGGCCGAGTTTCCCGGCGCCTCGATCATGCTGCCGGTCGGCCGTTCCTTCGACGTGATCGAGGTCGCCGAGTCCGCCGGGCGGCACGCCCTGGTCCGGCTGGAGCGCATGGGCCTCCCGCTCGGCCCGGTGATCGCCGCCCCCGAGGGCCGCGCGCACTTCCTCGTCGCTCCCGGCGCGGCGGCCGAGCTGCCCGAGCTGCTCTACCGCATGGGCTGGGACGACCCCTCCGCCTTGGACCTGCGGGGCCTCGGCCCCGGCGCCCACATCACCGCCCCGCCCGCCGACCGCGCCGGCCTCGGCCCGGCCCGCTGGCTCCGCTCCCCGGCCCTCGACTCGGCGACGAAGCCGCCCGCCGCGCGACTGCTGCTCGGGACGCTGGCGTACGTGGCGCACCGGTCGCGCGCGTAAGGGCGGATGCCGCCTGGGATACGCACACACGGCGAAGCGCCCGCCCCCGACTGCCGGGGGCGGGCGCTTCTCACCTCAGCTAGGAAATTTCCTACCTGCTGGAGCCTTCCTGGCTCAGTCTCCGATAAGGGCGTCAACGAACGCCTCCGGCTCGAACGGCGCCAGGTCGTCCGCGCCCTCTCCGAGGCCGACGAGCTTGACGGGTACGCCCAGCTCACGCTGTACGGCGATGACGATGCCGCCCTTGGCGGTGCCGTCCAGCTTGGTCAGCACGATGCCGGTGATGTCGACCACCTCGGCGAAGACGCGGGCCTGCACGAGCCCGTTCTGACCGGTGGTGGCGTCGAGGACGAGCAAGATCTCGTCCAGCGGCGCGTGCTTCTCCACGACGCGCTTGACCTTGCCGAGCTCGTCCATGAGGCCGGTCTTGGTGTGCAGTCGGCCGGCGGTGTCGATGAGGACGACGTCGGCGCCCTCCTCGATGCCCTCCTTGACGGCGTCGAAGGCGATGGACGCCGGGTCGCCGCCCTCGGGACCGCGCACCGTACGGGCGCCGACCCGCTCGCCCCAGGTCTGCAGCTGGTCGGCGGCGGCGGCACGGAAGGTGTCGGCGGCGCCGAGCACGACGTTCTTGCCGTCGGCGACGAGGACGCGGGCGAGCTTGCCGGTGGTGGTGGTCTTGCCGGTGCCGTTGACGCCGACGACCATCACGATGCCCGGGGTGTCGAGGGGCGAGTCGGTGTTGACCGCGCGGTCGAACTCGGGGACGAGGATCTTGAGCAGCTCTTCGCGCAGCAGCCCGCGCAGCTCCGCCGGGGTGCGGGTGCCGAGCACCTTCACCCGCTCGCGCAGTTGTTCGACCAACTCCTGGGTGGGCTGGACGCCGACGTCGGCGGTGAGGAGGGTGTCCTCGATCTCCTCCCAGGTGTCGTCGTCGAGGTGCTCGCGCGAGAGGAGCGTGAGCAGCCCCTTGCCGAGCGCGTTCTGCGAGCGGGAGAGCCGGGCGCGCAGGCGTACGAGACGGCCGGCGGTCGGTTCGGGGATCTCGATCGCGGGGGCGGCCGGGGGCTCCTCGACGGCGACGGGTGCTGTCGCCGTGGCGTCCGGGAGGTCCACCTCCTCGATGGTTCTGCGCGGTTCTTCGCGCGGGGTCTCGGCCTCGTCGCCGACGTGCGGCTCGGCCGGGGGCGCGGTGATGTCCGGGGTGGTGGGGGGTGCCGGGGGCAGCGGCTTCTTCCTGCGGCTGCCTACGACGAGCCCGCCCAGCACGCCGAGCACGACCACGGCGATGACAAGAGCAAGGATGAGTTCCATAACGCGTCCAGTATGCGGGACCCGACCAGCGGCGCGTTCGATCGCCGTGCGGGGCCACACGGGCCCTCCACACCCCTGGATACCTGACGCACCGTCAGCTAACGTCCCCTCCACAGCCGCCCAAAGGGGGTCCGCCATGCCCGTCACGGTCGTCCGTTTCAATATGGTCGAGCCCGGGGCGACGCCCGCCTCGCTCGGCGCCCGCTACCGGGCCGCCGTCGAGATGGCCGCGTACGCCGATGAGCAGGGCATCAGCACGGTGCAGACGGAGGAGCACCACGGGGTCGCCAACAACTGGCTGCCGTCGCCGTTCGTCTTCGCGGGGGCGGTGTTCGGAGCGACCCGTCGGATCGCGGTGACCGTGTCGGCGGTGATCGGTCCGCTGCACGACCCGTTGCGGCTGGCCGAGGACATCGCCGTACTGGATCTGGTGAGCGGCGGGCGGTTGGTGACCGTCGCCGGGATCGGGTACCGGCCGGAGGAGTACGCGCAGTTCGACGTGGACTGGAAGGGGCGGGGGCGGCTCCAGGACGAGCTGCTGGAGACCCTGCTCCGGGCGTGGACCGGTGAGCCCTTCACATATCGGGGGCGTACGGTCCGGGTCACCCCGCGTCCTGGCACCGAGCCGCATCCGCTACTGCTGGTCGGTGGCTCGTCGAAGGCCGCGGCGCGGCGGGCGGCACGCCTCGGGCTGCCGTTCTTCCCGAGCGCGCATCTGCCGGAGCTGGAGGCGTACTACAAGGAGCGGCTCATGGAGTACGACACCGAGGGGTGGACGATGATGCCCGCCGCCGAGACGCCGTTGCTGCACGTCGCCGAGGATCCGGACCGGGCGTGGGCTGAGTACGGCGGGCACTTCCTGCATGAGGCGCGGACGTACGCGTCCTGGCAGTCGGCCGGTATCCGGTCGGCCGTGCGGTCGGCGGCGGCGACGGTGGACGAGCTGCGCGCCGAGGGCGTGTACCGGATCGTCACGCCGGACGAGTGCGTGGCGCTGGGCCTCGACAACTACGTACTGCATCCGCTGGCGGGCGGAATGCCGGTGGAGGAGGGCCGGCGAGGGCTTCGGCTGTTCGCGGAGCGGGTGCTGCCGCGGTTGAAGGACTGACTCGGCCGGAACTACCGGAGCCTCTGGCTGATCACCTTCGACACGCCATCACCCTGCATGGACACGCCATACAACGCGTCGGCGACTTCCATGGTCCGCTTCTGGTGGGTGATCACGATCAGCTGCGACGCCTCCTGCAGCTCCTGCATGATGCGGATCAGCCGCTGCAGGTTGGTGTCGTCCAGGGCCGCCTCGACCTCGTCCATGACATAGAACGGGCTGGGCCGCGCCTTGAAGATCGACACGAGCATCGCGACGGCGGTCAGCGACCGCTCGCCACCGGAGAGCAGCGACAGCCGCTTGACCTTCTTGCCCGGAGGCCGGGCCTCCACGTCCACGCCCGTGGTGAGCATGTTGTCGGGGTCGGTGAGGATCAACCGCCCCTCACCCCCCGGGAAGAGCCGACTGAAAACACCCTCGAACTCACGGGCGGTGTCCCGGTACGCCTCGGTGAAAACCTGTTCGACGCGCTCGTCGACCTCCTTCACCACCTGAAGCAGATCGGCGCGGGTCTTCTTCAGGTCCTCCAGCTGTTCGCTGAGGAACTTGTGCCGCTCCTCCAGCGCCGCGAACTCCTCCAGCGCCAGCGGATTGACCTTGCCGAGCTGCTGGTACGCCCGCTCGGCCGCCTTGAGCCGCTTCTCCTGCTCGGCGCGGTGGAACGTCCTGGGCCGGTTACGGGGATGCTCCGGGTCCTCCGGCAGCTCCTCCCCCTCCGCTGGCGGTGACGGCGGTACGAGCTGGTCGGGCCCGTACTCGGCGACCAGGCCCTCCGGTTCGACGCCCAGCTCCTCCAGCGCCTTCGTCTCCAGTTGTTCTATCCGCATCCGCTTCTCGGCGCCGAGCACCTCTCCCCGGTGCACGGAGTCGGTCAGCTTGTCCAGCTCGGCCTTGAGATCTCGCCCCTCGTTCCGCGCCCGCACCAGTTCCTGTTCCCGGCGCGCCTTGGCGGCGTCGGCCGCGGTGCGCTCCTCCTCCGCGCGGGCGAGGGAGACCTCGACATGCGCCAGCAGCTGCCGGGCGCCGGACGCGACGGCCTCCGCCACGGCCGCCTCGTGCCGCAGCCGCGCCCGGCGCTGCTCGGCCCTGGCCCTCGCCTCGCGCTCGGCGCGCGCGGCCCTGTCGAGCGAGTCGGCGCGCCCGGCCAGCCCTTTGACCCGCTCCTCGTGCGTACGCACCTGGAGCCGGGCCTCCATCTCGGTCTGCCGCGCGTTGGCCCCGTCCGCCGCGAGCCGATCCCGTACGGAGGTGTCGGGCTCCTCCTCGACGGGCATCTCCTCGGCGACGGCGAGCCGTTCGGCCAGCTCCTCGGCTTCCTGTACGGCCTTGTCGAGCGCTTCCTGGGCCCGAGCGGCCGCGGCGGTGGACCGCTCGGCCTCCCCGGCGGCGCCCCTCGCCTGCCCGGCGAGCCGCCCGAGCTGCTGGGCGACCGCGGACTTCTCCCGCTCGGCCGCCCGGCGCCGATCCCCCAGCTCCTCCACGAGCCCGGCCCGTTCCCGGCGCAGTTCGACCGCGCTCTCCTGGGCCTCGGCCAACTCCTCGCACCGTACGACCAGTTCCTCCAGCTCGGCCGCCGCCTCGTCGACGGACGCCTGCACCTCCAGCAGACTCGGCGCCCCCGCGGAGCCTCCGTGCGCGAAGTGCGCCCCGAGCAGGTCCCCTTCGGCGGTGACCGCGGTGAAGTCGGGGCGCGCGTGAACGAGGTCCTCGGCGTCTTCGAGGGTGCCGACCACGACGATGCGGTGGAGTAGGCGGCGTACGGCGGGCATGAGGTCGGCGGGACCGCGGACGAGGTCGACGGCATAGCGCTCCGTGCCCCTTTGGAGTGTGGGTGTGAGGTCCTCCTCCGGCGCCCCCGCCAGCAGCAGCGACGCTCGCCCCGCATCCTGTTTCCGCAGCAGACGGATGGCGTCGGCGGCCGAGGCGGGGGTCGTCACCGCGATGGCGTCGGCCGCGGCGCCGAAGGCGGCGGCCAGGGCGACCTCGTGGCCCGGGGTGACCGTGAGGAGTTCGGCGGCCGGGCCCAGCAGGCCGCTGAGGCGGTCCTTCGCGTTGAGTAGCGCGCCCGATCCGTCCTTGCGGCGCAGGCCCATGGCGAGGGCCTCGTGGCGGGCCTGGGTGGCGGCGCGGCGGCGTTCGGCGGTGGTGGTGGCCTCGCGGGCGGCGGTGAGAGCGGACTCGGCCTCGGCCAGGGCACGCTTGGCGGCGTCGTGCTGCTCGGCGAGTTCGCTGTCGTCGGCGTCGAGGCCGTCGACCTCGGCCTTCAGCGCCTCGTACTCCTCCTGGGCGGCGGCGGCACGTTCCCGCGCCTCGTCGCGTGCGGCGGCGAGGCGGTCGATCTCGGCCTGGGCGGAGGCCGCGCGGGAGCGGGCGGCGTTGACCTGGCCGTTGAGACGGGCAAGGCTCTCGCGGCGGTCGGCGATGGATCGCGCGACGTCCTTCAGGCGGCGTTCCTCGATGGCCAGCTCGCGCTCCAGCTCGGCCCGGTGCTCGACCGTGTCCTCCAGGGCGCGCTCGGCGGCTTCGAGGGCCGCTTCGAGTTCGGCCTCCTGTTCACGGATGCGGGCGGCCTCGCGCTCCATGTCCTCGGGGTCGCGTCCGCGCCGCTCCTCGGGCGGCGCCGAGGTGGCGCTCTTCACCCGGGCGTCGGCCAGGGAGATCGTGCCGCGCACCCGCTCGGCGAGCTGCGACAGCTCGTACCAGGTCTCCTGGGCCCGTTGCAGGCGCGGGGTGAGCTGCCGTACCTCGTCCTCCAGGAGCGCTTCGCGCTGGAGGGCCTTCTTGAGCTCGTCCTCAGCGGCCTCCTTGCGCTGCTTCAGCGCGGCCTCGTCGGCGATCTCGTTCTGCAGCGCCCCCCGGAGTCGTACGAGATCGTCGGCCAGCAGCCTGAGGCGCGCGTCCCTCAGGTCGGCCTGGATGACGGCGGCCCGGCGGGCGACGGCGGCCTGGCGGCCGAGGGGCTTGAGCTGGCGGCGGAGTTCGTCGGTGAGGTCCTGGACGCGGGCCAGGTTGGCCTGCATGGCGTCCAGTTTTCTGAGCGCCTTCTCCTTGCGCTTGCGGTGCTTGAGGACGCCGGCGGCCTCCTCGATGAAGGCGCGGCGGCCCATGGGGTCGGCGTGCAGGACGGAGTCGAGCTGGCCCTGGCCGACGATGACGTGCATCTCGCGGCCGATGCCGGAGTCGGAGAGCAGTTCCTGGATGTCGAGGAGACGGCAGGTGTCGCCGTTGATCTGGTACTCGCTGCCGCCGTTGCGGAACATGATCCGCGTGATCGTGACCTCGGAGTACTCGATGGGGAGGGCCCCGTCGGAGTTGTCGATGGTCAGGGACACCTCGGCGCGGCCGAGCGGGGGGCGCCCTGTGGTGCCGGCGAAGATGACGTCCTCCATCTTGCCGCCGCGCAGCGACTTCGCGCCCTGCTCGCCCATGACCCAGCTGAGCGCGTCCACGACATTGGACTTGCCCGAGCCGTTCGGTCCGACGACACACGTGATACCCGGCTCGAAGCGGAGTGTGGTCGCCGAGGCGAACGACTTGAACCCTCGGAGGGTCAGGGCCTTGAGGTGCACGCCGCTGGACTCTACCTTCCGGCCTTGTCTCACTCCATGAACGCGCGGTTTCGCACATGAACGTGCAGGGCACACCACACGTTAAAGAGTGTGAGAAGCACCGTTCAAAAGGGTGTGAGAAGCACCGTTCACGCGCGTGGGGAAGCGCGGGGGAAAGAAAGAAGGGACGCCTCAGGAAGGCGTCCCTTGCAGATCTGACAACTTAGCGGTTGATACGGGCAGCCCAACCACTGCTGTCGTGGTGCCATGCGTTGCAGTGATCAGGTGAGCGCAGGCTCCGCCTGGTGTGCGTCGAGCTCCATGAGCGAGTCGTGAGAAGCGGCAGCCGTCAGCGCGTCGTTCTCCGCCTGGATCCGTACGAGCTCGGATTCCAGGTCCTGGACGCGCTGCTGGAGCCGTCGCATCTCGGCGAGGAGTCGCGGGTCGGAGCCGCCGACGTAACCGAGAAGCGCCTTTGCCATGATGGATGGTCCTCCACACTGAGTGACCGACCGAAGCGGTGTGGGTCGTGAGGGAATCGCACCCGCGGTGCTTGGACTGTTGAGTTTTGCTGCCGTTCATCCATGCCAAACAGCTAAGGTGCGCGGGGCTTTCAGCGTCTCACCAAAAAGTTTGACGGTCAACACGATCACGCCCCGCATTGGCGGGCACCCCGGTGGCGCGCGGCCCTCGACGGGGGGCGCTGCGGCATTTCCGGGATCTCTCGTGGTCGGCGGAGCGGATGACCGGCCTTGTCGCGGGAGACTGCCATGACAGCGCATTGTTGGCAACCACCAGCACATTTCTGGTTTGTGCATGCCGCTGACATATGCCAGTGGCTCACGCCTCCGCTGTTGCTCGCCTCGCTCCACAGAGCCGGTCAGCGGACGGCGAAGCCGTCGTAACCCCCTCGGGGTGTGTCCCAGATCTCGGTGACCCCGTCAACGCGCCCGGGCGTGTCGTCGCCCTGGAGCCAGTCCAGCAGCCCTTGGCAGGCCTCGCGAGTACCCTCGGCGACCACCTGTACGCGCCCGTCGGCCAAATTGAGAGCAAAACCACTCAGCCCGCCGATCTCCAGCGCCCTGGCCCGCGTGAACCAGCGGAAACCCACACCTTGCACCCGTCCGCGCACCCAGGCGACCAGCCGTACATCCTCGCTCATGCCTGCACGTTAACGGGCCAATGTCTCCCAGGCCCCTCCCTCCCCTGGCGCCATGCTGTACCGTCCCGACCCAATGAATCTCATATGAAACTCACTCGTTCGTGTGAGGTTCGTGAAGACGACGATCACAACGTTGACGACAGTCCTGACGATGACTCCCAACGTTGACCGCAGGACACCGCAAGGACGAGGAAGGCCAGTACATGGGACGCCACCGACGCTCCGCCGCCGGCCGCGCCGCCACGGGCCGCGCCACCGGAGTCACCGATACGGGCCCGGAGCCGCACTACGGCCCGGAGAACCTGTACGGGTTTGCCGCGGTCCTGGAGGCCGACGCCCGGGAGGCGTCGCGTTCCGGTGGTTCGCGCCGCCGTAAGAAGAAGGCCGTCACGCCCGTGAAGACCGGCTTGCTCGGTGTCTCCGCCGCCGTGGCCCTCGGCACCGTCGCGGTGGCGACAGGTGTGCTGCCGGGCGGCGGCAAGTACACGGTCAGCGGTGGCAGCACCCCCGAGACGGTGGTACCGGTCGGCTCGCCGACGGGTGCGGCGGCACAGCAGGGCGGTACGGACGGCGCCGCCGAGGAGCGCGAGGACGAGTCCACCAGCCGCGACTCCCAGCGCGAGGCCTCGCCTTCGGCCAGCCCGTCCACCAAGACGCCCACGCCGTCCAAGACGCCCTCCGAAGAAGCGGACAAGGGCTCCGGCTCGAAGAAGACCAAGAAGCCGAAGCCCGAGCCCACCAAGGGGAAAAAGACCACTTCCCCGGCGGAGATCTCCTCGGAGACCCAGGCCGAGGCGGCGGTCCTCCAGTTGGTCAACGAGGAGCGGGCCAAGGCGGGCTGCAGCCCGGTCGCGGCGAACAGCACGCTGGCGAAGCTGGCCCAGGCGTTCAGCGAGGACATGGCACTGCGAGCCTTCTTCGACCACACGGACCCCGACGGCCTGGACCCGTGGGACCGCGCGGCCGCCCTCGGGATCATCGGCCTCGGCGGCGAGAACATAGCCCGCGGCCAGGCCACCGCCGAGGCGGTCATGGAGGCCTGGATGAACAGCCCCGGCCACCGCGCGAACATCCTGAACTGCGACTTCAAGACCCTCGGTGTCGGTGTGCACATGGCCGACGGGGGGCCCTGGTGGACGCAGGACTTCGGTTACTAGTTCTTCGGTTGCCAGGCTCACACACCACGGGCGCTAACCTTTAGTTAGTGCAACCTTCTGGTTAGCGCTGTGCCGGAGTATCCTCGACGTATGGAATCAGCCGCGCAGACCGCCGTGACGCCCGCGCAGGCCGCCGCGGGCGCGGACGGTCCGAACCTCGACGACCTGGCCTTCGACGTGTTCGCCAGGAACTGTCCGTCCCGGGGCACCCTGGAGCACGTCACCGGCCGCTGGGGCGGTCTCACGCTCTGCGCGCTGCACGAGGGCACGCTCCGCTTCAACGAGCTGCGCCGACGGGTCGACGGCGTCAGCGAGAAGATGCTCTCCCAGACCCTCCACGCCCTGGAGCGCGACGGTCTGGTCCACCGCGAGGCCCAGCCCACCAACCCGCCCCGCGTCGACTACACACTCACCCCGCTCGGCCGCGAGGTCGCCGAGCGCCTGCTGTCCCTCATCCACTGTGTGGAGGACCGCATGGAGGACGTCCTCCGGGCACGCGAGCGCTACGACGAGACGCGCGGCGCCCGCTGACACGCCGGGCAGTAATAGCTGGACCGATTCATCCAGGGGCGCCGCCGCATCCCCGTGGCACAGCGTCGGCACGGCAGCCCCTCCCGCCCGTACGCGTCGAGTGAGCGGTCGAAGTACCCCGACTCGCCGTTGACGTTGACGTACAGGCTGTCGAAGCTCGTGCCGCCGACTTCCAGGGCCGCGTTCATCACGTCCCGTATGTGGCCCAGGAGTTCGGTGGTGCGGGGGCGCGTGAAACCGGCGGTCGGGCGCTCGTAGTGGACTCGTGCGCGCCAAAGCGCCTCGTCCGCGTAGATGTTGCCGACGCCACTGATCAACGACTGGTCGAGCAGGGCCCGTTTGATGGTCGTACGCTTCCGCCGCAGCGACTGGTGGAAGGCCTCTGCGTCGAACAGCGGGTCGAGGGGATCGCGGGCGATGTGGCCGATGACGTCCGGCAGGCCGTCGGGGATCGTGTCGTGCAACGACAGTCCCCCGAAGGTGCGTTGGTCGACGAAGCGGAGTTCGGTACCGAGGGCGTCCGCGAACCGTACGCGGATCCTGAGGTGCTTCTCGTCAACCGCGTCGTGCGGCTGCACGAGCAGCTGGCCGCTCATCCCGAGGTGGGCGAGGACGGCCGTCCCGCTGTCCTCCACGGGCAGCCACAGGTACTTGCCGCGCCGGCTCGGCTCACCGATCCGGTGCCCCTTGAGCCGGTGCGCGAAGTCGTCCGGCCCGGCGAGATGCCGCCTGATCGCCCTCGGGTGCAGGACCTCCACATCGGCGACCGTCCGGCGGGCCACCCACCGCTCCAGCCCTCGCCGCACGACTTCGACCTCGGGAAGCTCTGGCATGGGATCCTCCGGAGGTTTGGCGGGGCGGGGTTCGTTGTTGGGTGCGGGTGAGTGGGGGCTGGTCGCGCAGTTCCCCGCGCCCCTTAAAAACCGGGGGGGCGCCCCCAGTTCTTTTAGGGCGCGCGGAACTGCGCGAGCAACCCACCACAACCCGCGGCCGCCACACGGCACCACCCCCCGAGCTGGAAAGCGTTCAGGGGGTGTCGTCCAGGTCAGGCCGACGCGGTGTCCGAAGGTGTGTCGGCGGTGGCCTCGGCTGCGGCCGCGGCTGCGGCCGCGGCCGCCTTCGCGCGCTCGTCCGCCGCGGAGCGAATCGCGCGCCAGGCGGACTCGGCCGCCTGCTGCTCCGCTTCCTTCTTGCTGCGGCCGGTGCCGGTGCCGTACGAGACGCCTCCGACGCGGGCGGCAGCTGTGAAGGTCTTCTCGTGGTCGGGGCCGGTCTCCGTGACCAGGTACTCGGGCACACCGAGCCCCTCGGTCGCGGTGAGCTCCTGGAGGCTGGTCTTCCAGTCCAGGCCGGCTCCGAGGTTCGAGGACTTCTCGATCAGCGGGTCGAACAGGCGGTGCACCAGCTCCGCCGCCGAGTCCAGGCCCTGGTCGAGATAGACCGCACCGATCACCGCTTCGAGGGTGTCGGCGAGGATGGATGCCTTGTCCCGGCCGCCCGTGCCCTCTTCACCGCGGCCGAGCCGGATGAAGGAGCCGAGTTCGAGCCCGCGGCCCACCTCCGCCAGCGCACGAGAGTTGACCACCGCGGCCCGCAGCTTGGCCAGTTGGCCTTCGGGCAGGTCGGGGTGGGTGCGGTACAGCGTGTCCGTGACCACGAGGCCGAGGACGGAGTCTCCGAGAAACTCCAGGCGCTCGTTGGTGGGCAGGCCGCCGTTCTCGTACGCGTAGGAACGGTGGGTCAGCGCGCGCACCAGAAGGGCGGACTCGAGCCTGTAGCCGAGCCGCCCTTCCAGAAGCGTGTGGGACGAGGCCGTGTTCTCCGCCTTTTTCTTGGCGCTTGTTTCCGCCTTGGCGTCAGACATAAAGCCTCTCACCAGCCGCTCAGACCTCGAGGACCTGGCGCTTGTTGTAGGTGCCACAGGACGGGCACGCGATGTGCTGCTGCTTGGGCTCGTGGCAGCGCTCGCACGCAACCAGGGTGGGGACCGCAGCCTTCCACTGCGACCGGCGGTGGCGCGTGTTGCTGCGCGACATCTTCCGCTTCGGAACAGCCACGGCTACTTCTCCTGCTTCTCGTCGACGCCAGCTTCGGCGCCGCTCATCTCGTCCTTCTCGCCATCTTCGAGTGAACCGGCGAGTCCCTGCAGTGCCGCCCAACGGATGTCGACGGCGTCGTGGTGGTGGTCCGGGTCGTCCGCGAGCCGGGCTCCGCACTGGGAGCACAGGCCGGGGCAGTCGTCCTGGCACACCGGCTGCATCGGCAGTGCGAGCACCACCGCGTCCCGCAGCACGGGTTCGAGGTCGAACAGGCCGTCCTCGATGAAGAGCCTGTCCTCGTCTTCCTCGGCGTCGTCGGCCGGCTCCGCCTTGGGGCGGCCCCGGTCGTCGGCGTCAGGGTACGAGAACATCTCCTGGAAGTCCGCATCGAGCTCCAGCTCAAGCGGCTCCAGACACCTTACGCACTCCCCCTCGGCCTTGGCACGGGCGGTGCCTGTGACGAGCACACCTTCCATGACCGACTCCAGGCGGAGTTCGAGCCCCACCGGCGCGCCTTCCGGCACTCCGATCACTCCCTGGATCCCGAGGTCCTTGGGAGCGTCGATCTCACGGGTTAGGCGCTGCAGCGCGCCAGGACGCCGCCCCAGCTCGTGTGTGTCGAACACGAGAGGGTTGCGGTGGTCGAGGCGGGCGTTCAGGGCCATTCCTGCTTTCGATCTTGAAGCTCTGGGATGCCGCCCTTCGATGCTTCCCGGGCAGCGTTGATCGCGGATGTACGCGCGACCGAAGAGCCAGGATACTGGACCTTTCGCTCTCGGCCCAATCCGCTGTCAGCGGCCCTGTTCGTAGCGACGCAGCTGCTCCGCGGTGATCATGGTGGTGTCGAACAGGCTGGTCTCGTCGAGGGCATTGGCCGGGGGCTGCGCGTACCCCTGCTGCCCCTGCTGCCCCTGCTGTTCCTGATGCCCTTGGTGTCCCTGGTTCGGGTCGTACGAGGGCTGCTGCGGGTAGCCGGCCGCGTACGGATCGGCCTGTTGGTAGCCGTAGGGGTCGGCCGCCTGCTGGGGCTGGGCATACTGCTGCTGGTAGCCGCCGTACGGATCCTGCTGGTACGCCGTCGCCTGGTACGCGTCCTGCTGCCGACCGTACGACGACTGCTCCGGCACCGCGGAGGACCGCTGGGCGGGGGTGTCGGAGAGCGCGGCGAGCTCGGCCAGGTAGTCGGCGTCGCTGGTGGGCTGCGGGGAAGTGCCGTCGTCGTTCAGGGCGAGGGCGCCGAGGTCGTCGGTGGCGATCCGGCCGTGGAGCTTCTGCCGGCCGCGGCCGACGGCCTCCAGGGTCTTGGCGAGGACGGCCTCGAAGGCTCCGAGCTTGGCGTCCACGTACGCGTCGGCGTCGCGGCGCAGGGTCTCGGGGTCGTGGCTGCGCTCGGGGGCGTCCTCGTCCTCGTAGCCCTGTTCGTCGAGGCCGGGGCCGGTGCCGAGGAGCTTCTCGCGGCCGCGGCCGACGGAGCCGAGGGTCTTGGTGAGGACGACCTCGAAGTTGGCGAGCTTGGAGTCGACGTAGTCGTCGGCCTCGGCGCGGACCTCTTCGGCCTCCTGGCGGGCCTCGGTGAGGATGCGGTCGGCCTCGTTCTGGGAGCGGCGGGCGACCTCGGTGTCGGAGATCAGGGAGCCGCGCTCGGCGTGCGCGGTCTCGATGATCCGCTCGGCCTCCAGCCGGGCCCGCTCGACCATGTGCTCGCGGTCGCCGATCAGCTCCTGCGCCTGGGCGAGGGAGTCGGGCAGCGCCGCGCGCACCTCTTCGAGCAGCGAGAGCAGTTGGGCGCGGTTGACCACGCACGAGGCCGACATGGGCATGGCCCGGGCGCCGGAGACGACCGAGACGATCTCGTCGAGCTTCTTCTGCACGTCCACCGTGTGCTCGCCACTCTCTACAGCTGTGTTGGAGACGGTCGGGTCGACTGTACGGCCAGCGGACGACCGCCGTCCCCTCAGTCCTGCTTCAGACGCTCGTTCAGGGCCTGGAGGACCAGCGGGGGCACCAGGTGGGAGACGTCGCCGCCCCAGGTCGCGACCTCCTTGACCAGGGAGGAGGACAGGAAGCTGTAGGTGGGGTTGGTGGGGACGAAGAGGGTCTCCACGCCGGAGAGGCCGTTGTTCATCTGGGCCATCTGCAGCTCGTAGTCGAAGTCGCTGACCGCGCGCAGGCCCTTGACGATGGCGGGGATGTCGCGTTGCTTGCAGAAGTCGACGAGGAGGCCGTGGAAGGCCTCGACCCGTACGTTCTCGTAGTCGGCGGTGACCTCGCGGATCAGCTCGATCCGCTCCTCGACCTCGAACAGGCCCTTCTTGGACTTGTTGATCATCACGGCGACGTAGACCTCGTCGTACAGCTTGGAGGCGCGGCCAATGATGTCGAGGTGTCCGTTGGTGATGGGGTCGAACGACCCCGGACAGACGGCTCGGCGCACTTGGGATCCCTCGCTCTTCGGTCCGGTCATCATGCGTCTTCGCACGTGGAGGCGGCGCGACCGTACCAAAACGTTCCCTCGCCGTAGCGACGGGACCTGATCGCTTCGAAACCGGTCGGCCAGCGGAATTCGCCGCCTCTGGTGCTGCGCTCCACGGTGACGAGGGCTTCGTCGCCGAGCCAGCCCTCCGTACGGAGTGTGAGGAGAATCTCTAGAAGATCGTCATCCGTGACGGCGTACGGAGGGTCCAGGAAGACGAGGTCGTACGGCTTCTCCGGGGCCGGGCCCTGGATGATCTGTTCCGCCTTGCCCGACCTCACCTCGGCGCCGGGGAGGCCGAGCGATCTGACGTTGTCGCGGACCGTGCGGGCCGCTCTCGCGTCGGCCTCGACGAGCAGGGCGTGGGCGGCGCCTCGGGAGAGGGCCTCCAGGCCTACGGCGCCGGAGCCGGCGTAGAGGTCGAGGACCCGTTCGCCGTCCAGGGGGCCGCCGAGGAGGGATTCCCAGGTGGAGAAGAGGCCCTCGCGTGCGCGGTCGGAGGTGGGGCGGGTTCCGGTGCCGGGCGGCACGGAGAGGCGCCGTCCGCCGGCGGCGCCGGCGATCACGCGGGTCATCTTGGGTCCTTGGTCGAGGGGCGACTATGGGTCCAGTTTGGCAGGTGGGAGGGGCCTCGCGCCCCTAGATAGCGGGGCGGCTGCCCTCAGCCCTTGTCCAAGTACTGTTCCCTCTCCTCGTCCAACAGGGCGTCCAGCGCTGTCTTCAGGCCCGGCAGGCGCTCCAGGTCCGGGTCGGCCGCCACGACCGCCGTCGCCTCCTCCCGCGCCTCCGCGATGATCTCCTCGTCCTCGATGACGGCCAGCATGCGGAGGCTGGTGCGGGCGCCGGACTGGGCCTGGCCGAGGACGTCGCCCTCTCGGCGTTGTTCCAGGTCGATGCGGGAGAGTTCGAAGCCGTCGAGGGTGGAGGCGACGGCGTTGAGGCGTTGGCGAGCCGCGCTGGCCTCGGCCATCTCTGTGACCAGGAGACACAGGCCCGCTGCCGAGCCTCGGCCCACCCGGCCGCGGAGCTGGTGGAGCTGGGAGACGCCGAAGCGGTCGGCGTCCATGATGACCATCGCCGTGGCGTTGGGGACGTTGACGCCGACCTCGATGACTGTCGTGGCGACCAGGACGTGCGTCTCGCCGGCGGCGAAGCGGCGCATCACGGCGTCCTTGTCGTCGGGGTGCATACGGCCGTGCAGGACCTCGACCTTGAGGCCGTTGAGGGGGCCTTTGGAGAGGTGGTCGGCGACGTCGAGGACCGCGAGGGGTGGGCGCTTCTCGGCCTCGTCCTCGGGGGACCTCTTGGCCTTCTTCGGGTCGTCCTCCTCATCGCCGATGCGGGGGCAGACCACGTATGCCTGGTGGCCGTTCTCGACCTCCTCGCGGACCCGCTCCCAGGTGCGGGCGAGGAAGTGGGGTTTGTCGGCGGCCGGGACGACATGGCTGGCGATGGGTGAGCGGCCGGCGGGGAGTTGGTCGAGGACCGAGGTCTCCAGGTCGCCGAAGACGGTCATGGCGACCGTGCGCGGAATGGGGGTGGCCGTCATGACGAGGAGGTGGGGCGGCTGCTTGCCCTTGCCGCGCAGCGCGTCGCGCTGTTCCACCCCGAAGCGGTGCTGTTCGTCCACGACGACCAGGCCCAGGTCGTGGAACTGCACCTTGTCCTCGATCAGCGCGTGGGTGCCGATGACGATGCCGGCCTCGCCGGTGACCAGGTCGAGCAGGGCCTGGCGGCGGGCCGCGGCGCCCATCGAACCGGTGAGCAGCACCACCTTGGTGGCGTGCTCGGCCCCGCCCAGCATCCCTCCCTCCCGTCTCCCACCACCGCCCTTCTGCGGAGGCGCTTCGCGCCACAGCCCCCAACTGGCCAGCTCGCCCATCATCTCGGTGACCGACCGGTGGTGCTGCTGGGCGAGCACCTCGGTGGGCGCGAGCATCGCGGCCTGTCCACCGGCGTCGACGACGGCGAGCATGGCGCGCAGGGCCACCATGGTGTTGTGGGTGACCGTGAAGTTGTCGGTGACGTAGGCGTGGCTCGGGTGGGCGACGCTGATGCACTGGACCGGCTTGCGGCCCACATGCTCGACGGCCCGGATTCCACGTCGAAACGTGCTGTATTTCGGCCGAGCCCGTACGCGGTCGGCCTTGCGGGTCAGCCGGAACGGCGCGTGTTCCTCAGGCAGGGCGACCGAGACATTGAATGCGGCTCGCTTCGGCAGAACTCGTGCACGGCCACCCAGCGATCGCACGAGCCAGGCGACGTCGTCCGCCAGCCTGCGCGAGGCAGAACAGAGCGAGATGCTCAGACCGTCCGCCTGCACAGTGCCATCCGTGTCCAGAATGCCTTGCAGCAGGGCCAGACGGTTCTTGACCGACGTGTTCTTGAAGTCGTCCGGCACGAACTTCCCATGTGGCGTGAGGCCCCACAGGTTCAGGTCGCGCAGCGTCTGGATCACGGGGTTGCGGACGCCGCCAGCACGTTGCGTCAGCTGGATCGTGTAGTCGCAGCCGGAGCCCTTTACCGGCACCAGTCGGCATTCCGGCGCGACCGCGGCTGCCACGGCATCTCGAATCTCCTCGTCGATCGTGGAAAAACGCAGGTTGTGGCGGAACGAGCCGTCCCCCAGGAGGAGGCCGAACAGGTACGGATCCAACGGCAGTCCTGAATCGTCTCCGAGGTCGACGGGGGTTGCGGCCGGGATGTACCACTTTGAGGATCCGTTCGCCTTGAAGGTATCGAGACGGACCTCCCGAGTGGTCATGACCTTGGGTTCCTGCCCCCGGTGCCACCCGCAGCTCGTACCGACGATCCAGAGATGCTCGTCGTCGCACTCGACAGAGCTGCCGTCGGACAGGACCAGCCGCCAGACATCGCGCTCTCCCTGCGGGAAGACGCCGTCGATCAGCGCAATCTCCCCGTCGGGCACGACAACCTCGTCCCCCACGCTCAAGTCCCCCATCCGGCGGAAACCGGCGGGAGTGAGCACCAGCGAGTCGAGAGGCTGGGCCTTGCCCGAGCCGACCTCTCCCTGGAGCAGGCGGTGCATCGGGTGCTCGGTGGCCAGGTCGTCGAAGATCTCCTTGGAGACCTTTCGCTGGCCCTCGGTGAGGGTGAAGGGGAGGCGGGCGTCGAAGGTGGTGAGGAGGCCGTCGGGGGTGGGTTTGCGGGCCGCGGCGGGGAGTTGGGCGTCGGCGTGGCGGCGGCGGGCGAGGGCGACCTGGAGGACGAAGGCCTCGTCCCACTTGAGGCGGTCGCGGGCGGAGTCGATGTCCGCCTTGGTGTGGGGGCGGTGGATCTTCAGGAGGGCCTCGGGGAGGGGGACGAGGCCACGGCCCGCGCGGAGGGAGTCGGGCAGGGGGTCCAGGGCCTCCTGGGCGCTCGGGAGCACCGTCTGGACGGCCTTGGCGATCTTCCAGGACTCCAGCTTGGCGGTGGCCGGGTAGATCGGGATGAGGGCGCCGGCCCAGGTGTCGACGGTCTCGGAGACGTCGTCGCCGCGCAGGAGTTCGTAGGCCGGGTGGGCCAGTTGAAGGCGGCGGTTGAAGACGGAGACCTTGCCGGCGAAGAGGGCGCGGGTGCCGGGGAGGAGCTCCTTGTGGGGTTTGTGCACGCCGTTGCCGAAGAAGACGAGCTGGAGGCGGCCGCTGCCGTCGGTGATGGTGACTTCGAGGCGCTGGCCCTTGCCGCGGGGCGCCTTGGCGGAGGCGAAGGTGTGCAGTCGGGCGTCGGCGACCTGGGCGACGACGGTGACGTGCTCGTCCATGGGCAGGTCGGCGAGGTGGGTGAGCTGGCCACGCTCCTCGTATCTGCGCGGGTAGTGGTGCAGCAGGTCGCCGACGGTGTGCAGGCCGAGGTGCTCGGCCATCACCTTCGCGGTGGCGGCGCCGAGCGTGTTCTTGAGCGGTTCTTCGAGCGCGGGCACGAGATCCATTGCACACCAACCCACTGACAATCCCGTATACGTCCTTGAAATCTGCTGGTCAGACGGGTCGTTCGGGCCTAGGATGACGCACTCCCGGGCCCAGCAGTGTCAGGGTCCGTACCGCCCCCCGTCCGCGGTCACCGTCTCGCGGGACCGCCCGACCCCGCCGCCGTCGCCAGAATCCCACCCCACCGGCGCTGCGACGATGGATTCAATGACCTCACAGTCATCCCAGGCACCCCGGACACCTCAGTCTTCCCAGTCGCCTCATACGTTCCAGGTCGATCTGCGTGGCCTGGTGGATCTCCTCTCGCACCACCTCTATTCCAGTCCGAAGGTCTACCTGCGGGAGTTGCTGCAGAACGCCGTGGACGCGATCACCGCGCGGCGTGCCGAGGAGCCCGACGCGCCCGCCCGGGTGCGGCTGTTCGCCGCGGGCGGCGCGCTGCGGGTGGAGGACTCCGGCGTGGGGCTCACCGAGTCCGATGTGCACAATCTGCTGGCCACGATCGGCCGCAGTTCCAAGCGGGCCGACGGGATCGCCGACGGGCTCCAGGAGGTCCGCTCGGACTTTCTGGGGCAGTTCGGCATCGGGCTGCTGGCGTGCTTCGTGGTCGCCGAGCGCATCCGGGTGGTCAGCCGCAGCGCCCGTACGCCCGGGGCGCCGCCCGTGGAGTGGACGGCGACCGACGACGGGTCGTACACCGTGCGGACGCTGCCCGACGAGGCGCGCCCCGAGCCCGGCACGACGGTGCACCTGGTCGCGCGGCCCGGCGCGGCCGAATGGCTCTCCCACGCGCGCGTGCTGTCGCTGGCCCGGGACTTCGGGTCGCTGCTGCCGTACGACGTCCGGGTGGGCGACGAGGCGGTCACCGATCTGCCCGCGCCCTGGGACCGTGCGTACCCCTCCCCCACCACCCGGAGGGTGGCCCTCGCGCGGCACTGTCACGACCTGTTCGGGTTCACTCCGCTGGACGCGATCGAGCTGGACGTGCCGCTGGCCGCGATCCGGGGCGTGGCGTACGTCCTGCCGTCGGCCGTCAGCCCGGCCCAGCGGGCGAGTCATCGGGTGCATCTGAAGGGCATGCTGCTCACCGAGCGGGCCGAACAGCTGCTGCCGGACTGGGCGTTCTTCGTGCGCTGTGTCCTCGACACGGACAGCCTGCGGCCCACGGCGTCGCGGGAGTCGCTGTACGAGGACGAGACCCTGGCGGCCGTACGGGAGGCGCTGGGCGAAAGGATTCGCGGCTGGCTGACCGGGCTCGCCGCGGGTGATCCGGAGCGGCTGGCGGCCTTCCTGTCGGTGCACTACCTGGGGGTCAAGTCCCTGGCGCGGCACGACAGGGGGATGCTGCGCACGATGCTGCCGTGGCTGCCCTTCGAGACGACCGACGGGCGGCTGTCCCTGGAGGAGTTCGCGCAGCGGCACCCGGTGGTGCACTTCACGCGGACGGTCGAGGAGTACCGCCAGGTCGCGCCGATCGCCTCCGCGCAGGGTGTCGGGGTCGTCAACGGCGGCTACACGTACGACAGCGAGCTGGTCGAGGCGCTGCCGTCGGTGCGGCCGGGGACGGTGGTCGCCGAACTGGACGCCGACACGGTGACCGCGCATCTGGACACGCCGGACCCGGACGAGGAGCTGGCGCTGACGGGTTTCCTGTCGGCCGCGCGGGCGAAGCTGGACCCCCTGGGGTGCGATGTGGTGCTGCGGGCGTTCCATCCGCTGTCGGTGCCCGCGCTGCACCTGGACGACCGGTCCTCCCGGCACGAGCAGGCTCGCGCGGAGGCGGAGGAGCGGGCCGACGATCTGTGGGCGGGCATCCTCGGCTCGCTTCGGGGCAGTGCCCCCCGCGCGCGGTTGGTGCTCAACCATCTCAACCCGTTGATCCGGCGAATCAGTTCCCTGAACGATCCGGAGCTGATCGGCACCGCCACCGAGTCCCTCTACGGGCAGGCCCTGCTGATGGCGCAACGCCCGCTCAGGCCCGCGGACTCGGCGCTGTTGAACCGGGCGTTCATCGGCCTGCTGGAGTGGGCCACCCACGGTGAGACGGGCACGGGGGAGGACGGCCGCAAGTGAGTGACGTCATGGATTTTGACGATCTGCGCCGCGCCATGGCGGAGAACTACGAGCAGCCGGAAGGTCCCGCCCGCAACGCGCGCGCGGAGCAGTTGCTCGCGGAGGCGGAGAAGCTGACCATCCCGCTCGCCGTGATCGAGGCGCTCGGACACCAGCTGAAGGTCTACAACTACAGCTCCGAGAAGGACAAGATGTTCGTCCCCTTCGCGCGTCTGCTGCGCATGTGGGACGAGCGCCCCGAGGACTTCGACGAGTACGAGATCCACTCCCTGCACTGGGTCTTCAAGTGGATGTCGGCCGGCATGCTCAACCAGCCGCACATCCCGCTCGCCTCGATCGAGAAGTGGCTCGGCGAGATGGAGCACCGCTACCGGCTCGCCGGGCACTCCGAACGGGCCGTGCGCAGCGCGGAGTTCAGTGTGGCCGCGCACATCGGGGATCTGGCGCGGACCGAGCGGGCGTACGAGGCGTGGCTCGCCGCCGACCGGGACAGCATGGCCGACTGCCACGCGTGCGAGCTGCACGGCCAGGGCTGGTGGCGGGCGCGGCTGCGCAGGGACGCCGAGGCACTGGAGCTGTGGGCGCCGGTCCTGGAGGGCCGGTACGCGTGCGCCCACGAGCCGCACACCGTCCTGGCGTCGTCCCTGGTGCCGCTGCTGCGCCTGGGCCGTGTGGACGAGGCCCGCGCCCACCATCTGCGCGGCTTCCGGCTGGTGCGGGCCATGGAGAGCATGCGGGGCGCGTACGCGGACCATGTGGAGTTCTGCGCCCTGTCCGGCAACGAGGCGCGCGGCCTGGAGCTGCTGGCCGAGCGTCCGGCGTACTTCACGGACTCCGGGGACCCGCGCAGCAAGCTGGACTTCATGAGTGTGGTGGCCCTGCTCATGGACCGCCTGGTCGCCCGTGGGTTCGGCGATCAAACGGTCCCGGGCCCGGCCGACCGTACCTGGACCGCCCGCGAACTGGCCTCCCACGCGCGCGAGGAGGCCCTTTCCCTGGCCGCGCTGTTCGACGAGCGCAACGGCACGGCGTACGTCAGCACGGTCGCCCGGGAGCGTATGGACCAGCAGCCACTGCTGGACCGGCTGCCGCTGGGGGTGCGTGCGACGCGTACGGCACCGGTTCCCGCGCCCCGGCAGCCCGCCGCGGCCGAGCGGACGGAGGCCGCGGGGAGCGCACCGGCCCCCGGCGACCTGGCCGGGCTGCTCGCCGAGGCGCGGCGGCTCGCCGAGTCCCTGCACCCCGACTCCGTCGCGGCATGGGCCGCCGTGGCCCGTGCCGCGGAAGCCGAGGGCCGGGCTGCCGAGCTGACGGCCTACGACCGCGCGGAGGTCGTCGACCACCGGGCGATCGGCCTCGGCCCCGAGGGCGCCACCCTCTTCGAGCAGGCGGCCGAACTGTACGAGGAGGCCGGCGACCCGGGCGAGGCGCTGGCGGCACGCGCGCGTGGAGCCACGGTCCACGCCCTGAACGGCCGCGTCGAAACGGCCCTGGAGCTGATCTCCGGGCCGTACGAGAAGGTCCTCGCCCTCCACGAGGCCGACGCCACCGGCGTACGGCAGACGGCGTCCGTGCTGGTCGGGCGGGCGCGGATCCTCGTGCAGCGGATGCACGAGATGGACGGCACCGGGGATACGGCGGACGCGGACGCGGTGGCCGCCGCCGACGCGGCCGTGCGGGAGCTGGCGGAGTTCGTCGAGCCGCACCGCGCGGACGACGTACGGCTGGCCTCGCGGGCGGCGGAGGCGCGGGCGCTGCTCGGGGAGCTGGCCGAGCGCCGCGGGGACGCCCAGGCGGCCGCCGAGCTGTTCGCGGAGGGCGCGGAGCGGTACGTGACGGCCGGGCTGCCCTGGTTCGCGGTGCAGTACGAGGCACGGCTGGCCGGGGTCGCGCAGCAGGTCGGGGACCTGGAGACGGCCGAGCGGGCGGCCCGCGCGGCGCTGGAGCACGGCGGCACGGAGCTGGACCCGGTGGGCCGCTCCCAGCTGAATGCCCAGCTGGCCGAGGTCCTGGGCGCCGGCGACCGCGTCGAGGCGGCCGCGGAGCACGCCCTGGAGGCGGCGCACTGGGCCGACGAGGCCGGTGAGAGCCGGACGCTCGGCTCCTGGGCCCGGCATCTGCTCGGCGGGTTCCTGCTGCGGCAGGGGCGGTGGGCGGAGGCCGCGGAGGTACTGGAGTCGGCGCTGCCGGATCTCACCGCCGAGACACACGGCGAGGGGGCGGTCGCGCAGACCCTGTGGTGGCTCGGTGACTGCCACACCGAGCTCGGTGAACACCGCGAGGCCGCCGAGCGGTGGCTTCGGGCCGCCGACATCACCCGGCACTGGCCGGAGCAGCGCGACCACGCCATGCTCGCCCATCTCGCCGCCGAGGCCCTCGCCCGCGCGGGGCTGCCCGCCGACGCCGACCGGGCCTACGAGCGCGCGGGCGACCTCTGGGGAGAGCTCGGCAACGTCCACGGGTACGTCCGGGCGTTGCGCGCGCGGGCGTGGTACGCGGCGCAGGAGGGGGCGGGACTGGACGCGGCCCGGGAGTTGATGGGTGACGCGGTGCTGGGGTGCGAGGCGGCGCTGTCGGACGTGGTCGGGGAGGAGAACCGGCGGCGGATCGTCGCGGAACTCGGTGAGACGTATCGGCAGTTCGGGGATCTGCTCGCGCGGTCGGTGGCCGGGGACGCGGAGCTCTCCGAGTTCCGGCCGGTGTTCGAGGAGGCGCTGGAGTTCGTCGGGCGGGCGGTGGCGGTGTACGGGTCGCTCGGGGTGGACTTTCTTGATGCCCGTTGTGGGGCTGAGCTTGCCGCGGGGTGGTTGGAGGCGGATCTGGGGCGAGGGGATGCGGCGGGGGCACGCGCGCGTGGGGTGTTGTCCGCGTATGCCGCCGGGCGGGATGACGAGGTGGCGGTGGCGCGGCGGGCGGAGGCGGAGCGGATGTTGGAGGTGGTGGGGGCGGGCGAGGAGAGCTGAGCGGCACCGGGGGGAGCCCTTGGTTTTCTCGCCCCCGCCGCCCCTTACCCGTCCCATCCCCCGAGCTCTTCCGCGCCACAAACACCCTCGTTCGAGCTACTCCACCCCGATCAACAGCAACGCTCCCTGGCGGCCGCCCCGGTACACCACCGTGTCCACCGCCAGGTAGGACTCCCGTACCCGTGTCTCCACGTGGTCCGCGACGTCGGTGGGGACCTCGTCGCCGAGGACGAGGGTGACCATCTCGCCGCCTGCGGCGAGCATGCGGTCGACGACGGTCACGGCCGTACTCGTGATGTCGTCGCCGATTACGGCGACGTCGCCGTCGATGAGGCCGAGGACGTCGCCGGCCTGGCAGATGCCGGCCATGGTCCAGGACTGGCGTTCGGCGATGACGACCTCGCCGTAGCGGGTGGCGCCGGCCGCGGAGGTCATGGAGACGACGTCCTCGTCGAAGCGGCGGTCGGGCTCGTGGACGGCGAGGGCGGCGATGCCCTGGACCGCCGAGCGGGTGGGGATGAGGGCGACGCGTACGCCCTCGGTACGGGCCTGCTCGGCCGCGGCGGCCGCCGTGTGGCGAAGGTCCGCGTCGTTGGGCAGCAGCACCACCTCGCGCGCGTGGGCACGCCGTACGGCCTCCACGAGCTCCCCGCTGGCGGGGGGCTCCCCGGGGCGGGCCAGCACCGCGGTAGCGCCGGCCTCGGTGTACAGCGCGGCCAGCCCCTCCCCCGGTACGACGGCCACGACGGCGCGCTGGGCCCGCTCCCGCGGCGGTCGCCCGGCCGCACCGGTCATGTGGGCGTCCTCGGCCCCGAAGTGCGTGATCCGGATCCGGTACGGCCGCCCGGCCTCGACGCCGGCCTCCACGGCGGCTCCGGCGTCGTGGACGTGCACATGGACGTTCCACAGCCCGTCCCCGCCGACCACCACGAGCGAGTCGCCCAGCGCGTCGAGCCGTGTGCGCAGCCGGGCCACGGCCGCGTCGTCGGCCTCCAGGAGGTAGATCACCTCGAAGGCGGGGCCGCCGGGCTCGGACCGGTCGTCCGTACACACGTCCGTCGCGGCGTCGACACCCACGCCCACACGAGCACTGGCACCGGCCACCACCACCTTCGGCGCCTCTCCCGTGAACGTCTCCACCAGCGCCGCCAGTACGGCCACCAGGCCCCGTCCGCCCGCGTCCACGACGCCCGCGCGTGCCAGGACGGCCAGTTGCCCGGGGGTGGCCGCGAGAGCCTTGCCCGCGCCCTCGTAGGCGGCCCGGGCGACCGCGCCGCAGTCGCCCTCGGCTCCGGTGACCGCGTCGGCCGCGGCGGAGGCGACCGTGAGGACGGTGCCCTCGACGGGGTGGGCGACGGCGTCGCGGGCGGAGTCGGCGGCGTGGCGAAGGGCGAGCCGGAGGCCCTGGCCGTCGGTGTGGGCCGCCTCACCGTCGTCGGCGAGTACCTGGGCCATGCCCCGGAGCAGTTGGGCGAGGATCGTCCCGGAGTTGCCCCGGGCGCCGATCAGAGCGCCGTGCGCCATCGCGCGCGCGGCGTCGGCCAGCGTGGGCTTCCCGGTGGCCCCGTCGCCGGCCTCGTGGCCCGCGAAGACGGCCTCGACCGCCGTGACAGCCGACTCCATGGTCAGGTAGAGGTTCGTGCCGGTGTCCCCGTCCGCGACGGGGTAGACGTTGATCGCGTCGATCTCCTCGCGCGCCCGCCCGAGCGCCGCCAGCGCGAGACCGCACCAGGTGCGCACCGCGAGAGCATCGAAGAATGTCTGCGGCACCTGCGCCACCTGCGCCTCCTTGAGCTGCCCGAACGTGGGACGCAGCGTAGACCCAGGGTGGGTGTCCACCGGAAGAGGGCCGGGAACAGGGCCCTGAGCAGCCATGGTAGTTTCGTTCTACTGGCGCAGCCGTTGTATGCTGCTCCGGTTGCCCGATCCAGATCGGGCCATTCCCCCGGCAACGCCACTCAGATCTCTGATCCTGCGATCTCGATCCCGGCGTGCCGGGATCAACCGTAAGTGCATCTGAAGTCTTTGGAGTGACCCGTGGCTGCCAACTGCGACGTCTGCGGCAAGGGGCCGGGCTTCGGCAACAACATCTCGCACTCGCACCGCCGTACGTCCCGCCGCTGGAACCCGAACATCCAGCGTGTGCGTACCGTGGTGGGCGGGACGCCGAAGCGCGTGAACGCTTGCACCTCGTGCATCAAGGCCGGCAAGGTCTCGCGCTGACGCTCAGCTAGCGCGCGGCCACTGCTGGTTCGCTGCACAGAGCCGGTCCACTGAACAGTGGGCCGGCTTTTTGCCGTGCCCGCACGTACCCGTCGTGCCCGCGCCCTCCCTGTGCTGACAGAATCCCGTGAATGCGGTTCGGCATCCTCGGTCCCCTCGACATACGTGCCGACGACGGCACTTCGGTGGACCCCGGTGGACCCCGCCCCCGCGCCCTCCTGACGCTGCTGCTCCTCGACGCGGGCCGTTCGGTCTCCACCGAGCGCCTGACCGGCGGCCTGTACGGCGCCGAGCCGCCCGCCGGAGCCGCGGGCGCCCTGCAGTCCCAGATTTCCCGCCTGCGCAGGCGCCTAGGGCCACACACCGCGCACACGGCAATCGAGGCCACGCCCGCCGGTTACCGCATCATCACCCCGCCCGACGCCGTCGACGCCCACCTCTTCGAGCGACTGTGCGGGGAAGGGCGTACCGCGCCGCCGCCGGGGATCATCCGCAGGCGGCGGCGCGGCTGCGCGAGGCACTCGCCCTGTGGCGCGGAACCGCACTGCCCCGCTCCCACGCCCTGGACTCGCCCGGAGGCCTCGTACTGGCCGACCTCGCCGAGGCGCTGGCCTCCGTCGCCCCTTCCCCCGAGCGCGCCGCCGAACTCCTCGGCGCGGCCACGGCCCTGCGGGGCGCCCGCATCGAGGGCGACCCCGATGTCGTACGCACAGAGCGGGACGTGCGCGCCCAGCTGTCGCCGGAGGCCTACGACAAGGCCTTCGACCAGGGCCGCAGCCTCGGGTCAGCGGCGGTCAGCGAACGGTAGGCGGACGGTAGGCGGACGGTCAGCGCCCCGGCCGAAGCTGCCGTGCATGACGAACACGACGCACGATCTCAGCCACCTCTCCGTCCTGATCTCCGGCGCCGGTGTCGCCGGACCCGCGCTCGCCCTGAACCTCGTCCGGTACGGCGCCCGGGTCGCCGCCGAGATGGCGCCCGCCCTGCGCGAGGGCGGCTTCGCCGTCGACTTCCGCGGCCATGTCCACCGGAAGGTGCTGACCGAGATGGGCATCTGGGACGAGATCCACGCCCGGCAGACCCACATGGGCCGGCAGATCGTCGTCGACGCGGACGGCTCCCCGAAGGTGGACCTGCCGGCGGAGATGATGAGCGGCGACGTGGAGATCTTCCGCGGCGAGCTGGCCCGCATCATGTACGAGCGCACCCGGGACCGCGTCGACTACGTGTTCGGCGACTCGATCGCCACGCTCACCGACACGCCCCACGGCGTCGACGTCACCTTCGACAACAGCGAACCCCGCCGCTTCGACCTGGTGATCGGCGCGGACGGCCTCCACTCGCACACCCGCGGCCTCGTCTTCGGCGACGAATCCCGCCACCTGCGCTTCTTCGACCACTACGTGGCCGGCTTCGACGTCCCCAACCACCTGGGCCTGAACCGCGCCGGCCGGGTCTACAGCGAGCCCGGCCGGGCGATCGCCCTCGGCAACTACGGCGACGACCCGGACCGCGCGGTCGCGCTGCTGGTCTTCCGGTCCGAGCGGCTGTCGTACGACCGCCAGGACATCGCCGCCCAGAAGCGGATCCTCGCCGAGCGGTTCGCGGGCATGGGCTGGGAGGGGCCGAACGTCCTCAAGGCGCTGGAGGCGGCCGACGACCTGTACTTCGACGCGATCGCCCAGATCCACGTCGACCGGCTCGCCCAGGGCCGGGTGGCGCTGCTGGGCGACGCGGGGTACGGCGCCACGATGGGCGGCATGGGCACCGGTGTGGCGATCGTCGGCGCGTATGTCCTGGCCGGTGAACTGGCCCTGGCGGGCGGGGACCACCGTACGGCGTTCGCCGCGTACGAGGCGCGGATCCGGGACTTCGCCAAGGGCTGCCAGAAGATCTCGGGCAACGCGGGCCCGTTCTTCGCGCCGCCCACCGAGCGACGGATCCGCGGCCGGGACCGGATGTACCGGCTCCTCGCCTCCCGCTCGTTGGCGGCCTTCTTCAAGCGGCTCACCGAGAAGGCGGCGACGAACATCAAACTGCCGGAGTACCCCGTGTGACCGCCCATCCGTGGTCCACGGGCCCGATCCCCCCACCGAGCGCGAACCCGGCGGCGATCGCCCCGGTGACGTACTCCTTGGCCACCGCCACGGCCTCCGGCACAGACTGGCCCTTCGCCAGCTGGGACGCGATCGCGGACGCGAGGGTGCAGCCCGTGCCGTGCGTGTGCCGGTTGTCGTGGCGGGGGGCCCGCAGCCAGTGCTCCTCGGAGCCGTCGGTCAGCAGATCGACGGCTTCCCCCGGCAGATGGCCGCCCTTGATCAGCGCCCATCGGGGCCCGTACGCCAGCACGGCCGAGGCCGCCGCGCGCATCCCGGCCTCCGACTCGACCTGTACGCCGGTCAGTTGGGCGACCTCGTCCAGGTTCGGGGTCGCGACGGTCGCCACCGGCAGCAGCCGCGTCCGTAGGGAGTCCAGTGCGGACGCGGCGAGCAGCGGGTCGCCGTGCTTGGAGACGCCGACCGGGTCGACGACGATCGGCGCGTCCGTGCCGGCCAGCAACTCCGCGACGGCCTCGACGAGTTCGGCGGAGGCGAGCATGCCGGTCTTGACCGCCTGGACGCCGATGTCGTCGACGACGCTGCGGTACTGGGCGCGGACGGCCTCCACCGGCAGCTCCCAGGCGCCCTGCACACCGAGGGAGTTCTGCGCGGTGACGGCCGTGATCACGCTCATGCCGTGCACGCCGAGCGCGAGCATCGTCTTCAGGTCGGCCTGGATCCCGGCCCCGCCGCCGGAGTCGGAGCCCGCCACCGTCAGGACCCTGGGAAGCCTCACGACTCGATGTCCCCGAAGTGGTCCCAGCCGCCCTTGCTCGTCCAGGGCGCCCCGTCCACGGTCACCTGGGGCAGCGCCGAGGGGTTGAGGACCTCGCCGATCACCTTCCAGCGGGCGGGCAGCTTCACGTCCGGCGGGAAGGTCGCCACGATCGCGTGGTCCTCGCCCCCGGTGAGCACCCACTGGATCGGGTCGACGCCGACGGCCTGCCCGATGTCGTTCATCTGGGAGGGGATGTCGATCTCGCCGGAGCGGATGTCGATCCGGCACTTGCTCGCCTCCGCGATGTGCCCCAGGTCGGCGATCAGCCCGTCGCTCACGTCACACATCGCGGTCGCGCCGAGGGCGGCGGCGGCCGGCCCCGCGTGGTACGGCGGCTCCGGGCGCCGGTGGGCCTCCACGAAGGCGCGCGGCGAGCGGAAGCCACGCGAGAGCACCGCGTGCCCGGCCGCGGACCAGCCGAGCCAGCCGGTGACGGCCACGACATCGCCGGGCTGGGCTCCGCCCCTGGTCACGGGCTCGTGGTTGCGCAGATCACCGAGCGCGGTGATGGAGATCATGATGGTGTCGCCGCGTACGACGTCACCGCCGACCACGGCCGCCCCCGCGACCTGGCACTCGTCGCGCAGGCCGTCCATGAGTTCGGTCGCCCAGGTCACCGGGAGTTCGACGGGCGCGACCAGGCCGAGGAGCAGCGCGGTGGGTACGGCGCCCATGGCGGCGATGTCCGCGAGGTTCTGCGCGGCCGCCTTGCGCCCGACGTCGTACGCCGTGGACCAGTCCCGGCGGAAGTGCCGCCCCTCCAGGAGCAGGTCGGTGCTCGCCACGACCCTGCGGTCCGGCGCGGCCACCACGGCGGCGTCGTCGCCGGGGCCGACCCGGACCGCGGGGGTGGTGGTGAGCCGGGAGGTGAGCTCCCTGATGAGCCCGAACTCCCCCAGCTCTCCCACGGTGCCCTTCATCGTCGTATCGCCCCTTCTTGTGCCGCTTCCAGTGTCGCCCGCGCCCGGTCGCGAGCGGTTCTCGTCCTCGGTACGGTCGCGTCGACCGTCGACTTCCGTCGCCCCCGCGCCCCGGTGTGTGCGGCGCGGCCTCCACGGGTCTCCCCGTGGCGCGTGACGACGCGATACCGTGGCGTTCCTTTTCCCCACATGATCCTCGTGGCCGCCCTGGAGGTTCCGTGGTACAGGCGTACATCCTGATCCAGACGGAGGTCGGCAAGGCGTCGACCGTCGCCGACACGATCAGCAAGATCCCTGGGGTCATCCAGGCCGAGGACGTGACGGGCCCGTACGACGTCATCGTGCGCGCGCAGGCCGACACCGTCGACGACCTCGGCCGACTCGTGGTCGCGAAGGTCCAGCAAGTGGACGGCATCACCCGCACCCTGACCTGCCCGGTCGTGCACCTGTAGCCCCCGTCTACCCTTGGCCGGTGAACTCCTTGCGCCACCGGCACGCCGCTCGCTTCGGGCTGCCCGTCCTCGCCGGGTCGTTGTTGATCGCCGTCGCGGGCTGCTCCTCAGCAGACGACGGCGGATCAGCGGCGGTTCCCAGCCCGGACGCGGCCGTCACGAAGCTGTGCCGGAACCTGGATGAAGCGCTGCCGCGGAAGGTGGACGGCCGGGACCGCCGGGACCCCGAGCCCGCCTCGCCGCTGACGGCGGGCTGGGGCAGCCCGGCGATCATACTGCGCTGTGGTGTGCCCCAGCCGCCGAAGATGGTCGACCCCGGGGTGGCCGAGGGCCGCGACGCGGACGCGGTCGCCGGGGCGGTGAACGGGGTGGACTGGCTGATGGAGAAGCGGGACGACGGGTCGTACCGCTTCACCACCGCCAATCGCTCCGCGTACGTGGAGGTGACGGTGCCGGCGGAGAGGGCCGGGGAGGACACGTCGCCGATCCTTGTGGGGCTGGCGCCGGCGATCAAGAAGGCGATCCCTGAAGGTATTGCTTCCTAAGCGGTTGCCTCAGAAGGCCGTCTGGAGGCTGCGGACCGTTGGTGGCTGGTCGCGCCCACGCGGCGGAGCCGCAAATCGATACAGCCCCGCGCCCCTTAGGTTTCCTCAGCGGAGCCCTGTCGAGCGGTGCAGCGCCGCCTGCACCAACCTGTCCACCAGCTCCGGGTACTCGATCCCGCTCGCCTTCCACATCGCCGGGTACATCGAGATCGGCGTGAAACCGGGCAGCGTGTTGATCTCGTTGATCACGAACTCGCCCTCCTCCGTGAGGAAGAAGTCGGCACGCACCAAACCCTCACACGACGCCGCGTCGAAGGCCTCCACCGCCAGGCGCTGGACCTCCGCGGTCTCCTCCGGCGTCAGTGGTGCCGGCACGATGCCCGGGGTCGAGTCGATGTACTTGGCCTCGAAGTCGTAGTAGGCGTGGGCGTCCGGCGGCGGGATCTCGGCGGGGACGGAGGCGCGGGGTCCGTCCTCGAACTCCAGCACCCCGCACTCGATCTCGCGGCCGCGCAGCGCCGCCTCGACGAGGATCTTCGGGTCGTGGCTCTGGGCCTCCGCGATCGCCTCGTCCAGCCCCGACAGGTCGTCGACCTTGGTGATGCCGATCGAGGAGCCCGCGCGGGCCGGCTTCACGAAGAGGGGCCAGCCGTGCTCGCCGGCGAAGTCGATGATCTTCTTGCGGGCGGCGGACTCGTCGAGTTGCCACTCGCGCGGCCGGATCACCACGTACGGGCCGACCTTGAGCCCGAAGGAGGTGAACACCCGCTTCATGTACTCCTTGTCCTGGCCGACGGCCGAGGCGAGGACGCCCGAGCCGACGTACGGGACGCCGGAGAGTTCCAGCATGCCCTGGAGGGTGCCGTCCTCGCCGTACGGGCCGTGCAGGACGGGGAAGACGACATCGACCTCGCCGAGCGCCTTGGGCACCGAACCGGGCTCGCTGTAGACGACTTCGCGGTTGGCCGGGTCGATGGGGAGCACCACGCCGCCGTCCCTCGACTCCGCGAGTTCCTCGACCTCGGGCGTACGGCGGTCGGTGATCGCCATGCGCTCCGGTTCGTCGGCGGTGAGCGCCCAACGGCCGTCCCGGGTGATGCCGATCGGCAGGACGTCGTACTTCGTCCGGTCGATGGCCCGCAGGACGGCGCCGGCCGTGACGACGGAGATCCCGTGTTCCGAGCTGCGGCCGCCGAAGACGACGGCCACGCGCGGCTTGCGGGACGGCTGCTCAGGGCTCTGGGGGAGGTTCTCGGTGCTCATATCGCGTTGAGAGTACCCGTTGGTAGGGCGGCAGTCAGCGCCCGCACGGCCGGTAAAGCTCAGCGTCGCTCGGGCTTGGCGCTGCGCGACATCAGCTCCTTGAGGGCGACGACGGGCGGCTTGCCCTCGTGGACGATGCCGACGACCGTCTCGGTGATGGGCATGTCGACGCCGTGCCGGCGCGCCAAGTCCAGTACGGACTCACAGGACTTGACGCCCTCGGCGGTCTGCTTGGTGACCGCGATGGTCTCCTGCAGGGTCATGCCCTTGCCGAGGTTGGTGCCGAAGGTGTGGTTGCGGGAGAGCGGCGAGGAGCAGGTCGCCACCAGGTCGCCGAGGCCCGCGAGTCCGGAGAAGGTGAGCGGGTCGGCGCCCATCGCGAGGCCGAGGCGGGTCGTCTCGGCGAGGCCCCGGGTGATCAAGGACCCCTTGGCGTTGTCGCCCAGCCCCATGCCGTCCGCGATACCGACGGCGAGACCGATGACGTTCTTCACCGCGCCGCCCAGTTCGCACCCCACGACGTCGGTGTTGGTGTACGGGCGGAAGTACGGCGTGTGGCAGGCGGCCTGGAGCCGCTGGGCCACCGCCTCGTCGGTGCAGGCGACCACGGAGGCGGCCGGCATGCGGGAGGCGATCTCGCGGGCCAGGTTGGGCCCGGTGACGACGGCGATACGGTCCTGGCCGACCTTGGCGACGTCCTCGATGACCTCGCTCATCCGCATGGCGGAACCGAGTTCGACGCCTTTCATGAGGGAGACGAGGACGGTGTCGGGGGCCAGCAGGCCGGTCCATTCGGCGAGGTTGGCGCGCAAGGTCTGGGAGGGGACCGACAGGACGGTGTAGTCGGCGCCCTCGGCGGCTTCGGCGGGGTCCGTCGTGGCCCGCAGGTTCTCCGGCAGCTCGATGCCCGGGAAGTAGTCGGGATTGGCGCGGGTGGAGTTGATCGCGTCCGCGACCTCCGGGCGGCGCGCCCAGAGTGTGACCTCGCACCCCGCGTCGGCGAGCACCATGCCGAAGGCCGTGCCCCATGAACCGGCGCTGAACACGGCCGCCTTGACCGGCTTGCTCACTTGCCCTGCCCCTCTCCCTGACGTTCCTGTTCCCGCAGGGCTCCATTGTGCTGGTCGGGCCGCCGGGGCTCGACCGCCGCGGCCGTCCGGCGCCGCTGCTCGATGCGTTCGCGCTTCGGGTCGTACGGCGTCTGCGGTGCCTTCTCGCCGCGGATCTCCTCCAGCTGCCGGGTGATGGCGGCCATGATGACCTCCGTCGCGTCCTTCAGCAGGTCGGGGGTCATCTCCTTGTCGTAGAAGGGCGAGAGGTCCACGGGCGGGCCCGCGAGCACGTGGTGGGTCTTGCGGGGAAGGATGTGGAGCTTCTTGGCGTACGGCGGCAGCAGTTCGTTGGCGCCCCACTGGGCGACGGGGATCACCGGACACTTGGTCTGCAGGGCGACCCGCGCGGCCCCGGTCTTGCCGGTCATGGGCCACTGGTCGGGGTCCCGGGTGATGGTGCCCTCCGGGTAGAACGCGACGCACTCACCGCGCTCCACGGCGTCGATCGCGGCCCGGAAGGCGCTCAGCGCGTCCGTGGTCTCGCGGTAGACGGGGATCTGTCCGGCGCCGCGCATGAAGGCGCCGATGAATCCTTTACCGAAGAGGCCGCTCTTCGCGAGAAATCGCGGAACGCGGCCACTGTTGTACTGATAGTGGGCGTACGCAAAGGGATCGGCATGCGAATTGTGGTTCACCGCGGTGATAAATCCACCCTCGGCCGGAATGTTCTCCATTCCACGCCAGTCCCGCTTGATCAGCACCACCAGGGGCGGTTTGGCGATCACCGCGGCGAGGCGGTACCAGAAGCCGATTCTGCGGCGGGGCACGCGGACACCTTCCTCTAGGGCTTCCCAGGGCCTGCTCCGGGGATCCGGAGCCGCACAAGTGTCGCCCCGGGCCGCCGGTCTGTCGAGAACACCGTACGCCCCGCCCTCCGAGCCGCCTTTGCGGCCAGGTGACAATGACCGCGACAAGAGAGGGACGGAACGCTGGTGCAGTGGACCCTGGTCGTACCCCTGAAGCCCCTGGCGCGGGCGAAGAGCAGACTCGCGGACACCGCCGCCGACGGGGTGCGCCCCGGCCTGGCCCTCGCGTTCGCCCAGGACACGGTGGCGGCGGCCCTGGCCTCGACGGCGGTCCGGGGTGTGGTGGTCGTCACGGACGATCACCTGGCCGGCCGCGAGCTCGCCGCACTCGGCGCCCGTATCGTCCCGGACGACCCGCAGGCCGACCCGGCGGACGGCCTGAACGCCGCTCTGCGGCACGCGGAGGCCCTCCTGCGCACTGTGCGCCCGCGAAGCCCCCTGGCGGCCCTGAACGCCGACCTACCGGCTCTGCGCCCCCCGGAACTGACCCGAGTCCTGGAAGCCGCCGCCGCGTTCCCCCGCGCCTTCGTCCCGGACGCCGCCGGCACCGGCACCACCCTGCTCGCCGCGACCCCCGGCCGCGCCCTGCGCCCCGCCTTCGGCCCCGGCTCCCGACTGCGCCACCGCCGCTCGGGCGCGACGGAACTCACCGTGGACGAGGTCGACTCCGTACGCCAGGACGTGGACACCGGCGACGATCTCCGCGCCGCCCTCGCCCTGGGCGTCGGCCCCCGTACGGCCGCCGTGGCCGCGCGCCTGCTGATACCCGGCCAGTAGGCTGCGCCCATGCAGGCGACCGCGTACACCTACGACCCCGAGACTCGCTCCGGCCAGGTCCTCCTCGACGACGGCACCCCCGTCCCCTTCGACACCCGGGCCTTCGACGCGGGCCACCTACGCCTGCTCCGCCCCGGCCAACGGGTCCGCATCGAGACGGAGGGCGAGGGCACGTCCCTCCGGATCACGCTGATCACTTTGCAGACCCTTTGACGACTCCCCCAAAACACCGCGGGCCGGGCTCCAGTCAAGGAGCCCGGCCCGGCGCGTGTGAGAGTAAAAGTACCCAGCGCCTCACCTACTAACGGGCGGCAGTCTTCTTCGCGGTCGTCTTGCGAGCCGTCGACTTCTTGGCCGGCGCCTTCTTGGCCGTGGCCTTCTTCGCCGGGGCCTTCTTGGCCGTGGTCTTCTTCGCGGCCGCCGTCGTCTTCTTGGCCGCCGCCTTGGTGGTGGCCTTCTTCGCGGTGGTCTTCTTCGCCGCCGCCGTCGTCTTCTTCGCCGGCGCCGCCTTCCGCGCCGGCGCCTTCTTCGCCGCGGCCTTCTTCGCGGTCGTCTTCTTCGCCGCCGCCTTCTTGACCGTCGCCGCGGCCCCACCGGTCAGGCTGCCCTTGGGCGCCTTCTTGACCGCGACCTCACCACCGCGAGGAAGTTTCTTCGAACCGCTGACCAGGTCCTTGAACCCCTGGCCCGCACGGAATCGGGGCACAGAGGTCTTCTTGACCCGAACCCGCTCACCCGTCTGCGGGTTGCGGGCGTAACGGGCCGGCCGGTCGACCTTCTCGAACGAACCGAAACCGGTGACCGACACCCGTTCACCCGCGACCGTCGCCCGGACGATCGCGTCCAGGACAGCGTCGACAGCGTCGGCGGCCTGCTGACGACCACCGAGCTTGTCCGCAATCGCTTCTACGAGCTGCGCCTTGTTCACGTCTTCCCCTTCGGAGATTCGCCAGAACGAAACTGTTCAAGCTTTTTCGCACGTTAGGCAGATATATACCGCAAATCAAACACGAAACGGGCTTATCACCCTTGTGCCGCAACGAACTCGGCGGTCATGGAGCCC
Source organism: Streptomyces tailanensis (assembly GCF_008386495.1). Classification (GTDB taxonomy): domain Bacteria; phylum Actinomycetota; class Actinomycetes; order Streptomycetales; family Streptomycetaceae; genus Streptomyces; species Streptomyces tailanensis. The sequence continues at coordinate 130,476 of NZ_VTHJ01000013.1, read as the reverse complement.
TTCAGCGTTCCTCCGCGGGCATTCGCCCCTCGTCGAGGTCCGTCATGAAGCCCTCCAGACGCCTTGCCGCGTCGGCGAGATCGTGCTTGGCCACGGCCGTAATGACCAGCAGCTTCCGGGTCAGCGCCATCCGTACGCCCTCCGGGACTTGCAGTGCGCGCACCCTTGCGTGCGCTTCCTTCAGTTGGCTCGCGACCGCCGCATAGAGCTCGAGTTGGCCGTCGTGTTCCATGCACAGATTGTGCCATCTGGGGCGAGTTGTCGCCTGCGCAGGGGGCAACTGCCGTCTTCCGGAGGCCTGTCGGACACCCCCTTCCGATGCCGCATCATGGTGCGCGTACCCCGGCAATCGCCTTTGTAACTAGGGGAGTTGAAACCTTTCTGCACACCACTTCGAAGGCGCGTTACCCCGGACATGGCTGTACCCCCAACCGTGCTCGATTGGGGGTACAGGGGGGTGTCACGGTGGCTGGAATCCGCCTTGCGCGCGGACCGTGCGGACCGGTCCGAGGGGATGGCCCGCGGGCCGGGTCAGACCTTCAGCGTCCTCGGCTTGTACGACGGCCGCTTGGCCTCGTACGCGGCGATGTCCGCCTCGTTCTGGAGCGTGATGGAGATGTCGTCCAGCCCGTTCAGCAGCCGCCAGCGGGAGTTCTCGTCCAGCTCGAAGGCGGCGGTGATCCCCTCGGCGCGAACCTCACGCGCCTCAAGGTCCACAGTGACCTCAGCAGTCACGTCCTTCTCCGTGAGCTCCCACAGCGCATCCACGATCTTCTGCTCCAGAACGACCGTGAGCAGACCGTTCTTGAGCGAGTTGCCGCGGAAGATGTCGGCGAAGCGGGAGGAGATCACGGCCTTGAAGCCGTAGTTCTGCAGCGCCCACACGGCGTGCTCACGGGAGGAGCCGGTGCCGAAGTCGGGGCCGGCGACCAGGACGGTGGCGCCCTTGCGCTCGGGCTGGTTGAGGATGAACGTCTCGTCCTTGCGCCAGGCCTCGAACAGCCCGTCCTCGAAGCCGTCCCTGGTCACCTTCTTGAGCCAGTGGGCGGGGATGATCTGGTCGGTGTCGACGTTGCTGCGGCGCAGCGGGACGGCCCGGCCGGTGTGCGTGGTGAATGCTTCCATGATTCTCAGACTCCAGCGGGCGTACGGGTGTCGGCGTCGATCAGGTCGGCCGGGGAGGCCAGGTGGCCCAGGACGGCCGTCGCGGCGGCGACCTGCGGCGACACCAGGTGCGTACGCCCGCCCTTGCCCTGCCTGCCCTCGAAGTTGCGGTTGGAGGTGGATGCGGAGCGCTCACCCGGGGCGAGCTGGTCCGGGTTCATGCCCAGACACATCGAGCAGCCCGCGTGCCGCCATTCGGCGCCGGCCTCCTTGAAGACGACGTCCAGGCCCTCGGAGACGGCCTGCAGACCGACCCGCGCGGAGCCGGGGACGACCAGCATCCGTACGCCGTCGGCGACTTTGCGGCCCTTGACGAGCTCGGCGGCGGCGCGCAGGTCCTCGATGCGGCCGTTGGTGCAGGAGCCTACGAAGACGGTGTCCACCTTGATGGAGCTCAGCGGCTGCCCGGCCTCCAACCCCATGTATTCCAGGGCCTTTTCGGCGGCGAGGCGCTCCGAAGCGTCTTCGTACGAAGCGGGGTCGGGGACGGACGCGGAAAGCGGAGCGCCCTGGCCCGGGTTGGTGCCCCAGGTGACGAACGGCGACAGCGAGGCGGCGTCGATGACGACCTCGGCGTCGAACTCGGCGTCCTCGTCCGTCTTCAGCGTCTTCCAGTACGCGACGGCCGCGTCCCAGTCCTCGCCCTCGGGGGCGTGCGGGCGGCCCTTGAGGTACTCGAAGGTCGTCTCGTCGGGGGCGATCATGCCCGCGCGGGCGCCGGCCTCGATCGACATGTTGCAGATGGTCATGCGGGCTTCCATCGAGAGCTTCTCGATGGCGGAGCCGCGGTACTCCAGGACATAGCCCTGGCCACCGCCCGTGCCGATCTTGGCGATGATCGCCAGGATCAGGTCCTTGGCGGTGACGCCCTCGGGCAGTTCGCCGTCGATCGTGATGGCCATGGTCTTCGGGCGGACCAGCGGCAGCGTCTGGGTGGCCAGCACATGCTCCACCTGGGAGGTGCCGATACCGAACGCCAGGCCGCCGAAGGCGCCGTGCGTGGAGGTGTGGGAGTCACCGCAGACGACGGTCATGCCCGGCTGGGTCAGCCCGAGCTGCGGGCCGACGACGTGCACGACACCCTGCTCGACGTCGCCCAGCGGGTGCAGCCGCACCCCGAACTCGGCGGCGTTCTCGCGCAGCGTCTCCAGCTGGACCCGGGAGACCGGGTCGGCGATGGGCTTGTCGATGTCGAGGGTCGGGGTGTTGTGGTCCTCGGTGGCGATGGTCAGGTCGAGTCGGCGCACCTTCCGCCCGCTCTTGCGGAGACCGTCGAAGGCCTGGGGGCTGGTCACCTCGTGCAGCAGGTGCAGATCGATGAAGAGGAGGTCGGGCTCGCCCTCGGCGCGCCGGACGACGTGGTCGTCCCAGACCTTCTCCGCGAGTGTCCTACCCATCGCTTTCCCTCCGGCCGGCTTGTCCGTGCACCGGCCAAACTAGAGATCTTCGGAGGTGGCGAGCGCGCAGAGCCCCGTGATGTCGCGGTGTCGCGCGCCGGCCGCCGGGCTCGCTGGTCGACGAGCCGTTGTCGTCCTTCCAGAGTGGCAAGGTCCACGCGAAATTGAACTTGCGTTTCACAGAGTGAGACGCGAGTATCGTTGCATGGACAACAGTAGCGGCGTCGGCGTTCTGGACAAGGCGGCCCTGGTCCTGAGCGCTCTGGAGTCCGGTCCGGCCACCCTCGCGGGTCTGGTCGGGGCCACCGGACTCGCACGGCCCACGGCCCACCGCCTGGCCGTGGCTCTGGAACACCACCGCATGGTGGCACGCGACATGCAGGGCCGTTTCATCCTCGGCCCCCGGCTGGCCGAGCTGGCCGCGGCCGCCGGCGAGGACCGCCTCCTCGCGACGGCGGGCCCGGTGCTCACCCACCTCCGTGACGTCACGGGCGAGAGCGCGCAGCTCTACCGCCGCCAGGGCGACATGCGGATCTGCGTGGCCGCGGCCGAGCGGCTCTCGGGCCTCAGGGACACGGTCCCGGTCGGTTCGACCCTCACGATGAAGGCCGGTTCCTCGGCGCAGATCCTCATGGCCTGGGAGGAGCCCGAGCGTCTCCATCGCGGCCTCCAGGGCGCCCGCTTCACGGCGACCGCCCTCTCCGGCGTACGCCGCCGGGGCTGGGCCCAGTCGATCGGCGAGCGCGAGCCGGGCGTCGCCTCGGTCTCCGCCCCCGTGCGCGGCCCCTCCAACCGGGTCGTGGCCGCCGTCTCCGTCTCCGGCCCCATCGAGCGCCTCACCCGCCACCCGGGCCGCATGCACGCCCAGGCGGTCATCGACGCCGCGGCCCGTCTGTCGGAGGCGCTGCGCCGTACCGGCTGACCAGAAAAGTCCACGTGATCACGGTGAAGGCCTGCCTCAACGCCGCGGCAGGCCTTTTCTCATGAGATCAACTGCAGTGCGCCCCAGCCGAGTTGGGCACGAGAAAAGGCCCTCCACCAAGGTGGAGGGCCTTTCGTCGACGTACCCCCGACCGGATTCGAACCGGCGCTACCGCCTTGAGAGGGCGGCGTGCTAGGCCGCTACACAACGGGGGCGTGGAGCCTGCGTTTCCGCAGGTCCGAGCTGGTCTACCTGGACTCGAACCAAGACTAACTGAACCAGAATCAGTCGTGCTGCCAATTACACCATAGACCAATGTGGTTTAGACCAGACAGTACCCCCGACCGGATTCGAACCGGCGCTACCGCCTTGAGAGGGCGGCGTGCTAGGCCGCTACACAACGGGGGCCCTAGCGATCCCGAGAAGATCGGAATCAGTACCCCCGACCGGATTCGAACCGGCGCTACTGCCTTGAGAGGGCAGCGTGCTAGGCCGCTACACAACGGGGGCTTTGCGGATCTGATCTCCGCGTGCGCAGATAAGCTCTGCGAGCTGGCCTACCTGGACTCGAACCAAGACTAACTGAACCAGAATCAGTCGTGCTGCCAATTACACCATAGGCCACTGGAACGCAAGCCCCTAAGGGGATCTTGTTCTAGCTTGCTCCGTCGGTTCCGGCCTTTCGGCCCGCTCTCCGGCGGCGCAGGAAGAACATTACCCGAAGGTGGACGGCGCTCCAAAACGACTATCCGCGCCGAGGATCGCCGGGAGTTCGGCGAGGGTGGCGATCCGGTGCGGACCGGCGGGCGGGTCGACGGTCGCGTACGCGCCGCCGCGGTCGATCCAGACGGACAGCAGACCTGCGTCGGCGGCACCCCGCCCGTCGATCTCCGGGTGGTCACCGACGTACGCCACCTCGTGCGGCGGCAGCCCCAGCGCCTCGCAGGCGGCGTGGAACGCCTCGGCGGCCGGCTTGTGGATGCCCAACTGTTCGGCACACAGCACTGTCTCGAAGCGGTCCCACACGCCGAGGGCGCGCAGTTTGCGCTCCTGGACGGGGAGGCTGGAGTTGGAGAGGACCGCGTGCCGGTGGCTGGCCGCGAGGGAGTCCAGAACGGGCAGGACGTCCGGGAAGAGGCTCCAGGCACGCTCGTAGTGGGCGATGTAGCGCTCGAACCAGTCGTCCGCCTCCGCGTCGGTCAGCAGCGGCTCACCGAGGAAGTCCCGTACGCGGTCGCGCCGCGTGGCCTCCCAGTCGCCCTCGCCCGCCGCGTACCGCCGCCAGTGCAGGCTCGTGAGCTCGCGCCAGCGCCCGATCGCCTGCTCGACGGACTCGTAGCCGTGGAGCAGGCCCTCGACGGCCAAGTGGGCGCGCATCCCCGTCCGGTCGGCCGTGGTGTAGTCGAAGAGGGTGTCGTCGACGTCCCAGACCACGGCCTTGATGTTCATGGAAATGACCGTATCCGTGAGCAGGGCTCCGTGTACTGCGGATGCCTTAACGTGGTGGGACCGCCGAGTGAAAGACCGAGTCACAGCCATGCCCGAGTACCGCGTCCAGTTCACCGTCGAGGCCCGCGCGGCGTACGACACTCTGCCCGCGTCGCGCCAGGCCCAGTTGGACAAGGCCGTGCGGATACTGGCCCGTGATCCGTTCCAGAAGACCTCGACGGCGCCGCTGGGCCCGGACGAGCATCTACGTAGGGCGTATGTGGCGCCGGTGTGATGCTGGAGTACATGGTGGCCGGCGCGATCATGGTCGTCGTCGTGCTGGAGATCTTCGACGAGAGCCACTATCTGATCGATGAGGACGACGCCGTCTGAACCAATGCGCTGAGGGGCGGCACCCGGAAGCCCAGACGTGAGGGGCGGCGCCCGGATGCCCGGGTGCCGCCCCTCACGTGTGCGCGTGCGTCACGCCGCCAGCTTGGCCAGCGCCGCGTCGATCCTCGCCAGTGTCTTCTCCTTGCCCAGAATCTCCAGGGATTCGAAGAGCGGCAGGCCGACCGTGCGGCCGGTGACGGCGACGCGGACGGGGGCCTGGGCCTTGCCGAGCTTGAGGCCATGGGTCTCGCCGGCGGCCAGGACGGCCTCCTTGAGGGACTCGGGCGAGGTCCAGTCGGCCGACTCCAGCTTCTCGCGGGCCGTGCGGAGCAGGGCGTCGCTGCCCTCCTTCATCGCCTTCGTCCAGCTCGCCTCGTCCTCGACCGGCTCCGGCAGGAACAGGAAGTCGACGTTCTCGGTGATCTCCGAGAGGACCCTGAGGCGGGTCTGCGCGTGCGGGGCGATGGCCTCCCACTTCGTCTCGTCGAAGTCCTCCGGGGCCCAGGGGGCGAAGGGGGCCTTCAGCCAGGGGGCGCAGCGCTCGGTGAACTCCTTCACATCCAGCATGCGGATGTGGTCGGCGTTGATCGCCTCACACTTCTTCAGGTCGAAGCGGGCCGGGTTGGGGTTCACGTCCGCGATGTCGAAGGCGGCGACCATCTCCTCGATCGTGAAGATGTCCTTGTCCGCGGAGAGCGACCAGCCAAGGAGGGAGAGGTAGTTGAGCAGGCCCTCGGGGAGGAAGCCGCGCTCGCGGTAGAGGTTGAGCGACGACTGCGGGTCGCGCTTGGACAGCTTCTTGTTGCCCTCGCCCATCACGTACGGCAGGTGGCCGAACTGCGGCACGGACTTGGCGATACCCAGCTCCATCAGCGCCTTGTACAGGGCAATCTGACGGGGCGTCGAGGAGAGGAGGTCCTCGCCGCGCAGGACGTGGGTGATCTCCATCAGGGCATCGTCGACCGGGTTGACGAGCGTGTAGAGCGGGGCGCCGTTCGCGCGGACGATGCCGTAGTCCGGCACGTTCTCCGGGGTGAAGGTGAGCTCGCCGCGGACGAGGTCCGTGAAGGTGATCGTCTCGTCGGGCATCCGGAAGCGGACGATCGACTCGCGGCCCTCGGCCTCGTACCGCTCCTTCTGCTCGGACGTGACCTCGCGGCACTTGCCGTCGTAGCCGGACGGGCGGCCGGCCGCGCGGGCGGCGTCGCGGCGCTCCTCCAGCTCCGAGGCGGTGCAGTAGCAGTGGTACGCGCGGCCGGCCTCCAGGAGCTTGCCGGCGATCTCCTTGTAGGTGTCCATGCGCTGCGACTGGCGGTACGGCGCGTGCGGGCCGCCGATCTCGGGGCCCTCGTCCCAGGTGAAGCCCAGCCAGCGCAGGGAGTCCAGGAGCTGCTCGTAGGACTCCTCGGAGTCACGGGCCGCGTCGGTGTCCTCGATGCGGAAGACGAACGTGCCGCCGGTGTGGCGGGCGAACGCCCAGTTGAACAGGGCCGTGCGGACCAGGCCCACATGGGGGTTGCCGGTCGGGGACGGACAGAAACGTACGCGGACGGAGCCGTTAGCCACGCTTGATCACCTTGTTGGTGAGAGTGCCGATGCCTTCGATGGTGACGGCGACTTCGTCGCCGACGTTGAGGGGGCCGACCCCTGCCGGGGTGCCCGTGAGGATGACGTCGCCGGGGAGCAGGGTCATGGCCTCGGTGATGTTGACGATCAGGTCCTCGATGGAGTGGATCATCTCGCTCGTCCGGCCGAGCTGGCGCTGCTGCCCGTTGACCGTGAGCTGGATGGTCAGGTCGGAGGGGTCCAGCTCCGTCTCCACCCAGGGGCCGAGCGGGCAGGAGGTGTCGAAGCCCTTGGCCCTGGCCCACTGCTTCTCGCGGCGCTGGACGTCGCGCGCGGTGACGTCGTTGGCGCAGGTGTAGCCGAAGATCACGTCCTTGACGCGGTCGCGCGGGACCTCGCGGCACATACGGCCGATGACCACGGCCAGCTCGGCCTCGTGGTGGAGTTCCTGCGAGAAGGAGGGGTACTGGATCTCGTCGCCGGGGCCGATCACCGAGGTGGCCGGCTTGAAGAAGGCGAACGGGGCGTCGGGCACCTCGTTGCCCAGCTCCCTGGCGTGCTCGGCGTAGTTGCGGCCGAAGGCGACGACCTTGTTGGGGAGCACCGGCGGCAGCAGCCTGACCTTGCTGACCGGGACCTTTGTGCCGGAGAGTTCGAAGTCCGCGAACGGAATGCCCTTGATGATGTCGAGGACGAGCTCGTCCGGCTTGTCGCCCTCGACCGCGCCGAAGGCTACGTTCCCGTCGATGGAGAACCTGGCGATGCGCACGGGATGCTTGCGCCCCTTAACTGAGTAACTGAGCCGGCTGGAGTCTGCCGCTCCAGGCTAACGCGGCAAAGGGTGCCCGCCTCGCGTAATAACGCCGTGCATGCGGGCGCGTACACGTAAAGGGCGCCCTGGCCGGGTGGCCGGGCGCCCTTCTCCCTGTGTTCTCACAGGGACCGTCTCGTATTCACAGGATCCGCCTTGAGCAGCGGGCGGATCCTGCGCGTACTTGAGCGCGCAACTACTCCGCGGCCTGGACCGGGACCTTCATGAGGACGGTGCGGCGCGGGTTGGCGGTCTGGGAGGGGAGGTCGACAGAATGCTCCTGCTCCGGCGTGCGCAGCTCCTCGGCGTCGGCGAGGTGGGCCAGCGTGGTGCGCCGGGGGTTGGCTATCGTGCGGAACATCATCGTCGTCTTCACTGTTGTTCTGGACCTCGTCATATGCGGGCGCCGGGCCGGCTGCAAGAGTCGCCCCACAAGCGCGGGTTGTCGGATTCGCCATCCCTGTAAAGCGTCAGGCTAAACATCCGATTCCCGGGTCAAGACGTGAAGAAGGCATGATCGGCGTGTGAGTTTGCTCACTCAGTCATGGGCAAAACGGGCAATCCGGATCCTCAACTCACCCCGACAAAACGGATATCGGCCATCTGAAGCCCGCATTCCGCTCCTGATCATGGCGACTGGGACACCCTGCCCACGGCAGTGAATCGCAGGAATATGCCCGTTTTGACGGGAAACCCTGTCCACATCTGGTAACGCTCACCTCACACACTGTCACAGTGAACAGACCGTTACCCATTGGCCTTGTTGGAGATCCGGCACTGTGCTGGAATTCCACGGACCGCCGCAGGATCGTGCCGGCGCGCAGAGGCGCAAAGCAGCGCCTGGCGGCGGTGGAAGGGGGAGCCAGCGCCGGTCACTCACGACCACCAACAGGGGACGTATTCAGGGCGCCCCCAAGACGCCGACACCGCCCCGCCGTTCACGCGGAGGGGCGCCTGGTCCAGAGGTTGCGACGCTAGTGCAGGGACGTTTCAAGAGGGATGGCAGCGCTTCGGCGGAGCCGGAGCCACACAACGGAGCCGGTAACGGCTCCTCCCCCCAGCACGCCCAGAACCCGGGTCCGGCGGAGATCGGCGACGGCGGTGAGCGCTCCGGGCGCCCCGGCGCGTCCGCTCCTCCCCCGCCGCCCGGGAAGCCCAAGGGCGGCAACAAGGTCGGCTCCAGCGGCCCCGGTTCACGAATAGCTCTCCGCAACTGGCGTATTTCGACCCGTCTCGTGTCGCTGCTCGCGCTCCCCGTGGTGGCGGCGACCTCGCTCGGCGCGCTCCGCATCGGCGACAACGTGGACGACATCCAGCAGCTCGAGAACATGCGGCTGCTGACCGACATGACCAAGCAGGCGACCGAGCTCGCCGACGCGCTCCAGCGGGAGCGCGACCTGTCCGCCGGCCCCCTCGCGCACGGCCTGAACGCCTCCGACTACACGGTCAAGGGCACCCGCCAGAAGACGGACCAGGCCCGGATCCAGTTCCTCGACGCGACCCAGGAAGCCGAGAACGCGAACACCACGGACAAGCTGCCCGGTGTCCGCGACAGCCTCGTCCGCGTCGCGCGCGAGCTGAACAACCTCAACGGCATCCGCGGCAACGCCTACGAGGACGCCAGGAACTCCACGCAGACCGTCGAGGCGTACCACCGTCTGATCACCCAGCTGCTGGGTCTGTCCACGGACATGGCCGAGGCGACCAGCAACCCGGAGATGATCACGCGCACCCGTGCCCTGGCGGCCTTCTCCTCCGCCAAGGAGTACGCCTCCGTCCAGCGCGCGGTCATCGCGGCGGCCCTGCCCGAGACCGACGACGACCCGGGCTCGCTCTCCGAGAACGACCGGCTGTACGCGAACTCGGCCCTGGCGAACGAGCAGTCCGACCGCACCACCTTCTCCGACATCTACGGTGACGGCGCCGAAGAGAAGACCAAGCCGATCGATGACGCGAACCCGACCATCGAGGCCGCCGACGTCTACGCGGACCGCGTACTCGCCAGCAACGGCGGTCTGGCCTCCCAGGACAGGCGCACGTACAAGGACTGGGTCGACGATTCTTCTGCCAAGATCGAGCAGATGAAGAAGATCGAGGGCTCGCTGCTGGAGGAGATGGAGCAGACGGCTCGTCAGCTCCGTAGTGAATCCGAGCAGGAAGCGATCATCTCCGGTGCGCTGATCCTGCTCGTCCTCGGTGTCTCCCTGGTCGGCGCCTTCGTCGTGGCCCGGTCCATGATCCGTTCGCTGCGGCGCCTCCAGGACACCGCGACCAAGGTCGCCCAGGACCGGCTGCCCGAGCTGGTCAAGCAGCTCTCGGAGTCGGACCCGCAGGACGTCGACACCTCCGTCGAGTCGGTCGGTGTGCACTCCCGGGACGAGATCGGCCAGGTGGCCGCGGCCTTCGACGACGTGCACCGCGAGGCGGTCCGCCTCGCCGCCGAGCAGGCCCTGCTGCGGGGCAACGTCAACGCGATGTTCACCAACCTCTCGCGCCGCTCCCAGGGTCTGATCCAGCGCCAGCTGTCGCTCATCTCCGAACTGGAGTCCCGCGAGGCCGACCCCGACCAGCTGTCCTCCCTGTTCAAGCTCGACCACCTCGCCACCCGCATGCGCCGTAACGGTGAGAACCTCCTCGTTCTCGCCGGTGAAGAGCCCGGCCGCCGCTGGACCCGTCCGGTCCCGCTGGTCGACGTGCTCCGTGCCGCGGCGTCCGAGGTGGAGCAGTACGAGCGCATCGAGCTCGCCGCGGTGCCGACCACCGAGGTCGCCGGCCGGGTCGTCAACGACCTCGTGCACCTGCTCGCCGAGCTGCTGGAGAACGCCACGTCGTTCTCCTCACCGCAGACCAAGGTCAAGGTCACCGGTCACGCCCTGCCCGACGGCCGGGTGCTGATCGAGATCCACGACACCGGTATCGGTCTCTCCCCCGAGGACCTCGCCGCGATCAACGAGCGGCTCGCCGCGCCGCCCACCGTGGACGTGTCGGTCTCCCGGCGCATGGGTCTGTTCGTGGTCGGCCGGCTGTCGCAGCGGCACGGCATCCGGATCCAGCTCCGTCCGTCCGACTCGGGCGGTACGACCGCGCTCGTCATGCTTCCCGTCGATGTCGCGCAGGGCAACAAGAAGCCCACCCCGGGCAAGCCCGGCCAGGGCATGCCCTCCACCGGTGGTCCGGCCGCCGCGCAGGCCGCGGCCGGTGCCGCCGCCGCGCGTCGCCAGGCCGGCGGCCAGGCGGGCCCGCCGCTCGGCGGTGGCCCCTCCGGTGGTCCCGGCCGTCTCGGTGCCGTCCCGCAGCGCGGGCAGGTGGGCGCCGGACAGGGCCCGCGGGCCGCGCTGCCCGGCAACCCCAGTGGTCCGGGTGGTTTCGGCAACCCGGGTGGTCCGGGTGGGCCGCAGGGCGGTCCGCCGCCGCAGGGTGGACGGCCGGCCCCCGCCGGTGCCGGCGTCGACATGTTCGGCGGCGGCCAGGCTCCGGGGGCCCCGCAGGGCCTCCAGGCCGCCGGGACCGGTGGCCCCGGCACCTTCGAGAACTTCGACGACTCCGGGCGCCAGGGCGGCTTCGCCGACGGCGGCCAGGGTCAGCGTCCGGGCGGCCCCGGTGACAGCGGTCCCGGCGCCGTGCAGCCCAAGCAGGGCAAGGAACGTTCCGGCAGGCGTCGCCCTCGTCCGCAGCTGCCCGGCCGCGGTGGTCCGCGGGCCGAGCTGCCCGGCGGCAACTCTCCGTCGCGCACGCCGAGCTGGAGCGACGAGAGCGCGCAGCCGCCGGTGCCCCGCGCCTCGCTGGACGCCCCGCGCGGCCACGACGAGCAGCCGGACGTCACCGCGCCGATGCCGCGGATCGACCCCGGCCAGGGCCCGGGCTCCGGCAACGACTTCCCGCGTTCCGCGCCCGCCGGACGTCCTGACTTCGACGCCCAGCGCCCCGGCTCGGACGCCGGGCAGGACGGCACCGGATCGTTCATGCGCTCCGACGTGTACGGCGGGGCCGGTGCCCCGCCGGCGCCCACCGGTCCGTCCCGCGGCGCCTCGCAGGACCCCTCGTCCACCGGCCAGTTCGCGGCGGCGGGCTTCGACGGCTCCGGCACCGGGCAGTTCCCGGCACCGGGCCGGCAGAACCCGCAGGACACCGGGCAGTTCCCGGTTCCCGGCCGCCAGAACCCGCAGGACACCGGGCAGTTCAACGCGCCGGGCCGGCAGAACGGCCAGGACACCGGACAGTTCGGCGCCCCGGCTCGGCAGAACGGCCAGAGCACCGGGCAGTTCGACCTGCCCGGGCGGCAGAGCCCGCAGGACACCGGTCAGTTCGAGCGTCCGCAGGTCAACGGTGAGAACTCCGGCGCGCCCCGGCCGCCGCAGCGCCCGCCGATGCCCCCGCAGCGCCCCGCCACGCGTCCGCAGGAACCGGAGGCTCTGCCCCCGGCCGCGGGTCCGGGCGACGGCCGTACCCCGCTGTACGACACGCTGGAGACCAACTGGTTCCACGGTCAGGGCGGTCAGAACGGCCAGGGCGGCAACCAGCAGGCCCAGCAGCCCGGCGGCGGCAGCGCTCCGCAGCAGCCCGCCCAGGCTCCCCAGGCTCCGGTCGCGCCCCAGCGACCGGCGACCCCCGCCGCGCCGGCATCCCCCACCTGGCGCAGCACACCCAATGACGACCTGGTCCGCCAGGCCGAACGAGTCCGCCAGCCGTCGGCAGGCGGAGTCACCACCTCCGGCCTGCCGCGCCGGGTCCCGCGCGCGAACCTCGTGCCGGGGACGGCTCAGCAGCAACAGCACCAAACCGGTCCGCAGGTCTCGCGTTCGCCTGACGACGTACGCGGCCGGCTGACCAATCTCCGTCGGGGCATCGCGCAGGGTCGACAGGCCGGTACCGGCCAGACCGGCAGCTTCCCGAGCCCCACTCACCAGCAGGAGCGTTAGTTGAGCCAGATGAGCCAGGCGGCACAGAACCTCAACTGGTTGATCACCAACTTCGTGGACAACACCCCCGGGGTGTCCCACACCGTCGTCGTGTCCGCCGACGGACTCCTTCTGGCGATGTCCGAAGGGTTCCCGCGCGACCGGGCCGACCAGCTCGCCGCCGTCGCCTCCGGGCTCACCTCGCTCACGGCCGGGGCGTCCCGGATCTTCGAGGGTGGGGACGTGGCCCAGACGGTGGTGGAGATGGAACGCGGGTTCCTCTTCCTGATGTCCGTCTCGGACGGTTCGTCCCTGGCCGTCCTCGCCCACCCCGAGTGCGACATCGGCCTCGTCGGGTACGAGATGGCGCTGCTCGTCGACCGCGCGGGCGCCGTGCTCACGCCCGACCTGCGCGCCGAACTCCAAGGCAGTCTGCTCCACTGACGCCTGCGGATCCACAGAACTCACCAAATCACCGTCCGGCCGTCACAGACCCCCCACCGGCCCCCGCCAGACGGCTCGACTGACCGACTTGCTGTCCCGCTCGGAGGATCCATGACCCCGCCCACCGCTCCTCACGATCCGTACGCAGAGCCGTACGGAGACGAGGGCGACCAGCCGCTGGTTCGGCCGTACGCCATGACCGGTGGCCGGACGCGGCCGCGTTACCAGCTCGCCCTCGAGGCGCTGATCAGCACGACGGCAGACCCCGCGCACCTGATGGGGCTGCTTCCCGAGCACCAGCGGATCTGCCACCTGTGCCACGAGGTGAAGTCGGTGGCCGAGGTGTCGGCCCTGCTGTCCATGCCGCTCGGTGTGGCCCGGATCCTTGTCGCGGACCTCGCCGAGGCCGGCCTCGTCGCGATCCACCAGCCCGGTGGCGACGAGAACGCCGGTGGCGCGCCGGACGTGACTCTGCTGGAAAGGGTGCTCAGTGGACTTCGCAAGCTCTGAACCGGGACGGACCACCACCTCGGCGAAGATCGTGGTGGCGGGTGGCTTCGGCGTGGGCAAGACCACGTTCGTGGGCGCCGTCTCGGAGATCAACCCGCTGCGCACCGAGGCCGTGATGACCTCCGCCTCGGCCGGCATCGACGATCTGACGCACACCGGGGACAAGACGACCACGACGGTCGCCATGGACTTCGGCCGTATCACCCTGGACCAGGACCTGATCCTGTACCTCTTCGGTACGCCCGGTCAGGACCGCTTCTGGTTCATGTGGGACGACCTGGTGCGCGGCGCCATCGGTGCCGTCGTCCTGGTGGACACCCGCCGGCTCGCCGACTGCTTCCCGGCCGTCGACTACTTCGAGAACAGCGGCCTGCCGTTCGTGATCGCCCTGAACGGCTTCGACGGGCACCAGCCGTACTCCCCCGACGAGGTCCGCGAGGCCCTGCAGATCGGGCCCGACACCCCGATCCTCACGACCGACGCCCGCCACCGCGCGGACGCCAAGTCGGCCCTGATCACCCTCGTCGAGCACGCGCTCATGGCCCGGCTGCGGTAGGGGCGCAACGAACTCAAACACCGCGCCCCGGCCGCTTGGGCCCGAAATACGACCCAAGTCCACAACGCCATACGGCAGTTGTCGTAGATACACCGAAGCCGACTGTGTCCTTTGACACGGTCGGCATCGGTGTTCATAACGTTTCGACAGAGAAATAGGGTGGTACGACCACGCGTCGCGGTCGATCGGTGCCGCTGCGCTCACAAGGGCCCCACTTTTTGCCGGGGCTCGCTCTGTATGACCGATTTATCTGGGACTTACATCACGCGGAATCGTTGCCTCCCAGTGTTTGGAAGTCGTCAGCGTGACGTGCTGGAATGCCTGAACTGCCCATTAGTCAAAGACGTACTAGGGCGTGGAGTCACCCGCGGCACGACGTAGGTGCCGGCGCCGAGAGGTTGTTGGTCGAGTGAGGCGAAGCAAGAAAGGTCCCGAGTCGTCGGCGCGGGGCAACTTCACCCCGCCGCCGCGCGGAGCGGCACCCACACAAGTGACCGGACCGGAGCCGACGGCAGCTCCCGCTCCCAGCGGCAGTCGTCTCTCCCCCCGCAACTGGCGGGTGCCCACCCGTCTGAACGCGATCCTGCTCATACCCGTGCTGGTCGGCCTTGTCATGGGCGGCTTCCAGGTGAAGGGTTCCATCGACACCTGGCAGGAGGCGCGCGACGCCGAGACGGTGGCCAAGATCGTGGCCGCCGCCAGCGAGTACGCCGAGGCCCTTCTCAACGAACGTGACACCTCGGCCGAGCCGCTGTTGCAGGGCGACCGGGACAGCGAGGTCGTCAGGGACGCCCGTGTCCTCACCGACGAGAAGGCCGACGCTTTCCACACGGAGGTCGTCGGAATGCCCGAGGGCCAGGGCCTGGAACGCCGCGTGCGCCTGGTGGAGGCGGCCGAACCGGATCTGGAGAAGATCCGGCAGGCTGCGTACACCCGTGCATCCGACCCGACGACGACCGAGGAGAGCTACGTCGTCCTGGAGCGCCTGCTCATGCAGTTCTCCAACGAGCTGGGACTCGGCACCGACAGTGTCAATGCCTACGGCCGTACGATCTACGCGATCGCCCTCGCCAAGGCCGGCGCCTCCCTGCAGCGCTCCATCGGCATGCACCTGCTGGTCCGGCCCAGCGAGGACCAGGCCGTCTTCCGCAAGCAGGTCATCGCCTTCACCTCGTACGCCTACCTGGAGAACGTCGCCGTCCAGGAATACATCTCCGGCGGCTCGGAGGCCGACGGCGCCCGCCTCGAGTCGGTGATGGCGGCGAAGACCGAAGAGGGCAAGAAGCAGGCAGCGGCCGCCGCCGCCCAGAGCTCCGACTACGTCCCGCCGCCGGACAGCATGGAGAAGATGATCCAGCTGATCGGCAGCGGCGCCTCGCCGGCCGATCTCGCGCAGCAGGGTGTCACCCCGCAGAACTGGATGGCGGCCTCCACCCTGAAGTTCGAGGGCTACAGCGAGGTCGAGACCGAGCTGATCAACCGTGCCGCGGACGAGGCCAGCCAGATCGCCTCCGATGCCCAGCGCGACGCCTACATCAACGGCGCCATCGTCATCGTCGCCCTGCTCGCCGCGTTCATCATCGCCGGGATCATGGCCCGCCAGATGAGCCGCTCGATGCGCCAGCTGCGCAACGCCGCCTTCGGTATCGCCGAGCAGCGGCTGCCGATGCTGGTCGACCAGCTCTCGCGCACCGACCCCGGCCGCGTCGACACCCGGGTCGCCCCGATCCCGATCAACACCACCGACGAGATCGGCGAAGTCGCCCGCGCCTTCGACCAGGTCCACCGCGAGGCCGTCCGGCTCGCCGCCGAACAGGCCCTGCTGCGGGGCAACATCAACGCGATCTTCACCAACCTCTCGCGCCGCAACCAGTCGCTGATCGAGGGCCAGCTGACCCTGATCACCGACCTGGAGAACAACGAGGCCGACCCGGACCAGCTGGAGAACCTCTTCAAGCTGGACCACCTGGCGACCCGTATGCGCCGCAACGGCGAGAACCTCCTGGTCCTCGCGGGCGAGGAGCCCGGCCGCCGCTGGGACCAGCCGGTCCCGCTGGTCGACGTGCTGCGCGCCGCCTCCTCCGAGGTGGAGCAGTACGAGCGCATCGAGCTCTCCGGTGTCCCGGAGGCCGAGATCCACGGCCGCGCCGTGACCGACCTCGTGCACCTGCTCGCCGAGCTCCTGGAGAACGCCACCACGTTCTCCTCCCCCCAGACCAAGGTCCGCGTCACCGCGACCCGTCTCCCCGACGGCCGCGTGATGATCGAGATCCACGACAAGGGCATCGGCCTCACCGCCGAGGACTTCGCGGACATCAACCACAAGCTGGCCAACCCGCCGACCGTGGACGCCGCGATCTCGCAGCGCATGGGTCTGTTCGTGGTCGGCCGGCTGTCCGACCGGCACGGCATCCGCGTCCAGCTGCGCCCCTCGGGCGAGCAGGCCGGTACGACCTCGCTGGTCATGCTCCCGGACGTCATCACCCACGGTGGCGGTGGCGAGCAGCAGCAGCCGCCGCAGGCCGACCAGTTCACGGTCTCGCAGATCATCCCGGAGCAGCAGCACGCGTTCCAGCAGCAGGGCATACCCCCGATGCGGACCGCCGCCGAACTCGGCTTCGACGACAGCCGTTACGAGGTCCCGGACGACATCCGCGAGCTGGACCCCGTGGGCCGCTCCCTGATACGCGAGGAGCGCCGCGCGGCTCTGGAGTCCCAGACGCAGGGCCAGAATCCGCAGCTGTCCGCAGGTGGCGAGGCCCCGCGCTACGGCGACGACTTCCAGGCGCCCGAGCCGTCCTACGACAACGGCGCCACGGCCTTCGTGGACCCGCAGCGGTCGTTCGACCAGCAGACGGCGTACGAGGAGCCGCAGCAGCAGTCGTACGACGAGACGTACTTCCCCCAGGGCGGCACCACGCCGAACGGCAACGGCCGGCTCCCGGGCGGGAACGACGCCTTCGGTGCTACCGGCGGTTACCCCGAGCCCGCGTATGCGGAGTCCCTCCAGGAGGAGCAGGCGCCGACCGCTCCGGAGGCGTACTCGGGCTTCGAAGAGCCGTCCTATCAGGACGACTGGCCGCAGCAGCAGGAGTACCAGAGCTCCTACGGCTCCGAGTACGCTCCGGAACCGGAATCCACGCAGGCCGCTGACGTGACGGAGCCGGACCGCGTAGGCTTCGACCGTCCAGGATCCACCCCCTCCGCCGGCCACGCGCTGACCGACGCAGGCCTGCCCCGTCGCGGTTCCACCGCGGGCGCGGGCGGCCCGAGCGCGGCCGCCGTGAACGGACGGCAGGATGTGGCCCAGGACCAGCCGACGACGGCCGGGGGACCGAACGGCGACTGGCGCTCGACCAACGACGAGCGCTGGCAGCAGGCCTCCCAGCTCAAGAAGCCGAAGGCGGGCGGGGTCACCTCTTCCGGCCTGCCGCGGCGGGTGCCCAAGGCCAACCTGGTCGAGGGCGCCGCGAAGACGACCCCGCAGGGAGGTCCAGCGATCTCCCGCGCTCCCGAGGACGTCCGGGGCAGGCTGAGCAACCTGCGCCGGGGTGTCCAGCGGGGACGCAGCGCGGGCAGTGAAACGAACGGCCAGGGCTTCAGCCCTGATAGCACCTACAACCAGGAGCGTTAGTGTGAGCCCGATGAGCCAGGCGGCGCAGAACCTGAACTGGTTGATCACCAACTTCGTGGACAACACCCCCGGGGTGTCGCACACGGTGGTGGTCTCCGCCGACGGACTCCTTCTGGCGATGTCCGAAGGGTTCCCGCGCGACCGCGCCGACCAGCTGGCGGCCGTAGCGTCGGGTCTTACTTCTCTGACCGCGGGTGCCTCCCGCATTTTCGAGGGTGGCAGCGTCAATCAGACGGTTGTGGAGATGGAGCGGGGATTCCTCTTCATCATGTCCATCTCCGACGGTTCCTCGCTCGCCGTTCTCGCACATCCGGAGGCCGACATTGGCCTCGTTGGGTACGAGATGGCACTTCTGGTGGACCGTGCCGGTACGGTCCTGACGCCCGATCTGCGTGCGGAACTCCAGGGCAGCCTGCTCAACTAACAGACAGACGGTGCGTTTTGGCGTCCCGGGGCCGTAAGGTTTCGGGACGCGGCTTCCAATGAGCCATGGATGCCAGCACAGTCGGAGGAGGAGAGAACGTGGCAACACCCCCAGGCGGTTCATCGTCGGGCAACTGGTCCTACCCTGGCCAGGGGCCGGGCCAGAGTGACCAGAACCGGTACAACTTCCCCTCCGCACCGAGCCGCCAGCAGCCGTACGCACCGCAGGGCCCCGGCCCTTCGCCGTACGACCAGCCGCCGGCGCCGCGCATCCAGCCCGTGCAGCCGCAGCGCCGCGCCCCTGAGCCGTCGCCCGCCGGGGCGTCGCACAACCCCCTGGTGCGCCCGTACGCCATGACGGGCGGCCGCACCAGGCCGCGCTACCAGCTCGCCATCGAGGCGCTGGTGCACACCACCGCGCAGCCGCACCAGATGCAGGGCCAGCTGCCCGAGCATCAGCGGATCTGCAACCTCTGCCGAGAGATCAAGTCGGTCGCCGAAATCTCGGCGCTCCTGACCATCCCCCTCGGTGTGGCCAGGATCCTCGTCGCCGACTTGGCGGAGGCGGGCCTGGTCGCCATCCATCAGCCCGGCGGCGACGAGAGCGCCGGCGGTCAGCCAGACGTGACTTTGCTCGAAAGGGTGCTCAGTGGACTTCGCAAGCTCTAGCGGAGGGCCTTCCCGCTCCACCACGTCCGCGAAGATCGTGGTGGCGGGCGGCTTCGGCGTGGGCAAGACCACGTTCGTCGGCGCCGTCTCGGAGATCAACCCGCTGCGTACCGAGGCCGTCATGACGTCCGCGTCCGCGGGCATCGACGACCTCACCCACACCGGAGACAAGACGACCACCACCGTCGCCATGGACTTCGGCCGTATCACCCTGGACCAGGACCTGATCCTGTACCTGTTCGGCACCCCCGGTCAGGACCGCTTCTGGTTCATGTGGGACGACCTGGTGCGCGGCGCCATCGGCGCGATCGTTCTCGTCGACACGCGTCGTCTCGCCGACTGCTTCCCGGCCGTCGACTACTTCGAGAACAGCGGCCTGCCGTTCGTGATCGCCCTGAACGGCTTCGACGGCCAGCAGCCGTACAACCCGGACGAAGTCCGGGAGGCCCTCCAGATCGGCCCCGACACCCCGATCATCACGACGGACGCGCGGCATCGTGCGGACGCGAAGTCGGCCCTGATCACGCTGGTCGAGCACGCGCTGATGGCCCGCCTGCGGTAGTCGGCTTCTCCCGGGCACCAGATGGGGGCGGCAGCCATTCACCGGCTGCCGCCCCCATCTGCGTCCGCATCAGGGCAGAAGTGGCGCACCGTCCGCTGCAGCGCCCGACTGCCCCGGAATGAGCGGCAGAGGCACAGCAGTTGCCTTGCCCGGTCCGAACATGAGGCTGGAGGGCTGCCGCGTCCGCCGGTCGGAGACCACGATCCCGCCCCGCCATTTGCGGTCCACGTCCTGGTACCGGAACTGGAGCTTCTTCAGCCGGGCCCCGAACTGCTCCCGCAGCGGCTGGTAGGCGTCATCGCAGTGCACATTCCATGTCACGTCGTTCATGTACGTATGGCAGGCGATCGGGAAGAGCAGCGACGAAACGAGCAGATCCGCGAGCTGGAGAAGCGTGTGCGTGTCGCTGTGCCCGAAGACGGGCGACTCGATGACGCCGCGCAGACTGTCGCCACCCGCGCGGTACTTGCGCGTGGTCACGCAGTGCACGTTGGGGGCGTTCTTCACCTTCGTACGGCTGTCGAGCACCATCATGCCGCGTGAGTGCTCATGGGCGAGCTGTGCCTGAAAGGTCTCGGTGAGCGACCCGACAGAGGCCGGATAGACCCCGGACTCGTCAAAGGCCAGGCCTTCCTCCTTCACCCACACACGGGCGAGCACCTTGGCGTCATGCTGTTCCAGTATGTCGAGCACGGAGGCCAGCAACTCCATTGCCGCGCGCCACCATTGATGGTTCCCGGCCCGGAGATTCTTCCGTACGTCCGAGCCCTTGATCTCGTGCTGAATCACATCGGACAGCTGCTCGGCCTTGCGTAACTGCGGCCGGTAGTGCTTCTTCACTTCAAGAAAGTCCCAGGTGAGGTCCTTCACCTGGTGCGGGGAACAGTGAACCCGCCGACGACGAGTACGGGTGGCGCGTCGGGCCGGGCAGGATCGAGCGTCTGCCCATTCCCCGCCTCGTCGATCTAGCAGAGAAGCACCGAACCGAACCTCCCCGGACACGTCTGTGGCCGCCCCCGAAGGGACGGCCACAGGGTCTGCGCAGCCATATGCGCGATATTTTGTGTGCTGCTCCGCATCGTGCCAACGCCGCGGTGGCCTGGTCAAGCCGGGCATCACCGTGGGTTGATATCGATCACTCTTCGTGGCTTGAATCGTGCGCTCAGATCACCCCAGCCTGCCCGGCGCTTCACGCGAGGAGACCGCCCGTGCCCGGCTCGGCCTGCGGCCACACGAGGCTGCCCACACTGCCGGGGCGCATGGAGATGAGCTGGGCGGCCCGCTCGGGGTTGCGCAGCGACATGCGGAATCCGCCGTCAAGGGCGGTTACTTGGGCGCTTCCATCGTCGTGGGCGAGGCCCCAGGCGGCGACGTGGGCATCACGGTCGCCGTCCTCGGTGAGGTACTCCTCGACCACGGCGAAGAGGCGGGGAGCGGTGGCGTTGACGAGGTCGTGGATCTCGGCGGTGAAGGCGTCGGGACGGTCGGGTGTCGGGAGGCCCGGGGATACGGTGGTCATGGCAATTCTCCTGCCCGTCAAGGGAGTTGCTTTAGTAGAGCTATGGAAGTTATCCCATAGTTCTATGCGTTAGATTCTATAGGGTCTACACGGTTCACCCGTGTGGGGGACGTGCACCACTCCCGCACACGCGGGGAGAGGAGAGGGCAGTGGCAGCGAGTGGCCCACCCACGCTGAGGCAGCGACGCCTGGGAACCGAACTGCGCAAGCTCCGCGAGCGGGCCGGCCTGAGTTCTACGGCGGGTGCCGCGCACATCGGCGTGCAGCAGGCGCGGATGAGCATGATGGAGGCCGGGCGGCACGGCGTCAGCGACGATCGCGTACGCACGCTGGCCCTCGCCTACTCCTGCGACGACAACGACCTGGTCGAGGCGCTGGCCACGATGACCGGGCGTCGCGGCCGGGGCTGGTGGGACGAGTACCGAGAACTACTCCCGCCCTCACTCGTCGAGGTTGCAGAGTTCGAGGCCGATGCCATCGAGATGCGGGTGGGCGTGGTCGTCACCATGCCAGGCCTGGTTCAGACCCTCGACCATGCGCGCGCGGCTTTCCAGCAGAGCGTTCCCGCGCTGCCACCCCACGAGATCGAGCACCGCGTCTCGTTCCGCATCAAGCGTCAAGCGATCCTGTTCGCGGCGCGGCCGCTCCCCTACACCACGATCGTCCATGAGGCCGCCCTGCGAATCCGGGCGGGCTCCCCTGACGTGATGCGCGAGCAGCTTCTGTACCTGAACGAGATGGGCGAGCGCGACAACATCCGTATCCTCGTCGTCCCCTTCGAGCAGGTCCATTTTCCGGCCTCGGGGCAGCCCATCAGTTATGCGTCAGGACCTGTCCCGCAGCTGGACACAGTCCTCCTCGACTCCGACCACGGCTGCGAATTCCTTGACGCTGAAGCCCAGTTGCATCGGTACCGCTCCGTACTCGACCGCATGGAGGAGTGCGCGCTCACGCCCCAGAAGAGCCGCGACTTCATCCGCCGCCTTGCCAAGGACTTGTGAGGGATACCTGTGCACGCCTACATCTGGCAGAAGTCCTCGTACAGCACCGAGGGCGCGAACTGCCTCAACCTCGCCGCCGCCCCCGACGACACCCTCCGCCTGCGCGAGAGTGACGACCCTGGCCGAATACTGACCGTGAACCGAGAAGGACTCTCCGCGCTGCTGACGGCCGTCAAAACCGACCGCCTTCCGGCAACGGCACTCAGCTGACCTCGCCCGCGCTTTCTCGGTCCGTGTGGTTGCACTGAGGCGTAGGCCGGTATGGTCCGGACAAGCATCACGAATGTGACGGGGAAGAGGTGATCACGATGGCGTACTCCACGCATATGGCCGCGGCGCTCTCCGGCGCCACCGTGAACCAGCTCAGATCGTGGCGGATCAACCGCGGCGCCAAGGGCCAGTTCCTGATGCCCGAACTGGGCACTCGCCCCCGCGCCGCGTACTCCTTCCGTGACGTACTGGCTCTGCGTACCTGCGTACGACTGCGGCAGGACTTCTCCCTCCAGAAGATCCGCACGGCGATCGGTACGCTCCGCGGCCTGGGAGAGACGGCCCACCTGGCGTCGTACCAACTGGTCACGGATGGCTCCAGCATCGTCCTGTATGACGACGAACACCCCACCGACCTCCTGGACCGTCCGGGGCAGCGCGTGGTGGCAACCCTGACCGACATCCTTGAACCCTTCGCTCCCCGGCCTGGCGTAGTGGTGCCACACCTGCTGCACCCGACGACGCACGTTGCCGTGGATCCGGCCAACCAGGGGGGCCATCCGGTGATCACAGGTACGCGCGTGCCGTACGAAGCAGTGGCGGAGCTCCTCGAAGACGGTGTCCCGCTGGAACGAATCCCGGACTACTACCCGGCGGTGACGGTGGACGCTGCCCGTGACGCAGCCGGGTTCGCCCGCTACGTCGACAGCTACCTCCCGAGCGGAAGCCGCGCCTCCTGATGCGCCTTCTCGTCGACGAGAACACAGCGGTGCGGCTCCTGGTCCCTCTTCGATACGTCCTGCCCCAGCACCAGGTCGACCACGTGACTGAAGTGAAGTGGTCGGGCAAGAAGGATGTTCAGCTCCTCTTGGACGCAGCCCACAAGGGATACGACGTCCTGTTGACGAAGGACGGACGCCAGCTCGAAGACCCTGACGAGACGGACTCGATCAAGAAGGCCGGCATCCATCACATCCGGTACTCGCAGAAGGAAAGCGGCGTCGGCGGGCTGGCGCTGGCCGTAGGGGCGATCATCGCCGCCATGCCTTTCGTGATGCGAGAACTTGATGCCGCTGACGGCCAACGACTCGTCCACATTCGAGGCCTGAGCCCGGTACCGAGCCAACGCTTCGAATCGATGGACCCCCGCCAGAACCCACCACGCTACTGGCGTTGACCGGAGCGGCGTTGTTTGAGCCCCATGGCCGTACGGTGACGATATGGGCGGTGCCGAATCGGACCGAAGCAGTTCGAGACCTTCGACCTGGACACTCGGGTTACCCCTGAGCCCCTCAGCGCCAGCTGTGCGGCGCCCGGAAGCCCGGCTCGCGCTCCAGGCGGCGCCAGCCCGCGCGGGCGCGGCCGCGGTGGGCCGGGGTGGCCTCGGAGGTCTGGGCGGCGGCGCGGGCGAGGAGGAGGGCCGTGATGGCGGCGACCTCTTCCGGCTCGGCGTGGCCCTTCTCGACGCGAATGTCAGGCAGGTTCATGGGTGTCAGTCTCCAGGGACGAGGTTTCCGCAGGGGTACCGAGAGGGATCCGCTGGGTTACTGGGGCGGGTTGCCGTGCTTGCGGGAGGGCAGGTCGGCGTGCTTGGTGTGGAGCATCGCGAGGGAGCGGATGAGGACCGCGCGGGTGTCCGCGGGGTCGATCACGTCGTCCACGAGGCCGCGTTCGGCCGCGTAGTACGGGTGCATCAGCTCGGCCTTGTACTCCTTGACCATCCGGACCCGCATCGCCTCGGGGTCCTCGGCGTCGGCGATCTGCCGCCGGAAGATGACGTTGGCGGCACCCTCGGCGCCCATCACGGCGATCTCGTTGGTCGGCCACGCGTATGTGAGGTCCGCACCGATGGACTGGCTGTCCATGACGATGTAAGCACCTCCGTACGCCTTCCGCAGGATCAGGGAGATCCGGGGCACGGTCGCGTTGCAGTAGGCGTACAGCAGCTTCGCGCCGTGGCGGATGATTCCACCGTGCTCCTGGTCGACGCCGGGCAGGAAGCCGGGTACGTCCAGAAGAGTGACGATCGGGATGTTGAACGCGTCGCACATCTGCACGAAGCGGGCGGCCTTTTCGCTGGCCTCGATGTCCAGAACACCGGCCAGCGTCTGCGGCTGGTTGGCGACGATGCCGACCACCTGGCCGTCGAGACGGCCGAGGGCGCAGATGATGTTGCGGGCCCAGCGCTCGTGGACCTCCAGGTAGTCGCCGTCGTCGACGATCTCCTCGATGACCTTGGCCATGTCGTACGGCCGGTTGCCGTCCGCCGGGACGAGGTCCAGGAGGACCTCGCTGCGGCGGTCCACCGCGTCGGAGGCCTCCACGCGCGGCGGGTTCTCCCGGTTGTTCTGCGGGAGCATCGACAGGAGGTAGCGCACCTCGGCGATGCACGTCTCCTCGTCGTCGTACGCGAAGTGGGCCACACCGCTGGTCTCAGCGTGCACATCGGCGCCGCCGAGGCCGTTCTGGGTGATCTCCTCACCGGTGACCGCCTTGACGACGTCCGGGCCGGTGATGAACATCTGCGAGGTCTCGCGGACCATGAAGACGAAGTCCGTGAGGGCGGGGCTGTAGGCCGCGCCGCCCGCGCACGGGCCGAGCATCACGCTGATCTGCGGGATGACGCCGGACGCCCTGGTGTTGCGCTGGAAGATGCCGCCGTACCCGGCGAGGGCCGAGACACCCTCCTGGATACGGGCGCCCGCACCGTCGTTCAGCGACACCAGCGGGGCCCCGGCCACGATGGCCATGTCCATGATCTTGTGGATCTTCGTGGCGTGAGCCTCGCCGAGAGCGCCGCCGAAGATACGGAAGTCATGGGCGTAGACGAAGACCGTACGGCCCTCCACCGTGCCCCAGCCGGTGACGACACCGTCGGTGTACGGCTTCTTGGCCTCCAGACCGAACCCGGTGGCCCGGTGCCGGCGCAGCTGCTCGACCTCGTTGAAGGAGCCTGGGTCCAGCAGCAGCTCGATGCGCTCCCGGGAGGTCAGCTTGCCCTTGGCGTGCTGCGCCTCGGTCGCCTTCTCGCTGGGGCCGGCGATCGCCTGCGCACGAATCTCGTGCAGTTCTGCCACTCGCCCGCGCGCGTCCGTCGGCTCACCCGGCGCCTCATCCAAAACGGTCATGTAGCGACCTTACGAAGCCGAGCGAGCAAACCGGGCCGTCGACTCCGTACAGTCTCCGGCGCGTTTTCCTGGTACGACCGAACAGAACCGTCCCGGCATGCAGGCGAACCGACTGCTCAAGGGGTGTGGGGCTTGTAGGGGTCGCACAATGTCGGTCGGTCCGCCCGTGCGCGGCGATTCGCCCAGGCAGAGGGTAGCGGTACGGCCCAGACGGCGTACCAGCACACCCTGAAGATCAACATTGCGTGACTCGACGATCGCAGAAGCTACAAGGTTGAAACTCGGACGGAA
The DNA here is from genome assembly GCF_008386495.1 of Streptomyces tailanensis. Lineage (GTDB taxonomy): Bacteria > Actinomycetota > Actinomycetes > Streptomycetales > Streptomycetaceae > Streptomyces > Streptomyces tailanensis. The sequence goes on along the minus strand of NZ_VTHJ01000013.1, from coordinate 104,950 downwards.
TAGACCTACGGTGGAGCGTGTTCGCTTCGTTGAAGATTGAACGAACCCCGCCTATCAATAAGGAGCAAGTCATGGGCACCCCCGAGCTGGCCGCGCTGACCGGTGACTACACGATCGACCCCTCCCACACGACCATCGGCTTCGTGGTCCGCCACGCCATGGTCACCAACGTCAAGGGCGGCTTCCTCGACTTCTCCGGCAGCCTGCACCTCGACGGCACGGACCCGTCCCGGTCCACCGCCTCCATCGACGTCAAGATGGACAGCATCGACACGGGCAACGCCGACCGTGACGGGCATCTGAAGAGCGCGGACTTCTTCAAGACCGACGAGTTCCCGACGATGACCTTCCGTTCGACCAAGGCGGAGGCCCTGGGCGACGACGACTACCGCATCACCGGCGATCTCTCCATCCTCGGCACCACCAAGCCGCTCACCATCGACCTGGAGTTCAACGGCGCCGCCAAGGACCCCTTCGGCAACGAGCGCGTCGGCTTCGAGGGCAAGGCGGAGATCCTGCGCTCCGAGTGGGGCCTGACGTGGAACGCGGCGCTGGAGACGGGCGGGGTGCTGGTGTCCGACAAGATCAAGCTGAACTTCGACATCTCGGCGATTCGGAACGCGGGTTGATCTTCCCCGGCGGGCTGCCCGAAATCCGCTGGTCGCCGGACCAGGCCCGTGTTTCCATTCCGCGGTGAAGAGCGAGAGTGTGACCGGTGAGAGCCCGGCTCCGAGTGTCCGGCAGCGAAGTGATCGCGACCTCGACGAGTGCGTCCGAGCGCTCGCCGAGGTCCACGAGCGCGACGGCTACCCGGTGATCTGGCCGCCCTCCCCCGGCGATTGGCTGTCACCGCCGTCGCTCATCGCCGCCTGGGTGGCGGAGTCTGACGGTCGGGTCGCGGGCCATGTCGGGCTGTGCGCGAGCGAGGCGGGAGATGCGGCGCCCGGGCTGTGGAGTGCGCGTACGGGTACGGCCGTCGACGCGACCGCCGTGGTCAGCCGGCTGTTCGTCGCCCCGTGGGCGCGGGGGCACGGGATCGGTGCGCTGCTGATGGGCCGGGCGGTGGGCGAAGCGCGGGATCGGGGCCTGCACCCGGTGCTCGACCTGGTGGCGACGGACACGGCAGCGGCCGCGCTGTACGAACGGCTGGGCTGGCGGTTGCTGGCCACGGTCGAGCAGCGGTGGGGCGAGGACCAGAGCCCGGTGACGATCAGGTGTTACGCGGCGGGGAGCTGACAGGCCCCGGCTGTTCCTGCGGATCCTGCCGAGCGGCTTCGAGCTTGGCCAGCGCGGCCCGGAGGCGAGCGGCACGCGTCGCCGGCGTCCGGGCTTTCAACAGCCCCAGCACGACGAGATACCGATCCGTCTTCCCGAGCCGCTCGAAGGCCGACCGGGCGGGCGGGTTGCGTTCGAGTGCCGCCGCCAGATCCTCCGGCACGCCGGCCTCCTTCTGCGACTCGTACGCCGCCGCCCACCGCCCGTCCGTCTTGGCCGCGTCCACCTCCGCGAGCCCGCCGGGCCGCATCCGCCCGGAGGCGGTGAGCTCCTCGACCCTCCGCACATTCACCATCGACCAGTCGCTGCGCGGCCTGCGCGGTGTGATCCGTTGCAGGTAGTACACCTCGTCGAGCCGCCGCCGGTGACCGGTGATCCAGCCGTGGCAGAGGGCGACGTCGTTGACGTCCCCCGCGCTGACGGAACGGATACCGGTCCCCTTCTTGGCGACCTTCACCCAGAGACCGGGGTGCGGGGCGGGATGGGCGGAGAGCCAGGCGTCGAGGTGGTCGACGTCCGGGAATGCTCGGGTCTCCGTGTCCTCGGGTGTGGTCATACAGGGCACGGTAGACGCGATATAGGCCGGTTCCCGTCCTATATGAGGCCTGCCCGTCCCATAGGAGCCCTATACGACGGCATCCTCCAGCACCTGGACGAGCACCCGGGCCTGAACGCCCTCCGGATCCGGGCTGGACAGCCCCGCCATGCACACCAGCGCCTTCCACAACGCCCAGCCGCGCCCTCGCCGCCAGGCGTCGTCAGGCAGCCCGACGGCCTCCCGGAAGACCTTCCGTTCCTCGCGGGCGAAGTAGTTCCAGGCGATGACGAGATCGCAGGCGGGGTCGCCGACGCCGCACGTGCCGAAGTCGATGACGGCGGAGAGTGCCCCATCGGTGGCGAGCAGATTGCCGACGGCGACGTCACCGTGGAACCAGGTCGGCGCCGACGGCCAGGCCGACGTCAACGCGTCCGCCCACACGGCCCGGCAGGCGGCCGCGTCGACGACACCGTCGAGCCTCTCCAGGGCCTCCTCGACCAGGTCGCCGTACACGCTGGGGTGGCAGCCGCGGTAGTACGAGTGCAGCCCGGCGGCCGGGCCCCGCCCTACGGGGGCCTGGCGCAGCTCGGTCAGGAAGTCGCCGAGATCGCGGGCGAGCCGGACGCGATCGATGCCGACCGAGGCCTCGACCGTCTCCCCCGGAAGCCACCTCCGCACCGACCACGGGAACGGATAACCCGCCGCCGGCCGCCCGACAGCGACCGGTTCCGGCACCGGCAACGACAGATGCCCGGCCAGACCGGGCAGACAGCGGTCCTCCTTCGCCACGGCGGCCACGTAGCCCTCCGCGCTCGGCAGCCGAACGGTCAGCTCGTCGCCGAGCCGGAAGGTGCGGTTGTCCCACCCCTGCCGGTCGACGGGTCTGACCGGGAGGCCGGCCCAGTCGGGGAACTGGTCGGCGATCAGGGTGCGTACGAGTTCGACGGTGATGTCAGGCACCGGATCAGTGTGCGTACGCATGCGGCACCGACCAAGTGGTTTTCCAACGGCCCCGGGGTGCAGGGGTGATGGCTGGTTCACACCCCTTGTGTGAGGGCTTTCGGCGTTCTCATAATCCTGCACAGAAATCGAGCTGGGCATGCCATCGGGCGAGGGTTCTTTCTCGGCCGACACATTGACATGACCTTGTCATTTCTGCGGTTTTGCGAGTCCCCGCATGTCAACCCCCCACGGAAGGCATCACGTTGAAGAGACTCATCACCGCCCTCAAGAGATGCGCCGTTGTCGGCGCCGCCGCGCTCGCGATCGCCAGCCTTCAGCCCGTCTCGGCCGCGCAGGCCGCTCCGTCGCCCGTCGTCGGCGGGACGCGGGCCGCGCAGGGTGAGTTCCCGTTCATGGTCCGGTTGTCGATGGGCTGTGGCGGCGCGCTGTACACCCAGCAGATCGTGCTCACCGCCGCGCACTGTGTGAGCGGGTCCGGGAACAACACGAGCATCACGGCCACCGCCGGGGTCGTGGACCTGCAGTCCACGAGCGGCCGGGTCCAGGTGCGCTCCACCAGGGTCCTCCAGGCGCCCGGCTACAACGGCACCGGCAAGGACTGGGCGCTCATCAAGCTCGCCCAGCCGATCAACCTGCCGACGCTGAAGATCGCCACCACCACGCAGTACAACACCGGTGACTTCACCGTCGCCGGCTGGGGAGCGGCCCGCGAGGGCGGCGCCCAGCAGCGTTATCTGCTCAAGGCCACGGTGCCGTTCGTCAACGACGCGACCTGCAGGGCCTACGGCGGCTACTACAGCGGCCTCGTCGCCGACGAGGAGATCTGCGCAGGCTTCGATCAGGGCGGCGTCGACACCTGCCAGGGCGACTCCGGTGGCCCGATGTTCCGCAAGGACAACGCGGGCGCCTGGATCCAGGTCGGCATAGTCAGCTGGGGCGAGGGCTGCGCCCGTCCCGACGCCCCCGGTGTCTACACCGAGGTCTCGACCTTCGCGTCCCAGATCGCCTCGGCCGCGGCCACCCTCTGAGGGAGGTCCCGGCAGCACCCGTACGACATCCATGGGCCCGGCGCTTCCCGCGCCGGGCCCGTGCCTTCTGTCTCAGAAGCCGCCGAAGTCTCCGCCGCCCCCGAAGTCGCCTCCGCCGCCGTAGTCGCCGCCGCCGAAGCCGCCGCTGAAGTCGTCCGTGTCGAAGTCGGCGCCCGAGACATCGCCGCCCTCGTAGCCGGCGGCGGCGCCGAAGTCGCCGTAACCCGTGCCGTACATGGCCGCGTACGAGGGGGTGGCCATCATGCTGCCGAGCATCGTGCCGACGAGGAGGCCGGGGAGGATGCCGCCGCCGAAGTAGCCGCCCGCCCAGGGGCCGTAGGCGGGGCCGGCGTCCCAGTAGGGGCGGCGGGCGCCGGGCACCGTCTCCACCTCGCGGATCATCGGGTCGCGGCCGTCGGCGAGGCGGGCCTGGTCGGCGGCGCAGACCGGGACCTCGCGTTCGGCGCCCACGCCCGGGGTCCAGGGGACGTCGGCGACCGACGGGCCGTGGCGGGGGTCGAAGAAGCAGGGGGCGCGGCGCTCGGGGAGCGGGCGGCCCTCCCTACGGGCGGTCAGTTGGGCGAGAGAGAAGCGGCCGTCCTCCAGGGCCTGGGTGACCGCGCGTACCTCCTCGGGGCGGGTCGCCGCCGCCATCAGCGACTTCGCCTCCTCGTACGCGTCCAGCGCCCGTTCGTAGTCGGCGCGCATCGCGTCGTCCGCGCCCGCCTCGGCGGGGTGGAAATCGAGGCGGTCCAGTTCCTCACCGAAGGCCGTGATGTCCTCGTCGACCACCACCTGGAGCTTCCTCAGGGCCTCGCGGCGTTCCGCTTCCTTCCTGAGACGGTTGCGGCGGACCAGCGCGTACGCGCCCACGCCGCCCGCGACCACCACCGCGCCCGCCGCGGCCAGGGCGGCCGCGTCCACGCCCGTGTCGCCGCCGTCGCTCCAGCTCGACGGGGCCGAGCCGCCGAGGTTGCTGCGCAGGGCGTCGTCCACGAAGTCGTTCAGCTGAGCCTTCGGGTCGCCGGCCCCCCGCACGGCCGTGACCAGGTTCGCCACCGCATCCTGGCTCAGGACGCTGCTGTCGGCCCGGGCGTCGAAGCGGTCACCGAGGCGGATGGCGTACAGGCCTGTCAGGCCGGTCTCGGTGCGGAGGTTCCGGAAGAGGTCCTCGGTGGGGTGGTCGGCCGGGAGGACGGCCACGAAGACCGGCTCGTCCGCGTCCTCGATCTTGTCTGCGAGCGCCTCGGCATCCGACGAGGAGAGCAGGTCGGAGGCGGCCGGATCGACGTAGACGGGGCTCTCGCGCAGGGACTCGGCCACCGTGGACAGGTCGGTGGCCGCGTGGGCGCTGGGCGCACCGACCGACAACACCGCCAGGGCCGCCGCCACGAACGGCGCGATCAGCAAGCGGAGGAACAGACGTCGACCAAATGCGCCCTTCATACCTTCGAAGCTACCCCTATCGCCGCGAAAGCGGACAATCCGGAGGCCGTCACGCCGCCCTGTACGCCTCGCCCAGCTTCGCCAGTGCCTCCGTGTAGCGGCCGGTGAGCAGTAGGTGGTCGGCCTCCGCGAAGGGCTTCGCGACGGATTCGGTCATGCGGACGTCCGCGCCCACCTTGCCCTGCACGAGCTGCCGCGCCTTGAGCACCACAGGGGGCACGCCCTTCGCCGCCTTCGTCGTCAGCCCCCAGCCGTACGGGAACTGCGGGTCGTACGACGTGTCGCCCACGTTGATCGGCAGCTGGGCCTCCGACCTTGGCCAGGTGACGGGGAGCCGGCCGGTGAAGGGCCGCTTGCCGTACAGGACGTCCGCGACGCCGTCGCCCTCCGAACCCGGCAGCCAGGAGGCGACGAGCGCGTCCATGTCGCCGAGCCGGTCACCGATGAGCTGGGGGCGGCCGGAGACGACGAGCACCGCGCACTTCATGGCGCCGCAGACCTTGTCCACGGCGGCCTTGTCGGCGTCGCTCAGCTCCAGGTCGTGGCCGTTGCCGACGTCGCCGAAGCCCTCGGCGTACGGGGCCTCGCCGACGACGACCACGCCCACGTCGTGCCCGGCGGTCGGGGCGGACGCGTCCTTCGAGTACGTCACCCGGTTCGCGCCGCCGGCCTTCCGCATGCCCTCCAGGATGGTCGTGCCCTCGGTGATGTCGCCGGACGAGCCCTGCCAGGTGATCGTCCAGCCGCCGCTCTGGTTGCCGATGTCGTCGGCGTTCGAGCCGGCCACGTACACCTTCTGGGACTTCTTCAGGGGCAGGACACCGCCCTTGTTCTTCAGCAGGACCTGTGACTTGGCCACGGCCTCGCGGGCCGCCGCGCGGTGTGCGGGCGAGCCGATGTCGTCGATGCCGCTGGTGTCGGCGTACGGCTGTTCGAAGAGGCCCAGCTTGAACTTCTGGGTGAGGATGCGGGAGACCGCGTCGTCGACGCGCCGCTCACTGACGCGGCCCGCCCTGACCTCGGCGACCAGGGTGCGGTGGAAGTCGCCGTACGCGTACGGGACCATGATCATGTCGAGGCCGGCGTTGACGGACGTACGGATGTCGGAGGCGTAGTCGCCGGGGATCTGGTCGATGGCCTGCCAGTCGCTGATGACGAAGCCGTCGAAGCCCATGCGGTCCTTGAGGACGCCGTTGATCATGTCGGCGCGGGCGTGCATCTTCACCGCCCCCTCGCCGTCGCCGAGGATGTCGAGGGACGAGAAGGACGGCATGACCGAGCCGACGCCGCGGTCCACGGCCTCCTGGTACGGCGCGAGGTGCACCGCCTCCAGTTCTTGGCGGGTGACCTTGGTGATGCCCTGGTCGATCGTGTACGTGCCGGTCGTGGACGAGCCGTACTCGGTGCCGCCGTCGCCGACGAAGTGCTTGGCGGTGGCGAGGGCCTTGTCGGACCGGTCCAGGTCGCGTCCGTCGCGGGCGCCCTGGAGGCCCTGGATGACCGTCTCCATCGACTCCACGAGCGCCGGGTCCTCACCGAAGGACTCGTAGGCCCGGCCCCAGCGGTCGTCGCGCGTCACACACAGGCAGGGGGCGAAGGCCCACGGGATGCCGGTGGCCCGGGTCTCGGCGGCCGTCAACTCGCCCATGCGGTAGGCGATTTCGGGGTCTCGGGTGGCGCCCAGGCCGATGTTGTGCGGGGTGATCGTGGCACCGGCCAGGTTGTTGTGGCCGTGGACCGAGTCCACGCCGTAGATCAGCGGGATCCGTAACCGTGTGGACAGGGCGCGGAGTTGGAAGCCGTCGATCATCTCGGCCCAGGCCTCGGGGGTGTTCCGCGCCGGGGTGGAGCCGCCGCCGGAGAGGACCGAGCCGAGTCCGTACGCCGTGATGTCGTCGGGGGTGGCGAGCGCGCCGCGCTCGGCCTGGGTCATCTGGCCGGCCTTCTCCTCCAGGGTCATTCGGGCGAGGAGGTCCGCGACGCGCTTGCGTACCGGCAGCTTCGGGTTGAGATAGGGCAGGCCGTGGGCGCCGATGACGGCCTTCGGGGTGGTGGCGGGGGCCTCGGCGCCGGTGACGGTGAGTTTGACGGGGATCGTTTCCGCCGTCTCCGGGGAGTTGTCGGGGAGGGTGCGTACGGCGATGGTGCGGGTGGTGCCGGAGGGGGTGCCCGGTGGGAAGGTGAGGGTGCCGGCGGCCGGGGTGTGGTCGCCGTCGGCGGTCGTCTTGTACGTGACGGTGACCGGCTTGGTGACCTTGCCGGTGACGGTGACGGGGATGTGGGCCGTGTCGCCCTCGGTGACGGGGTGGACGGTGGCGTCTGTGCGCACGGTCGGGGGGTCGGCGGCCGTCGCCGTGGCAGCGAAGGGCAGTGGGAGCAGGCCGGACAGCAGGGCGGCCGAGGCCAGGAGCGGCGTTCTTCGGGGGCGTGGGGTGCGTCGGGTGCTTCGGTCGTTCGTCGAGGACTGCATCAGGCTTCCCTCCGCTGAAACTCCAGGACCAGTCGACGCGCTCAACTCCCGTTTCGCTCTTGTGACTTGAAGGGAGTCAACTGTCGGCTCGGAAAGGCGTCAAGAGTCCTGTACAACCGCGCGGAAGGGGTGCGGGTCACGTCTCGCCCCCGCCGCCCCTACCCGTCCCTCCCCCACTCTCGGCCCCGCCACGCCTCAGAGCTCGGATGGCAGGGGTGCGTTGGCGGGTGCGGGTGAGTGGGGGCTGATCGCGCAGTTCCCCGCGCCCCTGAAAGAACTGGGGGCACCCCCTGGCTTTTAAGGGGCGCGGGGAACTGCGCGAGCAACCCACCACAGCCCGCAGCCGCCAACACACCCCGCACCCCCCGAGCTCTTGGGCCTTACTACTCCGCCGGGTCCACGCCGGCCCGGAGCAAGCCGTACGTGTATGCGTCCTCCAAGGCCTGCCAAGACGCGGCGATCACGTTGTCGGCTACGCCGACTGTGGACCACTCGCCGGAGCCGTCCGAGGTGGAGATCAGGACGCGGGTCGTGGAGTTGGTGCCGTGCTTGCCCTCCAGGATGCGGACCTTGTAGTCGACGAGCTCCAGCTTGGCGAGCTGGGGGTAGATCTTCTCCAGGGCCACCCGCAGCGCCCTGTCCAGCGCGTTGACCGGGCCGTTGCCCTCGGCCGTGGCGACGATGCGCTCGCTCTTGGCCCACAGCTTGACCGTGGCTTCGTTGGCGTGGCTGCCGTCGGGGCGGTCCTCGACGATGGCCCGCCAGGACTCGGTGCGGAAGTAGCGCTGGGGCTTGCCCGCGACCTCGTCGCGCAGCAGGATCTCGAAGCTCGCGTCGGCGGCCTCGTAGGTGTAGCCCCGCAGCTCGCGCTCCTTGACCCGCTCGACGACCCGGCCGACCAGCTCGCGGTCGCCGCCGAGATCGACGCCCAGTTCCTTGCCCTTGAGCTCGATGGAGGCACGGCCGGCCATGTCGGAGACCAACATGCGCATGGTGTTGCCGACCTGCTCGGGGTCGATGTGCTGGTACAGGTCCGGGTCGACCTTGATCGCGGAGGCGTGCAGGCCGGCCTTGTGCGCGAAGGCGGAGACACCGACGTACGGCTGGTGCGTGGACGGGGTGAGGTTGACGACCTCGGCGATGGCGTGGGAGATGCGCGTCATCTCGCGGAGGTGGCCGTCCGGGAGGACCTTCTTGCCGTACTTCAGCTCCAGGGCGGCGACCACCGGGAACAGGTTGGCGTTGCCGACACGCTCGCCGTAGCCGTTGGCGGTGCACTGGACGTGGGTCGCGCCCGCGTCGACGGCGGCCAGCGAGTTCGCCACGGCACAGCCTGTGTCGTCCTGGGCGTGGATGCCGAGCCGGGCGCCGGTGTCGGCGAGGACCGTCGAGACCACCGCCTGTACCTGCGCCGGGAGCATGCCGCCGTTGGTGTCGCAGAGGATGACCACGTCGGCGCCGGCCTCGGCAGCGGCCCGTACGACGGACTTCGCGTACTCGGGGTTGGCGCGGTAGCCGTCGAAGAAGTGCTCGCAGTCGACGAAGACGCGGCGGCCCTGCGACCGGAGGAAGGACACCGTGTCGCGGACCATCTCCAGGTTCTCGTCGAGGGTGGTGCGCAGGGCGAGCTCGACATGCCGGTCGTGGGACTTGGCGACCAGGGTGATCACCTCGGCGCCCGAGTCCAGGAGGGCCCTGACCTGCGGGTCCTCACTCGCCTTGCCGCCCGCGCGGCGAGTGGCGCCGAAGGCGACGAGCTGGGCGTGTTTGAAGTCGATCTCTTTCTTCGCCCGGGCGAAGAACTCCGTGTCCCTCGGGTTGGCGCCCGGCCAGCCGCCCTCGATGAAGCCCACGCCGAAGTCGTCCAGGTGCCGAGCGATGGCCAGCTTGTCCGCGACCGTGAGGTTGATGCCCTCGCGCTGGGCGCCGTCGCGCAGGGTGGTGTCGAAGACGTGGAACGAGTCGTCGAGCTCGCTGGTTACCGTCATGGTGTCAAGGCTCCTGTGTTGGATCTCGGTCTACCGGAATGACCGGCTCCACCGTCCTCCAATGATCCCTCGCACTGCGCTCCTGGCTGAGGTTGGGCCAGAAATGCGAAAAACCTCTCGCGGGTGCGAGAGGTCTGCGCGCGGGTCGAGGACGACGGTGTCCGCCCGTACCTGGTCGTACGTGGCGGTCACTGCGGACCGGCGCGCCTGCTGCCAATAATCATGGCGAACGAGAGCACGGAGGCAGTCTGGCACACCTGGCCCCCGTGCTCACCGTCCGTCTCAGGATGCGAACGGTTCGCGTTCCTATAGGCGGATGTAAGCAGGTGGCGTACGAAGACGTCGGTGGTCAGTGACCGCGGTGGATGAACACGTCCGCCACCCCGTTGGTGTCGTCCGCGACCAGGTCGTCAGCCGTGGAGGTGAAGACCACGGCGCGGCCGTGACGGGTGACCGCGCCCGGGAGCGCGGTGCCGGCCGTGGTCACGGGCCGGTTCGCGCCGGTGCGCAGATCGAGGAGGGTCAGTGCGCCGTCCCGGGCGAGGAGGACGTGGCGGCCGCGAGGGTCGGCGGCGACTGCCGTGCTGCCCTCGGGGCCGGCCGGTTCGGTGCGGCCGGTGCGCAGGTCGTGGACGTATGGCTGGGTCGGGCCGTTCGACGGGGCCGTCGTCGTGAGGATGACCCGGCGGCCGTCGGCGGAGAGGGCGGCGAGGACGGACCGGGCCTCGGGGCCGGGGTCCACGCGGTGGGTGGTGCCCGTCCGCCGGTCCTTGACGTAGACGCGGCCGAGGGCGCCGGAGGCCGAGCCGGTGAGCACGGTCACGTCGTACGCGACCGTGCGGCCGTCGGCGCTCAGCCGGACCTGGCCGATCATGCCCTCGGGCGGCAGCGAGGTGATCTGATCGTCGGTGCCGGTGGCCAGGTCGCGGACGTACAGCACGCGGGAGCCCTGGTTGCCGTGGCGGTTGCCGATCACGTAGGCCACGTACCGGCCGTCGGCGCTGATCGCGCCCACGGTGCCCAGTTCGTAGGAGGTGTCGTCCGGCTCCTGCGCGGGCCACAGTTCCTGTGTCTCGCCGGTCGTGCGGTCGTAGACGTACGGGTGCGGGAAGCGGTTGCCGTTGTGGTACGCGATCCGGCGCCCGTCGGCGCTGATCACCGCGCCGCCGGTGTACCGCATGTCCTCGGGTACGGGGGTCAGGGTGCCGGTGCGCAGGTCCTTGATGTGGATACGGCGCTCGTCTCCGCCGGCGGGGTCGGCCGTGACGAAGACCGCGTACCGGCCGCCCGGGGTGATCCGGGCGCCGGTCGAGGCGCTCGGGAGCTGGCCGCCGCCGGTGGCCGTGCTGATCCGCTGCACGCCGGGGGCGTGCGCGGACGCGGTGGGCAGGGCGGCGGTCAGGGTGAGCGCGGCGGCCAGGGCCGCGCCCCAGGCGGTACGGCGGTGTGCGACTAATCGTGGCGCATGGGACATGGTTCCCCCCGAAACCTCGTCTTCCCCCCAGCCCTTCGCCGAGGGCACACCGGGATACAAGCGCATCAACCACCCCGGGTCAATGCGTTCGATAACGTACAACCCGGGCGGCTGATCACGTGTCCGCGCGCCGCGTTCACCCCAGGGACTCGTCCGGGAACTGCCGAAGCCCGCCCCGGATGGAATCGTCCGGGGCGGGCTCCAGGGAATCAGGGACCAGGCAACGGCGACGTGGTCAGCCCAGTTCGTGCATCCAGCCGTGGGTGTCCTCGGCCGTGCCGCGCTGGATGTTCAGGAGGGCGTCGCGGAGTTCGAGGGTGACGGGGCCGGGTTCGCCGCCGGACTGGTGCCACTGGGCGCCGGTGCGCTTGACCGTGCCGACGGGGGTGATGACGGCGGCCGTGCCGCAGGCGAAGACCTCGGTGAGGGTGCCGTTCTCGGAGTCGGTCTGCCACTGGTCGATGGAGATACGGCCCTCCTCGGCGGTGTAGCCGAGGTCGCGGGCGACCGTGAGCAGCGAGTCGCGCGTCACGCCCTCCAGGATCGAGCCTGTGAGGGAGGGGGTGACGATGCGGTCGCCGTACACGAAGTACAGGTTCATGCCGCCGAGTTCCTCGACCCAGGTGCGCTCGACCGCGTCGAGGTAGCAGACCTGGGCGCAGCCCTCGGCGGCGGCCTCGGCCTGGGCGAGGAGGGACGCGGCGTAGTTGCCGCCGGTCTTGGCGTCGCCCATGCCGCCGGGGACGGCGCGGACGTGGTCCTCGGAGACCCAGATGGAGACGGGCTTGACGCCGCCGGGGAAGTAGGCGCCGGCCGGGGAGGCGATGACCATGAAGAGGTACTCGTTGGCCGGCTTGACGCCGAGGCCGACCTCGGTGGCGATCATGAAGGGGCGCAGGTAGAGGGACTCCTCGCCGCCGTGCGCCGGGACCCAGGCCTGGTCCTGCTTCACCAGCACGTCACACGCCTCGATGAACGTCTCGACCGGCAGCTCCGGCATACCGAGCCGGCGCGCGGAGGCCTGGAAGCGCGCCGCGTTCTTCTCCGGACGGAAGGTGGCGACGGACCCGTCGGGCTGGCGGTAGGCCTTCAGCCCCTCGAAGATCTCCTGCGCGTAGTGCAGGACCATCGTGGCCGGGTCCAGGGAGATCGGCGCGTACGGAACGAGCTGGCCGTCGTGCCAGCCACGGCCCTCGGTCCACTTGATGACGACCATGTGGTCGGTGAAGTGGCGGCCGAATCCTGGATCGGCCAGGATCGCCGTGCGCTCCGCGTCGGAGAGTGGCGAGGCCGAGGGCTTGAGCTCGATCGTGGGCGTCGTCATGAGTGGTTGTCCTTCACCGGTTGTGTGTGACGGGCCGCGCTCACATCCGTACGGCCAGTGGCCGGTGCTAGGACGTCCGAGCATTCCCTCATTCGGCGGCTCCGCGTTCGATTATCGCAAGCGGGGCTGCTGGAAGAAAACGGCGTGAATGCGACCCGGAGGATTGATGGTGACACCCGGCGGGGGCATGGGGAAGCCGCCGGGTGCCAGAGGGACCCGACGGCTTCGAAGGTTTCGAGTGGCGCGGCGGGATCAGCCGGCTACTCGTACGGCGAGCGCGTCGCCGATCTCGTCCGTGCTGCGGCCGGGCTTGCCGACGCGCTCCGCGAGGTCGGCGGAGACGGCGTCCTCGATGCGCGTGGCCTCGGCCTCGTAGCCGAGGTGGCGCAGGAGGAGGGCGACGGACAGGACCGTGGCGGAGGGGTCGGCCTTGCCCTGGCCGGCGATGTCGGGCGCCGAGCCATGCACAGGCTCGAACATCGAGGGGAACTCGCCGGACGGGTTGATGTTCCCGCTCGCGGCGACGCCGATGCCGCCGGAGACGGCCGCGGCGAGGTCGGTGATGATGTCGCCGAAGAGGTTGTCGGTGACGATCACGTCGAAGCGCTCGGGCTGCGTGACCAGGTAGATGGTCGCCGCGTCCACGTGCATGTACTCGGTGGTGACCTCGGGGAACTCCGCGGCCACCTTGTTGAAGATGTTGGTCCACAGGTGGCCCGCGAAGGTCAGCACGTTGTTCTTGTGGATCAGCGCGAGCTTCTTGCGGGGGCGGGCCTGGGCGCGGGCGAACGCGTCGCGGACCACGCGCTCGACACCGAAGGCCGTGTTCACGGAGACCTCGGTGGCGACCTCGTGCTCGGTGCCCTTGCGGATCGTGCCGCCGTTGCCGGTGTACGGGCCCTCGGTGCCCTCGCGGACCACGACGAAGTCGATGGCCGGCTGGCCCTTCAGGGGAGTCTCGACACCCGGGAGCAGCTTCGACGGACGCAGGTTGACGTGGTGGTCGAAGGCGAAGCGGAGCTTCAGCAGGAAGCCGCGCTCCAGGACGCCGGACGGCACGCTCGGGTCGCCGATCGCGCCGAGCAGGATCGCGTCGTGCTGCCTGAGCGACTCCAGGTCCGCCTCGGTGAGGGTCTCACCGGTGGCGTGGTAGCGCTTGGCGCCGAAGTCGTACTCCTTGGTCTCCAGCTTCACATCCTGCGGAAGGACGGCGGAGAGGACCTTGAGTCCCTGGGCCACGACTTCCTGACCGATGCCGTCACCGGGGATCACTGCGAGATTGAGGCTGCGAGACATGACGGCACCGTACTCCTGGTCCCACGGGATGACACACGGCGTCCGGGATACGGACACCCGGGCGAGTGACAACTTCCACAAGTCGCCCCGCGTTCACCCGTATGTGTAGCGGGCGTTGGCATTCGCTGGGAAGTTGCCTCCCATGGACATTCCCGACTTCGGCATTCCGCCGCAGCTCGCGCGCCGGATGAGCATGGCCGAGCAGCACGAGTACCTGCGTACGAAGCTGACGCGGCGTCGCACGCTGGTGACGGCGGGCGCGGTGGCGGCGGGCGGACTGCTGACCGGCTGCGGCGGCTCCCGATCGTCGGGCTCGCCGAGCGCCACGACCTCGGCCCCGTCGCCCGCCACCTCCAAGGCGCCGGGCGCGCTCGTCACCCCCTTCGGCCGCCATCTCGCCTTCGGCACCGACCCGAAGACGCGGATGCGGATCTCCTGGCAGGTGCCGGTCGCGGTGAAGAAGCCGTACGTCCGGATCGGCCTGAAGCCCGACGACCTGAGCCGGAAGATCGAGGCCGAGATACGCGACCTGCACACGCCGGGTGTCCAGGGCGTGCGCCTCGCACTGGACCAGTACTACCTGCACGCGGCCCTGGACGGCCTGCTCCCCGGTACGACGTACTACTACGGCGTCGGCCACGAGGGTTTCGACCCGGCCTCGCCGGGGCGCAGGTCGACGATCGAGTCGTTCCGTACGGCGCCGGCGAGCCCGGAGAAGTTCGTGTTCACGGCGTTCGGCGACCAGGGTGTCGGCAAGGCCGCGGCCGCCAACGACAACGTCATCCTCCTTCAGAAGCCCGCCTTCCACCTCCACGCGGGCGACATCTGCTACGCGAACGTGAACGGCAAGGGCGTGGAGCAGGACGGCTACGACCCCGCTTTCTGGGACCTGTTCCTCAAGCAGAACGAGACGGTCACCAAGTCCGTGCCCTGGATGGTGACGACCGGCAACCACGACATGGAGGCCTGGTACTCACCGGACGGCTACGGCGGCCAGCTCGCCCGCTGGTCCCTCCCGGACAACGGCTTCGACCCGCGCTCGGCTCCGGGCGTGTACTCGTTCACGTACGGAAACGTCGCCATCGTCGCGCTGGACGCGAACGACGTGTCGTACGAGATCCCCGCCAACTACGGCTACACCGGCGGCCTGCAGACGAAGTGGCTGGACGAGAAGCTGGCGGAGCTGCGCAGGTCGAAGGACGTCGACTTCGTCGTCGTCTACTTCCACCACTGCGCGTACTCGACGTCGGCGCACGCCTCCGACGGCGGTGTGCGGGCCGAGTGGGTGCCGGTGTTCGCCCGACACCAGGTGGACCTGGTGATCAACGGCCACAACCACGTGTACGAGCGCACGGACGCCATCAAGGACGGCGAGGTCGGCAGGGCGGTGCCGATCGGCGCGTCGACCGACCCGGCGCGGGACGGCATCGTGTACGTCACGGCGGGCGGCGGTGGCAAGGATCTGTACGGCTTCCCGTCGGGCGTCGACGAGAGCTACGAGGGGCACGTCACGCGCCACGACACCGTCGACACCTTTCAGTGGACCAAGCAGCGCGCCTCCGACGGGGAGACCGTGGAGTGGTCGCGCGTGCGCTACCGCGGCTTCTCCTTCCTCAAAGTGGAGGCGGAGAGCGGCTCCAGGCCCGCCCTGTTGGTGTCGGCGCTGGCGCACAACGGCGAGCGCATCGACCATTTCGAGGTGCGGCGCGGCGCGTAAGTCCTCAGCGTACTCACGGCCGCACCGCACCCCATGGGGGTCCCCCCGCTCGAGCGAAGTCGAGAGTGGGGGAGGGTGCGGCTCCCGGCTGGTGGGGGCACTCAGTGCCCGGTGGAGCCTCCGTTGTCCCTGCGGTCGAGGGCGCGCTGGAGGGCGGCGGCGGCGTTCCTGCGGTCGGACTCGCTCGTCGGGGAAGCGTGACGGACTCGGCGGCGGACGGTCGTCTCGGCCATGGGGAATCGACTCCTTCGAGGCAATCCGGAGTACGGAAACGGGGGGTTGCGAGACGCCGGATGGGGCGGGGAGCGGGGCCGCAGGGGTTGCCTGCCTCGGGCTCCGGCTCACGACCGCCATTCGCTTGGTCGAGCGAGACGTTCGGCTCCTACAAAGCTAAGCGAGTCCGGAGCATCTGTCTCCACAATTAGTCGGACTTCCTACTATCTGAGACGGTGGATTGGGTCACACGCCGCTGACCTGCGCTTTTCATCCTCGGGAACGCGGTCGCGCCCGGCCCCTCCGTGGTGGAGGTGCCGGGCGCGGCGTCGGTCGCCGGGCGGTTCAGCCCATGTGCGGGTACGTGTAGTCCGTCGGCGCCACCAGGGTTTCCTTGATCGCGCGGGTCAGGGTCCAGCGCATCAGGTTCTGCGGGGCTCCCGCCTTGTCGTTCGTGCCGGAGGAGCGGCCGCCGCCGAACGGCTGCTGGCCGACCACGGCACCCGTCGACTTGTCGTTGATGTAGAAGTTGCCGGCCGCGTAGCGGAGCTTGTTCATCGTGTGGGCGGCGGCCGCGCGGTCGCCCGCGATGACGGCGCCCGTCAGGGCGTAGTCCGACACCGACTCCATCTGGGTCAGCATCTCGTCGTACGCCTCGTCCTCGTAGACGTGCACCGCGAGGAACGGGCCGAAGTACTCCGTGGTGAAGACCTCGTTCTCCGGGTCCGTGCACTCGACGACCGTCGGGCGGACGAAGTAGCCGACCGAGTCGTCGTAGGTGCCGCCCGCGACGATCGTGCAGGCCGGGTCGGACTTGGCGTGGTCGATGGCGGCCTTGTTCTTGGCGAAGGCGCGCTCGTCGATGACCGCGCCGACGAAGTTCGACAGGTCGGTGACGTCGCCCATGGTGATGCCGTCGACCTCGGCCGCGAACTCCTCCTTGAAGCCGGAGTTCCAGATCGAGGTGGGGATGTAGGCACGCGAGGTCGCGCTGCACTTCTGCCCCTGGTACTCGAAGGCGCCCCGGGTCAGGGCCGTCTTCAGGATGGCGCGGTCGGCGGACGGGTGGGCGACCACGAAGTCCTTGCCGCCGGTCTCGCCGACGAGGCGCGGGTACGAGCGGTACTTCTCGATGTTCGCGCCGACCGTCTTCCACAGGTACTGGAAGGTCCTGGTCGAGCCGGTGAAGTGGATGCCGGCGAGGTCGCGGTGTTCGAGAGCCACCTTGGAGACCTCGATGCCGTCCCCGGTGACGAGGTTGATGACGCCCTTGGGCAGGCCCGCCTCCTCCAGCAGCCGCATGAGCAGGACGGCGGCGTGGGTCTGGGTCGGGGACGGCTTCCAGACCACCACGTTGCCCATGAGCGCGGGGGCGGTGGGCAGGTTGCCCGCGATCGCCGAGAAGTTGAAGGGGGTGATCGCGTAGACGAAGCCCTCCAGCGGGCGGTGGTCGAGGCGGTTCCAGACGCCCGGGGAGTTGGCCGGGGGCTGCTCGGCGAGCAGGTCACGGGCGTACTTGACGTTGAAGCGCCAGAAGTCGATCAGCTCGCAGGGGGTGTCGATCTCGGCCTGCTGGATGGTCTTGGACTGGCCGAGCATCGTCGAGGCCGCCAGCGTCTCGCGCCAGGGGCCGGAGAGCAGTTCGGCGGCGCGCAGGATGATCGCGGCGCGGTCGTCGAAGGACATCGCGCGCCAGGCGGGCGCGGCGGCGAGGGCCGCGTCGATGGCGTCCCGGGCGTCCTGCTGGGTGGCGTTGGCGTAGGTGCCGAGGCGGGCCTTGTGGTTGTGCGGCTGTACGACGTCGAACCGCTCGCCGCCGCCCATCCGCTTCTCGCCGCCGATCGTCATCGGCAGGTCGACCGGGTTCTCGGCCAGCTCCTTCAGCTTGGCCTCCAGCCGAGCCCGCTCGGGCGAGCCAGGGGCGTAGCCGAGCACCGGCTCGTTGACGGGGGTGGGGACCTGGGTCACAGCGTCCATGGGTTACCTCTTCCGAGTGATTCCCGGGCTTCAGCCGGAGGGAGCCGAAGCCGTTGCGTATGGTGAGCAGCGGTCAGGGCTTAACCGTCACGAACTCGCCGAGGCGGGCTCGTGAGAAGCCCCTCGGGGCGGAGTCACGGGTTCCGTAACTCCTTTCCACGGAACCGGGTCCGGCTCAGCCGCCGCTCATCCAGCGCATCACCCCTTGCTGACCATCGAGCGGACGAAGAAGCGGAGATTGGCCGGTTTCTCCGCCAAGCGCCGCATGAAATAGCCGTACCAGTCCGTGCCGTACGCCGTGTAGACCCGCATGCGGTGTCCCTCGGCGGCGAGGCGCAGATGCTCCTCGCCGCGGATGCCGTACAGCATCTGGAACTCGTACTCGTCGAGCTTGCGCTGGGCGCGGCGGGCGAGTTCCTGCGCGATGGAGATGAGGCGCGGGTCGTGGGACCCGATCATCGGGTACCCCTCGCCCTCCATGAGGATCCTCAGGACGCGTACGTACGCCCTGTCGATCTCGGTCTTCTGCTGGAAGGCGACGGAGGCGGGCTCCTTGTAGGCGCCCTTGACCAGCCGTACGCGGCTGCCGTTCGCGGCGAGGCGGCGGGCGTCGGCCTCGGTGCGGAAGAGGTAGGCCTGGATGACGCAGCCGGTCTGCGGGAAGTCGCGGCGCAGTTCGTCGTGGATGGCGAACATCGAGTCGAGCGTGGTGTGGTCCTCCGCGTCGAGGGTGACCGTCGTACCGATCGCGGCGGCGGCCTCGACGACCGGGCGGACATTGGCGAAGGCCAGCTCGTGGCCGCCCGGCAGCGCCTGCCCGAAGAGGGACAGTTTCACCGACACCTCGGCGCGCTCGCCGAGCTCCAGCTCCTTCAGGCGGTCGATGAGTTCCAGGTAGGCGTCGCGGGCGGCGCCGGCCTGGTCGGGGCGGGTGATGTCCTCGCCGACGACGTCCAGCGTGACTTCCAGGCCCCGGTCGGTGAGGTCCCTGACGACGGGAACGATGTCGTCGACGGTCTCGCCGGGGATGAAGCGGTCGACGACCTGCTTGGTCACGGGCGCCGCCGAGATCAGGCGTCGCATCCGGTCGCTGCGCGACGCGGCGAGAATCACGGGACCCAGCACGGGGCACCTCCACAAACCAGCAGATAGAACCACCGTGAAACCTAAGGATCCCTCCGATCGTCGGCCATCGACAGCTGTCACGCATCCGTGCCGCAGATCTCAGACAGGTGTATGAAGAGTTGGGGAATTGAGGGAGAATGCCCGGGTGACGTCCGAAGCCGGCCCTTTCAAGAGCACGGGTGACTACCAGGAGCTCGTCGACGAGATCTCCGGTCTGCTCGGAGCCCCGGCGACCCTGGAGAACCGCGACTTCGAGCTGATCGTCTTCGGCGCGTACGACAGTGAGGGCGCCCTCGATCCGTCGGCCCTCGACCCGGTCCGCGCCCGTTCGATCCTGACCCGCCGCTCGACGACGGCGGTGCGGGAGTGGTTCGAGGGGTTCGGCATCACGCGGGCGACCGGCCCGGTCCGCATTCCGCCGACTCCGGCGGCCGGGGTGCTGCGCGGCCGCATCTGCCTCCCCGTACGTCATCGGGGGGTCGCCCTCGGTTACGTCTGGCTCCTGGACGGCGATCCCGGCCCCACCGACGCGCAGCTGTCCGCCGCCATGACGGTCGCCTCCCGCATCGGTGCCCTCCTCGCGGACGAGGCACAGGCGGGCGCCGACCTCACCCGGGAGCTGCGCGCGGTCCTCACCGCCGAGCGCGGCTGGGAGCGGGACATGGCGGTGGCGGAGCTGCGCACGGCCCTCGGCCCACGCGGGGACGGCGTCCACACGGTGGTGTGCGTGGCCCCGTGGCCGTCCACCCACCCTGAAGACGCGCCCTCGTTCCGTACGGTGCCGGGGGCGACGGCGCTGTGCACGGTGCCGTGGAGCGCGGCCGGGCAGACCCTCGCCCTGCTGGTACGGCTGCGCTCGGCGGACGTACCGGCCCCGGCGCTCGCGGCCGCCGCCCGGCTGCTGGAGCGGGCGGGCGCGCACGCGGCGGCCGGCGTCGCGGGCCCTCGCACCGGCCTCTCCGACCTTGGCACCGCCTGGCGGGAGGCGTCGGCGGCGGCCCGTGCCGTACTGGCGGAGCCGCGCCTCGGCCCGGTCGCCGAGTGGCGCTCCATCGGCCCCTACCGCCTGCTGACCGCCCTGCCGCCGGAGGCTCCCCAGGACCCTGCCGTACGTACCCTGCTCTCCCCCGCTCACCGCGAACTCGCCCACACCGCCGAGGTGTTCCTCGACTGCGCGGGCCAGGCCGGGCGCACGGCGGCCGAGTTGGGCATCCACCGCCAGACCCTCTACTACCGCCTCTCCCGCGTCGAGAAGCTCACCGGGCTCGACCTGGACGACGGGGAGGACCGGCTGCTGCTGCACATGGCGTTGAAGGGGGCACGGCTCTAGTCGAGGGCCAAGACAGAACTTGTGTCGAACGGCCCGGGGCCCCGGGTCCCCATGCCCCTACTCGACCTCCCTGAGTTCGACCGAGTACCGCTCACGGACGTCGTCCACGAATTCCCGCTGTCCGAACGACGGCACCTTTCTGCTCCACCAGTACGAGTCGCCGGGCCGGACTACCGGGCCGTCGTGAAGGACGTCCCGGAATCCGCCGTCGATGCGCTGGACCTCCGCCGCGAACCAGGCGTACTCGTCGCACGCCTGGATGTCCGGGTCGTCGAGGACGTGCTGGAGAAGCCCGCGCACCGACAGGTCGTTCAGGTACTCGGAGAGATCGGACTCGTACCCGGTCGCGCACTCGTCGACCATGAGTTCCCAGGCACTGAGGAGGCTTCCGGGAAGAACCGGGTCACGCCATCCACGGGCCAGGGCGATCTGCTGGATCCGTTCCACGAACCGGCGGGTGGTGCTCACTAGAACTGGCTCCAGAAGTAGTCGACCGGATCGCCCTTGGGGCGGTAGAAGGTGGAGATCGTGCCGGACGAGTTCATGTATCCGAAGTATCCGGTCTTCGGGTCGACCCGGAACATTCCACCACTCGTGCTGGGGAGGGAGATCGATCCCTTCGGACCGGCACCGGACATGAAGCTCCGGGCAGCCTCCCGGTATCGCGCATACCCGCCGGGTCCTCTGAACTCGGGCATGTTCCCGCCTCCGGGGACGGCGCTGAGCTTGCCCTTCTTTCCGCCCTTCACGCCCAGCACATGCTTCGAGTAGTGCCGCACGGCGGAAAAGCTGGAGTTGAAGTCCGGGAGCGGGACGCAGCTCGAGTTGTGGACGAGAACGGGGGTCTCCCCGGCCAGCACATAGTAGGTGTGCAGGTCGTCGACCGTGAGGTTGTAGGTGGTCGCGTGCCGGGTGAAGGCCTGGTTGCCGGTGACGACGACGGTGTCGCCGTCGTCGGTGAGCAGGGTCATACCGGTGGCAAGGCGGCCCGCGTCGATCCAGGCGCCCGCGGAGGGCGACCAGAAGGGGTGCTCGTGCGTGGCGGTGAGCTGCTCGATGCCGTCTTCCGTGGCGATGGAGAGTTCGTTGAAGAACTTGTCGTCCTCGGTGACGATCAGGCGGACGACCTCACGCGGGCCGGCCTCTCCGGTCTCCGGGTCCAACGCCTGGACCTCGTCGCCGAGTTCGACGTCCTCGATGTCCTTGGTGGTGCCGTCGGCGAGCAGGACATCGGTTCCGGCCAGGAAGCACTTGCAGCCGCCCTTGGCTCCCTTGCCACCCTTCGAGCCCTGCCCGACCCCCATGCGGGAGCCGAGTCCCTCGGCGTACGCCCGGCCGAACATCTCCAGGAAGCTCTCCCGGTTCAGCGGGAGGTTCCGGACGTCCTCCGTGGTGACCGCCCCGGAGCAGTCGAGGATCAGGCAGGGACCGAAGTTGTCGATGACCTCCTCGTCGTAGCCGTAGAGCCACATCATCCACATCGAGTCGTGGACGGCCCCGTCGTAGCTCCCCTGGTACTTCACCATCGCCTTGTGGAACTCGTCCTTGCTGACCGTGGCGGGGTTCCGGACGTACGGGAGCCCTTCCTCGACCGCGGCGACGGTGTTGTAGTAGGCGGCCGTCGACGCGTCGTTCAGCGAGACCGTGCCCGTGCGCTCCCGCTCGGGGTGGTACACCGAGTCGCTGTCGGGAACGCCGTTGGTGCAGCCGGTGATGACCCCGCTCATGCACTCGGGGGTGCCGAGCCCGGACGGGTCGGCCAGCGTGACGGGGTTGTTCTCGCTATAACCGTAGCCGTTGAGTGACTGGTGCTTCTCGAGTTCGAGGAGTGGGTCGACGCTGATGAAGCGGCCGAGGGAGGGGTCGTACTCGCGGGCGCCGACGTGGGTGAGACCGGTGCTCTCGTCGGCGGTCATGCCGAGGAAGGCCTTGTCGTCCGGCCACGTTCCCGTGCCGCCGTCGCGGGTCTCGCCGAAGGGCGTGAAGTACCGCTTGGTGACGGCCAGATCGGTGGAGGAGACCGCCAAGGTGGACGTTCCGTGGGCATCACCGGCCAGGAACGACAGGGTCTCGGTGCCCGACTCGTTGCTGCGGACGGCGATCGGTGAGCCGCTCGCCGTGTAGGAGCGCTGTCCCCAGATGTCGCCGGTCGCCGCGTTGTGGTGAACCTCCGTGGCGCCGAGGTACAGGACGCTCTCGCCCTGGGTGTTGCGGCGGATCAGCAGGGTGCCGTCGGCGTCGTACACGTACTCCGTGGTGCCGTCGGCGGCGTCCGTGCCGGTCTCGGTGAGCGTGGCCGGCTTGCCCTCGCTGTTCCAGGTCAGGGATTGGGTGGCGGTTCCGTCGGGGCGGGTTTCGGTGGCGCCGATGTCGTTGTAGGTGTACTGCTCCGCCGCGGTGAGGCAGTTGCCGCTCGTCGTGGTCGCCTTCAGGGCGTGGAGACGGTTGGCGTCGTAACAGTACGTCCGGGTGGTCGTGCCGCTCGTCGTGCGGTCGGTCTCGGTGGTGCGCAAGCCCGCGTCGTTGTAGGTGTACGACGTCCAGTACGGGGACGCCCCGTCGAGGTTGGCCGTGGTGCGGCCCGAGGTGGAGCAGTCGGCGGTGGCCGGGGTCCATGCCTCGGTCAGACGGCGGTAACCGTCGTAGGCGAAGCACTGGTTGTCGGTCTCGCTCGTGCCGCCCAGGGTGGTCGGGTCGGCGATGGACAGGACGTTGCCGGCGTCGTCGTAGCCGTACTTCAGGTCCTGCAGCATGTAGGGGTGCGTGGTGGTCGTGACGTGCGACTCGGTGAGGCGGTTGGTGCCCTCCTCCCAGGTGTTGTTGACGTATGCCTTCGGGGTGCCCGCCGCCGCGGACGCGCCGAGCGTGAGCTGCTCGACCTCGCCGCGCGCCGAGTACGACGCCCCGAGCAGGTAGCCCGAAGCACCGGAGACCGTCTCCGGCAGGCCGGCGTCGCCGTAGGTGGTGGAGACCCACTCGTCGTCCAGACCGCCCGCGGCCGGCTCGTACGAGGAGGCGACCGTGCCGTCGACGTTGTAGTCCGTCTTGAAGGTCAGCGTGGCGGACGGGACCGCGCCGGAGACGACCAGCGGGTCGTCGGACGGCAGGGTGAACGACGACTCCGTGACCTGGTACAGGCTGTCGTAGGAGACGACCGCGTCGGTGTAGGCGTCACCACCCGTGCCGCCCACGTAGCGGGTGGTGGAGTCCAACTGGCCCTTGGCCAGGCCGTCGTAGGCGTATGCGATCAGCTTGTTGGCGTCCGTCTTCGACGTCTCCCACACGCCGGTGGTACGGCCGATGGCGTCGTACCCGTACAGCAGCTTCTTGCCGCGCGCGTCGGTGACGGTTTCGGCCTTGTCGAGTGCCGTGTACGCGGTGGCGGTGGTGCCGGTGTCGGGGTCGGTCGCGGAGGTCTGGCGGCCGAACAGGTCATAGCCGTACGACCATTGCTCGCCGTCCGGACCGGTGACCGTCTTCTTCAGTCCGTCGCGCGTGTAGGTGTAGCCCGTGGACGTGTACGTGCTGCCCGACGGCGAGGTGCCCGCGTACTCGCGGCGCTCGGTAGTCCTGCCCTGGGCGTCGGTCAAGACCCGGGTCGCCGAGCCGCCCTCCACTGCGGAGGTGGCCGTCGAGTCACCGGTGTAGGACATCGTACTGGACCACTGCGCCACGCCGCCGATCAGGAACGTGGACTTGGTCGCCCGTCCGGCGCCGTCGTAGACCGTCTCGGTCTGGCTGGGCGACTCGCCGTACTCGGCCCGTGTGTAGGTGGAGTTGGGCTCGCTGGTGGTGTCGTAGATGTCCGCGTGCGTCTCGTACACCAGGCCGCGGGTGTCGTAGCGGGTGTCGGTGAGCAGGCGACCGTCGGTCGCCGCCGGGGACTGGACCTGGAGCCGGCGCAGCAGTGCGTCGTAGATCGTGTACGTCGTGTCGTACGAGCTGCCGTCCGCCTTCAGGGTGGAGGTCGACGTCCAGGACGCGGCGTCGTTGGTGACCGAGTACGCGAACGTGGTGTTGGCGCTCTGGCCCGCGTCCTTGGAGCGGTTGGGCAGCCACACCCCGGTCAGACGGCCCAGCGCGTCGTAGGTGAGATCGGTCTTCTTCAGGTTGACGTCGTAGATCTTGACCGGGTTGCCGGTGGCCGGGTCGGCGTAGGTGTACATCGACTGGCCGGCCGCGTTGGTGACCTTGGTGCGGGTCAACGGGCCTGCCGCGGTGGGGGTGTAGGTGGTGCTCGCCGTGTTGCCCGCCGAGTCGGTGCCCGTCAGCACCCGGCCGAGGGTGTCGTACGTCGACTTCGCCGTGGTCTGCCAACTCGTGGGTTGTCGTTCGCCGTTGGTGGCCGACGCAGGGTAGGCCGTGGGCCGTCCCGTCCAGGTCACCTCACCCTTGGTCGGCGACTGGGATGCGGTCCAGGCCGTGGCGGAGGTGTTGTCGTAGACCGTCGCCGCGTCGGACAGCACGTCCCCGCGGGTCTCGCTGTTCGTGGGCAGGGACAGGTCCGTCTCCGCCGCCGAGCAGACCCGGCCGACCGTACGGCTGCGGGAGACAAGGGAGTTGATGCCGAGCGTGTCATTGCGCGCATACCAGGTGCGGGCGCAGGTCTGGTCGTCGTCGACGGCCTCGTCGCCGTTGTCCTGGACGGTGACCGCCATGCCGTAGTCGTCGTACACCGTCTCCGTGGAGGACGTACGCCAACTCGACGTGCCCGTCAGATAGGTGTGCGTGGAGGTCTTCTCCGTGCGGACGTAGTACGCCTCGGTGTCCGCGTAACTTTTGTGCTGAGTCGCGGTCTTGGATTTCCACGGGGTGTTCACCGTCACCGAGACAGGCGTCGAGCCGTCATAGGTGATCTGCTCCCGCAGGAAGCCGGAGTACGGGTCGGAGTCGGTGATGTCGGCGACCGTGAGTCCGGTGAGCTCCAGGCCTTCCTCGGTCACCGAGCGGGTCCCCGAGGAGGTCTTGTCGCCGTCCATGCCCTGGAGGTAGAGGGACACGGTCTTGGACTGAGTCAGGTCCGAACTGCCCGTGTATGCCGTCACCTTGCGGTATCCGCGCCACTGCGACCAGGTCCGCTCGTCGGAGGGGGTGAGCGGGTCGTCGTTGTAGTGCCAGCCGGGGCCGGAGTACGTGTACGAGTTGTAGACCGCCTCGTTCTGGCCCGTCGGGTCCGCCGTCGACACCGCGGTGACCCGGTACTTGTGGAACCAGTCGACCGACGCCTCCGCGGCGCCGTTGATGTTCCAGTACTGCGGATAGCAGGAGAGGCTGTTGTCGTCCTCCGCGGCCGGCATGTGGGAGCCGCGCACACACTCCGGCTCCGAGACCGTCACCGTCGTGATCGCACCGGTCTCCGAGGTGACCGTCTCGATCCGGGGACGGGTCAGCGGCAGGATGTCGTCGGTGGCGTCGACCCGGTTCTCCCGCATCTGGTACGTGAAGGTGATGGGGTCGAGGGCGATGTCGTCGCCGTTCTTGCCCGTACGGGTCAGGGATTTCAGCGTCAGGGTCTGGTCGGAGGTGTCGCCGATGTCACCACCGTCCAGGAACTGCTGGGTCAGCTTCCAGGAGTCGACCTCGGTGTAGGCGCTGCTCGACGCCGACCACGAGTAGGTGTTGATTCCGGTCAGCCGCTTGCGTGTGAAGAACGCCGGCGACTGGTTCTCCTCGCAGTCGGCGTCCGCCGCGCAGATCGCGTCGAAGGGCACATCCGGCCAGTTGTCGGAGGTGCCGTCGGTCAGCTCCGAGCAGTCGTCGGCGGTGCAGCGCTCGCTGTAGTCGAACGTGACCTTGCCGGAGGCGTCCGCGGTGAACAGCGTGCCGGCCCGCTGGCCGTAGAGGATCTTCGTCAGGTAGCCGCCGCGCGTGTAGGTCGCGGTGGCGGTCGAAGCGCCGTTCTTCGCGTAGGAGTTGGACTCCTTGGTGTACCAGTACGACATCGCGTTGCCGTGCGTGTCCTCGACATAGTCCAGGTTCCAGCGCCATGCCTGCGTGCAGGACGCCGACGCGAACGTCGCGTCGTAACACGGCTCGCCCTCGTCGTCGCCGAACACCGGTACCGTCCACACCGAGTTGGTGCGCTCGTCCCCCGCACCGGACAACTTGTTCAGACCGAACACGTACTTCGTGCCGTCACCGGTGACGACCGTCCAGTACTCGCCGTTGTTGTCGGCGTTGTCGCCGTCGGTGGAGTGCGTGACCGTGGCGGCGTCGTCGTCCTTCAGCCGCCACTCACCCGACGTGTCGTCCTTGACCAGCTCCGACGACTTGCCGTTCAGCACCAGCGACGCGTTCTCGTACTTCCAGCAGCGGTCGTACTTCTCCTCGTGCCCGTCCTCGTCACAGCTGCCGTAACTGCGCTCGACGTACGACGAGGTCAGGCTGAAGCCCTCGCCGACCTGGGTGGCCTGGTTGTTCGTCGACGCCGTCTTACCGTCCACGCTTCCCGAGTCGTAGGAGAGGGACAGCGACGGTGCGGGTCCGGCGGCGGCAGGCGGCACCTCGATGTCGTACGACCAGGTGAAGGAGCCCGAGGAACTGCCCGCCGACCAAGTCGCCGAGGACGTCAGCGGGGACGCCGTGTAGTCGCCGGAGCCGGACGCGGACTGACCCGACGTGGCGGTGGCGGCGAGGACGGTCGCCTCCGCCGTGCTCGCCTCGCGCATCAGCTGTGTGGACACACCCGTACCACCGTCGAGTTCGACGGTCGCCGACAGCTCCTGGGCGGTGATGTCGTTCGATGACTTCAGCGGCTGCTGCTCACGGCACTTCGCCTTCTCCGGTGTGGTCAGCGCACACGCGGGCAGCTCCACCAGGCGGAGTCGGCCCGCCCAGCCGCCACCGTAAGCGGAGGCGAACTCACCGTAGTCCAGGGAGAGTTTGGCCTTGCCGTTGCCGGACACGGTCAGGAGGACGCCGGAGACTCCGGCCGCTTCGGCCGCCTTGCGGGACAGCACCTCGACGGTGGCCGAGGGAGCCGTGTCCTTGGCCGGGGTGAGTACGACGGGGAGTCCGCCCGGCGCGGCCTTGGCCCGGCCGTCGGCCAGGTCCAGCGACGCCTCGCCCGCCTTCGGCCAGGACGCGTTCTGCTCGGCACGGGCCCGCTTGGCCTGCGCCTGGTTGTCGGCCTTGCTGTCAGCGACCTTCGCCCGGGCTTTCTTCGCGCCGAGGCCGGTGACCTCACGGACCTTGCTGACCCGCTCCTTCTGGGTCGCGAGCCGGCCCAGCGGATCCGCGTCGGCGGCGAAGGCCACCGGTGTCAGCAGCGAGGCCACCAACGCGCCGGTGACGACAACCAGTCCACCTCGCCATCTGAGTGATGTGCTCATGCCATATCTCACGTGGTCGCCCCGTCGTGTCGCGTGAAAGAGATCAAGGGTGTGCCGTAGTCGTGCGGGGCTGCCGGGCGGCGGGGTAAATCACCGCCGCCCGACAGCTGTCAGCTGGTGGGCTGTCTGCCTATTCGCCGAGCATGGAGGTGATCTGGTCGGTGTCCGACGCCGCCCCGGCCCACAACCGAACCTCGCTCACCGCACCCGGCAGATGGTGTCCCCAGGCGCCGGAGGTGTAACCGTTGCCCACGGCTAGGGCCTCCGCGCTGAAGTCCGTCGCATAGGACAAGGCCGTGTACTGGAGGTTGTCGTTGAGATACAGGGCCGCGATGCCGTCCTGTGCGTTGTAGACGCCGGTGATCCGGACCTCGCCGCTGTCGGTGGTGGCTTCCTCGCTGACCTGCGAGGTGAAGGTGCCGTCGTCGTTGTAGCGGCCGAAGTGCCAGAAGCCCGTCGCCACTGTCTTCTCGACGATGTCGCCGTCGCTGGTCTCGACGGCGACCGTCGATGATCCGGTCACCTCGAAGAAGACGCCCCAGTTGGACGTGCCGTCCTTGTCCCGCTTGCCGACGACCTGGGCGACGTAGCCCGTGCCCTTCGCGGCGAGTGCCTCCAGATCGGGACTGACCACAGTCGTCACAGTGAACGAACCGGTGTCGTCCACGACTCCGTCCGAGGAGGCCGCGTCGTCCGTACCGTCCAGCACGATCGCCTCACCGTCGGTGCCGGCACCGCCGGAGACGGTCAGGGCCCGCCCGTACCCGGAGGCGTCCGTCAGCGTGGTCGCACCCGACTCGGCCGTGGCGGCGTCCCAGTGCGCGGTCAGTTCGGCGTACTGGTCACCCGTGGTGGGGTTCAGCGCACGGGCCTCCCGGGCGATCTCGGAGAAGCTCAGCCCTCGTTGCCACGCCTTGACCTCATCCACGCTGCCGTCCAGGGGATACTGGAACACCCCGTCCAACAGCCCACGCCCGACCTGCAGATTCCCCGAGGAACTCCAGCCGCCCGCGGCCGCCTTCTCGATGTACCACTCGCCGTTGACGATCAGCCGCATCGTCTGGGTGGTGGCATTGTGGACGAATGCCAGATGCGTCCACCTGTTCGCGGCCGTGGGCGCGGCCATATAGGAATAGGAGGCGGTGGCGGAGCTGGTGTCCGAACTGGTGGTGGCCATGCCCCACCTGCCGGAGACGGGGTTGTAGAGCACATAGAACGGGCTGTGGAGCGAACCGCTCTGCGAGAGAAGCACCTGCGGCTTGGTGATGTCGTCGAGGCGCACCCACGCCGACACGGTGTAGGTGCCGCTGGTGTCGAGCACCGCCCCGTCCGTGGCCGCATATCCCGAACTGCCGTCCAGCAGAAGGCTGGTGTCCTCCACGCCGGTGTCCACATCCGTGCCCCGGCGCCCGCGACCGTCCCGCGCGGCTCCGGAGGCCGACAGCACCAGCGTGTCCTCGTCCGCGTCCACCCCGGTACCGGAGTCCACCGCGGAGCCGGACGCCTCGTCGAAGTGCCACTCGGCCTGCGGCGCCTCACCGTCGGAGACCTTGAAGTCGATCAGGTTCTGCGCACCCCAACGGCCGAGGCTGTCCTTGGCCCGCGCATACAGCCGGTACGTGCCTTCCGTGTCCGGGGTCACCGACGCGGTCACCTTGTTGCCGCTGATCTCCGAGGACCACGCCGTGTCCGTGGACAGCTTGTACTGGTAGGCCACGTTCGTGTCCCCGTCCGCCGCGGTGAACGTGAACGACGCCGCGATGCCCGGACCACCCGCCGACGCGCACGCGTTGGCGGTGCACTCCGAGTACGGAGAGGTGATCGCGATCGTCGGCTTCAGCGGGCGGGTCGGGTCCACCTGGAAGTAGCACCAGCCGGTGGTGGAGGCGTTCGACGACCCGGACAACCAGCTGTCGCCGTCGTTGTAGTACGAGCGGGTCCATGCCCGGTACCGGTACAGCACGTCCTCGCTCAGCGTGGACCAGGCGATCGTGACCTTCTTCCCGTCACCGACATAGCCGTCCCCGTCGGCCGGACGCAGATTGCCGTTGCCTGCCGCGGCGTCCGACCACGTCCCGTCACCGGCCTTCTTGTCGATGTCGAAGTAGATTTTCAGGCTCGCGTCGTTCTCGCCGCCGGACTTGGTCTGCGCGGTCGCCGCCAGCGAAGGCGTCGGGTCCGAGACGATCGCCGGGTCACCGGAGTCCTTCTCGCAGGCCGTGCCGTCACCCGTGACGATGCCGATCCCGGTCGGCGTCGCGGGCAGTCCGACGAACTTCACCGACAGCACGGCGTTGTTCTTGAACCGCTTCCAGGAGTTCGGGTCCGACTCGTCCGTCGCGCGCAGCATCAGCGGCAGACGGGAGAACTTGCCGGCGGCGAAGTTCTTCACCGTGGAGGTGAGGTTCTCGTTCGTCTCCTCCGCGTTGTCGTTGAACTCGATCTCCGCGCTCGGCTGCGAGGGGTCGCAGGCGCTGCCCCGGCCGGCGGCGACGTATCGGTCGACCATGAGGTCCAGCGAGGACGGCCCCGGCCAGTCGGAGGACGACGAGATCCCGTTCGTACGCGTCAGGTTCACCCATGACGCCGTGCACGACATCGACCACGTCTCGGTCACCCGGAAGGTCGCGTCCAGCACGTGCTTGCCCTTCAGCGAGCTGGGCGAGAACTCGAAGTACAGCCGCTGTTTGTAACCCGAGCCGCAGTAGTAGGCGTAGCCGCCGGTGACATAGGTACCGCAGTACCCCATGCCCTTGCCCTCGTCGTCGTCACCGTTGGTCCATGCGTAGTCGGCGTAGCCGTCGCTGCGCAGCAGCGTGCGTTCGGCCTCGGACCAGGTGACGGTGGGGTCGATGTACAGGGGGAACACCGCGTCCTGGAGCAGCTGCGGGTCGGGGGTGAGGGCCAGCTCGTCATCGGTGACGTCGATCGGGAGCAGCGCGAGGGCGGAGCCGTCGGAGGGGCCGTCGGAGCCGTCCGTCGTCGAGGCGCCATCCGCGGGCTCCTCGCTCTCGTCGCTCGCCGCGGTCGTCAACTGCGTGCTGAGCGAGGACTGTGCAGCGCTGCCCGCCGAGTCCCACATCTGCGCCTGCGGCGACCGGAACACGGACACGCCGTCGCCGTCCACCGCCTCCATCCCACCGGCGGCGGTCTCCTTGACGTCCAGGCCTGCCGTGTCCAGCGCGAACGACACCTCGGCCAGCTCCTCGCTCGCCGCCGCCTGAGCCGACTTGACGATCAGCACCTCACGGAAGCCCTCGACCGACGCCGTCAGCTTCAGGTCCACACCCGGCAGGACCTCGCTGTACAGCGCGGAATCCCCGTCCAGCACGGGCTCGGGCAACTCACCGGGCCACCCCAGGGACAGCGAACGCCCGTCGCGCGCGATCTTCAGCAGGTCGGAGCCGTCCCCGCCGCCGGAGAAGGACAGGTCGACGGCCGCGGCCTTCGGCCCGACCGACCCGTCCGAACGCACCTCAAGCGTGGCGTCGGGAGTGGCCCAACCGCCCGCGCCCTTCACCCGCACCGGAACCGCGGAGTCCTCCAGCGTGAAGGACACCCCGTCCGGGTTCGCATACGTCGTCGCGTACTCGGTGCGCAGCTCGGGCACTTCCACCTGAGCACCCGTCGCCGCGGCCGCCGCGAGCGCGTCCTGCGCCGCCTTCGTGGACTCCGAGCTCCCGTCGTTCGCCGAGGCCTCGGCCTTCGACATCGGCTCCGGCTTCTCCGCCGACGCCAACGACCGCGCCGCCTCGACCGACCCGCCGTCCAGGAGGTCCGTACCGGCCGCGAAGGCCGTGCCTCCCACCTGAACCCCACCGCACATCAATGCGGTTGACATGAGCAACGCGCTCAGCGCACGCCCCGCCCCACCCCGGTTCACAAGCCCCGTCCCATCCCCAAGATCGCTCAGCTTGACCGAGGGGACCATAGGGTTACTCACAGCATCGGGCAAGAGCTCACTTGTCTCAACTGCCCCGCAAAAAACAGAACTTGACCGGAAAATCCCTCTGCACAGGTTTCCCTCAGCATTGCCATCCAGGACAATCCGCACCCGCGCAGAGGGAAGCGTTGGCGGCAGCACCCGGCACATCAGCGTTCCGCGCGACTTCAAGAACCTACATCGGTGCGGGCTGTGCGGGCCGGCTGCAGGTCGCGGGGGTGGGACCGGCAGGGCGGACCGTGATGCCGTACTCCGCTTTTGTTGGGAGGGAGTGGAAGGCCAGGGTGTGGGCCGGGAGCAGGTGTTCGAGCAGGATGGTCGATTCGCGGAGTGCGAATTGCAGGCCCAGGCAGGCGCGGGGGCCGATGCCGAAGGGGAAGTAGGCGCCCAGGTGGGCGGGGCAGCCGCCCGGGGTGAGGAAGCGCCGGGGGTCGAAGTGCTCCGGTTCCGGCCACAGTTCGGGATCGCGGTGCGTGAGGTACGGGCAGACCAGGAGGTCGGTGCCCGCTTCGACGGCGTAACCGGCGAGGGTGTCGTCCTCGGCGGCGTGGCGGGGCAGGACCCACACCGTCGGGTGGAGCCGGAGCGTCTCGTGGACCAGGGCCTGGACTGCCTGGCGGCGTTCCGCCGAGCCTTCTTCCCCGGCGGCGAGGGCCTGTTCGCGGGCGGCAGGGTAGCGGTCGAGGAGCAGGTAGAGCCAGGTCAGGGTGGTGGCGGTGGTCTCGTGTCCGGCGGCGAGCAGCGTGACCAGTTCGTCGCGGATCAACTGGCCGGTGTACTCGGGGCGTTCGGCGGCGGCGTCGGTCAGAACGTGCAGCAGCCCGGGGCCGTCGGGGCCGATCTCCCCGGCGCGGGCGGCCTCGATGGCGTGCCGGGCGACCGCGTCGATCCGGGCGAGATCGGCGGCGACGGCGCCCCGGGCCTCGGTGACATCGGCGGGCAGGGCCGGCAGGGCCGCCCCCACGGTTTGCACGGCGCCCAGTTCGCGCTCGGTGTCGTCATCGAGGGGGTGTCCGGTGAGGGAGCGCCAGATGGCGTCCAGGGCGAAGCGGTGCATCTCCCGCCCGACGTCGAAGGTCTGACCGGTACGGGCGTACGCGTCCCAGCGCCGGGCGGTGGTCCGGGCGGCCTCGACGACCCGCTGTTCGTAGCGGCGCATGCCGGTACCGGTGAACTGGGCCTGCAGCAGGCGGCGTTGCCGCTTCCACGCCGCGCCGGTGGCGGAGAGGACGCCGTCGCCGACCAGCAACCGGGCCCGGTGCGAGCGTTTGACGTACCGGTCCGGCTGCCGGGCGAGTACGTGCTGGACCGCGTCCGGGTCGGTGACCAGCACAGTGGGAGCCGGTCCGAGGCGGAACGCGGCGACACCGCCGCACTGTTCGCGCACCAGGGACAGCAGGTCGATCAGCTCGCCTCCCTCGGCATGCCACCCCTTCACGAGCCCGGGCTCGGCTTCGGGAACCGGCCGCCCGGTGCCGGGAACGTGCGGAAGGGAGCCGTGGCTGCCGGCTTGGGTGTCCATGCTTCTTCTCCTGGTCGACCGCTGGGCTGGTCCGTTACGGGGCACCGCCACCACGGACTGTACGGGAGCTGCCACACCCGGTGACAACCTGCCCCGGTACGGCCGTTACCACTCACCCTCGGCGTCCTCCTCGTACAGACCCTCCAGCCGTTCGACGCTCTTCTCGGCGATCTCCGCGGCGAACCGAGGGCAAGTCCACGACTCCACGCTGCGGACGTCTCCGGCGGGCGGGAACTCCTTGCGCGCCATCACCGCTCCCCGCCGTCGGGCCGCCCCACGATCTTCTCGATCTCCAGCCGTCCATCCACCCGCAGGTACTCGGCGTCGAGATGCGAGGTTTCGCGGGGCCCGAAGAGCCGGTCGCGCCCCTCGCGCAACTCGGCCAGCGTCTCCCGCCCCACCTCCGCCATGAACACCGGACACACCACCTGGTCCAGCGGGACGTCTCCGTAGAAATAGGAGTGGCGGTCCCGTGCGTAGACGGCCCGTCCGCCGGGGCTGCTCAGGGTGATGCCGAGCAGGGTGGCGGACGTGCCGCTGCCGGACAGGCGCGGGTGCGCGTCGTGGTCGCAGGTCGCGTCGGCGAAGTCGGGCAGGACCTTCTCGACGCTGTCGATCAGGTCGTCGAGGACGGACTTGTCCCGGATCAGGCCGGAGACCGCGTGCCAGCTCACCCCCCGTACGGCCTGGAGGCGTCCGGGACGGTCGGCGGGCTCCGCGAGGGAGAGGTTCCAGCCCTGCGAGGCGATCGTGCTCTCGGCGTCCGTCCCCGCCTTGGGGTAGAGCTCCAGCAGCGCTTCCAGCGTGTCGATGTCCTCGCGGTCCTCCATCGGCAACCGGGGCGGGACGTCCGCGACTTGGCCCGGCTCGATGATGTCCAGGGCGATCCGTGCGAACCCGGCGACATTGCGCGGGCAGAGCCACTCCTCCCGGGGACGGTCCTCGTACCACTCGGCGCTCTCGTCGGCGAGCATGGGCAGCAGCCCGGGAAGGTCCTCGTCGCTCCCCTCTTCATGGGTGCGGTACGGGTGCGTGTCGTGGTCGCACGGCCGCTCGCGCAGATGGCCATCGGCGGCCCTCAGCGCGGCTTCGGCCGTCTGCCGGACCTCCCCGCCCTCGAACACCTCCGTCGCCTCTCCGCTCGGCAGCCCCGCGAGGTAGGGGGCCGTGATCACCAGCCCGAGCGTCCACACATACGCGGTCTCACCTCCGGGGTCGGCGACGAGGCGGGCGGCGCAGTCGAGGACCGGCCCGTTGTACTCGTCGCTGGACGGATACAGGTAACA
Organism: Streptomyces tailanensis; assembly: GCF_008386495.1. Lineage (GTDB taxonomy): Bacteria > Actinomycetota > Actinomycetes > Streptomycetales > Streptomycetaceae > Streptomyces > Streptomyces tailanensis. Next base: position 70,704 of record NZ_VTHJ01000013.1, on the reverse strand, counting down.
GTCCTGCATCTCGCCCCAGGAGCAGGCGAGTTCGTCGAGTGGCGTGCCGTCGATCTCCATCACGATCTTCCCGACGCCGGGCGGGAGTGAGAAGTTCCACGTTTGGACGCCGTGGCGCAAATCCGCACTTCTGAAAACGATTGTCATCATGCTACGGTCGGTGCGCGTTCAACCTTTGACCACGCCTTTACCCGGAGTGTCCCGTGCGCGTCCCCGCCCGTCTTGTCCCCCTGACCGCGGCCACCGCGGCCTCCGCCCTGCTCACGGGCTGTTTCTCGTCGGCGGGAACCGAGGGGGCAGGCAGCGAGGGCAAGCGCATCCGTGTCGCGCACATGCAGCCGCCCCGCTCAGGGCTGTCGCCGCTGACCGACGACGCGTTCAAGCTGTCCCGCTGGTCGACCGCCGAAACCCTGGTGAAGCTGAACGCGGAGGGCGACGCGCAGCCCGCGCTGGCCACCGAGTGGGAGCAGTCCGGCAAGAGCTGGACGTTCACGATCCGGGACGGCGTCACCTTCCACGACGGCACGAAGCTCACCGGTGAGGCCGTCGTCAACTCCCTCACCGTGGCCGCCACCGCCTCGCCCAAGCCCCGCATCCTCGACGGCGTGGAGCTGACCGCGAAGGCCGACGGCAACACCGTCACCGTCACGACCGGCACCGAGGACCCGCTGGTCCCGCAGCGCCTCAGCTCGCCGCAGCTGTCGATCCTCGCGGCGAAGGCGTACAAGGGGAAGACGGTCAACCCCCTCGGCGCGGGCACCGGCCCCTTCGAACTGACCAAGGTCAACGGCACCTCCTCCGCCTCCCTCGACCGCTACGACGACTACTGGGGCGGCAAGGCCAAGGCCCCCGGCATCGACGTGAAGTTCGTGCCGGACGGCACCGCCCGCGCGGCCGCCCTGCGCAGCGGCGAGGCCGACATCGTCGAGGCGATCCCGGTGTCGCAGGCCGCCGTGCTCGACCAGGACCTGATCACCGAGGTCCCGATGCCGCGCACCAACACCCTCTACCTGAACACCGAGAAGGGCGTCTTCAAGGACGCCTCGCTGCGCGCCGCCGCCCGCGAGGCCCTCGACGCGAAGTCGATCGTCGAGGGCGTGTACGAGGGACGCGCGGATGTGGCCGAGGGTCTGCTCGGCCCGGCACTCCCCTGGGCCGCCGAGCTGCGCTCCTCTGTGAAGCACGCCGAGGCGGGCAAGCCTTCCGGCCAGACCATCACCATCGGCACCTTCACCGACCGTGCCGAGCTGCCCGAAGTCGCGGCCACGCTCCAGCAGCAGCTGCAGAAGGCCGGGTTCAAGGTGAAGCTCGACGTGCGCGAGTACGCCAACATCGAATCCGACGCGCTGGCGGGCGAGTTCGACGCGTTCATCCTCTCCCGGGCGACCGTCCTCGACTCCGGCGACCCGGCCGCGTACCTCTACAGCGACTTCGGCTCCGACGGCTCCTTCAACATCTCCCAGCTCGCCGACAAGACGGTCGACGCGGCCCTGACGAAGGCCTCCGACACCACCACCGGTGACGCCCGCCGCAAGGCCGTCATCGAGGCCGAGGCCGCCGTGCTCGGCACCGACGCGGCCGTGCCGATGCTGCACGAGCGCGTCATCCAGGGCGACGCGGCCGGGGTCGTGGACGCGGCCCACGACCCGCGCGAGCGCGAGCTGGTCACGGCCGACACGTACGTCAAGTGAAGCCTGTCGTAAGGAAGTCGGTCAGCCAGGCCGGGCTGACCCGCTTCGTCTGTCTGATCGCCGTCCTCGCCACCGTCGGCCTCCTCCCCTGGCTCTCCGGCCGCGACCCCGCGCTGACCGTGCTGCGCGCCCGCTCCGCCGAGCAGGAGGCGACGCCCGAGGCGCTCGCCGCGATCCGCGAGGACCTGGGCCTGGACGCCGGTCCCCTTTCCCTGCTGGGGGATTGGGCCTCCGGGCTCCTCCGGGGCGACCTGGGCACGTCCTGGGTCTCGGGCACGGACGTCCTCCCCTCCGTGGTCTCCGGCGTCCAGGTCTCCCTCGGCCTGATGGGCGCCGCCTTCGCCGTGGCCGTGCTGCTGGCCTGCGCGCTGGTCGCCCCGGTTCTCGTACGGGGCCGGGGGTCGACCGGCGCGTTCGCCGCGATGCTGGCCGCCGTGCCCGAGTTCCTGCTGGCCACGGTGGCGTTGCTGGTGTGCGGGGTCTGGCTGGGCTGGCTGCCGACGTCCGGCTGGGCGGGCCCGGAGTACATGGTCCTGCCCGCGATCGCGCTCGGCGTCCCGGCCGGCGGTCTCCTCGGCCGTCTGGTCGCGGACGCGCTGCCCGCCGTGCTGGACGAACGCTGGGTGGAGCTGTGGCGCGGCGCCGGAGTGAGCCGGGCACGCGTCTCGGCGGCCGCCTTGCGTCGCGTACTGCCGCCGCTGGTCCCCCAGTTCGGCATGGCCGCCGTGGGCCTGACCGGCGGCGCGGTCGCCGTGGAGACGGTGTTCGCGGTCCCCGGCATCGGACGTACGGCACTGGGCGCGGCCAAGTCCCAGGACCTCCCCCTCCTCCAGGGCTCGGTCCTCGCCCTCCTCGCCCTCGGCCTGGTCGCGGGCGCCCTCGCCGCACTCGGCCGGCGCCGGCTCCTCGGCCCGGCCCTGCGCGACGCGGGCCTGACTCTCCCGGCGGCCCACCCGGTCCGCGCCCACCCGGCGGTACCGCTGATCCTGGCGGTCGTCCTCATGGTCACCATCGGCTGGGGCCTGCTGCGCGACCCGTACACGGTGGACACGACCGCCCGCCTTCTCCCGCCCTCCTGGGCGCACCCGCTCGGCACGGACGGACTCGGCCGTGACGTACTGGCCCGCCTCGGCCACGGCGCGGCCTCCACGGTGGGCACGGCGGCGGCGGTCTGCGCCTTCAGCCTCCTTCTCTCCCTGGCCCTCGGCTTCCTGCCGGGCGTGGCCGCGGGCGCGGCGGACATCGCCAACGCGCTGCCCCCGGTGATCGTCGGCATCCTCGTCGCCGCGGCGGCCGGCCCCGGCACCGGCGGCGCGGCCCTCGCCGTGGCGCTGATCTCCTGGCCGGCCCTGTCCGCGCACGCGGCCGCCCTGGTCCAGGAGGTCCGCGCGTCCATGTTCTTGACCGCCCAACGGGCCATCGGCGCGAGCCCGTTGTGGATCCTCACCCGCCACGTCCTGCCCTCCGTCGCCGCCCCGGTCACCCGCCACGCGATCCTCCGCCTCCCGGGCATCGCCCTGGCGCTGGCCGCGCTCGGCTTCCTCGGCCTGGGCGCGCAACCCCCCGCCCCCGAGTGGGGCCTGCTCCTCGACGAGTCCCGCGCCTACGTCGAGCGCGCCCCGTGGGCGGCCCTGGCCCCGGCGGTCGCCCTGGCGCTGCTGGCGGGACTGGCGGTGTCGGGCGCGGCGTACGCGCAGGGCCGCACGGGTGGTCGCCGTACGGGAGAGGCCGGCCGAGCACGTATCACGAAGGAGGAGGCTTCCGTTGAAGTCGCAGTCCGAGCCGACGTCTGACGTGACGCCTGACGTGACATCTGACGTGACGTCTGACGTGCTGCTGTCGGTGCGCGACCTGCGGATCGCGTTCGACGGGGTGGCGGCCGTACGCGGTCTGTCGTTCGACGTCCGCGAGCGCGAAGTACTGGCCGTCGTCGGCGAGTCCGGCGCGGGCAAGTCCCTCACGACACGGGCCCTGCTCGGGATGCTGCCCAAGGGTGCCACGACGAGCGGAACGGTACGGCTGCGGGGCGAGACGGACATCGCCGCCCAGCGAGGCCGCCGTATCGCCCTCGTCCCCCAGGACGCCCTGTCCGCCCTCTCCCCCGTACACCCCGTCGGCGATCAACTCGCCGCGGCCGTACGGTCGGTGGCGGGCGTCTCCCGCAAGGAGGCACGCGCCCGGGCGGTCTCCGCGCTCGACCGGGTGGGTATCCCCGACGCCGTACGCAAGGCGCGGGCGTATCCGCACGAGTACTCCGGCGGTATGCGCCAGCGGGCCGTGATCGCCATGGCCACGATCAACGAACCCGACGTGGTCGTCGCCGACGAACCCACGACCGCCCTCGACGCGGAACTCCAGGAACAGGTCCTGCGGGTCCTCGGCGAGCAGCGCGAGGCGGTCGGCGCCGCGCTCGTCCTGGTCACCCACGACCTCGGGGTGGTCCGGGAACACGCCGACCGCGTCCTGGTCATGTACGCCGGCCGCCAGGTCGAACAGGGCCCGACGGAACGGGTCCTGGCCCGCCCCCGGGCGCCATACACCGCGGGCCTGCTGGCGTCCCTGCCGCCGGACGCCCCCGAGAGCGAGCCAGGTGCTCGCCGCCGTCGACTGCCGTCCATCCCCGGCTCCCCGCCCACGCCCGACGCCCTCCCGCCGGGCTGCGCCTTCGCACCCCGCTGCCCCCTGGCCGAGGACCACTGCCACCAGGAGGAACCGGGTTCGTGGACGGCCGACGCCGGCCACGACGTCTCCTGCCACCGCTGGGACGAAGTGCCGTACCCGGCGACCGAGTTGTTCCTGGAGCAGCCCGTATGAGTGACGCCCTGCTCGACGTGCGTGACCTGGTGGTCCGATACGGCACGGTGACAGCCGTAGACCATGTCTCCTTCACCGTGGACGCGGGCGAGACCCTCGCCCTGAACGGCCCCTCCGGCTGCGGCAAGTCCTCCACGGTCGCCGCGGTGCTCCAGCTGCGCCGCCCGGAAGGAGGCGAAGTCCGTTTCGAGGGCCGGGAGTTGACGACCCTCGCCGAGCGCGAACTGCGCCCCCTGCGCCCCCGGATGCAGCCGGTCTTCCAGGACCCCTACGGCTCGCTCAGTCCTCGCCACCGCATCCGGGACGCGGTGGCGGAACCGCTGAAGGTCCAGGGCCGCTGGAACCCCGCGGACGGCCCGGCCCGGGTCGCCGAACTCCTCGACCGGGTCGGCCTGGACCCCGCCTACGGCGACCGCTTCCCGCACGAACTGTCCGGCGGCCAGTGCCAACGCGCCGGTATCGCCCGCGCGCTGGCCTCCGAGCCCCGCCTCCTGGTCCTCGACGAACCGGTCTCCGCGCTGGACCCGTCCATCCGCGCCGGCGTCCTGAACCTACTGACCGACCTCCAGGACGAACTCGGCCTGGCGTACCTGTTCATCTGTCACGACCGAGCAGTTGTACGCCACTTCGCGGACCGCGCGATCGAGATGCGCGCGGGAAGACTAGTGACGGCGTAAACCCCCGGGGGCTGCGCCCCTGGACCCGCCTTCGAGCTCGGGGGTGGGGTTGTTTGGCGGGTGCGGGTGGGTGTGGTTGTTCGCGCAGTTCCCCGCGCCCCTGAAAAAGTGGGCTGCGCCCGGCTTTTTCAACGGCCCGCAGGGCCGTTGTCTTTAGGGGCGCGGGGAACTGCGCGAGCAACCACACCAAACCCGCAGACGCCCGACATCCGCAACCTCCCGAGCTCTCCGGCGGGGGTCGAAGGGGCGCAGCCCCTGGATGGGGGTCCCACCGCTCGAGCGAAGCCGAGAGTGGGGGAGGGACGGGTAGGGGCGGCGGGGGCGCAAAAGGGCCCGACCACCCACAGGGCAGTCGGACCCCACAGCCGTACGGCCGAACCCTCAGACCAGGTTCACCGACCGCGCCGAAGTAGCCCCGATCTCCGCAGCCACCTCCGAGAGCACCCCCTGCGAAACCGTGTCGTCCACGGTGAGCACGGCAAGCGCCTCACCCCCCGCCGCAGACCGAGCGACCTGCATCCCGGCGATGTTGATCCCGGCCTCACCGAAGATCCGCCCCACCGTACCGACGACACCCGGCCGGTCCACGTACCGGAACACAACCATGTGATCGGCGAGCGCGAGGTCGACGTCGTAGTCCCCGACCGCGACGATCTTCTGGTGGTGCTTGGGCCCGGCCAGCGTGCCGGACACCGACACCTCCTCACCACTGCCGAGCGTGCCCCGCACGGTGACGACATTGCGGTGGTCGGGCGACTCGGACGACGTGGTCAGACGAACCTCGACGCCCCGCTCCTGCGCGAACAGCGGAGCGTTGACGTACGAGACCGTCTCGTCGACGACGTCCTCGAAGACACCCTTGAGCGCGGACAGCTCCAGCACCTTCACATCGTGCTGGGTGATCTCGCCGTACACCTCGACATCGAGCCGCACCGCGACCTCACCGGCCAGCGCGGTGAAGATCCGGCCGAGACGCTCGGCGAGCGGCAGACCCGGCTTGACGTCCTCGGCGATGACACCGCCCTGGACGTTCACCGCGTCCGGCACCAGCTCACCGGCGAGGGCGAGACGCACGGACCGCGCCACCGCGATACCGGCCTTCTCCTGGGCCTCGTCGGTGGACGCGCCGAGGTGCGGCGTGCACACCACCTGGTCCAGCTCGAACAGCGGCGAGTCGGTGCACGGCTCCTTGGCGTACACGTCGAGGCCCGCGCCCGCGACGCGGCCCTCCTTGAGCGCCGAGTACAGCGCGGCCTCGTCGACGATGCCACCCCGCGCGGCGTTGACGATGCGCACCGACGGCTTGACCTTGTGCAGCGCCTCGGCGCCGATGAGGCCGACGGTCTCGGGGGTCTTCGGCAGGTGGACGGTGATGAAGTCGGAGACCTCGAGCAGCTCGTCCAGCGACAGCACCTTGACGCCCATCTGGGCGGCCCGCGCGGGCTGCACGTAGGGGTCGTAGGCGACGACCTTCATCCCGAAGGCGGACATGCGCTGGGCCACCAGGGCACCGATGCGGCCGAGGCCCACGACGCCGAGGGTCTTCTCGGCCAGCTCCACGCCCGTGTACTTGCTGCGCTTCCACTCGCCGTTCTTCAGCGCGGTGTTCGCCTGCGGGATGTGGCGCGCGGTGGCGAGGATGAGACCGCAGGCCAGCTCGGCGGCGGTCACGATGTTCGAGGTGGGGGCGTTGACGACCATCACGCCGGCCTTGGTGGCGGCGGAGACGTCCACGTTGTCCAGGCCGACGCCGGCACGTGCGACGACCTTCAGCTTCTTCGCGGCGGCGACCGCCTCGGCGTCGACCTTGGTGGCCGAGCGGATCAGGATCGCGTCGACGTCGGCGATGGCCGGGAGCAGTTCGGCTCGGTCCGCTCCGTTGCACTGCCGGATCTCGAAGTCCGGCCCGAGCGCGTCCACGGTGGCGGGCGACAGCTCTTCAGCGATCAGTACGACTGGTTTCGAGCTCACGTGAGTCCTCACAAGTCCAATGCTGCGGACGGCCGTCCCGACGGCCGCAGGCGGTGGAGGGGGAGCGGCGCCGGAGATTTGCGGGTGCGTTCCCGCGCCCGCCGCGGCAGCGGCTGATGTCTCAGCCGGTGCGTGCTCTCGGTGTGCCGGACGAAGGCTCTCGTAGCGGAGCTACTTGGGCCTTTGGCCGGTGTGGCGAGAGTGCGTGCCGGGCGGCGCGGGGGCGTACCCGCAAATCTTCGGTGTCGCTGGGCCGCGTGGAAGACGCACGACGCTGTGGGCCTGACGCGTATGTAGTACGGCAGTGTAGTGGCGCCGAGGGCGTCGCCTCACGCCGCTACGGAAGGATCACCCGAAGGGGAAAACAAGGCCGGCCATGGCTCCGGGTGAACCCCGCCATGGCCGGCCTCTCAGATCACGCCTCTTCGTCGTTGACCCAGCTCATGAGCTTGCGCAGCTCCTTGCCCGTGGTCTCCAGCAGGTGCTCGGAGTCCTGGGTCTTGTACTCGTTGTACTTCTTCAGGCCGCTGTGGTACTCGTCCATCCACTGCTGGGCGAAGGTGCCGTCCTGGATCTCGGCGAGGACCTTCTTCATCTCGGCCTTGGTGGCGTCCGTGATGATCCGCGGGCCGGTGACGTAGTCGCCCCACTCGGCGGTCTCGGAGATCGACCAGCGCATCTTCTCCAGGCCACCCTCGTACATGAGGTCGACGATCAGCTTCAGCTCGTGCAGGCACTCGAAGTACGCGATCTCCGGCTGGTAGCCGGCCTCGGTCAGCGTCTCGAAGCCCGCCTTGACCAGCGCGGCCGTACCACCGCAGAGAACCGCCTGCTCACCGAACAGGTCGGTCTCGGTCTCCTCGGTGAACGTCGTCTTGATGACGCCGGCGCGGGTGCCGCCGATGCCCTTGGCGTACGACAGGGCCAGCGCGAACGCGTTGCCCGTGGCGTCCTGCTCGACGGCGGCGATGCAGGGAACGCCGCGGCCCTCCTCGTACTGGCGGCGGACCAGGTGGCCAGGGCCCTTGGGGGCGACCATGCAGACGTCGACGCCGGCCGGGGGCTTGATGAAGCCGTAGCGGATGTTCAGGCCGTGGCCGAAGAACAGCGCGTCGCCGTCCTTCAGGTTCGGGGCGATGTGCTCCTCGTAGACCTGGGCCTGGATCGGGTCCGGGACGAGGATCATGATGACGTCGGCCTCGGCGGCGGCCTCCGCCGGGGTCACCACGCGCAGGCCCTGCTCCTCGGCCTTGGCCTTGGACTTGGAGCCCTCGTGCAGACCGACGCGGACATCGGCGCCCGAGTCGCGCAGCGACAGGGCGTGGGCGTGGCCCTGGCTGCCGTAGCCGATGACCGCGACCTTGCGGCCCTGGATGATGGACAGGTCGGCGTCAGCGTCGTAGAACAGCTCGGCCACTTTGGGTTCTCTCCTTGAGTGCAGGTGTTGCGTCCCACCGTATGACGGTGGGGGGAAAGGAAGTCTCGCGGTCTCGGTATACGGGCGGGTCACGGGCGATACGGGCGGGTCACGGGCGGCCGGAAATTCCCCCGGCCGCCCGAATGTGCCCTTACGCCGACCGGTCCAGGGCGCGCAGCGACCGGTCCGTGATCGAACGGGAGCCGCGGCCGATCGCGATCGTGCCGGACTGGACCAGTTCCTTGATGCCGAACGGCTCCAGCATCTTCAGCATGGCGGACAGCTTGTCACTGGATCCGGTGGCCTCGACGGTGACGGCCTCCGGGGAGACGTCGACCGTCTTGGCGCGGAACAGCTGGACGATCTCGACGATCTGGGAGCGCGTCTCGTTGTCGGCGCGCACCTTCACCAGAACGAGTTCGCGCTGGACGGCGGAGGACGGCTCCAGTTCGACGATCTTCAGGACGTTGACGAGCTTGTTGAGCTGCTTCGTCACCTGCTCCAGGGGGAGCTCCTCGATCACGTTGACCACGATGGTGATGCGGGAGATCTCGGGGTGCTCGGTGACGCCGACCGCGAGCGAGTCGATGTTGAAGCCGCGGCGGGAGAACAGGGCGGCGATCCGGGCGAGGATGCCGGGCGTGTTCTCGACGAGCACCGAGAGCGTGTGCTTGGACATGGGGGTCGTACCTCTTCCTGGTGCTCTCAGTCGTCTTCGTTGTCGCCGAAGTCGGGGCGGACGTCCCGAGCGGCCATGATCTCGTCGTTGGAGGTGCCGGCGGCGACCATCGGCCACACCATCGCGTCCTCGTGGACGATGAAGTCGATGACGACCGGGCGGTCGTTGATCGAGTTCGCCTCTTCGATGGCCTTGTCGAGGTCCTCCGGGCGCTCACAGCGGATCGCGTAGCAGCCCATGGCCTCCGACAGCTTCACGAAGTCGGGGACGCGGGTGCCCCTGGCCTCCGGGTTGACGTCGTCGGGTCCGGAGTGCAGCACCGTGTTGGAGTAGCGCTGGTTGTAGAACAGGGTCTGCCACTGGCGGACCATCCCGAGGGCGCCGTTGTTGATGACGGCGACCTTGATCGGGATGTTGTTCAGGGCGCAGGTGGTGAGCTCCTGGTTGGTCATCTGGAAACAGCCGTCGCCGTCGATCGCCCAGACGGTCTTGTCCGGGGCGCCGGCCTTGGCGCCCATCGCGGCCGGGACCGCGTATCCCATCGTTCCGGCTCCGCCGGAGTTCAGCCAGGTGGCGGGCCTGTCGTACTGGATGAAGTGGGCGGCCCACATCTGGTGCTGGCCGACGCCCGCGGTGAAGATCGTGCCCTCGGGGGCGAGCTGTCCGATGCGCTCGATGACGGCTTGCGGGGAGAGCGAGCCGTCGGCGGGCTGGTCGTAGCCGAGCGGGTACGTCTCGCGCCAGCGGTCGAGGTCCTTCCACCAGGCGGTGCAGTCGCCCGGGTTGCCCTCGCTGTGCTCCTTCTGCACGGCCTGGATCAGGTCGGCGATGACCTCGCGGGCGTCACCGACGATCGGCACGTCGGCGGCGCGGTTCTTGCCGATCTCCGCCGGGTCGATGTCCGCGTGGACGATTTTGGCGTGCGGGGCGAAGCTGTCCAGCTTGCCGGTGACGCGGTCGTCGAAGCGGGCGCCGAGGGCGACGATCAGGTCGGCCTTCTGCAGTCCGGTGACGGCGGCCACGGAGCCGTGCATACCGGGCATGCCCAGGTGCTGCGGGTGGCTGTCGGGGAACGCGCCGAGCGCCATCAGGGTGGTGGTGACGGGCGCCCCGGTCAGCTCGGCGAGCACCTTCAGCTCGGCGGTGGCCTTGGCCTTCAGGACGCCGCCGCCGACGTACAGGATGGGCCGCTTGGCGGCGCTGATCAGCTTGGCGGCCTCGCGGATCTGCTTGGCGTGCGGCTTGGTCACCGGGCGGTAGCCGGGCAGGTCCATGACGGGCGGCCAGCTGAAGGTCGTCTGTGCCTGCAGGATGTCCTTGGGGATGTCGACCAGGACCGGGCCGGGGCGACCGGTGGAGGCGATGTGGAACGCCTGGGCGATGGCGCGCGGGATGTCCTCGGGCTTGGTGACGAGGAAGCTGTGCTTGGTGATCGGCATCGTGATGCCGACGATGTCCGCCTCCTGGAAGGCGTCCGTGCCGATGGCCTTGGACACCACCTGGCCGGTGATCGCGACCAGCGGCACAGAGTCCATGTGCGCGTCCGCGATCGGTGTGACCAGGTTGGTGGCGCCGGGTCCCGAGGTCGCCATGCAGACGCCGACCCTGCCGGTGGCCTGCGCATAGCCGGTGGCCGCGTGGCCGGCGCCCTGCTCGTGCCGGACCAGGACGTGGCGCACCTTGGTGGAGTCCATCATCGGGTCGTAGGCCGGGAGGATCGTACCGCCGGGGATGCCGAATACCGTCTCGGCCCCGACCTCCTCAAGCGAGCGGATGAGGGACTGCGCACCCGTGACGTGCTCGACGGGGGTGGACTGTCCTCCGGATCGGGGCCGCGGCTGCGGATGGTGGGCCCCGGTGGCCTGCTCGGTCATCGGCATTCTCTTCTCGATGCTGAGGGTGTTTTGCGAGGGTTTCTACGGCGTTCAGGCGGCGTGCGGCTCGCGTCTGACTGGTGCCCGTGCAACAAAAAACCCCTCCTTGCCACGAGGCAAGCGAGGGGAGCGCGCCGGGTACGGTCGCTGGGGATTGACGGAACATCGTCCGGTGGGTCCCAGCTTCAGCCGACGCGCTTTCCAAGTACGAGAATTCGGGTGCGCATGGCACTGACCCTCCCCCCGGCGCGCACCGCATGTCAAGTGGGTGGGACAGGAGTCTCATTATGTGAGCGAAGGGCACTTCCGCCTCCGTAGACAGCGGTTACACCACTTGTGTACACCCCTGCGCCCCCGATTGCTCGCTCACCTCCCGGAAGCAATAGTCGGTGCCCCTCCGGTTCTCTCCCGCCGCCCGCGAACGCGGGTTCCGCCGGCGCGACGGGCACCGGGTAGTACCCCGCGGACAGGGCCCGGCGCAGCCGGTACTCGTCCTGCGGTCCGGAGAAGGCCGCGCCCTGGCCGTGGGTGCAGCCCATCGCGCGCAGGGCGATGACCTGCTCGGGCAGATCCACGCCGTCGGCGACGGACTCCAGACCGAGGTCGTTGGCGATGCGCAGCAGCCCACTGGTGATCTTGTGCAGCCGCGTGGACTCCACGACCCCTTCGACGAGACCCCGGTCCAGTTTGAGTACGTCGACGGGGAGGCGGCGCAGCGCCGTGATCGCCGCGTGGCCGCTGCCGAAGCCGTCCAGGGCAACCCGGACGCCGAGGCGCCGGAGGTGGTTCAGCCGGCGCTCCAGATCGTCCAGGGAGCCCTTCAGCTCGGTGTCGGACAGTTCGATGACGAGGGAGCCGGAGGGCAGCCCGTGGCGCGTCAGGAGGGCCTCCAGGGAACCCGGGGGCAGTGAGCGGTCCAGCAGGCGCCGGGCGCTCATCCGGACGGACACCGGTACGCCCAGGCCGACCGTGAGGCGGTCTGCGGCCTGCTCGACGGCCTGCTCCAGCATCCAGCGGCCCAGCTCGGCGGTCTTGTCGCTGTCCTCGGAGACCCGCAGGAACTCGGCGGGCGTGAACAGCACCCCCTGGGAGGAGCGCCAGCGGGCCGCGGTCGCGACCGACGAGATCCGGCCGGTCTCCAGCTCGACCACGGGCTGGTTCAGCAGCAGGAACTCACCGTCGTGCAGCGCGGCCCGCAGCCGGGTGGCCAGCTCGGCCTTGCGTACGACATCCTGCTGCATCTGTGGCTTGTACAGCTCGACGCGGCCCTTGCCGGACGCCTTGGCGCGGTACATGGCGAGATCGGCGTTGCGCAGCAGCTCGCCCGCGCCGAGGCCCGGCTCGGCGAAGGCGACGCCGATGGAGGCGGCCACCCGGACGTCGTTTCCGTCGATGTTGTAGGGCTGCGAGAGGGTGATCCGGAGGCGGTCGGCGAGCTCGAAGATGTGCTGTTCGCGGGCTGCCCGGTCGCGGGAGCCGTCGCCGACGATGAGGGCCGCGAACTCGTCGCCGCCGAGGCGGGCGGCGGTGTCCCCCTGCCGGACGGCTTCGTGGAGTCTGCGGGCGGCCTGGACGAGCAGTTCGTCCCCGGCCTGGTGCCCGATGGTGTCGTTGACGGCCTTGAAGCCGTCGAGGTCGATGAAGAGGACCGCCGTGTTGCGCAGGGCGATGCCGCGGTCGGAGGCGCGGCGGCCGGAGAGCGCCTGTTGGACGCGCTTGGTGAACAGGGCGCGGTTGGGCAGGTCGGTGAGCGGGTCGTGCTCGGCGTTGTGCTGGAGCTGGGCCTGCAGGCGCACCCTTTCGGTCACGTCCCGGCTGTTGAAGATGAGGCCGCCGTGGTGCCTGTTGACCGTGGACTCCACGTTCAGCCAGCCGCCGTCGCCGGACTTGAAGCGGCACTCGATGCGGGTGGTGGGCTCCTCGGCGGGGCTGGCGGCGAGGAAGCGGCGCACCTCGTGCACCACGCAGCCGAGGTCCTCGGGGTGGATGATCGAGGCCAGCTCCTTGCCCATGAGCTCCTCCGCCGGGCGTCCGTAGACCCCGGCGGCGGCCGGGCTGACGTAGCGGAGGATGCCGTTGGGCGCGGCGATCATGATGACGTCGCTGGAGCCCTGCACCAGGGAGCGGAAGTGGTTCTCCTTCTGGGCCAGTTCCTGGGTGAGGGTGATGTTGTCGAGGAGGATGATGCCCTGGCGCGCGACGAGGGCGAGCACGACCGTGCAGGCGGTGATGAGCACCACGCGGTCGATGCTGCGGCCGCTGAGGACGTTGTAGAGGATGCCCAGGGTGCAGACGGCGGCGGCCAGGTACGGAGTGAGTGCGGCCAGGGAACCGGCGATGGGGCGGGTGGCCGGATACCGACTGTGACCTCCTCCCTGGAGGAGCACATGGACGTGCCCTCCCTGTGAGCCGTCGGGGCGCTGCCCCGGGTTGTGCTCGTGCACCACGCGCGCGTGGGTGTCGTCCTCGGGCCGGCTGCCGTGCCGCCGGCCGGCCCAGGGGGCGTAGGCGAGGAGCAGGGAGCCCGCGAACCAGCCTGCGTCGAGGAGCTGGCCGGATCGGTAGCTGTTGTGCAGCAGGGGCGAGGTGAACAGGGCGTCGCACATCACGGTGAGCGCGAGGGCGCCGATCACGGTGTTCACCGCGGAGCGGTGCATCGACGTACGGCGGAAGTGCAGCGCCAACACCATGCTGACCAGAGCGATGTCAAGCAGCGGGTAGGCCAGTGAGAGCGCGGTGTGCGCGGTGTTCGAGCCGTCGAGCCGGGCGGTCTGGGCCAGCGCGAGGCTCCAGGAGAGGGTGACCAGGGAGCCACCGATGAGCCACGAGTCCAGCGCCAGGCAGACCCAGCCGGCCTTGGTGACGGGCCTCTTGGCCAGCACCAGCAGCCCGACGATGGCGGGGGGCGCGAAGCAGAGGAAGAACAGGTCGGCGTAGCTCGGATCGGGTACGTCGCGCTGCAGGACGACCTCGTACCAGCCCCAGACGCCGTTGCCGAGCGCCGCCATCAGGGATGACAGCGCGAACAGCAGCCAGGCGGGTCGAAAGCGGCTGCGGCGGCTGCGCGCGTAGCAGAAGCAGGAGACGGCGGCTGCGGCCGCGGCGGCGGCGAGCCCGAAGTCGCCCATAACAAGGGCGACTTGCTCATTGCCCCAGCCGAGCGCGGCACCGAAGGCGTAGGCCGCGCACACCAGGGCCAGCACGAGCTGCATCCGCAGGCCCGCTCCACCGCGGTCGGACGGCGGCCCGCCGGGCAGCGACGCGCCCGGCAGCGGCTCGGTCACCCTGGGCGCGGGGCTCAGCGTGGGGGCGGACGGGCGGGGGCTCACCGGGACTCCCAGGTGAGCGCCGTTCCCGTGCCCCGCTGGTCCCGGTGCGTCGGATGGATGTGTTTCCGGCGGCTGCTGTGCCTGCGGTGATGACCGTGACCACCGTGACCACTGTGGACGCCGTGACTCCCGTGCGGGTCTCTGCGCGTCACAGTTCGCCAGGGCCGCAGCCGTCGGCTCCGCCGCGTCGGATCGTTCGTCCATAGGCCGTGCATCGCCCGTCGCCCCCCTCGCAGTCTCAAGTCCGTCCCCGGCCGCCGAACGGTGCACGGCGCAGCCCCTGTCGGGGACGATACACCAGTCTCGTCACTCAGGGACATAGCCCCTCTACGCTCCGTGACCATCTGCGGCAATACGAGCACGTACCGCTTCCGTCGGAATGCGGAGGGTGCCCGAAGTGGATTACAGGTGTGCCGACGCTTCCGTCGTAAAGACCACGTTGCGCAGCGGCTCGTGGTTCACGAAACGACCCAACTGGTCCGCCAACAGCCTTTTGGCGCGCGGCAGGAAGGCCGAACTGGGGCCGCCGACGTGAGGGCTGATCAGCACCCCGGGGGCGTGCCACAGCGGGTGCCCCGGCGGCAACGGCTCGGGGTCGGTGACGTCGAGGGCCGCCGTGATGCGCCCGTTCTCCAGCTCCGCGAGCAGCGCCTTGGTGTCGACGACGGCTCCGCGGGCAACGTTCACCAGCAGGGCGCCGTCCTTCATCCGGGCCAGGAAATCGGCGTTGACCAGGCCTTTCGTCTGTTTGGTGAGGGGAGTGGAGAGGATCACGACGTCTGCCTCCGGCAGCAGGGAGGGCAGGTCGGTGAGCGGGTGCACCGGGCCGCGCGCCGTGGTGCGCTCGGAGCGCGCGACGCGCGCCACCCGCGCCACCTCGAAGGGAATGAGCCGGTCCTCGATGGCGGCGCCGATCGCGCCGTAGCCGACGATCAGGACCGTCCTGTCGGCGAGCGCGGGGCGGAACTCGCCCTCCCAGTGCCCCTGTTGCTGCGCCCGTACGAAACCGGGGATGCCGCGCAGGGAGGCGAGGGTGAGGGTCAGCGCGAGTTCGGCCGTGCTCGCTTCGTGCACTCCGCGTGCGTTGCACAACTGGACGCCGGGGCCGACCGCCGACAGCCGGCCCATGACGTCGTCGACGCCCGCCGTCAGCGTCTGAACGACCCTCAGGTTCCGCATGTGCTCCAGCGGTCCGACCCGCACCGCCAGGCGCTTCATGTACGGCACGACGTACATGACGCAGTCCGCCGGATCGCCCGGATACGCCTGGTCTCCCTCCTCACCCCCGTCCCAGAACAGGTAGTTGGGCCCTTCGGGGAGCCCGTCGATCTCGTCCGGCGGGATGGGGAGCCACACATCGGCGGTCACGTCAGCAGTCATGTGCGGAGGCTATGTCAGGTGGCCGGGACGGCAGAGGTTAGGTTGGGGGCCAGGAGAGGGAGGGTCACGACCAGGTGGAGCGCAGGACGATCGGCGCGGCGACGCTCGAAGTGGGGGCCGTCGGACTCGGATGCATGCCGATGAACTGGGCGTACACCGGGTCACGGCAGCGGGGCGACGAGTCGGTGCGGGCGGTGCACCGGGCGCTCGACCTCGGCACCACGCTGCTGGACACGGCCGACATGTACGGCCCCTTCACCAACGAACTGCTGGTGGGCCGGGTGCTGAAGGAGCGTCGCCGGGAGGCCTTCGTCTCCACGAAGGTGGGCCTCCTGGTGGGCGAGCAGCACATCGTGGCCAATGGCCGCCCCGGCTATGTGAAGCGCGCGTGCGACGCCTCGCTGCGGCGTCTGCAGACCGACGTCATCGACCTCTACCAGCTGCACCGCGTGGACCCCGAGGTCCCCGTCGAGGAGACGTGGGGCGCGATGGCGGAGCTCGTACAGGCCGGAAAGGTACGGTCGTTGGGCCTGTGCGCGGTGGGGGCGCGGGCGGGCCGCAGGCCGGGGGCGGGCATGTACGACGCGACGCTCCGCTGTCTCCGGCGGGTTCAGCAGGTGTTCCCCGTGAGCGCGGTACAGGCGGAGCTGTCGGTCTGGTCGCGCGAGGCCCTCGCCTCGCTCCTCCCCTGGTGCGCGGCCCGCGGCATCGGCTTCCTCGCCGCCATGCCCCTCGGCAACGGGTTCCTCACCGGCACCCTCACCCCCGGCGAGGGCTTCGAACCGGACGACATCCGCGCCCGCCACCCCCGCTTCACCGCCGAGATGATGGCCGCCAACCAGCCCATCGTCGCCGGCCTCCGCCGCGTCGCGGCCCGGCACGGGGAGGCTGTGACCCCGGCCCAGATCGCCCTCGCCTGGCTCCTCTCCCAGGGTCCCCATGTGGTCCCGGTCCCCGGTACGAAGCACGAGCGCTGGGCGGCGGAGAACGCCGGTGGCGCCGCGCTGCGCCTGACCGCCGAGGACTTGGCGGAGGTGGGGGCGCTGCCTCCGGCCCGGGGTTCCTGGGACTGAGGACGGGAAGCGCCCCCGCCGCCCCTACTCATTTCCATCCCCAGGGGCTGCGCCCCTTCGACCGCGCTCCTGGGGGGGGCTGCCGCCCCCAGGCCCCCGCCGGGGGGTGAGGGGGTGCCTGAGGTGCGTTTGTCCGTGCGGGTCGTCGTCGGTTGCTCGCGCAGTTCCCCGCGCCCCTGAAGGGGTGCGGGGAACTGCGCGACAAGCCCCCACCACCCACACCCGCCATAAAACACGCACCCTCCGAGCTCTCAGGCGAAGCGGGGTCGAAGGGGTCGAAGGGGCAGCCGCCCCTGGATGGGGGTCCCCCCGCTCGAGCGGAGCCGAGAGTGAGGGAGGGACGGGTAGGAACGGCGGGGGCGAGAACAATGGAACCTGTGGGGCACTCGCGGTGTATGAACAGTAGAAGCCCCGCGTCGAAGGGATCGTGATGGTGCAACGTCGAGTGGTGACGGCCGTGTTGGCCGCAGCCGTGCTCATGGTGACGACCGGCTGTTCCGACGACGGCGGAAAGCAACCGGACACACCCGGAAGCTCACCGCCGAGCAGCAGCACACCGGCGTCCCCCTCGGAGCAGGCGGCGGCCGAGGTACCCCCGGCAAAGGGCTCGGTGAAGGTGGTCCGCACCGTCACCGAGGACCTGAACACCCCCTGGGGCCTCGCCCCCCTCCCCGAGGGCGGCCTCCTCGTCTCCTCCCGCGACGAGGCCACGATCAGCAGAATCGCCCCGGAGACCGGCGAGAAGACGGAGCTCGGCGAGGTCCCCGGCGTCGCCCCGGCCGGCGAGGGCGGCCTCATGGGCCTCGCCGTCTCCCCGGACTACGCCTCCGACCACATGCTCTACGCCTACTTCACCTCGGAGTCCGACAACCGCATCGTGCGGATGCTCTACGACCCCGAGAAGCCCGAGGGCGAGCAACTGGGCGCCCCGGACACGATCCTCCGCGGCATCCCCAAGGGCACGAATCACAACGGCGGCCGTATCGCCTTCGGCCCCGACCAGATGTTGTACGCGAGCACCGGCGAGCGGTACGAGGGCCCGCTGGCCCAGGACAAGAAGTCCCTCGGCGGCAAGATCCTGCGCATAACCCCGGACGGCGAGCCCGCCCCGGGCAACCCCTTCGACAACTCCCCCGTGTACTCCTACGGCCACCGCAACGTCCAGGGCCTGGCCTGGGACGGCAAGCAGCGCCTGTGGGCCTCGGAGTTCGGCCAGAACACCTGGGACGAGCTGAACCAGATCCAGCCCGGCGGCAACTACGGCTGGCCGGAGGTGGAGGGCAAGGGCGGCGAGTCCGGCTTCATCGACCCGGTGGCCGTATGGGGGACGGACGAAGCCTCCCCCAGCGGTATCGCCATGGCGGAGGGTTCCGTCTGGATGGCGGGCCTCAAGGGTGAACGCCTCTGGCGCATCCCCCTCGACGGCACCAAGGCCTCCGCCGACCCCCAGGCCTTCCTCGAAGGCGATTACGGCCGCCTCCGCACGGTCGTCTCCGCCGGTGGCAACAAGCTCTGGCTGGTCACGAGCGAAACGGACGGCCGGGGCTCCCCCGAGAACGGCGACGACAAGATCCTGGAACTGGAGGTGACGTAAAAGGGCCGGCGCCTCACTCCTCGGAGCCCTCGGCCTCTGTCTCCTCTGCCCCCTCCCCCGCATTGGGCGGCCGCACGACGACTTTCCCGGACGCGAGATCTATCGGTCCACGCCCGGGATCGTTGTCCCCCACGTCCTCCCTGGTCAGCTCCAGCCGGTTCTGCTCATCACGGGTGTGCTTACGGCCCGGCGCGAACAGTTCCTCGAAAGCGTTGAACACAGTGCTCCCCCCTTGGGCCCGCGTCGGGGCGGGCGGCTGTGAGTCGTCGATCAGCGATCGGTGGAGCCCCGAACTCGATCTGGTACAACGCGTCTCTCGTGTGATTCGTGCCCGGCTGCGTCATCCCGCTGCCAGTCGCTCCCCGACCCCCGTAGGGAACAACCCCAGCCGATGTGCGACCGCCGCCGCCTCTCCCCGCCCGGAGACGCCGAGCTTGGCCAGGATGTTGGAGACGTGGACGCTGGCCGTCTTCGGGGAGATGAAGAGTTCCTCGGCTATCTGGCGGTTGGTGCGGCCGGCGGCGACCAGGCGGAGGACGTCGTGTTCACGGCCGGTGAGGCCGAGCGCCGCGACGGGGTCGGCGGGGGTGAGGGCGGCCTCGGGGGCACGGCCGAGGGTGAGGCGGGCGCGGCGGGCGAGGAGGGCGACGTCCTCGGCGAGCGGGCGGGCGCCGAGGTGGTCGGCAACGGCGGCGGACAGTCGTAGCAGCTCCGTCGCGCGGTCGCGGGCCTCGTCGTCGCTGCCGTCTGCCAGCAGCGCCTCGGCGAGGCGGTGCCGGACGCGGGCGAGGTCGTACGGCCGTTCCAGGGGCTCGAAGGCGGTGACGACCTCGGACCAGGAGTCGGGGGACACGACGCCCTCGGCTCGCTGGAGTTCGGCGCGTACCCAGAGTTCGTGGGCGAGCCAGATCGGTGCGCCGGTGGTGAGCTTCTTGACCACGGCGAAGATCCGGTCGAGGACCTCGGCACGGCCCTGCCCGGCGGCCGGCAGCCCTCGCAGGTCGGCCTCTGCGATGGCGGCGGTGAGCAGCAGGGGCCAGGCGTAGCGCTGGGTGCCGACGGGCAAGCCGGTGTCGAGGACGCGAGCCAGTTCGGCGCGGGCATCTGGGAGGCGGCCTTCTGCGGCGGCGATGCCGATGGTGAGGGAGGACAGGGGGAGGTTGTACTGGGGCATGGGGTCGTGCGTGCCGAAGTGGGCGCGAGCGGTGTCCAGTTGGCGATGCGCTTCGGCGACCTCGCCCCGGGCGAGCGCCATGCGGGCGCCGTAGGTGGCTCCGACACCGCGCGGCTTCGCGTTGTGACCGATGCTCTGGGCGTTCAGCAAGGCCTCGGCTCCTTCGTCCCAGCGCCCGAGGGACTCCATGCATTCGGCGAGGTTCGCCCACAGCCAGGACTCGGTGTCGCGCAGTCCCAGCCGCCGGACGAGTTCCAGACCCTCCTTGAGGCGTGCCACCGCCTCCTGGGAGCGGCCGATGCTTTCCAGGATCGAGGGCAGGTTGACCAGGGCGTTGCCCAGGACTGTGGCGAAAGCGCTCGGCTTCTGCACCACCCGGTCCCTGACCTCGTACATCTCGGCCAGCCCTCCATCGGCGTCCCCCGCGTCGACCATCAGCCCGCCCAGCGTGAGCCGCGCGCTCAACTCGATCTCGTCGGCACCGACCATGCACGCGTAATCAACGGCACGCTGGGCGGCGGACAGGGCCTCGGGACCGGGCTCGTGCAGCATGGACCACGCGGCGGCCATCGTGAGGACCTCGGCGTGCACCTCCGACGGCGGCAGGCCACATACGAGTTCCTGAGCGGTGTTGAGTTCCTTCCAGCCATTGCCCCGGGCCAGTCCTTGGACCAACACGCCTCGCTGGACCCAGAACCAGGCGGCCCGGAGGGGGTCCTTCTCCTCTGTCAGCAGGTCCAGCGCCCGCCGGGTGATCCTGAGGGCCCGCTCCCGCTCCCCGCTCAGTCGGCCCGCGACGGCCGCCTCCGCCATCAGGTCGAGATAGCGCAGCGGCGTGGTGGCCGGGTCGCAGCCGCAGGGTGGGTAGACCTCGGTGTAGTCGATGGGGCGCAGGGCGGCGCGTACGGGGTCGGGGGCGGCCTCCCAGAGCTCCATCGCCCGTTCCAGGAGCCGTAGTTGCTCGGCGTGGGCGTGCCGGGAGCGGGCCTCGACGGAGGCGTCGAGGACGGCGGGCAGGGCCTTGGCGGCGTCGTGGGCGTGGTACCAGTAGCTGGCCAGGCGGGTGGCGCGGCCGTCGGCCGGGACGAGCGTCGGGTCGGCCTCCAGGGCTTCGGCATAGCGGCGGTTGAGGCGCGAGCGTTCGCCGGGCAGCAGGTCGTCGCTGACGGCCTCGCGGACCAGGGAGTGCCGGAAGCGGTAACCGTCGCCGCCGGGTGCGGCCAGGAGGATGTTGGCGCCGACGGCAGCCCGTAGCGCCTCGATGAGGTCGTCCTCGGGGAGCTGGGCCACGGCAGCGAGCAGGGCGTACTCCACGGTGGAGCCGCCCTCGGCGACGATGCGGGCGACCCGCTGGGCGTCCTCGGGGAGCCGTTCGACGCGGACGAGGAGGAGGTCCCGCAGGGAGTCGGTGAGGGCGGCGCAGCCCCCGTCGTGGGCGGCGACGGCGAGTTCCTCGACGAAGAAGGCGTTGCCGTCGGAACGTTCGAAGATGTCGTCGGCCTGTTTCGGATCGGGTTCGGCGGCGAGGATGCCCGCCAGCTGATGGCCGACCTCGGCGCGGTTGAAGCGGCGCAGTTCGATACGGCGGACCCTGCGGAGGCGGTCGAGCTCGGCGAGGAGCGGGCGCAGCGGGTGGCGGCGGTGGATGTCGTCGGAGCGGTAGGTGGCGAGGACGACGAGGCGGCCGGTGCGCAGGGTGCGCAGCAGATAGGCGAGGAGATGGCGGGTGGAGGCGTCGGCCCAGTGCAGGTCCTCCAGGACGAGGACGATCGTGCGCTCGGCGGCGAGGCGCTCCAGGAGGCGGGCGGTGAGTTCGAACAGGCGGGCCGTGCCCTCCTCGTCGTGCCGGGCCCGTGGGGTCTCGCCCAACTCGGGCAGCAGCCGCGCCAGTTCCTCCTCCTGGCCGGCGGCCGCGGCGATCAGCTCGACGGGGAACCCGCGGTACAGGGCGCGCAGGGCGGTTGAGAAGGGCGCGAACGGCAGCCCGTCGGCGCCGATCTCGACGCAGCCGCCGAGCGCGACGACCGCGCCCGCGCGCACGGCCACGTCGGCGAACTCCTCGACGAGGCGCGTCTTCCCGACCCCGGCCTCACCGCCGAGGAGCAACGCCTGTGGCTCCCCCGGGGCTCCCGCGGCGCGGGCGAGCGCGTCGTGCAACACCTCCAGTTCGTCGGCGCGGCCGACGAACACCGGACTGACGGACATGGTCTCCACAACGCCGAGCATCGCACGCGGGTCCGACAGTCCGGCACCGATTATCCGCGGGCCGCTCATGCGGCGCGAGGGAACCGGAAGCGGCGGACGCGTCGGCGACGCACCTGCACCCCCTCCGCGTCGTTCTCCTCGCGATGGGCGCGCTGGGCGCGGCGCGCCTCCCGTGCCTGGCGGTAGTGCTCCGCCTCGCGGATCAGCTCTGCGGAACGGATCTGCTGGAGTTCGTACTCGAACATCTCGTACCCCCGTGAAGGATCGGCTTCGGCTCGCTTCCTGCGATGCCGATGCCTCGACCTTCGTCTCCAAGGCGGGTCCGCCGCATCGGGAGAGTTCCGCATCTTGAACGGCTGAGGGGCCTTAGATCGACCGCGACATACCTACGGTCGACCTAAGGCCCCTCAGGACCCCCGGTGATTCGGGGTGATTCAGCTCTGGGTGATTCAGACGGACGGCAGTCCGAGCCAGACGTCCGTGTACTTGAGGACCGCGAGGATCAGTCCGATGACGCCGAGCGAAACACCCGCCCAGGAGACCGACTTGATCCAGACCGGCTGCGGCTTGCCCGGGACGCCGAACGCCGGCCGGGCGAGGACCGCGACACCGACGATCAGCGCGATCAGCGCGAAGACGCCGCCCCACATCGCGGTGGCCTGCCAGGCGTCGCCGTAGACCGCCTCGAGCTGTGTGGCGACGGTCGCGTTGGTCGCGGCCTGCATCTCCAGGTTGCCGCTGATCTGCTCGCGCTCGGCGGCCACCGTGCCGACCCAGCTGCCGCTCAGCGAGATGACCGCGAGCGCGGCGGAGACGATGGCGCCGGCTCCCTGGCCCGCGCCCGAGGGCTCCTTCACCTGGGCCTCAAGCAGCTCGTCGCCGTCCTCGGCCTGCTCGGCGTCGGTCGGCTCCAGGTCGGTCACGCCAGCCGCGGCAGCCTCGGACGACTCCGTGTCGGCCTCGGCCTTGGTCACATCCACCTTGTCCTCGTCGTTCTTCGCCTCGGTGCCCGTACCGGCCCCTGTCTCGTCCACTGTCTTGGTTCCCATACCTCGCACCGTACGAATGTTGTCTGAGAGGTCTCTTAATGATCGCTGTGCGCGCCACGCGCGCGTGCCGCACGCCATTCGGGCGCCAGGACGGACCATATCTCCAGATCGTGCCTGACCCCTCGGTGGGGATACCTCTCCCGCTGCACACCGTCCCGGGACATGCCCAGCCGCCGGGCCACGTTCAGGCTCGGCCGGTTCCCGGAGGCCGCGATCCACTCGACCCGGTGGATGCCGCGGACATCGACCGCCCAGTCGATGAGGATCCGCATCGCGCGTGTGACCAGCCCCCGCCCCGTACCGGCGGGTTCCAGCCAGCAGCCGACCTCGCAGTTGGCGTTCTCCGCGTCGAAGTTGAGAAAGAGGACGCCACCGACGAGCTTCCCGTCGAGCCACAGGCCGTGCAGGGAGCCGGTGTCGGCGGCGCGCATGTCGGCGTACCGCTGGAGGACTTCCCGGGCGGACGCGACGTCCGTGGCCGTCGAGCCGAAGGGCACGTACTGGTTGATGAATTCCCGCCCCCGTTCCAGGTGGGCGAGGAACTCCTCGGCGTACCACGGCTCCAGAGGCCGGAGTTCGGCTCCGTCGTCACCCAGGGATATCGCGTACATCCTGCGGCCGCTCCTTCTCCAGATCGTCGACTGCGACGTCTGTGAGCCTCTCATGGGCGGCACGGGACTCGGGCGGTTCGATGCTGATGCGGGGCATGCGCTTGTCGAGCCAGCGGGGCAGCCACCAGTTGGCGCCGCCGAGCATGTGCATGAGGGCGGGAACGAGGAGCGTACGCAGGACGAAGGCGTCGAGGGCGATCGCGGCGGCGAGGGCGATGCCGAACATGGCGATCACGCGGTCGCCGCTGAGGACGAAGGCGAGGAAGACGGAGATCATGATGACCGCCGCGGAGTTGATCACCCGGCTGGTCTCGGCGAGACCGACCCGGACCGCGCGCCGGTTGTCGCCGGTCTCCAGCCACTCCTCGTACATCCGGCTGACCAGGAAGACCTGGTAGTCCATGGAGAGCCCGAAGAGGACCGACACCATGATCACGGGCAGGAAGGGTTCGATCGGCCCGGCGCTGCCGAGGCCCAGCAGCTCGCTGCCCCAGCCCCATTGGAAGATCGCGACGACCACGCCGAACGCGGCGGCGACGGCGGCCACGTTCATCGCGGCGGCCTTGAGCGGTATCCCGATCGACCGGAAGGCGAGCAGGAGCAGCAGACAGCCGAGTCCGATCACGACCCCGACGAACAGCGGCAGCTTGCCGACGATCACATCCGCGAAGTCGTCGTAACCGGCGGTCATCCCGCCGACGTGCAGATCGAGCGAGGTGTCGGTCTCGGCGCGCGGCAGCACCTCGTCGCGCAGCCGTTCGACCAGATCGCTGGTCTTCTCGGACTGCGGGGAGGAGTCCGGTACGACGGTGAGGTACGCGGTGTCGCCACTGCTGCTGTACGTCACCGGGGTGACCGCCGAGACGCCCTCGGTGGCCCTGAGTGTGGTGTCCAGGTTGTCGAGCGCGAGCTTGTCGGCGGCGCCGTCGACCTCGGTGACCAGGGTGAGCGGGCCGTTGACGCCTGGGCCGAAGCCCTCCGCGAGGAGGTCGTACGCCTGGCGAGTGGTCGTCGTCTGCGGGTCGTTGCCCTGGTCGGAGGTGCCGAGGCGCAGTCCGAGCGTGGGCAGGGCGAGCAGGGTCATGACGACGAGGGAGATCGCGCCGAGCTTCTTGGGGTGCCGTTCGACGAAGGCGGACCAGCGGGCGGCGAAGCCTGTGGGCAGCTCTGGTTCGGGGCCGTGCTCGGTGAGCCGGCGGCGCTCGCGGCGGCTCAGCGCCCGCATGCCAATGAACGACAGCAGGGCCGGCAGCAACGTGACGGAGGCGGCGACGGTGAGGACCACGGTCAGCGAGGCGGCGATCGCGACGCCGTTGAGGAAGCCGAGCCGCAGGATCAGCATGCCGAGCAGGGCAATGCAGACGGTGGCGCCCGCGAAGACGACGGCCCTCCCGGTGGTGGCGACCGCGCTCCGCGCGGCCTCCTCGACCGGCAGGCCCCGCTTCAGCCCGCGCCGGTGCCGGGTGACGATGAACAGCGCGTAGTCGATGCCGACGCCGAGCCCGATCAGCGTGCCCAGCATGGGCGCGAAGTCGGCCACCGTCATGGCGTGCCCGAGCAGGGTGATCCCCGCGTACGCGGTGCCCACACTGACCAGGGCGGTCGCGATCGGCAGCAGCGAGGCCGCGAGCGAGCCGAAGGCGAGGAAGAGCACCACGGCGGCGACGAGCACGCCCACGATCTCGGCGAGGTGTCCACCGGAGGTCTCGGTGAGCGCGATGGCATTGCCGCCCAGCTCGACCTGGAGCCCGTCGCCCTCGGCGGCCCTCGCCGCGTCGACGACGGCCTGGGCCTGCGCCTTGTCGATGTCCTCGGCCGGCTTGTCGAAGGTGAGGGTGGCGTACGCCGTACGGTCGTCCCCGCTGATCCGGCCGCCGTCGGCGCCGTCGTACGGGTCGGTCACGGCGGCCACACCCGGCAGCTCGGCGATCTCGTCGAGGGCCCGGGTCATCGTCTGTTCGACGGCGGCGGCCCGTACGGTTCCGTCGTCCGTGTGCCAGACGACGGTGGCGCTGTCACCGCTGATCTGCGGGAAGCCCTCGCTCAGGAGATCCGCGGCGCGGCTGGATTCCGTGCCGGGGGTCTTGTAGTCGTTCGAGTACGCGGCTCCCGCGGCGGCGGCGCCGGCGGCCGTGCCCGCGAACGCGACCAGCCACAGAATGACGGTGACGAGACGGTGCCGGACGCACCAGCGCGCAAGGGCTGCCACGGATCGTGCTCCTGGGGGGTTCATTGATCTTTGACCGTGTACAGCCGCAATTGGAACTGAACAGCACGCAAAGAACACGTGAGCAATGCCTAGTCACTGTTGCATCCAAATGTGATCGTCAGGCGGGTTTGAGGGCCTCGTCACAGGAGATGGGAGCCAGCTCACAGGACGGATGACTGCACTCTGTCGCCCTGTGCAACAGCCGTGGACGCACCCGGGGGCGGTACATCGCAGTGATGTACCGCCCCCGGATGTACGGAGTGGAACGTCTATTCGTTCAACCTGTTCGTTCAGCCCTCGCTGACGCCCAGCTTCTCCAGGATCAGCTCCTTGACGCGGGCCGCGTCCGCCTGACCGCGCGTGGCCTTCATGACCGCGCCGACCAGGGCGCCGGCCGCGGCCACCTTGCCGCCGCGGATCTTGTCCGCGATGGCCGGGTTGCCGGCGATGGCCTCCTCGACGGCCGTCGTCAGGGCGCCCTCGTCGGAGACGACCTTCAGACCGCGCTTCTCGACGACCTCGTCCGGGGTGCCTTCGCCCGCGAGGACGCCTTCGATGACCTGGCGCGCCAGCTTGTCGTTCAGGTCGCCCTTCGAGACCAGCTCGGTGACCCGGGCGACCTGCGCCGGCGTGATCGCCAGCTCGTCGAGCGACGTGCCCGCCTCGTTGGCGCTACGGGCCAGCTCACCCATCCACCACTTGCGGGCGGAGGCGGCGTCGGCCCCGGCCTCGATGGTGGCGACGATCGGTTCCAGCGCACCGGCGTTGAGGATCGCCTGCATGTCGGTGCCGCTGATGCCCCACTCCTCGCGGAGCCGGTTGCGGCGGACCAGCGGCAGCTCGGGCAGCGCGGCGCGGATCTTCTCGACCCACTCGCGCGAGGGGGCCACCGGCACCAGGTCCGGCTCGGGGAAGTACCGGTAGTCCTCGGCCTCCTCCTTCACCCGGCCCGAGGTCGTCGACCCCGTGTCCTCGTGGAAGTGCCGGGTCTCCTGGATGATCGTCCCGCCACCGTTGAGCACGGCCGCGTGCCGCTGGATCTCGAAGCGAGCGGCACGCTCCACGGAACGCAGCGAGTTCACGTTCTTCGTCTCGGAACGCGTGCCGAACTTCTCTGTGCCGTTCGGGCGCAGCGACAGGTTCACGTCGCAGCGCATCTGGCCCATCTCCATCCGGGCTTCCGAGACGCCGAGCGCCTTGATGAGCTCGCGCAGCTCACGGACGTACGCCTTGGCGACCTCCGGCGCGCGCTCCCCGGCCCCGACGATCGGCTTGGTGACGATCTCGATGAGCGGGATGCCGGCACGGTTGTAGTCGAGCAGCGAGTGCGAGGCGCCGTGGATGCGGCCCGTCGCGCCGCCCACGTGGGTGGACTTGCCGGTGTCCTCCTCCATGTGGGCGCGCTCGATCTCCACGCGGAAGGTCTCGCCGTCCTCCAGCTGGACGTCGAGGTAGCCGTTGCAGGCGATCGGCTCGTCGTACTGGGAGGTCTGGAAGTTCTTCGGCATGTCCGGATAGAAGTAGTTCTTCCGGGCGAAGCGGCACCACTCGGCGATCTCGCAGTTCAGCGCGAGACCGATCTTGATCGCGGACTCGACGCCGGTCGCGTTGACGACCGGGAGCGCGCCGGGCAGGCCGAGGCAGACGGGGCAGGTCTGCGTGTTGGCGTCCTGACCGAGTTCGGTCGAACAGCCGCAGAACATCTTGGTCTTGGTGCCGAGTTCGACATGGACCTCAAGGCCCATGACGGGGTCGTACGACGCCAGCGCGTCCTCGTACGACACCAGGTCGGTCGTGGTGGTCACGGTGAAACTTCCCTCTCAGCCCATCAGGACGTCGTCGTCGCCCAGCCGCTTCAACTCGCGGTAGAGGATGGCGAGGCCGGTGACGATGGCGGCGGCGGACACGGCGGCGTCGACGAGGCGCAGCGTGTCGCTCTCGAGGCGGGCCTTCTTGGCCTGCTTGACGACACTGATCGCGCCGAGCGCGGTCGTGGCCATGGACAGGTACGTGCCGGACTTGGACTTCTTGAAGCCCTTGGCCTTGGACAGTGCACTCACAGCGACGGAGCCTCCTCGAGGAGCGGGTGCCCCCACTTTTCCACGAAGGCGGCCTCCACAGCGGCGCCGACCTTGTAAAGGCGGTCGTCCTGCATGGCCGGGGCGATGATCTGCAGGCCGACCGGCAGTCCGTCCTCCGGCGCGAGACCGCAGGGCAGAGACATCGCGGCGTTGCCCGCGAGGTTGGTCGGGATGGTGCACAGGTCCGCGAGGTACATCGCCATCGGGTCGTCGGCACGCTCACCGATCGGGAAGGCGGTGGTCGGCGTCGTCGGGGAGACGATCACATCCACCTTCTCGAACGACTTCTCGAAGTCGCGGGTGATGAGCGTACGGACCTTCTGGGCGGAGCCGTAGTACGCGTCGTAGTAGCCGCTCGACAGGGCGTACGTGCCGAGCATGATGCGGCGCTTGACCTCCGGGCCGAAGCCCGCCTCACGGGTGAGGGAGGTGACCGCCTCGGCGGAGTTCGTGCCGTCGTCGCCGGTACGCAGGCCGTAGCGCAGGCCGTCGAAGCGGGCGAGA
Organism: Streptomyces tailanensis; assembly: GCF_008386495.1. GTDB lineage: Bacteria > Actinomycetota > Actinomycetes > Streptomycetales > Streptomycetaceae > Streptomyces > Streptomyces tailanensis. Next base: position 42,372 of record NZ_VTHJ01000013.1, on the reverse strand, counting down.
TTGCTCGAACACTCGCTCGGCGCGATCAGGTAGTACGCGGCCAGCGCCAGGTCGAAGGACGGGCAGTCCAGCTCGACGACCTCGGCACCCAGCTCCTTCAGGACCTCGACGGCCTCGTCGAAGCGCTGTACGACACCGGCCTGGTAGCCCTCGCCGCGGAACTGCTTGACGACACCGACGCGCATCCCCGCGACCGAGCCGTTGCGGGCGGCCTCGACGACCGGCGGGACCGGGGCGTCGATGGAGGTGGAGTCGAGCGGGTCGTGTCCGGCGATGACCTCGTGGAGAAGGGCCGCGTCCAGGACCGTACGGGCGCAGGGCCCGCCCTGGTCGAGGGAGGACGAGAACGCCACCATGCCGTAGCGGGAGACCGCCCCGTACGTCGGCTTGACGCCCACCGTGCCGGTGACGGCGGCCGGCTGGCGGATCGATCCGCCGGTGTCGGTGCCGATGGCGAGGGGCGCCTGGAAGGAGGCGAGGGAGGCGGAGGAACCTCCGCCGGAGCCGCCGGGGATGCGGGTGAGGTCCCACGGGTTGCCGGTGGGCCCGTACGCGCTGTTCTCGGTGCTGGACCCCATGGCGAACTCGTCCATGTTGGTCTTGCCGAGAATGACGACGTCCGCGTCCTTCAGCCTCTTGGTGAGGGTGGCGTCGTAGGGCGGGATCCACCCTTCGAGGATCTTCGACCCGACGGTGGTGGGCACGCCCACGGTGGTGAAGATGTCCTTGAGGGCGAGCGGCACACCGGCGAGCGGGCCCAGCTTCTCCCCTCGCTCGCGCTTCTCGTCGACGGCGCGAGCCTGGGCGAGGGCGCCCTCGCGGTCGACGTGCAGGAAGGCGTGCACCTTCTCGTCGACGGCCTCGATACGGGCCAGGTGGGCCTCGGTGACCTGTACGGCCGTGAGCTCGCCGGACGCGATCTTCGCGGCGATCTCGGCCGCGGTGAGCTTGATGATGCTGTCGGTCATGACGTGATCAGTCCTCCCCCAGGATCTGCGGCACCTTGAAACGCTGCTGCTCCTGGGCCGGGGCGCCGGACAGCGCCTGCTCGGGGGTGAGCGACGGACGGACCTCGTCCGCGCGCATGACGTTCGTCAGCGGCAGCGGGTGCGAGGTCGGCGGGACGTCTTGGTCGGCGACCTCGCTGACGCGGGCGACCGCGCCGATGATGTCGTCCAGCTGGCCCGCGAAGTGTTCAAGCTCTTCGGGCTTCAGCTCCAGACGCGCCAGCCGGGCGAGGTGGGCGACCTCCTCGCGCGTGATGCCAGGCATGCAGCGATCCTCTGGGGTGAGTGTGTGTGGTTTGGCGCCAATCCTATGGGGCGCGCGCGACTCCCCGCGCCCGGGTTATTCGCCCCCGCCGCCCCTACCCGTCCCTCCCCCACTCTCGGCTTCGCTCTAGCTGGGGGGACCCCCATCAGGGGCGACTGCCCCTTCGACCCCCGCAGAAGAGCTCGGGAGGTTGCGGATGTGGGGCGTCTGCGGGTTTGGTGTGGTTGCTCGCGCAGTTCCCCGCGCCCCTGGTTACCCGGGGGCACCCCCTGCTTTTAAGGGGCGCGGGGAACTGCGCGACAAGCCCCCACCTACCCGCACCCGCCAACCCACCGACCGGACCGAGCTCTCAGGCGCAGCGGGGTCGAAGGGGCAGCCGCCCCTGATGGGGGTCCCCCCGCTCGAGCGGAGCCGAGAGTGGAGGAGGGAATGGGTAGGGGCGGCGGGGGCGAGAAAACTACTCGTCGGCCGTCGCCGCTGGCAGCGCCGCCGCCGGCCGCTGCCAGCCCCGCGAGCCACGGGCCCGCAGCCATGCCGTCGTCTCGTCCGGGGGCATGGCCGCGGCCACGAGCCACCCCTGCACCGCATCGCACCCCAGATCCCGCAACCGCTCCCACGTCTCGTCGTCCTCGACGCCCTCAGCGACGACGAGCAGCCCCAGCGAATGCGCGAGATCCACGGTGCAGCGCACGATCTCCGCGTCCTCGTTGTCGACCGCCAGCCGCGCCACGAACGACCGGTCGATCTTCAGCTCGCTCACGGGCAGCCGCCGCAGATGGACCAACGACGAGTACCCGGTCCCGAAGTCGTCGAGCGACATCTTCACCCCGTGCCCGGTCAGCCCGGCCAGGGTGTCCGCGGCCCGCTGCGGATCCTCCAGAAGCACGTGCTCGGTTATCTCCAGCTGCAACGCCCCGGCAGGGACCCCGTGACGGGCGAGCCGCGCGGCCACGGCCCCGGCGAATCCGGGGGTGTGGACGTCGCGCGGGGACACGTTCACGGCGACCGGCACATGCAGGCCCTGCGCCCGCCACCGCGCCACCTGCCCGAGGGCCGTCTCCAGGACGTACTCGGTGAGGTGCGGCATCAGCCCGGACGACTCGGCGATCGCTATGAACTCGTCCGGCGGCACCTTCCCCCGCTCGGGATGCACCCACCGCACGAGCGCCTCAAGACCGGCGACCTGCCCGTCGAAGCGGACCTTCGGCTGGTAGTGCAGCTCGACCTCGTGCGCGTCCAGCGCGCGCCGGAGGTCGCCGAGGAGTCCGAGCCGGTCGGGGGTGTTGGAGTCCCGCTTGGACTCGTAGACCTCGACGCCGGTGCGGTCCCGCTTCGCCTGGTACATCGCCACGTCCGCCCGCCGCAGCAGCCCCTCCGCGTCGAGCGCGTGGTCGGGGAAGACGGCGAGCCCGGCGCTGGCCTCCAGGACAAGGGTGAGCCCGTCGAGGTCGAGCGGTGAGCCGAGCGCGGCGACAAGGTTGCGGGCGACACGCGACGCGGACGTCGTGGAGTCGGCGATGGGCAGCAGTACGGCGAACTCGTCGCCGCCGAGCCGCGCGGCCTCCGCTCCGCGCGGCAGCGCCACTCGCAGCCGATCAGCTATCTGCAGCAGCAGCCGGTCGCCCGCGAGATGCCCGAGCGTGTCATTGACGGACCTGAAACGATCAAGGTCGATCAGCATCAGTGCCGCCCTCGCCCCGATACGTTCGGCGTCGTCCAGGGCGGTCCAGGTCCGTTCGAGCAGCCACTGGCGGTTCGGCAGTCCGGTGAGCGGGTCGCGCAGTTGTTCCTCCGCCCGGGCACGCGCGATCCACAGGGTGGAGTCGAGCGCGATGAGCGGGATGGCGAACAGGGGCAGCAAGAGGGGCTGGGCGGTGGCGACGACGCAGACCAGCGGCGCGATGCCGAGCAGCGCGACGGCGACGAGGCCCTGTCTCACCATGGCCGTACGGGCGACGGTGGGGACACCGCCGCGCGGTGAGGCCAGGTACCAGAGCAGGGCGCGGGTGACCACGAGGTAGGCGACGGCGACGAGCGCCACCTGGGGCGCCGAGTAGAGGGTCCAGTTCTCGGGGTCCCAGGGCCGCTCCACGGAGGGGATGCGGCCGAAGGCCCTCAGGACGAGCGCGCCGACGCCGATGCCGAGGATGTCGACCGCGCCGTGCAGTACGCCCTGCCGCCAGCGGCCTCGGCGGGCGACGCCGACGAGGACCACGACGGTGAGGCTGACCATCCCTGCCGGCACCCAGCCGTACAGCAGCAGTACGGAGAGGGTGAGGGCGGCGCCGGAGCCGGTGCCGCCCCACCAGCGGGCGCGGCCCATGGCGACGAGGTGGCCGACGATGATGCCGGTGAGCAGGGCGAGGGACCAGCCGACCGCGCCGGACGGGAAGAGCGCGTGCTGCCCGGCGAAGGCCCGGTAGAAGCCGGCGCCCAGGATGGCGCCGGCGAGGCCGACGATCGCGGCGGGCAGTGCGGGCCAGGCCATGTGCCGCTCTGTGTCGTGGCCGGGCAGCCCGTGCCCTCGGCCGTCACCGAGCGTGGCCGTGCCGGGTGCGGCCCCGCCGGTGCCGACTGCGGGGCCGGCAGTGAGCTGTACGGGGGCCGGTACGAGGGCGCCGGGTGCGCTCCCGCCCGCACGGCCCGGTGGCCATCCGGCGCCGACCCGGGGGTCCGCGCCGGTCTCCTGTGCGCCGCTCCGTTCTCGACGTTCTCGAGGTTCTCGAGGTTCTCGAGTTCCCTCGAACGGGCGTCCCCTCATGAGCAGGGAACGCCCCCATCGCCAGGCCCCGGACACCCGGCGCAGGCGCAGCCGCGAGTCCGGGGCGACGCTCTCGGTCGGTTCCATTCCCGTCCCTCTCACAGCCGGCGGTGCCCACGCCACGCGGCCCGTTGCTCCCGACAACCCTCAACGGCACCGCGTCCGAAAACCCACCACGCGTCCGGGCACGGCAGGCGCACATCTCAACAGTAGGCCGCACAAGGCTTTCTCGGGCAGCGGTCGACGACGGTTGCCCGAATGCGACCGGCCACCCATATGCATCTGGTATGCGCCGAACGGGTGGCGTTCAACCCCTACTCCTCGGTCGGAAGCGCGACTTCCGCAGCTGCTTCCGGTCCTTGTTCGAGCAGAACGGCGAAGCCGTCCTCGTTCAGAACCGGTACCTTGAGTTGCATCGCCTTGTCGAACTTCGAGCCCGGATTCTCACCGACCACGACGAATGAGGTCTTCTTCGAAACCGACCCGGTCACCTTCGCGCCCCGGCTCTGCAGCGCCTCCTTGGCTCCGTCGCGCGTGTGGTGTTCGAGCGTGCCGGTCACGACGACTGTCAACCCTTCGAGCGGCCGGGGACCCTGGTCCTCGCCGGAGCCCTCTTCCTCCATACGGACCCCGGCGGCCCGCCACTTGCGGAGGATCTCCTGATGCCAGTCCACCGCGAACCACTCCTTGAGCGAGGCCGCGATGATCGGCCCGACGCCGTCGGTGGTCGCCAACTCCTCCTGGGTCGCCTGCTCGATCCGCTCGATCGAACGGAACTCGCGCGCGAGCGCCTCGGCGGCCACCGGTCCCACGTGCCGGATCGACAGGCCGGTCAGGATGCGCGCGAGCGGCCGCTCCTTGGCCGCCTCGATGTTCTCCAGCATCGCGACCGCGTTCTTCCTCGGCGCGCCCTCCTGGTTGGCGAAGACCGTGGCGACCTTCTCCTCGCCGGTCTTCGGGTCGCGCTTGGGCAGTCCGCTGTCCTGGTCGCGGACGTACGCCTTGATGGGCAGCAACTGCTCGATGGTGAGGTCGAACAGGTCGCCCTCGTCGAGGAGCGGCGGGTCGGACGGCTCCAGCGGCTTGGTGAGCGCGGCGGCGGCGACGTAGCCGAAGTGCTCGATGTCCAGGCACTTGCGGCCCGCGAGATAGAAGAGCCGTTCGCGCAACTGGGCCGGGCAGCTGCGGGAGTTGGGGCAGCGCACGTCGATGTCGCCCTCCTTGGCCGGCGCGAGTGGCGTACCGCACTCCGGGCACTCGGCGGGCATCACGAACTCGCGCTCGCTGCCGTCGCGCAGGTCGACCACGGGTCCGAGGATCTCCGGGATGACGTCACCGGCCTTGCGCAGCACCACCGTGTCGCCGATGAGGACGCCCTTGGCCTTGACCACGTCCTGGTTGTGCAGGGTGGCGAACTCGACCTCCGAGCCCGCGACCGTCACGGGCTCGACCTGGGCGTACGGCGTCACCCGGCCCGTACGTCCCACACCCACACGGATGTTGACGAGCTTGGTGTTGACCTCCTCCGGCGCGTACTTGTACGCGATGGCCCAGCGCGGGGCGCGTGAGGTGGAGCCGAGGCGGCCCTGGAGGGGGATCTCGTCGAGCTTGACGACCGCGCCGTCGATCTCGTGCTCCACGGAGTGGCGGTTCTCTCCGAAGTGGGTGATGAACTCCCGTACGCCGTCGAGGTCGTCGACCACCCTGTTGTGCCGGGCTGTGGGCAGGCCCCAGGCTTTGAGCAGGTCGTAGCCCTGGGAGAGGCGGGTGAGACCGTCCTTGAAGCCCTCCAGGGCGCCGATGCCGTGCACCACCATGTGGAGCGGGCGGGTGGCGGTGACGCGCGGGTCCTTCTGGCGCAGTGAACCGGCCGCCGCGTTGCGCGGGTTGGCGAAGGGCTTGTCGCCGGCCGCGAGCAGTCGCTCGTTGAGCTCGGCGAACTTGTCCATCGGGAAGTAGACCTCGCCGCGGATCTCCACGAGGTCGGGGACCTTGTCGCCCTTGAGTCGGTCCGGGATCTCGGCGATCGTCCGGACGTTCGGCGTGATGTCCTCGCCGGTGCGGCCGTCGCCACGGGTCGCGGCGCGGGTGAGGCGGCCGTGCTCGTAGGTGAGGTTGACGGCGAGGCCGTCGACCTTGAGCTCGCACAGCAGGTGGTAGTCGGGCGTGCCGACGTCCTTGGCGACGCGGTCGGCCCAGGCCGCCAACTCCTCGTCCGTGAAGGCGTTGTCGAGGGAGAGCATGCGCTGGCGGTGCTGGACGGCGGTGAACTCCGTCTCGTACGCCCCCGCGACCTTCTGGGTCGGCGAGTCGGGCGTGCGCAGCTCCGGATACTCCTCCTCCAGCTCTTCGAGCGTACGCAGGAGGCGGTCGAACTCCGCATCGTCGATGACGGGGGCGTCCTTCACGTAGTACCGGAAGCGGTGCTCCTCGACCTGCTCAGCGAGCCGCGCGTGCTTCTCGCGTGCCTCGGCGGGCACCGAGGTCTCGGCGGGTACCGATGTGGGCTGTGCGTCCTTGTCGCCGGCCACCGTGTTGTCCTCCCGTTACTCTGGGTTGTCCGCGAGAGATCTCGCCGCCTTGACGCAGTGGGCGAGCGCCTGCCGCGCGTACGCCGGGGAGACCCCCACGAGTCCGCACGACGGAGTGACCGTCACCGCGTCCGCGAGAAGTCCCGGATGCAGCCCCAGCCTGCGCCACAGCGTCCTGACACCCATGACGCTACCGGCAGGGTCTGACAACGGGCCCTCCGCGGTCGGCACGACACCGGCCAACAGCTTCGTGCCTCCCTCCACGGCTTCCCCGATCGCGTCGTCGTCACGCTCGGTGAGCAGCGAGAAGTCGAAGGAGATCGCGGCGGCACCGGCTCGGCGGAGCAGCGCGAAGGGGACGTCGGGGGCGCAGGAGTGGACGACGACCGCCCCTTCCGGGCTGTGGACTCCGATGATGTCCCGAAGCGTGGCCTCGATGACCTGGCGGTCCACGGCGCGGTGCGTGCGGTAGCCGCTGGCGGTCTTGACCTGCCCGCGCAGTACGGCGATGAGGGAGGGCTCGTCGAGCTGAAGCACGACGGTGGCGCCGGGCACGCGCCGCCGTACCTCGGCGAGGTGCAGCCGCAGTCCTTCCGCCAGCGAGCCGGCGAGGTCCCGGCAGGCGCCGGGGTCGGAGAGGGCCACCTCACCGTTCTTCAGCTCCAGCGCGGCGGCGAGCGTCCACGGTCCGACGGCCTGCACCTTGAGCGGGCCCTCGTACCCCTGCGTGAACTCCTCCAGCGCGTCCAGATCCTCGCCCAGCCACGACCTCGCCCGCTTGGTGTCCCGGCCCGGCCGGTCCCCGATCCGCCAGCCACTGGGCTCCACGCGCGCGTACAGCTCGACGAGCATGCCGGCTGTTCTGCCGATCATGTCGGCGCCGGGGCCCCTGGCGGGCAGCTCGGGCAGATACGGCATCCCGCCGTCCGGCCACTCGAACGTCCCCGTGACGGTCTTGGCGGCCTCCCTGGCATCGCCGCCGGGCATGGAGCCGATGCCAGTGGCCGGGCCGAAACTGAAGTTCTCGTTCACGTGCCGAAGCCTACGTAGGTCTTGGGAGCCTGGGCGCCTCAGAGCTCGGGGGTGCGGTTTGTGGGGCGGGTGCGGGTGAGTGGGGGTTGTTCGCGCAGTTCCCCGCGCCCCCTAAAAGCATGGGGTGCGGCCTTGTCTTTCAGGGGGGGGCGGGGATCTGCGCGATCAGCCACGAACCACCCGCACCCGCCGAACAAACCGCACCCCCCGAGCTCTCCCGCAGGGGGGTTGAAGGGGCGCAGCCCCTGTGGGGATGGGAATGGGTAGGGGCGGCGGGGGCGAAAGAAGTCGCCGTTACCGACCCGGCCGCACCGTAAGGTCGTTGACCTCCGCGTCCCTCGGCAGATCCAGCGCCATCAGGATCGTCGTGGCGACGGACTCCGGATCGATCCACCGGGACGGGTCGTACTCCTTCCCCTCCTGCTGATGGACCTTCGCCTGCATGGGGCTGGCCGTGCGGCCGGGATAGACGGTCGTGACACGGACCCCGTTGCCGTGTTCCTCCCAGCGGAGCGAATCCGCGAGAGCCTTCAGCCCATGCTTGGAGGCGGCGTAGGCGGACCAGCCGGCGTGGGCGTTGAGACCGGCGCCGGAGTTGACGAAGACCACGTGGCCACGGGCGGCACGGAGTTGGGGCAGGAAGTGCCGGGTCAGCTCGGCGGGCGCGATGAGGTTGACGTTGAGCTGGTGGCGCCAGGACTTGGGCGTCAGCTCACCGACCGGCCCGAGGTCGACCACACCCGCGATGTGCAGCAACGAGTCCACCCGGTCGGGCAGGGTCTGGTGGGAGAAGGCCCAGGACAGCTTGTCGGGGTCGGCGAGGTCGCCGACCAGGGTCTTCGCCCCGGGGAACTCGGCCGCCAGCTCCTTCGCCCGGCCCGCGTCGCGCACGTGGAGTACGAGCTCGTCCCCACGCGCGTGCAGACGACGGGCGACGGCCGCGCCGATGCCTGACCCGGCCCCGGTGATCACATGAGTAGCCATGCCCGCCATGCTCGCATCAGTGGTGACCGCGTCACGCCACTCCCCGGCTCTCCTCCAGATACGCCATCGCCCCCACCGGCTCCTCCGCGAAGAACACCAGGTCGGAGAGCGGGCGCGGCAGGAATCCCTCGTCCTCCATGCGCCGGAACTGCTCCTTCAGACCGTCGTAGAAGCCCGCCGTGTTGAGGAGTACCACCGGCTTGTCGGTGTGACCATGCTTCTTCAGCTCCAGGATCTCGGTCGCCTCGTCGAGCGTGCCGGTACCACCGACCATGATCACGACCGCGTCGGCCTTCTCCAGGAGCAGCTTCTTGCGCTCGGCGAGGTCCCGCGCGATCACCATCTCGTCGGTGCCGGGCCGCGCCTTGGCCGCGAGGAACGCGACCGACACGCCCAGCAGTCTGCCGCCCGCCTCCTGCACCCCGTCGGCGACCACCTTCATCAGCCCGACGTCCGAGCCGCCCCACACGAGCGTGTGCCCGCCCTTGCCGATCAGCTTGGCGAACTCCCGCGCGGGGCGCGTGTAACGGTCGTCGAGGTCGGCGGCGGAGAGGAAGACGCAGATATTCATGCGCCCACGTTAAGGGGCGGCACTGACATCGGGGCCCGGTCGCCCATCCGCCTCCTTCAACACGCTCACCCGGATCTTCGACTGCCGGTGCGGCAACTCCTCCCAGTCGTCCATGAAGCGCGCCGACAAACCGTACTTCCGAGCGAGCTCGACCAGGGTCTCGGTCCTGTAATAGAAGTCCTCGTGCAGCACCTGGTGTTCCTTGCCCTCGGTGCGGCCGAACGTGAAGTCGAAAAAGCCGCCGGGGGCGAGGACGCGGCCGACATGGGCGAAGCACTGCTCTATGACGTGCGCCGGCGAGTGCGAGAACACGCTGTGCGCGTGGACGACGTCGAAGTACCCCTCGGGCAGGAATTCGAAGGAGAGGTCGGCGACGAGCGCCAGGTAGGGCACTTTGGATTGCAGACCCTCTCGTACGAGGGTGCGCTGGGCCTCCAGGAGGATGGCCGGCGAGATGTCGATCCCGTAGTAGTGCCCGGCGTCCAGGTGGTCGATGAACAGCCGCCCGGCGCGCAGGTTCCCGCAGCCGATCTCCAGCATCCGGTGCCGGGGCTCCAGACCGTGCCGTACGAGGTAGTCGAACTGCATCCGCCCGATGCGCTCCCACTTCTCGACGGAGGGGTTGTGCCCGACGGCGGCTTCGGGGCTGCGGGCGGTGTCGGCGGCCATGACAGCGCGGTAGTACGAGATGTGGTCCCGGTGCTTCAGCCGCAGCCAGGCGTCCCGCGCCACCCGCCGCGCGTGCGCCGGAACGCGCTCCGGGTAGCGCACGGCGTAACGGACCCGGTGGGCGATACTCCGACGGTTCTTGGACGATCCTCCGGATGGGTTTCCGGCCGGGTTCCCCGACGGGCTCCCAGCCGGATCTGCGGCTGCCATGACGACCTCCTGCCACCTGCGACCTCAAGGGAAGAACTCACCAGCAGCCTGCGCTGTACTCGACGAGACGGCTACCCGAGGAGGGGCGATCGTGACCAATGGACATCGCATCACCATCGAACAGAGCACCGAACATGTCCGCGTGATCCACGACGACGAGGTGCTCGCGGAGAGCAGCCGCCCCCTGATCCTGCGCGAGACGGGCTGTCCCGCGCGGTACTACATCCCCGAAGGGGATGTCCGTATGGACCTGCTGACACTCTCCGAGAACCACACCTACTGCCCATTCAAGGGCACCGCGTCCTACTGGTCCCTCCCGGACGCCCCCGACCTCGTCTGGGCATACCCCGACCCGAAGGCCGAGGTCGCCGAGATCAAGGGGCATCTGTGCTTCTACGACACCGAAGTCGTCGGCGACTGACACTCACGCGACAACCGATCACCACTTGACGTTGAACTTTAACTCTGCCAGTCTTGAAAGTGTTAAAGTTCGACGTGGAGGTGCGGTATGCCGAAGTCCATGCGGACCATCGAGATCGACGACGAGGTGTTCGCCTGTCTGCAGCGTCTCAGCGAACCCCTTGTCGACACCCCCAACGACGTCCTGCGGCGCGTACTCCTGAAGAACGGTGCGGGTCACTCCTCTACCGGCCAAGCGTCCGGAACCCGGCGCACCGGAAGTCTGCTGCCCCTCATCGAGGCCGGCCTGGTGGCGGCCGGGGACAAGGTCAGACATCACCAGAGCCGACTCAAGCGCACCCACGAGGCCACCATCACGGCGGACGGGTGGCTCGAACTCCCGGACGGGCAGGCGTTTCCCCAGCCCTCCCCCGCACTCAGGGCGCAGACCGGGAACGAGATCAACGGCTGGGGCCAGTACACCCACGTACCCAGCGGTCGCCGCCTGCAGGAACTGCGGGAGGAGGCCGCCGGGGAGTAGAGAACTGCAGACGGCCATGAAAACTTTGCCTCAAAGTTTTCATGGCCGTCTGCAGTTTGGCACCGTGTTTCACGCCCCCCGGCGCGCGACTTCTCCCGCGCGCCGAAGGTATCGAGGAGGACATCCTCAACGTTCACGGTCCGGCCGGCTGGCATCACGAGCCTGCCGGCCATGGACGGCCAACGGCAGCAGCACTCCGTGCACGCGCCAGGTCAACGGCCTCACTTCTCAGCGTCCACCAGGGCCGCGACGAGGACTTCGAAGGCACTCACGTTCCGTGGGGACTTGATACCCAACCGCTGCGCGGCGATCTTCGCGGTCAGCCGGGGGTTCTGTTGTTCTGGCCTTCCCTCCAACACCCCGGCCGCCCTGAGCAGTTCCTTCTGCGACACGCCCAGGGCTGTCGCCAAGGACTGGAGCAGACGGACCGGTACCTCGTACTCCCCCGCGAGGATCTTGGCTATGTCGGCCCCGGCATCTCCGCCGTTTCGGCGAGTTTGGCCTTGCCGTCTCCTGATGAGGAGTTGATGGCATACCCGGCCTTGGTGGCCGCATTGGTCACATAGCGAGCGAAGTCCTTCCCAGGACCGTTCTTCTTCGCCACCCCTGCTCCTTCCCGTCACCGAAAGCGCAGGATGCCACCCTGTGCACGGTTCCGGTAGGGCGCATCTCCGTCAGGCGGCGAGAGCGGACGCCGGGCCGCCGTCGGGCGGCGGGTCCGGGAGGGCGAGTTCGAACCAGAGGGTCTTGCCGCCCGGCCCGTTCGGGTACTCCCCGAGGGCTTCCCCGCCCCACCGGTCGGCGAGCGCGTCGCGGACGCCGCCGACCGCGACAACGTGACGCTGCTCGTGATTCCCTTCCGCGCGGGGGCCTTCTACGGAGCAGGGCAGTCAATCCTGTACGCCGAGGGGCCGGTTCCCCAATTGGACACGGTTCACTTGGATGCCCCGCTGGGTGCGCAGTTCGTGGATGCCCCGACTCCGCTGGCGAACTATCGTTCGCTGCTGGACCGGATGGAACAGGCGGCATTGCCTCCTGACGAGTCGCGGAAGTTCATCCGGTCCATAGCACGCGAGCTATGAGAGGACCGGACGAGTGGCAGAGGACCAGTGGCAACGTTCGTCGTTCTCCCCTGACGGGGGCAACAACTGCGTCGAGGTCGCCGCGACGCCAGACGGTGTGGCCCTCCGGGAAAGCGACACCCCGGTCGAGATCCTGACGATCGGCCGGGGAACGTTGCTCGGGCTCATACGTGGCGTGAAGGCGGGCGCTCCGTCGGCTCGTGCGACCAGCAGTCGGTGATTGGCAGATTCGTCCCAGGCCCGGGGCATGCGACCAGGTCCTTCCGCGCCGGGAGCGGGACGGATCTGCCAATCTCAGGCGAGCGAAACCGTTGCCCGCCGTGTCGACGCGATCGTCGCCGAGCCCACCACGCGGGTGTCGTCGTAGAGGACGATCGCCTGGCCGGGGGCGACGCCGCGGACCGGCTCCCCGAACGAGACCCGCAGCTCCCCATCCACCAGCTCCGCCGTGACCGCGGTTTCGCCGCCGTGGGCCCGGAGCTGGGCCGTGTAGGTGCCGGGGCCGGTGGGGGCCGCGCCGCACCAGCGGGGGTTGATCGCGGTCAGGGCGTCGACGTCCAGGGCGGCGGCGGGGCCGACCGTGACCGTGTTGTTCACCGGGGAGATGTCGAGGACGTAGCGCGGCTTGCCGTCGGGGGCGGGGGTGCCGATGCGGAGGCCCTTGCGCTGGCCGATGGTGTAGCCGTACGCGCCCTCGTGGGTGCCCAGGACGTTGCCGGACTCGTCGACGATGTCGCCCTCCGCCCTGCCGAGGCGGCCTGCCAGGAAGCCCTGGGTGTCGCCGTCGGCGATGAAGCAGATGTCGTGCGAGTCGGGCTTCTTGGCGACCGCGAGGCCCCTGCGCTCGGCCTCGGCGCGGATCTCGTCCTTCGTCGTGACCGTGTCGCCGAGCGGGAACATGGCGTGGGCGAGCTGCTTCTCATCGAGCACGCCGAGGACGTACGACTGGTCCTTGGCCATGTCGGAGGCGCGGTGCAGCTCGCGCGTGCCGTCCGGGTTCACGATCACCTGGGCGTAGTGGCCCGTGCAGACGGCGTCGAAGCCCAGGGCGAGGGCCTTGTCGAGCAGGGCCGCGAACTTGATCTTCTCGTTGCAGCGCAGGCACGGGTTGGGGGTGCGTCCGGCCTCGTACTCGGCGATGAAGTCCTCGACGACGTCCTCGCGGAAGCGGTCGGCGAGGTCCCACACGTAGAAGGGGATGCCGATGACGTCCGCGGCGCGGCGGGCGTCGCGGGAGTCCTCGATGGTGCAGCAGCCACGCGCGCCCGTGCGGAACGACTGCGGGTTCGCCGACAGCGCCAGGTGGACGCCCGTCACGTCGTGCCCGGCTTCCGCCGCGCGGGCTGCGGCCACGGCGGAGTCGACCCCGCCGGACATGGCGGCGAGGACACGGAGGGGGCGGGGGCGCTGCGAGATCTCAGTCATAACCCTTCCAGGGTACGGGGCTCCGGGAACCGGAGCCCGCGCATATCCGTTGACGATCTCGTGGGCACCAGAAGGGCATCCGGGGACAGCGCTTCCCAGGGCAGGGGCAAGGACGGGGACCGACGCGTCGGGCGGCGGGCCCTGCTGATCGGTACGGCCGTGGCCGCCGTCGGCACGGCCGTCGTGGCCCGGGGCGAGCTGCAGCGGGCGTGGTGGCGGGTTCCCGGCGTCGAGAAGCCGCGCAAGGACGGCGAGGTCGACTACACGGGGGCCCGGTGGGTGGCCGCGTCGGACGCGAACTGGCGGATGGCCGACCGGCCGGACGACTACGGCGTGGACATGGTGATCATCCATGTCACCCAGGGCAGCTTCGACAGCGCCGTGCAGGTCTTCCAGGACCCCGAGCACGGGGCGGCCGCGCACTACATCGTCCGTAAGGACGGGCACGTCACCCAGATGATCCGCGAGCTGGACGTGGCGTACCACGCCGGCAACCGCGACTACAACGAGCGGAGCGTGGGCATCGAGCACGAGGGCTTCGTCGACCGTCCGGAGGACTTCACCGACGAGATGTACGAGGCCTCGGCCCGCCTCACGGCCCGAATATGCGTGCGGTACGAGATTCCCCTCGACCGGGAGCACATCATCGGCCACGTCGAAGTGCCGGGCACGGACCACACCGACCCCGGTGAGGGCTGGGACTGGGACCGGTACATGAAGCTGGTGCGCGCCGCGGCGGCCGCCGGGACGTCGGCGACCACCTGATCCACCGATCGGCCGATCCGCCGATCCGCCGATTTCGTCTGCTGACATTCGGCCGACAAGAACATCCAATACATCAACTCTCTTGGCTGCAAGGTGAGTTCGGCACATGCTGTGATCGTCATCGCCATGTGCACCTCAACTCCAGCCAGGAGGAAGCTCCGTGCCATCCCCCCAGCGCGGAAGACTCGCCGTCGCCGCGGTCGCCGCCGCGCTCTTCGGCCAGCTGCTCACCGGCACCTCGACCGCCGCCACCCCCGCCACCTCCGCCCCACTGCAAGGATCCATCGCCTGGGAGCCCTGTGACTCGCCCTACGGCGAGGGCGACTTCGAGTGCGCCACCCTCGCGGTCCCCGTGGACTGGGCGCGGCCGGACGGCGAGACGATCGACCTGGCGCTGTCCCGGCACCGGGCCACCGACCCCGACCGGCGGATCGGTTCGCTGCTGCTCAACCCGGGCGGACCGGGCATGTCCGGGGTGGATCTCGCGCTCAGCTCGCCGTTCTCCTTCTCCCCCGAGCTGGTGGAACGCTTCGACTTCGTCGGCTTCGACCCGCGCGGCACCAACCGCAGCGCCCCGACGTACTGCGACGGCAACCTGACCGCCCCCCGGCGCGCCTCCAACGCCCCGGCGGACGACGCTGGGCTCGACGCCCTGCGCGCAGCCAACCGCGCCTTCGCCGAAAGCTGCCGCGAGCTGTCCGGACCGCTGGCCGAGCACATGGACTCCGCGAGCGTCGCCCGCGACATGGACGCGATACGCGCCGGGCTGGGCGAGCGGCAGATCAGCTACTGGGGCGGCTCCTACGGCACCCTGATCGGCCAGATGTACGCCGAACTGTTCCCCCGCCGCATCCGCGCGATGGCGCTGGACTCCAACATGGACCACAGCCTGGGCGTGTGGGGCATCCAGAAGACCCGGACCGAGACCCTGGAGGGCGCGTTCGGCGAGTTCGCCGACTGGTGCGCCCGTACGTCCACCTGCGCGCTGCACGGCCGCGACGTACGCGCCCTCTACGCCTCCCTGTACGTGGCGGCCGAGGAGGGTCGGCTGACGTACTACGGCCGCCCCATGGCCCTCTCGACGTTCCAGGGCATCGCCTTCTCGCACATGTACGACCCGGACACCGACTGGCCCGAGTTCACCCAGCTCCTCACCAACATGGGCACGACCGCCGAGACCACCGGCGCCACCAACACCGCCTCGGCCGTGGCGAGCACCGCCCCCAACCCCGTGAAGTTCGCGTACGACCTCGTCCTGTGCCAGGACTACGACCTCGACGTGCCCTCGTACGCGGCGATCGCGCGCATGGAGGCGGAGCTGGCCCGGATCGCCCCGCTCACCCGGCAGGCCTCGCTTGGCCGGTCGTACATGACCAGTTGCCAGAGCTGGACCGACGAGGTCGCCAACCCCCAGCACCGGCTCAGGGTGCGCACGGCGGCGCCGATCCTGGTGACGAACAGCCGCTACGACGTGGCGACCCCGCACTCCTGGGGCGCGAACGCGGCGCGCCAGATCGGGCGGGAGGCGACGCTGCTGACGTACGACGGTGTCGGGCACATCACCTACTGGCGGAGCCCCTGCATGCGCGAGGCGACCGACGCGTACCTGACCACGCTGGCGACGCCGGCGAAGGGCACGCACTGCCCCGCGATCTGGCCGGGCGACGGTCAGGCGCGGCAGCAGTTGGAGGACGACGGTCTCGTCGATCCGCTGTCGGGACTGTCCGGACAGTCGGGCCACAGGGGTGCGCAGGTGCCGGGACAGGACCGGCACAGCCCGCGGAAAATGTGATACACGTCACGGAAGCTGGGCTTCAACTCCTAGTCGTATCAAGGGAGTTGAAAACCGGACAGGCGCACGGCGGCCTCACAGCCCGCTCGGCTTCCTCCTGACTTCGCCCCAGTCCTTACACAGTCCTCAGGTCAAACATCCCGGCCCATGACCAACAACACGGAGCCCACCGCCGGGGCGAACGGACACCGCAAGGCCGCACGCGGGGGCAAGGGCAAGGGCCTGCATCGACGCAAGTTCCTCGGCGGGATGGCCGGGGCCGGGCTGGCGGCGGTCGCGGTGGCCGGTACGACCTTCTCGTTGCTGACCGACGCGAAGGGCAACAAGGCCGGCGCCGCGACCAACACCGCAACCCTGAACATCCCGGACCTCCTGGAGGGCACCACCTCCGACGGCACCATCACGTTCACCGCTCACCGCCCAGACCGGCACCCACGAGGTGCTCAGCGGTGTCACCAGCGACACCGCGGGCTACAACGGGTCGTTCCTCGGCCCCACCATGAAGTGGACGACCGGTTCCACGGTCCTGCTGAACATCACCAACGACCTCGACGCCGACACCAGCGTCCACTTCCACGGCGCCCACATCCCCGCCGACATGGACGGCGGCCCGCAGAACGCCTTCGCCGCCGGGGAGAGCTGGTCCCCCACCTTCGAGATCCTCGACGAGGCCAAGACCCTCTGGTACCACCCGCACGCGCTCGGCACCACGGCCGAGCAGGTCGTACACGGACTGGCCGGTCTGATCATCGTGGAGGACGACTCGGACGCATCCGCCGCGCTGCCCAGCGAGTACGGCGTCGACGACATCCCGCTCGTCCTGCAGTGCCTGGCCACCGACTCCGCGGGCGACATCAAGTACGACCTGACCGGCTATCTGCAGAACACGCTCAGCTTTCCGGTGCTGTGCAACGGCACCAACGTCGACGACACCACGCTCACGTTCACCGCCACCAAGACCCGCACCCGGTTCCGGGTTCTCAACGCCTCGCCGTCCGACATCATCACCGTCCAGCGCGGTGACGGCGGCACGCTGACCCAGATCGCCACCGAGCAGGGCTATCTCACCTCGGCCACCGAGGTGGAGAGCATCCGGCTGGTCGCGGGCGGGCGCGCCGAGTTCGTCATGGACCTCAGCGACGCGGTCACCCTGCAGGCCGTCATCACGACCGGCTGGGTCCGTGGCGGCAGCGGTACGTACGACTTCCTCACCGTCACCCCGGACGCCTCCGACTCCCCCGACGACCTGCCGTCCTCGCTCAACACGATCGAGCGCTACGACACGTCGAGCTTCACCGCGCGGGAGATCACCCTCGACCAGGACGGGCTGGAGATGGCGATCAACGGGGCGGTCGGCACGACCATGGACTCGATGGCGACGATCATGACGGCCCTCGGTTCCAAGGAGGTCTGGACGATCACCAACACCACGATGCTGGAGCACTCGTTCCATCTGCACGACGTGCCGTTCCAGCTGATCGAGATCAACGGCGCGGAGCCGGCCGGGGTCGATCTCGGCTGGTTCGACACCTACGAGGTCGTCGGTGGTGGTTCCATCAAGATCGCCATGGAGTTCACCGACTTCGCCGACGACACGTACATGTACATGCTCCACTGCCACCTCCTCCAGCACGAGGACGAGGGCATGATGGCCGGGCTCATGGTGATGGAGAGCTAGCCGGGCCAGGGGGTACAAAGACGACGGCGGGGTCGCGCATCCGCGGACTCGGTGACCGCGGCCCCGTCGTCAACTCCCGTTCCGGATACGCGTCTCAGGTCAGGACGTCTCAGGTCAGACCCGCGCTGCGGGCCCGCTCCACCACCGGGCCGATCGCCTTCGCGACCGCCTCGATGTCGGCTTCCGTGGAGGTGTGGCCGAGAGAGAAGCGGAGGGTGCCGCGGGCGAGGTCCGGGGCGGTGCCGGTGGCGAGGAGGACGTGGCTGGGCTGGGCGATGCCGGCGGTGCAGGCGGAGCCCGTGGAGCACTCGATGCCCTGGGCGTCGAGGAGGAGGAGCAGGGAGTCGCCCTCGCAGCCGGGGAAGGTGAAGTGCGCGTTGGCCGGGAGGCGGCCCTCCGGGGACGGGTCCCCGCCCAGGATCGCGTCCGGTACGGCCGTACGGACCGCGGTGACCAGGTCGTCGCGCAGGGCGCCGATCTCCCGTGCGAACCACTCGCGCTGCTCGGCGGCGAGCCTGCCCGCGACCGCGAAGGAGGCGACGGCCGGGACGTCGAGCGTGCCGGAGCGGACATGGCGCTCCTGGCCACCGCCGTGCAGTACGGGTACGGGGCTGTACTCGCGGCCCAGCAGCAGCGCGCCGATGCCGTACGGGCCGCCGATCTTGTGACCGGAGACGGTCATGGCGGCGAGGCCGGAGGCGTCGAAGTCGACCGAAACCTGACCGAAGGCCTGCACCGCGTCGGCGTGCAGCGGGACGCCGAACTCCCCTGCCACGTCCGCGAGTTCGCGGACGGGCATGATCGTGCCGATCTCGTTGTTGGCCCACATCACGGTGGCCAGGGCGACGTCGTCGGGGTTGCGGGCTATGGCCTCGCGCAGGGCGTCGGGGTGGACGCGGCCGTACGTGTCGACTGGGAGGTACTCGATCGTGGCGCCCTCGTGTTCGCCGAGCCAGTGGACGGCGTCCAGGACCGCGTGGTGTTCGACGGGGCTCGCGAGGACCCGGGTGCGGGCCGGGTCGGCGTCGCGGCGGGACCAGTACAGGCCCTTCACGGCGAGGTTGTCGGCCTCGGTGCCGCCGGAGGTGAAGACGACCTCGCTGGGGCGGGCGCCGAGCGCTTCTGCGAGGGTTTCACGGGCCTCCTCGACAGTTCGCCTCGCGCGGCGGCCGGAGGCGTGGAGGGAGGAGGCGTTGCCGGTGACGCTCAGGTGGGCGGTCAGGGCCTCTGCCGCCTCGGGGAGCATCGGGGTGGTCGCCGCGTGGTCGAGGTAAGCCATGGTAGGCCCGATTCTACGGGCCGACTGTCCTTGGCCTGGGGCCCGGCTGTCGTGGGGGTCTCCTGGACTGGCGCCCGGCGGTTGTTTTGCGCCTTGCCGGGGTGTACTTGGGCTCTTGTGCGAGGTGCCCGGCGCTGTCGGCCGTGCCCACCCTCCCCCACTCTCGGCTTCGCTCGAGCGGGCGGTGCCCCCTAGCCCTGCGGAACGATTGCCCACAGCGGTAACAGCGGTGCGGCGGCCCACAGCGGTAGCGGTGCGGCTGCCCACAGGGGAACAGTTTCTCTTCGCCCCTCAGAAGCTCCAGGACACCGTGTTCGTTGTCTGCATCAGTACGGCCAGGATCACGAGATCCGCGACGCCCAGGCCCATGCCCAGGAAGGCTCGGCCTCGCCTGGTCGCGCCGCGCCTGAGGGCGACGGTGGCCAGGGTGATGGCGATGGGGCCGAGGAAGAGGTTGAGGACGAGGAGGCCCAGGAGGCCGAGGATGAAGGAGGCGACGGCCATGCCGTCGGCGTCCCGGCCTCGGGGGCGGGGGGTGGTGGCGGTGTGCGGGGCGGCGGTGAGTCGCATGGTTCGGTCTGCTCCCAACGGGCTTTCGCGGGCGGTCAGTCGGTGGTGCGGGTGTGGCGCTCGCGGTAGGCGAAGACGGCCAGCCAGGTGGCGATGGCTGCCGCGGCGACGAGGGAGACGTGGAGCGGAACGTGGGCCACGGTGCCCAGGACGACACCCAGCAGCAGAAGTGCGGCGACGAGGAACAGCATCGCGAGAAGGCCTCTCGTTACGGTTGGGTGAACGATTGTAGTTACAGTTGTTCACTGACTGCCAAGTCTAGCGGTCCCCCCACTTTGCAGATACAGAGAACAGTTGTTAACTGCATGGCATGAGTCACACGCTCGGTGTCCGGCAGGCCCAGAAACAGAAGACCCGGCAGGCGCTCATGGACGCCGCGCTCGGCCTGCTGGAGGAGCAGAGCCTCAGCAGCCTGGGTCTTCGCGAGGTCACCCGGGCCGTCGGCGTCGCCCCGACCGCGTTCTACCGGCACTTCCGCTCGACCGCGGACCTCGGTGTCGCGCTGGTCGAGGAGGTGCTGGGCAGTCTGCACCCGGTGATACGGGATCTGATGTCGGCGGTCGGCGACAGCGACGAACTCATCGAGCGTGCCGTCGAACTGATCGCCCGCCACGTGGACGCGTACCCGGCTCACGTCCGCTTTATCGCCCGCGAGCGGCACGGCGGCGTCCAGCCGGTGCGGAAGGCCATCCGGGAGCAACTGGTCCGGTTCGCCGAGGAAGTGAGCAGCGAACTGGCCAAGCACCCCGAGGCCGAGGGGTGGAACGAGGACGACCTGCTGATGCTCGCCGGTCTCTACGTCGACCAGATGCTCATGACGGCCTCCCTCTTCCTGGAGGCACTGGACGAACCCGAGGAGGAACGGACCCGGGTGACCCGGCTCGCCACCCGCCGCCTGCGCCTGATCAGCATCGGCCGCCTCAACTGGCTGGACTGACGGACCGCCTCGCCTCACATGCGTGGAGGGCGCGCCCGGTGACCGGGCGCGCCCTCCACATACGTACAGCAGGGTCAGCTCTCCTCGGATGCGGAGGAAGAGCCCGTAGCCGCCGCGCTCGGCGCACCGCTCGGGGCCTGTCCGCCCTGGCCGCCGGGGCCACCGCAGCCGCCACCGCCGCCGGGGCCGCCCTGACCGCCCTGACCACCACCGGGTGCGCCGCTCGGCGCGCCGGACGGGGCACCGGAGGGCGCGCCCGACGGAGCCGCGCCGCCCGCCGACGGGGCACCCGAGGGAGCACCGGACGGGGCGCCGGACGGTGCCTGGCAGGTCTGCTGACTGGAATCGCCGTTGTTCGAGTTCGAGGTGGACGACGAGGAGTCGCCCGAGCCGCACGCCACCAGGAAGAGGGGTGCGACCGCGAGGAGGGCCACGGCGGGGACGAGACGTGCACGCTTCATGAGAAACAACTCCAAGAATGATGAGGGAGTTCAAGCTCGGGAATCGAACCAACGCTCCTTGGGCCTCTCTTGGGTTCGCGCTGTGCGGCTTCTGTGCGAACGGCAAAGCGATCACCAAAACCCCCTCCTGAACTGGACTTTCACACCTCCCCCGCAACCGGCCGCTGGTACAGGTCCGTGACAGAAGCGGCCGCGGCGGCCAGTTCGGCCCGTGCTTCGGGCGGTGCGAGCACCTCCAGCCGGTCGGCGAAGACGAGCAGTTGGCGCACCTCGCCCAGGCGGCCGTACGCCAGTCGCGCGGTCACCCACTCGCTCTCGCCGTCGTCCTCGGGCGGCGCTGCCAGCCAGGACGCCTGGAGCCGCAGGAACATGTCCAGAAAGGGCCGCCGCACGCGTACGGTGACGTCGACGCCGCCCGGCCGCTCCTCGACCTGACGCCGCAACTCCTCCCAGGCGTCGGCGAGTTCGACACCGGTGCGGCGCCTGACGGGGTCGTCCAGGACGGTCGCGGACCGTACCCGGTCGGCGCGGAAGAGCCGCGGCTTCGCCCGCCGGTCGGCGACGAGATACCAGACGCCCGCCTTGGACACGAGCCCGTACGGGTCGACGGTGTACGTGCGCGGCTCCGTGTCCCCGCTGTGCCGGTAGCGCAGCCGCAGTCGCCGGTCGGTGAACACCGCGTCCTGGAGGGTGCCGAAATCAACGGGGTCCACGGGTTGCTGCGGGCCGCGCTTCCAGCGGGCGGCGTCGACGAGGATCCGGCGGCCGGTGGTCTCGGCGGCGGGCCGGTGCGGTGCGGGCAGCGCGGCCATCACCTTGCGCAGCGCGGAATCCAGCGCCGTATCCAGGCCCAGCGCGGCGTGCGCCCCCTGCGCGGCCAGGACGAACAGGGCCCGCGACTCGTCGGCGGTCAGCCCCGTGACATCCGTACGGAACCCGGCGAGCAGTTCGATCCCCCCGTGCCGCCCCCGCTCGGCGTACACCGGCACACCGGACGCCGACAGCGCCTCGACGTCCCGGTAGATGGTCCGCACCGACACCTCCAGCCGCTCCGCCAGCTCATGGGCCGGGACCCGGCCACGGGTCTGGAGCAGCAGGAGGATCGAGAGCAGTCGGTCGGCCTTCACCGGATCAGGGTCTCAGGGTCCCTCATGCGGGTTGTCCGGGCGGACGCCGGCCACCGGCACCGGGCTCCGCGGGAAGTCTCCGAACAGCACCGACGCGCCACCCCACCCTCACCGAGAGGCCCACCCATGACCGCCGCGGACACCCTGGACACCCCGGACACCGTCGACCCCCGCCCCCTCTACACCCGCGCCACCGCACAGGCCGCCGCGCTCATCGGGACCGTACGGCCGGAGCAGCTGACCGGCCCGACGCCCTGCGCCGAGTACGACGTACGCACCCTGCTCAGCCACATCGTCGGCGGCACGCTGCGCATCGCGGTCGTCGGCGAGGGCGGCGACGGGCTGGCCGTACGGATGTTCGTGGACGGCGTCGGGGACACCGCATGGCCGACCGCGTACGAGAAGGTCAGGACCAGGGTCCTCAAGGCCTGGGCGGGCGACGAGCGCATGACGACCCCCGTACGCGTCCCTTGGGGCAACATCCCCGGGCGGGACGCGCTGTCGGCGTACGTCATGGAGATCGTGGCCCACACCTGGGACCTCTCCGAGGGCCTCGGGCGGCCGATCGCGCTCGACCCGGAACTGGCCAGGTTCTCCCTGGCCGCGGCCCGGGTCGCGCTGCCCGACGGGCCGCGCGAGGGGCGGCCGTTCGAACCGGCGCTGCCGGCCCCCGGAGGGGCCGACGCCTACGGGCGGTTGGCGGCCTGGCTGGGCCGCAGGCCGCTCAGTCCGACAGCCTGACCCGCGCCAGCTGACGGGACTGCGCGACCAGGCGGTCGGCGCTGTCCCAGACCTCCGCGTCCTCCTCCAGGAAGCCGCCGGCGAGGTTGCGGGTGGCGATGGAGACCCGGAGCGGGCCCGGCGCCGGGCGGCAGCGGACGTGGACGGTCAGTTCGACCGTCGGGACCCAGCCGGAGATGCCCAGCTCGAAGGCGGTCGGCGGCAGGGCGTCCACCGCGAGGAGGAGGGAGAAGGGGTCGGCTTCGCGGCCGTCGGCGAGTCCGAACCAGGCCCGCATCTCGCCCTTGCCGGAGGGCGCGCCGAGCGCCCAGCCCAGGGTCGAGGGGTCCAGCTTGAGGAACAGCCGGTCGGCGATCGCGGAGCTGCCGGGGACCGGGGCGGGGGCGTCCTGGGGGCCGAAGCACTGCTCGATCGGCGGGAGCACGGGCGGCTTCGCCGTCGTACGGACGTCGTCCGGGAGGGAGTCCAGGTCGCCGTAGGAGGCGAGGACGCGGATCCGCTCGACCTCGCGGCCCTCCTCGTCGTACTGGAAGAGGGAGGCCTGGCCGGTCGACAGGGTGCGGCCGGTGCGGACGACGTCCGTGCGGACGACCGCGGGGCCCGGCCGGGACGCGGTCAGGTAGTGCGCGGAGACCGTGAACGGGTCGTCGTGCGGGAGCGCGTCGGCGAGGGCGCGGCCGAGGACGGCCAGCAGGTAGCCGCCGTTGACGGCGCTGATGATCGTCCAGCCGGCGGAGAGGTCGATGTCGTAGACGCCGGGTTCCCGCAGGGTGACCGCGGTGTCCCGGTCGAACTCGCTGTCTCCGATGGTGGCCTGTACGGAAGCTGCTTCGGGCATGGGTGAACCGTACAACAGGTAATTACTAAGCGGTAGCTTTATAGCCGTGTACGACCGGCTACTCAGAGCTTCCTCAGCCCTCCTCCACCGCCGCCGACCGCCGGTTCCACGCCCGCGGCGCCCGCCAGTGGTACCGCATCGCCAACAGCCGCAGTACGAAGGCCGTGACGGCGGCGAGCGCGGAGGTGACCGTGGTCAGGGCGTCGTAGCGCAGGCACAACACGACCAGGCCGGCGCCGACCATCGCGGGGACGGCGTACAGGTCGCGGTCCCAGCGCAGCAGCGAGGGCACCTCGTTGGCGAGGATGTCCCGCAGCACACCGCCGCCGACCGCCGTGGCGAGGCCGAGGGTGGCGGAGGCGGTCAGGCCGAGGCCGTGCTCGTACGCCTTCGTCGTGCCCGCGACGCAGAAGAGGCCGAGGCCGGCGGCGTCGAAGACGTTCACGCCGGTCTGGATGCGCTCGACCTCCGGGTGCAGGAAGAAGACGAGCAGGGCGGCCAGCAGCGGGGTCAGGAAGTAGCCGAGATCGGTGAAGGCGGCCGGCGGAACGGCGCCGATGATCAGATCCCGGAACAGCCCGCCACCGAGCGCGGTGACCTCGGCGAGGACGGCGATGCCGAAGACGTCGAAGTTCTTGCGGACGGCCATCAGCGCGCCGGAGATGGCGAAGACGAAGATGCCGACCAGGTCGAGCGCGTGCTGGACGGAAGGGGAGAATATCTGCTGGAGCACCCGAACATTCTCACCTGAAAACACGAGTGCGCCTTGCAATGCAAGGCGCACCCATGCTCTACGTCACTTCTCCTTGGCAGGAGCCTCCGCGGTGGCCTCGGTCTTCACGGCCTTCGTGTCCTGCGGCTGCTGGTCTTCAAAGTTCTCCGGGTGGTGGCAGGCCACCCGCTGGCCCGGCTTCAGTGCCGCCAGCGGCGGTTCCGTGGTCTTGCAGATCTCCGTGGCCTTCCAGCACCGCGTGTGGAAGCGGCAGCCGCTCGGCGGCGCTATCGGCGAGGGCACATCGCCCTTGAGCAGGATGCGCTCGCTCTTGGCGCCGCGCCGCCGGGGGTCCGGTACCGGCACGGCCGAGAGGAGGGCCTTGGTGTACGGGTGCATCGGCGCCGCGTACAGCGCGTCCCGGTCGGCGAGTTCGACGATCTTGCCGAGGTACATCACCGCGATACGGTCCGACACATGGCGGACCACCGACAGGTCGTGCGCGATGATCACGTACGTCAGGCCGAGCTCGTCCTGGAGGTCGTCCATCAGGTTGACGACCTGGGCCTGGATGGACACGTCGAGCGCGGAGACCGGCTCGTCGGCGACGACCATCCGGGGCTTGAGGGCGAGCGCGCGGGCGATGCCGATGCGCTGGCGCTGGCCGCCGGAGAACTCGTGCGGGTAGCGGTTGTAGTGCTCGGGGCTCAGGCCCACCAGCTCCAGGAGGCGCTGGACCTCCTTCTTCACGCCGCCCTCGGGCTCGACGCCCTGGAGCCGGAACGGCGCCGAGACGATCGTGCCGATGGTGTGCCGGG
The DNA here is from genome assembly GCF_008386495.1 of Streptomyces tailanensis. GTDB lineage: Bacteria > Actinomycetota > Actinomycetes > Streptomycetales > Streptomycetaceae > Streptomyces > Streptomyces tailanensis. The sequence goes on along the minus strand of NZ_VTHJ01000013.1, from coordinate 17,177 downwards.
GGTTCAGCGAGCCGTACGGGTCCTGGAAGATCATCTGCACATCGCGGCGCAGCGGGCGCATACCGGCCGTGTTGAGGTGCGTGATGTCCGTGCCGTCGAACTCGATCTTCCCGCCGGACGGTTCCAGGAGGCGGGTGATCAGACGGCCCATGGTCGACTTGCCGCAGCCGGACTCGCCGACGACGCCGAGGGTCTCGCCCCGGCGGACCTCGAAGTCGATGCCGTCCACGGCCTTGACCGCCCCGACCTGCCGCTGGAGCAGGCCCTTCTTGATGGGGAAGTGCTTGACCAGGCCCTCGACCTTGAGCAGCGGTTTCTCGTCCTCGGCCGACGCTTTACCCACAGGCGTCGCCCCGTCCCGGGTCTCAGTCTCGCTCACAGCTTCGGCGCAATCTCTTCGTTCCAGATCCGGCTGCGGTCCTCCTGCGACAGGTGGCAGGCGGTGAAGTGCCGGCCGCCGACCTCGCGCAGCTCGGGGCGCTCGGTGCGGGTGATCCCGTCCTTGGGGACGTCCGCGTAGGGGCAGCGCGGGTTGAAGGCGCAACCCGAGGGGACGTTGATGAGGCTGGGCGGCTGGCCCTTGACCGGGATGAGCCGGTCGGTCTGCTCGCGGTCGATACGCGGCATCGAGCCGAGCAGGCCCCAGGTGTAGGGGTGCCCGGGCTGGTAGAAGATGTCGTCGACCGGCCCGCGTTCCACACAGCGGCCGCCGTACATCACGAGGATGTCGTCGGCGATCTCGGCCACCACGCCGAGGTCGTGCGTGATGATGATGACCGCGGAGCCGAACTCCTTCTGCAGATCCCGGATGAGGTCGAGGATCTGCGCCTGGACGGTGACGTCGAGGGCGGTGGTGGGCTCGTCGGCGATGAGCAGTTCGGGGTTGTTGACCAGGGCCATGGCGATCATGGCTCGCTGGCGCATACCGCCGGAGAACTCGTGCGGGTACATGTCGACCCGCTTGTTCGGCTCCGGGATGCCGACGCGGTCAAGGAGTTCGACGGCGCGGGTGCGGGCGGTCTTCTTGCTGACGTCGTGGTGGACGCGGTACGCCTCGACGATCTGGCTGCCGACCGTGTAGTACGGGTGCATCGCGGACAGCGGGTCCTGGAAGATCATCGCCATCTCGCGGCCGCGCAGCCGGCGCACCTCGTCCAGGTCGGCGCCGACCAACTCCTTGCCGTCGAGCCAGATCTCTCCGGACATCCGCACGTTCTTGCCGCGTGCGCCGAGCCGGTGCAGGCCCATGATGGCCAGCGAGGTCACCGACTTGCCGGAGCCGGACTCGCCCACGATGCCGAGGGTCTTGCCCTTCTCCAGCTGGAAGGAGAGACCGTCGACGGACTTGACCAGGCCGTCGTCGGTCGGGAAGTGCACCTTGAGGTCGCGTACTTCGAGGAACGCCTCGGGGGCGTCCCCGGCGCGTGCGGGCTCGCCGACGGCGGCCCCGGTCTTGGACAGTTCGGTCACGAGAGCCTCACCCGCGGGTCGATCGTGGCGTACAGCAGGTCCACCACAAGGTTCATGAAGACGACGAAGAACGCCGCGAGCAGGGTCACCCCGAGGATCGGGGGCAGGTCGTTGGTGGTGATCGACTGGACCGCGTACTCGCCGATGCCGTGCAGGGAGAACACGGTCTCGGTGATGAGGGCACCGCCGAGCAGCAGGCCGACGTCCATGCCGAAGACGGTCACCAGCGGGGTCAGCGCGGCCCGCAGACCGTGCCGGACGACCACCTTGCGCTCACGCAGGCCCTTGGCCCGCGCGGTGCGGATGAAGTCCTCGTTCATCGTCTCCAGCATGCCCGAGCGGGTGAGCCGGGCGTAAATGGCGGAGTAGAGGAGCGCCAGCGAACACCACGGCAGGAACAGGGTGTTGGCCCACTGCGAGGGGTTCTCGGTGAAGGGGACGTACGTTCTACCGAAGATCTCCAGCTGGTAGCTGAACAGCAGCAGGGCCAGCTGACCGGTGAAGAACATGGGCAGGGAGACGCCCGCGAGGGCCACACCCATGGCGGCCCGGTCGAAGAACGAGCCCGGCTTCAGGGCCGAGATGACACCGGCCGTGATACCGCCCAGCAGCCACAGCACGGCGGCGCCGGCGGCGAGCGAGATGGTCACCGGCAGACGGCTGGTGAGCTGCGGCCAGACCTCCAGGTGGTCTTTGAAGGAGTAGCCGAAGCAGGGGGCGTCGCAGCGGACCGTGGTGGGGCCGAGGTCGTAGGTGGCACCGGAGACGATCCCCTTGAGGAAGTTCCAGTACTGCTCGTAGACCGGCTGGTCCAGGCCGAGGTTGCGCTTGACCGCCGCGATGTCCTCGGGCGAGGGGTTCTTGCCGATGTACTGCTGTGCCAGCTGGTCGACAGTCTGTCCTGCGAGCTTCGGCAGGATGAAGAAGATGCCGAAGGTGACCGCGGTGACGACGAGCAGCAGGATCACCGCCGCGATCGTCCGGCGGATGATGTACGAGATCACGAGGACCGGCGCCGGCGCCCGCGGGTGACCCCACCCGCGGGCGCCAATGCCTTCACCTGCCTTCCGGGGCTACTTCTTTTCCGTGGTACCGATGTTGAGGTAGTCGTACTGACCGCTGAAGGCCGAGGACGACACCAGGTTGGTGGCGTACGGCGAGCGGTACAGCAGAACCTTGAAGTAGGTCAGCGGGACGATCGCGGCCTGCTCCATGACCAACTTGTCGACCTCGGTGTACGCCGCGGTGCGGGCGGCCTCGTCGGTGTTGCCGATCGCGTCGTCCAGCAGCTTGTTGATCGCGGGGTCGTCCAGCTGGGACAGGTTCGTGTTGCCGGACTGGCTGATGGCCTTGCCGTGCGCGATCTGCTGCAGGAAGCCGTAGCCGGTGGGCCAGTCGGCACCCCACTGCATCATCATCAGGCCGATGTTGTTCTTCTTGTCGAACGAGGGCACGCCCGCGTAGTCCGAGAAGTACTTACCGGACGGGTACTGCTTGATGTCCGCCTCGATACCGATCTCCTTCAGCGCGCCGACGATCGCGGTGGCGGCGTCGACCTCGCCCTGACGGTCGGTACGGGCCGAGATGGAGGTCTTGAAGCCGTTCTCCTTGCCACAGGCCTTCAGGTGCTCCTTGGCCTTGGTGACGTCACCCTTGTTGCCCTCGGTGGCGTACAGGTCGGCCTTCTCGTAGCCCGAGACGTCGGTCGGCAGGACGGTGGAGGCGATGTCACCGCGGATCGGACCGCCCATCGCGGTCTGCACGGCGACCTTGTCGATCGCGTACTGCACGGCCTTGCGGCACTCGATGTTGTCGAACGGCGCCAGCTTGGTGTTGATCGCCGTGTACACCAGACGGCCACCGGGCGCGTTGTCGGTGTTGGCCATCTGGTCCTTGTCCTTCAGGACCTGGGCCTGGGTCTGGGCGTCGACACCGGTGCCCTGGATGTCGATCATGGTGTCGCCGGCCATGACGTCCTTGTCGATGGTGGCCTTGTTGATCTTGAGGTTGACCACGATCTTCTCGGGGTACTGCTTGCGCAGCGGGTCCGTCTTGGCGTCCCACTCCGGGTTGCGCACGAGGACGATCTGCTTGCCCTCCTCGTACTTCTCGAACTTGTACGAGCCGCTGGACACGACCTTCTTGGTGTAGTCGATGCCGGCGTCCTTGGCCTTCGGCACCGGAGCCGTCTGCGGCATGCTCGCCAGGTAGTCGAACTCGGCGAACGCCTTGTTCAGCTTGAAGACGATGGTGTGGTCGTCCGGGGTCTCGATGGACGCGATGCCCTTGTCGCTCTTGTCCTCGTACGGGCCCTTGTACTTGTCCGGGTCGTCCAGCATCTGCTGGAAGTAGTTCGGGCCGAGGGAGAGCACGTCACGGGCGAAGTTCGACCGCTCGATGGCGTACTTGACGTCCTTCGTGGTGACCGGGGTGCCGTCCTCGAACTTGACGCCCTGACGGATCTTGTACGTCCAGGTCTTGCCGCCGTCGCTGGGCGTGCCCGCGCTCTCGGCGAGGTCCGGGACGAGCTCGTTGCCCGCCTCACCGGCGCCCGGCTTGAACGTCATCAGCGGACGCGCGTAGAGGCGGCTGAAGTTGAAGCCGTAGGCGTAGTACATGTTGCCCGGGTCGAGGGACTCGGGGGTGTCCGTACTGGCGTAGGTGACCGTGCCGCCCTCCGCCGTGGACTCGTTGACGACACCCTTGGTCGCGGCGTTGGCGCCGGCGCCCTTGGGGGTGTCCGAACCGTCTTCCGCTTTGCTGCAGGCGGACAGAAGCAGGCCGGCGCTGCTCACTACCGCGACTGCGGCCATTGCTGACCTTCGCATGATGGTCGGTTTCCCCTTCGTAGTTGGACAGTTGAGTAGGACGCGACGGGTGCCGCGACCGCAGACGTCAGCGGCTGCGGGGGTCGAGGGCGTCCCGGAGGCCGTCACCGAGAAGGTTGAAGGCCAGCACCGTGATGAAGATCGCGAGGCCGGGAACGATCATGTACTGCGGGTCGACCTCGAAGAAGTCGACCGCCTGGTTGAGCATGCCGCCCCAGGAGGCCTGCGGCGGCTGGATCCCGACGCCGAGGAAGCTGAGCGACGCCTCGAAGATGATGTTGGTCGGGATGAGCAGCGTCGAGTAGACGATGATCGGCGCGACGAGGTTGGGCAGCAGCTCCTTGAAGAGGACGTACGGGCCACTGGCCCCCATCCCCCGCGATGCGTCGATGAACTCCCGCTCGCGCAGCGCCAGGGTCTGACCGCGCACGATGCGCCCCATGTACGGCCAGTTGAAGAAACCGATGACGAAGATGAGAACCGAGATGTGCAGCGGCAGTCCTTCGAGGCCGAAGGCCCCGCCCTGGAGCGTCGCGGAGATGGCGATGGCGAAGAGCAGCAGCGGGAACGCCAGGAAGGTGTCCATCAGCCGGCTGACGATCGTGTCGACCCGGCCGCCGTAGTAACCGGCGACCAGCCCGAGCACCACGCCGATGGCGTTGGACAGGAGGGTGGCGCCGAACGCGACGACCAGGGAGACCCAGGAGCCCTCCAGGATGCGGGCGAGGATGTCGCGGCCGAACTTGGGCTCGACACCCAGCGGGTGGTCCCAGCTCATCCCGCCGAAGTCGCCTTTGGGCAGGGAGGTGTTGGGGTCGATCAGGTCCTGGTTGAAGGCGTTGGGGTCGAGGCCCAGCAGCGACTGGAGCGGCCGGGAGAGGGCCGCGATCAGGATCAGCAGGACGACGATGACACCGCCGGCGACCGCCACCTTGTCGCGCTTGAAGCGGGTCCAGGCGATCTGGCCGAGCGAGCGGCCCTCGATCTTCTTGGCCTCGACACCTGCCAGCACGGCCTCGGGCTGCGCCTCGGCCTGCGATCCGGTCGTCTCAATCGGTGCGGTCATCGTCCCTCGTGCTTGCCCGTGCCGGTGGTTGCCGACTGTGCTTGGCGGCCGCCCGGGTCTGCGGTGCGGTCCGCCGCCACTGCTGTTCTTCTGTCGCCTGCTGTTTCGTCGTTCGGGGGAGAGAAGGACCGCGGCTTCGAACTCCACCGCATGAACAGCATGTTCGACCCGTCCCCCACCGCTCTGGGGGAGTCTTCAACGGTCGCGCGATCAGGCACCAGACCCGGCGAGGAAAGTATGCGCAACCGTGATGTGGCCAGCAGGGTTCCGGTATCCGAACACTGCGCTCACGTGAGCGGCACTGACACCGTGTCACATGTGACCCAGGCCACAATACAAGCTTGCCATGTCCAGATCATCCGTAATCGCCCCCTTCGATTGCGCGGCAATTCGGGCGAAGAACACATGAGGTCGACCTGTTCACCGACCATTACCGATGAATTTGCGGTTGGCTTGAGCCTTACTTGGTAACAAAGATCCCGCACCATTGCGAGCCGTCTCGACAGCCGACTGACTTCATTCCCGCCGGGGCAGCAGGACCCACTTCCTCCGGGCACGGGATTTTGGATGGCCTGCCCCGGGGGCATCACCTACTCGGCAGCAAGTCGACGACGAAGGACAGCAGCGTCTCCTTCTCAATGCCGGTGGCCGGAAAGCACTACGGCTATGTCGAGCCGAAGGTCCAGTACCAGAACTTCACCTTCACCAAATGGAAGGAAAAGGCGAACTGCAATGTGGTGAAGGTCAATTCCAACACCGTGCGCGCCATCATCGCCGCCAAGTTTTTCGCGACGTGCCAGTCGAAGAGGCCGAGCTGCGCGCCCAAGCCGTAGCCGAACCAGTAAAACCGGCGGAACAAACGGGGGACGGTGACCCGAAGCCGCTGGACGGCGTTCACGTGCACGGGGGCACGGGACGCATGACGGAGCCCCCGGTTCCGGAAGGGCTCGCACGAGCCGGACCGGAGCCGGGGGCTCCCGCCGTTTCGGAGTGGCGGGTCATTCGGGGCAGGCGGCTCAGTAGCCGCCCGGGTAGCCGTACCCGCCCGCCGCCGGGGCCTGGGCCGGGGCGCCGTGGGCCTCGCGGTCGTAGAAGGGGCGGGCGGCGGCGCGCAGCCACATCGCGACCGGGTCGTACTCGTCGGACATGGCGACGGTGGAGACGGGCAGGCCGTCCGGGACCGCGCCGATGGACTGCTGCATCATCGCCCGTACCGAGTCCACGGCGGGCGGCGAGGTGTCGTACACGTCGAGCCCGATGGCGAGATACGGGGCGCCGAGCGCGGGTTGCACCCAGGCACGGCGCAGGGAGCGTACGGCTGGGGTGCGGTGGGCGTTCTGCGTCAGCAGCGCGTAGAACTGCGGGATCTCGATGGCCGGTTCGGACAGCCGGAGCGGACCGGCGGGCTGCCGCTCCAGGCCTGTGGCGATACGGCGCAGATCCAGCCAGGGGATACCCACGCCGCCACCGGGGGCGTGCGGGTTCAGCCAGAGGCCGTAGTGGTCGGGGTACAGGGTGCGGGCCACGTCGAGGCCGTCGACGACCTCGTAACTGCGGTTCCAGCCACTGGCGGAGAGCTCCTGGGCGGAGGTCACACACGGGGCGTAGTTGAACCCGTCCACCTCCATGTTCCCGTACTGCGCGTCCGGGGAGCCGGCCTGGCCGTGCCACAGGAGCATCCAGATCTGGCCGGTGGAGGGGGCGACGAGGGCACGCAGCAACGCCTCGTAGGCGTCGTATCGCCCGGGCGTCACCTGGCGCAGCATGTGCTCGACCTGCCCGGTCGCGATGCCGCCGGCGCTCGCGCTCACGTTGGCCGCCCTTCGTGTTGGACCCTGGTTATGGCTAAAGCTTAGGTGGTGTGCGGGTTGAGCCGGTCAGGGCTCGGGGCTTGCTGCACATTGCGGACTGCGGGTGCGTTGTGGTTGATCGCGCAGTTCCCCGCGCCCCTGAAAGACCTGTCAGTAGCCCTGTTGGTAGAAGGGCCGTACCTTCTCCCTCAGCCAGTCGGCTACCGGGTCCTGGGCCACGTCGAGGAAGACCATGTTCACCGGCCATGCCGCCGGGGCCTTGGCCAGGGCGCGGCCCAAGGCGTCCAGGGGGACGGTGCGGTCGGTTTCCCAGGAGGCCAGTTCGATACCGATGAACATCACCGGGGCGGCCGTCTCGATGGCGGCGAGGCAGCGGCGGGCGGTGCGGACGACACCGGTCGCGGCGAACTCGGCGGAGGCGGCCGCGAGGAAGTCCAGCGGGTCGTCCTGCCAGTCGGGCTCGAACAGACGGACCCGGGCCCCGCTGGCCACCCCGTCCAGCGGGCTCCGTCCGCCCCGGCACAGTTCCGCCACGGCGGGCGGCGGCAGCGGGATGCCCACGACACCGTCCGGGTTGAGGGCGAGGCCGGCCTGCGGGGGCAGGCCGCGGGCGAACTCGACGGCCGGCGCGATCGTGTACGACATGTGGTTGCCGACGACCTGGCGGAACTGTTCCTCGGAGCTGAAGACCGGCACGTACACCTGGCCGTCGAGCTCCATCGTCGGCAGGTCGAGCTGACCGCTGTGCGGGCCGCCGCCCTCGGGCAGCGGCACCCAGACGAAGCTGCGAGCCAGCACCTCCACGATCCGGGCACCCGCCGACGGCACCCCGAGAGCCGCGGAAAGCACCTCCTCCAGCTCGTTGCCGGGCCACCCGCCATGCCCGTGGGGGTGCGCCTGTGCCGGAAAGTCCGCCGGGAAGTCCATCTGCCGCCTACCGCTTTACTCCGTGATGCTGTTGTCCCCGAACTTTAATGCTCCGGCCGGGGGTAGCGCCCCGTAAGGGGCGCGGGGCTGTATCGATATGCGGCTCCGCCGCGTGGGCGCGACAAGCCACGACGCACCCGCAACCCGCAACGCATAACAAGCCCCGAGCTCTCAACGACTCAACCCACGAACTCGATCCTCTTCAAAACATCCGCAGCATCCCGATCGAGAAGCACCGCCGCCCCACACCCCTCCGGCAGCCTCCCCTCCTCCACCGCCCGCAGCAGCCGAGTCATCGCCCCCCGATGCCGCGCAAAGGCATACCGCGACACACCCCGGCCCCGCTCCCGTTGTCCATCCCGGGCCTGACCAGGGGTGACGTCGAGCAACAGCAGATGCAGGGTGCCGCCCCGTTTCTTGGCCTCACGGGCCAGCCATGCCCGCACCCACGCCTGCGTCCCGCAGTCGTGCACGACGACGCCCTCGCCGGACCGCAGCGCGCGCCGCAGACCGGTGTAGTGGGCGAGGCGCACGAACGGCCGGTAGACCGCGTACGGCAGGAAGCGGGCGAGGCGGGCGTCGAAGCGGTCGCGGGTGTCCTGGGAGTCGATGCGGACGCCTGGCACCGCGCGCCGCATCAGGGTCGACTTTCCGCTGCCGGGGAGCCCGGTGACCACCACGAGGTCGTCCGGTCCGAAGGACAGCTCGTGCGGGCTCCGCCCGGCCCGCGCCCTGAGGTCGCGGACGACCGCCCTCGGGAACGGGCCGCACGCCTCACCGGCCGGGACAGCGGGCTGCTTGGGCAGCGCGCCGCCCCAGGTCGTCGCGTACGCCGTGGTCCTGTTCACCGTTGCCGTCCTCCCCAGGGGATGGAAGACCCATCCCCACAGACTGTAAAGAGAAGGTAATGCCCGATCTCTCCTGGTTCAGTCCTCGTACTGCCACAAGAGTGCTACGGACCGCTGTGTCTCGCTGTGACGACTGTCCCCTACCTGTCCCCCACCTGTGAAAGTTTCCCCTGCCTGCCTGTGAAAGGCCCCCCTGCCGTGCCGGACCGATGCGTGCAATGATGTGCGCGCCAACTGCATACCGGCCGCTTGAATCCGCGCGGGAGAGCTCCCAGCAGCCGATCGCTCGATCGCTGGGGCGCCGAAGGAGCAAGTCCCTCCCTTGAATCTCTCAGGCCCACATACCGCGCGGGCGAGGCACATCTGAAAAGCGAGCCGCTGCCACAGTGGCTCCACCCACGGTGCAAGTCACGACCACCGGTACATACGGTCACCAGTACGTACGGTCGTGGTGAACCTCTCAGGTTCCGATGACAGATGGGGAGGAAAGACCTCGCCTGTCATGCCATGGGAGCAGAACCGATGAGCAGCAACGCCCCCGTTGAACCGCGCCGTACCGCGCTGGATGCCCTGCATCGCTCACTCGGCGCGACGATGACCGACTTCGCGGGCTGGGACATGCCCCTGCGATACGGCTCCGAGCGCGACGAGCACAACGCCGTACGGACGAAGGCCGGGCTCTTCGACCTGTCGCACATGGGCGAGATCACGGTGACCGGGCCGGAGGCGGCCCAGTTGCTGAACTTCGCCCTGGTCGGCGACATCGCCTCCGTCGGCGTCGGCCGCGCCCGCTACACCATGATCTGCCGCGAGGACGGCGGCATCCTCGACGACCTGATCGTCTACCGGCTGGCGAACTCGGAATACATGGTCGTCGCCAACGCCTCCAACGCCCAGGTCGTGCTGGACGCGCTCACCGAGCGTTCCTCGGGCTACGACGCCGAGGTGCGGGACGACCGGGACGCGTACGCGCTGATCGCCGTCCAGGGCCCCGAGTCTCCCGGGATCCTCGCGTCCCTCACCGACGCCGACCTCGACGGCCTGAAGTACTACGCGGGTCTGCCCGGCACGGTCGCCGGTGTCCCGGCGCTGATCGCGCGCACCGGGTACACCGGCGAGGACGGCTTCGAACTGTTCGTGAAGCCGGAGCACGCCGTGGAGCTGTGGCAGGCGCTGACCAAGGCGGGCGAGGGCGCCGGTCTGGTGCCGTGCGGGCTGTCCTGCCGGGACACGCTGCGCCTGGAGGCGGGCATGCCGCTGTACGGGCACGAGCTGTCCACCGATCTGACGCCGTTCGACGCCGGGCTCGGGCGGGTCGTGAAGTTCGGGAAGGAGGGCGACTTCGTCGGGCGTACGGCGCTGGAGGACGCCGCCGAGCGGGCCGCGGGCAACCCTCCGCGCGTCCTGGTCGGACTGGTCGCCGAGGGCCGCCGGGTCCCGCGCGCCGGGTACCCGGTCGTCGCCGGCGGCGAGGTGATCGGCGAGGTCACCTCGGGCGCCCCCTCGCCGACCCTGGGCAAGCCGATCGCCATGGCATACGTCGACGCCGCGCACTCCGCGCCGGGCACGGCCGGGGTCGGGGTGGACATCCGGGGCAGCCACGAACCGTACGAGGTCGTGGCGCTGCCGTTCTACAAGCGCCGGAAGTAGACACTGGGCGCGGCGGCCCGTGAGCCCGTGGCGCCGCGCGTATTTCCCCTTTCCGCTGCTCACGCACGCTTTCCGCAGTACCCCATTCATCACCACTCCCTCGCGTACAGGAGAATTCAGGCCATGAGCAACCCCCAGCAGCTGCGCTACAGCAAGGAGCACGAGTGGCTGTCGGGCGCCGAGGACGGCGTCTCGACGGTCGGCATCACGGAGTTCGCGGCGAACGCGCTCGGCGATGTCGTCTACGCCCAGCTTCCCGAGGTGGGCTCCACGGTGACCGCGGGCGAGACCTGCGGCGAGCTGGAGTCGACGAAGTCGGTCAGCGATCTCTACTCGCCGGTCAGCGGTGAGGTCACCGAGATCAACGAGGACGTGGTCAACGACCCGTCGCTGGTGAACACCGCCCCGTTCGAGGGCGGCTGGCTGTTCAAGGTACGCGTCGCGGAGGAGCCGGCCGAGCTGCTCTCCGCGGACGAGTACGCCGCCCACACCGCCGGCTGAGGAGTCGTCCCCCTGATGTCCGTTCCCAACACGTCGACGTCCGTTCTGAACACGCCCCTCCACGAGCTCGACCCGGAGGTCGCCGCCGCGGTCGACGCCGAGCTGCACCGCCAGCAGTCCACCCTGGAGATGATCGCCTCGGAGAACTTCGCTCCGCTCGCGGTCATGGAGGCGCAGGGCTCGGTGCTGACCAACAAGTACGCCGAGGGCTACCCCGGCCGCCGCTACTACGGCGGCTGCGAGCACGTCGACGTCGCCGAGCAGATCGCCATCGACCGGCTCAAGGACCTCTTCGGCGCCGAGTACGCCAACGTCCAGCCCCACTCCGGCGCCTCCGCCAACCAGGCCGCCCTCTTCGCGCTCGCCCAGCCCGGCGACACGATCCTCGGCCTGGACCTGGCGCACGGCGGTCACCTGACGCACGGGATGCGGCTGAACTTCTCCGGCAAGCAGTTCAACGTGGTCGCCTACCACGTGGACTCCGCCACCGGCCTGGTCGACATGGCCGAGCTGGAGCTGCTGGCCAAGGAGCACCGCCCGAAGGTGATCATCGCGGGCTGGTCGGCGTACCCGCGCCGGCTGGACTTCGCCGAGTTCCGCCGGATCGCGGACGAGGTCGGGGCGTATCTGTGGGTGGACATGGCCCACTTCGCCGGTCTGGTCGCGGCCGGGCTGCACCCGAACCCCGTCGAGTACGCGGACGTGGTCACCTCCACGACGCACAAGACCCTGGGCGGGCCGCGCGGCGGCATCATCCTGGCGAAGAAGGACTTCGCGAAGAAGCTCAACTCCTCCGTCTTCCCCGGCTTCCAGGGCGGCCCGCTGGAGCATGTGATCGCCGCGAAGGCGGTCTCCTTCAAGGTCGCGGCGAGCGAGGAGTTCAAGGAGCGTCAGCGGCGGACGGTCGACGGCGCGCGCATCCTCGCCGAGCGGCTCACGGCCGCCGATGCCCGTGCGGCCGGCGTGAACGTGCTCTCCGGCGGTACGGACGTGCACCTGATCCTGGTCGACCTGCGCGAGTCCGACCTGGACGGGCAGCAGGCCGAGGACCGTCTCCACGAGGTCGGCATCACCGTCAACCGCAACGCCGTCCCCAACGACCCGCGCCCGCCGATGGTGACGTCGGGCCTGCGGATCGGCACCCCGGCCCTCGCCACCCGCGGCTTCACCACCGAGGACTTCGCCGAGGTCGCGGACGTCATCGCCGAGGCACTCAAGGCACCCTCTCCCTTCGGGGCGGCCGACGTCGAGGCGCTCAAGACCCGGGTGAAGGCCCTGGCCGGCAAGCACCCGCTCTACCCCGGTCTCGGGAAGTAACACGGGCTTCACCGGCGAGCAGTGCCGTTTTCCGGGGGCACCGCGCACACTGGGCAGTGAGCGCGGTGCCCCATTCCCTGCACAACCTCCCCCGTCCTGAGGAGTCACCGTGGCCATCTCGGTCTTCGACCTGTTCTCGATCGGCATCGGCCCGTCCAGCTCCCACACGGTCGGCCCCATGCGCGCCGCCCGCCTGTTCGCCCGCCGGCTGCGCAACGAGGAACTGCTCGGGAACGTCGCCTCGGTACGCGTGGAGCTGTACGGCTCCCTGGGCGCGACCGGCCACGGCCACGGCACCCCCAAGGCCGTACTCCTGGGCCTGGAGGGCGCCTCCCCGCGCACGGTGGACGTGGAGTCGGCCGACGAACGGGTGGAGCAGATCAAGGAGGCCAAATCTCTGCGCCTCCTCAACGACCACGAGATCCCCTTCGACTTCGACAAGGATCTGGTCCTCCACCGCCGCAAGACCCTGCCGTACCACGCCAACGGGATGACCGTGTGGGCGTACGACACGACGGGGACGGAACTGCTGACGAAGACCTACTACTCCGTCGGCGGCGGCTTCGTCGTGGACGAGGACGCGGTGGGCGCGGACCGCATCAAACTCGACGACACGGCCCTCAAGTACCCCTTCCGCACGGGCGACGAGCTGCTCCGCCTGACCAAGGAGACGGGCCTGTCGATCTCCGCGCTGATGCTGGAGAACGAGCGCGCCTGGCGCACGGAGGAGGAGATCCGCTCCGGGCTCCTCGACATCTGGCGGGTGATGCAGCGTTGCGTCTCACGCGGCATGTCCCGCGAGGGCATCCTGCCGGGCGGCCTGCGCGTACGCCGCCGCGCTGCCCTATCCGCCCGTCAACTCCGGGCGGAGGGCGACCCGTTGGCCCGCTCCATGGAGTGGATCACGCTCTACGCGATGGCCGTGAACGAGGAGAACGCGGCGGGCGGCCGTGTGGTGACCGCCCCCACGAACGGCGCGGCCGGCATCATCCCTGCGGTCCTGCACTACTACATCAACTTCGTGCCGGGCGCAGACGAGGACGGAGTGGTCCGCTTCCTGCTGGCCGCCGGCGCCATCGGCATGCTCTTCAAGGAGAACGCCTCCATCTCCGGCGCCGAGGTCGGCTGCCAGGGCGAGGTCGGCTCCGCCTGCTCCATGGCCGCCGGCGCCCTCGCCGAAGTCCTCGGCGGCAGCCCCGAACAGGTAGAGAACGCCGCCGAGATCGGCATGGAACACAACCTCGGCCTCACCTGCGACCCCGTCGGCGGCCTCGTCCAGATCCCCTGCATCGAACGCAACGGCATGGCCGCGGTCAAGGCCGTCACCGCCGCCCGCATGGCCATGCGCGGCGACGGCACCCACAAGGTGTCCCTCGACAAGGTCATCAAGACGATGAAGGACACGGGCGCCGACATGAGCGTCAAGTACAAGGAGACGGCCCGGGGCGGGCTGGCGGTGAACATCATCGAGTGTTGAGGGACAGGCCCTGACCAGTGCGTTTGTTTCTTTCAGCGCTGTCGGGGCCTGCCCCGCAAGACGGGTCTGGGGCCAACCCCGCAGGTGCAAGGGAGAAGGCGACGTCGTACGGGCCGGACTTCATCGCTTTGGGACCAACCGCGAGGGGAGCGAGCGGCAAGGCCGACCGCCTGGTGAAGAAGGGCACCCTGGGAATGGTTCCTGCGGGCGCGGGGAGCCGTCGAGCGCGCCCGCCCACTCGATCAGGTGTCCGGGATCAGCCCTGCGGGTGCAGGGAGCGGACGGCGCCCTCGCGGTTCCCTTCGAGGATCAGGTCCAGTTGTCCGTCCAGGACGCGCCGTTGGAGGTCCGGCGGGTAGGCGTCCGGGTCGGTGACGGCGTTCAACGCCAGGCCGTCCAGGCATACGACGAGGGCGCGCACCCGGTCTTCCAGGTCCCCCGGCTCCGGCTCACCGGAGAGTGCGGCGCGCACGAGTGCGGTCAGCCGGCGCACCCAGGAGGCGTGGCTGACGGAGTGCTCCCGCAGGAGCTCCGGGTCGGTGCGGGTGGTGAGCAGGAAGGACGACCACACGACGGCCTCCAGATGCCGTTCCTCGTCCAGCGGCAGTGCCTGCTCGGCAACGGCGGACAGGTGGGCGCGTGGGTCTTCGGCGCCCACGGGCATCGCTTCGATGCGGTCCGCCATACGGCGGTGCATGACGGACCGGGCGTGTGCGAGGAGCGCCTTCTTGTCGCGGAAGTAGTGGGTGACCATGCCGGTCGTGCACCCGGCGGCGGAGGCGACCGCCCGGAGTGTCAGCCCCTCGAGTCCGCTCTCGCTCACCACCTGCCATACGGCACCGGAGATCTCGGAACGGCGCTGGGCATGGTCCACCTCTCGAGGCACGAGGGCCACCCTCCTCTTTGCGTAACATAGGTTGCGTAACATAGGTTGCGTAACGAATGTTACGTGACAGTCGGGTGCCAAGGCCAAAAGGCCTACCGCGCCCCTGCTCATGGCGCCGCCCACAACCGGCTTCGGTGGACCCCCGGGCACGGCGTCTCCCCGGGGGCCCACCGCTCGCGAATCCGGCAGCCTCAGCGATCCGACTCGATGACCGGGCCCGGGTCAGGGGTGTCGGTGTCGAACGGCGGTACCTCGTCGGTCCACTTCATCGCCGTGATCGTCGCGTAGCTCAGCAGCTCGCCCTCACTCACACCGTCACCGCTCCGGGTGGCCACCGTCTCGGTGCCCAGGGGCATGCCCGTGGACTTGTCGAAGATCAGGCGGAGTTCCGGGGCGGACCCGTCGTGGCCCGGCAGGGCGACGGCGTAGCCGGTGCGCCCGGTGCGGTCCTTGACCTCGCCGAGGGAGCGCACGCCGGGTTCGGCGGCGAGGAGGCGGTAGGCGGCGGCGCGGAGTGCCGGGGTGGACGGGAGCGACGTGGCGAGTTGGATGGCGGTACTGACGACGATCCGGTCGAGGACCTTCTCGGGGGCGTTGTAGTCCTTGTCGACCAGGGCGAACAGGCGCTTGCGGAGGGCCTTGGCGTCAGTGGGAAGCGTGGGCAGCAGGCGGAGGGGGACTTCGCCGTACGGCATGCTGTCCGCCCTGCCGCCGGGGGCGTCGTGCGAGATCTCGCCCTTGCCGGCGTAGGTGACGAACCCGTCGGTCTCGTCCGTCAGTTTCCACGACGTGGGGGAACCGTCCGCCTTCCACGCCTCCTCGTCGACCTTCGTGGCCGGACGGGTCCCTGAGTCCACGTACTGCGACCAGTACTTGTTCTTGGCGGCGGCCGTCCAGTACCGCTGCTCGGTGCGGACGTCGATGGTGTAGTTCTTGCCGGGGACCTTGTGGAGGGAACCCATCTGCTCCTCCACATACCAGTACCTGCCCGAGCCGGCCGGCTGTCGCTCGACGTGGGAGGCGGCGGCGAGAAGGATCCGGCTGCCGGATGATCCCGACGCCGCGGAGGAAGAGGATCCCGGCTTCTCCGGCGCGGTATCGGTGATCACCAGAGCCGCCACCGCCGCCGCGGTGGCCAGGGCGAGACCCGAGACGAGAGGACGGCCCGCCCGGCGCGGCCGGATGGTGACGCGAGCCCCGCACGTCGCGCGCGGCCGGCTCATGGCCGTCGCGAGCTCCTCTTCCCGAACCGGTGACGCCGTGGGGAGGCCGGGGTCGAGGTGGGCGGGCCGGGCGGTGGTCAGGCGGTGCAGAACGTCGTTCTTCACTGGGCTTCCTCTCCTACGGTGAACCGGGCTCGGGTGGACACGCGCCGCGCGGCTGCGGCCTCCTCCACGGGCGGGGAGGAGGCCGACGCGGCCTGGTCGAGGCGTTTGCGCGCACGGTGCAGACGGACCCGCAGGGTGATGGGCGAGCAGCCGACCACCGCGGCCGCCTGCGCCGAGGTCAGGCCCTGCCACGCGGAGAGGATCAGCAGTTCCCGATCGTCCTCCGGCAGCGTGGCCAGCGCCTTGAGCAGCGCGCTTCGCTCGGACACCTCCTCGGCGATGTCCGCCTCGGCGGGTTCCGCCCAGGACATCGACTCGGCGTCGAACGACGCGCGCCTGGCCTCCGCCCGGATGCTGTCCCGCAGGATGTTGCGTGCGACCACGAGCAGCCACGGCAGCGGCGACTCGGGCACGTCGTCCAGCCTGCGCCAGGCCACGGTGAACGTCTCGCTCACCACCTCGTCGGCGACCTGCCGTCCCGCACGGCTGACCACGTAGGCCCACACGCGTTGCCGGCAGCCGTCGTAGATGGCGGTGAAACGATCCGCGTCGGAGTCGGGCACTGCCGCACCTCCTGTCCCTCCCGGTGTGTTCTGTCGTTGGGTAGTGGTCCGAACGGTTTGATCGTTACAGCGGCACGTCAGGAGACCCGCTCGGAAGACGAGGTGTACGTCACATCGGCGGTCCGCCGAAGACGAGCTGGTCAAAGCCGTCGCACGCCTGCCGACGTCCCCAAGCGGCTGGCCGGGCCCGCTGTTCATGAGTCATCGCCATCGCGAACCGGAACGCGAGAGGTCCGGGACTGCTCAGCCGTCTTCGCGTCAGTCGTCCTCAAGGCAGCCGTCACGTACTACGCCCCGCCACCGGATTCCTGCTCACCGGTGACACGGCGTATCCCGGGCGGGTGTACGTGGAGGGCTCGGCCGCCTTCACCGCCGCTTTAACTCGATCGTGTGATGGTCGGCTCGCAGGCTTGCGGTGCCCTGGGCCGATCGGGTTGGCGTTGCCGTGCGATCTGGGACGCCGAGTGCGGCGCCGGCGTGCGGGGCCCCCGCTCCACCGGAGTGA
>NZ_VTHJ01000129.1 GCF_008386495.1 Streptomyces tailanensis | reverse complement strand
GGTGCCCTCCAGGCACAGCAGCCGCACTCCGCGCTCGACCTTGCCGCCCAGAGCGTGCAACCGCTCGGTCAGCAGCCGTTCGGTCTCCGGTTGAGGCAGGATGCGGGAAGCCAGGTCGGGAGCGAAGCGGAACGCGGCCAGCTCCCTCCGGTCGGAGAAGTAGCGGAAGGCATCGACACGGACCGACGCCTGCCGGATGCCCGTGCCCACCCCGAGGTCGTCCAGGATGTCCAGCGCCCGTGGCCATAGGGACAGCGCCCGCGGTTCGCGAGCGGGCTCCGGGGCACGGTCGACGATGCGTACCGTCACACCGCGCCTGAGGAGTTCGCAGGCGGCAGCAAGGCCGGTGGGCCCGCTGCCGACGACGAGGACGTCGACGCCGTCACCGGCCGGATGCCGGCCGCTCATTTGGTCGGGTCCAGAAGCTCGTGCATACGGCGGGCCAGCTCAATGCGCTGTACCTTCATCGTCGCGGTGCGGGGCAACTCCGCCAAGGGCAATTGCACAGGATCGGAGAGCTGCGGGAAATCGGCCACCGCCCGGCGCCACCGCTCGACGTCGAGCGGTCGATCCTGCCGTGTGCACACGACGGGCAGCGGCTCCTGCCGCGGACCGCGCACCAGCACCAGCTCGGTCAGCTCCTCCATACGGGCCAGGACGGTGGCCTCGACCTCCAGCGTGCTGTGAATGTTCGGGATCACGTCGACCTCGCGGTCCAGCAGGTGCAGGCAGCCGAACCGGCTGCGGTAGCCGACGTCGCCGCCGCGCCACCACTCACCGAAGACCTGCTGCTGGAACCGCTCTTCCTCGCCGAAGTAGGTGACCGCCCGGCCGGGAGTCCGCACCTCGATGTATCCGGGGGTCTCCCGAGAGGGCCGCTCACCTTTTCGGCTTACCAGTCGGAAGCTGGTTATTCCCGGCATTCCGTACCCCAGGCAGCGGCCGTTGGCGCGATGCGCGTTCCTGCGGGTGTAGCCACGGCCGACGAGTGGCCCGCACTCGCTCTGCCCGTAGATCTGGAAGAACATCGGCGACCGCCGCTCCGACGCGCGCAGCAGCCGGTCCATCGTGCCCGGGTGGATCGCGTCGAACGTGGTGCTGAAATACTTGACGTTGGCCAGCGGCCGGCGCGGATGGTCCACGAGCTCCTCCCACTCCATGAAGGAGTTGGGGTGAGTCTCCAGAAAACCTGGCCGGGTCTGGGCGAAGAGCTCCGCTGTCTTCTCCGGATCCGAGTCGTTCATGATGACCAGGGGCATGGCCCGCGGCAGCAGGACGGCGAGCGCCAGATACATCCGCGAGTGCACATACGACACGTGGATGGCCACGGTCTCGCGCTTGCGGATCAGCGACACCAACCTGTTCTGCGGACGGAACCGGCCGCGCAGCGACCGTGCGGAATGCACGACGAGTTTGGGCAGACCGGTAGTGCCCGAGGTGTGCGTCATCAGCGCGGGCTCGTCGGGATCCTGGAACACCGGCGGCTGCGACGGCGCTCCCGCCAGATCGTTCAGCGAGATGGCGCCGGAGTGGGAACCGGCCGTGACGATCAACTGTTTGGTGAGGTCCGCCAGCGACGCTTCGGCCAGCGAGCCTTCGAGTTTATCCTGGTCGGTCACCAGATGCGGACCCTGCAACCGCTCCAGCAGGGCAGCCACGCTGTCCCCGTCCAGTGCCGGGGACAGCATGACCGGCACCGCGCCGATCCGTGCCGCCGCGGTGGCAAGCAGGTAGATGTCGAAGTTGGCGGCTTTGTGGATCGCCACCCGCTCACCGGGCCGCACTCCGGCGGCCCACAGCCGTGCCGACATGTCCGCCACATGGCGGGCGAGCTCGGCGACGGTGATCTGGCGGCCCGTGCCGGGCAGCACGTCCAGATCGTGGTCGAGCGTCAGCACCGTGTCGCCTCGTCTGGCAGCCGCCAGCTCCGGCACCGTCCCCAGATATAGGGCGTCCTTATCGGCCGAAATCCGAGCCATGGGATCTCTCCTCGACTGTCAGGATGGGTAGTAGCTGACTAGAAGCGGACGCGGAGCCGTCGGCTCCGCGGTCCGGCAGCGGTGCCGCCGGACGGTTGGAGTCGCACGACGTCAGTCGGCGGACGGCTCGTCGGAGAAGAGCTCGCGCAGCAGTCGCGCGTCGTCGGGCCGCACGGCGATGCCGAAGGTGTCACGCAGCTCCCGAACGACCTCGTCTGCCGTCAGCGCCGTCTCGACGGTCCGGCCATCGGCGTACGTGGTCTTGAGCACCTGGTCCCTGAGTACGTGCCGCACCTTCTCGTCACCGCGCTGCGCGGTCAGATGGCCGAGGAAAACCGAGTTCGGGTCGGCGTACGAGAAATGGTTGATCATGTCGTAGTCGATCGGGTACTGCCGTTCCAGGCGCAGGGCGTAGACATCGAACCAGCCGTCGGTGTGCTGGGAGCGAAGTACCCATTCCTCGCCGTCCTGATCCAGCCGCCAAGTCCAGTCGCCCACTGTCAGGGTGGCGCCGTCACGGAAGGGGATGGGCTCCAGGATTCCCTCGTCGCCGAATGCGGCGTCGGCCATCCACAGCTGACCTTCCACTTCGACGAGCAGGACCACATGCGATCGGGCACGCGTCGGGGAATTGTTGCCGCGACGCACCCGTGAGACATGCCGCACCAGGGGGAAACCCAGACGCTCCAGGGCGGCGGCGAACAACAAGTTGCTCTCCAAGCAGCATCCACCTTGGCGGTCTTCCACGATCTTCTTCTGCAGATGTGGTATGTCGAGTGCCATCTTGCGCCCGAGCGCCATGTCCAGGAGTTCCCAGGAGATAGCGGCGATATGGGCGCGCTGCACACGGCGCAGCGTCTCCAGATCGGGGGTGCGTGGACCGGAATAATCGATCCGGTCGAGATAAGCGTCCAGGTCGAGCAGGTGAGCACCCCACTCCGGCTCAGAACCGGGCATCTTGGGCAGAACGTATTGTTCCATCGATCTGTCTGTTCCTCTTCTTCGTCAGGTCGGCCAACTCGGCAATCCCGGCGGGATTTTCGCCGAGTCTTCCCGAGCCGCGTGAAAGTCGGCAAACCCCCTGTCACGACTCCGTCAAGTAGAGGGCGGTTGGGTCCGGTCCCCACGGCGGCGCCGTTCGTTCCTGCTTTCAGGGGGGCGCGGCGGGGCACCAGCAGGTTTGGCCGGGCCCTGCCGCCCCTGACCACCGGGCGGGCCGCAGCCCGCGCCGGAACTCCTCGGGGTGGGCAACTTGACGTATCCGCAAGGAGCCCTTTGACCCGGGGCCGTTCCGCCGACAAAATCTCCCCCATGACTTCCAGCTACAGTGAGAATTCACCCCTTTTCGAAGTGAGTGCCACGGTGCAAATAGGGGCGACACCGTACGAGGTATACGACGTAATCAGCGACCTGAAGCGGAGCAAAGAATGGAGCGAAGAATGCGTGGGCGGTGAATGGGTATCCGGCGAGCCTGCAACGGTGGGCGCCGTGTTCCGTGGCGAGAACACCCGTGAACCGGATGTGGTCGCGTGGGCGCCGGTGGTGCGCGGCACCTGGTTCACGGATTCTGAGGTGGTTGCGGCAGAACCCGGCCGCTTGTTCTCCTGGGCGATAAGGAATAGTGCGGGAAACAAGCAGGAAAGCATTTGGGGGTTCGAAATCCGGCCTGTTGAGGCAGGGAGTGAGTTGGTCCACAACTTCCGCATGGGGAGTCCTACCGAGGGAATCCTCGAAATCACGGCCGACATGACAACGGAGGAACGCGAGAAGTTCATCGAAGAGTGGTCGCAAAAATTGAAGCAAGACATCTCGGCCACGGCCGGGCGAATCAAGAACGTCATCGAGAGCGCCTGATCCAGACGTTCGAGGGCCGAGTTAATCCCCGCCGGTAGGACCTGCGGCGGTTGCCCCACGTCTCCGTCACCTAAACGAGGGCAAGCCACACATGCTTCTGCAACGCATCGCGAACCGCGGCATCCGGCTGGGCACGCTCTTCGAGCGTGCGGCGATCAGCTACCCGGCCAACGTCCTGATTCTTGACCGTGACCTCGACATCGCCCCGCACCTGGGCCGACTGGCCACCATGGCCCAGATGGCCGATCTGGTGGACGACATCGCGGCCCGGCTCTGGGCGGCATCGGTGCGGCCCGGCCAGCGCGTCGTCGTGTACAAGACCGACGGCTTCGACATCGCCCTGTTGGCGTGCGCGGTGGCGCGCGTCGGAGCGGTCCCCGTTCTGTTGTCCCCCCAGCTCGACGGAGAGACCGTCGCTGAGTTGGTGCACCGGACCGACCGCCCTTTCCTCGTCACCGACCAGGACAAGCTGGAGCGGTACCTGCCCGAGTCGGTCTTCGCGCTGTCGGAAGGCGTGTTGCTCACATCGGGCAGCTATGAGGGCGCGACGGAACTGCGGGCGCTGGAGGGAGCCAGGCGAGTTCCCCCCGTGATCATGCCTCCGGACCATCCGACGCTGATCACCCACACCTCCGGCACCACCGGCACCCCGAAACTCGCCGTGCACACTGGGCGGAGCCTTCAGGCCCGCTACCGCCCCCAGGCCGCGGTCGTCACGCCGATCCTGGCAGGCCGGCGCGAGACGGTCGCCATGCACGTGTCGTTCGTGCACTCGAGGCTCTTCACCGCGCTGGCCATCTCGCTGCTCCGGGGTATGCCGATCATCGTGCTCACCGATTCCGATCCCGGGCACGTTGCCGACATCTTCGCCCGTCATCGTCCCGGCGTCATCGAAGCCCACCCCAACTCCTTCATGAAGTGGGAGGTACTGGCTAAGGAGCCGCGGCAGCCGCTGGCCAACGTCAAGCTCTACAGCAGTACCTTCGACGCACTCCACCCGCGGACGGTGAAGGTCCTCCTGTCCGCCACACGACGTCGCGCGCCCCTGTTCGGCCAGCTCTACGGACAGAGCGAGGTGGGCCCGGCCGTCGTCCGCGCGTTCTCCAGACGACGACCGCTGGACGCGGACGGCCGGTGCGTCGGGATGCCGTTCCCCGGCATGACGGACGTCCGCATCGTCAGCCGTGACGGGAATCCGCCGTCCGCATCCAATCCCGGTTACATCGAGATGCGCAGTGACGGGCGGATCGTGACCTACCTCGGCGAGGAGGAACGCTACAACCGGCAGATCTCGGACGGCGGATGGTGGCGCATGGGTGACGTGGGCTACCGAACCAAATGGGGATGCGTCCACCTGCTCGACCGGGAGGTCGATGTGATCGAAGGGTTCGGGAGCACTCTGGCCGTCGAAGACGCCATCTTCGCCAGGCTTGAAGATATCGCCGAGGTCGTCATCATCCCGGGGAGCGACGGGATCGCGGTGCCGGTGGTGTGTGTCAAGGACGACAAGCCCCTGGATGGCGTCGCCTGGAAGGCGGCCACCGCGGACCTGCCGCCGATGGCGGACCCTGTCGTACGGCGGCTGGACGAGTTGCCGCAGACCGCCACCACCAAGATCAAACGATTGGAGCTGGCACGTCGGATGGCGCCCCAGGACACCTCGAAAGGCAATCAGCATGGCTGAGATCGTGGTGATCGGCGGTGGGATCGGCGGGCTGGCGGCAGCGTTGAGCATCTCGCGCCAGGGCCATCGGGTGATGGTCGTCGAACGCGCCGACCGGTTCGCTGAGATCGGTGCCGGCATACAGATCGCACCGAACGGGATATACGCACTGGAACGACTCGGGCTGGGAGAAGCGGTACGCGCTTCGGCCGTGCTCATGGACGAGCTGCGGTTCATGGACGGAGTCACCGGGGAGCACGTGGTGAGCATGCCGCTCACCGAGGAGTACCGGCGTCGGTTCCGTAACCCCTATGCCGTGGTACACCGAGCCGAACTCCATAGCCTGCTGCTGAACGAGTGCGCTGCCTCGGACATGATCCGGCTCCGCGTCAGCGGTACCGCCGTCGGGTACGACTCGTCGCGTGACAGCGTCACGGTGATGCTCGACAACGGCGTACGGATCACCGGTGACGCCGTGATCGGTGCGGACGGCATCAACTCCGCGATCCGTCGGCAACTTGTCGGCGACGGCGAGCCGCGGGTGTCGGGCATCACCATCTACCGTGCGATCGTGCGTATGGAACGCGTTCCCTCGGAGTTGCGGTCCACCAAAGCCGTGACCTGGTGGGCGGGGCCCGGATGCCACTTCGTGCACTACCCGATCGCAAGAGGCAGCTATCTGAACCTCGCGGCCAGTATCGACGACAGGGCGCCCGAGGCGTTTGCCGGAGTGCCCGCGTCGCGGGAGCACGTACTACGGCAGTTCGCTGTCCTCGGTGAGACCGCCCAGCGGCTGCTGCAACTCGGCGAGGACTGGAGGTCCTGGGTGCTGGTGGACCGGGACCCGGTGGACAGTTGGAGCGACGGACGCGTGGTCCTGCTGGGCGACGCGGCCCACCCGATGCTGCACTACGCGGCCCAGGGCGCTTGCCAAGCACTCGAGGACGCCGTGTTCCTCGGTGATCTGCTCAACTGCCCCTCGCCCGATTTCCCCGGTCGCTTCGAGCAGTTCTGCCAGAACCGGCGCAAGCGCACCGCCCGGATCCAGACCCTCGCCCGGGAGAGTGTCCGACTGTGGCACCCTTCGGGCGACGCCGCCAAGGCAAGGAACTCCGCTCTGAGCTCGCTCACCCCGACCGAACTGCACGACTACGTGGCCTGGATGCACAGCGCCCCGGCGAGCTGGCATGTCCCCGCCGGCACGTGATCATCCGGCCCCGACCGCCGGTGGCCAGGACACGCGGCGTCTCCGGAGGCTCGCGCAACCGCGGCCGGACGCCGGCGCTTGTGGAGCGCGGCCCATGGCTTGCTACGGGCACGAAGTCCCTGAGAGGGCGGTATGTGACGTGATGCTCCGTTTGTTGTCGCTGGAACGTGTGGCGCAGGTGTATCGGGGCTGATCCGGGAGTCATGTCGTGCTGGAGTGTTCTTCGTGAGCGACCGCCAGCCCTACAAGAGCGACTTATCCGACGAGCGGTGGGCCCTGATCGAGCCCGTCATCGCCTCCTGGAAGGCTCAGCATCCCTCCGTCAGCGGCCATCAAGGCGCCTACGACATGCGGGAGATCGTGAACGCTCTGCTCTACCAGTCCCGTACCGGCTGCCAGTGGGACTACCTCCCCCACGACCTGCCCCCGGTCGGCGCGGTGAAGTACTACTTCTACAAGTGGCGCGACGACGGCACCGACCAGACCATCCACGACCTGTTGCGTCCGCGAGAGCCGGGGGCGCAAGGCCGACCCGAGCCTGGTGGTGCTCGACACCCAGAGCCTGCACGCGGCCGTCGGGGTGCCCGCCGACACCACCGGAAGGGACGCGGCAAAAAAAGTGCCAGGCCGCAAGCGCGGCCTGGCAGTTGATGTTCTCGGTCTGGTGATCGCGGTGGTGGTGCTGGCCGCGTCCGCGCACGACAACGCCGCCGGTATCGCCCTGCTGGACAAGGTCGCCGCCGACACCGACACGGTCCACAAGGCCCTGGTGGACCAGGGGTTCAAGACCGCCGTCATCGACCACGGGCAGAAGGTGGGCATCGACGTCGAAGTCGTCGAGCGCAACCCGGCCACCAGCGGGTTCGTCCCGCAGCCCAAGAGGTGGGTGGTGGAGCAGGTGAACGGGATCATGATGCTGCACCGCAGGCTGGTACGGGATTACGAGCACCGGCCCGCCTCCGCCGAGTCGAGGGTGTACTGGGCCATAAGCGACCGGATGGCCCGGATGCTGACCGCGACCTCCACCCCCACCTGGCGCGGCGCATGAGCGGCAGCGAGCTGACCTTGGGAGCGGTGCTGACGCGCCTGGAGGAGCAAGAGCGCGAGATCGCCGCGCAGGCCGAGGCCACGCGGGGACGCATCGCGGAACTCACCGCGCAATTAGGGGAGTTCGACAGGGTTGCCGAGGAGGATCCGCATCACCCGCAAGACCCTGCTGGCGCTGCCTGATCCGTCCCCGCCGACGCCGCCGGCCGCGAAGCTGCCGGACCATCCGGCCTACCAGCAGATCATGGCCGTGTTCGCCGCGGCCGACGCCCCGCTGCGGGCACGGGCGGTCTGCGAGGCGATAAATCTGGAGATCGCGCCCAGCAACGTCAACAACGTCCGGCTGAAGCTCAAGCGGCTGGTCGAACGCGGGATCCTGATCGAGCCCGAGCAGGGGTTGTTCACCCAGCCACGGCCATAGCCACCCGGAGAGGCCACGACCAGCCCGACAGCCCCAACTGAAAGCGCGAAACGGGCAGCATGTCACTTACCGCCCTCTGAGTGGGCGTTCACATAGCTTTTTTTCGGTATGCAAGTTTTGCCCATGCCTCGCTTTGGGCGCA
>NZ_VTHJ01000128.1 GCF_008386495.1 Streptomyces tailanensis | reverse complement strand
AATCAGCAGGATTTCGACGCCTGCGAGCGTACGCAGCCCGGAATGAGCTCCCGTATGTATGCCAAGGGTGGTGTGCTGGTGCCCAGCGAGCACCACATCGGTGCCTTCCACGACTGGGTCAACGAGCGGCTGGGCACCCAACAGGCCCCGTAGCCACGGCCGTTCAGCCCAGGTACCCCATGCGGTGGCTGATCTCCTCCGCGCCCTTGACCAGCACGGGGGCGAGTTCGTGCAGACGCTCCTCGGTGAGCCGGTACGACGGCCCGGAGGCGCTCACCGCCGCTACGACCTCGCCCTCCCGATTGCGGATCGGGGCGGCCATGGCGTGCAGACCGAGCTCCAACTCCTCCAGCGCCCAGACGTAGCCGCGCTCCCGGGCCTCGGCGAGGTTCTTCTCGAGCTTCGTCTTCGCGGTGATGGTGTGCGGGGTCACCTTCTTCAGGCCGCCGGCGCTCAGCAGCGAGGCACGCTCCCGGGTGGAGAGGTGGGCCAGCAGGATCTTGCCGCTCGAAGTGGCGTGCAGCGGGGTCAGCTGGCCGACCCAGTTCTGCGCGGTCACGGCGCCCGGGCCGCGCACCTGGTACAGGTTGACGGCGTAGTGCTCCTGCAGCACGGCGATGTTGACGGTCTCGCCGATCTCCTCGGCCATCGCCTCGCAGACCGGGCGGCTCTGCTGGGTGATGTCGATACGTCCGGTGACCGCACCGGCCAGGCGTACGATGCCGAAGCCCAGGCGGTACTTGCCGCGCTCACCCGCCTGTTCCACGAGACCGCGTGCCTCCAGCGCCCCGAGCAGACGGAAGGCGGTCGACTTGTGCACATCGATCTCGGCCGCCACCTCGCTGACGCCCGCCTCGCCGCGGTGGGCCAGGATCTCCAGAACGCTGATGGCGCGGTCGACCGACTGCACTCCGCCAGTGGGTGAGTTCGGGGTTTCGGTGTCTTCGCTGTGGTTGCTCACAGTGAAACTATACCCACAGTAAACAACACTACTGCAAGGAACAGGGGCGTAGCGAAGACTTCATAAGTTGCGCTTGCTGCAACCTGGTGCGTATGGCGATACCGGTACTAGCATGCCCCCATATCTATGGCGCGAGCGAGACGAGGCACCATGGTTTCCCAGCAGTACGACTTCGTCATCGTCGGCGGCGGATCAGCCGGCAGTGCACTTGCGAACAGGCTCTCCGCGGACCCGGCGAACCGGGTGCTGGTGCTGGAGGCGGGCCGCTCCGACTATCCGTGGGACGTGTTCATTCATATGCCCGCGGCGCTGACTTATCCGATCGGCAGCCGCTTCTACGACTGGAAGTACGAGTCCGAGCCCGAGCCCCATATGGGCGGGCGGCGCGTCTATCACGCCCGGGGCAAGGTGCTGGGCGGCTCCAGCAGCATCAACGGCATGATCTTCCAGCGCGGCAACCCCCTGGACTACGAACGCTGGGCCGCCGACCCGGGCATGGAGACCTGGGACTACGCGCACTGTCTGCCGTACTTCCGGCGCATGGAGAACTGTCTCGCCGCCGACCCGGACGACGAGTTCCGCGGCCATGACGGCCCTCTCGTCCTCGAACGCGGCCCCGCGACGAACCCGCTCTTCACCGCCTTCCAGAAGGCCACCGAGGAGGCCGGGTACGCCCCCACCGACGACGTCAACGGCTACCGGCAGGAAGGCTTCGCCAAGTTCGACCGCAATGTCCACCGAGGGCGCCGGCTGTCGGCCTCGAAGGCCTACCTCAAGCCCGTGATGAAGCGGCCGAACCTCACGGTCAGGACCCGCGCCCTCGTCACCCGCGTCCTCTTCGAGGGCAAGCGGGCCGTCGGAGTCGAGTTCCAGCGCGGGCGAGGCGCGCTCCAGCAGGTCCGCGCCAAGGAGGTCATCCTCTGCGGCGGCGCGATCAACTCCCCGCAGCTGCTGCAACTCTCCGGTGTCGGCAACGCCGAGGAGCTGAGCGCCCTCGGCATCGACGTCGTCCACGACCTGCCCGGCGTCGGCGAGAACATGCAGGACCACCTCGAGGTCTACGTCCAGTACGCCTGCAAGCAGCCCGTCTCCATGCAGCCTTACATGGCCAAGTGGCGCGCCCCCTTCATCGGGCTGCAGTGGCTCTTCCGCAAGGGGCCGGCCGCGACGAACCACTTCGAGGCCGGCGGCTTCGCCCGCAGCAACGAGGACGTGGACTACCCCAACCTGATGTTCCACTTCCTGCCCGTCGCGGTCCGCTACGACGGTTCCTCGCCCTCCGGCGGCCACGGCTACCAGGTGCACGTGGGCCCCATGTACTCCGACGCCATCGGATCCGTGAAGGTCAAGAGCAAGGACCCGCGCGAGCACCCGGCGCTGCGCTTCAACTACCTCTCCACCGAGCAGGACCGCCGCGAGTGGGTCGAGGCGATCCGCGTGGCCAGGAAGATCCTTGGCCAGCCCGCGCTCGCCGCCTACAACGGAGGCGAGATCTCGCCCGGGCCGAAGGTGGACTCGGACGAGGAGATCCTCGCCTGGGTCGCCGAGGAGGGCGAGACGGCCCTGCATCCGTCCTGCACCTGCAAGATGGGCACCGACGAGATGGCCGTCGTCGACCCGGCCGACTTGCGCGTGCGCGGTCTGGAGGGCCTGCGCGTGGTGGACGCCTCCGTCATGCCCTACGTCACCAACGGCAACATCTACGCCCCGGTGATGATGATCGCCGAAAAGGCCGCCGACCTGATCCTCGGCAACAAGCCCCTGCCCCCGTCGAAGGCCGCGTACTACCGCCATCGAGGTTCCGTCTCCGGGTGAGGACCGTGGGTCACCTTGCCAAAACGTCATCCGTGAACCCCTTGACGCAGGTCTGGGCATTCGCCAAGGTGTTCCACCACAAGCAAATGAATGCATAATGCGCAACGCATTTCGGTTGAAGGGCTGGTCGCGTGGCAGACCTGTATGTGGCCGGTGAATGGCGGGAGCCGGAGGCCGGAGGCCGCCGGGAGATCCGCTGTCCCGCCGACGGCTCCCTCACCGCGACCGTGTCGGAAGGGACCCGCCCCGACACCGAGGCGGCGATCGCCGCCGCACGCAGGGCCTTCGACGAGGGCCCCTGGCCCCGCACCTCCGAGCGGGAGCGCGGCGCGCTAATCCTGCGCACCGCCGACATCATCGAGCGCGACGCCAAGGAATTCGCCCGCGCCGAATCGCTGGACACCGGCAAACGGCTCGTGGAGAGCGAGTACGACATCGCCGACGTCGTCTCCTGCTTCCGCTACTACGGCGGGATCGCGGGCACCGACGCGGGACGCGTGGTCGACACCGGCCGCGACGACGCAGTCAGCCGCGTCGTGTACGAGCCGATCGGTGTGTGCGGGCTGATCACTCCCTGGAACTACCCGCTGCTCCAGGCGAGTTGGAAGGTCGCCCCCGCCCTCCTCGCGGGCAACACGATCGTCCTCAAGCCCAGCGAACTCACCCCCTCCACCTCGATCCTGCTGATGAGAGCACTCGCGGAGGCCGGGCTCCCCGCCGGCGCCGCCAACCTCGTCCTGGGCGCGGGGCCCGAGGTGGGCGCCCCGCTCTCCGAGGATCCGGCCGTCGACATGGTCTCCTTCACCGGCGGCCTGGAGACCGGCAGACGGATCATGGCCACCGCCGCGGCGAGCGTGAAAAAGCTGGCACTGGAACTCGGCGGCAAGAACCCCAACGTGGTCTTCGCCGACGCCGACTTCGAGACGGCCGTGGACTTCGCTCTCACGGCCGTCTTCCTGCATTCCGGGCAGGTCTGCTCGGCCGGCGCCCGCCTGATCGTCGAGGACTCCCTGCACGACCGCTTCGTCGACGAGGTCGTCCGCCGCGCCCGGCTGATCCGCCTCGGCGGCCCCTTCGACCCCGAGGCCGAGACCGGGGCGCTGATCTCCGCACAGCACCTGGAGAAGGTCGAGGCGTATGTCGCCGCGGGCCTCGCCGAAGGCGCCGTACTGCGCTGCGGTGGCGCACGGCCCGACGACCCGGCCCTGGGAGACGGCCACTACTACCCGCCCACCGTGCTCGACGAGTGCCGGCAGGACATGCGCGTGGTGCACGAGGAGTCCTTCGGGCCCGTCCTCACCGTGGAGCGCTTCACCGACGAGGACGACGCCGTACGCATCGCCAACGACACCGAGTACGGACTTGCCGGAGCCGTCTGGACGCAGGACGCGGGCAAGGCCCAGCGGGTCGCCCGGCGGCTGCGCCACGGCACGGTGTGGATCAACGACTACCACCCCTATGTGCCGCAAGCGGAATGGGGTGGCTTCGGGCACTCCGGTGTGGGCCGGGAACTGGGACCGACCGGCCTGAACGAGTACCGGGAACCCAAACACATCTGGCAGAACATCCAACCCCGGCCGCAGCGCTGGTTCAGCGGCTGAACGCCGAAAAGAGGTCGATCATGACCCCAGTACAGACCGAGGTGCCGCAGCGGCGCGGCACACCCCAGGACTCGGACGGCACGCCGGTCATATCCGTGCGCGGGCTGTGGAAGGTGTTCGGGCCGAAGGCCGAGCAGGTCCCGGAATCCGAGGAGTTGTGCGGGCTCACCCGCCGTGAGCTCATGGACCGCACCGGCTGCACCGCCGCCGTACGCGACGTCGACTTCGAGGTCGCGCCCGGCGAGGTCTTCGTCGTCATGGGCCTGTCCGGCTCCGGCAAGTCCACGCTGGTGCGATGTCTGACCCGGCTGATCGAACCCACCGCCGGTGAGATCGTCTTCGAGGGCGAGAACATCCGCGACGCGGACGCGGGGCGCCTGCGCGAACTGCGCCGCCGCAAGTTCTCCATGGTCTTCCAGCACTTCGGCCTGCTGCCCCACCGCCGCGTCGTCGACAACGTGGCCTTCGGCCTGGAGATCCGCGGCATGAGCAAGGCCGCACGCGTCCAACGGGCCCAGGAGGTCGTCGAGTTGGTCGGCCTCGCCGGCTACGAGAACTCCTACCCCGACCAGCTCTCCGGCGGTATGCAGCAGCGCGTCGGCCTCGCCCGGGCGCTGGCCGGTGATCCCGACGTCCTCTTCTTCGACGAGCCGTTCTCCGCGCTCGACCCACTGATCCGCCGGGACATGCAGAACGAGGTCATCCGCCTCCACCACGAGGTCGGCAAGACCATGGTGTTCATCACCCACGACCTCTCCGAGGCCCTCAAACTGGGCGACCGCATCCTGATCATGCGCGACGGCAAGATGGTCCAGTGCGGCACCGGCGACGAACTGGTGGGCGCCCCGGCCGACGACTACGTGCGTGAGTTCGTCAAGGACGTACCGCGCGGCGACGTACTCACCCTGCGGTGGATCATGCGCCCCCCGGCCGACGGCGACGAACTGGACGGTCCCGAACTGGGCCCGGACGTGGTCGTACGGGAAGCCACCCGGGCCGTGCTGGCGGCCGACAAGCCGGTCAAGGTCGTCGAGAACGGTGAACTGCTCGGCATCGTCGGCGACGAGGAGATCCTCGCGGTGGTCGCCGGGCAGGAAGGCGACATGTGATGACCGTCGTCATGCAGAAACCCGAGCAACCGGAGAAGACGGAGCCCGTAGAGAAAGCCGCGCCCGTCACCGGCGTACGCCGAGTCAGCCGGTCCACGCTGGTGGCCGCGATCCTCGTGGCCTGGCTGCTGCTCTTCTTCGTCCTGCGCGGAAAGCAGACCCTGGCCCTGGCCGCGGCGGACCTCACCGATCTGCACCACTGGTTCAACGACGTCAACGACTCGATCGGCGCCAACCGCAACTCCAACCCGCTCTTCCTCTACTTCTTCAACGAGATCCGCCTGGTCATCGACACCTTGGTGACCTTCGTCCAGGAGCTGATCTCCCAGCCGCCCGCCGGTCGCCCGGTGCCGCAGATCGGCTGGCTGGGCGTCGTCGGCATCGCCGGCTATGTCTCCTGGGCCCTGGGCAACTGGCGGGTCGCGCTGCTGGCCGTGGCCGGCTTCACCTTTCTCGGGCTGCAGGGCCTGTGGCAGGAGAGCATGGACACCCTGGCGCTCACCCTCTCCGCGGTCCTCGTGGCGCTGCTGATCGCGATACCGCTCGGCGTCTGGGCGGGGCTGTCAGACCGGGTGGACCGGGTCATGACGCCCGTCCTGGACTTCATGCAGACGATGCCGACCTTCGTCTATCTGGCCCCGATGACGCTGTTCTTCCTCATCGGCCCCGCCTCCGCCACGATCGCCACCGTCATCTACGCGGCCCCGCCGGCCATCCGCATCACCGCGCACGCCATCCGGTCCGTGCCGGAGACCACCGTGGAGGCGGCCGACTCGCTGGGCGCCACCCGGCGGCAGGCGCTGCTCAAAGTCCTGCTGCCGATGTCCAAACGGACCGTGGTGATGGGCGTCAACCAGAGCATCATGGCCGCCCTGGCCATGGTGACCATCACGGCCCTGATCGACGCGCCCGGCCTCGGCAAGACCGTCGTCCAGGCCCTGCAGTCCCTCGATGTGGGCACCGCCTTCAACGCGGGCCTCGCCATCGTCGTCATGGCCATCGTCCTCGACCGGGTCACCACCGCGGCCAGCACACGCGAGGAGGCGGCCCGGCGCTCCGGCAACCGCTTCCTCACCTGGCGGCGGCCGCTGCTGGGGGCGGGAGCGGTGGTCACAGCGGTCCTGGTCTACCTGTCGCACACCTACATGTGGGCGGCCGAGTTCCCCGGCGAGGGCGGCGTCGGCAGCTCGATCGCGAAGGCCGCCGACACCGCGACGACCTGGGCGCAGGACAGCCTGTCGGGTCTCACCAACGCCTTCCGCGACGCCCTCACCAACGGCCTGCTCAACCCGTTCCAGACCTTGCTCACCGATTCCCCGTGGTGGCTGGTCGGCGCGGCACTCATCGGACTCGGCGCGGTCCTCGGCGGCCCGCGCGCCGGGGTCACCACGGCGATCTGTGTGGCCGTGCTGATCGGCACGGGCGTGTGGTCGGACAGCATGACCACGCTGGCGTCGACCGTCGTCGCCACCGTGCTCGTGATGGTGCTCGGCATAGGCTTCGGCGTGTGGATGGGGCGCAGCCCGCTGGCCGACCGGATGCTGCGGCCCACTCTCGACGCGGCGCAGGTCATGCCGCCGTTCGTCTATCTGGTGCCGTTCCTCGCGCTGTTCGGCGCCACCCGCTTCACCGCGATCGTCGCCGCCGTCGTCTACGCGGCACCCGTCGCCATCAAGATCATCGCGGACGGGGTGCGGAACGTCCCCGCGACCACCGTGGAGGCGGCCACCTCCGCCGGGGCCGACACCTGGCAGATCATCACCAAGGTCCAACTGCCGATGGCACGCGGCGCCCTGACCCTCGCGACCAACCAGGGCCTGATCTATGTGCTGTCGATGGTTGTGGTGGGCGGCCTGGTAGGCGCGGGCGCCCTCGGCTACGACGTGGTGGCCGGCTTCTCGCAGGGACAACTGTACGGGAAGGGGCTCGCCGCGGGGCTGGCCATCGTCCTTCTCGGAGTCATGTTCGACCGGATCACTCAGGCAGCGGCGCGGCGTGCCGGCGCATAAGGAGCGACAGACCATGGCAGGACAAGCAAGACGACAGTGGAGAGCCGGTGCCGTCGGCATAGCGGTACTCGGCCTCACCCTCACCGCCTGCGGTGGTGCGAAGGTCGGCGAGGACACCTCGGGGTCCGGCGCCTCGGGCGGCGCCGGCACATGCGACACCTTCAACCTCGCGGTCAACCCCTGGGTGGGCTACGAGGCCAACGCGGCGGTCCTCGCGTACGTCGCGGAGAAGGACCTCGGCTGCAAGGTGGTCAAGAAGGACCTCAAGGAGGAGATCGCCTGGCAGGGCTTCGGGACGGGCGAGGTCGACGCCGTCGTGGAGAACTGGGGCCACGACGACCTGAAGAAGAAGTACATCACCGACCAGAAGACCGCCGTCGAGGCCGGCCCCACCGGCAACGAAGGACTCATCGGTTGGTACGTGCCGCCGTGGCTGGCCAAGGCGCACCCGGACATCCTCGACTGGAACAACCTCAACAAATACGCGGACAAGTTCAAGACCTCCGAGTCGGGTGGCAAGGGACAACTCCTCGACGGCGACCCGTCGTTCGTCACCAACGACGAGGCCCTCGTGAAGAACCTGAAGCTGGACTTCAAGGTCGTGTACGCGGGCAGTGAGACCGCCCTCATCCAGGCGTTCCGGAAGGCCGAGAAGGACAAGGAGTGGATGATCGGCTACTTCTACGAGCCCCAGTGGTTCATGTCCGAGGTACCGCTGGAGAAGGTCAAGCTGCCCGAGTACAAGCAGGGCTGTGACGCCGACGCGGCGAAGGTCGCCTGTGACTACCCCGTGTACAAGCTCGACAAGATCGTCAGCACCAAGTTCGCCGAGTCGGACAGCCCGGCGTACGACCTGGTGAAGAACTTCACCTGGACCAATGACGACCAGAACACCGTCGCCAAGTACATCGCGGTGGACAAGATGACCCCCGAGGCGGCCGCGGAGAAGTGGGTCGAGGCCAACCGCGACAAGGTGGACGCCTGGATCAAGTAAGCCGTTCACGGATGCCCGGTGGGCGGTGCGCACGGACGCGCACCGCCCGCCGGGCCTCCCCGTTTTCCAAGCCGTTCCCCACGTCACCGACCCTCTTGACACCCCTCTGCGCGGCAGGCACATTGAGTTGCGCAACCTGAATCACGTTGCGCACGAAGCAACTGAACCGGAGGTGCGGCGATGGCGGGACCCCGAGTGGTCATCATCGGAGCGGGCGTCGTTGGCGCGGCTC
>NZ_VTHJ01000127.1:1894-8904 GCF_008386495.1 Streptomyces tailanensis | reverse complement strand
ACTTCCTCGTCCATGGCGCCATCGTCGCAGACCGCCCAGGGCGAACGTTGCCTGATGCGGCACTAGCTCTCGTCCGGGACGGTGTCCGGACGCGCGTAGGTGCGGCCCTTCCAGGCCGCACCACGTCCCCTGTAGTGCTGCACCGCGGAATCGACCGTCATCAGGAGGTACAGGAACGCGGTGAACGGCAGCAGGGGAGCGAGCCACAGCGGCTGGGCGTAGTGGCGCAGCATCGGGACGTACGTCGCTGTCATCAGCAGCCAGGCGAGCCCGCCGGCGAGCGCGGCGGGCGAGTCTCCCGTGGCGAGGCCCACGAGGAGCGCGGCGGGCGGTACCAGATACACCAGGGCCAGACCGAGGACCGTGCCCGCGAGCAGCAGCGGGTTGTGCCGCAGCTGGGCGTAGGCGCTGCGCGCCACCATGCGCCACAGGTCGTGCAGCCGGGGGTAGCGCCGCACGCTGTCCACCCGTTCCGCGAGCCCCAGCCAGATGTGGCCGCCGCCGGCCTTGACCGCCCGGGCGAGCGCCACGTCGTCGATGACGGATTGCCGGATCGCGTCCGGGATCCGGGCCCGCTCGGCCGCCTCCGTGCGCAGGAGCACGCACCCGCCCGCCGCGGCCGCCGTGCGCGAGCCCCGTACGCCGATCCAGCGGAACGGGTACAGCTGGGCGAAGAAATAGACGAAGGCGGGCACGACGAGCCGTTCCCACCGGCTCTCGGCACGCAGCCGCGCCATCTGAGACACGAGGTCGAAGCCGCCGGTGCGGGCGGCGGCCACCAGTGCGCGCAGGCTGTCCGGGCGATGGGCGATGTCCGCGTCCGTCAGGAGCAGGAACTCGGGTGCACGCGCGCGTGCGAGCCCGATTCCGTGCCGTACGGCCCAGAGTTTGCCGGTCCAGCCGGACGGGGGCTCCCCGGGCGAGGAGACCGTGAGGGGCAGCCCGCCGTGCCGTCGGGCCAGTTCACGAGCCAGCTCGCCCGTCCCGTCCGTACTGCCGTCGTCGATCAGGAAGACCTCCGCACGGCCGGGGTAGTCCTGGGACAGCAGCGACGGCAGGCTCTCGGGCAGTACGGCGGCCTCGCCGCGCGCGGGGACGACGACACAGACGTACGGCCAATTGTCGTAGTCGGGATCCCGGCGGGGCGGCAGACGCACATCCGTGCGCCAGAAGAAGCCCTGGCCGAGCAACAGCCACAGCCAGGCGGCGAGTGATCCGGCGGCGGTCCACGCGATGGCGCTCACGCTCGCAGTCTGCCCCACGGCGGCGGCCCGACCGAGGCCATCGTCTATCGTGGCCGGGTGAAGATCGCGCTCATGGATTCCGGTATCGGTCTGCTCCCCGCCGCCGCCGCGGTGCGGCGGCTGCGACCCGACGCACATCTCGTGATCTCCTCGGACCCCGACGGCATGCCCTGGGGCCCGCGCACCACGCAGGACCTCACGGAGCGTGCCCTCGCCGTCGCCGAGGCGGCGGCCGCGCACCGGCCCGACGCCTTGATCGTCGGCTGCAACACCGCCTCCGTGCACGCGCTGCCCGCCCTGCGCGCCCTCCTCGAACCCGGTCTGCCGGTGATCGGCACCGTCCCGGCGATCAAACCGGCCGCGGCCGGCGGCGGGCCCGTCGCCATCTGGGCGACGCCCGCCACCACGGGCAGCCCCTACCAGCGCGGCCTCATCGAGGAGTTCGCCGACGGCGTGGCTGTCACCGAGGTCCCCTGCTGGGGGCTCGCCGAGGCGGTGGAGCACGCCGACGAGGCGGCCATCGACGCCGCGATCGCCGCGGCCGCCGTGCTGACCCCCGACGAGGTAACGACCGTTGTCCTGGGCTGCACCCATTACGAACTCGTCGCCGAGCGTATCCGCGCGGCCGTCCAGAAGCCGGGCCTGCCACCCCTCGTCCAGCACGGTTCCGCGGGCGCCGTGGCCGCCCAGGCGCTCCGCCGGATCGGCGAGTTCCCGGCGCCCGACGCCGACTGGACCGACGCGACCCTGACGGTGCTCCTCAGCGGACGCGAGGGCTCGCTGCCCGCACCGGCACTGGCCTACGAGGAGGGCAGGCTGCTCCAGACGGTCGGTCCGGCACTGGCTGTACACCGGGAGCAGTGACGTTCCGCCACCAGGTGCCCGCGCTGCGGAATCTGAGTACGCTCAGAGCCATGAGGGACCACCCCCACGGCGAGACGGGCACCCCCGAAGCCCCCCACCCCGAGGTCTGGACCGGCCGCGCGACCAACCGCGGCCAGTGGCTCCTGGCACTCGGCGGTGCCGCCTGCATGGCACTGGGCATCGAACTCGCGGTCGGCTCCACGTGGACGTCCGGCATCGCCCCGCTCGTCATGTCGGTCGTCGGCTGTATCGCGGCCGGGCTGCTCGTCCTCTTCGGCACGCTCGCGTTCGTGCACGTCTCCGTGACGGTCGATAAGGACTGCCTGGAGGTGCGCTGTGGCCACATCGGCGTGCCGCGCCGCCGCATCCCGCTCTCCCAGGTCGCCCACGCCGCCTACGTGCCCTTGGTCACGCCCCATCAATGGGGCGGCTGGGGTTACCGCTGGCGGCCCGAGAAGGGCACCGCCGTCGTCGTACGCCGTGGTGAGGGCGTGGTGCTGAGCCTCTGGGACGGCAAGACGTTCACGATCACCGTGGACAACGCGGAGACGGCCGTACGTGTCATCCGCGCCCGGCTCAGCCCGAGGGCGTCCGGCGCCGCGCGCTGACGACCTCACCCGTCGGTCGTGTCGCGGGCCGGTACGCCGACGCCGTCTTCCTCGCCCAGCAGCGGCCGTGCCGTCGCCATTCCCGCGAGCAGACCCGCGCCCGCCGTCACCGTCGTGAAGCTCAGCGCGTTGGAGACCGCCGCGATCGCGGCCAGCGCGGCCAGGGCCGCGCCCGCCGTGAGCACGACCGGAGTAGGACGAGGGCTCCGCCACAGGACGTACAGGACCCAGCAGAACACCGCGGCGAGCAGAGCGACGCCGATGAGCCCCTGTTCGGCCGCCAGTTGGAACGGCGCCGAGTGCGGCTTCCCGTCCGACGACAGAGACTGGGCGACCGTCGTACTGAGGTCCTCGAAGCGGCCCGGGCCCGCGCCCAGCAGCGGCTCGTCATGGGCCATGCCGAGCGCGTCGTGCCACAGCAGGACGCGGTGCGGAGTGAGCCGGCCCTCCAGCGAGTCGGTCAGGCCGGACGGCAGTACGTCCTCGGCGATCGCCCAGGTCATGCCCGTGACCAGGGCCGTGGCGAGGGCGAGCCCCGCCAGCCCCAGACCCCGCAGGCGCATACGGGCCGCGGCGAGCGAGCACAGCAGCACCCCGACGCACGCGGCGACACCGGTGGCGGAGCCGAGCACGGCCGCGTTCACCGCGACGCCCCCGGCCACCAGTCGCAGGGCGAGCCGCATCCCAGGAGCACGGGCCGCCCAGGCCGCACAGCAGGCGGCACCCGCGGACAGGGCCAGCAGCGCGGCGGTCGCGCCCGTGTGCCCGAGCGGCGAGACGAACGGTGAACCCATGGAGTGCGGGGCCGTGATCGCGAGGCCGAGACCGGCGAACGCCCCGGCACCCGGCGCCACGACCGGCAGAAGAGCCCCGCAGATCCGGCCCGCCGCATAACCGGCCGACACAGCGAGCACCGCCAGCAGCACACCTTCCGGGCGGCCGTCCCCAGCGGCAGCCGTGATCAGCGACCAGGCCGCGCACGCCCCGACCATGAGCACGCCCGCGACATCCGAAACGTTCCGTCTGTCCCGCGCGGCCGACGCACCGGCCGCGGACTCCGTCCCTGTGAACCCCAACCCGTCGCCCCCCGACTGTGCCGGGCCCCGACCGCTCGGCCGCATCCGGCCGCACGTCAGAGGCTCGGGCACACCGTAACGGGTGATGCGCCGGCTTGTGGATGAGTTGCACAGGAACGTTGCGGCACGTGTGCGTCCCCAGCCTCACCGGGGCCGCACGGACCGCGCTGTCGGGGCCGGGGCCACGCGCCGTAGACTCCCCGAGTGACCGTCACCGCCACTCCCGTAGACGAGCCGGAACAGCTCGAACCCCAGGCCGCGCCCGTATCCCGCGCGTCCAGATGGGCCAGTCGGCTCCTTCCGGCCGCCGCCGCGGCGCTCTCCGGAGTGCTGCTCTACATCAGCTTCCCGCCGCGGACCCTGGGGTGGCTGGCCCTGCCGGCCTTCGCGGTCTTCGGATGGGTGCTGCGCGGACGCGGCTGGAAGGCGGGGCTCGGCCTCGGCTATCTCTTCGGTCTCGGTTTCCTGCTGCCGCTGCTCGTGTGGACCGGCGTCGAGGTCGGCCCCGTGCCGTGGATCGCGCTCGCCGCCATCGAGGCGGTGTTCGTGGCGCTCGTCGGCGCGGGCGTCGCCACGGTGTCGAGGCTGCCCGGCTGGCCGGTCTGGGCCGCCGCGCTGTGGATCGCCGGTGAGGCCGCACGCGCGCGTGCCCCCTTCGAGGGCTTCCCGTGGGGCAAGATCGCCTTCGGTCAGGCGGATGGCGTCTTCCTGCCGCTGGCCGCACTGGGCGGCACCCCGGTGCTCGGCTTCGCGGTCGTGCTGTGCGGCTTCGGGCTGTACGAGGTCGTACGGCTGGTCGTCGAGGGGCGGCGCAGCGGTGCCGCCGTGCACAAGGCCACCGTGGCCGTGGCGGCGTTGAGCGTGGCCGTGCCCGTGGTCAGCGCCTTCGCGTCGCGCGGCCTGGTGAGCGACAAGGCCGAGGCCGGCACCGCGACCGTCGCGGTCATCCAGGGCAACGTCCCGCGCCTGGGCCTCGACTTCAACGCCCAGCGGCGGGCCGTGCTCGACTACCACGCCAAGGAGACCCAGCGCCTGGCCGCCGAGGTCAAGGCCGGCAAGGCCGAGCAGCCCGACTTCGTGCTGTGGCCGGAGAACTCCTCCGACATCGACCCCTTCGCCAACGACGACGCACGCGCGGTCATCGAGCAGGCGGCCACCGCCATCGGCGCCCCGATCTCCGTCGGCGGTGTCGTCGAGCGGGACGGCAAGCTCTACAACGAGCAGATCCTGTGGGACCCGGAGAAGGGCCCGACGGACACCTACGACAAGCGGCAGATCCAGCCGTTCGGCGAGTACCTTCCGCTGCGGTCGGTCATCGGAGCCATCAACAGCGAGTGGACGTCGATGGTCCGCAAGGACTTCAGCCGGGGCAGCGACCCCGGTGTGTTCACCATGAACGGTGCCAAGATCGGGCTCGTCACCTGTTACGAGGCGGCCTTCGACTGGGCGGTGCGTTCCGAGGTCATGGACGGCGCGCAGTTGATCTCGGTGCCGAGCAACAACGCGACCTTCGGCCGAAGCGAGATGACCTACCAGCAGCTCGCCATGTCCCGCGTCCGCGCGGTCGAGCACAGCCGCAGCGTC
This sequence comes from Streptomyces tailanensis, assembly GCF_008386495.1. Lineage (GTDB taxonomy): Bacteria > Actinomycetota > Actinomycetes > Streptomycetales > Streptomycetaceae > Streptomyces > Streptomyces tailanensis. Next base: position 3,528 of record NZ_VTHJ01000127.1, on the reverse strand, counting down.
ACCGTCCCGGTGACCAGCGGTGTCAGCGCGATCATCATGCCGGACGGGAAGATCACCCAGAAGACCGGGATGTTCGTCCCGGACTCCCTGGTCCAGGAGGTGCCGCTGCGCTCCTCGCAGACCCCTGCCACCCAGCTCGGTGTGCTGCCCGAGATGCTTCTGCTGCTGGTCGCGGCGGGTGGGCTCGGCTGGGCGATCGGGGCCGGTGTGCGCGGGCGGCGCGCCGGTGGCGTGTAGCGGTACGCCTCGCGTGCGCACCCCGGACGGACGGGGGTGAGGGAACCGGCCCGCTAGGGTCGGTCCCATGCCTACCCCTGATTTCATCCGCACGCTCCGCGCCTCCGCCGGCCATCAACTCCTCTGGCTCCCGGGAGTCACCGCCCTCGTCTTCGACGACGAGGGCAGAGTGCTCCTCAACCGCCGCTCGGACACCGGCAAGTGGTCGCTGATCGGCGGCATCCCGGAGGCGGGGGAGCAGCCCGCCGCTTGTGCCGTGCGGGAGGTCTTCGAGGAGACGGCGATCCACTGCGTGGCCGAACGCGTCGTCCTCGTCCAGGCGTTGGACCAGGTGCGATACGACAACGGCGATGTCTGCCAGTACATGGACACGACCTTCCGCTGCCGTGCCGTCGGCGGCGAGGCACGCGTCAACGACGACGAGTCGCTGGACGTCGGCTGGTTCTCGCTCGACGCCCTGCCGGATCTGAACGAGTTCGGACTGTTCCGCATCAAGCAGTCGCTGTCCGACGCGCCCACGTGGTTCGACCCCACGGTCTGAGTCCCCACGGTCTGAGTCCCCACGGGGACGCATCTCCGTGATCGGCCCGTTCCTTCCCGTGCGTGTTCCGCAACACGGGCAACTTCGGGCGCGGTGACAGCGTGGCGGTCATCGGCTGCGGCGGGGTGGGGGACGCGGCGATCGACGGGTCCCGGTTCGCCGGGGCGGCGCAGATCATCGCTGTCGACATCGACGAGCGCAGACTCGAGACCGCGATGGCGATCGGCGCGACGCACACCGTCAACTTCCGGCAGGCGACCCGATCGAAGCCATTCGTGAGCTGACCGGTGGCTTCGGCGCCGATGCGGTGATCGAGGCGGTCGGCCGCCCGGAGACGTGCAGGCAGGCCTTCTACGCGCGCGACTTGGCGGGCACGGTCGTCCTCGTCGGCGTGCCCACCCCGGAGATGAAACTCGAACTGCCGCTGCTGGACGTCTTCGTCACGGAGACCATCGCGCTGGATGTGGTGGAGAAGGCCTTCGAGCGGATGCACCACGGCGACGTACTGCGCTCGGTGGTGGTCCTGTGGCGACCGGGGCCGAACGCGGCTTCTGACCCTCTGCCGTCCACCGGCGACCGTATACCCGCAAGCCCGCCTCCTCGTCCCGCTCGGGACGAGGAGGCGGGCTGCCTGTATGTGCCCCGAGGGCCAGGCTCTTGTTGTTTATTGCGCACGGGGTTGCGTAAAGAGAAACTCCGCGACTCCGTTTTTCGTGGGTTCTGGATGCCTTGACAAGGGTTCTGGGCGACCTCAGACTGATGTTGCGCTTACCGCAATCCGTTTCGTTATACGCACCGAGGTGTCATGATGATTCCCGCGTGCCGTCTCGCGGATCTCCCGCGAGGTGAGGCCCAC
>NZ_VTHJ01000127.1:0-1731 GCF_008386495.1 Streptomyces tailanensis | reverse complement strand
ACGGCTGGCTGGAGGGCTGCGAGGTGGAATGCCCGCTGCACGCCTCGAAGTTCGACCTGAGGACCGGTGCCTGCGACGCCCCGCCGGCGAAACTCCCCGTGCGGACCCATGAGGTCGTCGTCGAGGACGGGATGATCCACGTCCGCCTGTCCACCGAGGCGCCCAACCTGCCGCCCTGCATCTCGGCCCGGCTCGCCGGGGGAGTCGCGTGAGGACGGTGGCCGTGGTGGGGGCCTCGCTGGCCGGGCTGTCGGCGGCGCGCTCACTGCGCAAGCAGGGCTACGACGGCCGGTTGGTCGTCATCGGCGACGAACTCCACCGCCCGTACGACAGGCCCCCGCTGTCCAAGGAGTTCCTGGCCGGTACCATCGGCGAAGCCGACCTCGCGTTGGAGGCGGAGGGTGAGGACCTGGGGGCGGAGTGGCTGCTCGGCACCCGCGCCACCGGACTCGACCGCACGGACCGCGCCGTCCGGCTCGCCGACGGCCGGGAGGTGCGCGCCGACGGCATCGTCATCGCGACCGGCGCCGCCGCGCGCACCCTGCCCGGTTCCGAGGGCCTGGCCGGAGTGCACACGCTGCGCACCCTGGACGATGCCCGCGCCCTGCGGGACGAACTGGCCCGTGGTGGACGGCTGGTGGTGATCGGCGGGGGGTTCGTCGGCGCGGAGGTCGCCTCCACCGCGTACGCCCTCGGGCTCGACGTGACGGTCGTCGAGGCCGCCCCGACGCCGCTCGCCGGACCGCTCGGCGAGACCATGGGCGCCGTCGTCTCCGCTCTCCACGCGGACCACGGCGTACGGCTGTTGTGCGGGGTGGGCGTGAAGGGGCTCAGCGGGGAGCGCCAGGTGGACGCCGTCCTGCTGGAGGACGGCCGCAGCATCCCCGCCGACATCGTGGTGGTCGGGGTGGGCGCACAACCGTGCGTCGAGTGGCTGGAGGGCTCCGGCGTCGTCGTCGACAACGGCGTCAAGTGCGGCGCCGACGGCCGCACCAGCCTGGCCGGCGTGGTCGCGGTCGGCGACTGCGCCAACTGGTACGACCCCCGTACGGGCACCCATCGCCGCGTCGAGCACTGGACCGGTGCGCGGGAGCGTCCCGACGCCGCCGTCGCCACGCTGCTGTCCGGGGGCGCGACCGAACCGGGTGTGCCCCGGCCGCCGTACTTCTGGTCCGACCAGTACGGCGTGAAGATCCAGTTCGCCGGTCACGCGGCCGGCGCCGACAGCGTGACGATCGAGGCGGGCACCGCGGACGACCGCGACGTCCTGGCCGTCTACCGGCGGGCCGGGCAACCGGTCGCAGTGCTGGGGATGAACCAGCCGCGGCTGTTCACCCGCTGGCGCAAGCAACTCGCTTCCTGACACCGCCCCTGGGGCGTCCCACGCCGCAGCAGCCGTATCGCACGCGGCGCCGCACATGACACAACGCCGTCCGGAGTCGCTCTTCCCGGCGCGTGAATGACCGATCCACGACGTTCTCCCGAGGAGTGCCCCGTGACCTCGACCAGCCTGCCGGACAGCCTGATCGCCACCCTCCCCGGCTCCTCCTACACGGATCCCGAGATCTTCGCCCAGGAGCAGGAGCACATATTCGAGACCATGTGGTTCTGCGTGGCGCGCGCCTCCGACCTGGCGAAGCCCGGTGCCTTCCGTACCGTGGACGTGGGTCGCGAGAGCATCCTCGTCACCCGGGCCAGGGACAACAGCATCCGTGCCTTCTTCAACGTCTG
>NZ_VTHJ01000126.1 GCF_008386495.1 Streptomyces tailanensis | reverse complement strand
GGGGCTGTGTCGATGTGCGGCTCCGCCGCGTGGGCGCGACAAGCCCCCACCCACCCGCACCCGCCAACGCACCGACTGGACCGAGCTCGTCCGCGGGGGTTGAAGGGGCGTAGAAAAGATCGACCCGGCAGCTTGGCTGTAGGCCGTCTTTCGCGGGGCCCCACGGAGTGGCACGCTGCCGTGTATGGGGGCGTTGAGGCGTATCAGGGCGTACCGCATCCGTGGGCGTCGGGCTCTGCTGGGCGTGGGGCTCGGGGTCGGGGCCGTCGTGGGCCTGGTGGGATGCGAGATGGGGGACGGGCTCAGTACCGGCGCTGTCGCCATCACGACGGATCAAATGGGGACCAAGGAACTGGAGCGGCAGGGCCTCGACGTCCAGTGGCTCAACTGCACGGCCTCGTACGACAACAGCGGCAGCAATCAGTCCCAGTCGGCGTCCCCCTCCCCCAACACCGTCGCCAACGTCGACTGCGAGGGCGAGGACAAGAAAGGCCGTGAGATCACCCTCACCGGGAAGGTGACGCAGGAGGTCAACGGGAAGTGCGTACGGGGTGATCTGACCGCGAAGGTCGACGGCAAGGAGTGGTTCCACGTCGACGTGCTGGGCAACTGCAACGCCCCCGACCCCACACCGACCCCCGGCGCGCCCGACCAGCCGGGGCAGCCCGGGCCCACCGTGACGGTCACCGTCACCCAGACCATCTGGTGTCAGAAGGATCCGCAGTGCTGGCCCGAGGGCAAATGAGGGGCAACTGCCGTTCACCGCGAGCGACATGATCCAAACCCCTCCCAATCTGCCCGTACGCTGCTTACAGTGACCGGGTGACTCAGTCCGCACTGTCCTCGCAGTCAGCGTCAGCGTCGTCCGTATCATCCGTATCATCCGTATCGCCCGGATATTTTCGATACCCGCATCTGCATGGCGACTTGGTCGCCTTCACCGCCGAGGACGACGTCTGGGTCGCCCCGGTCGACGGCGGCCGTGCCTGGCGGGTCAGCGCGGACAACACGCCCGTGAACCATCCGCGGATCTCCCCGGACGGCACCACCGTCGCGTGGACGTCCACGCGTGACGGCGCGCCCGAGGTGCATGTGGCGCCCATCGACGGTGGGCCCGCCAAGCGCCTCACCTACTGGGGCAGTTGGCGGACTCAGGTGCGCGGCTGGACCCCGGACGGGCAGGTCCTCGCGCTCAGTACGCAGGGGCAGGCCAGCCTGCGGCGGAGCTGGGCGCGGGCCGTGCCGCTCGATGGCGGACCGGCCACGACACTGCCGTACGGGCCGGTCGGTCATGTCGCCTACGGGCCCGCCACCGTGCTGCTGTCGGCGCCGATGGGGCGTGAGGCCGCCTGGTGGAAGCGGTATCGGGGCGGTACGGCGGGCAAGTTGTGGATCGATCGCGAGGGCGAGGGGGAATTCGTCCGGCTGCACGAGGGGTTGGACGGAAACCTCGAATATCCCCTGTGGGTGGGGATGGGGGTCCCCCCGCTCGAGCGAAGCCGAGAGTGGGGGAGGATCGCGTTCCTGTCCGATCACGAGGGTGTGGGGGCGTTGTACTCGTCCCTCGCCGATGGGTCGGATCTTCGGCGGCACACGCCTGTCGACGGGTTTTACGCCCGGCATGCGGCCACGGACGGGGCGCGGGTCGTGTACGCGTCCGCCGGCGAGTTGTGGCTGCTCGATGATCTGGACGGGGCCGAGCCCCGGCGGCTCGACATCCGGCTGGGTGGGCAGCGGGTCGATCTTCAGCCGTTCCCGGTGAACACCTCCCGGTGGTTCGGGTCCGCGTCGCCCGACCACACCGCGCGGGGCAGTGCCGTCGCCGTGCGCGGCGGAGTCCACTGGGTCACCCATCGTTCCGGGCCCGCCCGGGCGCTCGCCGCCGAGCACGGGGTGCGGGCACGGCTGCCCCGGACCTTCCGGGTGGAGGGCGAGGAGTGGGTGGTGTGGGTGACGGACGCGGAGGGCGACGACGCGCTGGAGTTCGCGCCGGCGACCGGTGCCGGGCCGGGCGCCACCCCGCGTCGGCTCGCCGCAGGGCAGTTGGGCCGGGTGCTGGGGCTCGCCGTGGCGCCCGACGGCAGCCGGGCCGCCGTCGCCGCGCACGACGGGCGGGTCCTGCTCGTCGAGCGGGAGACGGGCGAGGTGCGGGAGGTCGACCGGAGCGAGGACGGGGAGGTGTCCGGGCTCGTCTTCTCGCCGGACTCGGCCTGGCTCGCCTGGTCACATCCGGGGCCGCGACCGCTGCGCCATCTCAAGCTCGCCAACACCGCCGACCTGTCCGTCACCGAGGCGACCCCGCTGCGCTTCCAGGACTTCTCGCCGACGTTCACGCTCGACGGCAAGCACCTGGCCTTCCTCTCGGCGCGTGCCTTCGACCCGGTCTACGACGAACACGTCTTCGACCTTCACTTCGTCAGCGGCGCCCGTCCGCACCTCATCACTCTCGCCGCGACCACGCCGTCCCCGTTCGGGCCACAGCGCCACGGGCGGCCGTTCGAGGCGCCGGAGAAGGACGAGACCCCGGACAGCGAGGGCACTCCCGCGACCCGGGTCGACCTCGAAGGGCTCGCCGACCGGATCGTCCCGTTCCCTGTCGAGGCCGCCCGCTACACGACGCTGCGAGCCGCCAAGGACGGCGTCCTGTGGCTGCGCCACCCGGTCACCGGTGTCCTCGGGCACTCCCGGGCCACCCCCGACGACCCTGACCCGAAGACCTCCCTGGAGCGCTACGACCTCGCCCAGCGGCGCCTCGAGTACCTCGCCTCCGACGCCGACCACTTCGCGGTCAGCGGCGACGGCAAGCGGGTGCTGCTGTGGACCGACGGCAAGCTCAAGGTCGTACCGAGCGACCGGCGCGCCTCGAACGACGACGAGAGCGACAGCAACATCACCGTCGAGCTCGGCCGCGTACGGCAGACCGTCGACCCGGCCGCCGAGTGGCGGCAGATGTACGACGAGACCGGCCGCCTCATGCGGGACAACTTCTGGCGGCCGGACCTGGCCGGGGTCGACTGGGACGGCGTCCTGGACCGGTATCGGCCCATCCTGGACCGGGTCGCCACGCACGACGATCTTGTCGACCTCCTCTGGGAGGTGCAGGGCGAACTGGGAACGTCCCACGCGTACGTGACCCCGCGCGGCGGCGGTGGCTCCGGCGACCGGCGGCAGGGGCTGCTCGGCGCGGACATCTCCCGGCACGAGGACGGCCCCCAGGGGGCGCCGCTGTGGCGCATCGACCGGGTGCTGCCGTCCGAGACCTCCGACCCCGACGCGCACGCGCCGCTCGCCGCGCCCGGGGTCGCGGTGCGGGCCGGGGACGCGATCATCGCCGTGGGCGGGCAGCCGGTCGATCCGGTGACCGGGCCCGGGCCGCTGCTCGTCGGGACGGCGGGCAAGGCGGTCGAGCTGACGGTGCTGCCGTCGGGGGGCGGGGATCCGCGGCACGCGGTCGTGGTGCCCATCTCCGACGAGGAGCCATTGCGATACCACGCGTGGGTCGCCGATCGGCGGGCGTACGTCCATGAGAGGTCCGGTGGGCGGCTCGGGTATCTGCACGTCCCCGACATGCAGGCGCCCGGGTGGGCCCAGATCCACCGGGATCTGCGGATCGAGGTCGCCCGGGAAGGGCTCGTCGTGGACGTCCGGGAGAACCGGGGCGGGCATACGTCCCAGCTGGTCGTCGAGAAGCTGGCCCGGCGGATCGTCGGGTGGGATCTGCCGCGTGGGATGCGGCCGTCGAGCTACCCCGACGACGCGCCTCGTGGGCCTGTCGTCGCCGTCGCCAACGAGTTCTCCGGGTCCGACGGGGACATCGTGAACGCGGCGATCAAGGCGCTCGGGATCGGGCCGGTGGTCGGTACGCGGACGTGGGGCGGGGTCGTCGGGATCGACAGCCGGTACCGGTTGGTGGACGGGACGTTGGTGACGCAGCCCAAGTACGCCTTCTGGCTGGAGGGGTACGAGTGGGGTGTCGAGAACCACGGCGTCGATCCGGACGTGGAGGTGTTCCAGACGCCTCAGGACTACGCGGCCGGCCGGGACCCTCAGCTGGACGAGGCGATCCGGATCGCCCTGGCGGCGCTTGAACAGACCCCGGCGAAGAGCGCTCCGCGGCTGCCGGGGTCGTAGGGGCGGTTTCCTCGCCCCCGCAGCCCCTGGGGATGGGAATGGGTAAGGGCGGCGGGGGCGGAAACCCCCCGATACGATGCCGGGGTACGTGATCAGCGCCGGCCGCCGAGGAGGGCACCGCATGGCAGGGGAGCCGCAGGACGACTGTCTGTTCTGCAAGATCGTAGAGGGGCACGTCCCGGCGACCATCGTGCGCGAGACGGAGACGACCGTCGCGTTCCGGGACATCAACCCCCAGGCACCGACCCACGTCCTGGTCATCCCGAAGGCCCACTACCCGGACGCCGCCACCCTCGCCACCGCTGCCCCCACCCTCGCCGCGGACGTCCTGCGCGAGGCCCAGGCCGTCGCCGACGAGGACAAGCTGGAGAGCTACCGGATCGTCTTCAACACCGGCAGCGGCGCCGGCCAGACCGTCTGGCACGCCCACGCACACGTCATCGGAGGCCGCGGCCTCCAGTGGCCCCCCGGCTGACCCGGATAACCAGCCGTGTCCGTACGTGAATTGGTCGTCCTCGGCACCGCCAGCCAGGTCCCGACCCGGCACCGCAACCACAACGGCTACCTGCTGCGCTGGGACGCCGAGGGGATCATGTTCGATCCCGGCGAGGGCACACAGCGCCAGATGCTGCGCGCCGGCGTCGCCGCACACGACCTCAACCGCATATGCGTCACCCACTTCCACGGCGACCACTCCCTCGGCCTCGCGGGTGTCATCCAGCGCGTCAACCTCGACCGCGTCCCGCACGACGTCACCGCGCACTACCCGCGCTCCGGACAACGCTTCTTCGACCGGCTGCGGTACGCCACCGCGTACCGGGAGACGGTCCAGCTGATCGAGGCGCCCGTCGAGGGCGAAGGTGGAGTATTGACCGCCACCCCTTCGTACACGCTCGACGCGCGCCGGCTCTCCCACCCCGTCGAGTCGTACGGCTACCGGCTCGTCGAGCCCGACGGGCGGCGGATGCTGCCGGAGCGGCTCGCCGAGTACGGGATCAAGGGGCCGGACATCGGGCGTATCCAGCGGGAGGGCGCGCTGGGCGATGTCTCGCTGGACGAGGTGAGCGAGCTGCGGCGCGGGCAGCGGTTCGCGTTCGTCATGGACACGAGGCTGTGTGACGGGGTCTACGCCCTCGCCGACGCCGCCGACATGCTCGTCATCGAGTCCACGTTCCTCAACGAGGACATCGAACTCGCCGTCGAGTACGGTCACTTGACCGCCGGTCAGGCGGCCTCCGTGGCCCGCGACTGCGGCGTACGGCATCTCGTGCTCACCCACTTCAGCCAGCGTTATTCCGAGCCGGAGGAGTTCGAACGCCAGGCGCGGGCCGCCGGGTTCGAGGGGGAGCTGAGCGTGGCGCACGATCTGATGAGAGTGCCGCTTCCGAAACGGCGGTGAGAAGGGGCGTATGCGAAACCACGACACCCCGGCCGTACGATGCCGTGATGTCCCTCCCCAAAGCTGAACTGCACCTCCACATCGAAGGCACCCTGGAGCCTGAGCTGGCCTTCGAGCTGGCCGCCCGCAACGGGGTCGCGCTGCCGTACGCGGACACGGACGCGCTCCGGAAGGCGTACGAGTTCGAGGACCTCCAGTCCTTTCTGAACCTGTACTACGAGCTGATGGCCGTGCTCCGCACCGAGCAGGACTTCGCGGACCTCGCCGACGCCTACCTCGCCCGCGCCGCCGCCCAGGGCGTGCGGCACGCGGAGATCTTCTTCGATCCGCAGGCCCACCTCGCACGGGGCGTGGGGATGGGGACGGTCGTCGACGGGCTGTGGCGGGCGTTGGGGAGGAGCGAGGCCACTCATGGGGTCTCCACGCAGTTGATCATGTGCTTCCTGCGGGACGAGTCCGCCGCCTCGGCGATGGAGACGCTGGAGGCCGCCAAGCCGTACCTCGACCGGATCGTCGGCATCGGACTCGACTCCGCCGAGGTCGGGCATCCGCCGGTCAAGTTCCGCGAGGTGTACGAGGCGGCCGCCGCGCTCGGGCTGCGGCGGGTGGCGCACGCGGGGGAGGAGGGGCCGCCGTCGTACATCACCGAGGCCCTCGACGTCCTCGGGGTCGAGCGCGTCGACCACGGGCTGCGGTGCATGGAGGACCCGGCCCTCGTCGAGCGGCTGGTGCGGGAGCGGGTGCCGCTGACGCTGTGCCCGCTGTCCAACGTCCGCCTGCGGACCGTCGACACCCTGGCCGACCACCCCCTGCCCGCCATGCTCGACGCCGGCCTGCTGTGCACGGTCAACTCCGACGACCCCGCCTACTTCGGCGGCTACGCCGGCGACAACTTCGACGCCGTATGCCGGACCCTGGGCCTGACCGACGAGCGGCTGCGCGAACTCGCCCGCAACTCCTTCACCGCGTCCTTCCTGGAGCACGACGAGGAGCGGCGGGCCAGGTATCTCGCCGAGGTCGAGGCGTACGAGTTCGAGTGAGCGGGGCTCAGGCCGCCGGGCGGTAGTCGGGCTGTCCGACGGTGGCCTGCTCGGCGGTCGTGCGGCCCTCGTGTCGGGCGTGTTCCGTCGTGGGTGTCGTGGTGCGCAGGGCTACGAGAGTCATGGGCGCCGCGATCAGGAGCAGGCCCGCGGCGAGGATCGCGCCCATCGTCGGGTAGCCGGCGTGGGCGGAGAGCAGGCTGCCGGTGAGGGGGCCGGCGGCCGTGCCGAGCGAGGACGCGGAGCCGATGAGGACGGCCCAGCGGCCGCGTGGGTCGAGGGCCGCGGCGAGGCCGATCAGGTACGACAGCACGACCGGGTAGAGCACGTTCCAGGCGATCTCGCCGGTGGCGAAGGTCGCGAGGTCGGTCGCGGAGGCGCTGAGCACGATGCAGCCGGCGATGAGCGCGGTGCCGCCGCCGATGGGCAGGGCCCGGCCGAAGCGGGCGCCCAGCGCGCTCGCGCCGATCACCCCGAGCAGGCCCGCGCCCAGTGCCACCGCGAAGACCGCGCCGACGGTGACCTCGGTGAGCCCGGCCTGGGTGGTGCCGATACGGCCGCTGACGCCCCAGAGGGAGTTCTGGGCGAGGGACCACAGCAGGAGGGTGCCGGCGAGGACCAGTCCGGAGCGGCGGTGGGGGAGCGGGCCGCGCTGCCGGGTGACCTGGGCCGTGGCCACCGGGGTGGCGAGACGGGCGGTCGCCGGCCAGGTGAGCAGGGCCGTGACGGCGAGCGCGGCGAGGGGCAGGCCGTGGCCCGGGCCCAGGCGGGGGATGGTCAGGTAGAGCGTGCCGGCCAGTGCCGAGACGCCCAAGAGGCCCAGGGTGGACACTCGGTGGGGGTCGCGCCGGCCGGCGATCCCGGCTGCGGCCACGGCCGTCGCGGTACCCGAGCCGAAGCCGCCGAGGACCGCTCCCGCGACGACCGCGGGGAGGGCCGTCGTGAGCGCGGCGGTGCCGTAGCCGACGGCGGCGAGCAGCAGCCCCGTACGGGCGAGGCGGCGAGGGCCGACCCGCTCCACGTACGCGGCGAGGGTGAAGCCCGCCATGGCCGACCCCAGCAACAGGGCACTGCCGACGGCGCCCGCCTCGGTGGCGGTGAGGGGGAGGGTCGCGTCGAGTCTGCCGACGGTGGTGGGCAGGAGGTAGGCGGCGAGGTACCCGGCCGTGAAAAGGGCGACGAGAGGCCAGGGCGGGGTGGTGGTGCGGGGGGACACGGGCGTTCCTGGGCATGACGAAGGTGCGGCTCTAGGGCCTGAGTAAGGGGGTTGGGCGACCGTCGATGGACAGGAACGCGCGGCCAATTTGTATCAAGGGCGCGGGGAGAGAAAGAAACGCGATGGGTGTGATCTGAGGCACGTTGGGTTTGGGGTGCGGGTGAGGGGGTAGCAGCAGGCGCCCTCGCATGCCGACGACGTGCCTCAACTGGCGTTGTTTCTCGGCCGGTTCACCGCTCCCTCGGGCGCCTTCCCCGACTCGCGTGTGGCTCAGGCCGAGCGGCGGAAGCCGATGGTGGGGACGGCGCGGCGGAGGGGCCACGGGCTGATGTGTTCCTTGGGGAGGAGGTCGTCCAGGAAGGCGTAGCGGCTCAGGGCCGCCGGGTCCTGGCTCTCCAGGGACTGCACCCGGCGCCACCACGCGCCGATCTCGCACCAGCCGGGGGCCGACAGGGAGCCGCCGAACTCCTGGACCGACAGCGCGGCGGTCAGACCCGCGAAGGCCAGCCGGTCCGCCAGGGGCCAGTCCGCCAGCGTGCCGGTGACGAAACCGGCGACGAACACATCACCCGCGCCCGTGGGGTCCATGGCCTCCACCGCGATGGCCGGCACCTCCGCCGTCTCGCCGGTACGGCCGTCCACCGCGTACGCGCCCTTTGACCCCAGCGTCACCACGGCCACCGGGACGTGGTCGGTGAGGGCGCGCGCCGCCGCCCGGGGGCACTCGGTACGGGTGTACCGCATCGCCTCCTCCGCGTTCGGCAGGAACGCCTCGCAGTGCGCGAGATCGGCGAGCCCCGCCAGGTCCCAGGCGCCGGTCTCGTCCCAGCCGACGTCAGCGAAGATCCGGGTGCCCTTGCTCGCGGCCTGCGCGACCCAGGGGGCGTGCACGCCGGGCGTGAGGGAGGCGACGGCGGCGCGCGCGTGCGGCGGGCAGTCCGGCGCGGACTCCTCCGGGGGCGCCGCGTGCCCGTGCGAGACCATCGTGCGCTCGCCCTCGTACGCCATGGAGACGGTGACCGGGGAGTGCCAGCCGGGGACCGTGCGGGAGGTGGAGAGATCGATGCCCTCGCCCTGCTCCAGGGCGTCCCAGCAGTACTCGCCGTAGTGGTCGTCGCCGAAGGCCGCCGCGAGGGAGGTCCGCAGGCCGAGGCGGGCCAGCGCCGTGGCCATGTTCGCCACGCCGCCGGGGCTCGACCCCATCCCGCGCGCCCAGGACTCCGTCCCGCGCACCGGGGCGGAGTCGAGGCCGGTGAAGATGATGTCGAGGAAGACGGTGCCGGTGAGGTAGACGTCCCAGGGCGGGGCGGTCTGTGCCCGCAGGTGGCCGAGTGGGTCGACCTGGGGCCGGCGGTTCGGGCGCTCTCCCTTGGACGCGGTCACGATGTGCTCCCTGGCGGTGGTGCGGATCCAGCCAGTCTGCACCAAGCGCTCCGCCGGGGGCGCCGGTCTTGTGGGAGTCGGGCTGTGGGGCGTTGGTTCGGGTGGGGTGTTTTCGCCCCCGCCGCCCCTACCCGCCCCTCCCCCATCCAGGGGCTGCGCCCCTTCGATCCCGCGGGAGAGCTCGGGGAGTGGGGTGCGTTGGCGGGTGCGGGTTGTCTGTGGTTGCTCGCGCAGTTCCCCGCGCCCCTGAAAACCTGGGGGCACCCCCAGTCTTTCAGGGGCGC
>NZ_VTHJ01000125.1 GCF_008386495.1 Streptomyces tailanensis | reverse complement strand
TACGGACACACTGCGTCACCACACGCCGAGCCCGCGGACACCTCCGCACCGCTCAACTTTGAAGACCCGGATACCGCGGACCGCGCGCCGCGCGGTCACGGACAGTGGCCGACGGTTGCTGGGAACAGCTCACTGCCAGGGGCGTCGCCGACACGCTCCCAATGTGGCGAGCCCCAGCCGCTCGGCGTGTAGGTCGGTCAGCTTGATCAGGTCGGTGCGCAGTCGGGCCACACGGTCGCGGTAGGCATTCACGGTGCCCATAGTCAATTCGTACTCGGGCGGGTTGACGATGCCGACCCTGGCTACGTCAGGGTTGGCTCCGCTGTGCCTGTATCCCTTGTCGTAGTGCTGCACTATTTCGACGGATTCGCCGATCACCAGCCATCGAGAGTCGCTGGTGGATTGGTGCAGCCAGTGCATGACGCGCCCGGGGGACCGGACGTGGAATGGAACCCGCAGACGGCGACGGACCGCCCTAAGATCCCTCTTCAGCTCTGCCCAGGCTGCATCCAGCGCATCACAGCGGTCTCTTTGTTGTTCAAAAATGGGATCGTGGTAACGGCCGCTCTGGGGGTAGGGTAGTTCGGCCTTGGGCCGCCATTCCCCGACGGTGGAAGGCTGCCAATCCGGCATGGGTAAGCCAGCCGGGACAGCACGCAGCACGCCGTCCTCGGCGTGGGTAGCCGTCTGCGGGGAGGGTACGGCGACGAAGACGGGAACGGCGTCGGCCGACTCGTTCAGTAAGCGTTGCGCCTGACGGCGCAGGACCTCGTTTTCACGCAGCAGGGCCGTGACGATGTCTTGCCTGCCGATGAGGTCCCGCTCCAACTCCCGACTGTAGGCGGCGGCATGCTCTAGCTGATGCCGCTGGCTCTCAACCTGGTCCGCCAGGCAATCCCGGTCTGCTTCCGCGGCCTCTGCCCTGGTCCGGGCCTCCGCAAGTAGGGCTTGAACAACGGTCAGCTGTGTGCGCAGTATGTCGAGCACGTCCGGGTGGGCAACTGACTGACCAGGTAAGGACCGGGAGGAAGCCGACCCGCCACGCTCCTCTTCCGGGCCCATTTCATCATCCGGCATCGGCCCCTCCGGCCGCGTGCAGCCTGCTCCCACACACAGGGAAGAGCAACCAGTGAAAGATTCTTGCACACCACCGCCCGGACGGAGCGTGTTTCGTCGGCCAAATGCCGCCCCGCCGGGGCGACCGTCACGCCTTGGTGGCTGTTTCCACGGAGACCGGGGAGTCATCGACAGCTCTGGGTAAGGACATGGGTGGGTGCACGGGATAACGGGCGTGGCGCAGGATGTCGTCGGGCGTCAGCCACAGCACCTCGGGCGGGGTGCCTTGCTCGCGCAGCCATTCGTCGTCGTAGGACTCATACAGGTAGTTGGCACCCGAGTCGGGGGCGATGGCGAGGACCGGCTTCCCTGGGTGGGCGGTGGCGTAGGTGAGAGCAGCGAAGACGGCCGCCCCGCCAGACTCACCGAGCAGGATCCCCTCTTCGGCGGCGAGCACGCGGCACAGCGACAACGCCTCGGTGTCGGCGACCCGGTGAAGCGAGTCCACGCACTCCGAGCGGAGGTTGCCGGGAGTCCAGCTGAGACCAATACCGCGCATCTTGTACGGGGAGAACGGGTGCCCGAAGGCCGCAGATCCGACCGCGTCGACCGCGCGGACGTGCAGTTCCGGAAAATGTTCCTTGAGCGCCATGCCGAGGCCGCTGAGATGACCGCCGGTGCTCACGGTGGCGATCAGCGCTCCCAGCTCGTCGAAGTCCTTGGCGATCTCCGGCGCGGTGTGGGTGGCGTGCGCCTGCGGGTTGTCGGGGTTCTCGTACTGATTCAGGGTGATGGCGCCCGGGATCGATCCGGCGAGTTCGCGCACCCGGCGGAGCCTGGCCGGCTGGTATCCGCCCTGAGGGTCCGGCTGGGTGACCATGTCCAGTTCCGCGCCGAGACTGGTCGCATAGGACAGCACCGACCGCGGTGTCTTCGGATCGACGACCAGGATGATGCGGTAAGCCTTGACCGCGCCGATGAGGGCGAGCGCCTTGCCGAGATTACCCGACGTCGACTCGACGATCGTGGAGCCCGGCACCAGTCTGCCTCTGTTCTCCGCCTGCTCCACCATGTGGAGAGCGGCACGGTCCTTGATGCTGTTCGACGGGTTGCTTCCTTCGAGTTTGACGAAAATGCGGTCCTCCGGGCGGGGCAGCAGTCTGCGCAGCCGCACGACAGGTGTGTCGCCGAGCGTCTCCAGTACGTTCTCGTAGATCACCGTGACTCCTTGTGGAAGATCGGGACAGAGGCTGAGGCCGGAAACTCGGGAAAGAACGATCGGATCACACCCCGACCGTGCAGCAGGCGGCCTCGATTGCGCGTCACCGCGGCCGGGACTGCGTGCTGCTGTCCACCGCGTGGCCAGGACGGTCGGGAAGGGGCCGCGGACCTCCCCGAGCCGTGTCTGCGGCAGGCCAGCCGAGCGGCGGAGTGGCCACCCGGCTCTCCGGGGCGGAGTTCTTCCCGCAGCGCCGCCGTGCCGGAGCCACCTCGACGCCCGCCGTTCACCGCCTCGCCGGGGACGCGGTCAGCAGCCCTCCCGCCTCCGCGCCCTGCTTGACGTTGATGACACGATTGCCACTCTCCGTATCGGCCCAGCGGACGAGGGTGCCGGCGTACTCGCCGCCGAACACCAAGGGACCAAGGCAGACGTGATAGTCCCTGCGACGACCGGTGGCGTCGACTCCCGGACAGCGCCACGGCCGAGCCAGTAACTGCTGGCACACATGGCCGGCGCCGGACGCGGCCGCGGTCACCGCCTGCGTCCATTCGCCGCGTGAGACGGACGGCCCGAAGACGATGCCCCGGCCGCCGTACTCGGAGGCGGGCTTGAGAACCAGTTCGCTCTGCCCGGAGAGCGCCTCCGCCAGGGTCTCGTCCGTCAGCCGGAAGGTTCTCGGGAGGTAGACGTCGACGAATTCACGCTCGGCCGCGGTGAAATACCCGGAGAAGGCGGGGGAGGTGAGGATCTCAAGGTTGGACTTGCTGTTGTACAGGGCGGCGGTCGGCGGCCCCACGAAATCCACGAGCCCGGCGGCGTCCGCGTCCGAGAGCGCGATGGTCGTCTCGGGCGGCACGAACCGTCGGGTCTCCAGCCAGGTGTACATGGTGAAGACGACATCGATGTGCCGTCCTTGGTGGAAGACGCCGTCATCCCGGATGTCCAGGTCCTGCACCATACCGCTGACGCAGTCGAATCCGAACGAGCCGGCCAGTTCCTCGAAGGCCCTGCGGCCGGTATTCATGTCGTTCTCGTCGGCGATCGCCTCGAAAACCACCGGACGTCGCTCCACCGGGGCCTGCCGGACGAGGCTCCGAAACGCCTTCCCCCATATCGCGGTCATATCGGGGGCGGTGGTCTCGTAGCCGAGCCTGCGCAGGAACCGGTGGTAACCGGATGTCCTGAACTGCCGCACGTACGGGTCATGCGTCATCATTCCGCCCATCGGCGCCGAGACGTTCACCTCGACGATCCCGAGCCCTTCCTCGGTGAGGAGGAAGTCGGGCCGGGCGAACTGGTGTGCCGTCACCACAGCGCGCTCCGAGTACGTGCGGAGCAACAGCGCGGCGTCTTCCTCGGGAATGCCCTGAAAGGACATCCAGGCCGCCACGTCGCCGCCGAAGACCCGGTGTGGAATCGAGTACAGCAGGTCCATCACCGACCGGGCCGCGTTCGCGAGTTCGTCCGCGAAGGAGGGGGAGAACAGTGGGGGCGGGAAGATGTGCGTCCATCCCGCGCGGTGAACACCGGCCTGGAAAGCCTCGGCGTCCTGTCGGGCGGCGTCCGGTCCGACGGCCTTCTCGTAGTCCTGCCAGCCGTCCGCCGGTTCGGCGGTGAGCAGGCCGGATCCGTGCCGAGCCGTCGTCATATCGAGCGGCCCTTCAGCCGGCCGTCCCGCTCCAGGGCGGTCAACAGGTGCTCCACGACCTCCGGGGTCTTGTCCACTCCCGTGGACCGGATGGTCCAGTTGATCGCGCCCGGATTCTCCAGGTTGAGCTCCAGGACGTAGGGATACGCCAGGTCCACCCCGGCGAAGTAGATTCCCTGACTCATCAGCGACTTCCCCAGATCGCGGCAGAACGCATCCTCGTCGGGTGTCAGGACCAGTTCCGAGAACTTGTTGCCCAGCGTCGCGTTGGCGCGATGGTCGTCGTCGTTGTGGTACCGGCGGAAGCCGCACACAGGGACGCCTCCGGCGAGCAGGACCCGCTTTTCGTTGTCCGGGACCGTGGGAATGTACTCCTGCATCGTGACGTACTTGCTGGAGAGGCCCACGGACTGGCGCCCATAGTTCTCATAGCGGGACACCTCGTTTCCGGTCGCCGACTGCAGCAAGGCCCTGAAGTTCTTCTCCCGGGCGTTGACGAAGTAGATGTCGGCACCACAGCCCTCGTTGCCCGGCTTGAGGATCCACGACCTGTCGACGGACTCCGTGACGACACTGTTCAGCTCGTCGAAGCTGTTCGACACGTAAGAGGTGGGCAGATGTTCCGGGTCGATAGCGGCCGGGAGGCAGTTCTTGCTGTTGAGGAACAGCACCGCGCTTGCGTCGTTCACGAACGGCACCCGCTGGTTGAGTACCCAGAGCAGCTGGTAGGTGTCGAGGAACAGGTTCGGGTGCGGGCTGGTCAGCAACCACACGAGTTCGAAGTTCTCGGCGCTGCGCCTGGTGAGCTTCATGTCCGGGAAGGGGACTCCCTGGTTGTACTCGCGATCCAGTCGGAACATGTCGCACATCACGGTGCCCGCGCTGATTCCGAGCGTCTCGATGTCGGCCACATGCACTTCCTGCCCGCATCGGAGCAGTCCGTTCGGGATCAGGGAATGGTTGTCGAGCCGGTACTCCTGCATGCGGGAGATCAGCACAAGAACCTTGTAACCCATGGAAGAAATCCTCCGGATACGTGGTGAGTTCTACCGGTCGCTGTTCGGTGCGAGGGTCATCGCCGCGCTGTCTTCCCGAGATCGCGCGCCAGCGCATCGAGGTCCTCGCGGACGGCCTGGTCCGGTCCTGCCAGCAGGACGTAGCCGATGCGGTCGTAGTTGCTCCGGGCGTCCTGGCCGGCTGACCAGGCGTCCGGCCGGACCTGGCCGCGCTGGTGTGTGGCCAATCGTGTCAGGAGGGTTCTGAGCCCATGGGGGGTCAGGTCGTCGGACACCTCGTCGGGCATCACGAACCGGCTGGCGGCCGCGGCGAACTGCGGCTCGGGCTCCGGCGCTGCGATCTTGTCGCGCAGATGGCAGTCGAGGTAGCGGGCGACCATGTCGATGCCCGTACACCACTTCACCAGCTGGGTGATATGGCCACCCGGAAGCCGGGGGTTGATCTCGATGAGGTGGACGTCGCCGGCGTGGACACGGAGTTCGATATGGGCTGCCCCGCCGCGCAGCCCGATGGCCTCCACCCATCGCAGCGCCTGCGCACCGATCTGCCGCGCGAGCGGAGCAGGCGGCGGGGCCGGGAAGACGTGGCCGCGTTCGACGAAGTGAGGGGGGCCGCCGAGGAACTTCTGCGTGATGCCGGCGACGCACCAGCCCTGTTCCGCGTCCCAGTAGAGCTCGCAGCTGTACTCGTCGCCCTCGATGAACTGCTCCAGGAGCACGGTCCTTCGCGGGCGGTATCCGCGCACGTTGACCACGTGTGCGCGGTACAGGTCGGTCACCGCTCTGACATCGGCCGGGGTGTGGCAGAGGCGGACGGAGACACTGCCGCTCTCGTCGACCGGCTTCACGACCAGCGGGTACGTCAGAGACTCCAGGTCGGTCTTGCCGATCTCGTCCTCGGGCACCGTCTGGAACCATGGGGTGTTGCCTGGGTCGCGCGTCAGCTCCCGGGTCATGTCCTTGTACCGTGCCGCCACCAGTCCGGGGACGTCTGCGTGCGGCAAGCCGAGCACCATGGCACACAGCGCGGCCGTCACGAGGTGGTAGTCGTCGAACGAGATGACCGCTTCGACGTCGATATGCCGGATGGCGCTGAGGACCTCACTGACGTTAAAGCTGTCGCAGACGGTGATGACCGTGCCGCAGAGCTCCATGGGGTTGTCCGGAAGTGTTTGGTAGAACTCCTGCTGCATGGTGACGAACACCAGGTCGTATCCGTACTCGATGGCGAGTCGCATCGCATCCGAAGTGGTGCCCGTGTTGTTCGCCTCAAGAAATATGATCGCCACGCCACTCGTTTTCTGTCAGCTGTGGGAATGAGAGATTCGCGGATGCAGCACCGGTATGGCCGTGAGGCCGGCACGCGAAATCCGGGCAGCCGCGCGCCGGACACGACGAAGCCGCGGAACGGTGTGCTGTACGGCAGCGAACGGTCTGCCCTGAGAATGTGCGACTTCGGGCGACGCTCTGAATCCCTTCAGAGCGTTCCGAGGACGTTCAGAGAACGTCATCCTCCACGGGCGTCACCGGAGAGGTGTCCCGGCTCACGAGGAATTCCGGCCTGGGAGAGGAAGCGGGCGCGTTGCTCACGGCGTTGTACGTGATCAGCAACAGGGCCCGGCGGTCCGCCGATCGGTTGTCGGACGAGGAATGGACGATGCTCGGGTGGAAGGCGTAGATCGTGCCCGCGGGCCCGACCGCCAACCGCTTCGGCGTCTTCCGCGTCAGTGCGTCGACCTCGGCCTGCGGAACGGTGTACTCGAGGTCGGACGCCACGTGGTTGCGCCAGTCACCGCTGCGTTCGCGCTGCTCGTCGGAGTCCGACTCGACGAGGCCCAGTCGGTGGCTGCCCGGGATCACCTGGAGGGGACCGTTGTCCTCATGGGTGTCGTCCAGGAACAGGGCGATGTTGACCGCACTGGGCGCGGTCATGCCGTCTTCGTTCTTCCAGAAGGCGAAGTCCTGGTGCCAGGGCCAGGCCGCCCCCTCGTGCGGCTGCTTCAGATTGACCTTGAACTGGTAGACGTACACCGGTTCGCCGATGAGCGCCTCGGCCAGACCGACGAGCATCGGCAGCCGGACGAGCCTGGCGCAGGTCTCGTCGAACAGGTGACATCCGTGGATGGCGCGGACGGTTTTTCCGTCTGTCTCGTGGACGACTTCAGGACGCTTCTGCCGGCTGATGCTCTCGACGCTCTCGCGGAGCTTCTTTATGCCGACTTCCTCGAATCGCGTGGGAAGTCTGAACCAACCGCTCTCGTCGTACTCCGCCTTTGCCGACTGTAATAAATCATCTCGGGCCTGCATTTCTATTCCTTTCGACAAGAAAGGTATGTCGGAGTGGCACCGAGAGGCGACTCTAGCATCACCCTAAGAAGTTTCCTAGTGAATATTTTTCGCCCGCAAGGTTGCCAAGCATTTTTGACATATCGGGCACAAACCGGCGGGAGTATGTTCGCTTTCAGCCATATCAATGCGGGCGACCCGTTCCGTATGGCTGTACCCGCCGCAGGGGTGAGTAATATGTGTCGGGGCAGTGCGCCGCTTACTCGTTGCGGCTCGGTGCGCCTCTTCCGCGTCTTTCACGTCCTTATCTCTCTCGATCCGGGGGGTCTGGTGTTACGCCTGTCACGCCCAGCGCCTGTGCGCGCCATCAAAGACACCTTGGGCGGCCTGCCGAGTCAGTTCTGGTGGCTGTGGGCGAGCACCCTGATCAACCGGCTCGGCGGCTTCGTCACGACGTTCCTTGCGCTGTATCTGACGGTGGACCAGGGCCTCTCCGCGAGCTTCGCCGGGCTGGTGGCCGCCCTGTACGGGATAGGAGGCGCAGTCGCGGCCGTCGTGGCGGGGGTCCTGGCCGACCGCCTGGGGCGGCGCCCCACGCTTCTGGTGTCCCAGCTGGCCACGGCCGCCGCCATGGCGATCCTCGGGTTCAGCCGGCAACCTGCGCTGATCGCGGTGGTCGTCACCGTTCTGGGCGTCACGGCCAACGCCGCACGCCCGTGCATCCAGGCCATCATCGCCGACCTGGTGCCGGACAAGGACCGGGTCCGAGCCTTCTCCCTCAACTACTGGGCGGTCAACATCGGCTTCGGTGTGGCCTCAGCTGCGGCCGGGCTGATCGCCGAGCACGGATACCTGCTGTTGTTCCTCGGTAACTCGGCATCCGTCCTGCTGTGCGCCATCGTCATCTTCCTGAAGGTGCCCGAGACCAAACCGCAGGATCACCCTTCCGCAGACCAGACCCCTTCCGCAGACCACGACGCGGCTGTCGAGCGGACGACGGACGACGAACCCGGTAGCCCCGCGCCGGGGCTGGGTGCGGTGCTGCGGGACGGGCGGTTCATGGTTGTGGTCTTCCTGGCCTTCCTGGTCGCCATGGTGCTCATGCAGTACACCACCTCGCTGCCGGTCAGCATGGGCAAGGAAGGCTTCTCCAGCGCCGACTACGGCTTCGTGATCAGTATGAACGGACTGGTGGTCGTCCTCGCCCAGATCCCTGTCACCAGACTGCTGAAGGACACCAAGCCCGTCACCGTCCTCGTCATCGCCTCCCTGCTCGTCGGCTTCGGCTTCGGGCTCACCGCCCTGGTCAACTCCGTGCCCCTCTACATCATGACGGTCTGCATCTGGACCATCGGCGAGATCATGCACAACCCGACCAGCATGGCCCTGGCTGCGGGGCTGTCCCCGGCCCACATCCGAGGCCGCTACCAGGGCATCTACACACTGTCCTGGGCCGGGGCCACCTTCGCGGGGCCTCTGCTGGGCGGGATCGTCATCGACCGTTTTGGATCCGACACCCTGTGGGCGGGGTGCGCCGTCGTCGGCGTGATCGCCGCTGTGGGGTACGGGGCCCTGGCCAAGCCGCTGGGCCAGGTGATCGCCCCTGCCGCACCGACCAGACAGCAGGAACGGGAGCCCGAACTCAAGGGTGAGGGATGAACCATGAAGCAGGGCGGGTAATCGTCCGATGCGCCGCATGCATGTGTCACCGACCTTCGAGGAGACGCTCATGAACCGTTTCGCGACGTCCAGTTGGCAGATACGGGTGGAGGAACGTCACGGTCTAATCATCGGCTTGTACGCCCGGGACGTCGCGGGCCTGCGGTCACGGACGGATTGCGACATACCTCCCTTGACGCCTGCCGTGGGCATCCGCTCCGACCTCGCCCACTTGGCCGGGCCGGAGACCTCGGCCGAGTGGGATCGGTGGTGGCGCCGGGAACTTTTGCAGCAGGACGAGACCGGCCCGGGGCTGTACCCCCCGCTTTTTCCGGCACTTGAGGGCAGTCCCCGGCTTGCCGCGCTCATCCGCGCGTGTTTCGAAGATGCGGTGGCGTGGAACGCCCGGCGGTACCAACAGCGAAGCGGCATTTCGGCCGGTGACGAGTCATGCGCCCCTGAGGGGGACCTGGTGGGCAGGGTGGAGGCGGAGATCGGCCGGAAGGCGCGTCCGTTCCGCCTGGTTGTCACCCGCCTGCCGGTCGCCGGGGACACCGGGTGGCGGGTTGCGCCCGGCCACGTCCTGGTGAGCGAGGCCCGGCGCGACAACCCGTCGGCCTACGGCGCATGGCTCATGCCCGTGATCCGCGAGTTGGCCTGACACGGCGGAGCTCCGCTGACAGCGCGGCCCGTGGTTCTTCACTGCCCCGGGCCGCCTTCTTGCCATGCCCCGTCGCAAGGAAGGAAACGGACCACCAGGCTTTGGTGGGTCTTCAAAGTTGAGCGGTGCGGAGGTGTCCGCGGGCTCGGCGTGTGGTGACGCAGTGTGTCCGT
>NZ_VTHJ01000124.1 GCF_008386495.1 Streptomyces tailanensis | reverse complement strand
CGCAGCCAGCGCCCTCCTGAAGCGGGAATGACCGATCCCGTGATCTCAACTCAGAACAGGCCCTAGCTGCGGGCCCGTGGACCGTCCAGACACTCCTCGACCGGCCAGACCGCAGTTCCGGTGACCGGAACCAGACCGTTGGGTTCCTCCGAGAGCCTCCATGACCATGGACCCATGAGCCAGACCACGACGCCGCCGGACACGGCATCCATCATCGCGGCCACCGAGCGACTGATCGGGGCCGCAACCTCGGGCACACCGTGCGCTCCGGTGCGCGACCTGATCGGACCCGACGACGTCACCGCCGCCTACGCCGTCCAGAACCGGGTCATCGACAACCGCAAGAACGCCGGCGCACGCGTCATCGGACGCAAGATCGGACTCACCTCCACAGCCGTTCAGGCCCAGCTCGGCGTCGACCAGCCCGACTTCGGCGTCCTCCTCGACGACATGGTCCACCCCGACCAAGCAACCATCCCGATCGACCGGTTCCTCCAGCCCCGCGTAGAGGCCGAGGTCGCCTTCGTCCTCAAGCACGACCTTGCAGACGGCGACCTGGACCTCGAACGGATCGCCACCGCCGTCGACTACGCCGTTGCCGCCCTGGAGATCTGCGACAGCCGAATCGCGGGCTGGGACATCCGCTTCGCAGACACCGTTGCCGACAACGCCTCCGTCGGCGCCTTCGTGCTCGGCACCGAACGCCACACCCTCGCCGAGGTGACGCCGCGGGAGGTCACCATGACCATGACCGTCACCGGCCAGGACGACTCCACCGGCACCGGCGCCGCCTGCCTCGGCGGCCCACTCCTCGCACTGCAATGGCTCGCCACCAAGGCGCGCCAGCTCGGTGAGCCCCTGCGCGCCGGCCAAGTCATCCTCTCCGGCGCCCTCGGGCCGATGCGTCCCGTCACCGCCGGCGCCGAGGTGACCACCACCATCTCCGGACTCGGCACCGTCGCCGTCCGCTTCAGCAACAAGGGAGACGACCAGTGAGCAACTCCGACCGTTCCAAGGTGAAGGTCGCGATCATCGGCTCCGGCAACATCGGCACCGACCTGATGATCAAGGTGATGCGCACCAGCCAGCACCTCGAGATGGGCGCGATGGTCGGCATCGACCCCGCCTCCGACGGCCTGGCCCGTGCGAAGCGGTTCGGCTTCCAGACCACGCACGAGGGCGTCGAGGGCCTGATGGCCCTGCCCGGCTTCGAGGAGATCGAGATCGTCTTCGACGCCACCTCCGCCAAGGCGCACGAGCACAACGCCTCCAAGCTACAGCCCCTCGGCAAGAGCCTCATCGACCTCACGCCGGCCGCCATCGGCCCGTATGTGGTCCCCGCGGTCAACCTCGAGGAGCACCTCGACGCCCCGAACGTCAACATGGTCACCTGCGGCGGCCAGGCCACCATCCCGATCGTGGCCGCGATCTCCCGGGTGGTGCCGGTGGAGTACGCCGAGATCGTGGCCTCGATCGCCTCCAAGTCCGCCGGCCCCGGCACCCGCGCCCACATCGACGAGTTCACCGAGACCACCTCCGCGGCCATCGTCGAGGTTGGCGGCGCCCGGCGCGGCAAGGCGATCATCATCCTCAACCCCGCCGAGCCACCGCTGATCATGCGCGACACCGTCTTCGCCCTCGTCACCGCGCCCGACCCAGTCAAGCACGAGGAGATCAGGGCCAGCGTGGAGAAGATGGTCGCCGACGTGGCTGCCTACGTCCCCGGCTACCGGCTCAAGCAGCAGGTCCAGATCACCGAGATCCCCGGCGACCAGCCCGTAGTGTACGAAGCGCGCGTCCCACAGAGCTTCGTCGGCTCCCAAGTAGCGGGCCAGCTTCCGCCGCCCCCTCGCCACGTCGAAAGGCACCAGCTCGGCCCGCCCCCGAGCAATCACCTGCCGGACGCGACCTGTCACGAGATCGCACTCGTCCACCACGAGGGCGACGCGCGGGTCATCCTTCACGCGGTCGAACAACCGGGCCCACGGGCCTGTCAAAGTCCAGAAGGCTCCCTCTTCCCAGAGGAACCAGACCGGACACACCGTCGGCCCGCTCGTCGCGATGCGAGCAGTGAGCGGCTGCTGCAGGAAAGCGTCGACATCAAAACGAGGAGATTCCACATCTCGGATCTTCCGATGCCGACGATCACTTGACCACCGACCTCCGACCTACGACCTACGACCTACGACCTACGACCTACGACCAGAGACTCAGGCACACCAAGACCTGGGAAGAAGAAGGACTCTGGTGCGCAATTCGTGCGTCAGCCTGCGAGTTGGTGGCTGAGCCGGGTGAGGCGGCTGCTGCGGGTGCGGTCGAGCGGGTGTCCGCTCCAGTAGGCGTCGAGCCGCACGACGTTGATCGCGGTGGCGGAGAAGGCGTGTTGGAAGCGGACTCTGGGCAGACCGCGGTAGCGGGCCCTGCGCATCCCGGTGACGTCGAGGGCCTGATTGATGGTGCCTTCCACGCCGGCCCGCAGCCTGTACCGGGCCTTGAAGGCGTCGGTCTGCTGTTCGGCGCGGGCGGCGGCGAGGGTCTCGTGCGGTTCGCGGGGGCGCAGGGTGAGCATCCGGCGGCCTTGGCGGGAGGTGGTGCACCGGTCGAGGAGGGGACAGCTTGCGCAGGGTGTGGCGGCGAAGGTGACCACGATGGCGTCCCTGCCGTGCTGGTGGACGGGGTTCCAGTTGCTGCTGGTGCGTCCGGCCGGGCAGGGGGCCTGGCGGGCCTTCCAGTCGATGGAGAATGCGCTCTTGTCGAAGCCCTCGGCGGCCCTGGCCTGCCGGGAGTGGTCGAGCAGGGCGGGGGTGACCATTTCGGTGCCGAGCTCGGCGGCGGCGTGGATGAGGTCGGCGGAGGGGTGGCCGGAGTCGAGATAGTGCTCGCCGGGCGGCAGGCCGTGCTCGCGCAGCCGCTGCTGGATGGGGGCGGTGGCCTGCACGTCGGGGACGGCGGCGTGGGTGGTCATCACATCCGTGATCAGGTTCGGCGGCAGTAGCCCGCCGTCCGCGTCCCCGCGTCTTTCCCGGTCCACGGCTTCGGCTTCGGCTTCGGCTTCGGCTCCGGCTCCGGCTCCGGCTCCGGCTCCGGCTCCGGCTCCGGCTCCGGCTCCGGCTCCGGCTCCGGAAGGAGTATGGCAGGTCTCGGTCAAATGGATCTTGTAGCCCAGCCAGAACAGCTCCTCCCCCTTGGCCGCCCGGCGCGCATCGGCGTCGTAGGGCGAGGCCAGGCGGATGCTGCCGGGCGGGACGCCGTCCGTGTCAGCCTCCCGCTTCCTGACCGCCTCCCGCCCCCGGTTGTCGGTGTGGATGTAGTAGGTCTGCACCAGCACCTGCCGCAACAGCTGCACGGCCTCGATCTCGCGAATCCACGACGGGGCGGCATCGGCCCAGGCCGCCCGGCACAAGCGTCAGCGCGTCCTGCTCGAACGCCTGAGCGAGCCGTTCGCGTTTGGTCTTGGACGGGGGCATCGTCCAGCCGTTGATCCGCTCCCCGTAGCGGTGCGCGAACTCGGCGACGTCGACCACCTCGGCGAGCCAGGCAGGGGCGGCCACCGCCGGCGCCTCCAGAGCTGCCCGCACGCTCTCCCCGGCCAGCTCGGTGCGGTTCAGATCCCGCACCGCGCTGATGACGTGGGTGGCATCGGTGCGCTGCCTGCCGCCAGCGGCCACCAGCCCGGCCTCCTTGCAGTACTCCAGCAGCCGGTCGAAGACCGTGCGCTCCAGTCCATGCTGGGCCGGCCTCGCCCGGAAGCGGGGCAGCACGCTGTGGTCGAAGCCGGTGTCCGCCAACTCCATCCCGAGGCCGTATTTCCAGTCGATCGCGCGTATCGCCATCGCCGCGGCCTGCCGGTCGGTGAGGTTCTCGGCGAACTGCAGCACCGTCACCAGTGACAAGACGCCCGGCGAGAGCCCCGGCGCCCCACGCACCCCGAACGCCTCGGCGAACGGATCGTCGGCGAAGACCTCCGCGAGCCGGTCGCGGACCCGGATCGCCAGGCTGCCCTTGGGGAACGCGGCGCGGGCCACCGCCACGGTCTGCTCGGAACCGGCGGCAGGCCCTTGGGCCGCATCGACATCTACATCACCCCCACGGCCGCACAACGGGAAAGGCGACCGCTCAGGAGATCATCGCGTACTCAGCCGACCCCACGTCAGGAATTGCGCACCAGAGTCCCCGCTGCCGGCCATGACGTCATGAAGACCACCGCCGCCGCCGGACCGCTCAACCTGCTACTGCCAGACGTACCAACGGCAGTGGTATTCACCGGAGGCGTACTAAAACTGTCAGCTCGTTGTGTCGCGCCGGGTGCCGCACAGTGGATGTCGTGCCGCACCGAAGTCCTGGTGAGGCGGATGCCGATCGTGTCGAGCGCCGGCCGCCGCACTCCCCCGGGGCCGAGGGCCCGCCTCGTCCGCTGCGGCGTGAATCGTGTCCAAGACGCCGGCCCGGAGTAGAACCCTTGCGAGACGCCGCAACGACCAACAGAAGGGCTCCCGGGAACATGCCGGAGCGCGACCAATGCCTCGACCAGCTCGCAGGACTGCTCGACCGAAGCGCCGAGGGGAGCGGCGCGACGGGTGTCATCAGCGGTGCGGTCGGGTTCGGCAAGACCACGCTGCTGGAGGCCGTGGTGGCCAGAGCCGCGGCACGTGGGTACATGGTGCTCGGCGCAGTCGGCTCCAAGGTCGAGAGCGCAATTCCGTACGCGGTGGTGGAGCAGCTCTTCCAGAGTGCTGAACTCGTCGGCGCCGAGACCGACCTGCACGCTCAGCTACAACGGGCCAAGGAGGAGTGCTCCCACCTCGGCATGGAGACGGGCGCGGTCCAGGTCATGCAGGCGTACCACGCGCTGCTGGTCGAACTCAGCACGCACCAGCCGGTCGTGTTGTGCGTCGACGACATCCAGTACGTCGACTCCGAGTCGCTCGCCTGCCTGCTCTATCTGATCCGGCGCTGTCGGCGGAACCCGGTCACCATCCTCCTCACGCTCGGCCCGTCCGGGACCGCTCCGTGTGAGGGGGCGCTCGCCGAGCTCGCCTGCCGGCCGGGTGTGGCGCACGTTCGGCTGGGCGCGTTCGACGAAGAGGGCATGGCGCAGCTGATCGCCGACCGGTTCGGCCGGGCCGCCGCGGAGCAGTACGCGCCCGGGTTCTACGCGATGAGCGGCGGCAACCCGCTGCTGGCGCAGGCCCTGCTGAGCGACCACACCGCCCGGCTGGCGCACCCCGAGACGGGCTACCACCCGGTCGCCGCCGACCTGTTCCGCGAGGCGTCGGTGGCCTGTACCCGCCGCAGCGGCCTGAACGGGCTGCGGGTGGCCCGGGGGCTGGCGATCGCCAACGGCGTCGGCTCGCCCGCGCTGCTCGCGCGGCTGGTCGGGCTGGAGAAGAGCGACGTGGACGCCGCGATGAAGATCCTCAGCGAGTCGCGGCTGATCGAGGGGCTGCGCTTACGCCATCCGGCGATCCGCTCGGCCGTACTGGACAACATGTCGGCCTCGGAACGCACACGGCTGCACCACCGCGTCGCCGGGCTGCTGCGCAATGACGGCGCCCGTCATCGTGGTCGCGCAGCACCTGATCGCGGCGGGCACGGTGGAGGACGACTGGGCGCCGCAGTTCCTGATGGACGTGGCCAAGCAGGCGCTGCGCGAGGACCGGGTGTCCCTGGCGGAGCAGTGTCTGCAACTGGCCGACAACTGCTGCCACGACGAGGGCCAGAGCCACGTCATCAAGGCGAACCTGGCGCGGACCAAGTGGCGGGACCAGCCCGAGGCCGCCGCGCGCATCCTGCTGTCCCTGGTGGCGCCGGCCAGGATCGGGGACGTGCCGGGCGCCCTGCGTCTCAAGGTCGCCCACCGGCTGCTGGTGCAGGGGCGGCTCGACGACGCGATCGAGCTGATGGCCCCCCCTGTTCGCCGGGCCCGCCGACGGTGTGCTGGCGCAGCAGCTCACGCTGGAGCTGGACGTGACCCGGCTGTGGCTGGCGTTCACCTACCCCGGGGCGCACAAGCGGCTCGCCGGCGACCTCCCGGTCGACCAGCACCGACAGGTGCCCTGGCACCAGATCGGGCGCCCCCGGCTGTCGGCCATCAACACGCTGTGGGTGGTCCTCAAGCGCGGTCCCGACGACCTGCTGGTGGCCGAGGCGGAGCGGGTGCTCCAGCACCCGCTGGTCGAGGACGACACCATCAGCTCGTTGAACTCCGCCATCGCGGTGCTTGTCTACGCCGACCGGCTGGAGTCGGCGGCCGCCTGGTGCGGCCGGCTCCAGACGGCCGCGACCGAGCGCCACGCCTCGACCTGGAACGCCCTGTTCACCTCGACGCGGGCGCTGATCGCACTGCGCCGGGGATCGCTGCGCTGCGCCGCGGAGGCGGCGGAGGGCGCGCTGCGCAGCATGTCGGTGGAGGCGTGGGGCGTCGAGATCGGCCTGCCGCTGGCCACCGCCATCGAGGCCCGTGCGGCGATGAGGGACCACGCGGCCAGCGCCGAACTGGTCAACAGCCCGGTCCCGCCGGGCCTGTTCGAGACCCGGTTCGGGCTGCACTACCTGTACGCCCGCGGCCGCCACTACCTGGCCACTGGCTACTACGACGCCGCCCTCGCGGACTTGATTGAGTGCGGCGAGAAGGCGCAGGAGTGGGACCTCGACTCGCCGACGCTGGCGCCGTGGCGGACCGGCGCCGTGGAGGTGTGGCTCCAGCGAGGCCAACGCGAGCGCGCGAGCCGCCTGGCCGACGAGCACCTCGCGCTGGTCAAGCGCGGCCGGCGCCGCACTCTGGGGGGTGGCGCTGCGGGTCCAGGCCATGACGCGGCCCTCGTCCCGGCAGGCGGACCTGCTGGGCACGGCGGTCGACATGCTGCAGACCGCCGGGGACCACTACGAGCTGGCCCTGACCCTGGGTCGAGCTGTGCCGCACGCACCAGCAGCAGGGCGCGGCCGCGCAGGCCCGGCTGCTGGTCCGGCAAGCGTGGCGGATGGCCAGCGCGTGCGGTGCCGAGGGGCTGTGCGCCTCGCTGATGCCCAAGCCGGTTGCGGGGGTCCCGGTGGAGCAGCCGCGCAGCCTGCCGCCAGCCGACGACGTGGTGACCAACGTGCTGTCCGAGGCCGAGTTGCGGGTGTGCTCGCTCGCTGCCCGCGGCCGCACCAACCGGGAGATCTCCGACAAGCTCTTCGTCACGGTCAGCACGGTCGAGCAGCACCTCACCCGGGCCCACCGGAAGCGCAACATACGGCACCGCCGCGAGCTGCCCGCCAGCCTGGCGTCCTGACGTCCCCCTCGCCGCCGGCCGTCGCTCTTCTCCGAGCATGGCCCCAAGATGTTCCCGAAGAATAGAGGAGAGAGAACGTGGCCGAAGAGAGCCCGAATCAGTCGACCTCACAGCTGTTCTCGTCGGCTGTTCCGCTGCCGTGGCTGTTGTCGGCGGGCGGCGTGTCAGCGTTACGCACCGGTGCACGGCACCTCCGGGACGCCGTGCTCGCCAACCCCTCCTGGCTCCCCCGGCAGGTGGCCGGCGCCCTCGCCCCGGCGGGCGGGGAGGGGACGTACCGGGCCGTGTTACTCGGCCACTCCCTGGACGAACTCGCTGACGCCGCACAGGCGTTGGCCGCCGGTGAGCCGTCGTCGGGGTGCGTCGAGGGCCGGATCGAGAGCCAGGAGGACGGCGGTGAGGTGCTGTTCGTCTTCCCCGGCCACGGCTCGCAGTGGGAGGGCATGGCGGCGCGGCTGCTGGAGGAGTCGCCCCTCTTCGCCGAGCGGATGGGCCAGTTCGACCGCGCGCTGGCCGCGTACGTGGACTGGTCGCTGCTGGACGTGGTGCGCGGCACCGGCGGCGCCCCGCCGCTCATCGGCGCCGACGTGGTGCAGCCCGCCCTCGTCGCGACGATGGTGTCGCTGGCGGACCTGTGGCGGTCGTGCGGCATACGCCCGGCGGCGGCGCTGGGCCACAGCATCGGCGAGATCGCCGCAGCCTGCTTCTCCGGCGCGCTGTCCCTGGCGGACACGGCGCGGGTGAGCATGGCCTGGGGCGCGGCGCAGGAACGGCTCGCGGGGCGCGGCGAGATGCTCTCCGTGCGGCTGCCGGCCGCCCAGGTCGAGGAGCGCCTGGCCCGCTGGGGGGATCGCCTGGTGGTGGCCGCGCTCAACGGGCCCCGCTCCGTGGTCGTCTCCGGCGACACCGCGGCCGTCGCAGAACTGCACGGCGAGCTGGAGGCCGAGGGGATCCGCACCCGCAAGGTCGCCATGGGCCTGGCCTCGCACTCCCCCCAGATCGACGAGGTGCTGCCCCGGTTACGGGAGGAGCTGGACGGGGTCCGCCCCGGCCGTCCCTCGCTGCCGCTGTACTCGTCGTTCCTGGGCGGACCACTGGGCGAGCAGCCCCTCGACGCCGGCTTCTGGTGCCGCAGCCTGCGCGGCCGCATCGACTTCGAGCCCGCGGTGCGAGCGGCGCTGCGCGACGGGCTGCGGGTGTCCGTCGAGGTCGGCCCGCACCCTCTGCTGACGTCCGGAGTGCAGGAGACCGCCGAGGAGTTGGGCGCGCCCGTGACGGTCTCCGGAACGCTGTGGCGCGGGGACGGCGGAGCCGGGCGCTTCCTCGCCTCCCTCGCCCAGCTGCACGTCGCGGGCGTCACCCCGGACTGGGGCGGGGTGCTGGCCGGCGCGGACGGCGCTCAGGTCCAGCTCCCCCAGGGGATGTTCGAGGCGGACGACGACGACAGCACGGAGGACGCGGGCTCCCTGCGGGAGCGGCTGGCCGGACTGCCCCACGCCGTCCGCGTCACGCTCCTGCGCGAGCTGGTGTGCGCGCACGCGGGCGCCGTACTCGGAGTCGGCACGGTGGAGGCCGAACTCCCCTTCCGGGCCTCGGGACTCGACTCGGTGCGGGCCGTCGAGCTCCGTCGCCGCCTCGCCGCCCCCACCGGCCTCGCCCTGCCGTCCACGGCCGCCTTTGACCACCCCACCCCCGCCGCCCTCGCCGGATACCTGGCCGGACTGCTGAGCGGGGAATCCGGGGCCGACGCGCACGAGGAGGCCGCCGCCGCGGACGTACCCGGCGCCGGGGACGACCCCATCGCCGTCGTGGCCGTCGGCTGCCGCTTCCCGGGCGGGGTACGTTCGCCCGAGGACCTGTGGCAGGTGCTGGTGAACGAGTCCGACGTGGTGGGCGACCTGCCCGACGATCGGGGCTGGGACATCGGCGGCCGCTACTCCGCCGAGACCACCGGCTCGGGAACCTTCATCCAGCGGGAGGGCGGATTCCTCGACGGCGCCGGGGAGTTCGACGCGGAGTTCTTCGGGATCGCGCCGCGTGAGGCGTTGGCGATGGATCCGCAGCAGCGGCTGCTGCTGGAGACGTCGTGGGAGCTGTTCGAGCGGGCCGGGATCGACCCGGCGACGCTCAAGGGCAGCCGGACCGGGGTGTACGTGGGCGCGATGCCGATGGACTACGGCCCCCGCGCGAGCGAGGCCGGCGACAGCGTCGCAGGCCACGTCCTGACGGGCACCACGGGGAGTGTGGCGTCGGGCCGGATCTCGTACGTGTACGGGTTCGAGGGGCCGGCGGTGACGGTGGACACGGCGTGCTCGTCGTCGCTGGTCTCGCTCCATCTGGCCTGCCAGTCCCTGCGCCAGGGTGAGTCCACCCTCGCCGTCGCCGGCGGCGTGACCGTCCTGCCGACGCTGAGCATGTTCACCGAGTTCACGCGTCAACGGGCCCTGGCCCCGGACGGGCGCTGCAAGGCGTTCTCCAGCTCGGCGGACGGGTTCGGACTCGCCGAGGGTGTGGGTCTGGTGCTGCTGGAGCGGCTCTCGGATGCGCGGCGGCGTGGGCATCGGGTGCTGGC
>NZ_VTHJ01000123.1 GCF_008386495.1 Streptomyces tailanensis | reverse complement strand
TCGAGTTCTCCACGTACGGGGCGTCCTTGAGCGTCGGCATCCGGGCGGGGCCGAAGATGCCCGGTCGCACGGCGTCCGCGTCACGGCCGAGGGCGCAGTCGCCGCGCGAGCCGTCGAGGATCGCGACCCCGGACGCCGGATACGTGGTCCTGCCGAGCGCCGTCGAGCAGCGCTCCGCCAGATCGTCGGTGATCCGGGGCAGCACCTGCGACTGGGTGAAGAGGGTGTGTCCCGCACGGTCGGCGGCAAGGGTGTTCACCCAGGGGATTCCCTGATGCTCGGCGAGGGAGTCGAGGACGTCGTCCGTGCTCCGGGCCTCGCTGAAGCCGAGGGAGGTGTCGGCGAAGCGCAGATTCGTGGCGTTGGGGTCGTGGAGGGCGTACGCCGTCGTGGTGGTCCACGGCAGCGGGGCCTGCGCGCCCAGCGCATTGACCACGGGCCCGTAGCGGGTCCACCACTGGGTGCGGGTCACCGGGGTGCCGTCCTTGACCGCGACGGTCATGGTCCGCCTGGTCATCTTCTCCGGCTCGCCGTCGACCAGGTAAGTCGTCGGATCGGCCGGATCCAGCGTCAGCTGGTGGAAGTTGGCCGGGACGCCGGTGGAGACGGTGTGGCTCCACGCCACGTGGGCGTTGAAACCTATGGAGATCGCCGGTGACCCGAGCAGGGCACCGCCGGAGACGTCGAGCCGGCCGGGGATCGTCTGCTGCGACTGCCAGAAGCGGCGCCCGCCCTGCCACGGGTAGTGCGGGTTGCCGAGCAGTAGTCCTCGTCCGTTCGCGGTCGTGTCGCCGCGGAAGGCGACCGCGTTGGAGCCCATGTCGCTGGTGCCCCACAGGTCGTCCGCCGCTCCCATGACGGCTTTCGCGCCGGCCGCGCGCGAGGCGGGGCTATTGACCCCGGTCGGTGGCTGCGCGGTCGTGATCGCCTCGACGAGGCGCCCTTCGCCGGAGAGCGCGGCGATGGCGAGGCCACGGGCAGCCACATCGAGTTCCGTGACCGGCGTGACCCAGGAGGCGTCCGTGCAGGCGGGGTCATTGATCTGATTCTGCTTCAGCCAGGCGTTGTAGCCCGCCGCCCAGCCGCGCATCATGTCCCGGGCCTTCCGGCTCGGGCCCACGGGAGCGGGCTCGGCGAGCAGCTTCTCCACCGTGCGGGTCTCCCGGACGCCACGGAAGTACAGGTCGCTGCTGAGGTTGCTGCGCGCCGACGACAGCGCGAAGTCGGTGGTGCCCTCGGCGCCGAACCAGCGGGAGCGTTCGCCGCGCAGCGTCACGAACCCGTCGGCGAGCACACACACCTGGTCGGCGGCCTGCGCCCAGCCGGCGCCGAAACCGAGGTTCGCGTAGTCCTTCGCGACGATGTGCGGAATGCCGTACTCGGTGTAGCGGATCACGGCGGACAGACCACCGTGGGACGGGCGTTGCCCACCGGCCCGGTCGCCGTCCGCGGCGGTGGCCGACGGCAGCACGGCCGAGGCGGTGAACAGGGCTACGGCCGAGACGACGAACTGTCTCAGGCGGGTACGCATGGTGCCTCCCGACATCATCGAGGGAAGTGACGGTTGAGCCCGTCAGGGCGTTTGTGCGTAGTCCATGTGTGCGGTGATCTTCACTCTGATTGACTCGCGCCCCAGGTGCCGAAGTTGAGCGGTTTCGCGCCATGCGCGCCGGATTCGGGCCATGTGCGTGATGTGCTTGACCCTGGTCGAGCGGCGGAACGAGGATCGCGCCGGGACCGATGGACGAAAGGGCTGATCATGACGGCTGGACGCAGTGTGACGGTCGACGGAGTGCTGCGGCGCAGCGCCCGGCGGACTCCCGCCCGCGTCGCGATCCACTACGGCGAACGCTTCTGGACGTACGCCGAGTTGGAGGACGCCGTCTCCCGCGCCGCCCGCGCCCTGCGCGACACCGGCCTCCGCCCCGGCGACAGGGTCGGCGCCTACGGCCACAACTCGGACGCCTACCTGATCGCCTTCCTGGCCTGCGCCCGCGCCGGCCTGGTGCACGTCCCGGTCAACCAGAACCTCACCGGCGACGACCTGTCGTACCTCCTCGACCAGTCCGGCAGCACCCTGGTCCTGACCGACCCCGACCTCGCCGGGAACCTCCCCGAGGGCCTGCGTACCCTCCCGCTCCGGGACGCCGCCGACTCACTGCTCACCCGACTCGCCACCACGGAGCCGTACGACGGCGAGGAGCCCAAGGCCGAGGACCTCGTCCAACTCCTCTACACCTCCGGCACCACCGCGCTCCCCAAGGGCGCGATGATGACGCACCGCGCGCTGGTGCACGAGTACCTCAGCGCGATCTCCGCCCTCGACCTCTCGGCCGGCGACCGGCCCGTGCACTCCCTCCCGCTTTACCACTCGGCACAGATGCACGTCTTCCTGGTGCCTTACCTCGCGGTCGGCGCCACCAACACCATCCTCGACGCACCCGACGGCGACCGGCTCCTCGACCTGATCGAGGCGGGCGACGCGGACAGCCTCTTCGCCCCGCCCACCGTGTGGATCGCGCTGTCCAACCGCCCCGACTTCGAGACCCGGAACCTCAGGGGCCTGCGCAAGGCGTACTACGGGGCATCGATCATGCCGGTACCCGTCCTGGAACGGCTCAGAGAACGCCTGCCGAAGCTCGCCTTCCACAACTGCTTCGGCCAGAGCGAGATCGGCCCCCTGTCCATGGTCCTCGGCCCCCACGAGCACAAGGGCCGCATGGACTCCTGCGGACGACCCGTCATGTTCGTCGAGGCCAAGGTCGTCGACGAGAAGGGCGAGGACGTACCCGACGGCACGCCCGGCGAGATCGTGTACCAGTCCCCGCAACTCTGCGAGGGCTACTGGGAGAAGCCCGAGGAGACCGCCGAGGCCTTCCGCGACGGCTGGTTCCACTCCGGCGACCTCGCCGTACGCGATGCCCACGGCTTCTTCACCATCGTCGACCGCGTCAAGGACGTCATCAACTCCGGCGGCGTCCTCATCGCCTCCCGCCAGGTCGAGGACGCCCTCTACACCCATGACCGGGTCGCCGAGGTCGCCGTGATCGCCCTCCCCGACGAGAAGTGGATCGAGGCGGTGACCGCCGTCGTCGTCCCCCGCGGCGAGGTCACCGAGGCCGAACTGATCACCCACGCCCGCGAGAACCTCACCCACTTCAAGGCCCCGAAGAAGGTCCTCTTCGTGGACGAACTCCCGCGCAACGCGAGCGGCAAGATCCTGAAGCGGGAGCTGCGGGACCGCTTCGCGGAGGCCTGACTCCGGCAGTCGCTCTGCCCTCGGCAGAGTGACGAGGACCGACGGCGCCCGCGGACTACGGTGCGTGCCATGGACACGAAACCCCGCACCGTACAGGCGAACGGCATCACCCTGGCCTATCGCGTCTGGGGCCCGCAGGACGCACCACCCCTCGTCCTCCTCCACGCGCGCGGTGCCGACGGCGCGGACTGGACGGGCATCGCAAAGACGCTGGTGTCCACCGGCCGACGCCGGGTGTACGCCCCCGACCTGCGCGGACACGGCGACAGTGACTGGCCGGGGGAGTACGCGTACGAGCTGATGCGGGACGACGTACGTGGCTTCCTCGACGCTCTCGGCCTCGCGCACGTCGACGTCGTGGGCCACTCGCTCGGCGGCGTGGTCGCGTACCTGCTGGCACAACAGGACCCCGGTCTCGTGCGCCGCCTCGCCCTGGAGGACGTGCCCGCGCCCTTCCCGCTGGATCCGCCCCGCCCACGAGCCGTCCGCCCCGAAGGGGACCTGCCCTTCGACTGGACGATGATCGAGGCCACCGACGAACAGCGCAACGCGCCTGCCCCCGCGTGGTGGGACGACGGTCAGGGGACGTCCGCCGCGACCGCCACCGACCGCGCCCAGCGGTAGTCCGCCTTGCCACTGGGGGAGCGCTGGATGGTGTCGGTGAGGATGAGCTGGCGGGGGATCTTGTAGCCGGCGAGGCGGGTGCGGCAGTGGGTCTGGATGTCCTCCAGGCTCGGGCGGGCCGCGCCCTCGCGCAGCTGCACCACGGCCGCGACATGGCTGCCCCACTTCGGGTCAGGCACCCCGGCGACCAGCGCGTCGTACACGTCGGGGTGGGCCTTGAGGGCCTGCTCGACCTCCTCGGGGTACACCTTCTCGCCGCCGGTGTTGATGCACTGCGAGCCCCGGCCGAGCACCGTGACGACGCCCTCCTCGTCGACGGTCGCCATGTCACCGAGGAGCACCCAGCGCTCGCCGTCCTTCTCGAAGAAGGTCTCGGCCGTTTTCTCGGCGTCGTTGTAGTAGCCGAGCGGGACATGGCCGTGCTGGGCGACCCGACCCGGTACACCGACGGGGACGGGCTCGTACGTGGCCGGGTCCACGACCTGCGTACCGGAGTGGACGCGGATCCGGAAGCCGTCGCCCGCGCCCGCGTCCTCGGTCGCCGTGCCGTTGAAGCCGGACTCCGAGGAGCCGAAGTTGTTGAGGAGCATCGCGTTCGGCACCAGGGTCTGGAACTGCTGCCGGACCGTCTCCGACATGATCGCGCCGGACGACGACACACTGAACAGCGAGGAGCAGTCCGTACCCTTCATCGGGCCGTTCAGCGCGTCGATGAGCGGCCGCAGCATCGCGTCACCCACCAGGGACACACTGGTGACCTTCTCCTTCTCGATCGTCCGCAGTGCCTCCTCGGCCACGAACTTGCGGTGGATCACGACGCGTTGGCCGAAGTTGAAGCCGATGAACGCCGTGAGCGTGGACGTGCCGTGCATCAGCGGAGCGGTGGGGAAGAACGTGATCCCGTCGCCGCCGGCCGCGACCCGCTCGGCCAGCTCCTCCGGCGCCTTCACCGGTTCCCCGGTCGGGGCGCCGCCCCCCAAACCTGAGAAGAACAGGTCTTCCTGACGCCACATCACGCCCTTGGGCATGCCCGTCGTGCCACCGGTGTAGATGATGAACTGGTCGTCCGCCGAGCGTGCCGGGAAACCCCGCTCGGTGTTCCGCGAGATCTCCGCGAAGTCCGTGACCCCCTTCAGCTCCGGGGCGCCCGCCGGTGGTGCGCCCACCCGTAGCAGCTGCCGCAGCTTCTCCGTCCTCGGTAGCGCCGCCGCCACCCGCCCGGTGAACTCCGCGTCGAAGACGAGCCCCACCAGATCCGCGTCCCGGTAGAGGTAGACCAACTCTTCTTCCACGTAGCGGTAGTTGACGTTGACAGGCACGAGTCGCGCCTTGAGACAGCCCAGCGCCGTCTGGAGGTACTCCACGCAGTTGTAGAGATGCAGGCCGACATGGTCACCGGGCTTGAGCCCGCTGTCGAGCAGATGATGGCCGACGCGGTTCGCCTCCGCGTCCAACTCGGCGTAGGTCAGCCGGCGTTCCGCGCCCGTACCCGGGATGTCGAGGTACGCGAGCGCCGCACGCTCCGGGACCACGTCCACGACCGACTCGAACAGGTCCGCAAGGTTGTACTCCACCGCACTCCTCCTGACCCCGGGCGCGCCCTGGCATCCGTCGGTTCGCGGTCATCAGAGCAAAGGGCGCCGTAGGTGGGAAGGGTTCGCGCACAAGAAATCTGACTGACTGTCAGAAAACTCTTGTACTGGCCCCGCGCCTCCTGCAACCTGTTCTCGTTCCGGAGACTGGAGGATGCGATGGTTGGTACGGAACACCTCACTATGCGGCGCGAAGGCGCCACCCTGGTGCTCACACTCAACCGGCCCGAGGCCAAGAACGCGCTCTCGCTGCCGATGCTCGTCGGCCTCTACGACGGCTGGGTCGAGGCCGACGAGGACGACGCGGTCCGCTCGATCGTCGTCACCGGAGCCGGGGGCGCCTTCTGCGCCGGGATGGACCTCAAGGCGCTGGCCGGCGACAAGGGGATGGTCGGCCAGGAGTACCGCGACCGTCTCAAGGCCGACCCCGACCTGCACTGGAAGGCGATGCTCCGTCATCACCGGCCGCGCAAGCCGGTTCTCGCCGCCGTCGAGGGATACTGCGTCGCCGGGGGCACCGAGATTCTCCAGGGCACTGACATCCGGGTTGCCGGCGAGTCGGCGACATTCGGGCTCTTCGAGGTCAAGCGGGGGTTGTTCCCGATCGGCGGCTCCACGGTGCGCCTTCAGCGGCAGATTCCGCGCACTCATGCGTTGGAGATGCTGCTCACCGGGCGGCCGTACAGCGCGCGTGAGGCCGTCGGGGTCGGGCTGATCGGGCACGTCGTTCCTGATGGCACTGCCCTCACCAAGGCTCTGGAGATCGCCGAAAAGATCAATGCGTGTGGGCCGCTGGCCGTCGAGGCCGTCAAGGCGTCCGTGTATGAGACCGCCGAGATGACCGAGGCGGATGGGTTGGCCGCCGAGTTGAAACGGGGATGGCCGATCTTTGACACGGATGACGCGAAGGAAGGGGCTCGGGCGTTCGCCGAGAAGCGGCAGCCTGATTACAAGCGTTCGTAAGCGCCCGGCTAGGTGCGTCGTTGGTCGACTGCGGGCCG
The DNA here is from genome assembly GCF_008386495.1 of Streptomyces tailanensis. Classification (GTDB taxonomy): domain Bacteria; phylum Actinomycetota; class Actinomycetes; order Streptomycetales; family Streptomycetaceae; genus Streptomyces; species Streptomyces tailanensis. The sequence goes on along the minus strand of NZ_VTHJ01000123.1, from coordinate 3,636 downwards.
TCTGTGGCTGATCGCGCCCACGCGGCGGAGCCGCATATCGATACAGCCCCGCGCCCCTTGAGGGGCGCGTCTGGCGCCCCCCGTTCGAAGGAGGCAAGCCCCGATGTCCGCAATCCTCAAAGCACCCCTCACCGTCGAGTTCCCCTTCACCCGTTCCCTCGGCCCCATCCAGAGCGCTTTTCTCACCGGGCTGCGTGAGCGCGTGATCCTCGGTGTCCGTACCGGGGACGGCCGGACCCTCGTGCCGCCCGTCGAGTACGACCCCGTCACCGCCGAGGAGATCCGCGAGCTCGTCGAAGTCGCCCCGACCGGCACGGTCACCACCTGGGCCTGGAATCACGCCCCCCGCCGGGGCCAGCCGCTCGCCACCCCGTTCGCCTGGGTCCTGGTGAAGCTGGACGGCGCCGACACCGGCCTTCTGCACGCCCTCGACGCCTCGGGCCCCGACGCCGTACGCACCGGTATGCGTGTCCGGGTCCGCTGGGCGGAGGAACGTTCCGGCGCCATCACGGACATCGCCTGTTTCGAGCCGTACGGCGGAGAGGCCGCCGAAGCGGAACCGGAGGGCCACAGCGGTGAGTTCGACGACCCGATCACCGGCATCGTCGCCCCCGCCCGCCTCGACTACACCTACTCGCCCGGCCGCGCCCAGACCGGATACATCAACGCCCTCGTCGAGCGCCGGGCCGTCGGTGAACGCTGTCCGGCCTGCCGGAAGGTGTACGTCCCGCCTCGTGGCGCCTGCCCGACCTGTGGGGTGGCCACGGCCGAGCAGGTGGAGGTCGGGCCGGGCGGGACGGTGACCACGTTCTGCATCGTCAACATCAAGGCCGCGCATACGGCGAATCTGGACATCGAAGTCCCGTACGTCTACGGGCACATCGCGCTCGACGGCGCCGACCTCGCCCTGCACGGCCGTATCGCGGGCATCCCGTACGACCAGGTGCGCATGGGACTGCGCGTCGAACCGGTGTGGACGGAAGGCGCCCGCTACCCCGACCACTACCGGCCAACCGGGGAGCCGGACGCCGAGTACGACACGTTCAAGGAGCTGACGTGAACCGGGAGATCGCCGTCGTCGCCTTCGCCCAGACCGACCACCGGAGCACCAGCGAGGAACTCTCCGAGGTGGAGATGCTCATGCCGGTCCTGCACGAGGTCCTGGACGGGACCGGGCTCAAAACCTCCGACATCGACTTCACCTGCTCCGGGTCGAGCGACTACCTCGCCGGTCGCGCCTTCTCCTTCACCCTCGCCCTCGACGGCGTGGGCGCCTGGCCGCCGATCTCCGAGTCGCACGTCGAGATGGACGGGGCCTGGGCGCTGTACGAGGCGTGGGTGAAGCTCCAGACGGGGGACGCCGACACCGCGCTCGTGTACGCGTACGGCAAGTCCTCGCCCGGGTCGGTCCGGGACGTGCTGACCCGGCAGCTCGACCCGTACTACCTGGCCCCGCTGTGGCCCGACTCCGTCGCCCTCGCCGCCCTCCAGGCCCAGGCGCTCATCGACGCGGGCCGCACGGACGAGCCGGCGCTCGCGGCGGTCGGGGCACGGAGCCGTACGGCGGCCGCAGACAACTCCCATGCCCAGCTGAGGGGTTCGGTGCCCCAGGGGGAGTACCTCGTACGACCGCTGCGTACCGGGGACTGCCCGCCCATCGGCGATGGCGCCGCCGCCGTGGTGCTCGCGGCGGGGGAGCGGGCCCGGGAGCTGTGCGCGCGGCCCGCCTGGATCCGCGGCATCGACCACCGCATCGAGGCGCACGGCATCGGCGTACGCGATCTGACCGACTCGCCGTCGACCCGGCTCGCCGCCGAGCGGGCCGGAGTCTTCGAACGTCCCGTGGACACCGCCGAGTTGCACGCGCCGTTCAGCTCCCAGGAGGTCATCCTGCGCGAGGTGCTGCGGCTGGACGACGGCGTGGACGTCAACCCGTCGGGCGGCGCCCTGGCCGCCAACCCGGTCATGGCCGCCGGGCTCATCCGGATCGGCGAGGCCGCCGCACGCATCCACCGGGGCGAGTCCGACCGGGCCCTCGCCCACGCCACCTCCGGGCCCTGTCTGCAACAGAACCTGGTCGCCGTACTTGAAGGGGATCCGCGATGAGCAAGGAGCCCGTGGCCGTCGTAGGCATCGGCCAGACCAAGCACGTCGCGGCCCGGCGGGACGTGTCGATCGCGGGACTCGTCCGGGAGGCGGCCCAAAGGGCCCTGGCCGACGCCGAGTTGACGTGGGCCGACATCGAGGCCGTCGTCATCGGCAAGGCGCCCGACTTCTTCGAGGGCGTGATGATGCCCGAGCTGTACCTCGCCGACGCGCTCGGCGCGGTCGGCAAACCGATGATGCGGGTGCACACGGCGGGCTCGGTCGGCGGATCGACCGCGCTGGTCGCGGCGAGTCTCGTCGCGGCCCGCGTGCACGGCACCGTGCTGACGCTCGCCTTCGAGAAACAGTCCGAGTCGAACGCCATGTGGGGCCTGTCCCTGCCGATCCCGTTCCAGCAGCCGCTGCTGGCCGGAGCGGGCGGCTTCTTCGCCCCGCACGTACGGGCGTACATGCGGCGCAGCGGCGCCCCCGACACCGTCGGCTCCCTGGTGGCGTACAAGAACCGCCGCAACGCGCTGAAGAACCCCTACGCGCATCTCCACGAGCACGACATCACGCTGGAGAAGGTCCAGGCCTCGCCCATGCTGTGGGATCCGATCCGTTACTCGGAGACCTGCCCGTCCTCCGACGGGGCGGTCGCGATGGTCCTCACCGACCGGGCGGGGGCGGCCCGTGCGCCCCGGTCGGCCGCGTGGATGCACGGCGGGGCGATGCGCAGTGAGCCGACGCTGTTCGCGGGCAAGGACAGCGTGTCACCGCGCGCGGGCCGCGACTGCGCCGCCGACGTCTACCGCCAGGCGGGCATCACGGACCCGCGCCGCGAGATCGACGCGGTCGAGATGTACGTGCCGTTCTCCTGGTACGAGCCGATGTGGCTGGAAAACCTCGGCTTCGCCGCCGAGGGAGAGGGCTGGAAACTCACCGAGTCCGGTGTCACCGAGCTGGACGGGGACCTTCCGGTCGACATGTCCGGCGGCGTGCTGTCCACCAACCCCATCGGGGCCTCCGGCATGATCCGCTTCGCCGAAGCCGCGCTCCAGGTGCGCGGGCAGGCGGGAGAACACCAGGTGGAAGGCGCCCGCCGAGTGCTCGGACACGCCTACGGCGGCGGATCGCAGTTCTTCTCGATGTGGCTCGTCGGCGCCGAGCCGCCAACCTCCTGAACCTCCCCGTCACGTGGCCTGTCGGCGGCGGGAACCGATCGCTAGTCTGGCGGGCGGACGACGAACCGGGAGGAGCACGGACGTGGCCGAGAGCACCATGGAGCAGCGATCGCTCGACGGCTGGCACAAGCCGGCGGAGCTGGACCTCAGCAACGCGGACTGGCGGTCCAGCAGCCAAGGCAGGGGAGACGTCCAGATCGCCTTTGTCGAGGGCTTCATCGCCATGCGCAACAGCGGCCGCCCCGAGAGTCCCTCGCTGATCTTCACCCCCGCCGAGTGGGGCGCCTTCGTATCCGAGGCCAGGGAGGGCGAGTTCGACCTGACGTGAGAGAGCGTGTGTCCCGTCGGTGGACGGCCGGAGCCGCCC
>NZ_VTHJ01000122.1 GCF_008386495.1 Streptomyces tailanensis | reverse complement strand
ACCGGAGCACCGGTCACCCGATCCCTGATCGCGTACGACCACTGATCACATCGGACTCATTCGTCTAGACCGCAACCGTCTCCTTGGCAGGGGCCCCCGAAGCCGACCCCCCAGCCCCCTTCAACGGCACCTCCCGCACAAACACCGCCCCCACCAACGCCACCACAGCCACCCCGGCCCCCACCAGGAACGCCGAGTGCGTCCCCGCCACCACCGCGAACTGATACGCCTCCCGCGCCGCCACCGGCAACTTCGCCAGACTCGCCGCATCCAGCTGAGCGGACTGCTCGGTCACCGCAGACCCCAGTGCCCCCGCCCGCTCGGCCATCACATCCTGCACCCGGCTGTTGAAGAGCGCCCCCATGATCGCGACCCCGAAGGACGACCCGAGCGTCCGGGACAGCGTGGCGGTCGAGGACGCGACCCCCATGTCCTTCATCTCGACACTGTTCTGCGCGACGAGCATGGTGATCTGCATCAGACACCCCATCCCGGCACCCAGCACGGCCATGAACACCCCGGACGTCACCCGACTCGTCCCGGTGTCCATCTGCGCCAGCAGAAAGAGCCCCACGATCATCAGGACGCTCCCGAGGACGGGGAACACCTTGTACCGCCCGCTGCCGGTGGTCACCCGCCCGGCGACCATCGACACCGCGAGCATCGCGCCGAGCATCGGCAGCAGCAACAGCCCGGAGTTGGTGGCGGAGGCACCCTGCACGGACTGCTGGTACAGCGGCAGGAAGAGCACGGCCCCGAACATCACGAACCCGGTGATGAACCCGATCACGGACATCAGCGTGAAGTTGCGGCTGCGGAAGATGTGCAGCGGCATCACCGGCTCCGCCACCCTGGTCTCCACGAACAGGAACCCGACCAACGAGGCCACCCCGATCGCGGCCAGCTCCATGATGACGGCCGACCCCCACGCGTACTCGGTCCCGCCCCACGTGGTGACCAGCACCATCGCCGTGATGCCGATGGTCAGCAGGGCGGCACCCAGATAGTCGATGTTCCGCGCCGACCTCCCCGCCCGCGACGGCTTCGGCAGATGCAGTACGACACTGATGGCGCCGAGCGCCACGACGCCGAGCGGCAGGTTGATGTAGAAGGACCAGCGCCATCCCCAGTTGTCGGTGATGGTGCCGCCGACCAGTGGTCCGGCGATCATGGCGAGGGCCATGACACCGGCCATCAGCCCCTGGTACTTGCCCCGCTCCCGCGGCGGTATGAGGTCGCCGATGATCGCCATGACGCCGACTATGAGGCCACCGGCGCCGAGGCCCTGGACGGCCCGGAAGCCGATCAGCTGGCCCATGTCCTGGGCCATCCCGCTCAGCGCCGACCCGATCAGGAAGATCACGATCGAGGTCATGAAGACGCCCTTGCGGCCGTAGAGGTCGCCGAGCTTGCCCCAGAGGGGAGTGGAGGCGGCGGTCGCGAGCGTGTACGCGGTGACGACCCACGCGAGGTGTTCCAGGCCCCCGAGCTCGCCCACGATCGTCGGCATGGCAGTGCCGATGATCATGTTGTCGAGCATCGCGAGCAGCATCGCGATCATGAGCGCGAGCAGCACGACCCGCACACTGCGCGGCTGTTTGCCCGCCTCGGCTTCACTCGCCACCGCTTGTTTCTCCGCCATTTTCCCCACCACTTACCTGCACCAACTGCACTTACTTGCCGACCGGCTAGTTCATTACACTGAAGGCAGCTTGACCCGGTAACTAGCCGGGCGTCAAGTAAGTTTTACGGGCTTGACCGAGCCTTGACGGCGCTCGACGCAGTACGAGACGCGCGGAACGGGCCGAATGTGAGGAGAACACGAGGATGGACGCCGCCGAGGGCACGAACGCCACGGACGCCACGAAGCGACAGCGCCGGGGGAACACCCGCCAGCGCATCCAGGACGTCGCCCTCGAACTCTTCGCCGAGCAGGGATACGAGAAGACCTCGCTACGGGAGATCGCCGAGCGCCTGGGAGTGACGAAGGCGGCGCTCTACTACCACTTCAAGACCAAGGAGGACATCCTCGTCAGCCTCTTCCGGGACCTGCAGCGCCCGATCGACGAGCTGATCGAGTGGGCGAACGCCCAGCCCCGCACCCTCGACACCAAGCGGGAGATCCTGCTCCGCTACAGCGAGGCGCTGACCGACGCGGCCCCCCTCTTCCGCTTCATGCAGGAGAACCAGGGGACGGTTCGGGAGCTGAGCGTCGGCGAGACGTTCAAGGAGCGCATGCTCCGCATGATCGACACGATCAAGGAACCGGACGCCGCCCTGCCGGACCAGGTCCGCTGCATCAGCGCCCTGTTCACCATGCACGCCGGGATGTTCATCCTCCGGGACATCGAAGGCGACCCCGAGGACAAGCGCAAGGCGGTCCTGGAGGTCGCGATCGACCTGGTCACACAGGCGCACGGCGGGTCCCGGAGTTCCTGACCCGGCCCAGGGCCCTTACGGATCAGATGGTGACGCCCTTGGTCCGCAGGAAGGCCGCCGGGTCGATGGCGGAGCCGTAGTTCGCGGTCGTACGGATCTCGAAGTGCAGGTGCGGCCCGCTGGAGTTACCAGTGTTGCCGGAGAGGGCTATGCGCTGCCCGGTCTTGACGATCTGACCCACGCTCACGTTGACCTTCGAGAGATGGGCGTACTGCGAGAAGGTGCCGTTGCCGTGCTTGATGACGACGGCGTTGCCGTACGCCGGGCCGTCACCGGCACCGTTGCCGCCGGCCTTCACGACCGTACCGCCGTGGGCGGCGACGACCGACGTGCCGCTCTTCACGGCGAAGTCCTGGCCACTGTGCTTGGCGGCCCACATGCTCCCGGACTGCGCGTACCGGGCGCTCAGCTTGTAGCCCTTGACCGGGCTGACCCAGGAGGCGGACTTCTTGGCGGCGGCCTGGACGGTGCCGGTGCTCGCGGCCTGCGCACCACCGGCGGCGGCGGCCGCGACCCCGACCCCCAGCACACCCGAGACCCCCACCCCGACGGCCACGACGGCCGCCCGAACACGGAGCTGGGACATACGGGAACGAGGAGTGCGAACAGGCTGCGACATGGGGGTACCTCACGGGGGACGGAGTCAGGGGACCGTGCCTCGACGGACACGCATCCCACCCGGCGCACCTCTGCGGCCGCCGAACGGGACACCCCTTGGTACCCCTCACCTCCTCGCCGCCCAAAACCTGTGATCTACGACCTAACTTCGTACGACACCCTAAATCGCCCCACTTCTTGACACCCACCCCCAAACACGCCCGACCAGCACGCCACCACCGCCACCCCGGACTTCATCACCCAAAAGTCCCTTTTGCCCTGCCACCCCTTTCCACTATTCCGCCTAGTAACGGACAAATCGCCTGTGCGGCATGTCACCGCCCCCGGGCAACCGCCGCCCCGCAATGTGACCCGGGCTACGCGACGATGACCACACCACCTACGCGGCATCCGTCTGGCCTCCAGCGTGATGACGCCGCTCATCAAGAAGCTGTTCGTCGGCGACGGGCCGGGGGTGAGCAGCCCTGCGTGAACTCGTCGTACGCGACAACCGACTTCTGCGGAACCTGGACTTCCCCTCGGAGCAGGACCAGCTCAGTCTGTGCCGGTTCCGTCGACGCGGCCCTTCCCTCGGCCGGAAAGGCTCACACCGGACGACTTCGAAGAGGCCGAAGACCTCGAAAGTCGAGGCGCTCTTTCCGAACCTGCGCGTCCTTCGAATTCATCTCGCTCCGGACGTTGCCGAAGTGCCGGAGCACGTTCTAGCGGTCCTGCCTGTCGCCCCGGTTCTGGAGAGGACCGACAGCGTGCTGCGAGACCGGGAAACCAAAGAAAGGGGGCTGCCCCGGGACCGAAGTCCCGGGGCAGCCCCTTCCGCTCAAGCGCAGCGCAGCGGCTACGCCTCCTTGCTCAGGTTGGGCCCGGCGCCACCGGCCGCCTGCTCGATCGGCGGGACGTCCGGCAGGGCCGACTTCTCCTCACCCCGGAAGGTGAAGGTCTGAGTCTCGCCCTCGCCCTCGGTGTCCACGACCACGATGTGACCGGGGCGCAGCTCGCCGAAGAGGATCTTCTCCGACAGGCTGTCCTCGATCTCGCGCTGGATGGTGCGACGCAGCGGACGCGCACCCAGCACCGGGTCGTAACCCTTCTTGGACAGCAGCTCCTTGGCGGACTGGGAGAGCTCGATGCCCATGTCCCGGTCCTTCAGGCGCTCGTCCACCTTGCCGATCATCAGGTCGACGATCGCGAGGATGTCCTCCTGCGTCAGCTGCGGGAAGACGACGACGTCGTCGACGCGGTTGAGGAACTCGGGCCGGAAGTGCTGCTTGAGCTCGTCCGAGACCTTGTTCTTCATGCGCTCGTAGTTGGTCTTCTTGTCACCCGAGGCCGCGAAGCCCAGGTTGAAGCCCTTGGAGATGTCCCGGGTGCCGAGGTTGGTCGTCATGATGATGACCGTGTTCTTGAAGTCCACGACCCGGCCCTGGGAGTCGGTCAGGCGACCGTCCTCCAGGATCTGCAGCAGCGAGTTGAAGATGTCCGGGTGGGCCTTCTCGACCTCGTCGAAGAGGACGACGGAGAACGGCTTGCGGCGGACCTTCTCGGTCAGCTGACCGCCCTCTTCGTAGCCCACGTATCCGGGCGGGGAACCGAAGAGGCGCGACACCGTGTGCTTCTCGCTGAACTCCGACATGTCGAGGGAGATCAGCGCGTCCTCGTCACCGAAGAGGAACTCGGCGAGCGCCTTGGACAGCTCGGTCTTACCGACACCGGACGGACCGGCGAAGATGAACGAACCACCCGGACGCTTCGGGTCCTTCAGACCGGCGCGCGTACGGCGGATCGCCTTCGACAGCGCCTTGACGGCGTCGGTCTGGCCGATGACCCGCTTGTGGAGCTCGTCCTCCATGCGCAGCAGACGGGAGGACTCCTCCTCGGTGAGCTTGAAGACCGGGATGCCGGTGGCCGTGGCGAGGACCTCGGCGATCAGCTCGCCGTCGACCTCGGCGACGACGTCCATGTCGCCGGCCTTCCACTCCTTCTCCCGCTTGGCCTTGGCGGCCAGGAGCTGCTTCTCCTTGTCGCGGAGGGAGGCGGCCTTCTCGAAGTCCTGCGAGTCGATCGCGGACTCCTTGTCCCGGCGGACGCCGGCGATCTTCTCGTCGAACTCGCGGAGGTCCGGCGGCGCGGTCATCCGGCGGATGCGCATCCGGGAACCGGCCTCGTCGATCAGGTCGATCGCCTTGTCCGGCAGGAAGCGGTCCGAGATGTACCGGTCGGCGAGCGTCGCCGCCTGCACCAGGGCCTCGTCCGTGATCGAGACGCGGTGGTGCGCCTCGTACCGGTCACGGAGACCCTTGAGGATCTCGATGGTGTGCGGGAGCGAGGGCTCGGCGACCTGGATGGGCTGGAAGCGGCGCTCCAGGGCCGCATCCTTCTCCAGGTGCTTGCGGTACTCGTCCAGCGTGGTGGCACCGATGGTCTGGAGCTCACCGCGGGCCAGCATCGGCTTCAGGATGGAGGCCGCGTCGATGGCGCCCTCGGCGGCACCCGCACCGACCAGCGTGTGGAGCTCGTCGATGAACAGGATGATGTCGCCGCGGGTGCGGATCTCCTTGAGCACCTTCTTCAGGCGCTCCTCGAAGTCACCGCGATAGCGGGAGCCGGCGACCAGGGCGCCGAGGTCCAGGGTGTAGAGGTGCTTGTCCTTGAGGGTCTCGGGCACCTCGCCCTTGACGATGGCCTGAGCGAGGCCCTCGACGACGGCGGTCTTGCCGACGCCGGGCTCACCGATCAGCACCGGGTTGTTCTTCGTACGGCGGGACAGCACCTGCATGACCCGCTCGATCTCCTTCTCGCGCCCGATGACCGGGTCGAGCTTGGACTCACGAGCGGCCTGGGTGAGGTTCCGGCCGAACTGGTCGAGGACCAGGGACGTCGAGGGGGTGCCCTCGGCGGGGCCGCCGGCGGTGGCGGTCTCCTTGCCCTGGTAACCGGAGAGCAGTTGGATGACCTGCTGCCGCACCCGGTTGAGATCTGCGCCCAGCTTGACCAGGACCTGGGCGGCGACGCCCTCGCCCTCACGGATCAGGCCGAGCAGGATGTGCTCCGTGCCGATGTAGTTGTGGCCCAGCTGAAGGGCCTCGCGGAGCGACAGCTCCAGGACCTTCTTGGCACGGGGGGTGAAGGGGATGTGCCCGGACGGGGCCTGCTGCCCCTGCCCGATGATCTCCTCCACCTGCTGGCGGACCGCCTCGAGCGAAATCCCGAGGCTCTCCAGGGCCTTAGCGGCGACACCCTCACCCTCGTGGATCAGGCCCAGGAGGATGTGCTCGGTGCCGATGTAGTTGTGGTTGAGCATCCGGGCTTCTTCCTGAGCCAGGACGACAACCCGCCGCGCGCGGTCGGTGAACCTCTCGAACATCGTTAATCGCTCCTCAGAGCGGTCAGGCAGTGAGGGGACGCTCCCCTCGCTGTCCTTCCGCAGCTTAGTCCCGCAAGCGGGGACCGCTCATTCCAACTGCCGACACCGTCGATGGCCTCCTGACCCCGAACGCCGACATATGCTCCAACCCGATGGTGCGAGACGATGTTCCCGCAGGCCAGGCAGTTACCCTCACCATCAGTACGCCGATGGCGAACGTGAGGCCCCTTTGCCTGGGTGTTTCCCTGCGTGTCGCCCCCTCCCACTAGGGATGTCTTACCCGTAGGCACTGACACTCCATGCCAGGTGCACCGGTTCCCTCCGCTAAGGGCGAACATCCTTGCGTCGACACCCACCGTGGAACGCCCCCTTTCCCGGCACTCTGCGCATCCGCATCGAAACCCAGCGTAACTCTGGGGTCCTTTGCGCGGTTGCTCCTGACATGACCATCGTCCCCCTTCCTCGCCGACCGCTCGACCCGAGCGACGCCCCGGCCGATTTCTCGGGCTATTTCCCGGGCGATGTCTCGTGCTTCACGGTGCGGCAGTGGTATGAGAACGATCTCGGATGGGCGACCGTGCCCGGTACGCCCGTACATCTCATTACGGGCCTGCGCTTCGATGTGCTCGACGTCCCGGCACAGGCGGGGATCGCGGCGCTCAGGCATCTGGGCCCGATCCCGGGGCCGGGCTCGCCGGTGGCGCTGCACGGCGGGCGGATGCGGCTGCTGGTCGCGGCGGGCAGCGCGGAGGAGTTGCCGGGCCTGCTGGAGTGGCTGGACTGGGGCGGCCTCGACCTGGACCTCACAGCCGTGGGAACGGGCGGTCACATCGAGGCGCCGCCGCCTCCGGACGGGGCGGGCGGTCGCGGGGCCGGTTCACAGGGGGCCGCCGGATGGTTGCGGCCCCCCGAGCCGGGATGCGAGGTGGAACCCTCGCTGCCGACGATGTCGGCGCTGGGGGGCGGTGGGGGCGCCCCCGACCTCGTACGAGTGGTGGACACGGTGGCCACGCACTGCCACCGCGTCCGGCTGCGGTGCGCGAGCACCGGGCCGCCTGCCTTCTCGTAGTTTCGTAGGCCGCTCAGGCGTTGGCCTTCTCGTAGGCCTCGCGGATGGTCGCCGGAACACGGCCGCGGTCGTTGACCTCGTAGCCGTTCTCCTTCGCCCAGGCACGGATGGCCGCGGTGTCCTGGCTGCCGCCGGAAACGGCACGGGCCTTTCCGCGTCCGCCCGAAGCACGGCCTCCGGTACGCCGACCACCCTTGAGGTAGGGGTCGAGAAGGCCGCGAAGCTTGTCCGCGTTGGCGGTCGTGAGGTCGATCTCGTACGTCTTGCCGTCCAGCGCGAACGTCACGGTCTCGTCCGCCTCGCCGCCGTCGAGGTCGTCGACAAGAAGGACCTGAACCTTCTGTGCCACCGGATTTCCTTTCATCGATAACTTCAGGGCCGGGGGCCGGCGGCGTCCGCCGCTGTTTCACGTCCCCTGTTATATGCAGTACTGCAGTACGTCGGAAAGCAAACCGCTTTTCCAGAGAAAACACAAACCCCTGGGAGAGACCGGGGAGAGGGCGAGGAGAGGGCGACGGGCCTGGGAAGACCGGAAACATACGCGTTTCGGACATAGGGAACCTGGGCAAGGCAAGCCTCACCGGAATAGGTCGCGCTCGACGATCACAGATGCAGAAGCATCCGGCTGTTGCCCAAGGTGTTCGGTTTCACTCGTTCGAGACCGAGGAACTCCGCGACGCCCTCGTCATAGGAACGCAGCAGCTCCGCGTACACATCGGTGTCGACCGGTGTCTCGCCGATCTCCACGAAGCCGTGCTTCGCGAAGAACTCCACTTCGAAGGTCAGACAGAAAACCCGGCGAACACCCAGCCACCGGGCGGTGTGCAGCAACTTCTCCAGCAACTGGTGACCGACGCCGAGCCCCTTGGCCTCCGGGTTCACCGCGAGAGTGCGGACTTCCGCGAGGTCTTCCCACATCACGTGCAGTGCGCCGCAGCCCACAACCTGTGCGTTGTCGTCCCGTTCCGCGACCCAGAACTCCTGGATGTCCTCGTAAAGCGTCACCGTCGCTTTGTCGAGCAGGATGCGGCGCTGGACGTAGGCGTCAAGGAGGGCGCGTACGTGCGGGACATCGCTGGTCCGAGCCCTTCGGACGGTGATGGCTTTTGCGGTGACTTCGGGACTCTCTGCTGGCATGAGCGGACGCTATCGCCCGGAGCGATCCGTGGATTGGCCGGGGGTACCGTCTGTTTCGCCGGACGATTCGGGGGATTCGACGGCGGTTTCAACAGGGGTTTCGACGTCCGTGGCGGCGGGCTCGACGGGCGCGGGGCCTTGCACGATGCGTACGGCGTCCATGAGGGACTGTCGCTGTTCCTCGCTCATCATCCCGAAGAAGGCGACGAGAGCGGCCGCGGGGTTGTCGCTCTGCGACCACGCTTCGTTCATCAGTGCGGCGGCGTAGGCGGCGCGAGTGGAGACCGCCTCATATCGATAGGCCCGGCCTTCCGCCTCTCGGCGCACCCAGCCCTTCTGATGGAGATTGTCCAGAACGGTCATCACCGTCGTGTACGCGATGGACCGTTCCCGCTGAAGATCTTCCAGGACTTCTCGAACGGTCACCGGGCGGTTCCACTTCCACACCCGCGTCATGACCGCGTCTTCGAGTTCTCCCAATGGGCGAGGCACAGTTCCGCATAATATCCGGAGAAAATGAACAAAAAGGGCGTACGACTCGAAAAGCACACGAGTCGTACGCCGATGGGGCGGGTCGCGTCAGGCGCCGGTGCCCTTGGGGCGGGTGTCGGAGGCCTGGCGGGCGCTCTCCGCGCGGGCGAGCGCCGCGTCGACGGCCGCGTCCTCCTTGGCCTTGTTCGGGCCGCCCTGGCTCTTCACGATCACCCTGATGACGCTGATGAAGAGCACGGCCATCACGAAGGGGGGCAGCAGCGCGGAGACGTAGTCCATGCGTCCAGGGTAGCCAGGGCTAGACGGCGGCCAGTTGCTGGGGCGGCTTCGCCGGTGGGGCCGCCGGCTTCCGCTTGGGCGGGAAGACCTCGCCGGGGGTGGGGATGGGGCGGCTCGGCGGCGGGGCGTCGGGGCGGCGTACCGGGCCCGGCTTGTCGGCGGGCTCGGCCGGGCGGGCGGGCCTGGCCGGCTTGGGCTTGGCGGGCCCCTCGCCGGCGACACGCGCGCGTGCGGCACTGTCCGACTCCGACCGGCCGCCGGGGAGGGCGGTCAGGCGGCTGTGGGAGCGGGCGCCGGAGACGGTGCGGGAGGCCGGGACGGCGGCCACCGCCGCGAAGCGGGCTCGCACGTCCCGTTCCACGAGGCGGCGGCAGCGGTCCAGCAGGGCGGCCGCGGCGGGATTGCCGCGCAGGGCGCGCAGCGCGGCGAGGTCGTCCGGGTGGGGGCGGTATCCCGTATCCAGGGCCTCCTCCAGGAGCGCCGCGTAGCCCGTGGCCGTGCCGGGGAGCGCGGCGCGGTAGCGGGCGAGGTCCGCCAGGAGGAAGGCCCTCAGACGGGCGTCCTCGCGGGTCGCCTCGTCGACGGACTCGGCGAGCCGGAGACAGTCCTGCACGTCCTCCGCCGAGGCGGGACTGGGGTTCAGGGCGAGGGCGAGGGCACGACGGAGCACACGCAGCTCCTCAGCGCCGAACGCCATGCCGCCGCGGGTTCCGTGGGGCGTGGGCATGCGGCGACAATACGCGCTAATCAGACAAAACCGGCATACCGGGGGCGTGTGGCGCCGGGGACCACCCACCTGGGTGGACGGGGGCGCCCAGTAGCTCGGGGGGTGCGGTTTCGTCGGCGGCTGCGGGTGGGGTTGTGGTTGCTCGCGCAGTTCCCCGCGCCCCTGAAAAGCAGGGGCTGCGCCCCATGCTTTTCGGCCCGCAGGGCCGTG
>NZ_VTHJ01000121.1 GCF_008386495.1 Streptomyces tailanensis | reverse complement strand
CCGCCACAGCATGGACCCCAACTCCCCTTGCGTGACCTGCGAAAACGCTAACTACCCGGCCTTGGGACTTGTCCCCGAGTGGTGGACACCTCTGAGCCCGGCCCCGCCAGGGGCCGGGGAGGAGGGATCTCTTATGGTGATGAAGGTCTACTCGCCCGAGTTCAAGGCGGACGCCGTCGCGCTGTACCTGTCGGACCCGAGCCACACCTTCGAGGGCATCGGCAAGGATCTGGGGATCAGCCGGGAGACGCTGCGCAACTGGGTGCGGGCCGAGCGGGCCCGCAGTGGTGAGAGCGGCACGACGAGCACGAACACGAAGGACGTCCCGGTGAGCGAGGCCACGAGGCAGGAACTGGAGGCCGGGACAGCGGCCCTGCGCGCGGAACTGAAAACCGTGCGCAAGGAGAACCAGAAACTGGGCACTGTCAACTTTGACGGAATGTCAGATGATCAAGAAGGCATTCCCGGACCGAGGCCTGACTGAAACGCGTCAATCCAGCGCTTCGCCCGCAGATTCGAAGGCGGAAATCACCGATCTCCTTCTTGATCATCTGACATACCGTCAAAGTTGACAGTGCCCTCGTTCGCGCTGCCTGGTGGGCTGGTGGCTGTTCTCCGCCCGGTTGTTCAGCCCCTTGTGGGAGCGGTGCTCGACGAAGGGCATGACCTCGCGGTGGGCCGCGCCGTAGGAGCGGAGCTTGTCGGTGACGATCACCCGCGGCACCGTGCGGGTCTTCTTCATCAGCCTGCGCGGGAAGCGCCTGGCCGCGGCCTTGTCCCGGCGGCTCTGTACCAGGATGTCCAGGACGTTGCCGTCCTGGTCGACCGCCCGCCACAGATACTTCTGTTCCCCGTTGATCTTGATGAAGACCTCGTCCAGGTGCCACTTGTCACCAGGTCGGGGCCGGCCGGCGGCGCAGCGAATCGGCGTACCGCTGCCCGAACTTGGCGCACCAGCGGCGCACCGTCTCGTAGGAGAGGACGATCCCGCGCTCGAGCATCAGCTCCTCGACCTCGCGGAAACGACAGCGGGAAACGGTGATACAGCCACACGCAGTGGGAGATGACCTCGACCGGGTACCGGTGCCCCTTGTACGACGGAGCCACGGCCCCCACGGAACAGCCCCCTCCAGCACGATCAACCAGAAGATCATCCCACCCACTCAGCCAACGTGACAGCGCCGCCGCCGAGGCTGCGGGCAAGACGCTGGGGCGTCCGGCCGCGCTCGACGAGGATCAGGCTGCCGACGTCGTTGACGCGTATGCCAAGGGCGCCGCGGTGAAGGCGCTCGCCCGGCAGTACGACGTCGCGCCCAAGACCATCCGCAGGGTGCTGGATGCGGCCGGTGCCCGCGATGTGCGCGACATCCTGAAGGAACTCAACGGCGTGACCGCCGACGTCGCGGGCCAGGAGCAGGCGCCCGAGCGTAAGCAGCCGCACACCATCGACGTGCCCGGCTTGCTCGCCGAAGATCTCAATGCCACCGAGGTCGCCGAGATCCGCGAAGCGCTGCGCGGTGGCAGGAGGATCCGTCGCGGGCTGGGCTACTCGGTGCGCGTCAGCGCCCCCCTCGCGCTCCACCAAGCCGCGCTGAAGCAGTGCGCCGCACTCGCCGACGGTGGCTCCACTCCGGCCGGGCGCAAGGCGTACCGCACGTATGCCGACCGGATCGCTGCGGTGTCAACGGCTCCCTAATGATCTGCGGCGGACAAGACTCTTTCCCGATGGCGGCCGGCTGCCGTCACTGCAGTGTTTCTCCCGGTGCTCGTTCTGCGGATTCGGCGAGCTGGGCGGCCAGATTCTTGAGCGCTTCTCGTAGTTCGTCGGGATGGTGGATGGTGAAGGGCCATTCCAGGGAGGCGAGCATGTGGGCCATGCCGTCCAGCCGTTCTGCCCGTGCGTGCATGAGAACGCCGGTGGGCTGGGCGGTGAGGGTCACCGCTGAGCGCGGCAGCCGGCGGGCGATCTCATCGAGGGGGCCATGGATCGTCACCTCGACCTGCCAGCGGTATGGCCCCTGGGCGAGGGTCGAGGTCAGGTGGGCGACGGGGTCGAAGCCGTCGGGTGCGGTGAAGCTGTCGGCTCGGGGGGTGACGGAGGCGATGCGGTCGATGCGGAAGGTCCGCAGGCTGTCGCGGAGGTGGTCGTGGCCGACGACGTACCAGCGGCCGGTGTGGAAGACCACGCCGTAGGGGTCGATGTCGCGTTCGGTGTGTTCCTGGCGCCAAGACTGGTGGCTGATACCGACGGTCGCGCGGGCGCGGGAGGCCTGGGCCAGTGCCAGCAGGACGCCGGTTCCGGGTGCCTGACCGATCACGGCGTTGGCGGTGAACGACAGGGTCTCCCGCATGGCGGCGAGCGGCTCGCGCAGGGCGTGCGGAAGCACCCGCTCGATCTTGGCCAAGGCACCGGCACTGGCCGGCGCGGCAGTGCCCATGCCCAGACGTTCTGCCGCGAGCAGGCCAAGAACGACGGCGAGGGCCTCGTCATTGGTGAGGACCAGAGGGGGCATGCGGTAGCCGCAGGCCAGTCGGTAGCCGCCGTAGCGGCCACGTTCGGCCTCCACGGGGATGCCCAGTTCCCGTAGGTGCGCGGTGTACCGGCGCACCGTGCGCACGTCGGTGTCCAGCCGGTCGGCCAGCTCCACCCCGGTGAGCCGGGCGTTGGACTGGAGGAGTTCCAGCAGGGTCAGCACACGGGTCAGGGGATGCGACATGGATCACTCGGCATTTCAGGGCGGATTCTGTCCTGTATCGACTTTACGCTCCCCGCAGCACCTCACTTCAGGGAGATCACATGGCCACCTTCGTACTCGTTCCCGGCGCCTGGCTCGGGGCATGGGCCTGGGAAGACACCGCCCGAGCTCTGCGGGAGCGCGGCCACATGGCGCTGCCGCTGACACTGACCGGCCTGGCCGAACACGCCGACCAGGGCGGCCCTCAGACAGACCTGGACACGCACATCGCGGACATCACGGGATTCGTCGAAGAGCACGATCTGGGCGACGTCACGCTGGTCGCCCACAGCTACGCGGCTGCCCCGGTCACCGGGGCAGCTGGACGTCTCGGCGACCGGCTGGAACGCGTGATCTACGTGGACAGCGCCCCGTTCGCCGCAGGCATGTGCATGCTCGACCTCATGCCACCGCAAGCAGCGGACCAGCTGCGCCAGCAGGTCGACGCTTCTGGCCACGGGTGGCGGCTACCGATGCCGCCGTTTGAGGTCCTGGGCTTGTCCAGCAGCCTCGACGGGCTCGATGAGGGCCAGCGGAACGTTCTGCGCTCGCGTGCCACCCCTCAGCCGTTCGGCGCCTATACCCAGCGCCTCGCTGGCCCGGCCGAGCTCAGCGTCGGTGTGGACCGTGTCCTGGTCGCGTGCCATGACTTCACGGGGCTGCTGGATGCTGGGGTGCCGATGCTGGCCTACCTGAACCAGCCGCCGTGGCGACGCTTCGACCTGCCCACCGGACACTGGCCGATGCTGTCCGCGCCTGCCGAACTCGCCGACATCCTCGACAAGGCCGTCTCCTGACCGCGTCGGCCGAGAGGTACAGCCCGATGCCTGACCACGAAAGCGTCCGCAGGCTGCGGGCCCACGCTCAGGCCCTGGCCGGCGGAGCCCGGGAGGGCTCTGCCGAGGCGGTCGTCCGACGGGTCTTCGGCATCCAGGCCCAGGACGCCACGGCCGCCGACCTGGGCATCCGGGTACGCGGCCGGGACATCACCGCCCAGGCCATCCGCACGGCATACGAGAAAGAGCGGAGCATCGTCCGCAACTGGTACATGCGCGGCACCCTGCACACCATCCCCAGCAACGACGCCCGCTGGGTGTTGCAATTGCTGTCCCCGCGAATTCTTGCCGCAACCAACCGCCGCTACCAGCAGCTGGGCCTGGACGACGATCTGCGCCAGCGCGCCGACCATCTCATCCGGCACGCTCTTGCCGCGCACGGACCACTCACCCGGGCCGAGCTGACCGAGCACCTCACCACCCTCGGTATTCCGCCGGACGGGCAGGCGCCTTTCCACTTGATCCGCCACGCAGCACTCACCGGCATCCTCTGTCACGGCCCGCAGCGCGCCGGTGAGGCCACGTATGTACTGCTCAACGACTGGCTGCCCACCACCGGGCGCTTCCGGTGGGAGGGTGACTCTGCCATCGCCGAGCTGGCCCGCCGCTACCTGGCCGCGCACGCCCCCGCCACCCTGGAAGACTTCGCCGCCTGGTCCGGAATGCCGATCACCTGGGCCCGCACGGCCTGGAAAATG
Organism: Streptomyces tailanensis; assembly: GCF_008386495.1. Lineage (GTDB taxonomy): Bacteria > Actinomycetota > Actinomycetes > Streptomycetales > Streptomycetaceae > Streptomyces > Streptomyces tailanensis. The sequence goes on along the minus strand of NZ_VTHJ01000121.1, from coordinate 6,107 downwards.
CTGGCGGAATACGGTGCGATCAACGAATACGGCGCGTCGACCATGCTCGCCGGGCGGGTGAAAGAACTCCCAGGCGCGTCTGACACCCCGGACGTTCGCATGCTGCCCGCCTACGACAACTACCTGATCGGCTACCGCACCCGCGAGGTGTCCGTCCCCGCTCTCCACCAGGCTCGCGTCTGGCCAGGAGGCGGCCTCATCCGGCCCACCGTCATCGCCGACGGCCTGGCCATCGCCACCTGGACCCGTGGCTCCGGCGCACGCTCCATCAAGGTGGATGCGTTCGGGCCTGTCCTCCCTCAGATTCAGAGGGAGGTCGGTGTGGAGAAGGACGCCGTCGTCCGCTTCCTGCGGCCCACCACATACCGACCGCCTCCGTGCTGACCTGAGTGCGTTGTGTCAAAGGGAGTCCCTGTTCGATGAGCAGGGGCTTCTTCGTGTGCGGGGCATGATCGCCTTGGGGTAGGGGCAGGCAGCGGACGGCTTGTTGTGGATCGAGGAGGGTGCGATGCCGTCGGTGCTGGGGTTGATGGAGCAGCGTGAGGCGCGGGCGAGGCGGGATCTGGAGTCCTGGACGGAGGTTCTGGAGCAGGCTCAGGCGGAGGTGGATGCCGCGCGGGAGCGGGTCGAGCGGGCCCGGGTGGGGCGTGAGGAGCTTGTGTCGGTGCTGGCCGGGGAGAGCCCGGTGAATACGCCGGTTCCGGTGCCGTCCGGTGGTGAGATGGCTGCCGCCGTGGGATCGGGCGGCCCGGGCGCGGGGCATGGTGAGCGGCCGCCGGTGTGGCGGTCGGGCATGGGCGAGGAGGTGCTCAGCGGCCTGTATCGGGAGGTGTTCGCCGCGGTGGTGGCCGCTTCGGGGCCGGTGAACGGGGTGGAGCTGACGCGGGCGGTGGGCCGGGAAGCGGAGATCAAGAACGAGGTGGAGAAGATCCGGCACCGTGCCTATGTGCTGGAGAAGCGGGGCTGGCTGGTGCGGGCGAAGGACGGACGGTTCATGCCTGAGCCCGGAGCAGTCGGCCGGGACGCTTCTCCGGCCAGCGCGGAGCGTCTGCGGCCAGGCGCCGGGACAGTCTGATCACGGCGGCCCACCACACCATCTGGGCGTGGTGGTCGGGGCGGCGTTCGTGGTCGCGGTTGAGGCGGCGTGAGCGGGAGAGCCAGCTCAGCGTCCGCTCCACGACCCACCTGCGGGCCAGTACGACAAATCCGCGTTGTCCGTCGGAACGGCGCACGACCTCGGTCCGGACTCCGTGACGGGCGAACGCCTTCGCCAGCGCCGGACCCTGGTAGGCACTGTCGACCCACACCAGTTGCAGCAGCCGTCCCGGCTGCTGCATGAACGTCTCCAGCAGTGCGGGGGCGGCCTTGGAGTCGTGGACATCGGCCGTGGTCACGGTCACTTCCAGGAGCAGGCCCTCGGTGTCGGTCAGGATGTGACGCTTGCGGCCGTCACGTGACTTGCCGCCGTCGTATCCGCGACTGTCCTCGCCGACGGTCTCGGAGGCGTCCACCGACTGACTGTCGATGACTCCCGCACTGGGCTCGGCGTTGCGGCCGGCGCGCTCCCTCGCCGAACGTCGCAGGCGTTCGTACAGTTCACGCGCATAGTCGTAGGCCCGCCAGCGGCGGAAGAAGTCGTAGACCGCCCGCCAGTACGGGAAATCGACCGGCAGAGCCGTCCACTTCACGCCGTTGTCGACCAGGTAGCGCACCGCGTCGACCATTGTCCGGTGGCAGTATGCCTCGGGGCGCCCGCCCCGCTTCAGGAGCCAGGCCGGCACCGGCATCGCGGCGCGGACCTCGGCCCACTCCGCATCCGTCATGTCACTCGGATAGCAGCCTGCCCGCCGTCCCGGAGCGAGCGAACCGAACCGGTGCACGTAGCAGTCACACCCAGGGGTGACCGCAGTGGCGGCATGCACAGAGATACTGCTCAACTGATCAGGCAACGGGCTTCCTTGGTCGTGCTGGTGTCGTAACCGCGTCACTACCAAGGGGCCCGTTCTCTCATGCCCGCGACCGCACCCGAACCTCCGTCCAGATGATCACCGCTGCCGCTCGAACAAGATCCGGTTTGCCACAACGCACTAAGGGTTCTCCGGGCTGGTTGGGGCTTTGACCTGGGGTGATTGAGCGTCGGAGCCTTCGAGGGTCGCTGTTGTCGATCTTCGGAGAGCTGTTGTGGCGGTCGAGTTCCTGACGGACGAGCAGGCGGCCCGGTACGGGTCGTTTCACGAAGTGCCCTCGCGGGCGGAGCTGGAGCGGTACTTCTTCCTGGACGACGCGGACCGGGAGGCGGTGCAGGCCAAACGCCGGGCACACAACCGGCTCGGGTTCGCGGTCCAGCTCACGAGCGTGCGATTCCTGGGCAGGTTCATGCCGGATCCGCGGCAGGTGCCGGCGGAGGTGGCCGAGCACCTGGCCGAGCAACTGGAGATCGTGGACGCCTCGTGCCTGAAGCTGTACGGCGAGCGGGACGGTACGGCCCGTACGCACGCCGGGGAGATCCAGGAGTCCGGGGGCCGGCGGGACTTCGCCGAGGTCCGCGAGGAGCTGGCTGTCTGGCTGGACGCGCGGGCGTGGACGACCGGGGACGGGCCGAAGGCGTTGTTCGACGCGGCGGCGGGGTGGCTGCGCGAGGGGCGGGTGCTGCTGCCGGGGGCGAGCCGTCTGGCCCGGCTGGTGGGCACGGTGCGGGAGGCGTCGAACCAGCGGTTGTGGGGCACCCTGTACGGGCTGCTGAACGTCGGTCAGCGGGCGGTGCTGGACTCGCTGCTGACCGTTCCGCCCGGCGAGCGGGTCTCGGAGCTGGACCGGCTGCGGCGCGGTCCGGTACGGGTGTCGGGCCCGCAGATGAAGGGGGCGCTGAAGCGCGCGGAGGAGATCGCCGCCCTCGGCATAGGAGACCTGGACGTGTCGGCGATCCCGCCGCGGCGGCTCGCCGAGCTGTTTCGGTACGGCGTGGACGGCAAGGCGTCGCTGCTGCGCCGGCACGGCGATTCCCGTCGGCTGGCGACGCTGCTGGCCACCACCGTCTACCTGACGACCTGGGCGGTGGACGACGCGCTCGACCTCCTGGAGGTGCTGATCGCGACGAAGCTGCTGGCCAAGGCCGAGCGCGAGACGGTCAAGGAGAAAATGAAGACGCTGCTGCGCGTCGAGCGGGCCTCGGCGAAGCTGGCGACTGCGTTCCAGGTCGTGTTCGACACCACGAGCGAGCTGGTCGACACCGACACTGGCGAGGTCACCGGCCCGGTGGTGGAGTCGTTCGAGGCGATGCGGGAGCGGATCGAGGCGGTCGTGCCCCGGCACGAGCTGGCCGCCGCGATCGCCGCGCTGTTCGAGCTGACGCCGCCGCTGGACTCCGATGCGGACGAGGCGTGGCGGTCCATGCTGGTCAGCCGGTTCGGCACGGTCCGGCCGTTCCTGAAGCTTCTGGTCGAGGTCGTCGACTTCGGTGCTTCCCCTGAAGGGCTGCCGGTCCTGGCCGCGTTGAAGTCCCTGCCGGATCTCTTGGGCCGCAAGAAGGTCGGCCCAGCCGAGATCGATACCGGGCTGCTGGTCGGCTCGTGGCGCCGCCTGGTGCTCTCGGCCCCTCACCTGGAGCCAGGCACGGTGGACTGGAAGGCGTACACGTTCTGCGTGCTGGAGCAGTTCCACCGGATGCTGCGGAGCAAGCAGGTGTTCGCGAAGAACTCCTCGAAGTGGGGCGATCCGCGGGCGAAGCTGCTGGCCGGTGAGGCGTGGGAACAGGCCAGGCCGACCGTGCTGGCCTCGCTCGGGCTGCCCGGGGAGGCGGGTGAGCACCTGGCTGCGCGGGCGGCGCTGCTGGACGGCACGTACCGGGAGGTCGCGGGGCGCCTGCCGGACAACGCGCAGATCGTGTTCGACGACGACGGTCGGCTGCACTTCGCCGCGCTGGAACCGGAGCCCGAACCGGCCTCCCTGCTGGATCTGCGGGCCACGGTGAACGCGATGCTGCCCCGCGTGGACCTGCCCGAGGTGCTGCTGGAGGTGTTCTCCTGGACCGGCGCCGACCAGGCATTCACCTCGGTCACCAGCGGCGAGGCCCGGCTGAAGGACCTGCACGTCACGATCGCCGCGCTCCTGGTCGCGCACGGCTGCAACGTCGGCTACACCCCCGTGATCGGCGGGATCGACGCGCTGAAGTACGGGCGGCTGTCCCACGTCGACCAGACCTTCCTGCGGCTCGCGACCTACCGGGCCGCGAATGCCACCCTGATCGAGCACCAGGCGTCCATCGGCCTCGCGCAGGCGTGGGGCGGCGGCTTGGTCGCCTCCGTGGACGGCATGCGGTTCGTCGTTCCCGTCCCCTCGGTGTACGCGCGGCCCAACCCGAAGTACTTCGGCCGCCGGGGCGGCGCCACCTGGCTCAACATGATCAACGACCAGGCCGCCGGGCTCGGTGGGAAGGTCGTGGCCGGCACCCCGCGCGACTCCCTGTACGTGCTGGACGTCCTCTACGACCGCGACGGCGGCAAGCGCCCGGAGATGATCGTCACCGATACCGCCTCGTACAGCGACATCGTCTTTGGCCTGCTCACGCTCGCCGGCTTCGCGTACGCGCCCCAGCTCGCCGACCTGCCGGACCAGAAGATGTGGCGCATCGACCGCGCGGCCGACTACGGCGCCTTCCACGACGCCGCCCGCGGCCGGGTCGACCTCGCCCGGATCGAACGGCACTGGGAGGACATCCTGCGGATCATCGGCTCTATCCACACCGGAACCGTGCGCGCCTACGACGTCATCCGCATGCTGTCGCGGGACGGACGGCCTACCCCGCTCGGCGACGCGATCGCGCACTACGGGCGGATCGCCAAGACCCTGCACATCCTGCGCCTGGCCGACGAGCCCGGCTACCGGCGGCAGATCAAGGTGCAGGCCAATCTCCAAGAGGGCCGCCACGCGCTCGCCCGGAAGATCTTCCACGGCCGGGCCGGACAGCTCTATCAGCGCTACCAGGACGGCATGGAGGACCAGATCGGCGCCCTCGGACTGGTCCTCAACGCCCTCGTGCTCTTCAACACGAGGTACATGGACGCCGCCGTCACGCAGCTGCGTGAGGACGGGTTCGATGTCCGCGACGAAGACGTGGCCCGCCTCTCCCCGTTCGTCCGCCACCACATCAACATGCTCGGCCGGTATTCCTTCCAACTCCCCGAGCTGCCCGGGGGCCTGCGTCCGCTGCGCGATCCGGACGCCGCCGACAAGGAATGACACTCAGTGAGGGGTCGTCAGCTGCGCAGGACGTTGACGTCCCCTCTCACCGGGCTCAAGGCTGGAGGCGAATCAGGAAACCTAACCAGCGGTCGCCGCCGCGTCGGCGACCCCAGGGACGGTCGGCTTCGCGGCAGCAGGCGGCGTGCGGTAGGCGCGAAGGGGCGCGTTGGTCGTGGCCACGGCGGCGATCGCCAGGATGGCGGACAGTCCGCCGAAGACCAGGGAGAAGGAGGCGGAGGTGGCCGACGCCAACAGGCCACCACGGAAGTTGCCGAGTTCGGGGCCCGCGACACCGATGACGTGTTCTACCGAGGAAACCCGTCCCCGGTACGCATCCGGGGTCTCCAATTGGACCAGGGCACTGCGGGTGACGACAGACACGGTGTCGGCAGCGCCCGCCACGGCCAGGCAGCCGAGCGCCAGCCACAACGGCCCCGCCAGACCGAAACAGGCCAGCGCCAGGCCCCAGACACCGGCTGCGGACAGCTGGACCAGGCCGCCACGGCGCCAGCGCGTCACCGTACCGGAGAGCAGACCAGCCGTGATCCCCCCGACCGCGACGGCAGAGAGGAACAGGCCGAGGGTCTGCGGGTTTCCCCCGAAGCGGATCTCGTTGACCAGCGGGAAGAGCGCGATGGGCATGGTGAGCAGGGTTGCGGACAGGTCGGTGGCCATCGAGCCCCACAGCGTCGGGCGGCGCAGGACGATCCGCCAACCGCCACGCTCCGGCCGGCGCCTGCCGCCTGCCGCGTCGGCGCCTTCGGGCCGCATGGCAGGCAGGCGGATCACCGCGAGCATTGAGCGGTGTGCATCGTAAAGCCGCAGGTCACGGGTCTGGTGTGAATGGCGAGTTGGATACTCGTGCC
>NZ_VTHJ01000120.1 GCF_008386495.1 Streptomyces tailanensis | reverse complement strand
GACACGCCCGTCCGGGCGTCGGCGGGGGCAGGATCGGGTGGCCGGTTGCGGGAGGGTGAGCGGGCCGAGCTGGAGCGGCTGCGGGCCGAGGCCCGGGAGAAGGACAAGCGCATCCGTGAGCTGGAGATGGAGCGTGATGTGTGCAAGCGATTCGTGGCCTTGTGGGTGAAGTAGCTGAGGCAGACCCGGCCGTGGCGGTCAGGGTTATCAGCAGCTGCAAGGCCGAACAGAAGATTCCGCACCGCATCGGCTGCCGGGCACTGGGCGTGTCCGAGTCCTGGTTCTACAAGTGGCGCGATCGTGAACCGAGCGCGCGGGAGGTGCGTCGGCAGCACCTGGTGGAGGAGATCGAGGAGATCTTCCAGCGGTCCGGGGGCACCTACGGCTCGCCGAAGGTGTTCATCGAGCTGGTCCGGCGCGGCTGGCGGGTGTCGGTGAACACGGTCGCCAAGGTCATGGCCGAGCTCGGGCTGGCCGGACGGAAGATCCGGCGGCGCCGGTCGCTGACCAGGCCGGGCAAGCGGCCGGCGGCCCCGGACTTGGTGCGCCGGGACTTCACCGCAGAGGAGCCCGACCTCGTCTGGTGCGGCGATCTCACAGAGATCGACACGGGCGAGGGCAAGCTGTACTTGGCGACGGTCATCGATCTTTTCTCCCGCCGTTCGCTGGGCTACGCGATGGGCGAGCGGCATGATGCGGAGCTGGTGGTGGCGTCGCTCAACATGGCCGCGGCCACCCGCGGCGGCGACGTACGCGGCGTGATCATGCACACGGACAGGGGCAGCGAGTACACGTCTCGGCGCTTTCGGCGGGCGTGCCGCAAACTCGGCGTGACCCAGTCCATGGGCCGGGTCGGGTCATGTTTCGACAACGCCGTGAGTGAGGCGTTCAACAGCGTGCTGAAGGTCGAGTACGTGCACCGGCAGGCCTTCCGCACCCGCACCGAGGCCCGCATCAAGATCGCCACCTGGATCACCGACTTCTACAACGCCAGGCGGCTACACAGCGTGTGCGGGTTCAAGAGCCCGATCGACTACGAACGTGACTACCGNTACAACGCCAGGCGGCTACACAGCGTGTGCGGGTTCAAGAGCCCGATCGACTACGAACGTGACTACCGGGCCACCCTCGCCGAGGGACTGGCCGCATAGATCGTCTCCACGCTGCGAGGGGATTGACACTGACGAAGAACGCCGCGAGCAGGAGCGCCAGCGCGGCATCGCCGCCCGGCCACCCGCACCAGACTGGCTGATGCAGCAGTCCCTCGGCGGCCGCCACCCCGTCGCCGTCCACGTCGGCGGCTGCCACATGGCAGGCAAGACCGTGCGCGGCATCAGCCGCGAGCAGGCGGTGCGGGCACTCGCCGAAGGGGTCGAGGCGTGCACCCACTGCCGGCCCGACACCGAGCTCGGCCTGCTCGACTGACGGCAGCCGCATAGCCTCCCGCGGGGAGGAAACCGGGAGGTGCGGCGGGCACCGCCAAAACTCGCCCGGCAGGGCCCAGCGGGAGCCGCTCCCAGGGGGGTGGAGCGGCTCCCATGCGCACCACCATGCACCACATTCCAGCCACAGCGAAAGAGACCAGACACCGATATCTGTCAGGGGTCACGCGCTCTCGCCGCGGCCGGCACGCGCCTTCGCCACCGACTCCTCCAGCGCCGCCATCAAATCCACCACCTGCCGCGGCTGCTCCACCTCCGGCACCTCAGGCAGCGTGCGGCCCTCACGCTTCGCGTCGATGACCTCCTCCAGAGCCTCCGTGTACTGGTCGGCCAGCCCCAGATCCTCCAGCGCTTCAGCGGACTGCATGTCGATCAGGCGCATGGCCTGCTCGACCTCCTCGTCCGACAGCGTCACCGGCTCCGGGGCGAGGGAGGACGGGTCGCGGATCTCGTCATCCCAGTGCAGGGCGTGCAGCACGAGAGCGTCATCGCGGACCCGCAGCAGCCCGAGCCGCTCCCGGCCCCGCAGCGCGAACTTCGCAATAGCCGCCTTCGACGACCGCTCCAGGGCCTTCCTGAGTACTGGTGATCCCGGTTATCCGTAGCTGCGGAATGGGCCGCCAGGCGGTCGATCCCAGGCCGCCTGTGTTCACTCGTGACGGGCTGCGTCCTTCGAAAGTCCGCCGGAGCTTTCCTGCTCGCTGTGGTGAGCGGGTGGCGGGGCTGTGGTTCCTCGTGGGATGAGATGGGTGGGCAGGACGATGTGCCGGCTGCGGTCCGCTTCGGAGTCGTTGATGAGTTTCAGGGCCAGTTCGGCGGCGGCTCGGCCCATGTCGGAGGGGGACTGGGCGACGGTGGACAGGTCGAGCCATTCGGCCATGAGCTGGTCGTCGAAGCCGAGGACGGAGATGCGCTGGGGCACGTCGATCTGCACGGTGCGCAGGGTGGAGATGACGGAGGCGGCGAGTTCGTCCTGCTCGGCGAAGATTGCTGTGGGTGGTTCGCGCAGGCTCAGAAGGTTGCCGACAGCTTGGGTGGTGCCGCGTTTGTCGCGGGGCGGGGTGGTGACGATGAGGTCGTCGTCCGGGGGGATGCCCGCCTCGGTGAGTGCCTGTCGGTAGCCGACGAGGCGTTCGCGTGAACTGAAGCTGAAGCCGCGGGCGTTGACGGTGTGGGCGAAGGCGATGCGGCGGTGTCCGAAGTTGATCAGGTGGCGGGTGGCCTTGCAGGCGGCGGAGACGTCGTCGACGTAGACGCTGGGGCGGCCTTCGACGTGCTGGCTGATGTAGATGACCGGCATGCCCAGGTCGTCGAGGCGGGTGGTCTCGTCCTTGGTGAGGTCGAAGCAGAACACCAGCAGCGCGTCCGCGTTGCGCCGGGCCGGCAGGCGGTCGAAGAACTCAGCCCGCTCGGCCAGATCTGGGACCACGTAGACGGTCATCTCCATGCCCGCGTCCCGCAGCAGCGGGCCCAGGCTGGACAGCGCCGCCCCCATGAACCACGAGTCGAGCGTGGGGACGAGCACCGCCATGACACCGGTACGGCCAGTGACCAGGCTCGACGCCTGACGCGAGACCGCGAAGTTCAGCTCGCGGGCGGCCTGCTCGACCCGGGCCCGGACCTCGGGTGAGACCGATGTCAGGCCGCGCATGGTGCGCGAGACGGTGGACGGGGAGACCCCCGCCCGTTCGGCGACGTCGGCCAAGGTGGGGTGCCGCTGAGCTGGTGACATGAGCGGAAGTTAGCACAGTTCGGGCCTCTGACGGCAGCCTTCGTGACAGCGCTGTCACGAGAGTCTCCAAGGGTGGAATGACCGCTTACATCGTGTAAGTGCAGGAGAGTTCCCCCGTAAAGCATCCGCGCTACTAGGGCGTTACGCATTGACTTCCAGTGGGTGCACTCCTACGGTGCAAGCGTTGTCTCAGCGGAGGCAGGGCCGTCGCCGTGAAGTCATCCTTTGATGCCTTGACCTGCGCTTTTGATCTACAGAACGCCGTGACAGCACAGTCTCGTAACAGAGGCATCCCAGAGTCATCTCGGTAGCTACTCCCTACAGGGCGCCCTCGCCGAGACTTCGGTTCCGCACGTCCAGGAGAGACAGTGAACGCCAGAACCACCAGAGTCCTTCAGTGCTCGGCCGTGCTCGTCGCCGCCGGGCTCCTCACCGCCTGCGGCTCCTCCGACAGCGACAGCTCCTCGGGGCAGTCGAAGAGCCCGTCGTTCTCGGGCCGCGGCCCAATAACCTTCGCGGCCGCCAAGGACAGCTCCGGCGTCGTCCAGAACGTGATCGACAGCTGGAACACGCAGTACCCCAAGGAGAAGGTCACCTTCGTCCAGCTGCCGTCAGACGTGAACCAGCAGCGCCAGCAGATGATCCAGAACGCCGAGACTAAGTCCGACGCCTACACGGTGCTGTGGATGGACGTGGTGTGGACCTCGGAGTTCGCCGCTCACCAGTGGATCGACCAGCTGCCCGCCGACCAGTTCCCGCTGGACAAGATGCTCAAGCCGGTGGTGGAGACGGGCAAGTACCGCGGCAACCTGTATGCGGTGCCGCATCACTCCGACGGCGGCGTGCTGTACTACCGCACCGACCTGCTGAAGAAGGCCGGCATCAGCGCCGCGCCGACGACGTGGGCGGAGATGAAGACCGCCTGCGCCAAGGTCAAGAAGCTGCCCGAGGCCAAGGACATGGACTGCTACGCCGGCCAGTTCCAGAAGTACGAGGGCCTGACGGTCAACTTCGCCGAGGCCGTGAACTCCGCCGGCGGCGTCATCACCGACGCCGGCGGCAAGCCCGACGTCGACACCCCCGCGGCGAAGAAGGGCCTGGACTTCCTCGTCGACTCCTTCAAGGACGGCACCATCCCCAAGGCGGCCATCACCTACCAGGAGGAGGAAGGCCGCCAGGCGTTCCAGTCCGGCAAGCTGATCTTCTTGCGTAACTGGCCGTACGTGTACTCGCTGGCCGAGAAGAGCAAGGTGGCGGGCAAGTTCGCGGTCGCGCCGCTGCCCGGCCTGGGCGGCGCTGGCTCCTCCAGCCTGGGCGGCCACAACGTGGCCCTGTCCTCCTTCGCCAAGAACAAGGCCACCGCGCTGGACTTCATGAAGTTCTTCACCAGCGAAGCGAGCGCGGCGACGTTCCTCAAGGACGCCTCCATGGCCCCGCCGTACGGGTCCCTGTACGACGATCAGGCGCTGGTCAAGCAGTACCCGTACCTGCCGGTGCTGAAGAAGTCGATCCTGAATGCTGTGCCGCGCCCGCGGGTGGTGCAGTACGGCGACGCGTCCTCGGCGATCCAGCAGGAGGCATACGCGGCCCTGAACGGTGACAAGTCCAGCGCGCAGGCGCTGAAGGACCTGCAGAGCGCACTGCAGAAGTCCGCGGCACAGTGAGGAGAAAGGCCGTGGTCGACACCGACATCCCACCACCCGGCACCACCGGGGACACCACCGGGGACACCACCGGGGACACCACCGGGGACACCACCGGTGGTCCTGCCGGAAGGAGATCCGCGCCGGTGAAGGCAGGTAAGAGGGCTTCTCGAAACCGAGTGTGGGGCCAGGGGTTCCGTACGGGTGTGCTGTTCAGGTGATTGTGGCCGCGCGGGGGCATGAAGACAGGGCCTCTCGGTAGCACGGAGGGTGTCGAGTCCACCAGGCTGCCGGGGAGGCCCTGTTGCAGCAGTTGTATCCGTCAGCGGCGGAACAATCCATTTGGGACACGCGGGAGTGTGACTGCTTCGCCCACAAGTACGGGAACGCGGCGGACAATCCGTCCGGCGGGCACTGCTATCCGACCGACATGACGGAGGAGGAGTGGGCCGCGGTCCGCGACATGATTCCGGTGCCGGCGTGGGCCGGGGGCCGGGGCGGCCGGCCGGAGGAGTACTGCCACCGGGACATACTCGACGCGATCCGGTACGTGGTGGACAACGGCGTGAAGTGGCCCGCGCTGCCTGCCGATTACCCGCCGTGGAAGGCAGTGCACCGGTTCTTCACCCGCTGGCGCAAGCAGGGGCTGATCGGCGAGTTCCACGACCGGCTACGCGCTGCGACCCGCCAAGCGCAGGGCAGGGATGCGGAGCCGACGGCCGGGGCAATCGACTCGCAGTCCGCGAAGGGCACGTCCACGGTCGAGGCCGCGACCAGCGGTTATGACGGCGGGAAGAAGATCAAGGGCCGTAAGCGGCACATCGTGGTGGACACCCTCGGCCTGATCCTGGCGGTCATGGTCACCCCCGCCTCGACGCAGGACCGCCACGCTGCCCAGGACCTCCTCGCCCAGGCCGCCGCACGGCATCACCGGCTTCGGCGCGTATGGGCGGACAGCGGATACACCGGCATGCTGGTGGGCTGGTGCGCGACCGTTTTGAACCTGATACTGACGATCATCCGCCGCAGCGACGGCCAGAGAGGCTTCGTCGTGCTGCCCAAACGGTGGATCGTCGAGCGGACCTTCGCCTGGCTCACCCGCTCCCGGCGCCTGGCCCGCGACTACGAGCGGCTGCCCGCGTCGTCGGAGGCGATGATCCTGTGGTCGATGACCATGGTCATGACCCGCCGCCTCGGCCGTCGCCGCAGGCGAACCGGCCCGGTGCCGGCTCGTGCGCCCATCCCCGCGCAACGAGCCGCTTGAGCTTGCACCGCACGCCCTCGGTCTTCGCCGGAACCACCTCCAGCCCCAACAAGGCAGTGACCTCACGGCAGTTCAGCGGCTGACCGCTGGTGGCGCGGCGTTCGGCCAGCAGGCCCATAACCTGCTGATACTCCGGCGCCAGCACCTCGGCCGACAACCCCTCCCGCCATACCGGGACCAGCGACCCGGGCTTCACCGCCGACGGCGTCCTGGCCTTGTTGCCCTCCGACATCTTCCCCGCCACAGCGTCCTGGCGTGCGGTTTCACCCGTCTCCCACACCTCGCCGACCCGCCTGCGGGCGATCAGCCACTCGTCCCACTCCGACTGCGCCGCCTCCAGCTCGGCCTGCAACTCCTCCACCCGCTTCCGGGCCGCACGCTCCCGCTCCTCCAGCCGCCCCAGCACCGACGCCATCACACACCTCCAGCACGCCACCTCAACGGACGCACCGGACCTAACCTCCCCCACCCCGGCACCATGCCTGAGCAGCACAAACTCAGCCACCACACTCGGTTTCGAGAAGCCCTCTAAGCGGGCCTGGGCGACCGCGGCTTCCGGGCGCACTGCGGCGCTGCTGGTGTCGCCGACGCTCCTGGTGCTCACAGTCGTCGTCCTCTACCCGACGGTCATGGCGTTCACGGAGTCGCTGTACGGTGCCAAGGGCCTGGATCCGAAGACCGGTTTCATCAGCGACACCGAGCCGTTCGTCGGCCTGCAGAACTACGCCGACATCTTCGGCCAGGCCGGCGACCGGTTCTGGAACGCCTTTTGGAACACCACCTTCTTCACCGTCGTCACCGTCGGCCTGGAGACGCTGATCGGTCTCGCGATGGCGCTGATCATGCACAAGGCGTTCAGCGGCCGGGCCCTGGTCCGCGCCTCCATCCTCATCCCCTGGGCCGTGCCCACGGCCATCTCGGGCCTGCTGTGGCGGTGGATCTTTAACAGTGACGGCATCGCCAACGCCCTCCTCGGCCAACAGGTGTTGTGGACCACCGAGGGCTTCCACGCCAAGGTCGCCGTCATCATCGCCGAGGTGTGGAAGACCGCCCCCTTCATCGGCCTGCTCGTCCTGGCCGGCCTGCAGGTGATCCCCAAGGAGGTGTATGAGGCGGCCCGCATCGACGGGGCCGGCCCGCTCGCCCAGTTCTGGCGGATCACGCTGCCTCTGGTCAAGCCCGCCCTGCTGGTGGCGGTGCTCTTCCGCTGCCTGGACGCGCTGCGGATGTTCGACCTGCCCTACCTCCTCATCGGCGCGCAGAAGAACTCCGTGGAGACCCTGTCCATGCTCGCCCAGAACGAGGCGTCCAACGTCCGCTTCGGCCCGGCCGCCGCCTATGCGGTGCTGCTGTTCATCTACGTCTTCCTCATCGCGCTCGGCTTCGTCCGGCTGCTGGGCACCGACCTCGTCGGCGACGTGGGCGGCCCGCGCAAGACCAAGCGCAACAACAAGCTCCGGCCCGCCTCGCCGGCGGCTGGCAGTGCGGAGGCATCGGCATGACCGCGACCGTGAAATGGCGAACTTGGCTGCTCTACCTGGGCGTTGCCGCGGTGGTGGCCTACTGCCTGGCACCCTTCTACTGGATGCTGGTCTCCAGCCTGCGCAGCACCTCCGACATCTTCGACACCTCGCTGCTGCCGACCTCGGTGTCGTTCGAGAACTACCGTGCGGTCTTCAGCCCCTCCCAGGGATTCGGCCGCGCCCTGCTCAACAGTCTCATCGTCTCCGGCACCACCACCGTGCTGGCCCTGCTGCTGGCCACCTTCACCGCGTATGCGATGGCCCGGCTGCAGTTCCGCTTCAAGCGGCTGATCCTCACGCTGATCATCGCCACGTCGATGTTCCCGGTCGTCTCGATCGTGGTCCCGCTGCTGAAGCTGTTCACCGACATCGGCTGGATCAACACCTACCAGGCGATGATCGTGCCCAGCATGTCCTTCGTGCTGCCCCTTGCGGTGTGGAACCTGACCACGTTCTTCAAGCAGATGCCCGACGAACTTGAAGAGGCCGCCATGATCGACGGCTGCACCCGCGGGCAGGCATTCCGCAAGGTCATCATCCCGCTCGCCGCGCCAGGTATCTTCACCACCGCGATCATCGCCTTCATCGCTGCCTGGAATGAATTCCTCATCGCCCTGTCGATGACGAACCGGCCCAGCATCCAGACCGCACCAGTCGCCATCTCCAAGTTCACCGGCGCCACCCAGTTCGACATCCCCTTCGGCAGCCAGATGGCCGCTGGCGTCCTCGTCACCGTCCCCCTGGTGATCATGGTGCTCATCTTCCAGCGCCGCATCGTCGCCGGCCTCACCGCCGGCGCAGCCAAGTAGCCGCCCCTTCTGGCCCGAATCCCCCACATCCCCTTCAAAGGACTCGTTCAACAGAATGCCTTCCACCACGCCCTGGTGGCGCAGCGCCGTCATCTACCAGATCTACGTCCGCAGCTTCGCCGACGCCAACGGCGACGGCGTCGGCGACCTCGCCGGCCTCCGCTCCCGCCTGCCCTACCTCAAGTCGCTCGGCGTGGACGCCTTGTGGATCAACCCCTGGTACAAGTCCCCGATGGCGGACGGTGGCTACGACGTCGCCGACTACCGCGCCATCGACCCGCTCTTCGGCACCCTCGCCGACGCAGAGCAACTCATCGCCGACGCCCACGAACACGGGATCCGCATCATCCCCGACATCGTGCCCAACCACACCTCCGACCAGCACACCTGGTTCCAGGCCGCCCTCGCGGCCGGCCCCGGCAGCCCAGAGCGCGAGCGGTACATCTTCCGCCCCGGCCGCGGCACCGACGGCGCCGAGCCGCCCAACAACTGGGTCTCCTGCTTCGGCGGCCCCGCCTGGACCCGCCTGCCCGACGGCGAGTGGTACCTCCACCTCTACGCCCCCGAACAGCCCGACCTCAACTGGCAACACCCCGACGTACACGCCGAGTTCGAGTCCATCCTGCGCTTCTGGTTCAGCCGGGGCGTGGACGGCTTCCGCATCGACGTCGCCCACGGACTCGTCAAGGACCCCGAACTGCCCGACCTGCCTCCCCTGCCCGACCCAGCGGACAGGCAGCCGCGCCACTGCGTCCAGCACCCGCACTGGGACCGCGACGAGGTCCACGACATCTATCGCACCTGGCGCAAGGTCGCCGACGAGTTCGACGGTGACCGGGCCTTCGTCGCCGAAGCCTGGGCCGACACCCCCGAACGTCTCGCCGCCTACGTCCGCCCCGGCGGCCTGCACACCGCCTTCAACTTCGACTTCCTCATGGCCAGCTGGGATGCCAAGGACCTCCGCACGGTCATCGACGACTCCCTCGCCATGCTCAGCGACGTCGGCGCACCCGCCACCTGGGTACTGTCCAACCACGACGTCATGCGCCACACCAGCCGCTACGCCCGCGAAACCGTCGCACGCTGGGTTCCCAACCAGCGCTATCAGCCCCAAGGCAGCGTCGACCTGGACCTCGCCACCCGCCGCGCCCGCGCCGCCGTCCTGCTCATGCTCGCCCTCCCCGGCGGCGCCTACATCTACCAGGGCGACGAGCTCGGCCTCCCCGAAGTCGAAGACCTGCCCGAATCCGTCCTCCAAGACCCCATCTGGGAACGCTCCGGCCACACCGACAAGGGCCGCGACGGCTGCCGCGTCCCCATCCCCTGGTCCGGACAGACCGCGCCCTTCGGCTTCAGCCAGGCCGACGCCTCGGCCGAACCCTGGCTCCCGCAGCCCGCGAACTGGAGCGAGCGCAGCGTAGAGGCACAGACCGGCGACGAGACATCAATGCTGGAGCTGTACCGCACCGCCCTGCGCCTGCGCCGCGCGCATCCCGCCCTCGGCGACGGCACCATGACCTGGCTCGACGCCCCCGCCGACGTCCTCGCCTTCCGCCGCGAACCCGGCTTCACCTGCGTGGTCAACCTGTCGAACGAGCCGTACCAGCTGCCTGAACACAGCACGATCTCGCTGGCCAGCGGCCCGATCAGAGACGGACTTCTGGAACCGGACCACGCGGTCTGGCTCAAGGTCTAACCATCCCCCCCAGGGGCAACGCCCCCTCTCCATTCGCCAGGGCCTCACCCAGGGTCCCTTGCATGATCGAGGTCTGTCCGGATTCATCCGGTGAGTCCGAGGGCAGCCAGGGGCCTTCGCCAGTCGCGGGCGGTGTGACGTAGAGCGGCGGCGATGTTGGTGTGGCCGTTCTGACGGTGGACGCCGATGGCGAGGTTGCGCAGGCCGGCCATGATGCGCGGAAGATGGCCGACACGGATCTTGGAGTCGTCCTCGCGGAACGTGCGGTCGCGGACGTGGTGCAGAAGATTTTCGATCTTCCAGTGCCCTCTGATCCAGTCGGCGAGCTGGGCGCCGGTGACCGCGCCGGGCGGCAGGCTGGTGATCAGGTAGAGGCGCTCGATGGTGAGCTTGCCGCTGGTGAAGTCCTTCCTCCAGCGCACGACTTGCAGGGCCTGGCTGGCATCTGGGTAGTCGAGGTGGGCGAAGGCGGCGGCCTTCAGCCGCCGGATCTCCAGGCGGTGATGGGCCCGCGTACGGTCGTGGTGGTCGAGCCTGATCTCACGCCATGGCAGGCGGCGGACCCTGTCGAACAGGCTGGGATGGTTGGCCTTGACCTGGGCGATGTAGTGGGCACCGCGCTCGCGGAGGTAGGTGCCGTGAGCGTGCTGGGTGTGCAGCGCGTCGGCGGTGATGACCGTGCCGGTCAGGTCGACGCCGTCCAGCAGGGGCCGGAAGGCGGGGATCTCGTTGCTCTTGTCGGTGACCTGGCGCTGGGCCAGGACGTGGCCTATGTGGTCCATCGCGGCGAGCAGGGTGACGTGCCCTGTGACGCGGGTGCGCGAGCCGCGCAGGGCCTTGCCGTCGACAGCGATCGCCCGCAGTCCGGGGCCGGCCGGGGTGGCGCGGGCGGTGAGGAAGGCGCCGATCGCCCGGTCCAGGGCGTCGCCGTCGAGCTGGACGAGCAGACGGCGCAGGGTGTGGGGGTGCGGGACGGACACGGTGCCGGAGAGCGGGTCGGTGGGGAAGCCGAGAACCCGGCAGGCCCACGCGGGGACGTCGCCGATCCATTCCGTGATCGCGGTGAGCGAGCGGGCACCGGCCAGGACACTCGCCGCGGCCGCGGCGACCAGGGCGGACAACCGGTAGCGGCGGCCACGGACGCCTCGGGGGTCGGGCACCAGATCCAGGAAGCCGGACAGCGCGACCGCGTCCGCCAGCGGGACCGGCGCGGCAGTCCGGCCCAGTTGGGCCAGCGCGGTGGGCATGGGAGAAGATGCAGGAGCAGGCACGGACTCGCCAGGTGTTCATGGGACTTCGACACTCACATGATCACTGAGACCGTGCCTGCACTGCGTCCGCCCCCTGCCCGAACCGGGATGTCCCCTCCAAGACGGGCCAGCACGGCACTCCGGACGAATCGTGATCATGCAACGGCCCCTGGGGCCTCACCGGTGTTATTCCCCGCTGACCGGAGAGGCCCTGGCCCATTGGACAACGGACAGCTGCAACGCTCTCCCTGCGGAATAGGAGGAGAGCGGCTGCCAGCGCCGGCCCGAGGCGGTACCAGGGTGGTCAGCCACTTTCATGGTGGCAGGCACTCGCTCCGCGGGTCTGTAAAGCGAGCGGTGTAACTGGGCTTGGTGTGGCTAGAGTTGGCCTGCGGTGAGGCGGCC
>NZ_VTHJ01000012.1:121032-169823 GCF_008386495.1 Streptomyces tailanensis | reverse complement strand
GTCAGGCCCTTGAGCCGGGTACGGACCGCAACCCCCGAAGGGCCGGGCACCACGAACGGCGCCGCCAATTCCCGCAGCCCACCCACCCCGTCACCCCCACCCCGACTGCTGCCAAAACCCCTCACCACACCCAACGACCACCACCGGCGAAGGTCACGCATTCGATGCAAGAACTGCCGTTCCCTTCCCCCGGGAGTGCTCCTGCCGCCGGCCGGAGACTCACTCCTACACACCAGAACACGCTCGTGCGTCCCTGATTGCCACCTGCTCAACACCCCGTCCCGAAGACCTCCTCGCCCCCTCGTACGACCCGGTCGGGCCACCACCGCTCCCGGTGGCCCGGCCGGGCACCCCCGAACCAGCGGGGCCACCCGCGCTTTTCCGCCACCGGACGCCCCTGGCGTGATCCAACTCGCCGAAAAACCCCTGGGGTTGGTCCTCGGTCACACACATAGTTGTTCCATGGCTGAAAAGCAGACCCCCCGCGCGTCCCTCCTCCCCCTGGCCTCCACGTTGCTCGTCGGCACAGTGGCCCTCTACATGGCCCTCGTCGCGTTCAGCAACATCACCGACTTCGGCACGAACCAGGCGTTCGTGCAGCACGTCCTCGCCATGGACACCACGTTCAAGGACGAGGACCTCATGTGGCGGGCCGTAGAGTCGAAGACCATCCAGAACGCGGTCTACGTCCTCATCATCGTCTGGGAGACGATCGCGGCCCTGCTCCTCCTCGCCGCCACCTACTTCTGGACCACCGCCCTCCGCCACCGCACCCTCCACACCGCGCGCCGCTACAGCACCCTCGGCCTCCTCATGGTCCTGCTCCTCTTCGGCGCCGGCTTCATCGCCATCGGCGGCGAGTGGTTCGTCATGTGGCAGTCGGGCGACTGGAACGGCCTGGACGCCGCCCTCCGCGTGTTCCTGCTGAGCGGCGTGGTGCTGCTGGTGACGTACTTGCCGGCGAACGAATCGACGAACGGCTAGCCACCAGCCAGGTCAGCGGGGGCGGGCTCATCTCGCCCGCCCCCTCAACCGGGCGGTCGGATCACACAGCGGGCAGCGCGTAGATCCGCTTCCCGTGCATCACGGCCAGCCGGTTGCCCGCCGCCACCACGTACCACTGCTGGAGGTTGCCCGTCCCGTATCGCTCGCCAGCGGTCCGAGGGCAGCGCGAGATCACGATCTACGGCCGGCGTACGTCAACTCGGCCCACACCGTCTTGCAGCCCGCGGGCGCCTCATCGACGCCCCAGCGGTCCGCGTAGGCCGCGACGAGCAGCAGCCCCCGGCCCGACTCCCCGTCCGTCACCGCCGGGTTGGGGATATGCGGGATCCGGTCGCCTCGGGCGTCGCTCACCTCGATACGAAGGCTGGCGCCGGGGTCGAGCACAAGCCTCAGCCGGAAGTCCCGTCCCGGTACCCGGCCATGGAGCACGGCGTTCGAAGCGAGCTCGCTCACGACCTGCGCCGCGTCGTCCAACGGCACGCCCCAAGAGTCCAGTTGGCGTTCGGCGAGCAGCCTCGCCAGTCGAGCACCTCTTCGAGTTGCGGACAACTGCACCGTGAACAGGTACGCATTACCGGGGACTTGACGAAGGATTTCTTGGCTCACACCACCCAGCGTGACCGCTCGCTTCCTACGCTGCACAGCGGCGGTGCCGGTACCGAGCGTGACTGTCCGGTCGCCATGGCGGGCCGTACGGCTCGTACACAGGAGGCGAGGAGCGAGAGGTGAACGGTATGGACGACGAGGAGTCCGCGGGCGTACTGAAGACGGTTGGTCGGCAGGTCAAGGCCTGGCGAGAGGCCGCGGGGATGCGGCAGTCCGAGCTGGGGTCCGCGATCGGGTACGGCGAGGAGATGGTCTCGTCGGTCGAACGCGGGCGGCGTCCACCTAAGCCGGAGTTCTTGGAAGCGGCGGATGAGGTGCTGGGGGCGGGCGGCAAGCTCTCGGCGATGACGGAGGACGTGGAGAAGGCGCGGTATCCGAAGAAGGTTCGGGATCTGAAGAACTTGGAGGACGAGGCGGTTGAGTTGGGGGCGTATGCCAGCCTTCAGATCCACGGCCTGCTGCAGACACCGGAGTACGCGCGGGCGTTGTATGCCTTGCGGCAGCCCGCGTACTCGGAGGACGAGATCGACCGTCATGTCTCCGCGCGCATGGCACGGAAGGCCCTGTTCACACGTGTACCCCCTCCGCTGATCACCTTTGTCCAGGAAGAGGTGTCGTTGCGGCGACCGATCGGGGGCAGAATGGTGCTGCGGCGACAGCTCGAACGCCTGTTGGAGATCAGTGAGTTGCGGCACGTAAAGATCCAAGTGATGCCTACGGACCGGGAAGACCACGCAAGCCTGAGCGGCGCGTCCCGAGTGTTGAAACTCCGAGGTGGCAAGACACTCGGGTACACGGCGGCCCAGTTGCACGGCCGAGTGATCAGTGATCCCCAGGAGGTCCAAACCCTGGAGATGCGCTATGGAATGATCCGGGCGCAGGCACTCTCGCCTCGGGAGTCGCGGGCCTTCATCGAGAAAGTGCTGGGAGAACAGACATGACCTCCGCGCTCGTTTGGTTCAAGAGCAGCTACAGCGGCAACGACGAGCCCGACTGCGTCGAGGTCGCGATAGCCCCCGCCGACACCACCGTCCGCGTCCGCGACTCCAAGAACAAGGACAAGGCGCAGCTCGCGTTCAGGGACCGATCCTGGACGGCGTTCGTCGGGACCTATTCCGCATAGCGCGCCTGGAAGGCGTCCCGGGCCGTGGTGGCCCGGGTGAGGCAGGGGCCGAAGAGGGCCGGGTCGGCGTCGGGGGTGCGGGCCAGGAGGGTCAGCCGAGCGGCCAGGTCGGCCAGGTCTGCCCAGTCGTGGTTCAGGGACAGTCCCTCGGAGACCGCCGAATCGGCCCCCGACCAGTCGCCCAGGGCACAACTGGCCAGTGCCTCGGCGAGTTTGTGCGCCGCGTCGATTTCGCCGTCCGCCCGCGCACTCGTCCGCACCAGCTGCCACAGGGGCTCCGCCGCCTCCAGCCCTGTCGACATGCCCAGCTTCAGCGCCGACCGGAGTTGCACATGCACGAAGTCGTCGGGGTGCGTCCACTCCCCGACATGCCGGGCGCGTTCCCACCGTCCGGTCACCGTGTCGACGTACCAGCGCGATACGACCTGCTCCGCGTCGCCCTCCTGTTCCGTAAGCGCACCCCGGTCGACCAACAACCGCCTGGCCTCGTCGTGACGCCCGCACCAGAACAGCACCTCCGCGGTTCTCCGGATCGCCCAGTCGAGCTCTTCTTCCCGTGCGACGCAGTACCCGAGGTCGGCGAGCGCCTGTGGAAGCCGTCCCATGGCGATGCATGCCCTCGCTCGGATGGCGTACGGGCCCGTCTCGTCCGGGCGGAGAGAGATCGCGCGGTCCAGGTCCCGTAGCGCTTCGAGGAACAGGCCCCGCCGTAGGCGCACGACGCCTCTGTCGGCCGGCATGGCCGGGTTGTCCGGGTCGCGTTCCAGGACGCGGTCCAGTTCGGCGACCGCTTCGTCGTCGCCGCTCAGTGAGACCAGAACCGCCGTCTTCTGGCGCCGGACCCAGTCCAGCCCGGGTTCGCCGGCCGCGACGGCGCGCTCCAGATCGGCGAGCTTGCCTTCCAGGTCCCCGAGGGAACCTCGCAGGAGCGCACGATGCACCAGCGCCCACGCATAGGTGGGGTGCAGCTCGATCGCCCGGTCGAAGGCCGCGCGGGCTTCTTCGTCGCGGCCCAGACGCGCGAGCGCGTACCCGCGGCTCGCGTACGCGGAGGCGTAGTCGGGGTCGAGTGCGCAGGCACGCGCGAGTTCCTCGGCGGCCTCCTCGTATCGGCCCGTCGTCCGGTAGGCGTCTCCCCGCACTGAGGCGATCCACGCTCTGTCAGGGGCGATCTCCGCCGCCCGGTCCAGCTCCGCGAACGACTCTTCGAGCCTGCCCTGGTCCCGGTAAATCTTCGCCCGTTGGACCAGGCCCCACAGGTACTCCCCATCGATCTCCAGCGCATGGTCGAGGTCGGCGAGCGCCGCGGCACCCTGCCCCAGGGCATACCTGCTGAGCCCTCGCATGGCCAGCGTCGCGACCCGTACGGGGTCGAGAGCCAGCGCCCGGTCGAAGTCCGCGATGGCCTCCTCATGACGGCCCAAGGTGCGGAGGACGTCCCCCCGTCGAGTCAGGATCAGCGCAGAGGGAGGGCGCAATTCAAGGGTACGGTCGAGATCGATCAGCGCTGCGGTGCTGTCGCCCGACCACTCATGGATCAGGGCCCGCCCGTCGTATGGCCACGGGCTCTGCGGATCGAGAGCGATGGCCCGGCCGTACTCGACGAGCGCCCCGCCCCGGTCGCCCGCGTTCCTCAGCTCGCGGGCCCGCACGCTGTGCGCCTTGGCGCGGCCCGAGGTGTCGAGCCCTGCCCGGCCAAGCATCAACCCCAGGGCCGCCAGGACGCCTCCCGCCTCACCCGCGAGGGCC
This sequence comes from Streptomyces tailanensis, assembly GCF_008386495.1. Taxonomy (GTDB): domain Bacteria; phylum Actinomycetota; class Actinomycetes; order Streptomycetales; family Streptomycetaceae; genus Streptomyces; species Streptomyces tailanensis. Next base: position 165,340 of record NZ_VTHJ01000012.1, on the reverse strand, counting down.
GCGAGGAGATCACTCCCCCACCGTGCCACCTCCCCGACCTCAGCTTGTTCCCCCGCCTCTCCGAGCACCTGCGCACACCCACGCGCCGCGACGACGTCCGCCCGGCAGGCGTCGACGACCTCGCCGAGCACCATGGCCAGCGCGCCCTGCGGCCGTGCGCACAGGTGGTGGTACAGCTCCTCCAGCCGCAGCTCACGCCAAGTGTCGTTCAGCCATAGCTCATCGGGGTCCAGGCCCTCCTCGGCCGCCGCCCGCCACCCCGCGTACGCCTCCGCCAGCCGCGTATGCCGCTCCGCCCACTGTCGCGGCGACCGTGTCCGCTGGAGCCGGAGCATGGCCGTACGGACGACGTCGTGGTAGCGGACCCGCCCCGCCTGTTCGCTCACGAAGGGCAGGCCGAGCAACCACGCGTACGCCTCCTCGACCTCACCGTCGACGACCGTCCTGAAGGCGTCCTCGCTGAGGCGTCGGGGCAGCGCGCACGCGAGCACGGCCGCGCGTAGAGCGGGGTCCCGCACCCGCTTGAGGAAGCGTTCCACGGCGGTGGGACTGGGGTCGTCCACAGCTCCCGCATCGCCGCCGCCCGCGTCCTTGGCCAGCGTCGACACGAGCACGGGAAGCCCTCCGGACAGCCGTAGCACCTCCCGTACGACGTTCTGGTCCAGCACTCCCTTCGCCGCGAGGAGTTGGCGGGCCTCGGACTCCGTGAACGGCTCCAGGGCGAGTTCGGTGACGAAGCCGGCGTAGTCGCCCCAGCGGGTTGGATCGGGGCCGTGCTGGCCCGCCAGGGTGAGGACCACGTTCGCGGGGAGTGCGCCGTACCGTTCTGTCGTGACGAGGTCGAACAGCCAGCCGTCGAGGAAGGGCGCGGTCCGTTCGTACGTGTCGAAGAAGAGCGCGATCCAGGGGGCGTCGGCGGCGACCCTGTCGAGCTCCGAGATGAAGACCGGCGTCAGGACCTTCAACGGCTCCAGCACCAGCTGCACGTCGTCGTGGTTGCGGAAGCGCGCGCTGAGCGCTGCCCTCAACCGGTCCGTCCCGTGCGCCACTTGAGCGGGGTCGATCGCCCCGGCGAAGGCCCCCACGACCGGAACCATGCCGAAGCCGATCAGCCCGGCCTGCGTCACCGCCATGCTGCCCGCCGAGGGCGGCGGCGCGGGTGAGCCGGGCTCCGGTGCGGACTCCAGCGCGGCCGACGCCGTCTCCGCCTCGTGGCGACGCTGGTGGTACGAGGCGAGAAGCTTGTCGAGCGCCTTCAACTCCGCGCCCTGCCGGGCGAACTGCGCGCTGATCGCCGCCATCGCCTCCGGCACACTGTTCACCGTCTCGTCGGTGCGGGCGGTGAGCGCCTTGCGTTGCGTCGCCACGGCCTCCAGCTCACGCACGAGCGAGGACTTGCCGACGCCCGCCGTGCCGTGGACGTGGAAGACGAACGTGTGCCGCTCGTCCTCGGGCGCGGTGTCGAAGTTCCCCCGGAACAGGTCGAGTTCGCTACGGCGTCCCACGAACCCGGCCCGCTTTCGGCGCCCGATCAGCTCGTGCATGGTCGGCCGTGTCGGCCTCATCGGTTTCACCCCCGTGCCCGATCCGGTCACCTGAAGATACCCGGGCAGCCGCCCGTCGAATGGCATGGCTTGAGAGCTCGCCGAAAACGGTCTGTGGCGGGAGGAGATATAGGCACACAGTGGAAGCATGACCGCAAATCAGACACCTCGCCCCTCTCGCGTCCCGCTCGCCTCCCCCCTCCTCGTCGGCACCGTAGCCCTGCACATGGCGCTCACGGCCCTGAACAACATCACGGACTTCGAGACCAACCAGATACTGACCCGGCGGGTTCTCTCGATGAAGGACACCTTCAGGGTCGAGGAGCCGGGGTGGCGGGCGATCGAGTCGGAGTGGTTCCAGGACGCCGTGTACGTCGGGATCATCCTCTGGGAGTCGGTCACCGCACTGGTCCTCGTGGTGGCCACCTTCCTGTGGGCCGCGTCCATACGCCACCGCGTCTTCCGCTTCGCCCGCCGCTACAGCACGCTGGGCCTGCTGATGGTGATGCTGCTGTACGGGGCGGGCTTCATCGTCATCGGCGGCGACTGGTACGGGATGTGGCCCACCGAGCGCTACAACCCCCTCGACGCCGCCCTACGCGGGTTCCTGCTGAGCGGCGTCGCCCTCGTGGTGACCCACCTGCCCACGAGTGAACCGGCGATCGGATAGGGGCGCCTGCCAACCGTCTGTCACTGCCAGTCCTGGAAGGTCAACGTCCCCCAGGGGCCGCCCAGTTCAGGCATTCGGGTGGCAACCGGGTCCGGCCCACGTGAACCCCGATGTCGGCGACTTCAACGGCATCCGCTCGCGGCAGGCCACGGCAGCCCGGCCTTCGGCGTACCGGCGTCGGCACCGGGCACAATCCACGCGCTCGCGGGCGGTATCACCCTCAAGCCGCGTGAAGGGCGCACCATTGTGTTCGGACGCTTCGCCGGCGGCGTAGTGCTGCTCGGTGATTGGCAGATTTGTCTCAGGGCTTGGCCTCGTTTGCGGCCGCCAGGCCGACAAATCCGGCATGCCAGTGAGACAAATCTGCCAATCGCGTCTGCCTGCCTCTCCGCCCGCTCCGCTCCTCAGCCTCAGTCCAACACCGGCAACAGCTCCGGCAGATGGCCGTCGGAGGCCTGTGCCGCCTTCTGCCGCTCCTCCGGGACCTCGCCGTACACGGTTGTACGCGGCCTGGCCGGGCGGCCGGCCGCTTCGGCTACGGCGATCAGGTCCTTCACCGACTTGTAGGAGCCGTAGGAGGAGCCCGCCATACGGGAGATGGTCTCCTCCATCAGGGTGCCGCCGAGGTCGTTCGCGCCGGAGCGGAGCATCTCCGCCGCGCCCTCCGTGCCGAGCTTGACCCAGCTGGTCTGGATGTTGGGGATCCAGGGGTGCAGGAGGAGGCGGGACATGGCGGTGACCGCCCTGTTGTCGCGCATGGTGGGGCCGGGCCGGGAGATGCCGGCCAGGTACACGGGCGCGTTGGTGTGGATGAAGGGGAGGGTCACGAACTCCGTGAAGCCGCCGGTGCGTTGCTGGATACCGGCGAGCGTGCGCAGGTGGCCCAGCCAGTGCCTCGGCTGGTCCACATGGCCGTACATCATCGTCGACGAGGAACGGATGCCCAGTTCGTGGGCGGTCGTGATCACCTCGATCCAGGTGGCCGTCGGCAGCTTGCCCTTCGTCAGGACCCAGCGCACCTCGTCGTCGAGGATCTCGGCGGCCGTGCCGGGGATGGAATCGAGGCCGGCCTCCTTGGCCGCCGTCAGCCACTCGCGGATCGAAAGACCCGTCCTGGTCGCGCCGTTCACCACCTCCATCGGGGAGAAGGCGTGCACGTGCATGCCGGGGACGCGGGATTTGACCGCCTTCGCGATGTCGAAGTACGCCGTGCCGGGCAGGTCGGGGTGGATGCCGCCCTGCATGCAGACCTCGACCGCGCCGACGTCCCACGCCTGTTGCGCCCGGTCGGCGACCTGGTCCAGGGAGAGGGTGTACGCGTCCGCGTCCGTGCGGCGCTGCGCGAAGGCGCAGAAACGGCAGCCGGTGTAGCAGACGTTGGTGAAGTTGATGTTCCGGGTGACGATGTACGTGACGTCGTCGCCGACGGCCGATTTACGAACCTCGTCCGCGACCTCGCACAGCGCGTCCAGCGCCGGCCCGTCCGCGTGCAGCAGCGCCAGCGCCTCGGCGTCGCTCAGCCGGGTCGGGTCGTCGGCGGCTACCCGCAGCGCCCGCCGCACATCCGTGTCGATGCGCTCCGGCGCCATGCCGGGGGCGGCCGCCTCGCGCAGGGCGCCCCAGTCGCCGTAGACCTCGTCGAAGTCGTCGCGGCGGTCGGACGTACGGCCCTCGGTGTCGATCGAGGAGTGGAGATCCGTACGGCCGACGGCGACGAAGACCTCCTCGGGCTCCTGCCACGGGTGTCCCTCGACGACCGCGTCCGGCAGGGCCAGTCCCGTCTCCGGGTCGGCGAGCGCCCGGACGTGCGGCAGCAGGCGCGGGTCCAGCCACGGCTCGCCGCGCGTCACGAACTCCGGGTACACGCACAGCCGTTCGCGCAGCTCGAAACCGGCCGCCGCGGACCGCTCCGTCAGCTCCTCGATCTGCGGCCAGGGGCGCTCGGGGTTCACATGGTCGATGGTCAGCGGGGATACGCCGCCCCAGTCGTCGATCCCGGCGCCGATGAGGCGCTCGTACTCGCTGTCGACGAGGTTGGGCGGCGCCTGGATGCAGCCGGCCGGGCCCATGATGAGCCGGGCGACGGCCACCGCCGCGACCAGCTCGTCCAGTTCCGCGTCCGGCATACCGCGCATCGCGGTGTCCGGCTTGGCGCGGAAGTTCTGGATGATCAGCTCCTGGATGCCGTGGTAGGCGCGGGAGATCTTCCGCAGTGCGAACAGGGACTCGGCGCGCTCCTCGTACGTCTCCCCGATGCCGATGAGGATGCCCGAGGTGAAGGGGACGGACGACCGCCCCGCGTCCTCCAGGACCCGCAGTCGTACGGCCGGCTCCTTGTCCGGTGAGCCGTGGTGCGGGCCGCCGGGCTCGGACCACAACCGCGTCGCGGTCGTCTCCAGCATCATGCCCATGCTCGGCGCGACGGGCTTGAGCCGCTGGAAGTCCGTCCAGCTCATCACGCCGGGGTTGAGGTGCGGCAGCAGCCCCGTCTCCTCCAGGATCCGGATGGAGATGGCCCGGACGTACGCGATCGTGTCGTCGTACCCGTGCGCGTCGAGCCACTCGCGCGCCTCCGGCCAGCGCTCCTCGGGCTTGTCGCCGAGGGTGATCAGCGCCTCCTTGCAGCCGAGGGCGGCCCCTTTCCGGGCCACGTCCAACACCTCGTCCGGCGACATGAACATCCCGTGCCCGGCCCGCCGCAGCTTCCCCGGCACGGTGACGAAGGTGCAGTAGTGACACTTGTCCCGGCACAGCCGGGTGAGGGGGACGAACACGCTCTTCGAGTACGTGATGACACCGGCCCGCCCGGCCGCCTCCAGCCCCGCGTCCCGCACCCGGGCGGCCGACGCGGCGAGGTCCTCCAGATCAGCCCCGCGCGCCTGAAGCAGCACCGCCGCCTCGGCCACGTCGAGCGCCACCCCGTCCCGCGCACGTTTCAGGGCACGGCGCATGGAGTTCGCGGTCGGCCCGGCAGCACCGGGGCGCTCGGTGGGGCCGGTTCCGGAGGTCGCCGAAGTCGTCATCTCTTGAGCATACGTTCGAGCTGGTCAGGGCAGAGGGGGTGCCTGCTTCGTTCCGGCCTGCCGGGCGTTACATGGTGTAACTGGCCAGGGGGTCGCGCCCCGTCAGGGGCGCGGGGAACTGCGCGACAAGCCACGACGAACCCGCAGCCGCACCCAAATCCCCGCCACCCCTCCCAGCAGGCGCCCTACGCCAAAAACGCCCCGTACGAGTCCAGCACCCCCAGCACCTCCACCTCCCCCGCCGGAGGCAACTGCACCACGACCTCCTCGATCCCCGACTCCGCGTAGTACGCCAGCTTCCCCGCACTCGGATGCACCGCGTACGGCACGACCTGCAACGCCTCCGGATCCCGCCCCGCATCCGCCCAGGCCGCCCGCAGCACCGGAAGCGACTCCCCCAACCCCCGCCCCCCGATCGGCAGCCACCCGTCCGCGTACTCGCAGATGTGCGCGAACAGCTTCGGCCCCGCCGCCCCACCGATCAGCGTGCGCGGCCCCACCACCGGCCCCTGCGGCTTCCGCACCGGCTTGGGGTAAGCGAAGCTCGCCCGCACACTCCCGAACTCCCCCTCGTACGCCGTCGGCTCCTCCGCCCACAGCGCCCGCATCAACGCCATCCGGTCCCGCACCAGTTCCCGCCGCGTACGCCACTCGACCCCGTGGTCGGCGGCCTCTTCGACGTTCCAGCCATAGCCCAGCCCCAGCGTGAGGCGGCCCCCGGAGAGGTGGTCCACGGTCGCGATCTGCTTCGCGAGGTCGATCGGGTCATGCTGGGCGACGAGCGTGATCCCGGTGCCGAGCCCCAGCCGCTCGGTGACGGCGGCGGCCTGGCCGAGCGCGACGAAGGGGTCGAGCGTACGGCCGTACTCACGCGGCAGCTCGCCCCCGGCCGGGTACGGCGTCATCCGCTCGACGGGGATGTGCGTGTGCTCGGGGACGTAGAGCCCGGCAAAGCCCCGCTGCTCCAGCTCACGGGCGAGCCGGGTCGGGGTGATGGTCTCGTCGGTGAGAAAGATCGTCACGGCGATGCGCATGATTCATCTGTACCTGGACACGACCCATTTGTCCATACCGACCGGTCGGCATCTGCTCCCGCACCTATGCCTACCGCAACCAACCGGCCGCGAGAATGCTCCGCTTCGCGATCCGGTTCGTACCGGCCACACTGCCGAGGCGGTGGACGAGGATCCACTCACCGTCGTCGTGCGCGGCGGCCAGCACGGACGAGCCACGGGTGGCACCGTCGTGCCACCGGATCGGGGAACTCCGCTGCCAGGAGGGCGCCGGATCGCCGAGCCCGCGCTCGACGAGCAGGGCGACCACGACGTGCGCCAGAGTCCGGCAGGTGGACCACAGACCGCCGGCCGGCAGGATCGGTCCGGTCAGTGTCCACAGGGACCGGGGCCGGCCGAACAGATCGCGCGGTACGAGGCGTCGGCTCTCCGGCGGACATGCCGTCACCGCGCCCGCCTCCAGACCGAGGGGCAACAGGACGTACGTATCGACCAGTTGCTGGTACGAGCGTCCGGTGGCGGTCACGAGGGCGTGCCCGAGCACCGCGTAGCCGAGGTTGGAGTACTCGCTGCCCCCCAGTCGGCCGGTGGCCACCCGGTCCAGGTCGCGCAGCAACTCCCGTAGCGCCGGCTCGGTGAAGGGGGCGTACGGGTCGTCCGGAAGGCCGCCGGTCCCGGGCGGCAGGCGGGGCAGACCCGAGGTGTGCTCAGCGAGATGCCGGAGGGTGATGCCCGACCCCCTCGGCACCTCCTCCAGGCACTCCTCCAGCGGCGTATCGAGACCGAGGCCCCCCTCGGCGGCCAGCCGGGCCAGTACGGTCCCGGTGAACACCTTGGTGAGGGAGCCGATTTCCACGAACCGGTACGCGTCGTGGCCATGGGCGACCCGGTCGTGGATGCCGGCGCCGCCGAGCAGGCATAACGGTGTCCGCACGTTCTGTCTCTCCTGTCGGGCGAGTTCGGGTTGGCACGCTGTGGTTCGGCCAACTCGAAAGCCGCCGATCCCCTCCCCTTGCCCCACAGTTCACCAGCGCATACGAAGGTGGCACGCACCACCCCTGCACCACCCATGCCAAGTCACTCGCGACGACCTGGGGAGCAGCAGCATGTGCGACGAACACAGCGACGGCAGCGACGGACGTGACGGAAACGGACTCGGAAGGCGCGCGCTGTTCGTGACGTCGGCGGCGGCCGCGCTTACGTTGGGGAGCGTGACCTTCGGGACGAGCGGCGTCGAGGCCGCGGACGGCAAGCAGGAGACGAAGACCATCCGGGGCACGCTCCCCACCGGCTCCCCGGACTTCGTCTATCTGCCCATCGAGGTGCCGAGTCGCGTACGGGAGTTGAAGGTCGCGTACACCTACGAGAGACCGCCCGTCCCCGCCGGCACCGCTGGCAACGCGCTGGACATCGGCGTCTTCGACGAACGCGGCACCGATCTCGGCGGCAAGGGCTTCCGGGGCTGGTCGGGCGGGGCGCGTACGGAGTTCTTCGTCCGGGCGGACGACGCGACCCCGGGGTACATCCCGGGCCCGGTCCGCCCCGGTACCTGGCACATCGCGCTGGGGCCGTACACGGTGGCGCCGCAGGGACTGCCGTACGAGATCACGATCACGCTGACGTACGGCGCACCCGGCAAGCAGGTCAAGCCCGTCTACCCGCCGGAGCGGGCGAAGGGCCGGGGCCGGGCCTGGTACCGGGGTGACTGCCATCTGCACACCTGGTACTCCGACGGCCGCCGCACCCCCGCCGAGATCACGGCGCTCGCGCGGGCCGCCGGGCTCGACTTCATCAACTCCTCCGAGCACAACACCCAGTCCTCGCACGCCCATTGGGCCGAGCTCGCGGGCGACGACCTCCTCATCCTGCTGGGCGAGGAGGTGACGACGAGGAACGGTCATGTCCTCGCGCTCGGCACCGAACCCGGCACGTTCATCGACTGGCGCTACCGGGCCCGGGACAACCGGTTCGGCAAGTACGCCCGGGAGATCCGCCGCGCCGGGGGCCTGGTGGTCCCCGCCCACCCGCACGCCACCTGCATCGGCTGCAACTGGAAGTTCGGCTTCGGCGAGGCGGACGCGGTGGAGGTCTGGAACGGCGCGTACTCGCCCGAGGACGAGGTGGCCCTCGCCGACTGGGACGGCATGCTGGTCGCGGCCGTACGCGAGGGCCGCCGGGACTGGATCCCGGCGATGGGCAACAGCGACGCCCACCGCGACCCCGACCCCGTGGGCCGACCCCAGACGGTCGTCCTGGCCGACGACCTGACCAGGGAGGCCATCCAGGAGGGGCTGCGGGCCGGCCGCTCGTACGTCGCCGAATCGAAGGACGTGTCCGTCACCTTCACCGCCTCCGGCCCGCGCGGCGAACACGCGGGCATCGGCGAGCGGTTGAAGGTCGCCGCCGACACCCCGGTCACGGTCCGCCTGGAGGCGACGGGCGCCCCCGACTGCACCATCCGCTTCGTCACCGACCAGGGCGTCCTGTTCACCTCACCCGCCCTCCCGGCCTCGGGCACCGGCTCGGCGGAGTGGCGTACGACGGCCTCGTACGCGGCGTACGTACGCGCCGAGGTCCGCCACCCACCGGTCATCCCGGGCTTCCCGGGCCCGATGGCGGCGTTCACGAACCCGATCTTCCTGGGGCGGGGGTAGAGGTTAGGGGCCAGGACTGCCGTACGGGAACTCGCGTACAAAACCGGCGCGTTGAGTCGTAAATTTGGCTCGACACGTGCGGGCGCACATCCGTACGTGTGACGCACGCATGCTCGTACGCTCGTCGGAGGAGACGGCCCCATGACCGATCACGCGACCACGCCCGAACCCGCGGCGAAGAAGAGGGTCGACACTTCCGTGCCCGCCTCCGCCCGCATCTGGAACTACTGGCTCGGCGGCAAGGACAACTACCCGGTGGACGAGGCGGCCGGCGACGCGTACGCCGGTGCCTTCCCCGGCATCGTGACCATCGCCCGCAGCAGCCGCGCGTTCCTGCGGCGCAGCATCCGGCATCTGGTGGAGGTGGAGGGCGTACGGCAGTTCCTGGACGTCGGCACCGGGCTGCCCACCGCCGACAACACCCACCAGGTCGCCCAGCGCAGCGCCCCGGACGCCAGGATCGTCTACGTCGACAACGACCCGCTGGTCCTCGGCCACGCCCGCGTCCTGCTCTACTCCAGCCCCGAGGGCGCCACCGCCTACATCGACGCGAACCTCCAGGAACCCGAGCGCATCCTGGAGGCCGCGGCCAAGACCCTGGACCTGACCCGGCCCACGGCTCTCATCCTCAGCGGCATCCTCGGCCACGTCGCCGACTACGACGAGGCCCGCTCGATCGTCCAGCGCCTGATGTCCGGCCTCCCCTCGGGCAGTTACCTCTCGATCAACGAGGGCTCCCGGGGCACCGATCCCGAATACGAGCGCGCCCAGGACGCCTACAACGAGACCGGCGCCGTCCCCTACTTCCTCCGCCCCGTCGACCAGATCACCGGCTTCTTCGACGGCCTCGACCTGATCGACCCGGGTGTCGTCTCCGTCCCGCTGTGGCGCCCGGACGACACGGAGGAGACCGAACCGAAGCCGATCGGCCAACACGGCGGCCTGGGCCGCAAGCCGTAACACTCCCGGTTCGGGCAGGGCCGCGTCAGTCCGACAGGTCGGCGACGACGGCGGCATGGTCGGACGGCCATACGCCGTCGACGGGCGCGTCCCCCACACGCCGTACGCCCCGTACGTGCCCTGGTCCGCCGCGGCCGGTCGGTGCCACATGGATGTAGTCGACCCGTACGCTCGGCCCGAAGGTTCCGGCGACGTACGGGTTGGCCATGTCCCAGGTCGCGGAGGGCGCGGCCGGGTCGGCGTACTCCCAGGCGTCGATGAGCACCTGCCCGGGTACGGCGGGCGCGGTCTTGTAGCCGCCGAAGAGGCGGACTTCGTCGGAGTCCGGCCAGGCGTTGAAGTCGCCGGTGACGACGGGTGGGAAGCCGGTGCCGCCCCGGTGGCCGGCGACGAACTCCGCGAGCGTGGCGACCTGTCGGCACCGTACCGCCGAGGCCTCGGTCGCGGAGCTGAGGTGGGCGGTGAAGAACGGGACGGGCTCACCGGGCGCGCCCAGGCGCGCGTACAGCGCCCCTCGTCCCCCTCGTCCGCTGTCCTCTGCGGGGGCTTTCCCCGTTTCCCCCGTTTCCCCCGTGGGCAAGGTGATCGTCTCCCGCTCCAGGACGGGCCACCGGCTCAGCACGGCATTCCCTATCCCCACACCCGGGTCCCCGATACGCCGCTGCCAGAGGGCGGAGTCGCCGTAGGAACCCCAGGTCCAGTGCATACCGAGTTCCCCGGCCAGCCACCCGGCGAGGTTCTCCCCGCCCTCCTCCCACACTTCCTGCAACCCGACCACGTCGGGCCGCAGTTCACGCAGCACGGCGAGGATGGCCTTCTGCCGCTCCTGCCAGGGCCCGAACCGCCACCACAGATTCCACGTCACTACCCGCACCACCCGACGCCCACCGCCTTCACCCCGTAGCCGATCCTGTACCCCGTACCTCCCACACCCCGAGGAGAAGCAAGCCGATGTCCCGTTCCGCGGACCTCAAGCAACGCGCCGTCACGGCCTTCCAGCGCCACGTCGGCAACCCGATCCTCCGCCGCGTCCCGCTCCAGACCGTCCTGGAGACCACCGGCCGCAAGTCCGGCCTCCCCCGCCACACCCCGGTCGGTGGCCGCCGTGTCGGCGACTCCTTCTGGCTGGTCTCGGAGTTCGGCGAGAAGTCCCAGTACGTACGCAACATCAGGGCCAACCCCGAGGTCAGGGTCCGTATCCGGGGCCGCTGGCACGACGGCACGGCCCACCTCCTCACGGACGACGACCCCATCGCCCGCCTGCGCACCCTGCCTCGTATGAACAGCACGGCCGTACGGGTACTGGGGTCGGCGTCGGGGTTGCTGACAGTACGGGTGGACCTGCGGAACTGAGCCCCGACGCTCAGGTCGTCTCCGGCCGCCGGGCGATGAACACGAACTCCTTGCCCGGCCGATCGGGCGCCCCGCGAGCCTCCCTGACCTCGAACCCCTCCGCCACCAACTCCTCTGTGACCTCGCCCCGTTCACGAAACCGAAGGGTGGATGCGGAGGTCAGCGTGGTCTCGTCATCGCGGAACACATACGTCCAACGGAACGTCACCAACGCCCCGTCGACCTTGACGAGATCCACCCAACTCTCCACCGCCCCGACCCCGTCGATCTCCGTGACGCCGCACGAGGCCTCGCGATTCCACTGCTCCCAGGCGCGCGCGGCCGGGTCTCGTGTCTCGAACACGAGATGCCCGCCGGGCCGCAGCGCCTCGTAGGCGCCCCGGAGCGTCCCCCGCCACGCCTCCGGATCGACGATCGCCTGCGCGACGTTGGCCGTCATGGTGACAAGGTCGACGCGGAGCGGCGGCAGCGCGGTCGCGTCCCCGTCGATCCACCGCACCCGTTCGCTCCCCGGCTTCCCCCGGGCCACATCGACGGACGCCCGAGCCGGATCGACCCCAACCACCTCGACCCCACGCCCGGCCAGCATCAACGCGAACGTCCCCGTCCCACACCCGATGTCGAGCACCCGCCGCGCCCCGAACTCCTCGGCGATGCGTACGTAGGCGTCCAGATCACGGCGATCGGGGTCGAGCGGGTCGTAGATCGCGGCGAGCCGCGGGTCCCTGAAGCCTTCGTCAGCCATAAACCTGCCCTCGGGTCAGTCGCGTCCGAACCCCAAATCCCTCACCGAACAAGCCAGTTCACCTTGTTGCCGCTGACGGCCGACTGTCACGATCACAGCCTCGCCCACGACCCGCGGGCCCGCAGTGACGGGGGTCATTACATGTCGCAGCGCACGCTCATCGCCCTGACCATGCTCTCGGCAGCGGTCCTCCTCACCACCACCGCCTGCACGACGTCGGGGTCGGGTAGCGACACGCCGGTGAAGGAGTCCACGCAGTCGTCGAAGCCGAACCAGCCGAAGGCGACTCCGGCGGCTGATGTCGAAGCCGAAGAGAACACGGACCCGAAATCGGTGGAACAGGCACCGGAGCTGACCAGCGCCAAGTCCGTCGCACTCCGCCGGAACGCGACTCAAGGCAATGCCGGCTTCGAGTTCGCCAAGGCCAAGAAGGGCGACGGGGACACCCTGATCGTGGGGGTGCAGTGCGCGGGCAAGGGCAAGCTCGACGTGGCCCTGCATTCCCTCGACGCCTCCTTCGAACTGGACTGCCACGACGGCAAGGCGAACGCCGTCGAGAACCACTTCACACAGCCGGAAGTGGCCCGCGCGAGCACCGTCTCCATCACGGCCTCCTCCTCGACCATCCGCTGGTCACTCGCGATCGGCCGTGGCGAAGCCCCGACCACGGATCTCGCGAACTGACCGCTCACAAGACACGCTCACCCGGCGGCTACGTGGCGCAGCACCAGGTCGGCCAGCTCAGCGGGGCTCGCCTCGCCGTCCAGGCACACGGTGTCGTCGGGCAGGGTGTCGACCGCGGCCGTGCACCCGGCGATCCGCTCCTTGCACCACCGTCGTACGCGGGCGTCCTGCTCGGGATCGTCCGGGGTGAAGCTCCGCCCGTCGATGCGCGCCACCAGCACGTCCTCGGGGACCTTGAGGAAGAAGTGGTGGACGGCGATCCCCGCCTTCCGCAACGCGCCGAACACCTCACCCACGTAAGCGGAATTGACCAGGGTCATCGGAACGAGCACCGGCCGCCGGTACTCCTCCACCAACCCGACCGCCAACTCCACCACCTGCCGCCGCCACAGCCGCAGGTCCTGGAAGTCACCGGTCGGCACCTCCACGATCTCCCTCAGCACATAGCCGACCATCTCCGGGTCGTACACCAGCGCCTCGGCCCACCGCCCCCGCAACTCGTCCACCAGCGTGGACTTCCCACTGCCAAAGGCCCCGTTCACCCACACGATCACGTACCACGCCCCGCCCTCTCGCCGTCCCCGCCCCTCGCGCCGACGTCCTCCGCCCCAGCATGCCCCGCCTGCGCACTCGGCTCGCCGACGAGCGCCCCGAATTCGGCCAACGCGACGAAATCCGGCTCACGCAGGCCGAGTCGAGGATCGACGTGGAGCAGCAGAGCGCGGGCCTGGTGGTGCGCTGCCACGAAGTGCCGGTCCGCGGCGCCGAGTTCGTCATCGGCCCAGGCGAAAGGGCGACCGGCCGCGTACGCAACGAGATGAGGTGTCTTCCAGAACACCCCGGAGGCCGCCTCACCGGCCTCGGACGTCCATTCCACCACCGGTAGCTCCGGCAACCCGAGGACGGGAGAGATGAACGTATTCGCCTCGCGGCCCCAAGTAGTCGCCCACACCAGGTCGAACACCTCACCCAGTTCGAGCAGCCGACGCCCCTGATCCGGGTTCAGCCAGACCCGCAACGGCTTCACATACGCCCTCGGCTCCCCCGGATGCCGAGCGATCCAGCCCTCCGGTTTCATCCGGTGGGTCGTGTAGCCGACGGGCCGCCGCTCCGGTTTCGCGGCGTACGGATTCAGCGGGCCGTCGACGTCGAGGTAGAGAAGAGGGCGCCATCCCTGGTCTCCTTGCCGTTGTTGTACAGCCCCGCCGTACAGCGTCATGTTCACTCCTCGCTGTAGAGGGCAGCGAGGTCGATGAGACGGACGTCGGGGTCGGCTTCCGCGACGGCATGTGCTTTGTCATTGAAGCCTGCTCCGCTGAAGCAGATGAGCCGAGTGCTGGTGGTGTCGTAGCGTCCGGCTTGGGTGATGAGGCTGCGGATGTGCCGGAGTCGGTCCATGTGGGCCATGCCCATGGTGTCGTTCCACTTGGCCTCCCCGATGGCCAGCAGCGGCGGTTTGGCGCCGTCGGCGACGCCGATGACCGCGACGTCGACCTCATGGCCGATACGGGCCTTGGTGTCGTGGACCACCCCGTGCCCGACACGGGCGGGCAGACCGCCCAGAAGATCGGGGTCGGCGTGATGGAGGGCCCAGTCGCGACAGACCTGTTCGAAATGGGGTCCCAGAACATTGCTTACGAAGCGCCGGCGGCTGGCTTGCCAGACCCGTGTCGCGCTGCCCGGGCGTTCGAGCTGATCCCAGACCGGGCGCATGATCGCGTGGTAGAAGCCGATCAGCGGTTCGGCGATGCGATACGTGGGCCGGTTGTCGCGGAATGCGTCGGCGTCCCGATGCAACAGCCCTGCGTCTTCCAGGACGTTGATTGGGTGTGCGATGTCTGTGGCTTTGCGTTCCAGATAGCCGGCCATGCCTCCGCGAGTGGCGTTGCCGTCGGCGACGGCGGCCAGGACGGACAGGTACAGGGCGGTGTCGCGAAGGTCGGGTTCCTCGGCCAGCAGATAGCGGGCCTCGCGGAAGAGAGGGGTCTCGGGGTTGAGGACGGTGCGGACGACCCAGTCGTCGAAGTCATCCGGCCCCTTGGGGGTGTCGCCGCGGGCGAACTCACGCCGGTAAGCGGGAGTGCCGCCGACGATCGCGTTCACCTTCATGGCCAGGTGGGGATCGGAGATACCCCAGAACTCGGCGGCGAGGCGGTGGTCCAGCGGGCGGACGACCAGCTCCAGCCCCGCCCGTCCGCGCAGAGGCGCATTGCCAGACAGCAGCCGGCCCATGAAGGACAGCGCCGACCCGCACAGCAGCAGCCGGGTGCGGGAGCCGGTGCGCTGGTCACGCAGGGGGCGCAGCGCCTCCTGGATGATCGACGGCAGCTCCGGGTTGGCCTTGGCCAGATACGGAAACTCGTCGATCACCACGGGGACGGGGCGTTCGGAGCCGAGGGCGAGCAACACGTCGACCGCCTCCGCCCAGTGGGCGAAGTGGAACGGGCTGGCGGGGCGGACATGAGCGGTCAGCGCGGTGCTGATCCGTCGCAGCGACTCGGCGTCCGTGGCTTCGGTCGCACCGAAATAGAAACCTCCGGTGGCACGGCAGGCGGCGTCAAGCAGGAACGTCTTGCCCTGGCGGCGACGTCCGGAGACCACGCCGAGAGTCGCACCCGGCTGCGGATCGGTGATGAACCGCCTCAGCGCCGACCACTCGTAGTCCCGGTCGAACATCTCAACAGGCTTGTCCACACATCCTCCGAGCAGCATATAGAAGTACGCTTCCATAAAATGTACACCTATATCCTGCACAGCAAGGTTCGCCCTGCTGTCGGCCGGCGGTGTCAGCCCGCGCTGAGCGGTGTGGCCGTCAGTGCCCGCGCAGGGGCACCCTGGCTACTCCGCCTTCTTCACCGGGGACCCTGCCCTGGGTTGATCGCTTCCCCGGCCGCCCCGGCCTCCCCGGTTGCCGCGGCGGCGCCGCCGACGATCCGGCGGAGTGCTGCGACGTGCCCCTCGAAGGCGGCGCGGCCGTGCTTGGTGAGGAGGACGCGGGTGCGCTTGTGGCGCCCCGTGCCCTCCTTTTTCAGCCTGACATAGCCGGCCCTCTCCAGGGTGTGGAGCTGCTTGGAAAGCGCCGAGTCGCTCAGCTCCAACTGGTCGCGGACAAAGGCGAACTCGGCCCACTCGGTGGCGGCCAGCAGGGAGACCACGGCCAGCCGGGTAGAGGGGTGGATCAGCTCGTCGAAGCCGAACGGAGTGGTCACCGCGCGGCCCCGCTGCGACCGCGGCCCGGCCGCAGCCAGCGGCCCTGCATCGCGTAGCCGAGCAGCACGAACGCCCCCGCCGTCACCGTCGCCCAGATCAGTGAACTGAACGGCGGCTCCCAGACGTTCAGCACCACTGCGGAAGCGATCACCACCACGACCAGCGAGCTCACCCACCCAGCCAGCCACCCCGCCGAGATGTCCGACCGGTGCGGCGCAAACGGTGTCCGCCGACCGCTGCGGATTCCGAGCGAGATCATGCCGGTCATGAACACGGCAAGCACTGTCCACTCCAGCCACTTGGGCATCGGCAGACCCTGTATCGCCAGGAACACCCAGAGCGTCGCGGCCGAGGCCCACACTGCCCGGATGCTGCGCGGGCCGCCCTGCTCGACCCTGCCCAGCTCGACGATCCGGTCCTGCACCCGTTCGATCCGGTGCAAGTCCTCCGCGGCGCTGTGCGGATCCACCATGGCACGCTCAACTCCCCGTCCGATCTGCGCGGCCAGCCTTCCACCGACCACTTGCCTGCCGGGAAAGCTATCAACTGCTTTCCCGGCAGGCAAGTGATTGGCAGTGGGTCTGACGGGCTACGCCTTGCCGCGGAGCAGTTACTTGGCCATCACCACCGCCCGCGGGACCTGGTTGGCCCAAGCAGATCTGGGGGCCTCTGCCTCGCCGAGCCCAAATCACGGTGACAGATCATGCCCAGCAGATCGCCAAGTGGAGCCAAGCCGCGCTGTCTGAACCGCTCCGGGATCAACGGGGCCCATGCGTTGACTCCAGCCGCCGGTTGGGGCCGGCGTTGAGCGTAGTAGTTGGTCTCGTGCCGGAAACTGATTTGCCGGCCGCTGCCGAGTTGCGATGATGCTTCTGGTTCCCAGGCGGAGGTTACTTGTTCGGTTTCGTGTGTGCGGGGTGCGGTCTCGAGCTGACCAGCCCGCTGTCCCAGGTCGTCCTGCCCGCCCACGCCCGTCAGAAGTACGGGAACGGGCTTCAGCTGCCGGTGCTCATGGAACCGGGCACGCTCGTCGTGGACCCGGAGCCGTGGGGGCCGCCGTGGCGGACGTGGGAGGAGATCGATCCGGACGAGGCGGCGGCCCGCGGTGTCTTCGCGCCGGTCCACGCCCTGTCCGACGGCGCGCCCGGCGCGATCGTGATCGCACCCGGCGACGCCCGCGGCACCCTGCTGGTCCCGGAGAAAGGCGGCGGCTACTGCTGCGGCCTTGACTGGGGCGACGGCCCCAACATGGCCTGCGCGGCGTGCGGCCTGCCCATGGCGAGCCGGATCGACGACTGCTCGCTCTGGCAGGCGGTATGGCTCGCCCCGAACGCCGTACGCCGCCTCCCCGTCGACGGCACCGACGCCGCACCGCTCTCCTGGAAGAGCTGACGGCCAAGGGAAAGGGCACGCCGCTGTTCGAGCCGATCACCACATGAGGGCGGGTATGATGCTCACATGACGGTGAACATGACGATGAGCCTGCCCGATGACGTGGCCACCTTCGTGAAGGCCAAGGGGAACGCCTCGGCGTACACCGCCCGGATACTGCGCCGCCAGATGCTCGCGGAGGAGCTGGAGAAATCTGCGCGTATGCGGGCCGAGGCGGGGATCATGGCCACCGCCGCCGAGCCCGCCGAGAGCGAGGACGACACTCTCGGTCGCTGGGCTCGGGTGGCAGGCCGGTGAAGCGGGGGCACGTCTACGAACTGTCCTTCGCCGGAGGTCCCGCGCACGTACTGGTGATCTCCTCGGACGCCCTGAACGAACAGAACAAGACCGCCACCTGCGTCCTGGTCTACCCCCAGCGGGTGCGCGAGGCGACGCTGGTCGACATTCCCGTCGGCGCTCCCTCGTCCGGAACCATCGTGCTCGGAGAGTTCCGGACTCTGTCCTCCGCCCGCTTCACCCAGGACCTCGGTCCGGTCGACGAGCGCGTCATGGAGGCCGTCGAGATCGGACTCCGTGCTGTCTTCGACCTGTAGCGGCGGCTTCAGCCGGTCACGGAGAGGGCCGCTTCACCCCGCCCAGACGATCGCCTGCATCTCGCTGTACGCGTGCAGTGCGTACGAGCCCACGTCGCGGCCCACCCCGCTCTGTTTGAAGCCGCCGAAGGGGGCCTCCATGTTGCGGCCGACGGTGTTGACGCCGACTCCGCCGGCCCTCAGCCTCCGCGCGACCCGGAAGGCCTTCGCCACGTCTCCCGACCAGACGTAGTCGAGGAGGCCGTAGTCGGTGTCGTTGGCGAGGGACACCGCCTCGTCCTCGTCGCCGTCGAAGGGGAAGACGACGACGACCGGGCCGAAGATTTCCTCCCGGACCACCCTCATGTCTGGGGTGCAGTCGGCCAGCAGGGTGGGGGCCACGTAGAAGCCGTGGTCCAGTGGCGGGCGTTCGCCGCCGGTCACCACTCGGGCGCCTTCCTTGCGGCCGAGTTCGATGTATGAATCGACTCGGTCGCGGTGGGCGGCGGAGATCAGCGGGCCCACCACCGTGCCCCGCTCCCGCGGGTCGCCCACCGGCAACCGCCTCGCGTACTCCGCCAGTTGGGTCACCAGTCGGTCGTACACGCCCCGCTGCGCGATCACCCGGGTCGGCGCCGTGCAGATCTGGCCGCTGTAGAAGGAGAAGGTGGTGCCGATGCCGGCCACCGCGGACGTCAGGTCCGCGTCATCGAAGACGATCGCCGCGCCTTTTCCGCCCAGTTCCATCAGCTGGCGCTTCATGCCGCGGCCGCAGACCTCCGCGATCCGCCGGCCGACCGCCGTGGAGCCGGTGAAGCTGACCATGTCCACGTCGGACGAGTCCACCGCCGCCTCGCCGACCTCCACCCCCGAGCCGCTCACCACGTTCACCACGCCCGGCGGGACGCCCGCCGCCTCCAGGGCCTCGGCCAGGCGGTAGACGGAGAGGGGGTCCTGGGGGGCGGGTTTCACCACGACCGTGTTGCCCATGGCGAGGGCGGGGGCGATCTTGCCGGCCGGGTTGGCCCAGGGGTTGTTGTAGGAGGTGATGCAGGTGACCACGCCCACCGGCTGGCGGATGGCGAGGGCGCCCATCACCGCCGCCTTGCCGAAGGGGCCCGCCTCGTTGATCTGCGGAGCGATCGGCTCCTCCGACGGTTCCACGCGCGCGTAGCGCTGGAAGCGGGCCGCGGCCACGCCCACCTGCATGCCTCGCGCCGTCCCCGTCGTCGTGCCCGTCTCGGCCTGGGCCAGTTCGGCGTACGGGGCCATACGGCGGCGTATCAGGTCGGCCGTGCGGGACAGGATCGCGGCGCGGTCGGCGGCGGGGGTGCGCGACCAGGGCCCGAAGGCCTCGCGGGCAGCCGCCGCGGCAGCGTGAACCTGCTCCCGTGACGCCTCCGGGGCCAGGCCGACGACCGTCTCGGTTGCCGGATCGATCACCTCGTAGTGGCCGCCGTCCGGCTCCACCCACGAGCCACCGATGAACAGCCGCTGCTTTTCGGATGCCCCTGCGGAAGGCCCGGCAGAAGCCCCTTCGGCACCCCCCGCCGCACTCACCTCGTACCCACCGTCCGCGTGTCCCGCCCCGACCGCAGCACCTTCCCGGGCACCGCCCCGGTCACCACGTCGTCCCGTATCGCCTCGACGCCGTTGACCCACACCGCCCGTACGCCGATGGCCTTGGAGTCCAGCCGCGGGCTGTCACCCGGCAGGTCGTGCACCAGGGTGGCCTTGTCGGCGTCGACGCGCTCCGGGTCGAAGAGGACGAGGTCGGCGTGCCAGCCCTCCCGCACCTGCCCCCGCTCGCGCAGGCCGAACAGCCGTGCCGGGTCGTCGGTCAGCATCTTCACCGCCTGTTCGAGCCCGACGAGCCCCCGGCCGCGCAGACAGTCGCCGATGAAGCGGGTCGTGTACGGGGCTCCGCACATACGGTCCAGATGGGCGCCCGCGTCGGAGCCGCCCAGCATGACGTCCTCGTGCTGCCAGGTCTCGGCGCGCAGCGTCCAGCTCGCCGGGTCGTTGTCCGTCGGCATGGGCCACAGGACCGTACGGAGGTGGTCGGCCGCGCAGATCTCCACCAGGCATGCGAACGGGTCCTGCCCCCGCTCCGCCGCGATGTCCTTCACGACCCGCCCGGTCAGGCCCTCGTTCGCCTCGCTGTACGTGTCCCCGATGACGTACCGCCCGAAGTCGGCGAGGCGGCGGAAGACACCGGCCTCCTTGGAGTCGGCCCTGCGCAGCATCTCGGCGCGGACCTCCGGATTCCGCAGCCGTTCGATCCGCTCGGGCACCGGCAGCCCCAGGATCGGCCCCCACCCGGGGATCAGGTTCAGCGCGCAGAAGGTGCCGAGCGACATGTTCATGGGGGTGAGGATCGGCATGGTCAGGGCCACCACCCGGCCCCCGGCCTTCCGCGCCCGCTCGCTCGCCTCCAACTGCCGGGGCACGCGCTCGGGGACCGCCGAGTCGATGGTCAGCACGTTCCAGTTGAGCGGCCGCCCCGCCACCGCGCTCATCTCCACGAAGAGGTCGATCTCCTCGTCGCTGAACTGATCCAGACACCCCGCGACGATCGCCTCGATCTGCGTCCCCTCGTGCTCACCCACGGCCCGGGCGAGCGCGATCAACTCGTCGGGCGCGGCATGCCGGGACGCGACCGGCTTGCCGTCGCCGTCCGAGTGGGTGGAGGACTGGGTGGTCGACAGCCCCCACGCCCCCGCCTCCATCGCCTCATGGAACAGCCGGAGCATGTCCCTCAACTGCCCCTCGCTCGGCTGCCCACCGATCGCGTCCGGCCCCATGACGTAGCGCCGCAGCGCACAATGCCCCACCATGAACCCCGCGTTCACGGCGATACGGCCTTCAAGGGCGTCCAGATACTCGCCGAAGCCGTGCCAGCTCCAGGGCGCCCCCTCCTCCAACGCCACCAGCGACATCCCCTCCACCTTCGACATCATCCGCCGCGTGTAGTCGGCGTCCTCGGGGCGGGAGGGATTGAGGGGGGCGAGGGTGAACCCGCAGTTGCCGCCGGCGACGGTCGTCACGCCGTGGTTGAGGGAGGGCGTGGCATACGGGTCCCAGAAGAGCTGGGCGTCGTAGTGGGTGTGGGGGTCGACGAAGCCGGGGGCGAGGACGAGTCCGGCGGCTTCTTCGGACGTACGGGATTCGGCGGTGACGTTGTCACCGATGACGGCGATACGTCCGTCCCGTATGCCTACGTCGGCGATGTACGCGGGGGCGCCGGTCCCGTCGACGACGGTCGCACCTTTAATGACGTGATCGAGCATGACTCACCTCTCCGGGCGCCTAGTAAGAATGGGGTGCCACCTAGCCTTTAAGGGGCGCGGGGCTGTGACATCAGCGGCTCCGCCGCGGGGCGCGACCAGCCCCCACCGACCCGCAGCCGCCACTCAGACCTCAAGCAGCCCCTCGGAATCGCGAAGTGCGATGCACAGGATCCGTATCGATCTTCGGAATCACGTGCTCCCCCACCAACCGGATCGTCTGCAACGTCTCCTCCTTCGGCACCCCCACCGGCAACCCGAAGCTCAACTGATCCGCCCCGGCCTGCTCCCACCGCTTGCACTGGGTGAGCACCTCGTCCGGATCCCCGCAGATCAGCAACTCCTCGGAGATGAGCAGCTCGATGAACTCCTCGTCGTACGGAGGCAACGTCTCCGGCCAGACGGGGAACCCCTCGGGCCGGGGGAACGTGTCGTGATACCGGAACACCAGCGACGGCAGATAGTGCAGCCCGCCCTTCACGGCGATCCGCACCGCCTCGTCATGCGTGGGCGCGCAGATCGCCGTCGTCGTCACCATCACGTTGTCGTTGACGAAGTCCCCGACCGGCTCGGCGTCGACGATCGCGGTCTTGTACTGCTCCAGCACCCACTCCATGTCGGAGACCTTCTGCACGCTGAAGCCGAGCACGCCGAGCCCTTTCCTCGCGGCCATGGCGTACGACGGCGGCGACCCGGCGGCGTACCACATCGCGGGGTGGGACTTCCCGTACGGCTTCGGCAGGATCTTCCGCGGCGGCAGCGACCAGTGCTTGCCCTGGAAGCCGACGTACTCGTCCTGGAGCCACATCTTGGGGAACTCGGCGATGGTCTCTTCCCAGATCTCCTTGGTGTAGTTCATGTCGGTGACACCGGGGATGAAGCCGAGGATCTCGTGGGAGCCGGCCCCGCGCCCGCTGCCGAACTCGAAGCGGCCCTCGCTGAGATGGTCGAGCATGGCGACCTTCTCGGCGACCTTGACGGGGTGGTTGACCTGGGCGAGGGGATTGAAGATCCCCGACCCCAGATGAATCCGCTCCGTCGCGTGCGCCAGGTACCCCAGGAACACGTCGTTGGCGGAGAGGTGCGAGTACTCCTCCAGGAAGTGGTGCTCCGACGCCCACGCGTACTTGAAGCCGGACTTGTCCGCCTGGATGACGTACTCGGTCTCCTCCATCAGCGCCTTGTGCTCCGCGAGCGGGTCGGTCTCGGCCCGCTTGCCCACGTATCCCTGTACAAAGAGCCCGATTTCCAAGGAGGTTCACCGTCCCCGCGTCATCCCCACCGGCTTATCTGACAGTTCGTCAGATCTATGCCGCCGACTGTTCCACCGAGTCCCTGGAGCGTCAATAGCTGACGTACCGTCAGCCAAGACTCACCCCCGCCAGCCACCCCCCGTCGATCACGAACGGCTGCCCGGTGATGTACGACGAGTCCGCGCACGACAGGAACAGCGCCAGCCGGGCCACCTCGTCCGGTCGGCCGATGCGGCCGAGGGGAACCCGCTTGCGGTACAGCCGGTCGATGGTCTCGGCGGAGGCGCCGTCACCGGGGTCGGACATCGCGGTGTCGATGGCGCCGGGGCAGACCGCGTTGACCCGGATGCCCTTGCGGGCCAGCTCCAGCGCGGCCACGCGGGTGAGGCCGACGATCGCGTGCTTGGTCGCCGCGTACGCGCCGACGTACGCCATGCCCGTCATCCCGGTGTACGAGGCGGTATTGACGATGGTCCCGCCGCCGGCCGCCTCGATCTCGGGAGCCAGGGTCTTGATGCCGAGGAAGACGCCGACCTGGTTGACCTGGACGACCTGCATGAACTCGTCGAGAGAGGTGTCGACGAGGGAGTTGAAGCGCAGGACACCGGCGTTGTTGACGAGGCCGTCGACACGGCCGTACGCCTCCTTCGCGGCGATCACGGCGGCCGCCCAGTCGGCCTCGCGGCTCACGTCCAGGTGGACGTAGAGCGCGCCGATCTCCTTGGCGAGGGTCTCGCCCTGGTCGTCGAGGACGTCGGCGACCACGACAGCGGCCCCCTCCGCCCGGAACAGCCGGGCCTCCTGCTCGCCCTGGCCGCGCGCGGCGCCTGTGACGAGGACGACACGTCCGTCGAGCTTGCCCATGCGGACTCCCTTCGGGGTGCGTTGACCGAGGTCAGCGTACCGAGATATCTGATGGAGCGTCAGATAGCGGCTCGATGATTGCGCTCGCAACCCCAAGTGACCCGCGAGTAGGGACATTTGACTCTGTCTTGGTCTTCGACCGGAGCCCAATAATCCTCAAGCGCAAGGTAAAGCCACCCCCAAGGAGCGATTCACACATGGCCAAGAGGCGGTTCAGGAACAAGAAGGTCCGGTACATCGCGATCGGCGCTTCACTGGCGACCGGCGCGGCCGCCGTCACCGTGCTGCTCCCATCGGCCAACGCGGCCGAGGAGAAGACGCCCGATGAGATCATGGCGATGTGCGAAAGGACCGCGGTCCTCAACGGAAAACAGCAGTCGACAGCTGATTTCGGAGGCGGCTTCGCCGATGGATTCCGGTCCGACACCTGTGATTTCGTCGAGACGAAGTTCGAGGTCTTCGACGGCCCCACGGAGAAGGTCACCGTCGACTTCCCGAACTGCGAGCCGAACGCCACCGAACCGTCCAAGGTGACCACCGAGTTCTCGAAGACGGTGGCTCAGGGCCAGGGCATCTACAGAGTGACCCAGCAGGGCGCCCTCGGCGGTCTCTTCGGCGCCCTGAGCGGCTCCTGGGTGAAGCACAAGGGCACGCTGGACATGACCATCAAGTCGGCCACCGCCAGCGAGTCGGAACAGCGGGAAGTCCCCGTCGGCAAGATCATGCACGTGACGTTCACCCCGAAGATCCAGCGCATGACCGGCGAATGGCGCGTGCACCTCGACGCCGATCCCGGAAGCTTCGCCGTGAACCCCTCCCCCGAGCAGAACTTCGTGGCCCAGGAAGTGGTCGAGGGCCCGGTCATCCTGGAGAGCGCCGCAGGCACGCCCGGGCTCGCGGACGGCACCTCCAAGGTCGTACTGGAGGACTGCTGGCCCCCGGCCGCTCT
This sequence comes from Streptomyces tailanensis, assembly GCF_008386495.1. GTDB lineage: Bacteria > Actinomycetota > Actinomycetes > Streptomycetales > Streptomycetaceae > Streptomyces > Streptomyces tailanensis. The sequence goes on along the minus strand of NZ_VTHJ01000012.1, from coordinate 141,167 downwards.
TCCGTTTCTCTCCCCCTCCCCCTCCCCCTTCCCTTTTCCCTTCCCCTGTAGGAGACACGCATGTCACGCACCGGGCGCAGCGGCAGCCACCGCAGCAAGAAGAAGCGCATCACCCTCGCCCTGGCGCCGGTCGCCGCCCTCGGGCTGGCCGTCCCGCTGATGTACAGCGCGGGTGCCGCCACCCCCGACGAGGTGGCCACGGACTGCCGTACGGACTCGGACAAACTGGAGAACTGCGAGTTCGTCGACGTCCAGAACAAGGCGAACAGCCTCGGCCCCAACGAGCGGGTCACCAGCGTGACCGACAACTGCGGGGTCAGCACTCCCGCGACCAAGTCCTTCAGCGGCACCGCCTCCGCGACCCGCGTCATCCAGTTGGAGAACGGCTTCGGCGTGGACGGCAGCACGAAGTTGGGGAGCTCGTTCTTCGAGATCGGCGTCAAGTTCAACACGCAGGAAATCAATATCAAGCGTGACGACACCACGTCCTCGTTCTCCTTCACCAGGAGCGACACCGTGAAGGCGGACCACATCGCCTTCTTCATGTGGTCCCACAAGCGCACCGACGTGAGCGGATTCCTGCGGGCGACGTACAAGGAAGCACAGGACGGCAAGACGGTCTTCTTCTCCCCCAGTGAGGGAGCCACCAGCGTTCACGTCTTCTATCCGCAGCTCCTGAACAGCGGAACCCCGGACGGCCGCCTCTGGCTGCGGAACGTGCAGTGCGGTACGCCCCAGGCCAATGGGCTTCTCAACAGCACGAAAAGCGTCCGCTCCGAGCCCGGATTCGGTGAGGGCGGCGCGAATGTGACCGACGTCGAAATCCCGCTGTCGGATGTCTCCATCGAATAGCGAATAGCGAGCAGAAGCAGCAGCGAGCAGCGGATAGAGGTGAACGAAAGAGAACGACCAGCCGGTGCAAGAGCGGCAACCGGCTGGTGCGACGGGATCGAGCCCCCGTGGGGACGCGGGGGCTCGTTCTCATACGCGACTCGTTCTCATACGCGAACAGCGGAGGCGGCCCCCAGCCACCTCAGTACCGCTTCCGTACTCCCCCGGACGTCCAGCTTGGCGTAGATGTTGCTGAGGTTGTTGCGGACGGGCTTCTCGCTCAGTCCTAACCGCAGCCCGATCTCCTGGGCGCCGAGGCCGGTGGAGAGGAGCTCCATGATCTGCCGTTCCCGGGGCGAGAGCAGAGAGCGCAGCCGCTCCGTCGCCTCCTGGGCGTCCGGCATCCGCTGGGCCGCGTCCCGGATGGTGGCGCAGGCGATCGGCGAGAGGTAGGTGTGGCCGACCGTGGCGGCCATGACCGCCGAGGAGAGCATGCAGGTGCAGTAATCCCCCTCGACCAGATAGCCGGCCCCGCCCCGGAACGCCTCGACGACCGCCTCGCCGTCCCGGCGCGGGCTGACGACGATCACCGGAGCGCTCATCGCCCCCATCGCCTTCAGCAGCCCCGGGAACGAGACCGACGGGTCCTCGCAGCGCAGGATCACGACATCGACGTCGGCCTCATGGAGCCCCCGGTAGGGCGGCGCCATGTGCAGCACCCGGTGTACGTACGGGTCGTCCGGGGCGGGCCAGTCGCGGTGCGGCCAGTCACGCTGAGCACAGGCGAGCGCGACGGACAGACCACGGGAACGAGTTGCGGGAACGGTGATGCCGACGTGCCGGGGGGATCGCACTTCGCGTGTCCTTCCGCTGAAGTCGTGACGCCCGTTCTATACGCACCCCGGCGCCGACATGTTCAAAATTTCAATGACACATGTCAGGGCGACCGATCCCTGGACTACCGTGTCGACGCATGGACGACGCGGATCGCTGGCTGGCAGACACTCGGACCTCCTACGACACGGTCGCGGCCGACTACGCCGACCTCCTACGCGAGGCGCTGGCCGGGAAACCGTACCTTCGAGCGGCTCTGTCCCTGTTCGCCGACCTGGTACGCATCGCCGACGGCGGCGGGCCGGTCGCGGACGTGGGCTGCGGCCCCGGCCATGTCACCGCTCACCTGCGGGAGTTGGGCGTGGACGCCTTCGGTATCGACCTCTCCCCCGTGATGATCGACGTCGCCCGGCGTGACCATCCCGGCCTGCGGTTCGAGGTGGGCTCGATGACCGACCTCGACCTCGCCGACGCCTCGCTCGCCGGCCTGCTCGCCTTCTGGTCACTGATCCACGTCCCCGACGACGCCGTTCCCACCGTCTTCGCCCATTTCCGGCGGGTGTTGCGCCCCGGCGGACCACTCCTGCTCGGCTTCCACGTAGGCGACGAGTCGACCCTGAAGACACAGGGCTACGGCGGCCACCCGATGAACGTCCACGTCCACCGCCGCCGCCCCGACCGAGTGGCGACCTGGCTGCGCGACGCCGGTTTCACCGTCGAAGCCCAACTCCTGCTCGACCTCGACGAGAGCGCGCCGGGGGCGATCCTGTTCGCGCGCCGTCGGCCCTAAGCTCCGGTCCGCCCATGGGCGACAGGACAGCCCAGCTCGGGCTTCGAGCGGTTCGGGGAGCATGTCACCACGGTCAGGGAGAGGTACGTAGGTCGTTCGAGGTAGCGGCCGAGGGACACGTCCGCTCCCGAATTCAGCCGCTGCGCAGCGGAGTTGACGAGTGTGGCCAGGAGGGTGATGTCGCGGTCGTGGTCGGAGGCGAACCTGGGCGCGTACTCGGCCAGCCGCTCGCCGAGCCAGACTGCCGCGTCCTTCGCCTCCTCCCACGTGCCGCGAACCAGGGATGGCGGCTTGATCAGCCAGTACGCCGTCTCCAGCGGCGGAAGATCGACGCCCCGGAACTCCGCCGCCACCTCCCGGTAGCGCTGGATCAGCTCCGGTCTCGCGCCGACTGGGGGCGGCTCGGGGTGCGGGGGCCGACGTAGGGCTTCGCTGTCGAAGCGTTCTTTCGGGCCGGTCCACAGATAGCCGTGGTGGTGCACCAGTCGCTTCCGATCGAGGGCGTGGGAGGGGCGGCGCGGCCGGTCCCGGCTCGGTGGACGGGAACCGGAACCGGCCGCCTGCTGTAGGGGATGTCAGGCGGAGAGCCCGAACCGCGCCGGATTGATCCCGGCCGCGTCGAGTTCCTCCGTCGTGAAGCGGAGCGGCTCCGCGCCGGGCCGCTTGCTGTCGCCGAGGGCCCAGGCGCCGTCCCCGATCCGGGCGAGGGTCACGCAGGATTCCCCGTCGGGGTGGGTGTTGCCGCCGCAGGCTTTCACGAACGACGCCCCGTCGATGTCGAGCGCGTACAGGTCACTTCCGTTCAGCATTGCTGCACCTTCCTGTTCCTGCTGCTCAGCTGATCGCGGTCATGGCCGACCGCGCTTACGCCCCTGGTGGGCGGAAGTTGAGGGAGAGTGGGAAACGGATCTCAGCGGGCCGGGTCCTGGCTGCGCGCAGTGCAGCGTCGGCAGCGGCATGGCGGCCATTCAGCCGTGATCAGAGGCGCGAGGTCGTCCGTCGTGAAAACAGGACGCGGGGGTTCCCAAGTCCGTCCGGAGTCACGGGAGATCCGTATGGTCATCAACGGCCAGTCGGTAGAGCGGTCCGGGTCTGAGCCTCTTCCTTTGCTCACGAGGCATGCGCCTCTGCCTGATGCCGACGCAGCTCAACATTCGCGTCGGAAAGCGCGCTGTGGTCACCCGTGGAGCGCGCATTTTCTCTGGCGACGCAGCGAGACAGACATACAGGGCATCCGGGAATGGCCGAAGGTTCGCTCAGGAAGCCGGGACAGAGAGTTTCCGCCCGTCCAGAGTCTTCGGATTCCGTGCCTTCCTTCCCTCTCCACATGACTTCATCATCGCGCCTCAACGGGCACTTGTGGAGCGTTAGTCACGTTGTCGCCTGAACTCGCCGGCAGCGTCTTCCAAAAATGCTGAAGCGCTATCTCCTGTGAGGGCGTGCGACCAGAAGAAGTCGAACAGGCTGAGGTGCTGGGATATGTCCTTGGGGTCGCGCAGCACAACCTCTCCGGAGAACAGTTCGACAGTGACGAGGCGGTCGTCGTAGACAACGAAGATGTTCATGGGAGTGCCGGGAACATGCACCCCGTGCGGAACTATCCCCAGTTGGATATTGGGCCTTCGATTGACCTCGGCCATGTGCGCGCACTGCGCCGCCATCGCCTCGGTGCTGACACGCTGCCATCTGACCGCCTGCTCAGTCATCAGGAACCAGAAGGCGTGTGATGTGTCATCCAGGACGGCTTGACGGTCCATACGGGCCTGGACGGCCCGCGCCACGTCCCTGGTCGGATCGCCGGCCACCGTGGGCGACAGGGTCTCGACCGCGTACTCACGAACGTGCAACAGGCCGGTGGGGATGGCAGGAAGGAAATGCCGCGTCACTCGCGACGAACCCTCAAGTGCCTTCAGTTCGGCCTGTTTGTGGTGAAGGCCAATGCGTGCGTAAGCACGCCAAGACGCGTAGTCGACATTGGCCCGTCGGGCCAGATTCAGCAGTTCGTCGGCAACCTCGTCAGGTACTTCCAGGGCTTTGAGGATGCGCGCAACGTCAATGACCGATGGCAGGGCCCTCCCGGTTTCAATACGGCTGATCTTTGTCTGGCTCATATTGCAGCGAAGCGCAAGGCGTTCACCGCTGAGGCCGGAAGCGCGGCGGAGACCCCGAAGGGCCTCCGCCAAGTCCTTGCGTTCCCGGGATTGTGATTCAGGTTCGATAGACACTGAACGGTACGGCACTTTCCAGAGCGAGGTCCCGCCACGCGAGATACTTTTCGATTTCCGGGTCCTGGATCAACTCCCGGTTGATCTGAGTCCCGTCGGACCGGTAGTTGAGATGAACCACGGTAGTCTCGTCGAACAGCCAGAAGTCCTGTTCCGGCAGCCCGGGATTCGGCCGGTCGGTGATATCGACGATCTGGTAGTTCTCCCCTGCCGCGACATTGCCGGGGATGGCCCACCCGAAGAGATAGCGGCTGTACGGCGTGAGCGGCTGACGCACGATCTTCGCGCGCGTCATCGTCCGTCCTGCGGCCACATGATCCTGGATGGTCCGATGCCACTCCGCGTTGAACCCGTCCGGCATCGGCTCACCGTCCAGGAACCCACGGAAAGTCTCGGCCTCGAAAGGCATCGTGTACGTCTGGTGCACTTCGAGCCGGAACGCGGAGCGCTTGAAGTCGCGGAAGTACGCCTGCCACTCCTCGCCGTCCAGCAGCACGGGGCTAGAACCATCCCTGCGCACGGGCCGCCTCCTTCAGGATGCTTTCGGGGATCAGTACAACCGACTCGCCGTCCGGCGTCGGGTGAGTCACGTCGTAGCCCTGGATGGCGAGCATGCCAGGTTCCGGGGTGGCGTAGACGGTCGGGCAGTCACCGTTCCCGCACTCGTCGTCGTCACTCTTGCACTGCCCGCCGGCGATGATCCGTAGTTCCTCCACTGAGACCCCTTCGGTCTGTGCGATGAGCAAGCTACGGACCGTTCTACCCCTGCCACGAGCGCGACCCGCCGTCCAGTCACGTAGTCGCATAGAACCGTGTGTGTGAGTCACGGCGAGGCCGGGTCTGAACAGCACCGACAGCGGTCCCGTCGGACAACGGAGCATGACCGACGTCGGGCCTCTGCTGATCTGGGTACCGTCCGACTCGTACTGCGTGAGCCCGACCCGGAAGCGGTCGCACATCCAGAAGTCCTGGACCCCGTCAAAGGGGTTGTGATGGTTGGAATCAGCGTTTCCCCAGGACGGTGAACGACGCTTTCGATCACGACACTCTCGTCGGGCAGGTCCCAGCCCGGCCCTTGCGGGGAGTCGAGCCAGACCCGCCGACGGCGCGGGGTGGCAGTCAGCCCGAACTCGGTCTGCGGCGGCGCTCCGGTGTCCCGCCATGTGCCGATCGCCTCTTCGACGGTGTCCCACAACCACAACGGGCCGCCCTGCCGCACCAGGCCCCCGGTCCAGCACAAGCGTGGCGAACGACCCGGTGGTCAAGTCGACCACGTGTTCCAGATCGGGCCGCCGCCCGTACTCAGCCCGACGTACTGGGCGCCCGGAACCGCGACCTGGGCGATGAACCGAGGTGTCCAGTCTGTCACCACACGTGGCGGCTGGGCATGGTGCTGCCGTCGTCCGTACCGGCGCTCAGGTTCCCGGCGATCTGACGGTACGGCGGGACTGGCCCATCCCAGTCAATGGTCATGCTTCATCACTTTCGGACTCGGCAGTCGAACCCGACCCGTGGCCTTCGGGCACATCGGCGGACTCTCGCTCGATGACGAACGACCCCTTGCCCACGACCGTACGCACGTAGCTCATCTCGGCCAACAGGACCAGCGTCTTACGGGCCGTCCCGCGCGCGATCCCGAACTCCTGCATGAGCCGGTCGACTCCAGGCACGGCTCGCCCCAACGGGTACACGCCGTTTTCGATCCGGGAGATCAGTACGGCAGCGAGTTGCAGGTAGAGCGGGTCCGCTGCTTCCGGGTCAAGTTCGTCGTCCGGGCCGTAGCCCTCCGGGATGTCCACCATGGGTTGACCGTATGCGGCCAAGGAAAACCAGGCTCATTTGTGTCATGCCATGGCAGGGCATGACCAGGTTGCCCTAACGTCGGCCATGACACGAGAAGACCCCCGCGACGGATGCGACCCGTCCGAGGGCGTGGCCATCAACTGGATGGAGTTGACGACAATGAGCATTGTCCATGCGTTGCTGCGCTGGATGCTAGGCGTACTCGCGCCCGGCACCGGTAGGCGGCGAGCGGCCTACCGCCCCGCCCCACCGGTCCCCGAACTCAGGCCCGAGGCCCTTGCCGCGGCCATGCCGCGGCCCCCGACCCCCCCGTTCCCCCTACGGCCTGGACGACGGCCCGTACGACGGGAGCGCCTCCCCGTTGGTCCGCCCGTACCTCGTCGCCGTCGAGCGGGAACAGGACCGGCAGGCCCAGCAGGAACGGCGGCGGATCGCGCTCGTTCTTGCCGCCGACTTCGGTATCGACCTGGACCGGCATGTCGTGGGCGCCGAGGCGGTGGTGGGGTGTTGAGGCTACCCGGGACGGAAACGACGCCGGCGTTGCCTGCCGAGTGCGTGCTCGCGGGACGGCCGGTCGCGGGCGGCGGGGCGCGGTGAAGGCCGGGCGGTACCCGGAGGGCGAGGTGTCCCGGTTGGTCATCCGCACCTACCGGGTCGGCCCTGACGGCGAATCCGACGGCCGTGTATGGCAGCGCACCATCACCGGCAGGCACGACAGCGAGCGGCTTCCGGATTCGCTCCGGTGGCCGCCGTGCCGCTGCCCCCGCTGCCGGACCGGGCGGGGCCCGGCGCCTCGGTAGTGGTCAGGCACAGCCGTCCGTCTCCGCCTGCTGTCTTCAGCGGCAGGGCGGGCGGCTCCTGCAACCGAGGCCCTGCCAATGCCTATACCAATGCCTGTACTTCCGTGTACGAGAGGGCGGGGAGGTCCGAAGGCCGGTCGTCGCGGATGGCGGACGCGGTGGTCACGGCCGCGGCCAGGGCCCTGCGGTAGAGCAGCGAGCCGAGGCTGACCCTGGCCACGCCCAGTGCGGTCAGGTCCGCGAGGGTGGGGCCGGTCGGCGCGTACAGGATGTTCAGTGGGACGACGAGGGTCGCCAGCAGCGCGGCGATTCCGTCCGGATCCGACAGCCCCGGCACGAACACCCCGTCCGCACCGGCCTGTTCGTAGACCGCGAGGCGCGCCTGGGTCTCTTCCCTGATGTCGTTGACCGCGAGGCGGGCCCCGGTTTCGTCCTTCTGTCGTCCGAGCCAGTACGTGTCGGTGCGGGCGTTCACGAACAGCGTGGGGACAACGGCCTTGACAGCGGCGATCTTCGCGGCGTGGAGCGTCACGGGGGCGAGGGTGCCGTCCGGGCGGCCGTCCTCGATGTTGACGCCGGCTGCGCCCGCCTCGTACAGCTTTCGGGCCAACTCGGCGACCTCTTCGGGGTCGTCGCTGAAGCCCCCCTCGATGTCGACGGTGAAGAGGAATGAACTGGAGCTCTGCCCGAGCCGGCGGGCGAGGGCCAGGGTCTCCGCGGCGGTCGCGGCCGCCCCGTCCGGCAGCCCGGCGGCCGCGGCGACGCCCAGACTGGTGGTGCCGATCGCCTCGAAGCCCCGCGCCGCGAGTGCGGCCGCGGAGGCGTGGTCCCAGGCGTTGGGCAGCAGGAGCGGGGTGGGCCGGTGGTGCAGGCGCGCCAAGGCGGTCGACGGGCGGCCGAGCAGACCGTCGGCCAGGGCGAGGGCGTGCGCGCGGCCGGGACAGACCCGCGGTGGTGCGCTGAAGGTGAGGGGCACGGGGTGCGCCCGATGGGCGGTGGCGAGATCCAGGAGTACGACATCGCCCTCGGCGATCTCCCGCCCGGCGACCCGGGTGGCGCGGGCGGCGACCCGGCGCATGATCCGTACCGGCGGAACCTCCCGGAGCACCCGGGCCGGCGGTACGTCGCCGTCGCCCGCGGCCTCCACCAGCGCGGCCGTCGCGGCACAGGCCTGCACCAGCAGCCCGATACGGTTGGCGACGGCTTCCAGGGCGGCGCCGTCTCCTACGGGGGCTTCGTTCCCCAGAGCACCTTCGTTCTCCAGGGCGGCTCCATCCTCCACGGCGGCTTCGTTCCCAAAAGCACCTTCGTTCTCCAGGGCGGCTCCATCCTCCACGGCGGCTTCGTTCCCCAGAGCACCTTCGTTCTGCAGAGCACCTTCGTTCTCCACGGCGGCTGCATCCGCCCGCCCCGGCATCAGCTGGGCCACAAGCCGGGCCACCGCCTCGTCGGCAGCCGCCTCCACCGCCGGGTCCTCGCCTCCGAAATAAGCCCCGGCCACCACGACCACGGCCTCAGCGACCGCCGCGGGATCCGCCATCCCCAGGGCCTCGGCGAGGGTACGCACCACGCGCACCCGGACCTGACCCTCGGGCCCGGCCGCCGCCCGCCGTAGCCCGGCGGGCTCCAGCCGGGCCAACTCCTCCTCCACAAGCCCCCGCCGACGCCGATGCGTCTCACCCGAGCTGAACCGGGCCACGTTGGCACGCAGCCACGCGACACTCCCCCCGACCCGCCCGCCGCCTGCCGTCACCGGCTCCGGGACGAGCGCCGGGTCGGCGAGCGCGGCCCGTACGTCCGCGTACGAATCAAAGGTGTGCGTCGAATGTGTCATGGCACCGACGCTAGGACCGGAACAGTTCGGCACTCCCCGAACAGTCCCCACGGCATCATGGCCTCATGTCCCCGCTCGCCGAAACCGCCGGCCTGCTCGCCGACCGCACCCGAGCCACCTTCTGCGAGGCCCTGCTCGACGGCCGCGCCTGGCCCGCCGGCTTCGACGACGTGACGGTCGAGGTGCACACCGGAGTCCGCACCGGCCCAGCGATGTCGCCCCTCCTCACCGGCCTGGCCGAGCGAGCCCACTCCACCGGCGCCATCACCCACGAACAGGCAGATGACTGGATCACCGACCAGCGGACCGCTCCGAGACCGACCGCCTCTTCCTCGCGCTACCGATGTTCATGGCAGCGGCAACCGCCCCCGGTAAGGACGGGCGACGCCTCCAGCCCCACAACAGCTGCCCCACGCCAGCGGCCTACAACAGCGGCCCCACTTCTGCCCCGAACGCGCCCATCTGGTCGACGAGTTCGCCCCGGCTCCGGCTGCGGAAGCGCACCTGGATCTGGTGCACGCCCATGTCCGCGTACGCTCGCAGCGACTCGGCGAGGGCTTCCGGCGGCCCGGTGAGCGTGCGGCGGCCGACGTCCCAGCCCGGCTCACCGACGTACAGGGGCTCGGTGATGGCGCCCACCACGAAGGGCCGGTCGTCCGTCCCCGCCTCCTCCCGCAGGCGCCGCAGCCGGGCGATCTGCGCGGGGAGGCGGTCGCGCGGGTCTCCCTGTGGCAGCCAGCCGTCCCCGCGTGCGGCCGCCCGGCGTACGGCGGCCGGCGACGAGCCGCCCACCCACAGCGGTACCCGCTCCTGTGCCGGCCGGGGCCGCTGCCCCAGACCCTCGAAGTCGTACAACTTCCCCTGATGCGAAGGGAATTCGTCCGGCCCCAGCGCCGCCCGCAGCGCGTCGAGGGACTCGTCCAGCACCGCTCCCCGCCGCTCGAAGTCCACCCCCAGCGCCTCGAACTCCTCCCGCACATGCCCGGCCCCGACCCCGAGGATCAGCCGCCCGCCCGAGAGGTGATCAAGGGTCGCGTACTGCTTGGCCGTCAGCAGCGGATGCCGCAGCCCGACCACCGCGACATGGCTCAGCAACCGCACCCGCTCGGTGACCCCGGCGAGAAAGGCGAGCGTGGCGACCGGGTCGTACCAGACCGTGCCCATCGCGGGGGCGAGACGGCGGGGGATGGCGACGTGGTCGCAGCTCGCGATGTACGCGAACCCGGCCCGGTCGGCGGCCCGCGCGATCCCGACCAGATCCCCGGCCCCGGTGTCCGCCTCCCAGGGCTCGGCGTACAGGGTGCTCTGGGACTGGACGGGCAGCTGCATCCCGTACGTCAGTAGACCGTTGGGTGAAACTCGCATTGGGGCGCCTCCCCTGACTGACGGTCGTCACATGAGGTGGAGCGCCCCCATAGTCGTAGTTGACACTGCGTCAGACAAGAGGGAAGGAGAGAGGACCGGCTCCTGATCAGCTTGGGGTTCCGATAGTTTCGAGAAGGTCGGCATAAACGCGTATCAGGCTGCGGACCGGACAGTCCCCAGATCGTCGCATCTGATGATCCGTCAGACAGGGGGCCGGTGGACGTCCGGATCGGACTCCGGCAGCGAACGGGCCGCCCTGCGCAGGTGTTCGGCGAGTGCCTCGACGGCCGGTGCCGAGGGGGAGGTGCGGGCGTTCGTGCCCCAGGCCAGCAGGTGGTGCCGGCGGGCCCAGGAGTCCTGCAGGGCGCAGACGTCGAGGGGCTGCCGGTCGGGGCCTGGGTCGAGGGCGCGGCGCGGAACGACGGCGAGCCCGACGCCGGCGGCCGCGAGGGCGACGAGGGTGCCGAGGTCGGCGACGGTGGTGCGGTAGCGCGGCGCCGGGGCGTGCGGGCCGATATGCTTCTCGATGTGCCTCTCGATCCAGCGGCGCAGCGACGACGCGGCGTCGAGTCCGACGAGGGGGTGTTCGGCGGCCTCGCTGTACGTCAGTGTCGTGCGCCCGGCGAGAAGTCCGCCTGCTTGGCCGATGACGACGAGGGAGTCGTCGCCGAGGGATTCCATGACGAGGCCCCGGTCGTGTGCCTCGTTGTCGACGACGACCCCGAGATCCGCCTCGCCGGCCACGAGCATCCGCACCGTTCGTGGGGTGCGGCTCTCGGCGACGGTGACATCGACGTCCGGGTGGGCCCGCAGGAACGAGACCAGGGCTCTCGGCACCAGCCGGTGCATGGCGGAGCCGCCGCTCAGCAGGGTGAGGGGTGCGGTCCGGGGCCGGGCGTAGCTCGCGACGGCGCTTTCGAGCCGTGCCGTCCGGTCGAGCACCTCGCGCGCGTGCCGGGCCAGCGCGGTCCCCGCCGGTGTGGGGCGCACTCCTCGCCTGCCCCTGATCAACAGGGCCACGCCGGCATGATGTTCGAGCGCCCGCACCCTGGCGCTGGCCGAGGGCAGGCTCAGATGCATCCGGCGGGCGCCCGCCGTGATCGACCCCTCGGTCACGATGCCGAGGAAGAGCCGCAGATCGTCGAGGTCGTAGCGCACCCGCGCCACTCTAGAACCGGGCCCGGGCCCGGCCCGGTGCCGTTGGCGGTCACGGTGCGGAGTATGAGGACGGCTTTGGTGCCGTCCAGGCCCCGGCGGACGCCAATGATGCCGAGGCAGTCGGCGATCAGGTGGCGGTGGGACAACGAGGGCCTGCTGGACGCCGGTTGCGGAAGTCGCACACCTGGATCGCGGGCTTGTGCGTGGGTAGGCTGCACGTCCCGATGATCTTGGCTTGCCGAGGTGACTGCAACGCATGAATACGCCACCAGCCCCACCACCGCAACCACCGCCTGGAGTGGAGCGAACTGACGGATCATCCGTCCAGATCGGCGCTCTCGTTCCACTGACTCGGCCCGGCTGGGGCGAGGCGGGCCGGCACTTGCTCGCTGGACTGGAGCTGGGCATCGGCGAGGTCAATGAGGCCGGCGGGATCGGCGGAAGACCACTTGAGCTAGTGGTCCGGGACACCGCGGCTGATCCGCAGAGGGCCGCGGCGGCCGTGGATGAACTGGCTCGCCTGGGCGTGGCCGCCTTGGTGGGGGAGTATCACAGCGTCGTCGCTCGCGCCGCTGCCGCCAGGGCCGACGCCCTCGGTCTGCCGTTCCTCTGCTCGTCAGCGGTTCTCGACGCGCTCACCGAGGAGCCGACGGAATGGGTCGCACGCCTCTCCCCGCCGCAGTCCCGCGGCTGGCAGATCTACGCGGACTTCCTCCTCGGCGCGGGCCACGCCCGAATCGCCGTGGCAGCCCAGCCGAGTGTCTACTGGGCGTCAGGGGTCCGTATCCTTCGGGACTACCTCGCTCCGCGCGGCGGCACCGTCATCGAACTCGACATGGGCGCGCTCACCCCCACCGCCGTGTGCGACGAACTCGTCGACAACCGCGCGACAGCCCTCCTTCTCCTGGTCGGCCACCCGGAGCCGGCGGTGTCGGTCGTCAAGTCCGTCCGCCGCGACCAGCGCCTTGCCGAGGTCATGATCGGTGCTCCGGCCGGGCAACCGGAGTTCGCCGAATGGGCAACGTTGCTGGGCGACGACGGCACCGCGATCCCGTTCCTGCGCTACCTGCCCGAACGCCTCAGCCCACTCGGTGCACGAGTAGAGACGGCCCTGCGCGAGCGGCTGGCCGAAGCGCCCTCATTCGTCGCCTTCGAGGGCTACGACACGGTCGCCGTCCTCGCCGATGTGCTGCGCCCTCACGGCGCGGACCGGGCGCGTACTGCCGAATCCTGGCCGCGCGTCGCAGTCGAAGGCACCCGCGGGCGGATCCACTTCTCCCGCACGCCGGGCATCAGCGTTTGGCAGTGGGCCTGGCCGCCCATCCAAGTCGTTGATCGAGATCCGGCGGAACCCGACCGCTTCCGGGTCCTTCACGCCGGTTGAGAGAGAACGGCGTCCGACCCTCTGCGGCACCCTCTCCCCCAGCCTTAGGCACAGCCTCATGCTCGGTACGTGAATCGCGCATTGTGGAGACCGCACCCGCGAAGTGATGCTCGACCGGTGTCCGAGTTGCTGCTCGTTCTGCTGGCCGGGGTCGCTGCCGGGGTGTTGAACGCCGTCGGCGGTGGCGGCACGTTCGTGGCGCTGCCCGCCCTCGTCGCGGTGGGCCTGCCCCCGGTGACGGCGAACGCGGCCTCGACCATCGCCCTCGTACCCGGCTCGGTCGCCGGCGCCTGGGTCTGCCGACGCGAGATCCCCCAGGTCGGAACGGTCTCCACGACGGAGTTGAGCACCGCCAGCGCCCTCGGCGGCGGCCTCGGCGCCGGCCTCCTCCTCGCCCTCCCCTCGACCACGTTCGACGCCGCCGTCCCCTGGCTCCTGGCCTTCGCCACCCTCGTCCTCGCCTTCGGACGCCGGGCCTCGGCCGCGCTCTCCCGAGGTCCGGGACGCCGTCCTGGCATGGGCCCGCGAGCCCTGTTGCTCGGCCAGTTCCTGCTCTCCGTCTACGGCGGATACTTCGGCGGAGCCGTAGGCATCCTGATGCTCGCCCTGTGGGGCCTCACCCTCGGCCTCGACCCCGCGACCGCCAACCCGATGCGCATCGTCCAGGTCGCGGCGGCCTACCTCAGCGCGAGCGCCCTCTTCCTCCTCGCCTCGGACGCCCTGGCCACCCCCCTGTTCCTCACCACGATGCTGACCGGCGCCCTGGCCGGCGGCTACCTGGGCGCCCACCTCGCCCTGCGCCTGCCGGCCCGGGCCCTGCGAACCATCGTCCTGACCACAGCGGTGACGATGACCGCCCTGTACTTCCTCCGCGCCCTGGACGACTGACATGACGGCCACCGGCAACGAGGACGATGAAGGCCATGGGGGCGACGGCACTGCCACCCCGTACACGGACACGGCGCGGGCCAGGCTTGTGCTGGCCTACGAGGCGTACGAACTGGCCGAGCTCGCCCGCGCCGCCGTCCCGGTCGGCGAGCACGAGCTGAGGCCGGACGGCACGACCGGCGCCCCCGGCTCCGTGCTGGCCGAGGCCGCCCGGGTACTCACGGCCGCACACCGGTTCCTGGAGGCCGCCGTCGTGTACGAGCGACTGGGCGGCGCCGACTGGCGACTGATCGGCGCGCTCCTGAACCTGCCCCCGCACACCGCGAGCGACCGCTTTACAACAGCCGTCGGCGGCGCTCCGGGCGAGGCGAGGTGGTGGCAGATCCATGTGGCACGGCATCCCCGGGAAGCCGCGCTCGACCTCGACGACTGGGTGCTGCGCCACGAGGACGGCGACGGCGCGGACCTCGGCACCGCGCCGGTCTCGGGCCGACTGGCCCGCAGGAACCCCCGCCGACGCGACGGGGATGCACCGTGAGCGGTGTGTACGCCCCTCAGCGGCCGGTCGCCAGCAGCTTCACGTAGCGGCGGGTGCCCAGTGTGCGTCGGGTCTCCGCCCGTGCTGTCGCGAGGTCGGTCCTCACCCGTGCCAGCTCCGCCTCGGCGCCCGCCAGCCGCTTCTGGCGCTGGATGAGTTCGGCCCGCTGCCGCTGGCTCTCCATGCCCCGCCGCTGCCGCGCGGCAGTGAGCCGCTGCCGCTCGTCGGCGATGCGGTTCTTCAGGGCGTCGCGGCTCCGCTGGGCGCCGGCCTCGACCTGCTTCAGCTCGGCGTTCAGCTGGTTCCGGAGGGTGGCCATCTCGATCTGGATGTTCGCCATGACCCCTGGCGGCACCTTGGTCGGCGCGGTGGCCCGGGCGCGCTGCTCCAGGCCCCGGCGCCAGGACTCCAGCGTGTTGGCCCTGGCCTCGCCGATACCCGGCACCCTGATCCACTGGCCGCTGGTGCCCACCAGGTAGGCGCCCCCTTGCTGGGCGAACGCCACGCCCGTGAAGTCGGCGGCGGTACGGATCCCCGCGTCCATCAGGGCCCGGACCATCTTGTCGCCCATGTTGGTGAGCTTGCGGGCCTCCTGGATCGAGGTCTTGCGCAGCCTCTCCTGGATGTGCGCCTGGACCGCGGGCGCCAGGGCGTAGGCGATCCGGCGCGCCTCCTTGGCGGACAGTTCCGTCAGCTGTTTCTGGATCCGGCCGGTGCTGCGGTTCAGGTCCACGGTGATGCGGGCCTGGCCGTCCTTGAGTTCGGTGGTCAGCGCCTGGAGGCGTTTGTCCGAGGCCGCGTTGTCCTTGGCGACCGACTCGTCCAGCTTGCGGATGTCCTTCTCCAGGCGCTGGTGGGCGGTGGCCGGATCCTTCAACTCGCGTGCGCGCAGGTGGAGTTCGCGTACGCGTGCCTTCGCGGCACGGTACTCGGGGCGCAGCCGTCGCCCGAGGCCGATCGCGGCCCCGGACACGGCGAGCGCGAGCCCCTGGGTCATGGGCAGGTACCCGTAGGGCTGGACGGCGGCCAGCGCGAGGGCGCCGGGCGCCGCGTTGCCGAGCAGGGAGGAGGCCGCCACGACCAGGTCACCCGCGCGCCGTCGGCCGAAGCCCGGGGCGGGCTGCCCGGCGGGGCCCGGGCCGGCCTGTCCTGCCGTACTCCCGGCGGCCTGTCCTGCCGTACCCCCGGCGGCGGGTGCGGCCGCCGCCGGTATGTGTCCCGTCATCCAGGCCGGTACGCCGTGCGCGAGCGGGCCGGAGGCGGTCGGCGGCGCGGTCGCCGATGCCTGGGCCGCTGCCCCGCTCCCGCCCTTGGCCGCGGCCTGGCCCTTGCCCCATGCCGAGCGCCGCTTGGGGAGTGCCACGGCGTCCGGCGTCAGGGCGGGCAGCGCGGCGCACGGCTTGCCGAGGAGGTTCTTGACCCGGGTGGCCACGGCCCGGACCCGTTCGTCCGGGTGGCCGAGCAGCACCGGCCAGGCCAGGGACATGGCCGGTTCGGTGAAGTCGGCCTCGGAGAGGATCAGGAACTCGCCGTGCGGGTCGTGGAGTTGCGTCCAGAGGCCGGGGTCCGCGGCGACGGCGAGCAGGGAGAGCTGGATGACCCAGGCGGAGAAGCGGTCCATCGCGGGGCCGAAGTCGGCGGCCGTACGGGACGGGGACTGGTAGTTGCGGTGACCGTTCTCCGTGGCCTTCTCGCCTTTGAGGGCCGGTACGTACATCCCGTCGTAGTCGACGAGGCGAAGCGTCCCGTCGGACGCCACCAGGATGTTGCCGTGCTGGAGGTCTCCGTGAGCGATGCCGGCCTTGTCGAGATCGGCCACCAGAGCCAGGAACCGGTCGGCCAGTGCCTGGACGGCGGCCGTGTCGGTGCGGTTGCGGTCGAGCCAGTTGAGGAGGTCGGTGCCCTGGACCCAGGCCATCTTGACCACGGGGTACCACTCCCCGGCGACCAGCACGCCCTCGTCCAGGAACTCGAAGCCCACCGACCACGCGTGTGACAGGGCGCCGAGGGCGGAGCTGATGGCCGTGTAGCGCCTGGTGAGGGACGTGCTGTCCCTGGTGAAGCACTTCAGGGCGTACCGCTGGCCGTCCGGGGCGGTGACCGAGAAGACGCTGGCGAAGTTGCCGGAGATCGCCTTCGGGCCCAGTACGGGGGTCTGCTGGACGGTGCCGTGCTTGAGGCCGGGGTCGCGGAAGCAGACCTCGGGATGCTGCAGGGCCTCCGCGTAGTTGGCTCCCGTCGGGAACTTTCCGACCGCTCCGGATCCGGCGGCGAACCCGCCGCCGTGGGAGACCGCCATCACCCCTCCGCTCTCACCCTCATCCGGATGAGCGTCACGTCGTCGTTTCGGATACGGGACCGCGCCCGCTGGTCGTTCACCCACTCCTCGAACGACTCCTCGCCGAGTTCGGCGAGTTCGGCCAACAGCAGCCCGGGAGCGGGCAGTTCGGGGCGTGGGGTCAGGAGCCAGGCGGCCAGCGCGTCGGTGGCGAGGAGGAGTTCGTCGCCGGGGAGCAGCGTGCCGTGGGCGACTCTCACCCGCTCGGCGACCAGTGCCACGTCATGGTTGCGGCTGCCGAGGAGTTGCGGGGTGATGCCGAAGTCGTCCAGGTCGTTGATCGGGAAGGCGCCGAGGACCTGGCCGTCCCGCAGGTGGAAGAGGCAGCTGTCACCCAGGGCGAAGGCGTACCAGTCCCAGCTCACCTCACCGCTCTCCGCCACGGACGACCGGAGTTCGACGCCCAGTACGGTGGCGAAGGCGCCCTTCTCCAGACCGGGCTGCTCGTACCAGGTGATCGGCCTGCCCCGCTCGGCGCGGTCGGCCTGGTACCAGGTGAGGAAGGCGTCCCAGCTGTCGCCCGAACGGCGCATGAGGTCGCCGACGAACGCGCCGAGGTCCTGCCACCAGTCACCGTTCAGGCACATGGACTCGACGGCGTCGTTGACCAGCCGTTCGGCCCAGGGACCAGCGAGCAGGCTCTCCGAGGCGCCGTCCGACACGGCCGCGTACAGCGAGGCGACGGTCCGCCCCTCGCCGTCGACACACGGGTCACCGGGGAAGACGTAACCGGCGTCCTCGCACTCCTCGCGCAGGCTGCCCGCCTTGGGCACCCGCAGCAGCTGCCGGTCCGGCAGCACCGGGAGGTCCCCCATGGTCAGCGCAGCTCCGTCGCGCGGGTGCCGATGTCCAGGAACTCCACGATGTTGACGATGTCGGCGTTGTAGACGAAGCCCCGGGTCGTCTCGCTGACCCGGTGGCCCTGCGAAGCCGCGTAGGAGCGCATGTGGCTGGGCAGCACGCTCGACATCTGGAACAGCAGACGTGCGTACGTGTCCGGCAGCCCCTCCTCGCTGTCCGGGAAGGTGACCGGGGTGCCGCCGCTGCCCGAGACATGGAGGTTGAACAGGAGCACCGCGCCGTCGGCCGTGGCATGCGAGGCGAGGCCGATGGCCGCGCTGGTCGGGTCACCGTCGGTGGACTCGCCGTCGGTGAGGTTGAGGACGATCGGCGGGAAGCCCCCGGGGTGCGCCTCGACCCAGTTCGCGACCAGCGAGTCCGCGTAGCCGAGAGCCCGCGTCATGGGTGTACCGCCGTTGGTCACCGGGTCCATCCACACCGGGAACTGCACGGAGGTCTCGACCAGACCGCCAGCGCCGTCCGGCACCTTCTTGGTACGGCTCTGCACCCGGGCCGGGTTGTTCGCGACCTCGCTCAGCGGAACGAGGTCGCGGCCGGCCAACGCGCCCTGGAAGGCGGAGCCGACGTGGTTGTGCCCGTATCCGATCACCGCGACATGGAAGTAGTCGCGTACGCCTTCTTCCTTGGCGCACTTGACCGACAGCTCGGTCAGCAGCCGGTTGATGGCATCCGAGACGACCTCGGCGCGCTGTGGCGACACCTCACCGCTTGTCATGGGATCGCTCATCGAGGCGGACTGATCCACGAGGAAGATGAAGCACCCGGGGTTGGTACGGCTGATCTCTGCGGTGTACGGCAACTGACGCCCCTGAATCCTCTGCGCAAACCGGCACGGGGGCAGCCGCAACGCACTTGGCCCCCCAAGGGGGATCATGCTATCTGACGACCAGACAGTTCACACGAGTGTCACACTTACCTCTCATTCCTCACCCTGGATCCGTGCCTTCCGCGATTCCCACTCAAGCCCCCGCCCACAGCCCGTACTCCGTCAGCCCCAGCAAATCGATCGCGTTGCGGCGCACGATCCGGTCGACCACGTCCGGGTCCAGGTGGCCCATCTGGGCCTCCCCGACCTCGCGGGACTTGGGCCAGGTGGAGTCGGAGTGGGGGTAGTCGGTCTCGTACAGCACGTTGCCGACCCCGATCGCGTCCAGGTTCTTCAGACCGAACGCATCGTCGAAGAAGCAGCCGTACACATGCTCGGCGAACAACTCGGACGGCGGCCGGTGCACCTTGTCGGCGACCCCGCCCCAGGCCCGGTTCTCCTCCCACACCACATCCGCGCGCTCCAGGATGTACGGGATCCAGCCGATCTGGCCCTCGGCATACATGACCTTGAGGTTGGGGAAGCGTTCGAACTTGCCGCTCATCAGCCAGTCGACCATCGAGAAGCAGCAGTTGGCGAAGGTGATGGTGGAGCCGACGGCCGGCGGGGCGTCGGCGGACGTGGAGGGCATACGGCTGCTGGAGCCGATGTGCATGGCGACGACCGTGCCGGTCTCGTCACAGGCGGCGAGGAAGGGGTCCCAGTCGTCGGTGTGGACGGAGGGCAGGCCGAGGTGCGGGGGGATCTCGGAGAAGGCGACGGCCCGGACGCCGCGGGCGGCGTTGCGGCGGACCTCGGCGGCGGCGAGTTCGGCGTCCCAGAGGGGAATGAGGGTGAGCGGGATGAGGCGGCCGTGCGCCGCCGGGCCGCACCACTCCTCCACCATCCAGTCGTTGTACGCCCGGACGCCCAGCAGACCCAGTTCGTGGTCGGCGGCCTCCGTGAAGGTCTGGCCGCAGAAACGCGGGAAGGTGGGGAAGCAGAGGGCGGACTGGACGTGGTTGACGTCCATGTCGGCGAGGCGCTGCGGAACGTCGTACGAACCGGGGCGCATCTGCTCGTAGGTGATGACCTCCAGTTTGATCTCGTCCCTGCTGTACCCGACCGCCGTGTCGAGGCGGGTCAGGGGGCGGTGCAGGTCCTCGTAGACCCACCAGTCGCCGATCGGTCCGTCGTCGCCGGGGGCGCCCATGACGGGCTTGAAGCGGCCGCCGAGGAAGGTCATCTCCTTCAGCGGCGCCCGGACTATGCGGGGGCCGATGTCCCGGTACTTCTTCGGGAGGCGGTCCTGCCAGACGTTCGGGGGCTCCACCGTGTGGTCGTCGACCGAGATGATCCTCGGGAAGGCGGGGGCGATGGTGGGTTCCGTGGCGCTCGTCTCCATGGTGTCCATGTGCGCCACGGTAGCGCCGATCTGACGGATCGTCAGCTACTGGGATGCCCACTCAGCACGTCCGGGCCCGCTGTTGGCGAATCCGGTCGACGGCTGCCAAGTGGCTCGTGGGTCTCACCGACACGCCGCATTCCCGGCGTGTCGGTGAGACTGCGCGACCACTTGGCTCTCGCCCGGCGGGATTCGCCAACAGCGTCGCGGGGTGGCGGGGGCGGCCGCCCCTGAATTCAGCCCGTCCGGCGTTTGAGGACGAGCCCGAAGGGCGAT